>NZ_BAABLD010000008.1:0-1273606 GCF_039544165.1 Viridibacterium curvum
TTCGCCGAAGGACTGGGAAGGCGTGAAGTGGGGCGTGGCTCAGTGGCACGAAGAGTCGCTGACCAACCGCAACACCTCGTTCTGGACCGATCCGAAGGCTCTGTCGTTCGGCCCCGTGGGCTTCCTGTTCAAGGGCACGTTCGCCGGCGGCGACAACCGCAAGGCTGGTGACAACAACGACGGCGGCTCGGCTTCGGGCACCGGCAAGAAGTCGGGTGACGTGACCGTCCTGGGCGTCGAGTACAAGTTCACTGACTACGTTAACGGCGGTATCGACGGCACGCACCGTCGCACGGCTGACGTCAGCGGCACCACGACCGAAACCGGCATGATCTTCCACCACTACTACATCAACATCAAGCCGATGAAGGGCCTGAAGTTTGCTACCAGCTATGCAAACTATAAGGGTCGTGTCGCTGGCTCGCTGATCCCGTTCCAGGCCAAGACCACCAACTTCGTCGTCAACTACACGATCGGTGACTTCGGTGTCGGCTACGCCATCTCGCACCATCACGACCTCAGCAACAGCAGCGCCAACGGCCGCAACAGCGGTCGCGGCCAGATGTTCGGTCTGTGGTACAGCATGTCGAAGCAGACCTCGCTGTACTTCGGCTACGCCAAGAACGACTGGGAGCGCAACACCACGGGCTCGACGGCAGAAAAGTATGTCGGCTCCTCGGCCAACTTTGCCGGCAACACCGGCACCAAGATCGACGAAAAGATCATCCGCGTCGGCATCGTCAAGGATTTCTGATCCACAAAAGGACAGATACCGTCCTCATGGCCTGAAGATCGGGCAAAGGCGACCTGGCTATCCGGGTCGCCTTTTTTTTGGCCTTCAAACAGTCTGTCGCGCCTGACCAGACTGGAACTCTCCGGGCGTACACCCCAGCTCGCGCTTGAACACGACATGCATGTACTGCAGCGTGCGGAAACCACTGCGCACGGCAATTTCCGATGCGCTCAGCTTGCCCGAGCGCAACAGTTGCTTGGCCATGTCGAGACGTACGCGCAGGATTTCGTCATGCACGGAGCATCCGCATTCTCGACTGAAGATCCGCTCGATCGACGAGCGGGAGACATTCACGTGATGCGCAACCTGATCGGACTTGATGCCATGCGCCGCGAACTGGAGGATGAAAGCGCGCGCACGCGTCACAATGGGGTTGACGCCCTCCTGATACATGCTCGACGCCTTGATACTCAGGTGGGCTGGCGGCACCGTGACGCGGTAATCCGGCAACACCGAGCGCTGCAGCCGTGCATGCAGCATCTGCGCCGCGACGCGGCCGACGCGGCCCGTATCCTGTACAACCGAACTTATCTCCACGCGAGCGAGCGAGGCTACAAGCTCGTCATTGTCGATGCCCACAACCGCCAACTCGTCCGGCACGCTGACGCCTGCTGCGGCGCATTCGTGCAACAGATCCTGCGCGCTGGAGTCATTCACCGCAATCACGCCGCATGGTCTCGGCAAGCCACGCAACCAGTTACGCAGCGCATCATCGCCCGCGTTCAGCATGCGCTGACTACCGAGGATATTCGCCTCCTCGACGCCCGGAATAGCTCGAAATGCCTGTTCGCGCTCCTGCGCCCAGCTGAGGCCGGCATACTTTCCCTTGCTGAAAAACGCCAAGGCCGGCACGCCACGATCCTGCAGGTGTGCCCGTGCCATATTGACCATGGCCGCGTTGTCGGACATGACCAGCGGCACATGCGGAGGACAGTTCGCCTCAGCACTACGGGAACTCGCCACCGCCACCACTGCCTCAGTTCCCTGCAGCAACCGCGCACGAGCCTCGTCGTCATCGAAGTCAACAATCCACGCATCGGCCTCGATATTTCGGGCACGCACTTCAGCCGCCGTAGCGACCGTCAGACGCCAATCCAGACGTCCAGCGCGCGCAAAATGACTGACGCCAGCGACGATGCCTCTCGCGTAACCACTGCCTTTGTCGAACTGCAGCACGATACGGAGGGAACTGTCCGGTCTGATAGAACTCATTCTGTTTCTGGCAAGTGGATCCAGCCGAGGTGGTCAAAAATTTTGTCGGCAAAGAGTGGAAGAGTTCGCCGGTCGTTGCGGCGAAACCAGCGTTAATTGTGCAGCAAAGCCACACGGAATAGCCGCAGCAAAACAGGAATATCAAGAAAGTCTGTCGCAATGAAACGTTTGAATCTTTACCTGCCGATTCGCCTGCAACTGCGCTTCGTGGTGCCACTGATTCTCGTCATGACAATCACTGCACTGTTCAGCATTCCACTGATCGACAGCTTGACCATGCGCTGGGTGCTGCGCGATCTCGGCATGCGCGCAAGCCTTGTAACGACAACCCTGTCGGACTCCATCGACGAAGCGCTGCGCAGCAAGGATCCGCAATCCCTGCAGCCGCTATTCCAGCGCGCCATACGCGACGAGAAGCTGATGGCCATCGCACTGTGCGGGGCCGATGGTTCGGTGCTGCAGAAAACTCCGGAGTTTCCGCCCGAATTACGTTGTGCCGATGCCAACGCAGCCTCGCGACTCGACTCCAGTATCACCCTCCAGGGACGCGCCATGCATGTCGCAACGCGCTCCGTGGAAGAAGAAAATACGCGCGGCATACACCTGGTGCTGCTGCACGACCTCGGCTTCCAGGAGCAGCGCAGTCGCGACACACGCAACTACCTGCTGAGCGTGCTAGCCGTGCTCGGAGCCGTCATCAGTGCAACCACGGTGCTGATTGCCAACCTGAGCTGGCGCAGCTGGGTCAGTGGCGTCAAGTCGCTGCTGCGCGGAGAGGAAGGCTCACTCGCCCCACAGCCATCGTCGCCGGAGTTCAGCCAGGTCGCCGACGAACTGCGCCGACGCCTGCGACAGCTTGAGGACGAGCACCGGCGCGCTCACACCACAGGGCAGGAATGGGATGCCGCGCGTCTCAAATCCATGCTGAAGTCCGATCTGCGTGATGAGCAACTGATCGTTGCCTCGAATCGCGAGCCCAGCGTGCATGTGCGCCGTGCAGGCAAGATCGTCACGATGCGCCCGGCAAGCGGCCTGGTAACCGCAGTAGAGCCGATCCTGCGCGCCTGCTCCGGCACCTGGATCGCACACGGTAGCGGCGACGCCGACCGCGACACGGTCGACAGTCGCGATCACATCCTTCTGCCTGAGCACCAGCCCGCCTACACCCTGCGCCGCCTGTGGATAGACCGCATCGACGAAGCGGGCTACTACTATGGCTTCGCCAATGGCGGCCTGTGGCCGCTGTGCCATATCGCTCACGTACGCCCCACCTTCCGTGAGGCCGACTGGGAGTGCTACCGACGGGTAAACGAAAAGTTTGCCGCTGCCGTCATCGCAGAGGCCCGCATCAAGGACCCCCTCATCCTGATACAGGACTACCACCTGGCGCTGGCACCGCGCATGATCCGGGAGAAATTGCCAGATGCCACCATCATCAGCTTCTGGCACATCCCCTGGCCCAATCCGGAGTCTTTCGGTATCTGCCCCTGGCGCGAAGAGTTGCTCGACGGCATGCTGGGTAGCACCATCATCGGCTTCCACACACGCTTCCACTGCAAGAATTTCATGGAGACCGTCGACCGCTACCTCGAAACACGTATCGAGCAGGAGCACTCCACCATTTCGTTCCGCGGCCAGCCCACCCTGATTGAAAGCTACCCGATCTCCATTCACTGGCCGTCCGAACGTGAACGTGCCGCCTGGCCGACCATCGCCAAGTGTCGTCGCGATGTGCGCCAGCGACTGGGGCTTGATGCGCAGCACCTCATTGCACTGGGCCTCGACCGCTTCGACTACACCAAAGGCATCACCGAACGCATGCAGGCCCTGCGCAGTCTGCTGGAGCAACAACCGCAGCTCGTCGGGCGCCTGTCCCTCGTTCAGATCGCAGCCCCCACGCGAGAAGAGCTCGACGAATACCAGGCATTCCGTGTCGAAATCGAACAGCTCGCTGCCCAGATCAATGCGCGCTTCGCACGCGACGGCTATCGAGCGATCTACCTGTTCACCGAACACAAGGGCGCTGAAGAGGTGCAGGAGCTCTACCGCGCGGCCGACATCTGCCTCGTCACCAGCATCCACGACGGCATGAACCTCGTCTGCAAGGAGTTCATCGCAGCACGCGACGATGAGGACGGCGTGCTGATCCTGAGCCAGTTCGCGGGGGCCTCACGTGAGCTGTCGGAAGCGCTGCACGTCAATCCTTACCACATCGAAGAAACCGCCCAGGCCATGCTGCGCGCGCTCAACATGCCCATCGCCGAGCGTCGCGAGCGCATGCAGAGCCTGCGTAGCACAGTGCGCGAGTACAACGTCTATCGCTGGGCGGGCGCCATGCTCGGCGACGCCGCACGCCTGCGACTCAAGGATCGTGTGCAGGCCCGTGTGCGCGCCTACGGTAGCGTCGACGCATGAAACGCAACATACGATCCATGGCGGCGGAGCGCGATCTGCGCCGCATCCTGGCGCGCAAGCCCCTGCTGGCCTTCGACTACGACGGCACGCTGGCTCCCATCACGGGCCGCCCGGAACAAACCGTCACCCCGCCCGCAATCCGCGACGCGCTCCGCACGCTTGGCCTGTACGCCCCGGTTGCCATCCTCACCGGGAGATCCCGCGATGACGCGGCCAGCCGGCTACAACTGCCTGATGCGCGCATCATCGGCAACCATGGTGCAGAAGGCCTGCCTGACACCGACACAGCAGCACTCCAGGCACAGGTGCAACAGTGGGATGCCTTGATCCGCCAACACTTCAGCGCCGACATCCAACGAGCCGGTCTGTACCTGGAGAACAAGGGCTGTTCACTCTCGCTTCACACGCGCCTCGCCACCGATGCGAACTTCGCTCGCCAGCTGTTGCGCCGTATCCGTCTGGCCTTGCCCGCAAGCGCATATTGTTTTGCCGGCAAATGCATACTCAACATTGTTCCGTTCAACGCCCCCGACAAAGCTGCCGCGCTGCACCACCTCGTGGCCAACGACCAAGACATGCCGGGACGCCCCGCCATTTACCTTGGCGACGACCTGAATGACGAAGTCGTTTTCCAGCGAGCTCCAGCGCACTGGATGACCATCAGGGTGGGGCCGCATCGTCACTCGGCGGCCCGCTACTACGCACGCCGCCAGCAGGACGTGCTGTGGTTTCTCCTCATCACCCTGAACCACCTGCGACGCTGACTATCACGCAGGACCACCTGGCGGCTTGGCGCGCCTGCTCAAGATGCCTAGAATTCTTACCTGATTGGGGCGGTAGCTCAGCTGGGAGAGCGTCGCGTTCGCAATGCGAAGGTCGGGAGTTCGATCCTCCTCCGCTCCACCAATGCTTCGCACAGCCGTAACAAATCAGTCACACAATGACAGGGGTCCGCACCACCCGACCTCCTCATGTCCCTTCATGACACCCGCTACGGCAGCGATCAGCACGGCTTGATCTGCGGGTTCCGCATGTCTCCCCATAGGCCTGCGCAAGAGCTGGACAGCGATGAAGCCGCAGCCAGGCTGGCGAGCTCCAACACCGCCGAGGGAGACTTCCTCTGGCTGCACTTCAACCTGGGGCACACCGCCAGCGAGAAATGGCTGGACAGCCACGCCAGGCTGCCAGACGAATACTTCGAAACACTGCGCGAGGGCTCACACTCGACGCGCATCGAGCGCGTCGAATCGTCCCTGCTGGCCATCGTGAACGACGTGCACTACGACTTCAGCTTCGAAGCAGCAGAGATCTCGACCCTCTGGCTGTCGGTCGGTCAGCGTCTCGTCGTGTCCGCACGGCGCAAGCCATTGCGCGCGGTCGATACGCTGCGCGAAGCCGTGCGACGTGGCGAACAGCTGCGCTCGCCAATGGCGTTGCTAATCCATCTGCTGCGCGACCAGGAAGACGTGCTGGTCAACGTCGTACGGCGCGTCACCCAGCGCATCGACGAGGTTGAAGACAAGCTACTGGCCGGCAAGTTGGGCACCACGCGTGCCGAACTCGGCACCTTGCGCCGCCTGCTGGTACGTCTGCAACGCCTTCTCGCTCCCGAACCCGCCTCACTGTTCCGCCTGCTACAAGCCCCGCCAGACTGGGTCGACGCAGCCGACAGCCAGGAGCTGCGCCAATCCACCGAGGAGTTCTCGGTCGTACTACGCGACATGAGCGCACTGCAGGAACGCATCAAGCTGCTGCAGGAAGAGCTCGCAGCACACGTCAACGAGCAGAACAACCGGAGCCTCTACGTGCTGACCATCGTCACCGTACTGGCACTGCCGATCAATATCGTTGCCGGTCTGCTCGGCATGAACGTAGGCGGCATCCCGCTGGCAGAGAGCGGCCATGGCTTCTGGATCATCGTTGCGCTGATCGCCAGCTTCACCGGCCTCGCAGCCTGGTGGGCATTCAAGAAGAACTGAGTTTCGCCTCGGCCCTGTCGAGCCAAAGTGTGAAGGCTTCCAGCAAGCTCTCGCGGCTGAACGAACAGGAGTCGCCCGAGAACAAGCGGCTCGACTCTATGCGCATCAGCATGTCGTCGAGCGCACGGCGGTAAGCCGGAGGAAGTTGATCGCACAGCCCATCGCCCTGCTCGCGCCAGAGCGCGACAAATGCATCGGTACTCAGGGAATCAGTGGCGTAGGCAGAGAGTGACTGACGAAGTTCGGTGGTCATCATTCGCCCTGAGTCGAAGCAGCAGGAAAAACTCAAAATACCGCAGGAAGCGTAGCGAGCGGTTCGAGGTTGATGTGAGAAGCGCAGACGTATGCCTTATACGTCGGGCATCACAGCATCAAGATCGATCCGCGCAGTAGCTTCATGCGGTATTTTCAGCCGCCGAGTTCGGAGCGGACGTGTGCCCACTGACGCCGGCTGATCGGCAAAGCGTCTGGCACGCCATTGAGGCGCACCGACCAGTGCCCTTCGCCACCGTCTTCACCCAGTGCGCGTTCAAAGCCCACAACAGCCTGACGGGCAACAAGGCAATTGCGGTGGATACGCACAAAACGCTCGGGGAATTCCTGCTCAAGCTGCACCAGAGACTCTTCAAGCAGGTACTCGCGCTCAGCCGTTCGGGCAGTCACATACTTGAGCTCAGCCTTGAGGAAGACGACTTCGCCGACGGGAATCAGGTGGATACGACCGCGCTCGCTGCAGGTCAGGTGGCGGCGCGGCTCGGCGAACTGGTCGATCTTGTCATGCCCGACCGGAGCGACACGACGCACCTTGTCGAGCGCAGACGCGAGGCGTTCGGCACGCACGGGCTTGAGCAGGTAGTCGATGGCGTTGAGCTCGAAAGCCTGCACGGCGTATTCGTCATAGGCCGTGATGAAGACGATGTGCGGCGGGTTTTCGAGGCGGGTGGCGTGCTGGGCGAACTCGATGCCATCCATGGCCGGCATGCGAATATCGACGAACAAGACATCGGGACGTTGCGTTTCGAGGAAGCGTAAGGCTTCTATGCCATTGCCTGCCATGCCGACTAGCCGCGTCGGCTGTTCGTTGGCGATATCACCCAGCAGGTCGCGCAGTCGTTCGCGAGCGGGGGCCTCGTCATCGACAATAAGTACATCAAGCGTTTCGGGTTGGTCCATTTACTTGTCCTCTTTGCGCAGCGGCATGCGTATTCTGACGCGATACTGACCATCGCGCTCCTCGGTCGTCAGCGCCGCTTCGAAATCAAAGAACAGCGCCAGTCGCTCACGAATGTTGCCCAGCGCCATCTTGTTGCCAACGGATTTGCGCGCGTTGGTCGTCGCCGGATTGCTGATGCCAATCTCCAGCGCACGGCCCTTGCGCACAATACCAATGTGAATGGTACCCGGCTCGGCGCTCGGTTCAATGCCGTGATAGACGGCATTTTCGATGAGCGGTTGCAGCATCAGCGGCGGCACCCGGGCATTGAGCGGCGCGTACTTGAGCTCCCAGTTCACCTTCAGGCGGTCCCCGAGTCGCAGGCGTTCGAGATCCAGATAGCGATTACAGAGGTCGATCTCGTCGCACAGGGTGACGAGCTCGCGGTTGTCCTTCATCAGCTCACGGAACAATTCAGCAAGAGACTCAAGCGCCTGCTCGGCGCGCCGCGGATCAGAGCGGATGACCCCCAGCACTCCATTCAGGCTATTGAAGAAGAAGTGGGGGCGGATGCGCGCAGTCAGCGCAAGAATGCGTGCTTCGTCCAGCGCCGGCGTCTGTTCGATCTGCCGCCAGCGGAAATAGCCCACCAGCAAGAGCGCAGCCCCGCCCGCCCACAGAATCTGCCGTAAATGCTGGCCTGCCGGCCCCGGCAGCAGCCCCATGCCCTGCGCCAGCACTACCGCCAGGACGGCGACGCAAACCGAGATGACAGACAGCTCCCGCCAGGTCAGGCGCGGCAACCAGGAACCCAGCGCATACATGGTCAGCGCAGCCAGCAGAAGGGGCACCTGGGTCGCCCCTGCCAGCAGCAGCCAGTCGTGCGCCAAACCGCTCCAATGCTGGACGCGGACCAGCGCAGTCACAAGAACCAGCACGTTGCCAACCGCTACGATGCGCAGAACCGAGCCGATATTGCGGAAATCCGGTACGGCCAGCTTGGCGGTCTCGCCGGGCTGGCGCGCGCCGGCCTCGCTGGCGGGCAAGGGCTGGGCCGTCTGGGTCTGCGGGGCTTGATTTATACTCGCCATCTCGTTTTTTTACGTGCTCCAGTGCCGCCGACAGGCGGCGAGCAGCATCGGACAATTCCCGATCATGACAGATTCAACTCCCGATTCCGCAGGAAACAAAGCCTGGTCAGGCCGCTTTTCCGAACCTGTTTCCGACCTGGTGAAGCGCTACACCGCCTCGGTCTTCTTCGACAAACGCATGGCCGAGCAAGACATCCGTGGCTCGCTGGCCCATGCACGCATGCTGGCACGCCAGAGCATCATCGGCGATAAGGATCTTTCCGATATCGAGCGCGGCATGGCACAGATTCTGGACGAAATCCGTGCCGGTGCGTTCGAATGGTCTCTCGACGCTGAAGACGTACACCTCAATATTGAGCGCCGCCTGACCACGCTCGTCGGCGACGCCGGCAAGCGCCTGCACACCGGCCGCTCGCGCAACGACCAGGTGGCGACCGACATTCGCCTGTGGCTGCGCGACGCCATCGACCAGATTCTGGTGCTGATCGCAGATTTCCAACGCAACCTGCTGACCCTGGCCGAGGCCCATGCCGACACGCCCTTACCCGGCCACACCCATCTGCAGATTGCCCAGCCGGTGACTTTCGGCCACCACCTGCTGGCTTATTTCGAGATGGTGCAGCGTGACGCGGAGCGCTTCCGCGACACACGCCGCCGCACCAACCGGCTGCCACTGGGCTCGGCTGCGCTGGCGGGTACGACCTTTCCCATCGACCGCGAATCAGTAGCGCGCGAACTGGGCTTCGAGGCTGTCTGCGAGAACTCGCTCGACGCTGTGTCCGACCGCGACTTCGCTATCGAATTCTGCGCCGCCGTGGCACTGACGATGACCCATCTGTCGCGCCTCTCTGAAGAGTTGATCCTGTGGATGAGCCCGCGCTTCGGCTTCATTGACCTGGCAGACCGCTTCACGACCGGCTCGTCAATCATGCCGCAGAAGAAGAACCCGGATGTCCCCGAACTCGTGCGCGGCAAGACCGGCCGCGTCAATGGCCACCTTGTCGCTCTGCTGACCCTCATGAAAGGCCAGCCACTCGCTTACAACAAGGACAACCAGGAGGACAAGGAGCCCTTGTTCGACGCGGCCGACACAATGATCGACACGCTGCGCATCTATGCCGACATGATTCCCGGCATCAAGGTCAAGGCGCACAACATGCGCGAAGCCCTGAAGCTGGGCTTCGCCACCGCAACAGATCTGGCCGACTACCTCGTCAAGAAGGGCCTGCCCTTCCGCGATGCGCACGAGGCGGTCGCGCTCGCCGTGCGCGCAGCGGAGGTACGCAACTGCGATCTCTCGGACTTCACTCTGGACGAGCTCAAAGCCAGCATGGCCCACGTTGCCGGCGCAGCAGAGAAACTGTCTGCCGACGTCGCCGCCGCGCTGACCATCGAAGGTTCGCTGGCTGCACGCAACCACATCGGCGGCACGGCCCCCGAACAGGTGCGCGCCGCCATCGCCCGCGCCAGGACCCGCATGTCATCCTGACACTGCATGCGACGCGGCCACGCAATTTTGCGTGGCCGCTCGCTTCCTGCGGTACGATGACCGCTTGCAAAAGGCTGGGCACGCGGCATATCCATGGAACGCATCGGCAAGTACGACATCCTGCACCTCATCGGCGAAGGTTCGACGAGCGACGTCTTCCTGGCCTACGACCCTTTCCGCCAACGCCAGGTCGCCATCAAGCGCATCTTCAACGAACTCCTGCGCGACCCTGTCCGCGGCACAGCCTACCGCCAGCAACTCGAAACAGAAGCCGCGCTGGCCGGCAAGCTCAAGCACCCGCACATCGCCGAAACCTTCGACGTCGTGCTCAGCGAGCAGGAATCCTACTTCGTCATGGAGTATGTCGAAGGCGGCACGCTCGAAGCCTTCTGCACGCCCGATCGGCTGCTGCCTTACGAACAGCTCATAGAAATCCTCTTCAAGTGCACGCGTGCGCTGGATTACGCCTTCATGCATGGCGTCACCCACCGCGACATCAAGCCCGCCAACATCATGCTGTCCAAGCCGGACGGCTCAGATGTCAAAGTGTCGGACTTCGGCGCAGCACTGTTCAAGGACGCCGACAAGACCATGGTCGTCGGTCTCGGCTCGCCCGCCTACATGTCGCCAGAGCAGGTGCGCGAACAACCGCTGACTCACCAGACCGACATCTATTCGCTGGGCATCATGATGTTTCAGTTGCTCACCGGTCAGCTGCCTTTCGCAGGCAGCAACCCGATGAGTCTGGCCTACATGATCAGCCACACCGAAACGCCCGTGCCGTCCTCGATTCGTCCGGGTATTCCGGCGGAACTCGACCGCATCGTCGCGCGCGCCACCCACAAGTCGCTGGCCGCCCGCTACACCAGCTGGCTGGAGTTCTCGCACGATCTCGCCCAGGCGTCGCGCACCTTGCGACTTGTCGCCACACGCCCCAAGGCCTCGGAGACGCAGCGATACCAGATCTTGCGCGAAATGCCTTTTCTCGAGCACTTCACGGACGTCGAGATATGGGAAACCCTGCGCATGTCCGACTGGCGCGAGGTCAGCGCGGGCAGCCTCGTCATGCGCCGCGGCGAACCAGGCCGATACTTCGCGCTGCTGGCTGCCGGGCAAGCCTGCATCAACCTCGACAGCCAACGCCTGCACACCTTGTCGCCCGGCGAATGCTTCGGCGAAATGGCCTTGTTTGCCGGCATGCAGGGCACACGCAGCGCCGATGTCATCGCCGACTCGGACTGCACCGTCATCGAGATCCGCGAGGAGGCACTGGAACGCGCGTCGCCGGATTGCCGCAATCACTTCTACCGCGCCTTCCTGTCCACCATGGCACGTCGGCTGATGCTGACCAGCGCCCGCGCCGTGCACCCCTGAGCACGCACGGGCGGTCTCGTCGACAGATTTGACACTGCACGGCGTGGCCGGCGAAAAACCCCGGCAAGGCAAGCGCAAACCGTTGATCCCGAAACATTTTTGGCGCCGACTTTGCCGGGCACCCTTATTGCTTCAGAAGGATCAATTAGTTGCTTCTGTCCCGTTGGCCGTGACGTACTTGTGCGCCGCCACAGATACGGGCCGTCAAAATGGCGTGAAATTTTCTTGCTCACGCAGGGTCAGAACAACGCGATCAGCATCCAGGAAACCGTGACCATGACTTCCCACGACAAACCGCAAGCCGCCCAAGGCGACTCGACCGAACTGCAGAACGAAGCGCGCCGCAAGCTCATCCGCGCCAGCCTCGCGACGGGACCGGTCATCGCCACGCTTGCCAGCCCCTCGGTTTTCGCCGCCGATTGCGTCGCGCCGTCGCAAACCTTGTCCGCCGCGCGCAGCCATGCCGCAACCAAGCTCGGCAACTGCAAGACGCCGGACAGCTGTGACACCTGGAAGAGCCGCCTGGACATGGACAACTGCGCGACCACGCAGCACAACGTCTGGCGCGACACCAAGTTCCACGATGCCTTCCCGCAACAGAGCGGTCGCCCCGGCTGCACGCAGGTCAAGATCGTCTCCGGCGTCGCCACGCCGCGCACCTTCCGTGACGTGCTGAAGGACACATCAACCGATAACGCAATCGCCCGTCAGTTCGTCGGCGCGTACCTCAACGTCTGCAACGGCGTGCTGTTCCCGGTTGGTGGTTACACCAACGACCAGGCGCGCTGCGCTCAGGCTCTGGCCGACATGTGGAGCGAGTGGGCCACCAAGGGCACCTACTCGCCCTACGCTGGCGCTACGGCCTGGGACTCCACCAAAGTCAGCTACTACCTGACCAACTTCGTTCCGAAGTCCTGATCTCACCGTGCTTGGCGTACGTTCGGCATGGCATTTGCGCAAATGGGACGAAGGCTCGGTGGCGTGGAATGCCATCACCGGCGACACGCACGCCCTCGATCCACTTACCGCCGAGGTGCTCGAGGCCTCCCGCCTGCATGGCACGCCCGATGTGACCTTGGCCGCGCAGCTGTCGCAACGCCTAGGCCTTGCGCTTGACGAAACGCTGGAGCATGTCATCCTGACCGCCCTGGATCGTATCCGTCAGCTCGAAGCCACTTGACCGACCTCCGTCAGCCCCCTGTCCCGCTTCAGTCCCTCTCTGCGTCAAGCTTGCGGGAACGCTTGGCTTCGGGGTCGTTGATACTGCGGACTGGCCCGCTGCGCATGGCGATCCAGAGCCAGCGCGAGAATGTCGCGACAGCTCTGTCCCAACTTTACGCCAACCATCCCGTTGAAGCGCCCGGCAGCTTTGCCGACTTCCATGTCACTCTGCGCGGTACGGACGCCCTGCGCCGCTGGATCAAGCCACAGATCATTTTCGAGCACGACGGCTACGCCCCGTTCCTCGCACTGCCGCGCCCACAGGCTTTCGCCCTGCTCGAATGGGGCATGAACTGGTGTGTCGCCAACTACTGTCATCAGTACCTCATGGCGCATGCGGCCGTCATCGAACGCAACGGTCTTGCCGCAATCCTGCCGGCCCCCCCGGGGTCGGGCAAAAGCACGCTCTGCGCTGCGCTGGTGCACCGTGGCTGGCGCTTGCTGTCGGATGAGATGACCCTGATCGATCCAGCCACCGCGCAGGTCCTGCCACTCGCTCGCCCTATCAACCTCAAGAATGCTTCGATCGACATCATGCGTCGCTTTGCGCCAGATGCCGTGTTCGGCCCCGTCGTGCCGGACACCAAGAAAGGCACGGTCGCGCACGTCCGCCCGCCGCTCGATAGCGTGCAGCGGATGCATGAACAAGCCCAGCCACGCTGGATCATCTTTCCGCGTTACGAAGCCGGCGCGACAACAACGATGGAAGCGATGCCACGTCACGGCGCCTTCCTGCAGCTCGCCGAGAACGCCTTTAACTATGCGGCGCTCGGGCGCCAGGGCTTCGACCTGATGGGCGATGTCGTGGATGTCTGCGAGTGTCTGCATTTCCGCTATAGCAAGCTCGACGAAGCCATCGCCACCTTCAATGCGATGGCCGACGCAGCGGCCGGGGTGACGACATGAAGCCCTTCAGTCTGAACCAGGATCCTTTGCTAATTGTGCTGCGCGATGTACGTTGCGTAGCAGGCTGGCGGGAAGCTGACTGGGACCCTGTCATCCGGCTGGCTCGCACAGCCAACGTGCTGGCTCGTCTGGCGGAGGATCTGGATCAGGCGGGGCTGCTGGAACGGGTACCCGCCGCACCGCGTGCGCACCTGGCCGCCGCACGCTTGCTGGGCCAACGCCAACGTCTGGCTGGATTGACCGAAATCGATCGGGTTCGCCAGGCGCTGGCCACAAGCAGCCTGCCCACTGTTTTGCTGAAGGGCGCTGCCTATCTGGCTGCGGGCTTGCCACTATCACGCGGGCGCTTGTTCGGTGACATCGACCTGCTCTTCCATCGCGAGGATCTGCCAGAAGCCGAGGCCGCACTGGCCCTGCACGGCTGGACCGGCGGTGCCGTATCAGTCTACGACCAGCGTTACTACCGGGAATGGATGCACGAGCTCCCGCCGCTGACGCATATGCGGCGTGAGAGCGTACTGGACGTGCACCACAACATCCTGCCGTTGACCGCGCGACGCCCGCCTGATCCGCGTCTGCTGATGGACCGCGCCATCGAGCTGGACGGCATGCCCGGCGTCTTTGTCCTGTGCCCGGCCGACATGGTGTTGCATAGCGCCTGCCATCTGTTCCACGAAGGCGAGCTGGACAATGGCCTGCGCGATCTCTCTGACCTGGATCGTCTGCTGCGCGATTTCGGTGGCAAGGAAGGCTTCTGGGGCGAACTGGAAGAGCGCGCCAGCCTTCTGCATCTGGAGCTACCGCTTCATTACGCCGTGGGGATGTGCACGGCCCTGCTGGGCACGCCACTACCGGATGAACTGAAGCGGCATGTCCGCAAGCAACGCACGCCATTAATGGATGCACTGTATTTGCGCGCCTTGCGCGCCAATCACCCGCTGGCCAGTGACACATGGACGCCGCTGGCGCGCTGGCTGCTCTACGTGCGTGCGCACTGGCTGCGCATGCCACCGCATCTGCTGACGATGCACCTGGCTCGCAAGGCCTGGCTGCGCGCCAGCGGCCTCAGTGATCAGGTGCCGGACGCGCCCCCACAGCAACCAATATAGGGGCACGGTCCGAGAGACAATTCAGGCTGCCTGCAGAAGCTTCTGCAGCTCGCCACTCGAATACATCTCTTTGACGATGTCACAACCACCAACGAACTCGCCCTTGATATAGAGCTGAGGGATGGTTGGCCAGTTGGCGTACTCCTTGATGCCCTGGCGGACGTCGTCGTCGGCCAGCACGTTGACCGCCACGTAGTCGGTCACACCAGCCAGCTTGAGCACCTGCACCACAGCGGCCGAGAAGCCGCATTGAGGGAATTGCGGGGTGCCTTTCATGAAAAGTACGACGGGATTGCTGGTGACGGTCTGGCGGATCTGGTCCTGAACGCTGCTCATTCTTGAAACTCCTGCGGGAAAGGTCGGAATACCCGACTAATTTTATCGGAAATTAAAGCAGACCGTCCAGCCTCGTTCCGCTCCTCGCATCGACCAAGTCGACAGAATCGCGCTTTTTGTAGGACATCTTGCGACAGTCGGAAAAGTTTTTTCTCCGCGCCTTTCTGAAAGCTCGCGTCAGCAGGCGCCGACGATCCAAAAGGCATTGCGGTCTGATGACTCCTGACGCGCGCCAGCACTGGCAAGCGTTAGCGCGGCGAAGTCACATTCGCCCTGCAAGGCAAGCCGGGAAAAGCAGCGAAAAACCCTGTCTCCCGAGTTCTACCCACGAAAAAAAACGCGAAAAAAAACCCGCTGAAGAAAGCATCCCGACCTCCGTTGTTTGCCACATGCGCAGCTATAGCGCTGACCAAACAACGAGATCTCGATCATGCAAACCATCAGCAAACTCTTCGCAATCCTTGCTCTCGCACTCCTCTCTTCCACTTCTGCACAAGCACTCGATTTCGACTTCGTGCCGAAGACAGAAACCCTGCCGAATGCCGTCGTCAGCGGCTTCGAAGCCTGGCACTCGGAACGCAACGATGAACTGAACGGGCACAACACCGGCATCGGTGTACGGCTCTTTGACGGCTACACTGTTGGCACGTACTACAACAGCATACGTCGCTGGTCGGTCTATGCCGGGCGAGAATTCCAGTGGAACCTGGCCAGCAATGAGTATGCTTCGCTGAATGTCGGCACTGTGGTGGGCTTCATCTCGGGTTACATCGGTGGCGTGAAGATCATGGCAATCCCGGAGATTGTGACCGTGATCAAACAGGTTGAAGTGGCTGTCATCATCATCCCGCGCTACACCAAAGATCCGGTCACGATCGCCGGCCAATTGCGCTACCGCTTCTAAGCATCAGGGTCGGGCAATCCTTCGCAGAATCGTGAGAATCCGGGCTGGGATTTCGCTTTTCGCTAAACTATAGTCGTACCGGCAGGGTCGGAAGCACCTGGATCATGCCCGTGATCCGCCATACGTCCAGCTTCCCAGCCCATGAAGCCCTGTCTGAACGTCCTCATTGCCTGTTGCCATCTCTTCCTGCTCGCCCCCTGGCTGGCACAGGCACAGGCCACGGCCGATCTGGAAGCCGGCGCGACCTACCGTCAGCTCATTGACGGCACTTACGGCAGCACGGCACAACTCCTCGCAGAGCTTGACAGCCAGCCCGCCATCAAGGCGCCCAGCCTGTTCGGTGGCAACTACGTGCTGGATACGCGCTTCACGGTTCCCCCGGGTGAAGCCGGCAACTGGGTCATCGCAGTCGGCAACACGGTCGTCGAACAGTTGCGCTTTCACCTCATTGCTCCCGACGCCAGCATTCGCACCCGCCAGAACGGATACTGGTCTTCGCACCGATATCTGATGCACTACGGCGAACTGATGCGCCTGCAACCGGGGCAATACCGTTTGCTGGTGGAGTTCAGCAGCCCCTACTTCCGCTCCTACCCACATTTCAAGCTTTGGAAGGAAACCGACTACCTCGATCACGTGGCTCTCCGCAGCACCGTCGCACTCGGTTGCCTGGGCACACTGCTGGCGCTGGCCCTGTTCAATCTCTTCATGTTCGCCTCGGTACGCGACCGCAGCCAACTGCACTACGCCACCTACCTGCTTGCGTACGCTGCCGGTTGGGCTGCCGTCTTCAATCTGCCCGCCTCGCTGACTGCCCTGCAATGGCCACTGGGCTGGAACTACCTGCCCTTCTTCCTGCTGCCGGTTTTCAACACGCAGTTCTACCTGAGCTTCCTCAAGCTCGACATGCATCACCCCCAACTCGCCCGCTGGAGCCGCCTCAATTTTGTACTGCCCGCCTTGCTCGCACCCAGTTGCTTCATTGCACCCGCGTGGGCCCACTGTCTAGCCACCATCACCATCGCGGTATGGCTTGTGCTGGCACTGTGGAGTGGTATCGCAAGCATGAAGAATGGATACCGCCCAGCACGTTACTTCGTACTCGCGTTCTGCGCCTTGATCATTCCGGCCTGCCTGATCCTGCCGGCCAATCTCGGCCTGATGCCGGATCTCGTCGATAGTGAGCTCTTCACCCTGCTCGGTGGCACGCTCGATGCCCTGCTGCTCGCCTTCGCGCTCGCTGACCGGCTGCGACTGGCGCTGCAACAGAAAGACCTGTACCTGGAGCAGCTGAACCAGGCGCTGTTGCTCGCCAACATCGACAGCCTCACTGGTGCAGGCAGCCGCTATGCCTTCGACGCCTATCTCAAGAACGGTTTTGTCTACGCCTCCGAGCCTTCACCCAACGAGCACCTGCTGGTGCTCGTCGACATCGACGGCGTCAAAGTCGTGAACGAGCGCGAGGGCTACACCACGGGCGATCAGTTGCTGCGGGATTTCGCCGAAACGGTCTACGCCCGCCTTGAAGGCCGCGCGCAGGTGTTCCGTCTCGGCGGCGACGAATTTGCCATTGCTGCCTGCACAGCTGATCGCGACGGTATCGAAAGCCTGCTCGCCGAACTCCGGGACGGCCTGATCACCGCGCATGGCGATGCCATGGGTGTCTATGCAGGCTTCGCGCATTCACATGAAGCGGCCTCGGCCGCCATCCTCGTCACGCTGGCCGACACGCGCATGTACCTTGCCAAGTCCGGCAAGCAGAAGCGCCAGCTGCGGCTGGCCTGACTACAGATCAGCGGGGTCTACGTCGAGGTGCCAGCGCACGCCGCGTGGCACGCGCATGTCATGCAGAACCATCGTCCAGTTGTTCAACATGCCCTGCAGAGCGGGGCGTGAATCAGCCTCCACCAACAACTGTGCACGCTCCAGCCGCGCGCGTCGCACCAGGCGCATGGGCACCGGATCGAACAAACGAACCGGTGCATTCATCGCCAAGGCCTGCTCGCGCGCCTGCGCGAGAAATCCCATGGCCTGTTCCAGTGCATCTGCCTCGGCACGCAGCACGGCGTGAAAGCTGTAAGGCGGAAAACCCGCCTGCCGCCGCTCCGCCAGCTGCATGGCGGCGAAGCCAGGAAAGTCCTGCCCGACCAGTTTGAGGAATAACGGGTGTTCGGCAAACCCCGTCTGGATCAACACCTCACCGGGCAATTCTGCGCGCCCCGCACGGCCCGCCACCTGCATCAGTTGCTGAAAAAGACGCTCAGGCGCGCGGTAGTCGGACGAGTAGAGGGAGGCGTCGGCGCCCACGATGCCGACCAGAGTGAGGCGCGGAAAATCGTGGCCCTTGGCGAGCATCTGCGTACCGACGAGGATGTCGACCTCGCCCGCTGAGATCTGGTCGCGCACTACCTCCCACTGCGCCGGTGTCTTGATCGCATCGCGATCAACACGCAGGATACGCGCCGCAGGAAAGTACTCGCCAATGCGCTCTTCGAGCCGCTGCGTACCGCGCCCGAAAGCATGCACATCGTGACTGCCGCAGGTCGGGCAGCTGCGCGGCACTTTCGATTCGGCACCGCAATGATGGCAGCGCAAGATGGCATCGGCCTGATGGAACACCATGTTGGCCGAGCAATGCTCGCAAGCACTGATCCAGTCACACGAGGGGCAAGCCACGACCGGCGCATAGCCACGACGGTTGAGGAAGATGAGGCTCTGCTCGCCACGCTCCAGGCGCGCGCCGATGGCCGCCACGAGGCGCGGCGACAAGCCCTGATCGAGCTTGATGCGACGCGTATCGACAATGCGCGTATCTGGCGGCGATTCGGCGACGGCGCGGCGCCCCATCGTCAGACGCGTATAACGCCCGGCATCGGCATGCAGCCAGGTCTCCAGCGACGGCGTCGCAGAGCCGAGCACTATCGGCAGGCTCTCGTTGCGCGCCCGCCACACAGCCAGATCGCGCGCCGAGTAACGCAATCCCTCCTGCTGCTTGAATGATGCATCGTGCTCTTCATCCACGACGATCAACCCCAGTCGCGCCAGCGGCACGAACACCGACAGGCGCGTACCCAGCACGATGTCGACCTCGCCCTGCAAGGCCTGCACGAAACCACGCGAACGCGCACCGTCGGCCAAACCGCTGTGCAAAGCCACGATGCGCGCACCGGGAAACCGCCCCGCCACGCGCTCCAGCAACTGTGGCGTGAGACCGATTTCCGGCACCAGCATCAGCGCCGACTGGCCTCGTGCGAGCGTCTTCGCAATCAACTGCAGATACACCTCGGTCTTGCCACTGCCCGTGATGCCGAACAGCAGAAAACTCGCGAAACGTCCAAGCTCCGCCTCGACAGCGGCGACGGCTTCGGCCTGTTCGCTGTTGAGCGACATCACATCGAACGCGGTAATGTCACTGGCGGCCGCCACCACCTCAAGCCACCCCTTGTTGCGCGCGTCCCGCAGACCTTCGCTGGCCGCCCCCGGCAAGCCGCCCAACTGCGTCAGCATCGCGCCGCGGCGCATGGGCCCCGCGCTGGCCACCAGGCTCACCGCAGCAAGCGCGCGGGTCAGTCGCTTGCTTGCGGCCAGTGCGGTCCGGCCGGCAGCGGTAGCCGCCAGGATTGGATCGTCCTCGCGCGGCAAGCGCGCTGCGCGACGAATGCCAGGCGGCAAGGCAGTGGAAATCACTTCGCCCAGCGGATGCTGGTAATAGCGCGCCGCAAACTCGGCCAGCGCCAACCAGCTTGCGGGCAGTGGCGGCAGCTCGCGCAGCACCTCGCGCACCGGGCGCAGCTTGTCGCGTGGCGGAGCATCGGCGGGGTCCAGCGCGACGATCACTCCCGTCTTCTCTCCCGGGCCGAACGGCACGCGCGCGCACAGACCGACGCTCAGGCCCGCACCCTGTTCGCAAAGGTAGTCGAACAGCCTTGGCTTGGGCAAAGGCAAGGCGATCCGGACAATTCGCGCAGTGCTCATCCCGTCCGCTCGCTCAGAAATGACCAACTGCCGGACAGGACAAGAGCGCCAGATTGTCGCGGCTCATCAGCATCTCCGGCATGGGTGCTCTGCAGCAAAACGGCTGGCCTTGCGCCACGCCCCGCGTTCGCACCATGCAGCGCACGACAAAAACCTTTTCTTTCATCAATCTGGCGCGACTTTCTGATAAAGAAAATGAAGTTGAAGAGCCAAGCGCTTGCCGCATTTCTGCAATTTGTGTTTTCCACAGAACCTGTGGATAAAAATGTGGGGAAACAGGAATTGCGAGAATTGAGACAGCGTCTTGCACAAGGCTCGAATTTCGTGCTAGGGCTGCAAAAAACAGGGAAATCAATTACAAATCAACAACTTACAAAGAAAACAAACGGTGCGCCCAGCTGTTGACAAATCTTCTTGCTGGCGATCCGCAAAGTGTGCATAAGTCAGCAGGCCGCCAAGGGCCTACAGGCCTGCGTCATCAACTTGTCATGTTGTTTCAGGCGGTACAGGTGGGGCTTTTCGCCCCGCCCTGTCGTGACATCCTTCACGCGCCGCCCTCCAAGGGCAGGGCTCAGACCCGGACGATCAGGCTCTCCTCGTCTGGCGCCTCATCCCCATCCAGCAAAGGCGCCTGCTGATACGAAAAGGCCTGCGCTGCACGCATTGCCCGGCTGTGTTCATGAACGGTCGAGACCAGCACCCGCACATTGTCGTGGGGGGTGAATTGGGAGATGCCGTGGCCAAGATTGAACACGTGACCATGGTACGGACCAAAATCGTCGAGCACCCGTCGCGCTTCGCGGGCAACCCCCTCGGGGCTACCCATCAAGGCACCGGGGTCCAGATTGCCCTGCAGGGCAACGTGATGGCCAACGCGGGCGCGGGCCAGCGAAATATCAGTCGTCCAGTCGAGGCCCACGGCGTCGCAACCAGTGCGGGCAATGTCGTCGAGCCACTGACCGCCGCCCTTGGTAAAGAGAACCAAAGGCACCGCCTCGCCATCGTGTGTGCGGATCACGCCATCGACGATCTGCTGCAGGTAGCGCAGTGAAAACTCGCGGTACGCCGGTGTCGACAGCGCACCACCCCAGGTGTCGAAAACCATGACGGCCTGAGCACCCTGTTCGATCTGTGTGTTGAGGTAATCGATCACCGTGCGGGCATTGATGTCGAGAATGTGGTGCAACAGCTCGGGCTGGCTGTACATCAGCGCCTTGACGTTGCGGAAGTCATCCGAACCACCACCTTCGATCATGTAGCAGGCCAGGGTGAACGGGCTGCCGGAAAAACCGATCAAGGGCACACTGTTCTGCAGTGCCTTGCGGATGCCGCTGACCGCGTCGAACACGTACTGCAACGACTCCATGGGCGGCACTTGCAGCGCGCGAATGGCCTCGGCCGAGCGCAGTGGGCGCTCGAAACGCGGGCCTTCTCCCTCGGCGAAGTACAGCCCCAGCCCCATGGCGTCCGGCACCGTGAGGATGTCGGAGAACAGGATGGCGGCGTCCAGCGGGAAGCGCGCCAGCGGTTGCAGGGTCACTTCGGTCGCGAAGGACTGGCTTTTGCACAGGTCAAGGAAGCTGCCGGCGCGGGCGCGGGTTTCCCGGTATTCCGGCAGGTAACGGCCTGCCTGGCGCATCAGCCAGACGGGCGTGTAGTCGGTGGGTTCGCCCATCAGGGCGCGCAGCAGCGTGTCGTTGTTCGGGCGGCTCATGGCACGTCATCCCGCAGAAAAATCAGAGGCGGGATTGTACCGCCGCCCCCCTGCGCAAAGCAGCTTCCGCGCGCCGTCTGCTCAACGATTCTCCAGCCGGTTGAAATCGAACAGCCCGCCATCAATGGGGTCACGACGCAGGGCATCCGCGTGCACAGTGTCCGCAAAGGCCCAGAAACCGTTGCTGGTGCGACGCACGCCGAACCGGGTAACCAGCGCCTGGTAGTCCGCCTCACTCCGCAACCCGGCCACCGCCGCACGGAACACAGGCAGGTCAGCTGCCTCCACACGGAAGAAGGCATTCGGATACGCACCGACGTAACCCCGCAACACATCCAGCGAATTCTCCGCTGGCAGCAGAGCCTTCTCCTCACGCAACAGGCGCGTCGGATTGGCGCGCCCGGTGTTGCGCAACAGACTGACGCTCTCGACAGGCTGGCCGTTGCGCTCAACGCGGAGAAAGGCACTTTCGGGCATCCAGCTCAGGGCACTCCCCTGGACGCGCCCCAGCGTCTCCAGTTCGCGACGCAGGTTCAGATCCGTTACGCCGCTGAGCGCCTGGTCGGTCGGCGACACGGCCTGCAGCTTGCGCGCCAGCATGCCCATCAACTCCTGCTCCGGCCTTTCACCGCCCTTGAACGGCACCGCTGTCTCGGCGTCGAAGCGCGCGTACTTGCCATAGACCAGGTCCTTGATATCGTTATCCGCGCCGCGATACCAATCATCTCGTGCGGCCGCGCGGCTGGCTTTGGGCAGGAAGGTGAGGAAGTTGAACTCGCCCTCCATGCGCATGAAGTCCATGTACAGCCGCGTGTTGACCTGGTGGCCGACGTTGCCATACACATCGTAACCCGCCACCAGCAGGTAGTGCACGCGCTCCAGCAAGGGGTAACCGAACACCCATGCCGTTTTGGGTTTCTCGCCCACGGTACCCTTCAGCACTGTTGCGCTGTCGAAGTGGCGATAGACCGTCAGCGAAGCATTCGGATTCCGTCCGTCACCATCCCATAACTGCGACAGATTCGGCCCCGGTGCAGGCGGGGCGTAGACCTTGTCGAGGTAGGCCGACTTGCCCAGCAAGTACAGGCGCTCGTTATAGGCGTACTTCAGCCAGGGGGTGATCACCAGACTGTCGCTGCCCTGTGCCGCTGGCAAACCCAGATTGCGGCTTTCACGTTTCAGAAAGCCCACCTCGTCCTCGCCGAAATGTTCCGGGCTGAAGAAGAACACCCAGAAGTGATCGTTGATCACGTTGAGCGCCGTCTGCCCGCGACACACAGGCCCCTTGATGAAGCCCATGATGGTGAACTGCGCCTCATCGAGCATGAACTGATAGCGCGCCTTGAGCGGCAACTCGTGGAAAGTCTGGAAAGGGTTGGATGCCGTCTCCGGCGTGTACGGCGGCAGCGATTCAACACGATAGACGCCGCTGCCGTAGAACAGCTCGTTCCAGCGCTTCATGCGCGCCTCGCCCAACGCATAGGGCATATGCGACTTGTTCGAGATGGACTCGATGACTGGCACCAGGCGATACCACGGTCGCTTCACGCCCGGATCATCGAACGGCCGCCGGGTTGCAATCTCCTGCACAGGCTGCCCGGGCGGCGTGGTCGAGCGCACCATGCGGAAGAATCGACGGGGCTTGTCTGCCGGCCCGCTGACCGCCAACTCGTCATCGAAGTAGAGGTGCGCCAGGAACAGGTGCTCGTACATGTAACGGCTGACCAGTTGCTCACGCAGGCTGTCACCGTTGAAGTAGTTCTCCCACTTCGCCACTTTCTGCAGCGTCTCGGCCGGCAACACCGGCGCTCCCTCGTATGGCGCCCCCTGCGCCAGCCAGCGGCGCAGCGTGTACTCCTCGGCCGAACTCATCGCTGGCAAACCGAAAGGCATGCCCCACAAGGGGTTCTTCTGTTCGTAGGACTTGACCTCTTCGGGCGCGGGGCAAACCTGCTCGCGCCCCAGCGACAGATCGAGACTGTCGGGCACGGGCGCATCGGGCACCAGGGGATGACGCCCTTTCATGTCCAGCATGCGCGCCAGCGTCGCCACCTGCAGTTCTGCAGCGGGCGCACCGCGGTGTTCGTTCAGCACCGGGAAGAAGCCCTTGCTGCGCCACTCGGAAGGCTTCTGCGCATCGATGTAGAGGCGCGACGGCACGGCCTCCAGAAGCCGCGCACCGTTGTACACGGGCTCCTTGCTGGCGCCGCGCACCACCCCGTCCCAGGACGACAGCTTGAGCTGGCACGGCGCATCGTTGCAGGCATGGCAAACGACGCAACGCTGATCGAGGATAGGCTGCACATCGCGGTGATAGAGCAGATCGCCCGTCACCGGTGTTGGCGTATCGAAACGCTTCGGGTCAGACGGGCCGAACAGGGCCTGCAGGTCTTCGCGTACCAGGCCGGCGGCGCAGCCGGCCAGCAGCAACATCAACACAAGCCACCAACGCCGCATGGGTTACCTCCGGAAAGTCTCCCCCTCAGCGTACCGCAGAAGGCCTGTCGCATCATGACAATGACGCGACGGACTCATCCGATCAATATGGCTTGAACACCACCGCGTCGTCGACCGCATAGAAGCGGCAGTCCTTGCCCTTCTTCTGGCAAGCCTCCATCGCCTGTCTGTAGGGCAGGATGTCCTGTGCGTCGGCCGAGTAACAACCACCTGCTTTGGAAACCACGAAGGCGCGCGGTTTCTCCATGCGGAGGAAGGTTTCGTAACGCTTGCCGGCACAGTTATCAGACAGCGTTGGCACTGCGGGACGATCCTGCAGATCGGCCACCCCGCTTGGAGCGGGCACCTTGATTTCGTCAAGCTCCTGCAGACCGGGATGCGTGAACCGCTCCCTGGTCGTAATGATCCCGACACTCAGCGCATCGACGTCCGACAAGGCATCACAGGCGGGAATGAAATCCCCTTTCTCACAGCCCATGAAGCTGCCTTTGGAAGTCTTGGCGTCGGGATGAAAAACCAGCAAAGACGGGCGCTCACCTTTTTCCGAGTCCAGCGCAAAAACATATCGCGCCAGATACCTGTACGGAATGTCTGCAGCGGACCGGAAGAACTGCACGTCAACATCCGCCGCCTGGCCTGTTTTCGCCAGAATTGACGCGCTGATATCAATGAAGCTCGCCTCAAGCCGCGTACCGGCCGAGAACATGCGCTGCTTGCCGAACAAGAACATGCGCACACACATGTAGCTACACTGTCCGTGCACCACCGTCGTCAGCTTGGCGCTCCCTACAACGTCAGCCAGATGCCGCGCCTCATACCCGCCGCGCCCCGAAACCCCACGAAAAACCAGATTGCGCACCTCGGGCACCAGCTGGTCTTTCAGTTGCTCGATATCGGCGGTCTCGACGGGCCCAGACAGAATCAGGGTGTCACCAAACCGGGTGTAGGTCATGCCCGAGCTCACCAAAGGCATGGCTGCAAACATCCCCAGCACCACCAGGCGCCACAGCAGCTGCTTCATTTCGTCTCCCATTTGCTTGCGGTTTTTTCTGCAACACCTGCCGATCGTCCCCGGCAGTGTGCGGTGCGCAGCATATCGTCATCCGGCCAGGGCCGGCACTGCCCTAATAGTCGTGGAGATGTTCGAGGCGCAAACCCTGGGTATCCAGATCGCGCAAGCTCTCGGCCAGTGCGCTGATCGGCACACTGAACACGACCTGCGTGACGCGTGGCTGGGTCAGTACAGGCTGCCGCAACAGCACCGCCCCTTTGCGGGGTTTCCAGTCCTGCCCCGCAAGCACGCTCAGGAGGATCGGTGCCTCCGGCCCGTTGCCTGCTATCTCGACGAAGTTCGCACCGCTGCGCGCAATTGCGGTCGATATGATGGAGAAGGCCGCATGGCGTGGCACGAGCAAGAGCTGTCCGCCTGTCTGGTAGCTGCGCAGACGCTGCATCTCTGGCCATGCGCCATCGATGCGATCGAGCCAGCGGTCCACCACGATTGCGGTGGTCGGCTTGTCTGATGAAGCACTCGCGGGCGCGACCAGGCGAACAAGCTGCGCGCAGAGCCCCTTGGCAAGGTATTCCGTCGTCAGCGCGTACTTGCGCTCCCACTTGCGCAGCAGATCCGGCCCCCATGCGCCGGTATCGCGCCAGACGGCAGCCAGCTGTGCGAAGAAATCGAACTCGTACCACGGCCGCGTGCGGATGAAGTCGGCGTAGTCCTGCGCCACTCGCGCGGCCAGCGTCTCTTCGGCAGTCGGCGCCACGCCGCGCGTCAGCTCGGCCAAGCGCCCTGCCGTGAGTTCGTAACCGGCACGCAGGCTGTACTCCACGCTGGTGCCGCCAGCCGTCGCTAGGTTCGTCAGGTGGTAACCGGCATTGGGTGCGGAACGCGCATCACGCAACTGCGCCCGGGTAGCCGCCGCGTAACTACCCCACAGCTGCCCCACATGCCCCAGCCAGGGGAAGTCACTGGGTTTGCCGTCATGCGACAGATAAGCCGCGAACTCCGTCGGACTGTGCACGCGATACCACTCGGGGACACTCAGCCATGTCTGTTCCAGCCCGCGCCGATGTTCGAGCGGCGCCAGCGGTGCCGCCACGGCCTGCGTCAGCATCACGACGCAGAGCAGACACAGGATGCGCCACAGCGCCTTCATGACAAGCCGCGCTTGGTGAAAGCCATCAACACATTCTGCGTCGGATCGCGCTGCTGGCGCAGTCGCGCACCGGTGTCGCCGAAGCCCGCGGCATCGAGGCGCTGCACCCAGTCGCTGATGGCGCGGAAGTGGCGCGGCTCGTCGAGGTTGTGTTCCCAGCTTTCACCACGGCCAAGGTTGGACACCGTGTGCGCCAGCGACACCAGATCATCCAGCGCCGGCGTCGTCACATCATGCTCGCGCAACACGAAGAGACCGCCCGGCCGCAGCACGCGGTGAACCGAGGCAAGGAAGGCCGAGAGGTCAGCGGGATTGATGCGGTTGAGGCCGAGGTAGCAGCTCACCATGTCGACGCTGTTGTCGCGCACGAGATCTGGCGGAATCGGTGCATGGTCGTCGAGCGGCGCATGGCGGCCAATCTTCGCAACGCCTCCGCGCTCCATGATGTCGGCTGCCGTGCTGCCGGGCGCCTCGTCTGCGAGCAAAAGAATCTCGCCGCGAAAGCGGATCCTGCGCCGCAGGGCACTGATGTAGCGCCCTGTCGTGCCCACCTCGATATAGCCGCTGATGTTGCGTCGCTCACCGAGCAGCTGAAGCGTCTGCGCGAGCACTTCGCTCTTCTGCTGGCGCAGGGCCGGCCAGGCAAAGCGCAGGTCGGCGAGGAAGGGCCGGATCTGCGACAGACGTTGCTGCACGCTGCGATAGATTGACGCGTCGTCCTCGTGCTCACGGCAGGCGTCGCGAATCAGCGTGTGCAACCGTGCTTCCGGATAGAGACGGAAGATGCTCTGCAGGAAGCGGAAGAAATCATCGCGCGTGCCGACGTCGGCATACACACGACGGAACAGCGAGGGTGAAGGTTCCGGCGTTTCGACCACGCCGCGCAGCCCTGGCGCGTAGTACTTGTCCCACAGCAGGTTGCGCAGGCGATAGTCGGGGTCGAGATCGCGCTTCAAGGCGAACAGTTCGCGCGCGCGCGGGTAGGCCTGGTGGAACTGCTCCAGCGTCGCATGCGGCTGGTACGGCAGGTAGTAGGTGCCGCCCACACTCAGCACAGCGTCGATGAGTTCGCGCGTCCACACAGCGGTTGCCGCCAGGGCGCTGGAGACGACCGGCTGCTTGTAGCACAGCACCAGCGCAAAGGTCTCACCGCGCGCCCAGGCCATCAGCGAGCCGCTGTCGGCTGCAGCATGCTGGATGGAGATGCTGAGCACGTCAGCCTTGAAGCGCTGCAGCACCTCAGCCATCTTCGGCACGAACTCATCCAGCCTGCGTGCCGGCACGAAGTACTCCTGCATCAGCCAGGTCTGCTGCTTGCGCACATAACGATCCAGCACAGCGACGTCATGGCCGGCCTCGTAGTTACGCCAATGCACGGGCCGACCGACAGCCAACGGATCGATCAGGTGCTTGCGCCGCCACTTGCCCAGCGGCGTCGCAGCCACCGCCTGCTGCGCGTAGCGCAGCAGGCGGTGGTTTGCGCGGTAAGGTTGCAGACGATGCGGCACCGTGACCGGACGCTTTGTCTCGCTCCAGGTGACGGCCCTTACGCGACCGAAATGCGGCGGGTGGATGTCGGCATGATGGAAGACGCTGCCCGGCGCATTGCGCACGTTGCGGCCAAACCATTCGGCGTACTGGTCGACACGCATCTCGCTGACGCGACGTTCGACACGGCAATTGTCGACCAGCTGCAGCTCGGCTTCGACGATGATGCCGATCGCGCCATAACCGCCGATGACGGCGTTGAAAATGTGTTCGTTGTGCGTCGGGCTGGCATCCACGACCTCACCCTCCGCCAGCACCAGGCGCAGCTTGCGCACCGACAGGATCAACGGCCCGAGGCCCACGTATCGCCCGTGCGCATTCACGGACAACGAACCGCCGACGGTGAAGTTGGCATAGGTCTGCATGATCTGTACCGACAGACCGTGCGGATCGATGAACTTCTGGATGTCGCACCAGCGGATGCCGGCCTGCACACGCAGAATCTTCTCCTGCGGCGCAAAGAACAGCACCTTGTTGAGCTGGCGCATGTCCAGATGCAGGCTGCCCTGACTGGCCGTCTGCCCGCCCATGCTGAAGTGACCGCCGCCGACGGAAATCGGCACCGCCGTCCGGCTCACGGCCTCCTGCACTTCTTCTATGGAGGTCGGCGTGCTGACCACCCACACCGGCACCGGGTTGAGACCACTGACGTCGTTGATGAAGGATTGCGGCGCGTTCATCAGGCCTGCACTCCCGTCACCGCGACCTGCAGGTAGTCGGCCCCGCGCTGCAGGACGTCGTCACCGTACTGGTTCTCGCCCTGCGAACCGCGCCAGCACAGCAGCACAAGTGCCAGATACAGCGGCCCGAACAAGGGGATCAAGCCCCACAACAGGCTCAGCAGCGAGCGGCCATGGTCATGCAGTCGCTTGGCGACAAGGGCCAGCAGACACCAGGCGGCCGGCGGGTAGAGAAACAGGGTGCTCTGGCTGCCGAAGCGCGCTTCGAGGAACACGAACAGCACCGTCGTGACGCAGAACCAGGCGAGGAGGGAGAGGTTGAATGCGGCGCGCGGCAGGCGGCCACGCAGAGACAGGAACCGGGCCCGGAAGGACATCGACATGCGCCACCTTTGTACGAGTTGTCACGGCAGTCTTGCAGCTGCGATTGTGCCAGCTACCGGAATTGGTGCAAGCCGTTCTGCAACAAAACAAGGACTGAGTGCTGAGTACTGAGGACTGAGCGCTGGGGAGTGACTCGGCACTCAGTCCTCAGTACCTCAGCCCTCCCGCGCCCCAGTGCTAACATCCGGCCTTTCCAGCCTGCCTCATCGCCAACCCGTGCGCCTCCTCCGCCTTGCCCGCATCAGCTCCGTCGGCCTCCGTCATGGCCTCGACCAGATCCTGGTCGACCACGCCGCCACGACACGCGTGGGCTCGTGGCTGCGCCGCCTGTTGCCACAACGGCGCTTTGCCGAGGCGCCCGAGGTACGGCTGCGCCTGGCGCTGGAATCACTGGGGCCGATCTTCGTCAAGTTCGGCCAGATGCTGTCGACGCGACGCGACCTGCTGCCCCCGAAGCTGGCCGACGAACTGACCCGCCTGCAGGACCGCGTGCCGCCCTTCCCCACCGACGAGGCACTGGCCAGGCTCGAAGCCGAGTACGGCCGCCCGGTCAGCGAGGTCTTTTCGCGCTTCGACATGACGCCGGTCGCCTCGGCTTCGGTCGCCCAGGTGCACTTCGGCGCCCTGCCGGATGGCACCGAAGTGGCCATCAAGATCCTGCGGCCGGGCATCGAAAAAATCATCGCCAACGACATCGCCCTGCTCGAAGCCGCGGCCAGCCTGCTCGAAAAACTGTGGGCCGACGGCCGCCGACTCAAACCCCGCGAAGTCGTCGCAGAGTTTGCGAAGCACCTCGAAGACGAGCTGGACCTGATGCGCGAGGCCGCCAACTGCTCGCAGCTACGCCGCAACTTCAAGGATTCAACCCTGCTGCAGGTACCCGAGATTTACTGGGACTATTGCGGCAAATCGGTAATGGTCATGCAACGCATGCATGGCGTGCCCATCTCGCAAACCGACACCCTGCAGGAACGCGGCGTCGACCTTCGCCAGCTGTCACGCGCTGGCGTCGAAATCTTCTTCACCCAGGTTTTCCGCGACGGCTTCTTCCACGCCGACATGCACCCCGGCAACATCCTCGTCGCCACCGAGGGCGCCAAGCGCGGCCAGTACGTCGCACTCGACTTCGGCATCATGGGCAGCATGACCGACCGCGACAAGCAGTACCTCGCGCAGAACTTCCTCGCCTTCTTCCAGCGCGACTACAAGCGCGTCGCGCAAGCCCACCTCGACGCCGGCTGGGTGCCGGCCGGCACGCGCGTCGACGAATTCGAATCCGCCATCCGCGCCGTATGCGAGCCCATCTTCGACAAGCCGCTGAAAGACATCTCCTTCGGCAAGACCTTGTTGCGGCTCTTCCAGACTGCCCGCCGCTTCCAGATGGAAGTGCAGCCGCAGCTCGTGCTGCTGCAGAAAACCCTGCTCAACATCGAAGGACTTGGCCGCCAGCTCGACCCCGATCTGGACCTGTGGGACACCGCCAAGCCCTTCCTCGAGCGCTGGATGAGCGAGCAGGTCGGCCCGCGCGCACTACTGCGCCAGCTCAAGGAAGAAGCCCCGCAATGGGCCATCACCCTGCCCCAGCTGCCGCGCCTGCTGCACCGTGCGCTGAATCAGGATGCGGATGAGATTGCACGCAAGGTCGTGATGGTGACCGAGCACCTGCAGGCACAGCAGCGGCTGAATCGACGACTGATTGTCGCGCTGATCGTGCTGGGTGCAGCGGCACTCTGGTTGCTGCTAGGTGATTTGCACATCCTGCGCTAATTGCATACATGTACGCCTCAGTGCCAGATTTTCGTGTGCTGTTCTCTGTATTGGCTTTGGCCATGGTCTCAGCCTCCTTTGTCTGCGCCATCCTTGTACGCTCTCTGACAAGCTGTCTCCTACTGAAAACCAGTTACAAGGTAAACACACCTCGCTTTCTTCTTTTATTTGCCACGCCTTTTTTGGCAACAGCGGTCTTTTTTGCGACCCAGTTTCTGGGATACACCGCTCAGATCCTGATGTTTTTTGTAGCGACTTATTACATCTTCGCAAATGAAGATCTGCGCAAAACCCATCCAGGCAAATCAGTGGCAATTTCAGCCGGAATGGCGGTCACTTGGGCGGCAGCATGGATAGGTATCGCGTATTCAATCGCGTTGCTTTTGCTTTATCTAGCGACTCGCTCATAGCTAGCCCCCGTGAAATGCCAAAAGAAAAGCCCCTCACGGGGCTTTTCGTTGCAGCAATAGCGCACACCACTTAGCTGGCTTGCAACCCCAGCCGCTGCACTAGCTCGCGCGTCAGCCCCGTCTGATTCAGCGTGTAGAAATGCAGGCTCGGCGCACCACCCGCCAGCAAGCGTTCACAGAGTGCCGTCACCACATCAAGCCCAAAGGCCCGCACGCTCTCGGCATCGTCGCCGAAGCCTTCGAACTTGCGACGCATCCATTGCGGAATCTCGGCACCACAGCTCTCTGAGAAACGCGACAGCTTGGTGAAGCTGGCAATCGGCATGATGCCCGGCACGATGGGAATGTCGACGCCTTCGCGACGCACAGCTTCCACGAAGTGGAAGTAGGCATCGGCGTTGTAGAAGTACTGCGTGATCGACGAACTGGCGCCAGCCCGCACCTTGGTCAGGAATGCCTTGAAGTCGGCATCGAAGCTGCGCGCCTGCGGATGCACTTCCGGATACGACGCCACCTCAAGAAGGAACTCGTCGCCGGATTCCTTGCGGATGAACTCGACCAGCTCGTTGGCGTAACGGAATTCGCCCGGATCGGCCATGCCTGATGGCAGATCGCCACGCAGCGCAACGATGCGCTTGACGCCAATCTCACGGAACTCGGCGAGGTGCTCGCGGATGCTGTCCTGCGTGGAGCCGATGCACGACAGATGCGGCGCGGCGTCGAGGCCGGCTTCACGGATTTCGCGCACGACCTGCAGGGTGCGGTCACGCGTCGAACCGCCGGCGCCATAGGTCACGGAAAAAAACTCGGGGCCCAATGCGGCGAGTTGCGCGCGCACACCTTGAAGTTTCGTCATGCCCTCTGGCGTAGCCGGAGGGAAAAACTCAATACTGAACTTCGGTGAGGAGCGAGGAGTGAGGAGTGAGGAGGTCATTGCGTCTCCACGCGTTTCAGTGAATTGATCAGTCCGTTCAGAAGGCCAAACAAATCACTGATGCTTGTTTCAAGTTCATCAGTCTGCGCCGATAGCGCAAGTTCGCGGGCGATGACGATCTGCGTATCCAACTCGCTCAACGAACCACGCGCAATACCAAGAAAATGCAGAAACTCCTTGGTCGTATTGCGCGCAGCCCCCTCGGCAATATTGGAAGGGATTGAAATCGCCGCCCTTCGCATCTGGGCTGTTAGCCCAAACTTTTCGGAGTCAGGAAAGCCAGTGGTGAGTTGATAAACAGCTTTGACCAAGGCAATGGCATGTTGCCAAGCCAACAGGTCGCGGTGTTTCCTCCTCACTCCTCTCTCCTGACTCCTCACTGCTTCACAATCAATAACGGTAGTGGTCAGCCTTGTAGGGGCCCTCAACCGGCACGCCGATGTAGGCAGCCTGATCCGGACGCAGCGTGGTCAGTTGCACGTTGAGCGTCTTGAGCTGCAGGCGCGCGACCTTCTCGTCGAGGTGCTTGGGCAGCGTGTAGACGCCGATCGGGTATTCGGCAGTCTTGGTGAACAGCTCGATCTGCGCGATGGTCTGGTTGGCGAAGCTCGACGACATCACGTAGCTCGGGTGGCCCGTGCCGCAGCCAAGGTTCACGAGGCGGCCCTTGGCGAGCAGGATGATGCGCTTGCCATCAGGGAAGATGACGTGGTCGACCTGCGGCTTGATCTCCTCCCACTCGTACTTTTCGAGCGAGGCGACGTCGATCTCGTTGTCGAAGTGACCGATGTTGCAGACGATGGCGTTGTTCTTCATCACCTTGAGGTGATCGTGGGTGATGACGTGGAAGTTGCCCGTGGTCGTCACGAAGATGTCGGCCTTGTCGGCGGCGTATTCCATGGTCACAACGCGATAGCCTTCCATGGCGGCCTGCAGGGCGCAGATCGGGTCGATTTCGGTGACCCACACCTGGGCCGACAGCGCGCGCAGTGCCTGCGCCGAGCCCTTGCCCACGTCGCCATAGCCTGCGACCACGGCGATCTTGCCGGCGATCATCACGTCAGTCGCGCGCTTGATGCCGTCGACGAGCGACTCGCGGCAACCATAGAGGTTGTCGAACTTGGACTTGGTGACCGAGTCGTTCACGTTGATGGCCGGGAACTTGAGGTCGCCACGCTGATGCATCTGGTACAGACGATGCACGCCGGTGGTGGTCTCTTCGGTCACGCCCTTGATCTGTGCCAGACGCGTCGAGTACCAGGTCGGATCCGTCGCAACCTTGGCCTTGATGGCGGCAAACAGGATGGTTTCTTCTTCCGACTTCGGATCAGCAATGACCGACAGATCCTTCTCGGCCTTGGCGCCGAGGTGCAGCAGCAGGGTCGCGTCGCCACCGTCGTCGAGGATCATGTTGGAGTAACCACCGTCAGCCCACTCGAAAATGCGGTGGGTGTAGTCCCAGTAGTCGACGAGGGTTTCGCCCTTGACGGCAAAAACGGGGATGCCGGCAGCGGCAATTGCCGCTGCCGCGTGATCCTGCGTCGAGAAGATGTTGCACGATGCCCAGCGCACTTCGGCACCGAGCGCGGTGAGCGTCTCGATGAGCACGGCGGTCTGGATGGTCATGTGCAGCGAGCCGGTGATGCGCGCGCCCTTGAGCGGCTGGGTCTTCGCGAACTCTTCGCGAATGGCCATCAAGCCCGGCATCTCGCCTTCGGCGATCTTGATCTCCTTGCGGCCCCAATCGGCAAGCTTGAGATCGGCAATGACGTAATCAGTGAACTCGGTTGTTACATTCGCCACGGTGTTCTCCTGGAACAGTGTGGCCGAACAAAGGACGGGGAATGTGTGCTGCTGAAACGACTCACCCTCGACCCGTGCCCGGCACGGTTGAACAGGTGAGCGCCGTTGAATCTGACCCGGCCCGATGCTTCGGGCACAGGTTCCGAGCCTGGGGTCTGTGCGACCTCGCAGCGCTCCTCGGAAAGTACGTCATTATAGCCAGCCTGCCGGATTATTCACAGGCTGGCCACTTATCCGGCCCAGGCTCAAGCGCCAGTTGGTAGTTCTCCCATCCACAGCATGTCGAGATCAGGGAATTTCCACTTATCCGGGTCTTCGCGACTGGTGATGGCGTCCTTGATGCTCTTGTCCGACAGATCGATCAGCACTGGCTCGAAACGCTCGTTGCTCTTGGTCGAGTAGAAAGCCAGCACCACAGGCGCCAACAGCGAATCGCGCGACTGTTCGATCACCACGGCGATACGCCCAGACTGCAGGCGCACCAGTGACCCGGTGGGATAGATGCCCAGACTGCGCACAAAGGCATGGAAGATGGCCTCGTCAAAATGCCCCTTGCACCACTCGGTCATCTTGCGCAGGGATTCCGCCGGGTCCCAGCCGCGCTTGTAAGGGCGATTCGAGGTGATGGCGTCATAGACATCGCAGACCGCCCCCATCCGCGCAAACAGGCTGATTTCATCACCTGCCAGTCGGTGCGGGTAGCCCGTCCCATCCATCTTCTCGTGGTGGTGCAGGCAAACGTCGAGCGTGATTTCACCAACGCCCTTGCCCTCCTTGAGCATGCGCCAGCCCTCTTCCGGGTGCTTGCGCACAATGACAAATTCGCTGTCAGTCAGCTTGCCCGGTTTGTTCAGCACCTCGGGCGGGATGTACATCTTGCCCACGTCATGCAGCAAGCCCGCCATGCCAGCCTCGCGGGTCTGCTGTTCGTCCAGGCGCAACTGGCGGGCCAGCGCCACCATCAGCGCACAGACCGCCACCGAATGCATGTAGGTGTAGTCATCCTTGGTCTTCAGGCGCGCCAGGCTGATCAGCGTGCCGGGGTTCCGCATCACGGACCCCGCAATCTCTTCGACCAGCGGCATGGCATCGTCGGCATCCAGCGCCTTGCCCATGCGCGCCTCGTTGAACATGGACGCCACAGCCTCGCGAGACTTGTGACAGATCGTCGTAGCACGTTGCAGCTCTTCCGCCATTGAGCAGGGTTCGACGCTGCGTTGAACACGCGCCATTTCATTGAGCTCTTGCTCAACAACGGCCTCCGCCTCTTGCTGGGTCACTCCCGCATCTTCATCCATCGGAACATCCAGCCCCTTTGAGATGTCGATCCAGGCCTCGCGGATACCGCTCTTGCGGATGCGCTCCAGATCCTTGGCAGCAGATAGCTTGAAGGACGAACGCCAGAAAGGATGCTCCAGCCAGGAACCACAGAGTTCATGGATGAACATCCCGATACGAAGCTGATCTGCGCGAACGCGTTTGAGCATGAGGGTTTGGCGAGGCGAGGCGTTGCACGGACGTGGAAAAGCAGCCCGCATCCCTCTTTTACGGCAATGCCGCAACGGGCTTGAGCGATCTCGCGGGAAACAAAAAGGGCCGCTTCCGCGGCCCTTTGTCAGGTCAGCAACAGCTTACAGACCGGCGTCTGCGCGCAGCGCTGCCGCCTTGTCGGTTGCCTCCCACGTGAACTCCGGCTCGTCGCGGCCGAAGTGACCATACGCTGCCGTCTTGGCGTAGATCGGGCGCAGCAGGTTGAGCGATTGAATGATGCCCTTGGGGCGCAGATCGAAGTGCTTTTCAATCAGGGCAACGATCTTGTCGTCGCTGATCTTGCCGGTGCCGAAGGTGTTGACGTTCAGCGACACAGGGCGGGCCACCCCAATGGCGTAGGCGACCTGCACTTCGATGCGATCGGCGAGGCCGGCAGCAACGAGATTCTTTGCTACGTAACGACCGGCGTAGGCAGCTGAACGGTCGACCTTGGAGGGATCCTTGCCCGAGAAAGCGCCACCGCCGTGGCGGCCCATGCCGCCGTAACTGTCGACGATGATCTTGCGCCCGGTCAGGCCGCAGTCACCGTGCGGACCGCCAACGACGAAGCGGCCAGTCGGATTGACGAGGTACTTCACGTTGGCGCCGAGCAATTCCTTGGGCAGCACGGGCTTGATGATCTCTTCGATCACGGCCTCAGACAGTTGAGCGTGAGACACGTCGGGGCTGTGCTGGGTCGATACGACCACGGTATCGATGCCGACCGGCTTGCCATCGACGTACTTCACCGTCAGCTGGCTCTTGGCGTCGGGCCGCAGCCAGGGCAGGCGGCCGTCCTTACGCACTTCGGCCTGGCGCTGCATGATGCGGTGCGCGTAGTAAATCGGTAGCGGCATCAGGCTGGGCGTTTCGTTGCAGGCATAGCCGAACATCAGGCCCTGATCGCCAGCACCCTGCTCGAGATCGAGACCTTCGCCTTCGTTCACGCCCTGGGCGATGTCGGGCGACTGACGATTGATGGCGGTGAGAATGGCGCAGCTCTTGTAGTCGAAACCGATGTCGGAGCTGTCGTAGCCGATGCGGCGCACGGTGTCTTGTGCGATTTCGCGGTAGTTGATGTGACCGGTGGTGGTGATCTCGCCCGAGATGACGACGAGGCCGGTCGATACCAGCGTCTCGCAGGCCACACGACCACGCGGGTCAACCGCCAGGATGGCGTCGAGGATGGAATCGGAAATCTGGTCAGCCACTTTGTCCGGATGGCCTTCGGACACTGACTCGGAAGAGAAGAGATACTCATTCGCCATGTTCTGCTCCTGAAACAAAAAACCCCGTAGGTGGCGCGAGGCCAGCTTCGGGGTCATCAGCAGGCGACGCTTTAGCAGAATTTGTTGGTCAGCCCGACGGTGTCGGCGACCCCGCCCTGCAAGTTGTCTTTAACTCGGCGGATGGAAGCATTCTAATCCCTTGTTCCGACGGAGGAAAGAGCCCGTCGGCCGTGCTGGCGGGCTCGTGAGATAATCCGCCGCCATGCTCGCCAAGCACCGTCTCGCCTCGCTCTTGCTCCCCCGCCTGCTTCAGTGGCTGGGTCAGCGCTCACTGCCGACCCTGCACCGGCTCGGCGGCGCAGCGGGCTTGGCCACCTACTGGCTGGCTTCACGCTACCGCCAGCACCTGCGCAGCAACCTGGCCCGTGCTCTGGGTCGCGAGCCGACGCGCAAGGAACGCCACGGAGCAGCCAAGAACGCCGGCCGCATGATGCTCGAACTGCCCTGGATCTGGCAGCAGCCGCTGCCGCGCGTGCTGTCTCAGGTGCTGGATGTGGAAGGCTGGGAGCACCTTGAGGCCGCGCGTGCCGAAGGTCGCCCAATCCTCGCACTGACGCCCCACATCGGCTGCTTCGAGATCACCTCGCTCTACGTTGGCGAGCACATGCCGGTGACCATTCTCTACCGCCCGCCCAAACAGACTTATGTCGAACCGCTGCTGCGTGCCGGACGGGCGCAGGGTGCCGTTTCGTTGGCACCGGCGGATCTATCCGGTGTGCGCCGCCTGATCCGCGCCATGCGACAAGGCGAAATGGCTGGCCTGCTGCCGGACCAGGCTCCGGGCAAGGGTGAAGGCATCTGGTCGCCCTTCTTCGGCAAGCCTGCCTATACGATGACGCTCGCAGCTCGCCTGTCCCAGGTCGACAACGCCATCGTGCTGTTCTTCTGGGGCGAGCGCTTCTCTCGGCGCGGCTGGCGCATCCACGTCTCGCCACCGACCGAAGCCATCACCGGGTCGCTCGAAGAACGCGTTCACGCAATCAATCGCAACCTCGAATCCCTCATCCTCCGCTGCCCCACGCAATACCTCTGGGGCTACAACCGCTATAAGCGCCCTGCTGGCGCAGAACCCCCACCCCAATGATCCGCAGCGTACTCCGCAGTCTGCCCACTGCCATCCTCGCACCCCTCATCTGGTTGCTGCACTGGCTCCCCCTGCCCGTGCAGGCCGCTGTTGGCTGGGTGCTGGGCCACCTGCTTTACCTGCTCGTCGCACCACGCCGCCGCGTCGTGCACACCAACCTGCGCCTGTGCTTCCCGGAACTGTCGGATGCCGAACGCGGCCGCCTTGCACGCCGCAACGTCGTCGCCGTAGTGCGTTCGATGCTGGAACGCGGCGTCATCTGGTGGGGCAGCGAAGCGCGTATCCGGCGACTCGTCGAGGTACGTGGCCTCGAACACATGCACAAGCTGCATGAAGAAGGACGCAACATGATCCTGCTGGTGCCGCACTTCGTCGGACTCGACGTAGCCGGCGCACGCCTGACCATGGAGCTCGATGGCGTCGGCATCTATTCCGCCCAGCTCGACAAGCTGCTCGAACGCCTGCTGATGCGCGGCCGTCTCCGCTTCGGCAACCAGATGCTGCTATCGCGCCAGGAAGGCATTCGCGGCGCCGTACGCGCCATGAAGACTGGCCGCCCGTTTTTCTACCTGCCCGACCTCGACTACGGCCCCAAGGAGTCGGTCTTCGTCCCCTTCTTCGGCGTGCAGACGGCCACCATTCCGGGCTTGTCGCGCGTCGCACGGCTGGCCGACGCAGCTGTTATCCCCGTGGTGACGCTCATGAAACCCTGGGGCACGGGCTACGTGTGCACGCTGAGCGCACCGTGGACCGACTTTCCCAGCGACGACGCTGTCGCCGATACGGCGCGCATGAATGCGTGGATCGAATCCGAAGTGCGGCAACGTCCGGCCGAGTACTACTGGGTGCACAAACGCTTCAAGACCCGCCCGCCGGGCGAGGCCAAGCTCTATTAAAAGCAACGCAGGCAATCAGCCCATGACCAGCCCCGACACGCCGACTGCAGACCAACCCCTGAGCGAACGCATCCTGCTGTGGATCCTCATGCTGATCCAGTTCACGACCATCGTGGACTTCATGATCATCATGCCGCTCTCCTCCTACCTCATGCAGGAGATGCAGATCGACACCGGCCACTTCGGCCTCGTCGTGTCGGCCTACGCCATCGCCGCTGCGGTTTCATCACTGCTCGCCGCCGCGATTGCCGACCGCTTTGATCGTCGCCACGCCCTGCTGTTTACGTACGCCGGACTCGCCGTCGCCACGCTGGGCTGTGCGCTGGCCAATGGCCACTGGGCCATGCTCGCCGCGCGCGCTGTCGCCGGTGTGTTCGGTGGCGTGCTGGGCTCGATCACGCTGGCCATCGTCGGCGACATCATCCCGATCCGCCGCCGCGGTCAGGCCATGAGCGTGGTGATGCTGGGCTTTTCACTCGCCGCCGTCGTGGGCGTGCCGGCCGGCCTCTTCATCGCAGCGCACTTCGGCTGGCGCGTGCCCTTCGTCGCGCTCACCGTGCTGTGCCTGCTGATCGGTGTTGCCGCCTGGTACTGCGTGCCCAGCGTACGCGGCCACCTCGCGGCACGTGCCGAAGCCCCGCAACAAAACCTCATCCAGAGCTGGCGCGAGCTGCTCGCTGTGCCCAATCACTGGCGCGCCTTCGTGCTGACCTTCCTGCTGATGTTCTCGGGCTTCCTCATCATTCCCTACATTGCACCCTCGCTGGTTGCCAACGTCGGCCTGACGCAGACCGAGCTTGGCTGGATCTACCTTGTCGGCGGCGCCGGTACCTTTTTCTCGCGTCCCATCCTCGGGCGCCTCACCGACAAGTATCCCTACGCCCGCGTGCTTACCGCCGTGGTCATCGCGGCCTGCGTACCGATGATGCTCATCACGCTCACGCTGCCACTGGCCTTGCCCTGGCAGCTCATGATCTCGATGCTCTTCTTCGTGCTCGTCAGCGGCCGCTTCATCCCGGCCATGGCAATGACCACCGCCTCCACCGAACCGCGCTTTCGCGGCCGCGTCATGGCTTTCAACTCAGCCGTGCAGAATTTCGGTTCGGGCAGTGCCGCCTTCATCGCCGGGCTGATCCTCAGCACGGCGCCCGACGGCCGCCTGCTGCACTACGAACTCGTCGGCATGCTGGCATGCTTCGTCGGCCTCTTTGCGATCTGGGCAGGTCGCAAGGTCAAGCGTATTTCCTGATCATTGCGACGGCAAAAACACCAATACTTCAAAAGCTGCTGAAACACCTGATTTTTCAGGGCTTTTTGCTGCGCCGCGCCAGAGCTTCCTGTTCACGTGGCGAGAGGCAGAGAGTAGATTTGCGCCTTCCTGTCGCTCGCTCAGAAACGCGGATCCGCCATGCCTTACTTCGACTCCAGCTGGCAAAGCTGGCTTGCTGAAAACGTCAAACGTCGCTGCTCCCCCGAGTCCATGATCAAAGCGATGACCGACGCCGGTTTCGACGTCGCGACGGCCACCATGAAAGTGGTGGAAAGCCTGAACCCCGAAGCGGTGCAGCAGCACAACGTGCTCGCTCCATTCAAGTCGCCCGCTGCGCCCATCGTGCCGGCCCAGCAAGGCCGCACGGCCAATCACTTCCAGTACGACCCGGCGCCGGTGGCTGCCGGTCACGCCATCGACGTCGGCGACCGGATAGTGACTGTCGCCTTGCGTCTGGAGAAGCCACAGATCATCGTCTTCAACAACGTGCTTTCACATGAAGAATGCGACGAGCTCATCGAGCGCTCGCGCAGCAAGCTCAAACGCTCGACTACGGTCAATCCGATCACGGGTGAGCACGACGTCATCGAACGCCGCACCAGCGAAGGCACTTTCTTCGAGCTGTGCGAAAACGAATTCATCACGCGCATCGACGAACGCGTCGCACGCCTCATGAACTGGCCGATCAGGAACGGCGAAGGTCTGCAGATCCTGCATTACGGTGTAGGCGGCGAGTACCGGCCGCACTTCGACTTCTTTCCGCCTGAAGACAAGGGCAGCCTGACCCACCTGGCCATGGGCGGCCAGCGCGTCAGCACCATGGTGATGTACCTCAACGACGTCGAGGCCGGCGGAGAAACCATCTTCCCCGAGCTCGGCCTGGCCGTCTCGCCGCAAAAGGGTTCGGCGGTGTACTTCCGCTACACCAATGCGCAGGGACAGGTCGACCCGCTGACCCTGCACGGCGGCGCCCCCGTCGTCGCCGGCGAGAAGTGGATCATGACCAAGTGGATGCGCCAGAGCTCCTACGGCTGAACCGACCATACAGACAACGACAGAGAGACAGCCCATGCAGAACGCAATTAGCGGCGCGGTAAAGGTGAACGACGACTGGCGACGCTGGATCGCCGAGAACCTGATAATGGAAATCCATCCGCAAGGTCTGTTCGAGACGCTGGTACGCGCCGGAGTCCCCGTGCCTGACGCGCATGCCGAGATCAACGCCGCGCTGCAAAGTCCCTACATCGCCGGTGCACAACGCCTCAAGAACCGCCTGCTCAAGCGAGACTGGGTCCTCGACAACCGCCGCAGGATGGAGCAATTGCGTTCGCCCGAAGTGCCGCGCATTCACAAGCTCCCGGAAGAGCAGTTCTTCAACGACTTCTACACAGCGGGCCGCCCCGTCGTCATTACTGGGATGATGGAAGACTGGCCTGCCATGCAGAACTGGAACCTCGACTACTTCGCGCAGCACTTCGGCGACAAGGAAGTGCAGGTGCAGGCACGCCGCAATTCCGACGAGCACTACGAGCTCAACAAGCTCAAACACCAACAGACCATGAGCTTCGGAGAGTTCACCGAGCTCGTACGCAATGCCGGCAAGACCAATGACTTCTACATGACGGCCAACAACGACTCACAGAACCGCGTCGCGCTGGCTGATCTATGGAATGACATTGTGCAGATCCCTGCCTACCTCGACCCGCAAAACCCTGGCGGTTTCTTCTGGTTTGGCCCGGCCGGCACGATCACGCCCTTCCACCACGACCTCACCAACAACTTCATGGCGCAGGTCATCGGAGCCAAGCGCGTCCTCATGATTCCCGCGCACGAAATCAATGCAATCTACAACCACGAGCACTGCTTCACGCATGTCGACGCGCGCAAGATCGATTTCGACCAGTACCCCGCCATGCGCGACGCGCGCATCCAGGAAGCCATCATCGGCCCGGGCGAAATCCTGTTCCTGCCCGTGGGCTGCTGGCACTTTGTCGAAGGCCTCGAAGTCTCCGTGACGATGTCGTTCACCAACTTCAAGTGGGACAACAACTTCACCGAGCGGTATCCGGCTCAGACTTTCTTCTGAGTCAACGCCGTCCGCCGCTTACGCGCTCGATGCCAGCGAGGTCGCGCCAGGATTGCACCTCGGCATATCCCGCGGCGCTCAGCAAGGCACGTACCGCCGCCGCTTGATCGTAACCATGCTCCAGCAACAGCCAGCCACCGTCGTTGAGATGCGCTGGTGCAGCCGTCACGATGTGACGGATGTCGTCGAGGCCGTCCCTGCCTGAGGTGAGCGCACTACGCGGCTCGAAGCGCACGTCGCCCTCCACGAGATGCGGATCACCCTCGGCGATGTAAGGTGGATTGCTGACGATAAGATCGAAGCGCTTACCCGCCACAGGCGCAAACCACGAACCGTGCAGACAGCGAATTGCGGCACCAAGATGCCGGGCATTGTCTTGCGCGACAGCAAGCGCGGCTGGCGATGTATCAACGGCTGTGACTTGCGCTGCGCTGGCGAGCGCGATGGAAATGGCGATGGCGCCAGTGCCGGTGCCCAGATCGAGAACGGTGGGCGCCTGAACCATCCCCCCTCTCCCGGCCTGACGGCCACCCTCTCCCTCAGGGAGAGGGAACTGCTGCCGTCGGGCAGGCTCATTGCCGGTCCCTCCCGGCCTTGCACTCGGCGAAGCCGCTCGCGGCTCCCCTGGCCCGCTTGCGGGAGAGGGGCTGGGGGAGAGGGAATCGAGGGAGAGCGAAGTTGCCGCAAGCACGGCCAGCCCCCGCTCCACCAGCAGCTCCGTATCCGGCCGGGGAATCAGGGTATCTGCCGTGACACGAAAGAGATGTCCGTAGAACTCGCGGTGCCCCACCAGATGTGCGACCGGCTCGCCCGCCTCGCGACGCACCAGCCAGTCCGCGAACAAGCGGGCCTTGTCAGCATCCAGCACACGTTCGGGAAACGCGATCAGCATGCTCGCGCTGTAACCGCTCGCCTCACGCAGCAACACCTTGGCGTCGACGCTGTCGATGCGTCCACGAGCCAGCGCCAAGGCATCACCCAATGTGCGCGGCAAGCTCACGATTCTTCCGTCAGCGCGGCAAGCAGCTCAGTCTGATGCTCGGTGATCAGCGCGTCGATGAGCTCGCCGATCTCGCCATCCATCGCGGCGTCGAGCTTGTAGAGCGTGACGTTGATGCGGTGGTCGGTGATGCGCCCCTGCGGGAAGTTGTAGGTACGGATGCGCTCGGAGCGGTCGCCGCTGCCGATGAGGCTCTTGCGCGTGGCCGCCTCCTTCTGCTGCGCAGCGCGCATCTGCGCGTCCATGATGCGTGAGGCCAGCACGCTCATGGCCTGCGCCTTGTTGCGATGCTGCGAGCGGTCATCCTGACACTCGACGACGATGCCGGTCGGGATGTGCGTGATGCGCACCGCCGAGTCGGTCTTGTTGATGTGCTGCCCCCCCGCTCCGCTCGCGCGGAAGGTGTCGATACGCAGGTCTGCCGGGTTGATGTTCACCTCGGCGATCTCGTCCGCCTCGGGCATCACCGCGACCGTGCAGGCGGAAGTGTGGATGCGGCCTTGCGTCTCGGTGACCGGCACGCGCTGCACACGGTGGCCGCCAGACTCGAACTTGAGCTTCGAGAAGGCTCCGGCACCCACCACGCGCGCAATCACCTCCTTGTAGCCGCCCAGCTCGGACTCGCTCACTGACACGATCTCGACCCGCCAACCCTGGCGCTCGGCATAGCGCGTGTACATGCGCAACAAGTCGCCCGCAAACAACGCGGCCTCATCACCGCCCGTGCCGGCACGCACTTCCAGGAACAGGTTGCGTTCATCGTTCGGGTCTTTCGGCAGCAAGGCAATCTGCAACTCGGCTTCGATGCGCGCCTGCGCGGCGCGCGCATCACCCAGCTCGCTCTGCGCCATCTCGCGCATCTCGGGGTCGGAGAGCAACTCCTGTGCGGTCGCCTCGTCAGCTTCGGCGCGCAGGTAGTCCTGCCACAGCTTCACCACGGGAGTGATGTCGGCATGCTCACGGGTCCACTTGCGATAGCGGTCCATGTCGCTGGTGGCGCCTTCGCTGGCCATCAGCGCGTCGAGTTCTTCGAGTCGCTCCGTGAGCTGCTCGAACTTGTTGCGGATACTTGGTTTCATTGATTGTTTTCGTCGTCGCGCGACGGCAAGGCGTCGAGCTGGAACACATCGCGCACTGTTTTTGCCGCACGGTCGGCATCGGCGCGATTGAGAAATTGCGAGGGCGCGTGCAACAGCTTGTTCACCAGCCCGCGGGAGAGGTGTTCGAGCACCAGCTCGGGGCTCTCACCTCGCGACAGCGCCCGCATTGCGCGCGCCAGTTCTTCATGGCGCAGTGCCTCGGCCTGGCTGCGCAGCGCACGGATGGTCGGCACGGCCTCTCGGCCCTCGGCCCAACTGGTGAAGTCAGCCACTCCCGCGTCGATGATGCGCTCGGCATCTTGCACGGCCGCAGCGCGACTGGCCTTGCCCGCCGAGACGATCTGGGCAAGATCATCAACGGTGTAGAGAAAAACGTCTGACAGGCGCGCCACCTCGGGTTCGATGTCGCGCGGCACGGCCAGATCAACCATCACCATCGGGCGCTGCTTGCGCTGGCGCAAGGCCCGTTCGGCCATGCCACGCCCGATGATGGGCAATGGCGAACCCGTGCAGGACACCACCACGTCGTAGTCAGCCAGTCGCTCCCCCACCGAGGCCAGCGGCAGCGCATCGCCCTGCACGCGTTGCGCCAGCAGCTCGGCGCGCGCCAGCGTGCGATTGGCGACACTCATGCGGCGCGGCTGGCAACCGGCGAAGTGGGCTGCGGCCAGCGCAATCATCTCGCCCGCGCCGATGAACAGCACGCGGGTGTCGCGCATGCTGCCAAAGATACGCTCCGACAGCTTGACCGAGGCCGCAGCCATCGACACCACGCTCTCGCCGATGGCGGTATTGGAACGCACGTCCTTGGCGACGGAAAAACTCTTCTGGAACAGGCGATGAAGCGTGCTGCCCAGCGTGCCGGCCGTCTCGGCGGTGCGAGCGGCCTCCTTGAGCTGACCGAGGATCTGCGGCTCGCCCAGCACCATGGAGTCCAGCCCGCTGGCGACGCGGAAGACATGGCGCACGGCCTGGTCGTCCGGGTGGGTGTAGAGGTAGGGCGCAATGTCGGCCAGAGCGAGGTGGTGATAGGTCGCCAGCCAGTTGGCAGCCTGCTGCGGCTCGGGCGTGGCGCAATAGATTTCGGTGCGATTGCAGGTCGAAATGATCGCAGCCTCGGCAATGCGTGGCTGCGCGACCAGCTCCTCCAGCGCCTGCGACAAACGCTCGGGTTGGAAGGCGAGGCGTTCGCGGATGGCGATGGGAGCGGTCTGGTGGTTGAGGCCCAGGGCCACGAGTTGCAAAGGCTGCATCCCGCAATTATCCGTGGAACAGCCCTACAAGTGAAACCGGCCCGTCATCAATCGGTCGCCAAGCCGCATGGCGCCGTGCTTGCAGCAGCGCAGAACGACTCTTGCGTGAAATCGTCCGGCGTCTCCACCAATCCTCATCGGCCGACACCGTTCCATCTGTCAGACCAAAACAAAACCAAATTCGGCAGATTGGCAGGGCATCCCCCGGCCTCGCGGCCACCACGGGCGGCGCTGGAGGCGCAACCATCTTCATCACGACATTTGCCGGACTCGCGGCTGCCGTGGCCGATCACAGCCCGCGCATCGTCAAGATCACCGGCACGATCAAGGGCAACGGGCACTCAAGGCAGTGCCCGTCGGCTCGAACAAGAGCGTCGTAGGTGCAACCAGCACCGCCACGCTCGAGGGCTTCGGCCTCAATTTCATGGCTGGTCGCACCAACTCTGGATCGACCACAACACCTGCAATAAGCCCGGTGACGGCTCGGTCGTCATCAAGCGCAGCTCGGACCGGGTGACGGTCTCGTGGAACAGGTTCGTGCTGTCCGACAAGACCATGCTGCTATCGCATGAGAACGACGCCCAGGTACAGGACCCCGGCAAGCTGCACGTCAGCTACCACCACAACTGCTTCAACCATACGCATCAGAGCCATCCGCGCGTGCGCTCCGCCAAGCAGAACAGACCATGATCCGTCTGCAACGCAGACTCATTCTTTTCTTTGCGGTGGCGTAACACGCCGTCCCTAGCCTCCTGTCCTGCCAAGTTCCGCCTAGTCCCGCAATCCCGAACTGCAACAGGAGAGAAACAACATGAAAGGCAGCAGCCATCCGAGCAACGACGTGTCCCTCAACACGTCCGAGAACCAGTCCATCCACGACATCATCGACCAGGTCGAGCCGACCCGTCGCCGCTTCATCAAGGGTGCCGCCAGCAGCAGCATGCTGGCCGCTGCCGGTGGTGTGACCATGTCAGGCATCCTCAACACGGTCGAAGCAGCCCCGATCCCCGCTGGCACGGGTCAGCAAGTCGGCATCGGCTTCGAAAGCATCGCTGCCGACACATTGCCCGTGGCCGACGTCGTGCGTGTGCCGGATGGCTACACGGCTGAGCTGCTGGTGGCCTGGGGCGACCCGATCACGCCGGCCGGTGCTGCTTTCGAATCCAGCGCCACACAAGACGCTGACGCACAGGAAGAACAGTACGGAGCCCACACCGACGGCATGCATTTCTTCCCCTTCACGTCGCGCGGCAAGGCCCTCTCCGACCGCGGCGTGCTGTGCGCCAACAACGAATACACGCAGGAAGAAATCCTGCACCCGGACGGCCTCGTCGGAGCCTCGGGCTACGGCATCGCCAAGTGCCGCAAGTCACAGGCCGCTCACGGCATCTCGATCCTCGAAGTGCGCAAGCTCGCCGGCAAGTGGCAAGTCGTCAAGGACTCGCCCTATGGCCGCCGTCTGACCGCCAACACACCGATGATCTTCTCGGGTCCCGCCGCCGGCCACGACCTGCTGAAGTTCAACGACTACGACATCACCCCGAGCGGCTCGGTCAAGACCGGCACCACCGACGGATTCAAGGTCTACGGTACGCAGAACAACTGCGCAAACGGCTTCACGCCCTGGGGCACTTACCTGACCTGCGAAGAGAACTGGAACGGCTACTTCGGCTCCACCACCGGTTCGGTGCCCAGCGCCGCCTCGGGCGAAACCGGCAAGCTCTACAACCGCTATGGCGTCACCGCCTCCGGCTTCGGCTACCTGTGGCACACCGCTGACGAACGCTTTGACGTGTCAAAGAACCCCAATGAACCGAACGCCTTCGGCTGGGTCGTCGAAGTCGATCCGTTCAATCCCGAAAGCGTGCCCGTCAAGCGTACCGCCCTCGGCCGCTTCAAGCATGAGAGCGCCCAGCACGTTGTCGATGCCGCCAACAACGTGGCCCTCTACATGGGTGACGACGAGCGCAACGAATACATCTACAAGTTCGTCTGCTCCGGCAAGTACAACGCCACCAACCGCGCCGCCAACCTCAACCTGCTCGACAGCGGCACGCTCTATGTTGCGAAGTTCAACAGCGACCTGACTGGCCAATGGATTCCGCTGCTGCCGGGCACACTGGGCAGCAACGGCATCGCCTTGCGCAACAACCCCAACTTCAGTGGCGCCAACGACGCCGAAGTGCTCGCCAAGATCCTCATCAAGGCGCGCATGGCCGCTGACGCTGTCGGCGCGACGATGATGGATCGCCCGGAATGGACGGCTGCCCGCCCACGCCTCAATGGCTACGGCAAGATCGAGGTCTACTGCACGCTGACCAACAACAACCGTCGCGGCTCGTCCGCCTCGCCGACCAGCAATGCCACGGATGGCAGCACCACTGCGGGCTCTGCCCGCCCCGCCGTCGATGCGGCCAACCCGCGTGCCAACAACATCTACGGCCATATCATCCGCTGGCAGGAAAACGCTGACACGGTGCTCGCCACCGGCTTCACCTGGAACATCTTCGCGCAGTGCGGCGACAGCGTGACGACCAAGACGCCTTACGCGCAGTATTCGGGCGACATCGTCGACAACCCCGCTGGATCGGCCGACATCGGCGCACCGGACGGCCTGTGGTTCGACTGGTTTGGCCGTCTGTGGGTGCAGACAGACCAGATCGGTGACGGTAGCGGTGACTGGATCAACATTGGCGCCAACAGCCTGTCGTGTGCCGACCCCAACACCAAGGAGTTCCGTCGCTTCCTGACCGGCCCCAACAAGTGCGAAGTCACCGGCATCACCATGACGCCCGATGGCAAGACCCTGTTCGTCGGCATCCAGCACCCGGGCGAAGAATCCACCGCGGCCAACCCGACGCAATTCTCCAACTGGCCTGCCAGCCAATGGAGCTTTGCTTCGGACGGCGTGACACCCCTGCCTGGTGGTCGCCCGCGTTCCGGCGTGGTGGTCATCACAAGGAACGACGGCGGCGTGATCGGCGCCTGAGTCCTGCCACACATGCGGGCAGCCACGAGCTGCCCGCTGCACGACACACATCAAACCATTCGGGAGCAGATCATGCGCAACATCCTCGTCACCCTCGTGCTTGGCAGCACGGTACTGGTTTCCGGCCAGGCCTCCGCCAGCATCATCAGCAACCTCAACAACGTGGCAGCCCCCAAGCAGGTCGTCGACTTCAATGACGTCAATGGCCTCTTCTTCGGCAGCGGCAGCACGTATGTCACCAACGTCCCGCAAGTCACCTTCTCCTCGCTCAACGGTGACTTTACTGCGGGCCAGTACGTCGCCGACCTGGGCATCAACGGCCTGTGGGGCGCCGGCAAATCCTTCCTCTCCTTCGACACCATCGGCGACATGACCCTGAAGATCGATTTCGGCGGTCTCAAGACGCGCAGCTTCGCAGCCGAATGGAGCCTGTACGAAGAGGCAGGAGACTTCCGCAACCTCACCGTTACGGCATGGGGTGTAGATGGCAGCTCCGAAAGCTTCACCATCCAGTCCTTCAAGGAGGCCCTCGACGGCGTCGACATTGACGACAACGAACTGTTGAGCTCCTACAACTATTCCTTCACGCGCGGCATCAAGCTCGCCAATGCAGACATCGCCTACGTCACCGTCCAGGGCGATGGCGTCGTGATGGACAACTTCACCTACACCGTGCCCGTGCCGGAACCCACCAGCTACGCCCTGTTGCTGGCCGGTCTCGGCTTGATCGGCCTTGTGGCACGCCGTCGCATGTAAAAGCGTTTCGACGCCACCTGGCACCGGGGCCTGCACTCACCAGAGTTCAGGCCCCTCTTCTTTTCATGTCATGGGGGTTTCATTGAATAGTCCGTCTGCGCTGCATCGCGCCGCCTCCCGCCACGATGCCATGTAACGCGTCGCCACTAATCTCGACTGGCTACGCATTCCATCATTCACACGATCACCGGGAGATCACCGATGCTTGCCAAGACGCTTTTCGCTCTCACCCTCGCGGCAGCCCTGCCAGCTGTTTCGCACGCTTGCGTCACGCCTGACACTTCAGTGAATGTGACCTTCGGCAGCTACGACACGGGCGTCAGCAACCGCGTCGTCAGCGGCGCCTGCACCATCGACGACCTCTTCAACGACGAGCAGGCCTGGGGCTCGCAAGCCGCATTCATCGCCCACGCTTCGACGGTGAGCTTCGAGCTGTATCGCGACAAGAAGATCAGCGCCGTCGAACGCGCCAGGCTGATGGCTGCGGCACAAGCCTCAGGCGTCGGCAGCACCCTGAAGGTCAAGATCATCGGCTTCAACGACTTCCACGGTTACATCAAGGCGCGTGAAGGCTCGTCAAGCAACCCCGGTGTCGCCAGCTTCGCTTACAAGATCAACCAGCTGCGCGCGCAGAACCCGCTCAACGCCGTGGTCTCCGCCGGCGACCTGATCGGTGCCAGCCCGCTGACCTCGGCCCTGTTCAAGGACGAGCCGACCATCGAAGCGATGAACCGCATCAAGATCGACTTCAACGCCGTCGGCAACCACGAATTCGACGAAGGCAAGGCCGAGCTGCTGCGCATGCAGAACGGCGGCAACCACCCCACGGATCTTTTCTCCGGAAAGGGCCTCGCAGCCGACCTGAAGAACGGGGCATTCGCCGGTGCGAACTTCAAGTTTCTCGCAGCCAACGTGGTCGAGAGCGACACAATGACGACGATCTTCCCCGGTGTCGGCGTCAAGGACTTCCTGGGCAACAAGGTCGCCTTCGTTGGCATGACCCTGGAGAGCACGCCGACCATCGTGTCGCCGTCTGGCGTTGCCGGTCTGACCTTCAAGGATGAAGCCGACACCGTCAATGCGCTGGTGCCGCAGCTCAAGGCACAGGGCATCAACAGCATCGTCGTGCTGATCCACGAAGGCGGCTTCGCCACGCTGAGCGGCGGTGTCTGCTCCGGCATGTCGGGCGCCATCGTCGATATCGTCAATCGTCTGGACCCAGCCATCGATCTCGTGATATCCGGCCATACACATCAGGAATACAACTGCCTCATCAACAACAGCGCCGGCAAACCCGTGCGTGTCACCTCAGCGGGTCAGTACGCACGCCGCCTGACCGACATCGACATGGTCATCGACACGAAGACCAAGGACGTCGTCAGCATCACGGCGGCCAACATCGTGGTGCCTGTGCCGGCAACGGCCAACAACACCGTGCCACTCGATGCGTCGCTGCAGGAAGTCGTGAACCACTACGACGCGCTGGCTGCCGTGCCTGCCTCGCGCGTCGTCGGCCAGATCACCGCGACCATCACGCGCACGCAGAACAACGCCGGCGAATCCGCCCTCGGCGACCTGATTGCCGATGCACAACTGGCCGCCACCAAGCCCGTCGGTTTTGGTGAGGCCGTCATCGCCTTCATGAACCCGGGTGGCATCCGCGCCGATCTGCCTTACAGCGCAGCCGGCAAGGTGGATGGCAACGTGACCTACGGCGAAGCCTTCACCGTGCAACCCTTCGGCAATTCTCTGGTGACCCTGACGCTGACCGGCGCGCAGATCTACGCGCTGCTCGAACAGCAATGGGGCTCGGCACAACCTTTCCCGCGCATGCTGCAGGTCTCGCAAGGCTTCAGCTACACCCACTCATTCCCGCTACCGCTCGATCGCAACCTCGACGCAGCCGAGGGCGTGATCTTCACCACCTCGGTTCGTGGCAACAGCTATGTCGTCCCCGGCTCGGTGAAGATCAATGGCGTGGCTGTCGATGCGAACACCAGTTACCGCGTCACGGTCAACAGCTTCCTCGCCGACGGTGGTGACACTTTCACGGTTTTGATGGGTGGCACCAACCGTCTTGGCGGCGCAGTCGATACCGATGCGCTCGAAGCCTACTTCACGGCCAGCCCCGGCGGCGTCGCTCCCAGCACGCTGAATCGCATCACGCGCCAGTAAGTGCCGACGAACAGGAGAACATGACATGAACCAGACGATCCTCTTCAAGCTGCTGGGCGCCACCGCGGTGGCCCTGTGCTGCAGCGTCGCCCAGGCGGCCCGCCTCGAAGTCGTCGATCACCTCGCTGCCGGCGGCTACATCGCCAGCACGATCGGTGGCGAGTTCTTCAGCGACGACGCCATCGACCTGTCGGCTGGCGGCGATGTGGGCCTGATCGGAACGCACAGCTTCGATGCGGCAGGCTTGAGCCATGGCTACGTGGCCGATGCCTACTTCATCGGCAACAATCAGAGCTACGCGATGAGCATCACGCAGTATCTGACGGCAGCCGCAGGCAAGGACCTGCTGGCGGAAGCTTTCGTGTCCGTGCCGCTGATCACGCTGAATATCGCCAGTGAGGGCGAAGCCCTCGGCTCACCGGTTCAGGTGAGCTTCAACGGTCTCGCGTCGGCCCTCGGTCTATCGAGCAACAGCACGCTGCAAATGGACATCGCCATCACATCGGGCAGCACCACGCTGGGCAGCTGGCTGTGGGCACCCGATGCTGCCAGCAGCCCCGATGCGCCGGTGAGCTTTTCCTTCCTCGCCAACGTCGGCCAGCAGATCACGCTGTCGGCCTTCATGCACAGCACCCTTGGTGGCACCGGTTCGCAGGCCGTCGATGGCAGCGTCGCCGGCATGCTGGGCGGCAACTTCGCCGTTGCGGCAGTGCCGGAGGCCAGCAACTACGCCATGCTGCTCGCCGGCCTCGGCATCCTCGGTCTCATGACACGCCGTCGCGTGTAGGCCTGGCGCGACAAAGACGTCGCATCCCGCCCGGTCCGGCCCTGCGCTCTCACGCGGCAGGGCCTTTTTATTGGTATTCATATCGCTGACTTACAACGGCCCCGGGTACGAGAACTCTCAAGGCTTGCAACGGGGCCGTCATTCCCGCGAACGCGCACTGTGGTCCGGGGAAATTCAAGGAAAGACAAAAGCAGGCATCGCGCGGTGAAGCCGACGCGGTGAAGCCGACGCGGTGAAGCCGAATTTCGTAGGTGCGGTTTTAACCGCACAATCCCGCGTCGCAAACCGCCCGACCACGCTGCGTGAGTGTGGTGACGGGTTGAAACCCGCCCTACGCATGGCGAACCAGCCCCGCCTCGGCTGCAGGCAACTTCGAGTCTCGGTTTCCAACATGGCTTGCCAAGCCACCTGCAATGAAGCGCCTCGCAGCGTCGGCGGATTATCCCCGCACAGCAATGCGCCTTCGCGAGAATGACGGCACTTTGACAGTTAATGATGCCGCCCCCTTTCATTCCTCTCTGCTACTCAATCACGCTCCAGCGCCACACGCTTCTGCAAGGCTTCCCAGCGACTCAGCGTCACGTCGCTGATCTGCCGCGCACGACTACCCTCGCGCACGGGCATGGCCGCAGCGCCAGCAATACTGAATAGCGGTGACAGGTCGGGACGCTGCGATGCCGACAACAGTCGCGGGTCGAGATTGTCGAGCAACAGGGGCTCGGCATCAGGCTGTGCGTACCAGGCCAGCACCATGTGCGGCGTCAGCTGTCCGTCCATGAAGGCTCGCACATAGGTGAGCCGCAGACTCGCCGGGTCGACGCCCAGCGCGAGAAGGCTGAAATACTTGGCGATGACGTAGTCCTCGCAATCACCGGTCTGGCGTGCGATGAACTCAGCCGGTGTTGCCCAGTAGTCGGCCTGCCCCCAGGTCACGTCATCGCTGCTCCAGGGTGCGCGATTGGCCAGCGCGTTCACCGCAGCGAGACGTTGTCGCTCACTGCCGCTCATACTGCGCAAAGCCTGGCTCCAGGCGGCGAATCGCTCGGGCGCCTGTGCGCCGAAGCGGCCCTGCATGCGTTCGACCAGCGACGTGGAAAAGTCGGTCATGTAGGCAACTGCCGACAGACTCGCAACCGTCGCGCAGACGCACGCTGCCAGACGACGCAATGTGGTCCTTACCAGAACTGCCACTGCCCGGAATGCCAGACCCACAGCCCCAGCGACAGGTTGGTGACAGCGTGCGAAAAGATCGCCGTCCACAAACCGAAGCGACGGTACAGCCAGGCATACACGAGACCCGCCAGCAGGCCGGCGAACCACAGGTGATGCTCCAGCCCGAACACCAGGGCAGCAACCAGCAGGGAGCGCAGGCTGACCGCGAGCGGCTGCACCTGCAGAAAGTGGCGCGACTCCAGCCAGCGCATGACAAAGCTGCGCCAGAACAGTTCTTCCATCACCGGCACGACCAGCGCGGCACCGGCCAGACGCAACGCGATCCAGCGCCAGTCAGGCACGCCGTCCAGCATGGGTGGCGCAACGGCCACAGACACACCGAGATTCAGCGGAGCGAAGTCCAGGTAAATCCACAGCACAAAGACCAGGACGCCCAGCAGCAAACCCGCGGCGCAAGCCTGCGGCTGCCATGACGGGCGGGCTACTCGCAGCTCGCTGTATTCGCGCCAGAAGTACGCAAGCACCAGCGCAGCGAGTCCGGCCTGCACGGCGTAAAGCCACAACGAGAGTGGCTGCGGCAGCTCGCCGCGGATCGCCAGCACCAGCATGAACAGCGCAAACGGCAAGGCACGCGCGAGCACTGCACGGTCGACAAAACCCGTGCGGCCACTTGCGGTCTGATCGGCCGTCAGGCTGCCGGAGTCATTCATCGGCGTCACTTGTCGATGTCACTTATTGATGTCACTTTCCGGCAGCGACATTACCCGCGACCGACAGCTCAGCCTGCTTGCGTCGCTGTGCTTCCAGCTTGTCGCGATACTCTTCGAGCAGGTTTTCCATCTTCACCTGCCCCAGCCCCAGCAAGGGTTCGCGATGAGATATCGAGGTCACGACGCCCTTGTCGCGATAAGCCTGCAGCAGCTCGCGGCCATACTGGTAGAGCGCAACGTTATTGACCTCGCAGCGCGAACGCTCGGCCTGCTCAGCGCTGAATGCGGTCTTCACCCCGGTCAGCTCCGACTCGGCACCGCGCAGCTTGGCGTTTGTCTCGCGCTGCGATTGTTCCGTGCTGACCAGCTTGCCCGTCGTCTCGTCGAGCCGCGCCTTCATCGCATCACGCTCCTGCTCGGCACGCTGCAAGCTCTGACGCAACTCGTCGCGTTCGCGCTCGGCATCCGCCAGCTTCTTGCGCGCGCCGCCCAGCTCACCCGCGCGCTTCTTCAACTGTTCGTCGAGCGCAGCTTTTTCCTGCGTCAGTTGCTGCTGCGTCTGCTGCCCGGCCTGCTGCGCCTGTTGCAGCTGCTGCACTTGCTGGCGCAGGCGCCGCACCTGCTCCTGGCTCTTGCCGCCCTTCTCCTGTGCCTGCACAGGCTGCGCCAGTGCAGTGCAAACAAGCATCAACGCTGCAATACGCATGTTCATTGGCACACCTCCGGTCAGAAGCCCACACCCAGGTCCATCTGCCAGGTGTTGAGGCGGAACTTGTCGCTGCTGTTACGCGTCGTTGGCGAATCAATGCTGCTGCCCGACAGGTACTTGAAGCCCAGCACCGTGCCGCTGTCGACGCCATAGTTGAAGCCCATGATGTAGCCGCGCACGTTGGTGCCACCGCCCCCCAGCGTGCCCTCGGCAAAGGCATCCGGCACGGCATCGCTGCCCAAGCGGCGGAAGGTCAGGCTGGCATTCCACTCGCTTTTCTTGCGCACAGCCGGCGTGCCAACCAGCATGCGAAACTGGTAACCCGTCGCGCTGCCATCGGTGAGGCGAACGCCCGTGCGCTTCTCAATTTCGTTGCGATCGAAAGCCATGTTCTTGACGAAGTCGGCACTGGCGACGAAGTGCAGGGTGTCGGAGCGTGCGTAGTCGAGACTGCTGCCGAGGTGCAGCGGAGCGAACTTCGAGGCCAGGCCCCAGATGTTCGTCGTGGACGAATCGGACGGCGCATTCAGACGCACGAGTGTGTTGCCCTTCTGGCGTTGCGATGAGCTGTATTCGGTGTTGCCGTAGCTATTGGTTTGCGTCGGCAAATATGAAGAATCGCCATCTGGACGACCTTCAAGATTTCGATATCGGTAGTAGGCAAGACCCAGCGATCCGCGCGTCTTTGCGCTCAGGTCATTGGCCGCACCAATCTGCGCCGCCAGCAGGGTGCGGCTGAAGCCTGTCTTCGGCTGGCTCTCGGTCGCCAGCGGGAACACGCCCATGGTGGCGTAAGGCACGAAACCATCTGCGAGACGATCACGCACGTTGAGCGACAGGCCATCGAAGTTGATGTTGTCGTCCCAAACGAGATCGGAACTCGCAAAGGGGTTGGCCATGCGTCCTGCGGACAGATGGAAGTAGTCTGACAAGGAATGCTTGATGAAGCCGCGATCCAGCCACAGCGAATACTTGTTGAAAGTGCTGCCCAGGGTCTGCGTGGTCGACACGCGACTGTCGCTGTTGCCACTGGCAATGCGCAGACCGGCCGTGGTGTCCTTGCTCATCTTGATGTCAGCCGCGAGCCGTACGCGCAGGCGCAGCTGGCTCATGTCGTCGGTCGTGTTGCCGACCGAGTCACCCGTGTTGGCGAAATTGCCTTGGCGTGTCGTGGCGCCGGGGCTGGAGTACACGTAGTCGCGCGGTTTGGTATTCGTGCTGTCGTAGTTGTCGAACTGGTAGCGCGTCAGGATGTCGCCACCGAGCTTGATCTTGTCGAGCCAGCTCGGCAGCACGTTGGGGTCTGCCCAGTGCTCCTCGCGCGCCTGGCTCAGAACCTCCTTGCGGATCTGGTCGCGGATTTCCTTCTTCGTGCTCTCGGGGATGTACTGAACACGCACCGGTGCGGGCTTTTTCTCCTCGCCCGGCGGCGGCAGTTCGCCAGCTTTTTCACGCGCGAGACGCACCTGGAACTCGGCCTTGGCCTCGGCGTCGCGGATCAGCTCGTTGGCGCGCTCACGTGTCAGCACACCGGTCTCGACCAGCGCGTTGATGATGTTGAGCGTGGTTTGGCGCAAGCGCTCCAGCGCCTCGCGATCATCAGCGTGGGCGGCGGTAGCGCCGACACTCAACAAGACGGCGAGTGCAAGCGGGCGAAGGCGTCGGGAGAAGTCCTGGCGTTTCATGGTGAGGGTTCAGTTCAGAAGTTTGTTGGAGACACGGATGTCGAAGCCGCCCTGCGGCGTGGAGGCTGGCGGTGCTTCGCGCTGGATGGCGCGCGCCACGGCCTCGCGCAGGAGTTCGTCCTTCTTCGCATCACCCGTTGAATTGGGCAGCACGACCGTCCATTGCGCCCCCTCACGACGGATGCGCGCGGGGATGCGGTATTCCGCATCCTTGAGGTCCTTCATCTTCACGAGCTCTTCCTGCAACAAGCGCTGCAGACGCGTCTTGTAGGTCTCGAAGACCATGCGGTCGACGCCACCAAGCTGGCCGCCCTTCTCAACGCCGAGAGGCTGGCCGGTGTACTCACGCGTGGGGTCACCAACACCAATGTTGCTTGGTGCATCACCGGCAGGTTCATTCGACTTCAGTTGCTCCGTCTGTGGCGGAGCATCCTGCTTGGGCGCCTCGATCTTCACTTCCCTGGGCGCGTCCTTGGGTGGTGGGGGCACTTCCTTGGGCGGTGGGGGCGGCGGAGGCGGTGGTGTATCCGGCAACAGCGTCACCGTGGTTTTCTGCTTGGGCTTTTCCGGCCCTTTCTCGCAGGCAGTCAGCAGCACCCCTAGCATCAGCAGGCAGAGCAGGCGTTGCATGGCTCAGATACCGATCTTCGAGGTGGCGAGCCCCATGTTCACGCCCAGCTTGTTGCACAGGTCGACCACGGCGATGACCAGCGCGTACTGCGCACGCGCCTCGCCCTGGATCATGACCTGCATGTCCTTGTCCTTGGCGTGCGCCTGCATGAGCTGTGCCTCCAGCTCCTGCATGCTGACTGCCGTGCCATTCACCAGCACCCGGCCTTCGCCCGTGATCTTGACGATGCGCACCTCGTGCTTTTCGGTGCTGGGCTTGTTCGACGGTTTGGGCAGGTTCATCGATAGCCCCTGCACCGACGCGGTCGTCATCAGGATGAACACGACCAGCAGCACGTACGCCAGGTCCAGCATGGGCGTGACGTTGATGGTGTCGTAGGGTTTGGCGTCGTCCTGTACTTGCATGGTTCTGCTGCCTTACTGTGCGCGCTTGGTGACGAGGCCGACTTCGGTGATGTCCAGCCGCTTGCAGATATCGAGCGCAGCCATGATTTTTTCGAACTGCGCATCGGCGTCGCCCTTGATCACCACGGGTAGCGAAGGATTGGCTGCCTTGTAGCGCGCCAGCCCTTCCTGCAGCGACTCCAGCGTCACCGGGTAGGCGTCGAGGAACATCGAACCATCGCGCGTCACCGTGATGGCACGCGTCTGCGGTTTGGCGAGATTCTTCGTAGCAGTCGTCACCGGCTCCTTGACCTTGACGCCCTGCACCGAGGCCGTGGTCAGGATGATGAAAACGACCAGCAGCACATAGGCAAGGTCCAGCATGGGCGTGACGTTGATATCGTCATACAGCTGGTTATCGCCTTTTACGTCAGCAGCCATGTCTGCTCCGTCAGTCGCCGTACTTCTCGGCGACGCGTGTCACGAACTCATCGACGAAGATCTGCATGTCCGCCGTCTGGTTCTTGATCTGCGCAGCAAGCCAGTTGTAGCCGAACAGCGAAGGGATCGCGACGCCCAGACCGGCAACGGTTGCAAGCAGCGCGGCGGCAATACCCGGTGCGATGGCATTGACGTTCACGTCACCCGCTGCCGCGATGGCCGCAAAGGTGATCATCACGCCCACAACAGTGCCCAGCAGACCGAGGAAGGGTCCGCCCGAAATGGCGATGGTCAGCAGCACCATCAGCTTGTTGAGTTTGTGGTTCTCGCGCACCTGGTCGGCGTCCACCGCCGCCTTGATGGCGTCAATGGAGGCACCGCCCAGCACTTGCGTGGCGGCAGCGCCCACACTGGCGCGCGCGGCGAAGCGCTTTTCGATCTCGCGCACGCCGGCGGCATAGAGTGTGTAGAGCGGCGACTGCGCCATCAGCGCGTCACGTGCAATCGTCAGGAGATTGTCGTCACCCGCAGCGCGGAAGCGTTCCATGAAGCCGTCGTTCGCCTTCTTCACACGCGAGAGCATCAGCTGCTTGTCGACCATCACCCAGGCGGCGATGACGAACATGATGCCGAGGATGATGATCACCACCCAGGCGTCGGTTGTCAGGTTCTTGATCAGGATCGCGAAGTGGCCTTCTTCGCCTCCTTCAGACGCCTCTTCACCCTCGGCCTCGATGTTGGCGGAAATCAACTTGCCCTCGGCCGCCGCAGAGGCGGTGGCCAGTCTCAGGAACTCCTCGCTGCGCGCTGCACCTGCAATCTGCAGTTCATCGAGCAGGCCCGCGAAACCGACCGCCACCTTCACGTCGCCAGCGAGCTCCGGCAGTGCGGCATCGGTCTGAGCAACCTGTTTGCCATCGACGAACAGCGTCAGCTTGCCCGCGCCGATGGTCATCGCCACAGCGTGCCACTGCCCCGGCTTGACCTCGCCACCCGCAACACGCGCACTGCCAGCCTGGCCCGCCAAGGCACCGCTGGCCAGCTTGAGCTGCACGCTGCCCTGTTCGTAAAGCACGCCGCCCGTGACTTCATTGGCCTTGATCCACATCGACACGCTCATCGCGCCACCGGCCGCCATCTTCAGACGGTCGCCGCCTGCCAGTGCAATCGGCGAGCCACCCACATTGACGGCATTGCCGAGCAGGCCATTCGGATCGATTGCCAGCGGGGCTGCGGTCTTGAGACCACCGACTGAATCGGTTGCCGGCGCATCAGCCTCGCCGAAATGGAACACCGCGAGGTGCGAACCACTGTAGGTACCCGCCGCGTCGGTTTCGGCATTCGCTGCTGCATTGCCGTAATAGGCATACACCACGTTCTTGTCGCTGCCAGCCGCAAGCGTGGGCAGGCGCACCCAGACGATGGCCAGCTCGTTGACGCTGTCGAACTTCTCGACGTGGAACTTCAGCGCAGTCTTGTCATCGCCAGCGACGAGGCGCAGATCGCTGCCGTCCGGCTTGGCCGCCGAGAAATCCAGATTGCCTGAGTGCAGGCGCAGCGCCACTGGCAGATCCACGACCGGCTGCTTCGTTTCGACGCCACTGGCCGTGGTGTTGAGCACCACCTTCGTGCGATGGGACCAGTCCGGGCTCCACCACGCATGGGCAATGGCGGGCACACAGGCAAGCAGCAACAGGGCGGGACGAAGAATGCGGCGCATGGCGAGAAACACGGGCAGTTGCAAAGCCCGTGGATGATGCGCAAGGAATGTTGCAGAGGTACGGAGAGCGCGAATCCAGCGACTGCGCCAAACGGACCATTTGATCTGATTTGCATGAAACAGGATTGCAATAAAAAAGGGCCTGGCGATCAGCTCCCCAGGCCCTGCATACCGCTGTCTGCCTGTCAGCGCGCCTTGCCGTCGCCGCTACACTCCGCGCTCTTCTGCTTGCCAGCCGTGTTGCCACACTCAGCCTTGCCTGCGGCCGGCGCATCATCGTCGGCCGCCACCACTTCAACCGTCAGGATCGAACTCCTCTCGCGCGGTTTTTCGCCGGCGGCCGTCCCGGCTTCGGTCGCCGACTTGCTGTCCGACGCATTCGTCGCCGCTGGCGTCGCAATGGCCGGTGCAGCGGGCGTCGCCGTACTGCCGCCGCCGGTGCCCACGGCGAGGATGAAGTCCGCACCGCGCACGGTCGCCGTCAGCGTCAGGTCGCCCGCCGCGCGTATACCAGCCTCACCCGCATCCACCGCACCACGTGTCGCATACAGCCCCACCGCGCCACCCGTGATGATTGGCTTGTTGAAGATGGTGGCGATACCCGAGCCGCTCGACGCCCCGCCATCGACAAGGGTCACCTTGCCAGTGAGCTTGTCGACGTCGAGACGCTGAGACGAACCCGATACTGCAGAACGCGCACCCTTTCCGGCATCGATGTCGCCGTAGTTGGTCCAGCCCAGCAGGTCGCCACCGTCAATGGCGAACCAGCGCGAGGTGTTCACGTTGATCGCGTCGCGCGCAAAGACGTGCGAATCGCCCTGGTTGGCCACCAGGCCCAGCTTGCTGTTCCAGAGCTTGAACTTCTCGCGTGCAAGCTTCACGGCTGCGGCGTCGCTGCTGGCGCTGAACTCCTGGGGGAAGCCTGCCATGGCCTGGGTCGGCCCCACGTCCAGAGAGCCGCCCGGCACCAGCACATCAACATTGCCGCCCGACTGCGTGCGGATCTGGCTGAACAGCATGCGCACACTGCTGTTGAAGCCGAAGCTGTCACCCAGCGCCATCAGGTCCAGCGCCTTGTAACCGCGGCCGTAGAGCTTCTCCGGCGTCAGGTCGGCTGCACCGTACTTGCCGGGATTCGCCTTGGCGTCTGCGGCAATCGCCGAGCCATCACGCCCACTGGCGCTCAGTTCGGCCCACAGCACCTGGTAGCGGAAGCGGTCGAACGCACGCTGCTGTGCTGCGCTCGGTGTCGTCAGATCGGCACTGAGCCCACGCTCTGCCGCATAGGCCTGCCATTGCGCGAGATAGGCGCTATCCGCGACGAGATAGGTCGAGATGAAGCGTTCGCGCAACAGCGCGGTCGCGTAGGTGATCTGCTCGTCCTTGCCCAGGGCAAGAAAGGCCGGCGTACTGCCCGCATCCAGATACGTCTCGGCAAACTTCGCCGCATCGATGCTGCTCGGCTTGCCCGCCACCACGCGGATCGAGGCCCCGGTGTCAGGCAGGTAGCTGTTGACGCCCGGTCCCTTGCTGACGATGCCGGCCGAATTGGCCAGCTCGATGCTGCGACCGGACGTCACCTCCAGCAGACCCGGGCCGAATACGGTAATCGCGGCTTCTGCCGTGGGCGGCAAGGACCCGGTGCCGGCATAGCTGTTCCAATCGTTCATCGTGTAACGGATGTCGCGACCGGCAGTGACGCTGGTCACGTCAGCACCGGTGATGTTCTGCGCAATCAGCGAGAGATTAGTGACATCGCGCCCGGCGCTGACTTCCACTGGCTTGGCGATGATGAAGCGTCCCGTCACATCCCCCGTGCGCGCCACGATCTTCGCCGACTGGGCATCTCCATCATGCAGGGAACCGTTCAGCGTCGAGCTTGTGTTGCGTGCGCCGTAGCGGGTCTCGCCGTTATCGGAGAAGGTCGTCGCTGCGCGCCCCAAGGCGCTGGAAACCACCGCAGTGCTGCTCGTCGAAGGATTGATCACGCTATTCAACTGCGCCGGGTTGGCGTCCACCATGCTGACATTTGCCATGGGCACATCTTTCTCGGCGAACACTTCGAGCTGCCCCTGCGCAGCCGGGTACATGCGCAGTTCGTAGGCGCCCGTCCCCAGCGAAACATTACCCCCCAGCGCAACAGCCTTCAGTGTGCCCGGCAGGACCGAGCCTTTCTCGTTGTCGTTGGAGCCGAAATCCCCACCCGTCAGTGTCACCGAGCCGGATGCCGACTTGAGCGCGAGGCTGCTGTTCGCGCTGTAGTCCAGCCAGGCAGCGGTATAGCCCAGCCCCACGACCGTGTTGTTGATCGACTGCTTCAATGCCGCCGCGTTCTGCACCGAAGCAACCGTCAGACCAGAGCCCGCATTCACCGCAACGCGCGTATCTGCCGCGTACAGACGGATGCCGGACGTCCCTGCTGTCACAGCACCGGCAGCAGACAACGTGGCAGTGCCTTGCTCGACGAGATAGCTGCCACCACGGATGTCTTCGCCGGCCTGCACGCTGAGGTTGCCACGCGTCAGCGCTGTCACGCCCGTCGGCTTGCCATCCGCACCGAAAACAAAACGGCTCTGGCGCGGCAGTGCGACGCTAAGGTCACGCACCGAGCCACCCGCCGTCACCGACACAGCGCCACCACCCAATGCCCCCAGCGTCCAGTTGAAATAGTCATGACGCACGGCCGTTGCGGCAGCCTTGTCGGTGCTGGCCCTGGCTGCGTTGGCGCGCCACAGCCAGTCTGTCGGCGAGCTGCCGATTGCCCTCCCGACGACATCCCCACTGGCGTCGAACCGCACGCTGCCACCATCCTGCGCCAGCCAGACCTTGTTGGTAGCGCTGGAAAGCGCCATCTCACCATCGGCAGCACCTGCGCGCCGGCCGGCCGAGTAGACCGTTGCTGTCGCAGAAGACAGATCAATATTGCCGCCTGCGGCAAGACGAATGTCGCCCGTACCAGTACGCACCAGCTTCGTGACAACCAGATCCTTGCCGCCACCTTGCGTCACGGCAAAGGCGTTCGCTGCCGACAGGTCCGCACCTGCCACAAGTCCCACATTCCAGCCATTCTGCTTGTCAGTCGGCATCACGTCGGTGGCCGAAGCAAAACCGTCATTGATGCTGCCGTTGAGTTGCAGCGCGCCACCTGCGCGCAACAGCAGGCTACCTGCCACGTCGCCGCTGTAACGCCAGCTAGGCGCTCCGCCCGTACTTGACGCGAGGTTGATGTCGGAGCCCAGCGTCATGTTGCCAACCGAACGGAACTCGACGCCGGGTCGCACGCTCAGTTTGCCGTTGTCGAGCGATCCCAGACCGCCCTGGATCACCGGCAACCATGTATCGAAGGCCTTGTTGTCTGCCTGTGCCTTGCTCAACGCAGCAGCATCCACAGTGCTGATGTCGTAAGCCTTGAAAGCATTTAGCGTGACGGTCGGCGCCCCCGCCAGCACGACGCCATTGTTCACCACAGGCACGGTATTGGCCCAGGCGCTCTCGTCGAGCAGGCGATAACTGCCATCCGTTTGCTGACTCGCCACATAGGTCTTGCCAGCAACCAGCGCAGAAGGCGTCATCGCAACCCCGTTTGCATCCAGCAGCGTGACGGCAGATCCGCCATTGATTGTCAGCTTCAGGCTGCTGACACCGCTTAATGACGAGGTGTCGCTGACGGAGAACGCTACCTGCGAGACGCTGCCAGCCTTGCTGACCGCCACCTGCCCATAGTTGTTGGGCCGCAAGGCGTAACCCGTACCGTCGGGCAAACGGCTCGCCGTGTAGGTCGTGCCAGCAATCAGGCTGCCCGCCGAGACGGGAGTAACGCCATCCGCTGCATACAGACGGCCACCTGCAAGTTCGTTGATCTGCAGTTCGACGTTGCCAGTGGCGTTCGTAACCGTCGGTGTGAAACGGATACCGACACTGCTATCGGGCGTTCCGGCAACCGCGCTACTGGTCACCCGATACGTATCGTGCTCGCCGACAGTGCTGAGCAGATAGAAACGATTGGCTGTCTTGTCGTAACGGGCAGCGTAAGAAGTGCCCGCGTCCAGCGCTCCTGTCCCCAGGGTGCCGTTGTCGGCCAACAGCAAGGTCGTAACCCCAAGCGCGCTGGTTTTCAGCTTCACGCCCCCGGCGAGCTGATTCACTGCCTTGCCACCGAAGTTGTCACTGGATGGTGTGAAGTAGACGATCTGTCCATCCAGCCCTGTGAAGCCGCTCGAAGACACAGGCAACAAGGTGACCCCTGCAGCATTGACAGGCGTAATGCTGGACTCAATGAGCCAGTACGTTGCGCCGCCACCATCCTTGCGGAAGCTCAGTCGATAGCTACCGCCAGCACGTAGCGTATTGGCAGCAGCGTTGCTCGCTGCACTGCTCTTGATCGGTATCGGCGCACTGCCATTGAGCGAGAAGCTTGTGCGTCCCCCACTCAGGGTGTTGTTCACCAGAGCCACGAAATCCACAGTCACCGTGCCGTTCGTTGCCCAGGTCGACGCGTCACCAGCAATCGATGCATCAGCGACCACAAAAGCGGCGCTTACCGTACCTGCAGTTGCCAGAACTCCCGTGGCAGTTGCATTGACCGGGATCAGCTCGGCCGTCGTCACCGTCAGCGGCGTCGTGAACACCGAAGCCTCACCCACGACAGCCGTCGTACCGACCACCGGGTTATACGCCGCCAGATCCGTGGTGCGGGGCAGGTTCAGCGTCACGCTGCCGTCCGCCCCCCCGCCATTGCCGCGCACGTCGATCAGACTACCCGCCTCGAACTCGATCTTCGTGTTGGCCGCATCGTCGCCAGACACGCTCAGGGTCACATCACCACCACGCCCTCCCGCACTGGTCGCCAGCGCTTTGAGCACCGCACTCTTCTCCAGCACGATCTGGCCACCCTGCTGAATACCGTCAACGAGCGCGCAACGGGCAGCGAGATCGATGCGTCCACCCGACGGCCCCGAGGCGTCCAGCGTGCCGCCAATGCGGATGTTGCCTGCATCAGCGTACAAGCCGATGTTGTGTGACTTGAGCGTATTGCCTGCGGACAACTGCAGGTCGCCCTGACGCAAGCGCAGCTGCCATTGCTCTTCAAAGCTGGTCGTCTTCTTCACGAGATCGTCGAGGCTGGCGAGCGAGCCCACATCCACGCTGAGCTTGCCACCCGTCGCACCGGCGGCCTTGCCTTCGTCCGACACGCTGGCGAGCTGGCTGCCTGCCAGTTGCACCGTGCCCTTGGCAGCATTCAGGGTCAGGCTGCCGGCATCCGCCGTGCCACGACCACGCAGGTCCAGCACCGAGCCGGTCTCGGTCACCACATTGCCTGCGCCTGACTCCAGCACGATGCTTCCGGCATTGGTCGCCTGCGTGCTGCCATCAAAGTTCGTCTCACGGCTCGACACGTCGATGCTGCCCGTCGCCTTGACCGTGACATCACCCGTCGAGGCCTTGACGCCGATGCTGCCGCTGCGGCTGACGAGTTGCGTCGCCACCGTGGCCGTGCTGCCTTCCAGCACCAGGGTGCCACCTGCACCGGCCGCCAGCGCGTCGCTGGCTGTGCCGCCCGATGCGAGTGTCAGCGCGCCATCAGTCTTCAGAGTCTTGCGGGTACCGCTTTCGACGGTGACGACGGGAGCCGTCACCGTCAGCGGCCCTGCCGCCGAAGTCGTTCCCGTTCCCGCCAGCACCACACCACGCGAAGCCGCCAGTGTCGTATCACCGAAACCACGCAGGGCCATGTTGCCGCTGCCGATCTTCAGCGTACCGGCGTCGCTGCCATCGGCACTGTTGCCCACGGCGTTGAGCTGCAGGCTACCGCTGCCTGACGTTGCGGTCGCCGTGTTGCCCGTGGTGTTGGTCAGCGTCAGCTGCGTGCCCGTGATCTGCACACTGCCAGCCCCCGCACCCTTCCAGTCCAGGCTTGCCGCATCGAGGGTCAGCTGCTTGACCGGCGTTGTCGCGCCGAGCGAGAAGCTCTCGTCGAAAGCGATGCCGCCGTAGCTGCGCAGCGTCAGCTTGTCCGCACTGCCCGCCACACTGCTCAGCAAGGTGTCGGTCAGGCGTGTGCCCTCGGTCGTGCTGCCGCTACCACCAAGGGTGAGCGCTTTCGCGCCCAGCGTGAAGGCGCCTGCCGTCGCGGCGCTGTTCTTGGCGAGCTGACTGTCCAGTGTGGCATCGGCCTGCACCGAGGCGCCCTTCAATTGCACGTTGTCCTGCACGATCAGCGTGCCCTGCTCGCCCTTGGCGCCGGTGCGGGTCACAACGTTGTTGTCGGCCGCCACGCGCAACAGGGCACCGTCGCCAACCACCGTCGTGTTGCGCATGGCAGGGCGCGTCGTGTCAGCCGGTGCGGACTCGATCACCGAACCGGCTTCGACGGTCAGCTTGTTTGTGGCTGCCAGAATGACTTCCGCAGGTTTGGTGCCCGCGGCATCGGCCAGGCCCGTCGCGCCGTTGTAGCGCACGCCTCGCGCCGTCACCGTCAGCGCGCTGCCGCTGCTGTCGACCTTGCGTTCGCCGCCGATCATGATGCTCTCGGCACCGACCCTGGCGATATCCGCTTCGTTGACCTTCAAGGTCTTCACACCGCTGGCTGGCGTCACCGTGCTGTTGCCGACGACGATGTCAGCGGTCGGCTTGCCGTCTGACCCCAGTGTGCTGGCCAGCAGGCTGATATCGAGCATGCCGTTGCGACGCCTCTTGCCGTCGGCATCCTTGATACCTTCCATGGCGATGATGCCGCCCAGCTTGATGCTGTCGGTCGCCGCGACGATCAGCTGGCCGCCATCCTGCGTCGCCTGTTGCAGGGACGTGCCATTCTTTGCCGCTTGCTGCGCAAAGAATGTGGAAGCGCGCGCTTCGGTGAACTCGGATCGCTTCTGCGTGACCTCGCGCGATTCGACCAGCACACCCGTCGTACGCGAATCGCTGACGGCTGTGCCCGCCACCGACAAGCGTGCCGACACGACCGTGCCGCCCAGCGCCTGATTGATCTGCAGGCTGCTGGCCGCGTCCTGATAACCGCTCACCAGCGTCACCTTGTAGGCGCCGGGCAGCATGGCATAGCGCGCGGGCAGCAAGGTGTAGGTGCCAGCCGGCACCCCTGCCGAAGCGCTCAGCGTGATCTGCGTGCCGGCCTGCCGATCAAAGCCGGCATCCGCTGGCGCATAGGCACTGCTGTAACCGGGAATGATGGCGTAGGTGTTGGCCTGCGCGAGCACATTGGTCGAGCCACCAGAACCTGCGACGAACTCCAGCGCTTGCAGGTCGCCACCACCGGATACGTCGACCTTCGCTTTCGAAGACTGCTCGACCGTGGGGCCACGCAAAGCGACCGACGGTGTCGGTGCACTCGTGATGACGCGGGCCGTCCCGCCATCCGGTTGTATTGTCCAGTCCGTACCATTGACGAGCGTGCCGAAGGGAATCGTCGCGCCCTCACCGGATGCAGAGGTCAGACTGCCATCCTGCAGATTGAGTGTCTTGCGGGCCGACAGATCGATGCTGCCGAATGGCGCACGCAATACGCCGCCCTGGTTGATGGTGTCGGCCTCAAGCGAGAGACGGCTGCCGGCCGACATCGGCACCTGAGGTGTAACGCCTGTGCCACTGATGTTGAGCGTGCCGCCCGGCGCCACATTGACGCTGAAATTGCTGAGCGTCGTGGCGTAAACCTGCGCGGCCTGGATGTTGAGATTGCCCGCCACGGCGAGGTTGCCCGTGCTGTAGTTCGGGTCCACAACGATGCCACTCGTCCCCACACTGCGGTCTGTGCCACTCAAACGCACATCACCCTTGCTGCGCAGGGTGGTTTCAGCGGCACCGCTGATCATGGTGCCGCCATATAGATCGATCAGACCGGCATCAACAGTGAGGCTGCCCGCGCCCAGCACGGGAGAGAACACGAAATCCGAAGCCAGCTTGTTGCTCTTGGAATGCCCCAACCAGCCAAGACTCGCGTGACTGGTATTGATCTTCACGTCGGCCGACGACACGTCGATCTTGCCAGCCAGCGACACCTCACGCGCAGCGCTCAATGCCACCTTGCCGGCAAACCGCAACGTGTCGTCACTCTTCAGCGAGACCTTGTCGAAGCCCGCCGTACGCAGGCTCGCCGCATCGACCCAGCCTTGCGGCTTGCCCTCGAACAGCGTTGTCAGCGATGTCCCGGGCGTCGCAGCCTGCAGCTGTGTTGCGAGACTGCTGCCGGACTGCAGCAGGTTCTCGCCGACGGTGAGGGTGCGCGCCACCGTCGCGGCATGATCACCGTCGTACTCAGCGGAGAGATTCACACTGATGCTGCCACCGGCCGCATTCGCACCACCACCCTTCGCGGTCGTCAGTGCCCCGAACGCAATACCAGTGGATGAGCTGATGTTCACGCTACCCGCATTGCTGGCCACGTTGAAGGCCGCACGCGTCGTGGCGTTGTCCAGCGTTGCGCTGCTGCCGTCGAGATTGATCTTTGCGCCCTGCTGCGCAACGATGGCGCCCTTCTGCGCATCCAGGGTCACGCTACCGCCATCGAGTACTTCACCCTGGCGCAGACCTGCCGCGTTGGTCGTCACGATAGCCGTGCCCGACACATCGATGCGCGCACTGTCTTTGAGGAAAATGGACTGATCAGCCACATAACCGGGGTCGTCACCTGAAGTGGCCGGCTGACTCATCGTCAGGCGGACGCTGCCGCCCTGTGCCTTGAGCTCGCCACCCAGGGTGAGTTGGCGACGTGCGCTCAGACTGATGTTGCCGCCGTTGCCGGCATTGATACTGGCACCGTCACCCACCGTCACAACGCCACGCTCGACCAGCCCAGCAACGAGACTGTCCTTGTCGGCGAAACTCGCGACAAGACTGAAACTTGCACCATCCTTCAGATTGCTGTCGAGCCTCTTCACCGCGCCCAGCTTGCTGACCGCAGCCCCAGTAGCCACCGAGCGGAAGTCCCCCTGAAGCATGCGCACGTTGCGCGTCAGGTCAAGCTGGGTGCCGGCACCAATGCCCGCATTGAAGTCGGTGGCGGTCAGCGCAAATTTCGAGAAGCCGCCCTCCGTGAACAGCTGGGTGCCCAGCACCAGGTCAGCTGCATTCACGGCCGCCTCGTTGATGCGGATACCGGCCGCGCTGATCGACAGGCTGCCACCCTTGCCGCGCGAGGTGCCGTATGCCATCGCTTCGCCGCGCAGGCTGGCCTTGCTCATCGAGACGCTGCCGCCGGCCAGCGCAATGCTGCCCGCATTGCCAAGACTGACCGTGCCAGTGGTGCCCAGTTTCGCGCCACCCGACACGTCGAGGCTGCTGCCATCGCCCAACTGCAAACTGCCGAAGCGACTCGCCGCCAGCCGGATCGAGCCGCCATCGAGCTGCTGCGTACCGCTGAAGACGCCTGCGCCGTTGCGCGCACTGTCGTAGTCATTGATCCAGAGCCCGGTCGCGTCGATGCGCTTGCCGGCAGCGAGGCGCACGGAACCACCAGACGAGCCCGCTTGGTCCGCCTGGGCATCGAAAGCGAGGCCTGCACCACGCACGTCATCCTGGATGTCCACGTCACCGCCAACTGCGCGCAAGCTCAGGCTGCTGCCCGATCTCAGCGCAAGCGGGCTGCCCGACTCGACCGTGATGTTCTGCCCATACAGCGTGACGGACTGGAAGCCCCCGGCAGACAAGGCGTTGGCCGACACGCGGTTGTAGCTGTCGCTGCTGACAACGGACTTGAGTGCGTCTTTCCAGAAGTCGGGGCTTAGTGTGCTGGCGCCTGATCCGATGCGCAGATCGGGCTGCGGCACGAGGGAGTTGCCGAGAATGAATGTGCCGCCCTTCGGTGCGGTGGCGGGGGTGCCCTGATAGGTGCCGGCCTGCGTCTTCGCCACCAGCGCACCGTCCAGCACGGTGTGACCACGCGCATTCACTGTCACGCTGCCGGCATTCTTGCCCTCGGTGTAGGCGGCCACGTAGCGCTCGGTGGTCGCGATCCCGTCATAGACGACATCCGCACTGGCCTTGGTGATATCGACGCGCTTGTTGCCCATCAAGAGCTGCGTCGTGGCAATCGTGGCGCCGCTGACCTCAACCGCTCCGCCCGAGACATCCACCTTCGACCCTGCACCCAGCACCACGTCGCCCGCAGACTGGAAGCTCACCGCACCACCTGTCGCCGCGCGCTCCTGCAAGCTGGTCGCCCGGCTTGCCACGACGCCTGAGGTATCCGCTACGGCCAGCTTGCCCGTCGGCGCATCCAGCAGGTTGTACTGCACGGTCTCGCGGTACAGCACACCACTGCGCTGCAACGGCGCATCCTTGAGCTCGTTGGACACCAGCGTCGCGCTGACCTGGTTGCGTGTGGCGCCATCGACCTGCACATCCTTGTAGCCCGACACGTCGATGACAGCATCCTTGGCCATCACGATACGTGCGCCGGCATCGGCCACGGTCGTTGTGTGGAAGGACTCTGCGTCCTTCTGCTGCTGATTCGCCAATCCGGTGTAGGCGCGCTGTCCGGCCGCACTCACTTCCACGCTGCCACCCGGCGTGACAATGCTGGAACCGGACTGCATCAGCACGGTACGCCCGTCGATCTTCACCTGCGTGGTCTTGAATGTGTCAGTTGCCGTCACCGTGTACTGCTTGCGGATGAGGTCTTCGAGTGCGCTCAGGCGAGACTTCTGCACCGCCTCGCTCTCGCTGGGGTCGGGCACGAACTGTGCCGCAGCACGCGCCTTGACCTCGCTCTCGGTAATGCTCTCGACACCGGACTCCAGACGGCTGTTGCCACCCAGAACAACCTCGCCACCCTGGGTGGCTTTCTGCTCCACATAGCCACCCGCCGCGTCGAAGGTCTCGCGCGTCGTCCAGCCCGAACGCCCCTGCAAGTAGATCGACCCGTTCTCGGCCTTGGCAGTGCTCACCTGCAGCAAGCCATCGTTGTTCACCGCCATGGCCGCCAGCGTGATGTTGCCGCGGTTGGCGATGATCCCCTGCATGGCCTCCTTGAGGCCCGTGTTGCTCACCGTGCTGAGCGACTTGTCGGCGCCAGCGAACGGATCGACCTCGACCAGCACGCCGCGCAAATTGGTGTCACGGCTCTCGGCCAGATAGACCTTGGCCCCGGCAGCCAGCACGACTTGCCCGCTGGTGGACTCGATGCGTCCCGCGTTCTCGACGCGCGGCGCGAACAGCATCACCGTGCCGCCTTCAGCGGCCTTGATGCGGCCCTCGTTACGCACAGTGGGCGCACTGCCAGCGTCGACCGACGCGGCAGGCGTATCAAGATCGGTCACGACCCATTTGCCATCCGCATCCTTCTCCATCTTGCCGGCGTAGTAGAAGGCCGCTTCCTTGCCCTGCGTGCTGAGAAAGCCCTTGGTGAAGACATCCGTGCGGATGTTCAGTGCCGAGGCCACGAGCCCACCGACATCGACCTGCGAGTCCTTGCCGAACAGAATGCCGTTGCGGTTGACGAGGTAGACCTGGCCGTTGGCGGTGATCTGGCCGTTGATGACAGAAGGGTTGGCGTCCCAGATGCGGTTGAGGACACGCGAGTTGGCATCGGGCTGCTTGAAGTCGACCTTGTAGCCCTTGTCGATGTTGAACGAGTCCCAGTTCTTGATCGCTGTCGCGGTGCTCTGGGTCACCGTCATGGTGTTGCCCGAAGTTGTCACGCTGCTGATGCCCACGTTGGTCACCGCACGCGTACCGCTGGCTTCGACAGGCAGAGGCGCCGCGTTGGCCGCCGGCAACGACATGCCCGCCACGCTGACCGTCAGCACAATCGATGCCACGCGCCGCGCCTTGCCACGCGAACGCTTGCCACGGGCTGCCACGTTCTCGGCCACGGCCACCCAGGCACCGACACTGTCGTTGAAGACCACGCGATAGCAAAGATTGTTCATGTCATCGACCCTTCCCGTTGCTGGCGCCGCGCGCCTTGTGTTTGCTACACCTGCAATCCGATCCCGTCATTCCCGCGCAGGCGGGAATGACGTCGTCGTTGCCTGTTACACGCTCTGCTCCACCACCTCAGTGCAGTGGCATGTCGCACCTGCACCTGGTGGAAACACCCTCAAAACTCCGCCTTCACCTGCGCATGCACCCGGTTCGCCCCGTCCTTGCTGGTCGGCCCCGGCAATTGCGCACGGCCCCAGTCCAGCGTGCCGGTCAGGGTCTTGCCCACTTCGAGACGCACACCCAGCCCCGTGCCAATGAGGCGATAGTCCGCCGTTTGGCCACTCAGGACCTGCTGCTTGCGTACCCATCCGGCATCGAAGAAGGTCAGGAACTTGAGGCCGAACTTCCATGACTCGGGGATCAGCGAGGGTGTCAGGTATTCCAGCGAGGCATTCGCACCGTCGTCGCCCCCGGCCTCACTCTGGTAGTAGCCGCGCACCGAGTCCGCGCCACCCACGAAGAACTGTTCGCTGCTGATCAGCGGCCCGCTGGCGAACTGCCAGCCGAGCTTGCCCTGCAAGGCTCCCCATTTGCCGAGCTTGTGTTCGCGCTGCACGCTGCTGTTCCAGACCAGGAAGCTCGCACTCGCCCCGGCGCGACGACAATCGAACTGGTCGCGATCACCCGCAACGCTCGAACATTCATTGACCTTGCGATCCATCACGCCCGCGAAACTCGCTGTGAGGCCGCTGCTAATGCGCCAGCGTCCGCTCTCACCGGGATACATGCCGATGAACTGCAGTGCGAGGGGCAGGTACTGCACAGGCTTGGAGCCGCTGGCCTCGGACTCTTCACCGAGCCGCTTATAGTCAGCGCCGTAGCTCAGGCGCTCGTAATGCCCTTCGCCCGATGCGGGCACAATGGCGGTCTGGCGAAAGCCCAGCGTCGAGCCCTTGCCGACCACGCCGGTCGCGGTGTCGGTGCCGACCTTGCTGTCCGAACGCACGCCATAAAACGTCAGGCGCTCGTCACCCTTGCCATTGGGCAGGCTGTAGGTCAGCACGCCGACCTGGATCTCGCTGGTCTTCAGCGGCGTGTTGATGAAGCGGAAGGACACGCTGTGCTGCGCCTGCCACAGGTTGTCATAGCGCGCGCCCAGCTCCATCCGGCGCGGCGAGGTATCCGGGCTCTGCTCGTTCGACAGCTGCGCCCAGGCATGCAGGGGCAGCTTGTCTTCGACCTTGAGCTCCACCTCCATGGTGCCGGGGTCGCGACCGGGGCGCAGCAACGGCGTCACCGACAGGTCGCTCATGCCCGCCACCTCAGCCAACTCTTTCTGCAAGGTCGGGAAGTGGGGCACCTTGCCCTCACCCACAGAAGCCACGCGATCCCTCACAGCGCTGGGCAGGTTGTACTGCGCGCCAGTCACTTTCAGGCGGTCCACACGTCCCTCGGTGACCACCAGCACGGCGACCCAGCCCTTGCCCCATTCGGTGTCGATGGGGTCGAGGCGCAAGGCACGCACGGTCGCCGACACGTAGCCGCTCTCTTCGTACACCTTGGCCAGCGCATCCTGCGCGGCATAGACATCATCGAGCTTGCGGTCTGGCCCGAGGAAGCGCTCCACCACACGCTCGATCTGTGCGGACGACAATACCGTGTTGCCCTCAACGAGTAACTCGGTGATGAGAAATGTCGCCGGCAAGGCGGCCTGCGTGGCGCCCGGTGCGGCTGTCTGCGCCTGCCCCGCCAGCGGCGCACACAGCGCCAGACAGGCCAGCAGCAGGGGAAGTCTTGTTACGCTCATCGTGCTCTCGGACGGGCATCGTGTCGCGGTGCCCTGTTACGCAAATGGCCTATTACAGCCGGGTGATGTTGCGGAAAGTCGTGTCAGGCAGCGCGTCGTTGCCGCGACACCCGAAACGCAACAAGCCCCTTCTTGCGAAGGGGCCTGTCTTGAAGCAGATCACGTGGCAGCGGATGCCGCCTGCGCGACACGACCTGACGGCCGGGTCGCTACGCGATTAGAAGACGTAGGTAGCGGCGGCGCAGGAGTTGCCACCGGTCGAAGCCTTCTGGATCAGGGTGGGCTTGTCGGCATTGAACTCGCCAGCAGCGTTCAGGCCCGGAGCGATGGTGATGCCGGTCAGGTCGGTCAGCGTGGGATCAGAGATGGCCGAACCCAGCGCAGCGATCAGGCCTTGCGCTGCAGCGCTGGCGCTGTTGCGCGTCACGGTCTGGAACTCGAAGTGGAAGGCGTACTTCATGTCGATGGCGTTCTGGCGAGCCTTGCCACCGGCGACACCTTCGAACAGCGACACACCATCCAGCTTCACGAAGCGCCATGCCGTCGTGGCAGCAGCGTTTTCAGCCGAGATCACGCCGATGGCGAACTTGGTTTCCTTGTCCGCAGCAGCCGAGTCGTACAGGCAGGTAGCGACGTTGGACGAACCCGAGTTCTCGACGATGTTGAACACGCCGGGGTTGTTTTCCGCGGCGCCGGACGGCTCAACCGAGCCAACCGAGCAACCCTTGCCCAGGAAGAAGGCGTTGGAAGCGGCTTGCGTACCCGACGTTGCGACGCGACGGCACAGGTTCACCGGCGTACCGCCCGTCACACCGAGAATGCTCCAGTCGGCAATGTAGCCAGCGTTGCCCTGCGAGACCAACGAAGCGTACTGGGTCTTGCTGATGCTGGGCTGGCAAGCGGCCGAGTAGTTGTTCTCGGCACAAGCGCCACCTTCTGCAGTCGTCAGGTTTTGGGCGTGTTGCAGGGCCTTGTAGAGAGCGGGCGAAACGGCGACTCCAAAAGCCTGACCAGCCGCCACGGGAGTCGTGGTGTAGCTGACGTTCAGGCTCGGCAGGGCTTCAGCGAGGTTGCTGAACAACGTGGGCTGCACGTCCATAAAACCACCTGCGGACTGCTTGCGGAACACGGAGGTGTTGGTGAAGGCCGTCGTGTTGAAGTTCAGCTGGTTGTTCTGGGCATTCTTGGTGCCAGCGCCGAAGTCATACGTGAAGTTCGTGGCGTTCTGCGAAATGACGGCCGAGAACGAACCCTCCGACACCGACAGACCCACCAGCAGCTTGTCGCCGGCGGCCATGCCAGCGGGAACAAGGGTTGAGCCAATCGTGCAGCTGTAGGCCTTGATGTTGCTGTCCGAACCGTCGAACTGCGTGAAGGTGCCAGCAGCACAGATCTTCTGCAGGGCGCCGGGAACCGAAGCGCGCAGTGCCGAAGCGCCGGTCAGGTAAACAACGTGGTTGCCAGCCGTGCCAGCTTCAAAGGCGAGTTGCACGGCCTTGGTGGCAGCAAAGTCCAGGGCGAAGGACGATTGGGCGCAGACTGCAGCAATGGCAGCAGCGATGAACTTGATTTTCATGATGTGATCCTTGTCGTGAGGGCGAGCGTCACCACGCCGGGCCGAAGCCCGGCGGGTTCTTGCGGATATTGCGGAGAGCGGCTTACTTGACGCGGCGACGAGCCATCAGGCCCATCAGGCCCAGACCAGCCAGCAGCATGGCGTAGGTCGAAGCCTCCGGCACGGCAGCCACGGCGACTTGCGTCGTCCAGGTCAGCACGCCGGTGTCGGCGTTCAGGGCAAACTTGCCGTTGAAGTTGGTCACACCAACCTTGGCTGTCGAACCCGCGCCGTTCACGCCACCTTGCAAACCGTAGAAGTCCAACTCGGAAGTAGCGCTGCCGGTTGCAGCCCAGGTAGTCACCTTGCCGTTCCAGTTGGTCTTCATGGCGTTGGTGGCGCCTTGATACAGGCCGGAGGAGGTATCGGTGATGACGTTGGCGCCGTTGTCCACCGACCCATGATTGCCGCCACCAGTCAGTTGCTGGTTGTCGTGCCAGTTGGCAATCGTGGCGAAACCGCTCTGCAGAACGCCATTGGTCGTGTTGGAAACAGCAGTTTGCGTGCCCACAGCCGTGGTCAGGAAGTACTGTTTGTCAGCGGTCGAACCATTGCGGTCAGCGGCGAACACATCCCACTGCGAACCGGCAGCATGCGATTGGTAAGCCGTCCAGGCCGCCGACCAGTCACCGCTGACGCCAGCCAGCAGGGAGGAAACGTCGTATTGACCCGTCGAGGTCACGGAACCGGTGTTGAAGTTCCAGGTGACTTGCAGGGTCTTCAGCTCGAAGCCTGCGCCAGCCGACGTCACGCCACCGAAGTTGGCAGCCGTGAATTGGCTGGTGTTCAGGCCGAGGTCGAAGAAGCTTGAAGCGGTTGCATCGTAAGCCGAGAAAATCAGCGAACCCGGGTTGTTGGCGTCAGCGAAGGTCGCATAACCAGCGTTTGCAACGCCGGAAACCAGGGCCATGGCGGCCACAAGTGCTTTCATTTTCATCTTGATACTCTCCTTGAATGAATGTCCGGGTCACCCCGGGCCTCTATCGAGACCGGGCCACGATACGTTTTGAAGGTTGCAGTCCGCATCGCAGCAAACGCGTTCGGCATAGTCCCTTTGCACTAACTTCGAACAAATGGGTTTCCCGGTACGCGTTGGTTTTTCGATTGCGCCACTTTATGGGGCAGGGATTACGAAAAAACAGGAGAGAGGCCGGCGCCGCATAGTCCGTTTGGCTCACCCGCAGCAGGTGCGACGACACATGCACGCAGCACTGCAATGCAGCCTTCTGTCGCCCGACAGATGGAGCAAGGCATGCAGCCGAAAGGCTTTAACCGGTTTGCAATCCAGACTGCAAACGCCTGACATGTTTGCAACGCAAGCTATGCACGCTGGCTTGCGCCCGCACCAGCCTCCCTTTGCCCGGACAAAACCCGCAACGATGATGTCGACCAGCGAACCACCGCGTTTCGATCACCTCGAACTCGAGAGGTTGCTGATCACCTTCGAGACGGCAGTGAAGGTGCGCAAACGTCATCAGTTCTACCTGTGGGCACAGGGCTCGCTGCAATCCTTTCTGCCGCACGAGACCCTGCTCTACGGATTGGGAGGCCCCTTGTCGCATGACCTGCGTACCGAGGTCTGCTCGCGTGCCGTGCTCAGCGAGGAGGATGTGCGTCGCTTTAACCATGGCCCGGACAGCCTGCTGCAGAAAGCAGCGCAGCGATGGGTCCGTCAGGGGCATCAGCCACTGCTGCTGGAAGTCGACACCGCAGGGTCTTTGACACACGACATGCAGGCGCTGGGCGTCAGCCGCTTCGCCTGTCACGGCATGCCCGACTTGCGCTCCAGTCACCGACATCAGCCGGCACGCGGTAGCTTCTTTGTTTTCCTCAATGTACCGACCCGCAACATTGGGCGTTACCGCTACATGCTCGACCTGCTCCTGCCACACCTGCACATGGCGGCGACGCATGTCTGTGACAACGAGCACCAGGGGTCCGGCATGCCGACGACGCGCACGCCGAGCCTCAGTGAGCGCGAGCAGCAGGTTCTTGACTGGGTGCGCAAGGGCAAGACCAATCTGGAGATCGGGCAGATCCTCAGTATCAGCCCACTGACCGTGAAGAACCACGTGCAGAAGATCCTGCGCAAGCTCAACGTCTCGAATCGCGCACAGGCGGCTGCCAACAGCTTCAAGATTGCGCCGCAAGGTGCCGGAAAAGGCACCGACGAACATCCGTTCGCGAACTGACTGAGCTTGCGCCAACACCCCACTGCAAACGCAACGCCCGCCAACCTGACCAGGTTGGCGGGCGTTGCGTTTGCGGCTGCGAGAACCGGATCAGCGCTTCTGGCGGCGTGCGGCAAAGCCCGCAATACCAAGACCTGCCAGAAACATCGCGACCGCGGTAGGTTCCGGCACGGGCGAGATCTGTACGGCATCCAGCGTGAGCGCTGAGCTGACGCTGCCATCCACTGCGTCGACCACCCCGAACCCCAGAACGACGCTGCCGCCACTCGTGAAGGTGTAGCTGAAGTGCCGGGTTCCTGTCTCGCCGCCATAGACGGCGGACGGCGAGAGGCTGCCGGCGCTGTCGGCGAGGCGGATGAGGTTGCCACCGATAACGACGAAGGCATAGTCAGGCTGGGCGGCAAAGCCGGCTTCGTTGCTGAGGAAGTTCCACTCGAAGCTCAACGTATCGCCCGCAGAGACCGTGACCGTTTGACGGATAGCCGACCCTTCGCTGGCGAATACGAAGCCCGCTGCATCGGGATCCAGCGCGCCGGCCGACAGGCCGAGGAAGCTCTCCAGTCCCCCTGAGGCAGCGGCCGCGTTGCCGGACACATTGAAAGCGCCTGCAGCGGCAGGCAGATCATCACCGCCCAGCGTGGCTGTGGTCAATTGCGCAAAGGCAGTGCTGCCCAGCACGGCCACGTCGCCTGCGGCTTCCCACCCCGTCAAACCGCCCGAGAAGTTGCCGTTGGCGGGTGCAGCGACAACGGACGAGCTACCCACAATCATCAGTGCGCAGAGCGTGGCGCCCAGAATTTTCCTGTCGTTCATTTTGGAGTCCTGATCAGTAGATGAAGTCACGTGCAAGGTCGATGGCTACGAGGCTCACGCCACGCAACAGGACCAGAGGCCTGAACGTGGCGGGGCCGCCAGCCCCATCGACATCGATCTGCACGATGACGCCACCGCTGACGGCAACCACACGCACGTAGCCATCGGCGACGGCATCGCTGCCGCTGTAACCCAGGCTGACCAGCAAGGCGTGAAGGTTGATGCGGTCGCTGGCGGGAGTGAAGTCAGTGACGGTATCTCCGGCATCGCGCATGTCCTGATAGACGACTTCGTCTTTCCCGGCACCGGTCGTGATGGTGTCAGCGGCTTCGCCACCGATGATCACGTCGTCGCCTGCCGAGCCATTGATCACATCGCGGCCAGCTGTACCAGACATCTTTCGCACGAGTTGAAGACCGATTACCACCGGGTCGTGGTCAGAGGAACGATAGGCGTTGGGCGCGTACAGATCCTGCGGCTTGAACTCGGTGTTGTAGTCGATGACCGAGGGCTCGTCGGCGTTGATGTGCCATTCCGTCACCCCTGCAACCTGTGCGCTAAGCGAGGGCGTGCTCAGCGCATGATCAAGGTAACCGGACTCACCATCGAAGATGTACGAGTACGGCGTAGCGATGAAGCGTGCGGCCTCGTTGACCAATCCGCTATTGGTCAGCAGGTCGATGGGGTCCTCCATTCCGTAAGCGTTCAAGTCACCGATCACGAGTACATCGTCGTCACCGGATTGCGCCTTCACGAACGGAATGAAGTAATTCACCAGTCGCTGCGCCTGCAGGAGACGACGGCCGTTATAGCAACCCTGACCATCGCCGTTGTCGGCATCGACACCGCCGTCCGAGCCGCAGCCCTTGGACTTCATGTGATTGACGATGACGCTGAACTTCTCACCATTCGCTGCAGCAAAAGTCTGGGCGAACGGCGGTCGGTTGTTGATGGCGTCCGTGTCACTCATCGACGCGCCAACGAGGCTCAGTCGCGACGGTTTGTAGATCATCGCCACACGGATTGCGTCGGTACCCGTACCGGCTGCAGGCAGCGGCACCACGGCCCAGGTGCCGGCACCTGCCACGCTGTTGAGGGCATTGACGAGGTTCTGCACGGCGGTGTTGCCGTTGTTCTCGATTTCCATGAGGCCGAAAACATCGGCGTTGATGGCAGTCATCGCCGCGACGATCTTGGTCTGCTGGCGCGAGAACTCGGTGGTCGAGTCAGCGCCACGGCAATCGCTGCGCGTGCCGCTGGGGTAGCAGCCGCTGCCTGCTACGTCCAGCGTGCTGAAATAGTTCAGCACATTGAAGCTGGCCACCTTGACGTTGCCACCGACGGCTGCCGGCGCTGCGGTACGCGCATTGTCGCGACTGAAAACCGGCACCACCGTCGGGTGCAGCTTGTAGTCACGCGGCGCGGTGGCAGAGGTGTCGCTGTTGATGAGACCGTGATCGATGACACCGATCAGGTTGCTCACCGAGTCACCGGCGCGCAGCGTGTTGTCCAGCCCGATGTAGGGAATCGGATTGGGGTTCTGGCTCGACGAGCCGTCATCGAGGATCAGCACGCGACGCGCGTTCTCGTCCGCCAGCGCAAGGGCTGCGGCACTGCCGGGACGATGGATGTTGCTCGGCTTGATGAGACGCCCGCCCGCAGCCAGCGTGATCTGACCGTAACGTCCCTGGAAGTAATTCTGCGCAACGGTCATTGGTGCATCGATGCGCACCAGCATGCCCTCGTAACGCTCCAGCTCACCGTTGAAAGCTTCTGGCAGCACGACCGGCGTCGGTACGATGCTGATGCCGGAAGCCAGCACCGTCACGTTGGACGGATTGGTCAGTTCTGTCACGGTATTGAACTCGGTCACGGTACCCGTTACGCGGATGCGCTGCCCCACAGACACCGTGATGCCACCTGGCGAGTAGACGAAGATGCCATCCGAGGTACTGACGTTTCCGTCACCCGTCTCGTCCTGGATGTAGTAGCCATTGAGCAGCGGGAACACTGCCGTCACCACACCCTGCGTGGTAACGCTATTGCCGGCGAGCGGGCTGCTGTCACCGGGGCCCTGGATGTCGTAGATCGGCGTATAAGCCTGGCTGCCGGCTACCGTGATGCTCAGCGTGCAGCTCGTCGACTGGGCCTCGTCGTTGGCAAAAGACAGACTGACGTTGTAGGTACCTGCAGCAACAGCGGCGTCCACCGTCAGCGCCGAAGTGAGGCTGCCACCATCTGCCGATGCCGGCGTCACGGCACCAAGAGTGATTCCGCTCACGGCGGCGCTGGTGATGTTGACGCCATTGACGATGCTGTCCGCATCCGTCGCACTGAAGGCTGCGTTACCGCCTGCACCGGCGGTCAGGGACGCAGCCGGACAGCTCGCCACGATGGGAGCATTGACCGGCGTGCCGCAGCTGTTGAAAGCCGATGCCGTATTGCGCGGCGTGGGTGCGCCCGTCGCAAAGTCCGTACTGTTGTTGTTGCTGTCGGTGCAGCCGTTGGCGACACGCAGATCTGCCGTCGTATTGCTGAGACCGGGTGCAGCGCTGCCTTCGGCAGCATTCGCCGCACCGTAGCCAATCATGTCCACCAGGCTTGCCGAACTGGGCGAGCTGCCAGTAAGCGCTGTCGTGTTGCTGACCAGGGCTACCTTGCCGCTCGCTGCTGCCATCGCCGTGGTGCCGATGGCATCAGGCGTCGGCAAGCTCACCGTACCGCCTGCACCGACAGCCATTTGCACGAGGTAGTACTGGCCGGGCTGCAAAGTCCCGGCGCCCAGGTTGGTAACCTGCCAGGTGGTGCCGGCTGCCGACGCGTACTGCACGCTCCAGCCCGACAGGCTGACCGGCGTGCTGCCCGCGTTGAAGAGTTCGACAAAGTCATGGGTATAGGTAGCACCGGAATTGCCACCACCGCCGTACACCTGGCTGATGACGACACCCGACGTCGACGCGTATGCGACACCGGACAGCGCGCACAGCGCAGCGATCAGTAACGTACGCATCCGGTTGCGGAATGCTTTCATGGAATCAGTCTCCTGCAGACAAGTACTCTGGTCCGCCTTGTGCGGACGACGAGGCCGGTCGCCGTCGAACGGCGTCCCGACCTGTTCATGAGCGAAAACGTGATCAAGCCAGGCGACGGCGGATCACAAAGAACATCAAGCCCAGCCCCGCGAGCAGCATTGCGTTCTCGCTGGGTTCCGGCACCGGGCTGATGCTGAAGGCCGTGGTGTCTGGCACTACATTGATGTAGGTGCCATTGGTCGTATCGACGGTCCAGTTCGAAGCGTTATTCACCAGCGTCTTGTAGTCAGCGAAGCTCGTGAGACCGCTACGCGTACCGGCGTACTGACCGAAGTCCGGCGTGGCTGACGTTGCATTGGCATTCAGGCGAATCGCACTGACACCTTGCGTGAGCCCGGTGTTGGCCAGGGTGCCGTCGACGCTGAAGTCTCCATTGGTCACCGCCGCCAGAAAGCTGGTCGGCGCGGAAGCCGAACTACCGAGGTAGGCGTAAATCGTTTCGTTCGAGTTGGCTACACCATAGTTGGTACTGCCCGACACGGCAGCGCGCGACAGCGTGCCGACTGAAGAGGCCAGGCTGACGGCATCGACGGCAGCGAAACGGATCACCGTACCTGCGGCGATGACAGACGAACCACTCACCCACTGGTGGTAGCTCTCACCAGTGTTGAAAGCACCACCTGAACCGATGGCGGAGCCATTCCATTCGTTGTCGCTGAAGTAGATGGTCGTGTTGGCTGAAATGTCTGCCAGTGCAACCAGCGACCAGCCATCCTCGTCTGCGTTGAACGAAGTGAAAGCAATGTCACCAGCGCCCAAGGCGCCTGCCTGACCATGCACAGCCGCGAGCAGTGCAACGATTGCGAGTTTGCGGAACATCCTGACTCTCCCTGAGCGATTGCTGAAACCCGGTGCCATGACTCCGTTGGTCTGGCACATGTCGGGGCGTACTTTAGGGATGACGGATTACACGCGTAGAAGATCGGCACGTCGAATGCATGCTGCATGCAGCGCATGGCGACGAAACATTCCGGTCACAAAACCTGTCATGGCATGCGACTCCAGCCCACAGAGGGATTGCAGTTCGATGAAACGCAACAAATATGTCTTCATCCTGTAACTGCCGTGCGGCAATTTGCGTGCCTCTCGAAACGCCGCTGCCGACAACTCCCACATGTTGCGCCCGACATTGCGTCCATCCTCCTGCCGAGGCTTCACCCTGCTTGAACTGCTGGTCGTGATGGTCATCATCGGCCTGCTGGCCGGCTACGTGGCGCCGAAGTTCTTTGCGCACATCGGCAAGTCTGAAGTGAAGGCCGCTCGCGCACAGCTCGATTCTCTGGAGAAAGCCCTCGACGCATATCGCCTCGATGTAGGCAGCTACCCCACGACCGAACAGGGGCTGGGCGCACTGATCGCGTTACCTCCGGGTGTAGCGCGCTGGCAAGGCCCGTACCTCAAGAAGGGGCTGCCTGCTGACCCCTGGGGCCGCGCCTACCAGTACGCCAATCCGGGTGAACACGGCGGCGACTTCGACCTGTATTCGTTTGGCAAGGATGGCCAGACCGGCGGCGCAGGCGAGGCCGAAGACATCACGAACTGGTGATGTCCATCGTGAGCGAGCCTTCATGACACGCTACTTCGTCAAAGCTCTCGATGCGCGCATGGTGCTATCTGAAATGCATGTGGACTCCGGCAGCGAAGCCGAGCTCCGCGCGCAGCTCGATGCGCGCGGCCTGTCTGTGCTGTCGATCAGTCTGGCTCCCCTCGCCCTCGGGGGCAGCCGTTCGCGCTTTCCACTGCAACTCTTCTGTCAGGAGCTGCTGGCCCTGCTGCAGTCCGGCCTGCCCCTCGTCGAAGCCATCGATACGCTCGCCGAGCGCGAAGCTCGTCCCGCCGTACGTAGCACGCTCGACGCCCTGCTGACAGCACTGCGCAATGGCCAGACTTTTTCCACCGCGCTACAGGCCCAGGGCAGCCAGTTCCCCGAGCTCTTCATCGCCATGCTGCGTGCAGCAGAGCGTACGTCAGATCTCGACCAGGCGCTTGCCCGCTACATCGCATACAGACAACAGACCGATGCACTGCGCGACAAGATGGTCAGCGCCGCGATCTACCCGCTAACCCTGCTGGGTGTCGGCAGTCTGGTCGTGCTGTTCCTGCTCGGCTATGTCGTGCCGCGATTCTCGGGCGTGTTCGAAGAAGCCGGCGGCGAACTGCCCTGGGCATCGCGCCTGCTCATCGACTGGGGCAAGCTGATGTCGGAGCACGCCCTGCCCATGCTGGGTGGTCTGATCGCTGCCGTTGTGGCTATCGTCCTCTTTATCCGCCTGCCTTCCACGCGAGCCAGTCTCGCCCGTCTTGCCTGGAAGCTACCGGGGCTTGGCGAGCGCTTGCGCGTCTTCCAGCTGGCACGCTTCTACCGCACCATGGCCATGCTGCTGCGCGGTGGTATCACCGTCATCCAGGGCATGGAAATGTCGCGTGAGCTGCTTGCCACCGCACTGCGGGACAGGCTTGATGCGGCCATGGCGCAGATCCGCGAAGGACGTAGCCTCAGTGACACGCTGGCACACCACGGTCTCACCACCAACGTCGCGCAGCGCCTGCTGCGCGTCGGTGAGCGCAGCGGCAGTCTCGGCGACATGGCCGAACGCGTCGCCGCGTTCCACGAAGAAGAGATCGCACGCTGGGTTGACTGGCTGACGCGCCTGATCGGCCCATTGCTGATGCTGGTAATCGGCACAGTCATCGGGCTCATCGTGGTGCTGATGTACCTGCCGATCTTCCAGCTGGCGGAGAGCATCCAGTGAACGCCCCAGCCGGCCCGCTCGTACAAGCTGCGCCTCAGACGCTGGACGCCGCCATCCTCAACGCGCTGCGCCAGGACGCGGCACGCCACGGCAACGACACGCTCAACCTGCTATGCGAGCGACACGGCCCGGGCGCCCTGCCTGCGCTTGCCCGCCTGCTGCACATGCCCTTCGTTGAAGCGCGCACTCTGATCGACAGCGCTCCCGCGCTGGATGTACTGGGCTTCGAGGAAAGCCTGCGCCGCGAATGCCTGGCCGTCACGAGCGAGGCCGGGCTCCTGCAGATCATCATCGTTGACCCGTTCAACGCAGCCCTCGTCGACTGGCTGGGTCACCGCGTGCAACGCCCGTTCCGGCTGTGCCTGACCGAACGCGAAGCCCTTGCCGCTGCACTGGCGCGCGTCGAAGAAAGCCAACAGATGACCGGAGCCGTCTTCAGCACCGAGGCTCACATGGCCGCGCGCGGCGAGAGCGAGGACATCTCTGCACGCCGCATCAGCGAAGACGACAGCCCCGTCGTCAAGCTGGTGAACTCGACACTCTACGAGTCGCTGCGTCAGGGCGCCTCCGACATTCACATCGAATCAGTCGCCGGTGGCCTGCACGTGAAGTACCGCATCGACGGCGTGCTGAGCCGCGTCGGCAGCGTGCAGGGCAGCGAAATGGCCGAGCAGGTCATCTCGCGCATCAAGGTGCTGGCAGAACTCGACATTGCCGAACGCCGCGTGCCACAGGATGGGCGCTTCAAGGCCAACGCTGTCGGGCGAGAAGTCGATTTCCGCGTCTCCATCATGCCCAGCATCTTCGGCGAGGACGCCGTGCTGCGCGTGCTCGACAAGGAACACCTCACCGAGGAGATGAGCGGCCTGACACTCGCCACCCTTGGCTTCGACGAAACCACGCGCGCCCAACTGCGCCGCATGGCCAATGAACCCTACGGCATGCTGCTGGTGACCGGCCCCACCGGCAGCGGCAAGACCACCAGCCTATACGCCACCATCGGCGAGACCAACAGCGGGCTGGAGAAGATCGTCACCATCGAAGACCCCGTCGAATACCTGCTGCCCGGTGTGCTGCAGATCCCGGTCAACGAAAAGAAGGGGCTGAGCTTCGCGCGCGGTCTGCGCTCGGTGCTGCGCCACGACCCCGACAAGATCATGGTCGGCGAAATCCGCGACAGCGAGACGGCCGAGATCGCCGTGCAGGCCGCGCTGACCGGCCACCTCGTGTTCACCACCGTGCATGCCAACAACGTGTTCGACGTAATCGGCCGCTTCATGCACATGGGCATAGACCCGTACAACCTCGTTGCCGCACTCAACGTCGTGGTCGCGCAGCGACTCGTGCGCATCAACTGCGCGCATTGCCGTGTAGCCGAGACGCCCGATAAGTCTCTGCTCGCGGAATCAGCGCTCAGCGACACGACGGGCTATCACTTCATGCGCGGCGCCGGTTGCAGCCAGTGCCGCGGCAGCGGCTACAAAGGGCGACGCGCAATTGCCGAAATCCTGCCGCTCGACGACGAACTGCGGGAACTCATTACCGAACGCGCGCCACTGCGCACCCTCAAGGCGGCCGCCATGCGCCGCGGCTTCCGCCCCTTGCGACAAGCCGGCCTGGCACTGGTCGCATCGGGCGATACCACACTACAGGAACTCAATCGTGTTACGTTCATCGCGTAAAGTCCTGACCTTGCGCCTGTCGCCACAGGGCTACTCCGTGTCGGCCGGCAGCCTGCATGGCGGCAAATGGCAAACCTGGCCAGCAGCCAATGGCACTTCCGCTCCCACGGTTGAGCAGCTGCTCGAAGCACTGAGCTTCGATGCCGACCTGCAATGCCCGCAGCTCGACGTAGTGCTCGACAGTGCAATGTCACGTACGCAGATCGTCCAGTTCCCCGCTGGCGTGCGCAAACCGGAGGAGCGCCAGGCCTTCCTCAAAGCGGCATTCCGCAACGTGTTCGGTGCCGAAGCGGCGGAGTGGCACATCGTGGCCGAGACGGCCTATGCCAATGAAGCAGTGCCCGCCGTTGCCATTGATGCCGGCCTCATGCAGGCTGTCGGCAAGCTGTGCGAGCGTCACACCATGCAGCTGCGCAGCTTGCGCACCAGCTTCGTCGATTGTTTCAACCGTCTGCGCAGCCAGCTGTCCGGCCACGTCGGCGCATTTGCGCTGATCGAGCAGGAACGCGTCAGCATCGGTCTGTGGCGCCGACGCGGCTGGGTCGCCATCAGCACCCTGGCAATGGCCGCCGAAGACGGTGCGGGCATCGCCGCCCTGCATGCGCAGATGCTGGCGCGCAGCGACGAGCCCCTGCACGACGGCACGCTCTACGTTGCCGGCAGCAAGAAGTCGTTTGCCGTTCCGCTCTCTGAAGGCTGGACACTGCAGTGGCTGACGGCGGACACACGCTGACATGTTCCTCTTTCGGCAGATCCCGCCAGCTTTCACGCTGGACTTCGTAGCGCGTCGCCCGAGCCCATCGCTGTCCGGCTGGCTGTTGCTGCTTGCCGGCCTGCTGTCGGCTGCCGCGGCACTGTTCGACTACGACAGTCTCGCCGAACGTCGCGACGAGCTTGCAGCACAGGTCGCACGCCAGCAACGCGCCGCTGACCGCCAGACTGCCAGACTGCCACGCAGCAATGTGCGCAATGAACGGGGCAACGAACGCAATGCCGCCACGGAACGACAGGCAGCCTGGCGCGTCGCTGGCGCCCTCAGCACGCCTTGGCAAAGCTTGCTGCCGATGCTCGAAGCTGCCGGCAACAACGACGTCTCCCTTCTGGCACTGGACGCTGACAACGGCAAAACACAGATCAGCATCGAAGGCGATGCACGCTCGCTGGAGGCCGTTTTTGCTTACGCCGAACGCTTGGGCAATCAACCCGCGTTCGCCAGCGTGCAGGTACAGAACTACCAGTTCCAGAAACGCGGCGCTGTCGAGGTCGTGCACTTCCGTCTCACCACGCGCTGGAGCAAAGGCTCATGAGCAAGCTCCGCCTCGCTGCGCAGTTGCTGAGGATGGAAAGCCTGCGCCTGCTGCACCGTTGCGGCTGGCCCGGTCTTGCGGGTGGCATGTTGCTGGTGGCGACGGTCACGGTGGCACAAATCGTCACGCCAGCCATGCGCGACGAGATCAGCGAACTGACGCAGACGCGCCGCAACCTGCGCCAGACAGCGCCTGGCGCTACGCCACAACGCGAGCAGCGCGAGGTCCTGGCGGATTTCTACGCGCGCTTCCCGGCACGCAGCCAGTTGCCGCAGATCCTCGTGCGTTTGCATCAGGAAGCCGCACGTCAGCAGTTGATTGCCACGCAGGCCGACTACCGTGATCAGGTCGAAGCCGGCACCCCGCTGGTAAGGGTACGCATCGAGGTGCCGGTGAGCGGCAGCTACGCCGGGCTGCGCAGCTGGATCGACACCTTGCTGAGGCAGCAGCCCGCGTTGTCGCTTGATGGTCTGGAACTGCGCCGCCCCGACACTGGCAGCACCCAACTGACGGCACGCGTGCGCTTCCAGCTTTACCTGCGGAGCGGATCATGATGCGCAAGTACGGCATCTGGCTCGCCCTGTTCGCCTGCATCGCCGCCGTGGTCTGGGCCGGCACGCTGGAAGACAACGGATCAGCGGACGGCTCATCCACAGTGCGCAGCAATGCGCTGCGGCAAGGCAGCATGTCTCGCACGCAGGAACCGGCGCGCAGCCAGGGCAGCTCATCGGCAGCCGCGACAGTGCCCCTCTCGCGCATCGAAAGCGCGCTTGCACCACGAGAAGCCATCAGCAAGCTCAGGCATGACCCGTTTTCTGCGGTGAGTTTTGCACCGCCGCCGCCTCCACCGCTTCCTCCCCCAGCACCCAGCGCACCGCCATTGCGCTTCAAGTATCAGGGGCAACTGCGCGAGGGCAACACACCGGTCGTTTTCCTCGACAACAACGGCCAGATGCTGATCGTGCGCGAAGGCGATACGGTGGCTGGCCAGTACAAGGTGTTACGCATCACCGACAACGCCATGCAATTCGAATACCTGCCGCTGGCCCAGCAGCAGACACTGACTTTCGGACGCTGACATCATGCAAGCCCACCGTCTTCTCTCCACCCTGCTGGCCCTGTTGTTGCTGAACGCCTGCGCCACCTCGCCCCTGGAGGCCAGCCGCAAACTGGCCGAGGAAGGTCAGCCCGAAGCCGCGCTCAAGCTGCTTGTCGAGGCGATGAAGGAATCGCCCAGCGACCAGAACCTGCGCATCCAGTACTACCGCCTGCGCGACGGCCAGGTCAATCGTGCCATTTCGGCCGCAGAACGCGCGCGGCAGGGCGGCCAGACTGCCGAAGCCCGGCGGCAGGTCGCCCTCGCACTGCGCATGGATCCCGGCAGCAGCCGCGCCATCGACCTCAACCGCGCGCTCGACGACGACGCCGACGTCGCCGAACAACTCAAGCGTGCCGAGACACTGCTCGACGGCAAGAAGTACAGCGATGCGGAAGCACTCGCGCGGGACCTCATGGCCCGTGTGCCGAACCACTCCGGTGTGCGCCAGCTGCTGCGCCGCCTGGATACCGTACAGCAACCGGCCAGTGCAGAGGTACCCGGCCTGCGCAGCCAGTACACCAAACCGGTCACGCTGGAGTTCCGCGACACAGCGCTGCGCGGGGTGTTCGAAGCGATATCGCGCACCGCGGGCGTGAACTTCGTGTTCGACAGGGATGTACGCGCCGACACCAAGGTCACGGTCTTCGTGCGCAACGTGATGCTCGACGAAGCGATCCGCATGGTGCTGGTGACCAATGGGCTGGATCGCAAGATGTTCAACGAGAACTCGATGCTCATCTACCCCGCCAATGCCGCAAAGCAGCGCGAGCATCAGGACCTCGTCACACGCACCTTCTATCTCACCAACACTGACGTCAAACAGGCCCAAACCCTGGTCAAGACCGTGGTGAAGACGCGCGACATCTTCATCGATGAGAAGCTCAACGTCATGGTCATCAAGGACTCGGCCGAGGCAGTTCGCCTTGCCGAGCGTCTCGTCGCCCAGATCGACATCCCCGACCCGGAAGTCATGCTTGACGTCGAAGTGCTCGAAGTCCTGCGCTCGCGACTCATCAACGTTGGCCTGCAATTCCCGGAGCAGATCGGCTATGGTCTGCTGCAGCCGACCACGGCCAGCTCCACCGTATCGGGCAGCATTGTCACGTCGAACACCACGCTGGGTGGCCAGCTGCAGGCAGGCAACATCAACCTGCGCAATACCGGTCAGCTCGTACCCTATGTGCCGAATCCCGGCCTGCTGCTCAACCTCAAGGATCGCGACAGCGACAGCAACATCCTCGCCAACCCGCGCATCCGTGTGCGCAACCGCGAGAAAGCCAAGATCCACATCGGCGACAAGCTGCCGGTATTCACTACGACTTCGACGGCCAACGTCGGCGTGTCAGCAACGGTCAACTATCTCGATGTGGGTCTCAAGTTCGACGTCGAACCCATCGTGCGCCTCGATGATGAAGTCGAGATCAAGGTCGGCCTCGAAGTCTCAAGCGTGGTCAAGGAAGTCACTGGCCCGCAGAGCTCGCTGGCCTATCAGATCGGCACGCGCAACACATCGACTGTGCTGCGTCTGCGTGACGGCGAGACCCAGGTGCTTGCCGGCCTGATCTCGGACGAAGAGCGCAGCAGCGCTGCCCACGTGCCTGCCATCGGTCGCATTCCCCTGCTGGGCCGCCTGTTTTCGAACAATAACGACAGCAATACCAAGACGGAGATCGTGCTGCTCATCACTCCGCGCGTGCTACGCAACATCCAGCCCAACCAGACTGCGCGCGCCAGCCTCGCCGCCGGCACCGACAGCAGCATCGGCAGCGAGCCGCTACGCATCAGCAACACCGCTGCGCGTGCCATCGACGTACGCGGCGGGCAAGGCGCCACCGGCAACGCCGCAGCGCGTGCTGCGCAACGTGCGCCAGGTGAAGAGCCCCCGCCTAACGCCACAGTACAGCGCGTAACGATCACACTGGGGGGGCCGCGCGAAGTGCGCGCCGGTCAGGAGGCAGTAGTGATCATCACCGCTAACGCATCATCCGCACTGCGCTCGGCCGACGTTGCACTGAACTGGGATCCCAGCCTGTTCGAAACAGTCGGCGACGGTGGCGGCACGGTGCCGCTGACCGTCAATGGTGGTGTGGCGACCGGACAGCTGCGGCTGAGGGCCAAGGCAGCGGGCACGGCCCGTATCGAAATCGGTACGGCCAGCTTCAGCAACGAAGCCGGCGACGTCCCGACAACGACACCCGAGCCGCTGGAAATCAAGGTCGTCCCGTGATTCGCAAGCGCGCAACGCGAGGTTTCACGCTGATCGAGATGGTGATCGTGGTCGCCATCGTCGGCATCCTGGCCTCGGCAGCCTTTCCAGTCGCCAGCCTCGTCGCCCAGCGCAGCAAGGAGGCCGAGCTGCGCAGCGCGCTGCGCCAGGTGCGTGAAGCACTCGACGCGTACAAGAGGGCTGGCGACGAGGGGCGCATCGAACGCTCGGTCGATGCCTCGGGCTACCCGTCCTCACTCGACGTGCTCGCCAGCGGCGTTACAGACATCAAGCGCCCTGACGGCCAGAAGATCTACTTCCTGCGCCGCGTCCCACGCGACCCCATGAACGACGACGCACGACTCGCAGCTGCCGAAACCTGGGCCCTGCGCAGCTACGCCAGCCCGCCGGAGTCGCCTGAGGAAGGCAAGGATGTCTTCGATATCCATTCGCGTTCGGCACGCACAGGCCTCAACGGCGTGCCTTACCGGGAGTGGTGAGCATGTCTCCGCGCCGCGACCGTGGGGGCTTCACCCTCATCGAACTGCTGGTCGTCATGGCCATCATCGGCGTGCTGCTGTCGATCGCCGCGCCCCGCTATTTCAACCATGTCGAGAAGGCGCGCGAAGGCGCGCTGAAACAGAGTCTTGCCGTCATGCGCGACGCCATCGACAAGTTCTACGCCGACACTGAGCACTACCCGGCTTCGCTGGACGAGCTCGTCGAGAGGCGCTACCTGCGCAGCTTGCCCGAAGACCCCTACACCGGCATGCGTGACAGTTGGCAGACGGAAGCCCCCCCCGAGGGCGGTGAAGGCGTCTTCGATGTGCGCAGCGGTGCAAGCGGTATGACCGCGAATGGCGCACCACTGGGGGATCTGTGAAACGCCTCGCCCCGCGCCATCAGCAACGGGGCATGGTCTATCTGCTGCTGATTTTCACCCTCGCTACGTTGGGCTTTCTGCTTGCCGAGCTGGGACGCGGCTGGAGCCTGACCGCACAACGCGCGAAGGAAACCGAGCTGCTGTTCATCGGCCAGCAGTTCGCACAGGCCCTCTCCAGCTACAAGGCCCGCACCCCGCAGGGCACGCCCGAGGCCCCGCAGCGCCTCGAAGATCTCCTCGAAGATCGCCGTTTCCCCTTCATCGTGCGCCATCTGCGCGAGATTCCGCGCGACCCCATGACCGGCCTGCGCGACTGGGGCCTTGCGCTGCAAGACGGGCGCATCGTCGCCGTACACAGCTTGTCGGAGCGACAGCCCTTGCGGCAAGGCATGCTGCCCGAGTACGTATCGGTGAAGAACGAGGAAGGCCGCGCTTACCGCAAATGGTTCTTCGTACCCGTGGCAGCAAGCCCCGGGCCGGGCATTGGTGCCACAAGCGGCGAGAATCCCCAGCAGTAGGCCAAACCGGCGCCACAAAGCAAAAAGCCCGTCCGGTAAGGGACGGGCTTTTCAATTCTGGTGGCCGGTCGCGGAATCGAACCACGGACACGCGGATTTTCAATCCGCTGCTCTACCAACTGAGCTAACCGGCCAAAGAGCTGAGCATTATAGTCACCCAAAGCCGCTTCCGCAAGCCGACATTGCCCCCAAGAGGCCGGAACTGCGCCACATCAAGCTCCTCCGGGCGTTCCAGGGGCTCAATGTTCGTGCTGGCAGGCCGATATCTGTTGAATTCACCAGAACCGCCTGCCGCACGGCTTGACCCAGACTGTTCCGCCAAATGGAAACCCGGACCGACGACGTCTTCGTGACACCCGAGCAATTGTGCATAGGCCTGTATGTGCACATTGATCTGCCCTGGTTCAGTCATCCTTTCAGCTTCAGCAGCTTCCGCATCAAGTCGGCGGATCAGATCTCCACACTGCGTGGCCTGGGGGTCAAGCAATTCCGTGTCGACCCCTCCCGCTCAGACAAGATGCCGGAAGCCACAACCGGGGCCACGGAGGCCGCCGCTGCCCCGGCAGCCGAAACCGCGCCGCTGAGCCCCGCAGAAGCCGAGCGCGTACAACGAACCCGCCTGCTGGCCGAACGCAAGGAAAAGCTCGCGCACATGGAAAAAGCCTTCGCCAAGGCCGCCACCATCATGCGCAACATCAACCGCAATCTGCTCTCCAACCCACGCGACTGTCTGCAGGAGGTCGGGGGGCTTGTTGACCAGATGGTCGGCGCCTTCCTCAACGAGCCCGAGATTGCCCTGCACGTGATGGGCGAGAAGGCCGGCGGTGAAGAGGTCTATTTCCACGGCCTCAACGTCGCCATCCTGTCGATGATGCTGGCGCGCGAAATGGGTATGACGGCAGAGGACACCCGTGTGCTTGGCCTCGGTGCGATGTTTCACGACATCGGCCTGATGGAAATTCCGGACAAGGTGCTCAAAAAGAACATCGACGAGATGAACCATGCCGAGCGTGAGCTGCGCAAGCTGCACAACGACTATGGTCTGAAAATCGCAAAGCGCGTCGGTCTGCCGGAAAGCGTACAGGCCATCATTGCCCAGCATCACGAAAACGCCGACGGTTCAGGTTATCCAAAAGGATTGAAGGGTGAAGCGATTGCGCAGCCGGCGCGCATCGTGGCGATGGTCAATCACTACGACAACCTGTGCAACCCGGCCGACATCTCACGCGCGCTGACACCGCACGAAGCGCTGTCGCTGATGTTTTCGCAACGCCGTGCCAAGTTCGATGCACAGGCCCTGCAGCTGATGATCCGTTGTCTTGGCGTCTACCCGCCGGGCAGCGTTGTGAAACTTTCGAATGAAAGCATCGCCCTTGTACAGTCGGTCAATCCCGCCAAGCCGCTGCGCCCCTGGGTGCTGCTGTATGACGCGAAAGTGCCCAAGGAGGAAGCAATCTCGATCAACCTCGAAGACGACCCCTCGCTTAACATCGTGAAAGCCGTACGTCCCATCCAGTTGCCGACAGCGGTGTTCGAGTATCTCAATCCACGCAAGCGCGTCACTTATTACTTCGACGCGAATTCATCCAATCCGGCCAAAGGCCAGTGACATGCAGCACCCCGAGTCCGTCCTGCTGAGCCAGTCGCAAGAGATCCTGCTGCTGGTCGATGCGCAGACACTGGCCATCGTCGAAGTCAGCGCCGCCACCATCCAGCAGCTGGGCTACACACGCGACGAGCTGATCGGACGATCGATCACCGAGATCGAGTGCGCCCTGTCCGACGTGTTCTTCTGGGAAGAGGTCCGTGCCGGTGGCGGCAGCGATATCACTGATGCGGAAGGCCTGTACCAGCGCGCTGATGGCAGCACGCTGGTCGCGCGCAAAAGCGTGCATCGCTGCCGGGGTGACGCCGCTGGCTGGCTGGTGGTGCGTGCCGAAAACGTGGAAGACGAAGTCGAGGCCGAGGAGGAGCTGGCGCACATGGCGTCGCAGCTGCGCGCCACGCTCGAAGCCACGGCTGATGGCATCCTGGTGCTCGACCGCGAAGGCCGCATCACCAACATGAACCGTCGCTTCGCGCAGCTGTGGCACCTGCCTCACGAGCTGCTCGAACGCCACGACGACACGCGACTTTTCGCCCACATTCTTGGCCAGCTCGAATCGCCCGAGGACTGTCAGGCGATGCGCGCACCGCTGATGGGCGATGCCGAAGACGAAACCTTCGACACCGCTCCGCTGCGTGATGGCCGCGTCTTCGAATGCAAGACGCGCCCCGCCATGCACGCAACGCAGATCATCGGCCGCGTGCTGTCGGTGACCGACATCACCGAGAAATTTCGCGCCGAGCAAGCGCTGATCGCCGCACGCGATGCGGCCAACGCGGCGAGCCACGCCAAGGGCGAGTTCCTTGCCATGATGTCGCACGAGATCCGCACGCCCATGAACGGCATCATCGGCATGGCCCAGCTGCTGCAGATGAGCGAGCTGCCTGAGGAGCAACGCGAGTACGTCGACACCATGCGCAACAGCGGTGAAGCCCTGCTGCAGATCATCAACGACATCCTCGACTACTCGAAGATCGAGGCGCGCAAGCTGCAGCTGGAGTCGACGTGCTTCGACCTGCCTGCCCTGCTCGAAGACCTGCGCAAGCTCTTTTCGGTGCGCCTGCACGAGAACGGACCGCGCTTCTCGGTGACGATAGACGCCGACGTGCCGGCACGCCTTGTCGGCGACCCGGTCCGCATGCGCCAGCTGCTCGTCAATCTCATCGGCAACGCCTTCAAGTTCACCGAGCAGGGCGAGATCGCCGTCACCATCCGCCAGATTGCGGCCGACACGGAAGCCAGCCTGCTGCGCTTCGCCGTGCGCGACACGGGCATCGGCATCCCGGCGGACAAGCTCGAACACATCTTTACGCCCTTCGAACAAGCCGACATGTCCACCACGCGACGCTACGGCGGCACCGGCCTCGGGCTGTCGATCTGCCGCATGCTCAGCGAAATGATGGGCGGCCAGATCGGTGTCGATAGCCAGGTCGGAGAAGGTTCCGAATTCTGGTTCACCGCCCGCCTGCTGCGCGACGCCGGCAACATGCCGAAAGTGGCCGCAGCGGTCCGCACTGATGGTCGACTGGGCTCTGACACCCAGGTGCTGATCGTCGAGGACAATCCGGTCAACCTCCTCGTGCTCACCAATCTCGTGCGCAAGCTGGGCGGCTCGTCCATCCTGAGCGCAGCCGATGGCTGCGAAGCCCTCGAACGCTGCGCAGCCCAGTCTTTCGACATCATCTTCATGGACACGCGCATGCCGGTGATGGATGGTCTGGAGGCCACCCGATCCCTGCGCAGTGAAGGCAACGACACCTACATCGTCGGCGTCAGTGCCGATGCCATGTCCGAAGACCGTGAGCGGGCGCTCGGCTGCGGCATGAACGACTACGTCGCCAAGCCTGTCTCCATCGACGCCTTGCGTAACGCCATCCAGCGCTGGTCCGAGACGCGCAACGCGGCAGCCTGACTCCCGGCACGCGGGCTACACTCGCGTCCCATGAGTGCCCGCCCCCGCAGCAAGTCCTCCGCTTTTGCCCGCCAGCTGATTGCCTGGCAAGCCGATCACGGCCGCCACGACCTGCCCTGGCAGAACACGCGCGACCCCTACCGCGTCTGGCTGTCCGAGATCATGCTGCAGCAGACCCAGGTCGACACCGTCATCCCCTACTACCAGCGTTTCCTGCAGCGCTTCCCCGATGTGGCTGCGCTGGCCGCTGCCCCCACCGACGACGTGCTCGCGCTGTGGAGCGGGCTCGGCTACTACGCCCGCGCCCGCAACCTGCAACGTGCGGCACAGCAAGTCGTGCACGAACATGGCGGACGCTTTCCACGCGACGCAGCCGGCCTCATGGCGCTGCCCGGCATAGGCCGCTCCACAGCCGCCGCGATTGCCGCTGTCTGCCATGGCGAAGCCGTCGCCATTCTCGACGGCAACGTCAAACGCGTGCTGACGCGCCACTTCGGCATCGAGGGATTCCCCGGTGAGCGCGCCATCGAGCAACAACTCTGGCAACTTGCCGAATCGCTGGTGCCTGCCGACGACGCCGCGCGCTACCCGCAAGCCATCATGGATCTCGGCGCCACCCTCTGCACGCGCAGCAAGCCGCGCTGCGACGACTGCCCGGTCAAACAAAGCTGCGTCGCGCGACGCGACGGCCGCCAGGCCGAGCTGCCCACACGCAAGGCCCGCAAACCCGTGCCGCAACGCCAGGCCCGCGTCCTCGTGCTGCGCCATCGCGGCAAGATCCTGCTCGAACAACGCCCGCCCAGCGGCATCTGGGGCGGCCTTTACAGCCTGCCCGAGTTGGCTGCCGGCGAAACCCTCGCCGCCGCCCTGCTGCGCATCACCGGCCAGCCCCTGCCCGCCGACAGCCAGGAACTGCCCGAGGTGCTCCACGTCTTCACCCATTTCAAGCTCAGCCTGCAGCCCGAACTGGTCGAGCTCGATCAGTCCCTCCAAGGCGTTGCGGAAGCTGGTTTGCGCTGGTTTGCGTCGGGCGATCTGGATGAAGTGGGGCTGCCGGCGCCGATACGACGGATTCTTGCTGCGCTGCCTGACGCCTGAACAAGGCTCGCGCCCGAACCACCATTTCCCCCTCTCCCGGCCTCCGGCCACCCTCCCCCTCATGGGGCGGGAACTGCAAAGGGTTGGTGTTACATGTTTCTGCTGAGGGACCACAGCGACGCTCACGACCACTGATAGCCGTGCCCTCCCCGGCTTTACGTTCGGCGCAGCCGCTCTGCGCCCCCCTCGCCCGCTTGCGGGAGAGGGGGTGGGGGAGAGGACTTGAGGGGGAGGGTGCCCCGTCAGGGGCGGGAGAGGGGGAAATGCCACGCCACCGCCCAATCCCCCACCTGAGCGATAATCCCCCCATGAAAATCCGCTTCACCAAAATGCACGGCCTCGGGAACGACTTCGTCGTCATCGACGCCATCAATCAGCCCGTTGAACTCACGGCCGCACAGGCGCGCTTTCTTGCCGACCGCCGCTTCGGTGTCGGCTGCGACCAGATCCTCATCGTCGAGCGCCCCACGCAGCCCGGCGTCGACTTCCGCTACCGCATCTTCAATGCAGACGGCAGCGAGGTCGAACAATGCGGCAACGGCGCGCGCTGCTTCGTACGCTTCGTCGTCGATGCCCATCTCACGGAGAAGCAGGAAATACGCGTCGAGACCAAGTCCGGCATCATCGCCCCGCGCCTCGAAGGCAATGGCGAAGTCACCGTCGACATGGGCGCTCCCATCCTTGAGCCGGCACGCGTGCCCTTCATCTCCGACTCGGCCGAACTCATCCAGCCGCTTGCCGTCGATGGCCGCGACTACGCCATCACCGCCGTTTCCATGGGCAACCCGCACGCCGTGCAGGTCGTCGACAACGTCGACACCGCTCCGGTCGAAACACATGGCCCCATCATCGAACGCCACCCGCGCTTCCCTGCCCGCGTCAATGCCGGCTTCATGCAGATCGTCGACCGTCACGCGATCCGCCTGCGCGTCTTCGAGCGCGGCTCGGGCGAGACACTCGCCTGCGGCACCGGCGCCTGTGCAGCCGTCGTCACCGGCATTGCGCGCGGCCTGATCGACAGCCCGGTGCGCGTGGAGACCCGTGGCGGCTACCTCTCTATCGCCTGGCAGGGTCCCGGCACACCGGTCATGATGACCGGTCCCGCCGTTGCCGTCTTCGACAGCGAAATCGAACTGCCGAAATGAACCGAACCGCCGTTCGCCCTGAGCGTAGCGCCGCGAAGTCGAGGCGCTCGGCACGCACGGTCATCCTGACAGCCCTACCGCAGCAAGCCACTCTTCTGGAGCCTCGCCCATGAACGCCCAAGACGTCCTCAACTTCCTGCAAGACAACCCCGACTTCTTCGCCGAGCACCCCGACCTGCTCGCCGAACTCAACGTCCCGCACGACACCGGCGCCGCCATCTCGCTGACCGAACGTCAGATCGCCACGCTGCGCGAGAAGAACAGCCAGCTGCAGGCCAAGCTCTCCGAGCTCGTCGGCTTTGGTGAAGAGAACGACGCCATCTCCACCAAGGTGCACCGCCTCACACTGAGCCTGCTGCGCTCCGAGAGTTTCGAATCCTCCAGCCAGTCGCTCTACACCCACCTGCTCGAAGACTTCGCCGTACCGCACGTTCAGCTGCGCATCTGGAACAGCATCCTCAAGCGCCCCCTGCCCGAGTTCGTCGAAGTCAGCGAAGCCTTGCGATTCGAAGCCGCCGACCTGCAACACCCACGCTGCGGCCCTGCCACAGCTGGCGAAATCCTCGAATGGTTCGGCGAAGACGCTGACAAGCTGCGCTCCTGGGCACTGATTCCCCTCCGCCGCGACGCCCAGGTCTTCGGCATGCTCGCCCTCGGCAGCGAAGACCCGCAACGCTTCTTTGCCGAGATGGGCACGCTGTACGTGGAACGGATTGGGGATCTGGTGAGTGCGGCGGTGTTGCGGTATGTGGGTTGAGCCCGCAAAAAATGCGGCCGTGTTTAACTCTCAAAATTGATATGCCGATCTCCGCACAATGCCGTGCACTTTGCCAATCTGAAGCAAAGGATGAATATGAGCCTACTGCGTCGTAATCTTCAACAGGTGTGGGATCAGTTGCGTGCGAAAAAGACGCACATGCCAAAGTTTTTGGAGTCAGTGCTTTTGCGCAACCTGCGCGGGATTGCTGAACTACCCGTCAGCTTTGGGTATCCGGTATCGGTTGTCGCGGGCCCGAACGGGTGCGGCAAATCCACAGTTCTGTTTGCTTGCGCTTGCGCTTACGACGTATCGGAAAGCCGTGACTACAGTCCTGCGGTGCTCTTCCCAAATCTGAAATCTCCCTCGCTTTCCGACCAATTAGGGTCGCCGTCATTCGAATACTACTTCGCGGAAAACGGCTCTCGCCTAGGCATGACTTGGCGACGTGGGAAGAGCTGGAGCAAGAGCTTTATGGGGCGCAAGGAGGCTGCGCAACCCCAAAGGAATATCTATCTTCGGACGCTGGCAAACCTTACAAGCCCATCAGAAGTACGCAGCATTCTTCAGATTGGTTCTAAAAATTTCGAACAGCATGAACTAGACGCCGATCTAGTTGCATTTGCACATCGAGTACTGCCATTCAAGTATCGGGGTCTGAAGCTGTTACAGCTCAAAGGTAAAGACCTCTTGTTTGCAGACCGTGAAGACACAGGGTCCGCTTACTCAGAATTCCATATGTCTGCTGGCGAGAGAGCTTTGCTAAGAATCTCAAAGGATATTTCTCGCTTACATGACGCACTGATCCTGATCGACGAAATTGAAGCAGGGCTTCATCCTCACACGCAGCAGCAAGTGATGCTGGAGCTGCAGCGCCTTGCCCTGCGCAATAATTTGCAAGTGATCGTGACCTCACACAGCCCAGTGGTGCTGGAGAGCGTGCCACCGGAAGGGCGTATCTTCTTGGAGAGGACTCATGGCAACGTACATGTTCAACCGCCTTACCGAGACATTTTTCAGCGCGCCTTCTATGGTCAATCGCAAGACAAGCTTTCTATCCTCTGCGAAGACGAAGTGGCAGAAGGATTGATTCTGGGTGTACTAGATGTATTGAATCCGCGCCTAAATCTCACCCCAGACGACGTAACGGTAGGCCGGGACACCGGTAAGGATCAGTTTCCGCAACACGTGGAAACGCTCGGAAAGTTTCAATTGCTGGATGAATTCGTACTGGTGCTTGACGGTGATGCACGCGGTGTGGAGCCAGCGGTGCAGCAAGCTGCGCAACGATTCAATCGCACGATGAGTCCGCTTTTTCTCCCTGGCGAAACCCCGCCAGAAGACTGGATCTACGTCGCACTGGAACGACGCGCAACTCAATATGTCGAAGAATTAGGGGCGCCGGGGCTGGCTGAGCTGCTACGCAGCTTGCGGCAATCATTCGAAAACGCTTCTGACAAACCGACGAATATCATCAAGCAACGCTACGCGACGCTTGCCGATAGTCTTCAACGAGAGCCAAAGGAAATCGCGCGCATCGTCGGTCGCTGGGAAGCTGCGAACGGGGACATGAAGATCTTTGCTTCTGAGTTAGAGCAGGCGGTATACAACTGGCGCAACAAAATGGGCGCTTAAACACGTCTACATATCATGCGCTCGTATGCTGCGCGCGCAAGCCCTACGCCTTGGGCTCTTCCATATCCTGCCCCGGATCAGGCTCCGCACCCGGCACGCGATAAGTGTCAGACGCCCAAGCGCCTATATCGATGAGCTTGCAGCGCTCTGAACAGAAGGGGCGGAAGCGGCTTTCGGGCTTCCATTCGACGGGTTTGCTGCAGGTGGGGCAATTGACGGTACGGGTGTTCATGAGTGCAGGGGTTCGGCAACTTCGCAGCGGTTCTTGCCGCGCATCTTGGCCTGGTACATGGCGCGGTCGGCGGCCGCGATGAGGGCATCGGTGTCGCGCGCGTGCCAGGGCACTGACGCGATGCCGATGCTGACGGTAATGGCAGCTTCGACGCCGCCGAAGTCGAAATGCATGTCGCTGACGCGAGCCAGCACGCGGCGCGAGAGTTGTACCATGCGGTCGATGTCGGCATTGGAAGCCAGGATGGCGAACTCGTCGCCACCCAGACGGAAGAACAGTTCGTTACGGCGGACGATGGAGCCGATCTCGGTCGACAGCTGCATCAGGACTTCGTCACCGGCCTGGTGGCCGAAGGTGTCATTGATGGCCTTGAAGCCGTCGAGGTCGAAGCTGATGAGTCCCAGCTCTTCGCCGCGTCGCTCGGCATCGGCAATGCGACGCTCCAGCTCTTCGACGAAGCGACGGCGGTTGTAAAGACCGGTGAGCGGATCGCGCTCGGCAAGATCAGTGAGGCGACGCTCAGCCAGCCGCGCAGCGGTGACGTCTTCGAACACCCACACACGGCCGATGGACTGCGTGCCATCAGATGACGGGACGACGGACGATACCTCACTGATGATGCGGCCATCGGTAAGCTCGATATCCCAGGCCTCGCTGTTCTGACGCGAAGCGATGACTTCTTCAACATGGCGCATGTAGGCCGCGTCGTTGGCGCGCAAACCGGCGGTTTCGGCAATGATCTGCTCATCGCGCGTCCCGACCACGGCGTCGCGCGAGGACAGCATCCACATCTCGATGCAGGGCTGGTTGATGTAGACAACGCGACGGTCGCGATCGACGAACAGGATGCCTTGCGCCACCGTGTCGAGCAGGGACGACAGCCGCATCTTCTCGTCGTTGCTGCGCTTGAGGTAATGCTCCTTGAGCGCCTGCGTGCGACGCAGGGCGGCCACGGTTTCAAGCAGCTTGAGCTCGACATCCTTGCGGCGCTGGATGTCCTGCGCCGAGAAACGCACGCCGGTGATGCGTCCATCGTCATCGCGACGCACGCTCCAGCGACAAGAGAACCAGGTCAGTCGGCCGTCGCGGTGCTGCATGCGCAACTCGTGCCCTTCGCGCTCTTCGCCATCCAGGCCGCGCCGCGCGAGCTCCTTCATCAAGGAACGGTCTTTGGCATAGACCCACAGATCAATGATGTCGCGCGAGTCAAAACACTCGGCGAGCGAGTAACCCGTGACAGCTTCGGTCGACGGACTCAGCCACAACAGCCGACCGCGTGGCGAGAAGAAGGCCTCAATGCCGATGGCGTCATCGGCAATCTGTCGGTACCAGTCGGTCTCATCACGCAGTTTTTCGATGCGCTCGCCCGCGCGTGAGACAAGTTCGAGAATGCTCTCGCCCAGTGCGTCGATGCTGCCGCCAGCATTGGCCGGCAACTGCGGCGTACTCTGCGTACGAATGGCGTGCAGGATGCTCTCGTGCAACTCGGCCACCCGCGCCGTGGCGCGTTGATTGGCAAGACGGAACGCGCCCCACAGCATCACACCCATCAGCGCAGCAAGCAGCAGGGCCTCGACCAGCGGCGATGAGTCGGCCAGATGGGATACCCATACCACCACAGCAGCGAGCACAACGGCAACCCCCACCAACAAGCGGCTCAACACCGTCCAGCGTCCTGCCGGCTTGGGCAGATGGGGTTGGGAAACGTTGCGACGCGCGCTGGACATGGCGGAGTCGGCTCAGAGCGACTTCATCAGCACCTTGGACCGGCGCTGGAAGTTGTAGAGATCACGTTTGCGACCCGGCAAAGCCTCAGGGCCCACCTCGGCGAAGCCGCGTTCGCGGAACCAGTGTTCGGTCCGTGTCGTGAGCACGAAGAGTTTCGTCAGGCCCTGAGCACGCGCGCGCTGCTCGACGTGCTGCAGCAGGCGCTCACCCAAACCGGCACGGCGGTACTCCGCTGTGACGGCGAGACAGGCCATCTCGCCCATGCCGTCTTCGCGGAACGGGTTGAGCGCGACGCAGCCTACGACCATGCCGTCGTTCTCGGCCAGCGTGAAGCGCTCGATCTCCTGCTCCAGCAGCTCGCGCGGCCGCCGCACCAAAGTACCGTCAGCCTCCAGTGGTGCAATCATCGAGACCAAGGACGCCACATCGTCGATGTTGGCGTCGCGCAGGCGATGCAGCGGATCACGCGTGACCATGGTGCCAACGCCCTGGCGGGTGAAGAATTCGAGCAGCAGGCCGCCATCCTTGTCGCGGTCGATGAGGTGGGCACGTGCCACGCCCTTGCGCACGGAGCGGATCGCACGCGGCAGGAACAGGTGCAGGTCTTCGGTGAGGCCTTTGCCTTCGGTGAACATGCGCTCGGCCTCATCGGCCGTAATCGCCTCGATGAGCCGGCCGCCTTCATCGAGCAGCCCCGGCGCGTCGCACAGATAGATCAGCTTCTCGGCCTTGATCGCGACAGCAACAGCCTCAGCAACTTCTTCCATCGCCATGTTGAAGATCTCGCCGGCGGGCGACACGCCCAGCGGCGTGATCAGCACGACGTTCTGCTGATCGAGGTCGGCAATGATTTCTTCGGCAATGACCTTGCGCACCGAGCCGGTGAAGTGCATGTCGATGCCATCGACAACACCCATCGGCCGGGCGGTGACGAAGTTGCCGCCCGTCACGCGCATCCAGGCGCCCGCCATCGGGGTGTTGGGCAAGCCCTGGGACAGGCAGGCCTCGATCTCGATACGGGTGATGCCCATGCCGGCCTTCACTGCTTCGAGCGCACGCGCATCGGTGACGCGCAGGCCGTTGTGGTACTTCGATTCGAGACCGCGCCGCGCCAGCTCCTGTTCGATGTGCGGCCGCGAGCCGTGCACCAGAACCAGGCGCACACCCAGCGCGGCCAGCAGGTTCACGTCGTGGCAAAGGTCCTGCAGCAGTTCGCCCTGTGCAACCTCGCCACCGAAGGCGAGCACGAAGGTCTTGCCGCGGAAGGCGTGGAAGTACGGTGCAGCGCCACGCACCCAGTCGACAAAACGGATGGCGTCGTCATCGCCCATGCGGGCGGCTGCCGTCATGTTCTCGCTGAAGATTCTCGGTTCGCTGTCACCCACCCTTGGACATCCTCCCTGTCGTGCCCCTCACTGGATCATGTGAGTCTGTCGCACGCCTTACAAGTCAATTCAATCACGCCAGGCGGAACAAACCCTGCGCCCCGCCCCATCGGGAAGTTCCCGATGCCCTCAGTAATCGCCCCAGCGCCCCAGCATGGCTGCCGCCACGGCCAGGCCCGCTGTCTCGGTCCGTAACACGCGCGGTCCCATCAGCACGCGCCGGCAACCCGCCGCATGAGCGGCCGCCAGCTCGGTCGGGCTCCAGCCCCCCTCAGGCCCGATCAGGATGGCCACCGGTCCAGCCGGTGCAGGCAAGGCCGACAGGCGCTCACCGGCATCCGGGTCGAGAATCCAGCGCTCGCCCTCGAAGGGCTCGCTCAGCGTCGTCGCCAGCGTGCGGATTTCACCGACCTGCAACACGCGGTTGCGCCCGCATTGCTCGGCACTGGCGACCGCCACCTGCTGCCAATGCGACACCCGCTTTGCGGCACGATCGCCAACCAGCTTGAGCACACTGCGCTCGGCCGCCACCGGCGTCACGCCGACCACGCCGATCTCGCTGCCCTTCTGCACCACCCAGTCCATCTTGTCGCCCACCGCGAGGCCCTGCACGATGTGTATCGTCAGCGGCGGCATGCGGTCGTCGGCCATATGCTGGCCGATAGCCACCGCCACGTCGCGCCCCTCGATCTGCAATTGCGCAGCGTACTCGCCCCCTTCGCCGTCGAACAGCACGACCTGCGCACCATCGGCCAGCCGCAACACCTGGCGCGCGTGGTGAGCCTGCTCGGTCGGCAAGCGCATGACCCGGCCTTCAGCGAGCGAGAATGAACGCGACGGGGGGCAGAAAAAGCGCGGAACCATGGTGCTATGCTGGCTGTGTAGCAAAGAATGAGAGCGCGCTGCAGCGCGTGAAGGGACATTTTCGCGGTTTTTCCCCCTGAACGGGGAATGTAAGGAGAGATGGACATGCCCGCCCTGGAGACCCCGCTGTGTGATTTCGGCCGGCCGGCGCCTGACTTCTCGCTGCACGACCCAGCCAGCGGCAAGCTGCTGACGCCCGACAGTGTGCGTGGCCCCAACGGCCTGCTGGTCATGTTCATCTGCAATCACTGCCCCTTCGTGAAGGCTGTGATCCACCGCATCGTGCGCGACTGCCGCGAGCTTGCCACACTGGGCGTCGGCAGCATCGCCATCATGTCGAACGACGTGGAGGCCTACCCCGAAGACGGCCCCGAACACATGCAGCGCTGGGCGCGAGAGCTCGAATTTCCCTTCCCTTACGTGTTCGACGAGTCGCAGGAAGTCGCTGCCGCCTATGGCGCCGTCTGCACACCAGACTTTTTCGGCTTCAACGCCGGCCTGCAGCTGCAGTACCGCGGCCGCCTCGATGCTTCGCGCCGCGAGACAGCGCCCGAGGGCGCCCGCCGCGAACTTTTCGAAGCCATGCAGCGGGTCGCCGCCACGGGAGCCGGCCCGCAGGAACAAATCGCCAGCATCGGTTGCTCGATCAAATGGAGGGAGTCCTGACTTCACTCAAGCACGCACGCGCACTGGAGTCGATTGTCCGTGATGTGGCGCGGCAAACCGTCCTGCCGCGCTACCTGAAATCGATCCGCGAGCACAAAGCAGACGGCAGTTCGGTCACCGTCGTCGACCTCGCCACCCAGCGTGCGCTGACCGAACGCCTGCCCGAGCTTTTCGATGCCCCCGTCATCGGCGAGGAGATGAGCCCCAGCCAGCATCGCGACTGCTGGGCCGCCGGCACCGAAGGCCTGTGGTGCATCGACCCCATCGACGGCACCACCAACTTCGCCAACGGCATCCCCTTCTTCGCCATCTCGGTGGCCTGGCTGGTCGGTGGCGAGACGCAGTTCGGCGTCGTCTACAACCCCATCACCGACGAATCCTTCTACGCCAGCCGTGGCGACGGCGCCTGGCTCAACGGCACGCGCTTGCCGCTGCGCAAACCGTCGAGCACCCTCACCGCCGCCGTGGCCGGCATCGACTTCAAGCGGCTGGAGCCAAAGCTGGCCGACGCGCTGGTGAGCGACAAGCCCTACTACTCCCAACGCAACTTCGGCTCCAGCGCGCTGGAATGGTGCTTCGTTGCCGCCGGCCGGCTGGACGTCTACCTGCACGGCGGGCAAGCGCTATGGGACTACGCCGCCGGCCGCCTGATCCTTGCCGAAGCCGGAGGCTGCGCCAGCACGCTGAGCGGCGGTGCGCTGTACGCCGACCCCTTGCGCAAATGCGGCGTCGTGCTGGCCGCCTCGCCAGCTCTGCACGGACAGTGGCTGGGCTGGATTCAGCGGCACTCGACGCCGCAGTCCTAGAGCAGGGACAACCAGAAGGTCATCGAGAACACCGACAACACGGTGGTCGCCGAAATCAACCAGGCCACGCCGGTGCCGTCACCCCCCATGCGCATGGCGAGGATGTAGGCCGACGATGCGGTCGGCAGCGCCGCGAACAGCACCGCCATGTCGCGCGGCAAACCCGTCAGCCCCAGCCAGGGCACGAAAAACCATGCCGCCAGCGGCAACAGCATGAGTTTCACGCCGACCAGCCAGACGAGGCCGAAGCTGTGCCCGCCAGGGCTGCCCCACTTGAGCGCAGCGCCAACTGCCAGCAGGCCCAGCGCAATCGACGCGTCCGACAAACGCGTCAGCAGGGCTGCCAGCGGCACCGGCACCGTCACGCCCGCCACATTGCACAGCAGGCCCAGCACCGTCGCGATGATCAAGGGGTTACGCAGGATCTCGCGCAACACCCCGCCCTGCCCATGCCGCGCCAGCAGGCTCACTGCCGCGAGGTTGGCAATCGGCGCCATTACGCCGCACAACACCCCCATCATCGTGATGCCCGCTGCGCCATGCAGCTTGCCCGCCACGGCCATCGCGATGTAGGTGTTGAAGCGGAATGCGCATTGCACACGCGACGCGAACTGCAGGCCGTCCAACCCCATCCAGGGCTTGGCCAGCAAACCCAGCAGCAGTCCGACCGCCATGGCCAGCACGCCAGCGAGAAACAAGGGCCCCATCGCTGCAAAGTCGATGTGGCTGCGCGCCACGGCAAAAAACAGCATGGACGGGAACAACACGAAGTAAACCAGCCTCTCCAGCCCCTCCCAGAAGGCATCGGCGAAACCGGCGTAACGACGCAAAGCACTGCCCAGCAGGATCAGGGCGAAGTCAGGGATGAGGAGGAGGAAGATGGTCATGCGGCAAGGCTAAGCGGGAACCACGTCAGACGCCATCCGTAAAATCCGACACAAGTACAGGTTTCATGCTGCAGATATCGCAACGGGATAGACTCCGGTCGCGTCTTTTGCGCCCTATCCCCCCGCACTGGAACCTCCACGATGCATTACTTCCTGCTGACCTTTGTGTTCCTGTGGTTTGCCTTTGTGGCTCCGCTGCGTGTTGTCTTGCTGACGGCAGCCTGCTGCCTTGCCATCGCTTTCGGCGTGAGGCTCGTTGCGCACGCCATTGCAGGTGTGTCGGTGGGCTATGGCAAAGCCATCACTGCCGTCTTGCTGTCTGCATTCCTCCTGCTGCTGACCCTGCTCCTGATCGCTGGCGGTTTCCGTGACATGTCATGGATCAAGTTCATGGCACTGAACCCGCTGTCCATCCTGTTCATGCTGGTGGCGTCCTACGTTGTCGGCTACCACCTCTGTCTCGGCACACAGCTTTGGGCCAGTTCGGTCATCGCGCTGCTGTCTGCCGTCATTACGGTCGGGGTCATCTTCAGCGCAAGATCGATGATTGCGTAGCTTGGGCTGACGCAGGAAGCCCAACGGGTATCACTGCGCAAGTCGGGCTTCGCTCAGCGCCAACCTATTTTCGTGCACGTGGGTGAGCTGCGTCGTACACCTTCGCCAGATGCTGGAAATCGAGATGGGTATAGATCTGCGTTGAGCTGATGCTGGCGTGGCCGAGCAGCTCCTGTACGGCGCGCAGATCGCCTGAAGACTGCAGCATGTGGCTGGCGAAGCTGTGGCGCAGCATGTGCGGATGAACGTGCACGGGCAGGCCCTGGCGGATGGCCCAGCGTTTGAGGCGCTGGCGGATCATCCCCGGCGACAGGCGTTTGCCACGCGTGTTGACGAACAGGGCCACCTCACCGGGCGAGGCCAGTTGCGGGCGCAGTTTGAGCCAGGCGTCGAGCGCGGCCAGCGCCTTGCCACCGACCGGTACGCGGCGCGTCTTGCTGCGCTTACCGAATACTGTGACCTCGCCATCGGCCACGGCGTAGCTGCCCTCGACATCGAGCCCGGAGAGTTCGGCGAGGCGCAAGCCTGACGAGTAGAAGAGTTCGAAGATGGCCAGATCGCGCTGCTCGAAAGCATCCTGCGGCTTGCCATCGAGCAGGGCCGCCGCCTGATCGGGTGACAGAGCGCGCGGCAACGGCCTGCCTGCTCGCGGCGGTCGCACGCCCTGTGCGGGGTTGGCCGTAGCGAGCTCCTGCCGCACCAGCCAGCGATAGAAGCTGCGCCAGGCCGACAGGCTGCGTGCCAGGGAACGCGGCTGCAGGCCCTGCGCATGACGTCTTGCCACAGCGCGACGGATGTCGGCTGCAACGAGCTGCGTAAGTGCCTTGCTGCCCGCCATCTCCTGCAACACGAGCAGCTCGCGACGATACCCAAGCAGGGTGTTCGGGCTGAGGCGGCGCTGCGTGGCGATATGCCGCAGGAAGGCTTCGACCTCGGGCCGCAGGCTCATGATCAGAGGGCTTCGCCCCAGGCTGCGCGAATGCTGGCGATGCCATGCGCGCCGGCTTGCCGGGCTTCGCGCAAGTCGTTGAAACCCAGACCCCCGATGGCAATGACGGGCAGGCTCAGCTCGCGCGTCAGCGCGTGGAAACGCTCCCAGCCGATCGCGGCCCGGTCGGCGTGCGTCGCTGTAGGCTTGATGGCGCCGAGCACCGCGTAGTCGAGCGTCAGCGCGTTGGCGCGTTCAAGCTCCTCGCGTGTGTGGCACGAGGCGCCCACCCATTCAAGTTCCGGGCGGGCCTCAAGCGCCGCCAGCGCAGCAGCGGACAGGTGCACGCCATCCATGCCGAGCTCGCGCGCCTCATCAGCACTGCCATTGAGCACGACCAGCGCGCCGGCCGCACGGCAACGCGCCAGTACGGCTTCGGCGAAGCGGCGACGGGTGGGCGCATCGAGCAAGGGCTCGCGCACCTGCACCCAGCGCAACCCCGCAGCCAGTGCGCGATCCAATGCTGCGAGCTGGGCGTCGACGCCGATCTCGCCAGCATGCGTCACCGCCATCCGCCGCGGCAGGCTCAGCGCCTTGAGAATGGGCCCGTTGGCCGGCAACATCGGCGACACGGTGAAGGCCCCCGCCTGCTGCCAGCGCAGGTCGGCATGCACATGGGCGCACGGCTCGCCTTCCCACATCGGTACCTCGAAGAAATGCAGACGCACGTGGGCGTGCTCATAGTGATGTTCGCGCATCAGCCATGGCCAGGCCTCACGGACGCTCACCGAGAGTTCTTCGGACAACTCGCGCACCAGGGCGTCGCGCGGCGTCTCGCCCGGCTCGACCTTGCCGCCGGGGAATTCCCAGTAGCCGGGGTAGAAGGTGCCTTCGGCGCGCTGGCCGAGGAGGAAACGGCCGTCGGGACGGGTGATGACGGCGGCGGAAACATCGACTTTCTTGACCATGGCGAGACAGCGAACGGGAATCCACCGAGGATACGCGAGCCAGCGCCAGCCGTGCGTCTGCCGGTTCATTCCGCCCAAGCCATTGGCAGTCCCGACCACTAGGGAATTACCCGTGCATGCGGGCAATCATCACGGGTCGCCTTGCAGTGCAGCGATATACTGCGCCCCTGTTCCCTGCTCGGGCCCGTTCCTGCATGCCTAAGTCCAGCTCCCGCCTCCAGGCCAGCCTGCTACCTGCCGCGTGCTTCGTGGCCGGTCTTTGCGGACTCTTCACCCTCGCCGGGCTCGGCAGTGGCAAGCTCGACATCACCCTTCTGCTGCCCCTCGTGCTGGCCGTCCTGAGCCTCTTCCTGACCCGCGCCGATCAGCACTTCCAGGGTCCCGGCTGGATCCTGCCCGCATTCGGCCTGTTTGGCCTGCTGGAGATGCCGGTCTTCCCCTTGCTTGCCCTGTCCGGGCAATCAGGCCTGCTGCTCGACGGCGTGCTGCCGGGCATCGTGCGCATGGCGCTGGTAGTGCTGTTCTGCATCGTGGCCCTGCTGAGCCGCAAGAGCACGAAGGGAGCCTCTGCATGATCGTGATGTGGCTGGCCATCGTGGCCTTTCTGCACAGCAGTGTGGTTCTCGTGCCCGGCGATGCGTCGGCCGGCACGGCCTGGGTACAGCTGCTGCTGATGATGGTGGTAGCAGCCGGCACGCTGCAGCTTGCCGCCACCCAACGCCGCCTGCCCCTGATGGGCGTGCAGGGCCAATGGTTGATGGCTTGCGGCGTACTCGCCCTGCTGCTGACCGAAGGCGGGGTGCCCGGCCAACCCGGCACTGTCGCCAGCCTCATCGGTCTCGATGCCGGCACGCGCCAACTACTTGCGCCATTGGCACGCATCATCGTTCTCGTCGGCCTGTGGCAGGCCTTCAACCAGCTCACCGATCTGCGCCACCGCAGCCTCAACGCGCTGCAGGCCGAACTGCACGAAGCCATGACCGAACTGGTCCTGCCCGTGACACCACGCCATCGCCCGGCCCCCGGCGCACGCAATACGCGCAGCGGTCTGACTGACAGCCTGCGCGCCGCGCTTGATCAGATCGGCGAAGCCCATCGCGTGATGCGCAACAAGGTGGTTCAGGAGCCCAACAACATCGCAGCCCGACTGGCTCTGCACCGCCGCCTGCTCGAAGACCCGACGCAAAAAACCGCCGGCCTCGCGCATGGCATCGACTTCGTCAACGCTCTCCATGCGGCCGAACGCATGGAGCTCGCACTGTCCGTTGCCTGCGATTGCTGCCGGCTCGACAACCAGTACTTTCCGAGCAATGCCGTCGCGCTGGATCTGGCCCATCAGGCCAACAGCACCGGCCAGCATGCGCAGGCCCTGCGGCTACTGCGCCACTACGATGTGCGCAATCCGGGTGACGCGCAAACTCCGCGCGCGCTGTACTACTCGGCACAGGCGCTGGGCGGTCTCGGCAAGGTCGACCTCGCACAAGCCGTACTCAACGGACTGATCAGCAAATTTCCGGATGATCTGCTGGCAGCCGACGCGATTGCCTTGTCGGCGCGGCTGGCGACACGTCGTCCGCCAGGCTGAACGCTCAGGCCTGCTCTTCGTGAGGCGAGGCCGACGGTGACAGAATGCTGACGCCCCACAGCAACGCCGAAAAAACCACAAAGAAGACGCTTAGCCAGATCTGGATGGTGCGTGACTCGCTGAACAGGATTTCCTGATTGGCGGCCGCCACGATGACGCGCCCCGCCACACTTGCCTGACGCACCCATCGCCCCTGCCACACGGAAGGCTCGACGATATCGAGCTGCACGTCGGGCAGCCGCGCCACCTGCGCCGCCTTGCACAAGGCGGGGAGCTTGCGGCAAGAAAAATACAGGCTGCGCGCGTTGTCGCGCTCCAGCACTACGCGGTCATTCCTGTCCGGCTGATACGACACTGCGTACGTCGCCGTTTCGGCAGGGGCTGCAGCAAGCTCTGCAGGCAAGCGCAACCAATCCACCACCAGGAAAACGGTGACGGCCGTAATCACGTAGCGCAGCGGTGCGTAGCGAAGCCATTTCATTCGCGCAGAATCGCGCATTCGTCACGAAGTGCTGTCGATGCGACGAGGAACGGCTGCGCGCAACGTTGGGAACTGCTACAGTTATCGCAAAAAAACAACGTTGCTTTTTCAACACACACGGATGGATTGTGGCAAAGATTCTGGTCGTCGACGACGAAGTCGGCATTCGCGAACTGCTCTCTGAAATCCTGCGCGACGACGGTCATGACGTCGTGCTGGCTGCCAACGCCACCGAAGCGCGCTTCGCGCGTCAGGCTGGCCGGCCTGACCTCGTGCTGCTGGACATCTGGATGCCCGACACCGATGGCGTCACCCTGCTGAAGGAGTGGGCCGCCGGCCATCTGCTGACCATGCCCGTGATCATGATGTCAGGTCATGGCACCATCGACACCGCCGTTGAGGCGATCCGCTTCGGTGCCGTCGACTTCCTTGAAAAACCGATTGCGCTGCAGAAGCTGCTGAGCGCCGTACGCCGCGGCCTGCAACGCCAACCGGCGCGGGCGCGGGCACACATGACCCTCGCCTCTTTCACGCGCTCGGCGCTGCTGCGCGATTTGCGCAAGCGGCTGGAACAGATCACGGCACGTTCTCGCCACGTCCTGCTGCGCGTGGGCGCCGGGTCGCTGGCCGAACTCTGCGCCCGCAGCCTGCAGGTGCCGGGCAGCACCTGGATCGATCTCGGCAGTTCCAGCCAGCCGCTGGAGCTGCAGACGCTGGAGCAGGCGCGCGGCGGCATGCTGTACGTCGAGAACATCGTGCAACTGACCCGTGCGCAACAGAAGAACCTCGCCTTCGCGCTGGAGCGTCTCGAAAAGTGCGACCTGCACCTGGTTGCGGCCAGTGACCGCAATCCGGACGAACTGCTGGCCGAAGGCTGGGACCCCACCCTGATCCGTCGCCTGTTCGAAATCTCTCTCGTGCCGCCTTCGCTGCTGGAGCTGCGCGATGAAGTGCCTGAGATGGCGCAGCAGATCCTGCTGCACTTGATGGAAGCGAACGAGATTCCGCCGCGCACCTTGTCGACTGGCGCTCTCAACGCCCTGCGCAACAGCCCCTGGAGCGGCGGATTCCACGCCTTGAAGTCGGCCATCCGCTCGCTGGCCCTGGGCGCACTGGAGGAAGAGATCTCGCAGGAAGATGCGGTGCGCAGCGTCTCGCAGACGGCCACCACAGCGCTGTCGCTGCCACTCGACCAACCGCTGCGCGAGGCGCGCGAAACCTTCGAGCGGCTCTACTTCGAGCACCACCTGCAGATTGAGGACGGCAACATTACGCGCGTCGCCGACAAGGCCGGACTGGAGCGCACCCACCTGTACCGCAAGCTCAAGCAGCTGGGCGTCTCGCTGAACCGCCGCAACGGCGAGCTCTGATCCGGGCGAAGCTCAGTCTTCGCCCTTGGTCTTGCGAATGCCACAGGCCTCGCAGGACACCTGGAAGGTCGCACGGTCTTCGACGCGGAAGGCCGTCAGCTGGCCGCCCCACACGCACCCGGAGTCCAGCGCAACAACGTGGCCCATGTCGCGCACACCCAGTGCCGACCAGTGGCCAACGTAGAGCGTGTGGCTGCGCCAGGCCGCGTCAGGTGCGGCATACCAGGGCATCAAGCCACTTTCCGCCAGTTCAGGCGCGCCCTTGGGTTTGAGGTCGATAGCGCCGTCAGCCGTCAGGAAGCGCATGCGCGTCATGGCGTTGATGACGATGCGGTGCCTGTCCCAGCCACGCAGTTCGCCGTCCCAGCGCGAGGGCTGGTTGCCGAAAAGATGCTGCAGGTATTCGCGCCACGCATCACCACGCAAGGCGGCTTCGACCTCAGCGGCCAATTCACGCGCTTGCGCCACGCTCCACTCGGGCAGCAGACCGGCATGAACCAGTACGCTCTGGCCCTCCACGTGCATCAGGGGCAGATGTCGCAACCAGTCGATGAGTGCCTCGGCGTCGGGCGCCGTCAGCACGCCATTGATGGTGTCACTCTCGCGCGCCTTGGCTGGCACGCCGGCAGCAACAGCCAGCATATAGAGGTCGTGGTTACCGAGCACCGCCGTGGCAGCGCCGCCCAGATCACGCACGAAGCGCAACACTTCGGCAGATTGCGCCCCGCGATTGACGAGATCGCCGACTAGCCACAGCCGGTCGTGACGCGCATCGAAACCTGCGGTCTCCAGCAGCTTCAGCAAGGGGTCGAAACAACCCTGCAAGTCACCGACAACGTAGGTAGACATAAGCTGATCAACCACCCTCAGCCGCGCGCTCGCCCGCGCCAACAACCTGCAGGTTGGGTCGCAGGTACGGAGCATACTCCGGCACCCAGCGACGCAGCTCGCGCTTGATTTCCTGCGCACCGGTCACGCGGCCGGCGCGCAGCCAGGCCAGCACCTCTTCGATGATCACGGGGTCTGCCGCACGTGCCTGGGCGATACGCAGTTTCTCGTGATGCGTCGGCAGGGTTTGTTCGTTGTCGGCCAGCAATTCTTCGTAGAGTTTTTCGCCAGGCCGCAGGCCCGTGAACTCGATGCGGATCTTGTCTTCGCTGGCACCAGAGAGGCGGATCATGTCGCGCGCAAGATTGGTGATCTTCACGGGCTCCCCCATGTCGAGCACGAAGATCTCGCCGCCCTTGCCCATGGTCGCGGCCTGCAGTACGAGCTGGGCAGCTTCCGGAATCGACATGAAGTAGCGCGTGATCTCCGGGTGCGTGACCGTGACAGGCCCGCCCGCTGCGATCTGCTCGCGGAACTTGGGTACCACGCTGCCATTGCTGCCGAGCACATTGCCGAAACGTACGCTGCAGAACTGCGTATCCGGCGCCTCGCTCTGCACGACCTGGCAGACCATTTCGGCCAGCCGCTTGGTTGCTCCCATCACATTGGTGGGATTGACCGCCTTGTCGGTCGAGACCATCACGAACTTCGGTACGCGGTGCGCAGCAGCGGCCTTGGCAACACGCCAGGTGCCCAGTACGTTGTTGGTCATCGCCTGCCAGGCGTTCTCGTCTTCCATCAAGGGCACATGCTTGTAGGCCGCTGCGTGAAAAACCAGTGCAGGGGCATGGCGCGCAAATGTCTCGTCCAGCCAGGCCGCATCACGTATGTCACCCGTCACGGGCAGGACTGGCACCTCGGGAAACCGCACAGAAAACTCTTCCACGAGCTTGTAGAGCGCGAATTCACTGGCATCGTAAGCAATCAGCCGGGCCGGACGGAAGAGCGCCAGCTGGCGACACAGCTCGGAGCCGATGGAGCCGCCGGCACCGGTTACCAGCACCACGCGCCCACCGACCATGCTGTCGATATACGGGCAATCAATCGCGACCGGATCACGGCCGAGCAGATCTTCCATACGCACTTCGCGAAATGTGCCGGTCTCGGCAGCGCTGCGCTCACCACTGCGCATGGTCTCGGCCAGGGTCGGTACCACCAGCGGATGCACCCCCGCCTTGAGACAGGTCGCAAAAATCTGCTTGCGCGTCTCCGCCGAAGCCGAGGGCATGGCAATGATGGCGTGCCGCGCCTGCAACTTGGCCGCCCAGGCCGCCAGCTCATCAACGCGCCCGAGCACGCGCAGGCCCATCATTTCACGACCATGCTTGCTTGCGTTGTCATCCAGCACGCCGACCAATCGCCACTCAGGCGAGCAGCGCAGCTGTCGCATGACATTGAGACCCGCGTCACCACCACCAATCAGCAAGGCTGGTTTGCCGGCGGCCGCCAGCGCACCAAACTGGCGATGCTCACGCCAGGCGCGGTACATGGCGCGGGCGCCGCCCATTGCAACAAGCAGGAAGATCGGGAATGCGGCCAGCACCGAACGCGGTACGGGTGTGTTCCCCCGCAGGAAGGTGGCGACCACGATGACGATGGCGATCGAAGCGCCGATGGCCCGTACGATGCGCATGAGATCGGGCAGGCTGGCGAACACCCACATGCCTTTGTAAAGCCCGAAATAGCGGAACATGACGGCATGGACCGGCAGCACCCACAGCAGGCTCATGAGGCCGTGGCGCATGAAATCGGGAGGCACAGCAAAATTGAAGCGCAGCAGGTAGGCCGCACACCAGCAACACAATACGGCAGCCAGATCGAAGCCCGACACCGTCCAGCTACGCGCCACGCCACGAGGTTTCATATAGGTCAGGACTCGCATAGGCTTTCAGAACGTCCAGGCAGGTCCTGGACCACTAAGTGTGCAATTTTAACTGCTGCGGAACGAAGTTCCCGGCTTTCCATGCCAGCAAGGTCTGCAGAGGCGTCCCGTCAAACACAAGATCCGCATTCATCCGGTCTGCAAGATCGGGCGACAGATGCCGGTAACGCGGCAAAACGCGCAACAGGAGCACAGAAAAACGCAGCACCCAGCATGGCACCGGCAGCATGATGCAACGCCGACCCTGTGCATTCGCAATCCGCAACACCATCTCACGATAGCTGAGCGTCTCACCGCCCACCAGATTGAAAACGCCGCACGGCAGACTTTCCCGGGAGATCAGGCGCAAGCAGGCCTCAGCCACATCGGCAACATGTAACGGCTGCCGCAGGCCGCGCCCTCCCCCTGCAAGCGGAAACAGTCGCCAGCGCGACAACCAGCGGGCGATGTCTGCAACATTCCGATCTCGACCGTCACCATGGATCAGGGTTGTGCGCAGTACGACCCATTCAACGCCGTTGCGCTCGGCCCAAGCGGCCAATTGCTGTTCGCCACGCTCCAGCACCAGCGCAAGCTGCCTGTCTTGCTCTGATCTCGCATTACGCTTGGAATCCGCACTGGTCGAAGACAGGGCGACGACCCTTCGTACACCCGCAGACTGCATGGCCGCGAAGATCTCGGGCAGACCCCAGATTGGCATGAGGCATACCCACACTGGCGCTTCACCCTGCTGCCCGGCCGCACACCAGCGTATACCGTCGTGCTCCCCATGCAAGGTGATGTTACGCGTCAGCGCTACCGAGGCAACGCCCAGCCTGTTCAGCCCGGCCATCAGGCTCGGCCCGACCAGGCTCGTCGCCCCAGCCACGGCCACCTTGGTCATGCCGGCCGTATCCGGAACCACTTGCGTGCCAGGTGCACACAACTTACTGCCGCGAAACGCAGCCACACTGCCAGCATCACCGCCCACATCAGTACGCCGGGATACTGATGACGGAAAAACCTGCGGTAGAACCTGACCATTCCGCAATGCTTGTGCCACTCGACGAACACCGGTCGCGCACGGCTGCACACACCTTTGAAATGCGTAACGCGCGCAGACGGAACGAACAGGACGCGCCAGCCTCTCTGACGAAAACGCATGCACCAGTCGAGATCCTCACAGTGCATGAAATAGCCTTCATCAAGCAGGCCAACGTCACACATTGCCTCGCGCCGCACCATCATGCAGGCCCCGGAAATAGCCTCGATCGCAACCGGCTCCTTCGGCAGTGGCTGGCGATGCAGGTCGTAGCCGTTGAACAGACGCGGGTAGCGATCTGCCAGACTGCGCAATCCGAAGGCCCGCACGAAAGTCCGCCAGGGAGTGGGCACCAGACGGCGTCCGCCTGCCTGCTCGGTACCGTCCGCGTTGAGCAGGAGACCGCCCGCCATACCTGCCCCCGTGTCAGCCTGCATGGCGGCCACCAGGCCGGCCACCGCGTCCGGCGCAAGCACGCAGTCCGGATTCAGAAAGAGCAAGTAGTCGCCATGCGAAGCTGCGGCCGCGATATTGCAGGCGCGCGCAAAACCAAGATTGCTTGAATTGGCGATGATCACAAGGCGCGCGTCCTCATTGGCCAGCTCGCGAATGGCCTGCATGCTGTCGTCGTGCGAGGCGTTGTCAACCACGATCACTTCATCAGCCTGTGACAGTGTTGAACGTACACACAATGCCAAGCCAGCGCCGGCATTGTAGTTAACGATCAGCACGGAAACGCGTTCGGCAGGTGTGGGGGCAGTCATCGTGAAGGGATCACTCGTTTGTCCAGCCATGACCAGACTTCTGACGGACGTACACGACACTGACGCTGAACCTGGAGACGTTGATGCAGGACCCGGGGCACGGCGCGCAGCGAAGCCAGACGTGCACGCAGGAATTCCAGACCATGCCCGTCGCCGCACAAGCGCAGGAACATCAGGAAATCAGCCAGCAGGAAAGCTGGCAACACCGCCGGCAACAGCGACGCCGGCATGTTCTTCAGCACGCACCAAAGCCGGTTGCGATGACCGTGAAACACCGAGAAGCCACTGCGCCGGCCACCACTTGTGACTGAACCGGCATGCAGCGCGTGCGCAGAAGGGATGTACCAGCACGACTCGCCAGCCAGGCGGAGCCTAAACCCCAGATCCACGTCTTCAACGTAGCAGAAGAAGCTCTCGTCAAATCCACCCGCCGCCAGAAAACTCTCGCGCCGATACAGTGCAGCGGCGGCACAGGCGCTGAACACGGGCTTCTCGCCATCCGAATCAGATGCCATACGACCATGTCCCGCACGCCAGACCAGCCCGCTGACATGCATCACATCACCGGCGCCATCCAGTCGCTCCGGGGCATCCGCCATCAGCAGGCAGGACGCGAAGCTCGCAGCGTCTGGATGTCTTGCCGAAGCATCCAGCAACTTTTCCAGCCAGTCCGGCGCCAGACAGGCATCCGGATTTACCAGTGCAATCCATTCGCAGTCGTCCGCAATCGCGACTGCGCGATTGTTCGCGACAGCAAAACCGGTATTGGTCTTCAGGAAGTGAAACTCGAACTGCGGATGACTCTGTTGCGCCCGCAAGGCCGATCCATCAACGCTGGCGTTATCCATGACGATAACGCGTGACGGTGCAACCGTCTGCGCTGCGATGGATGCCAGACTGCGCGCAATCCAGTCGCCACAGTTGTAATTCACGATGATGCAGGCCACGCGCGCCGTCACGATCAGTACTCCAGCTCTGCGCGGCGCAGGCTTTCCGGATTGCCGATGTCGCGGTGGTAGTCCGCATTATGGAAGCAGTGCATCCGCCCCAGATAATGCGGCAACACCTCAAGACTCAGATCGACCACCTGCTTGCCCAGTGAAGCAATGAAGTCAACGACTTCGGGTTCGAATATGTAGACCGCAGCGTTGGCGCGCGTGCCCGGCGGGTTGGGCTGCTTCTCGTGGAACGCGCGCACGATGCCTTCAGCATCGAGCTCAAGAATGCCGCAGCTCTGCGGCGCATCGGTGTCGAAACTCATCATCGTGATCGCCACCCCCGCAGGACGATTGGCATGCGCAGCCAGAAAAGCCCCCACGTCAAAGCGCGTCAGGTTGTCTGCATGCGCAACGATGAACGCCTCGCGACCGAAGAAGTCACGGTTGCGCAGCACCGTGCCGCCCGTACCCAGCAGGATGTCTTCGTGCACCAGGGAGATGCGGTCTCGCCACGGAGAGGCTGCGACAAAATCATTCACGACGCCCGGCAGGTAATGCGTGTTGACGAGCACCCGCTCAATGCCCGCCGGCAACAGGGCGTCCAGCCAGTACTGCAACAATGGCTTGCCCTGGATGCGCACCAGGCACTTGGGCACGGAGTCGGTAATGGGTCGCAAGCGGGTGCCGAAACCCGCAGCGAGCAACAAAGCCCTCACTGCGCGAGCTCCTGCAACAACTCCTCGTTACGCAGCGGGATGTTGCCGACACGCCCGACCTGACAAGCCGCAGCCAACGCCCCCAGATATGCGCTCTCCCAGACGGAGGCCCCGACAGCGAGCGCCATGGCTGAACAGATCATGAGCGAATCACCGGCGCCAGACACGTCTTTCGGCGCGGCATTGAAGGCGGGCAACTGATCGGTGACCAATCCATTGCTGGGCGTATCGGGAGAATGGATCAGCAGACCTTCTGCCCCCATCGTGATGAACACACTGCCGGCTTGAGACTGATTCTGCAATGCGTCCGCCAACACAACCAACCCGGCGCTGGTGTCGCGCACAGCCAGACGGGCTTCGTGTTCGGTCGGGGTGATGAGTCGCATGCCCTTGAAACGTGAGACATCGCCGATCTGCGACGAAGCCTGACTGTCGGCCACCATCATGACGCCGGACTTGTGGCACTCAGCACAAATCGCGTCAACAAGCTCCTGCGGCAGGCAGCCATAATTGAAGTCGGAAAAAATAAGCAGATCGGCTGCCTCAATAACAGGGCGCATACGCTCCAGCACGTCGCGAATGAGCTCCTGGCTGATGTCGTGCTGGCGCAGATGGCTGACACGCAACAAAGTCTTGCCGCGCGCTCTGTAGCGTTGTTTGAGCGTTGTCGGACGACTCTCGTCAGCGATCAGATGACATGCCACCTCGTAAGACTCGAGCGTCTGTTGTGCGAACACTGCCGTCGAATCGACACCCGCAATACCGAAGAACTCGACCTGAGCACCCAGGCCACGAGCATGCGCGGCAACAATGCCCGCCCCGCCCACGAACAGATCACTCTTTATCGGCGTGACGACAATGGTTGGATCCTCCTGAGACATGCCAAGTGGATCACAGGTTATGTATTCGTCGACGATCAGGTCGCCGATGACTGCCACCCGCAAAGTATCAAAGCGCTTGATGTAACCCGCAAGTCGCTCGAAGTTGAAACCATGCCGCTCCGGAAAATCCAGCGGCTTGGTGATGGCCGAGTAATGCGCCTCGCGCAATTCCTTCTGCAGCAAGTCCAGCGACGAAAAACGGACATCGCCCGAGCTGAACAGAAGCCGCCCGCCATAAGCGTCAACAACCTCTTGCTCGGGATTGAAGTGCTGCTCGTGCTCCTTGCCCTTTACGACCACATCAGGCTTGAGCTCGGCAATGAAGACTTCCGCCGGGCAACGCAGTACGAAACTGTAGTTGACCGCACTGATCGCCCGCACGCCCTCCAGGCGCAACTGCTCGGGGAGAAAGGTCTCCGGTCGACCATCGTCGGAAACGCCGACTACAAGAAAGTCGCCGCACTCGGCTGCAAAATTCAGGAGCCGCAGGTGCCCCGGATGCACCACATTGAAGCTGCCCCACACGAACACGATGCGGGCATCCTGTCCAGCGCGCGCGCGAATCTCGGCCGCGGCAGCTTCACATGCAAGTCTTGGTTCAAGTGTTGCAATCATTCTGTAATGGTCAATCACTCACCGGAAAACCAAGCGTTAATGTAACCTCACTATCTGGATTTTGCAGAGTCCATCATGCAACGAGAACACACAGGGGCTGTCGTGATCGGCGCGGGGGTCGTCGGCCTTGCATGCGCCCGTGCGCTGGCGCAAAGCGGCATCGAAACGATCATCATCGAGCAACACGGTGGCATCGGACAGGAGACCAGTTCGCGCAACAGCGAGGTGATCCACGCCGGAATCTATTATCCCGCCGGCTCACTCAAATCGCGGCTGTGCACCGAAGGGCGTGTGCGCCTGTATGAATTTTGTGAAGCGCGCGGCATCCCCTTCAAACGCTGCGGCAAGCTGGTGGTTGCTACGCAGGATTCGCACGAACAGAAGCTGGAGCAGTTGCAGCGACATGCTATCGAGAATGGCGTAGCGGATACAGTGGTCATCCCGGCGCGGCAAGCCATCAGCATGGAGCCTCAGCTGAAGTGCTCGGCCGCACTGTACTCCCCATCCACCGGCATCATCGACTCGCATGCCCTGATGCTGGCACTGCTGGGAGATGCCGAAGCAGGCGGCGCCAGCCTCGCTCTGCATAGTCAGATCCTCGCAGGCCGCAAGGAGTCGGATACGATTCAGTTGCACGTGCGCTGCGGCGATGAGGACATGCTCATTTCTTCCGGGATCGTGATCAACGCGGCGGGTCTCTGGGCACCCGGGCTGGCACGACGCCTCGAAGGACTCTCCGGCAACGCGATACCACACACCTGGCTAGCCAAGGGAAACTACTATTCGCTGAGCGGGCGTGCGCCGTTTTCGCGTCTGATTTATCCAGTGCCGGAGCCTGGCGGACTGGGCGTACACCTGACACTGGACATGGGTGGTCAGGCACGCTTTGGTCCTGATGTACAGTGGGTCGATGCGATCGACTACAGCGTCGATCCCGCGCGCAGCCGAGGCTTCTATGCCGAAATCCGCAAGTACTGGCCGTCACTGTCCGAGGGCGCACTGGCGCCCGCCTACTGTGGCATCCGGCCCAAGCTGAGCGGCCCCGGAGATGCTGCGGCCGACTTCTGGATCCAGCACTGCGACAAGCATGGCATGCCGGGGCTCATCAACCTTTTCGGCATAGAATCACCCGGCCTGACCAGCTGTCTTGCCATCGCAGACGAGGTTTGTCGTCTGCTCGCCTTGAAGCCCTCCTGAAAAAATGACCTCGTCCGCGCTTTGCCCCGTATGTGGCCAGCCAGGCCGATCACTTTATGTCGCCCTTGTTGACCAGCTGCATGGCACCCCTGGGCACTGGGAGATGTGGCGCTGCGCGCACGGCTGTGAGCACCAATGGCTGCACCCGCAGCCCGACCAAAAGACCCTGGAGCGCGCCTATCAAACGTATTACACGCACCAGTCGGTGACACCTCCGCGACTGAAAGGCCTCTACGAATCCATGCGACAGGCGTATCTGGCGCGTCGCTTCGGCTATGGCAGCACACGTACATCCCTCGTCACACGACTGGGGGCCGGCATCATCAGCCTGATTCCGCATCGCCGCGTAGCTTTCGACGCCAGCGTGCTCTGGCAAAAACCGCTCCGTGCCGGACGTCTGCTGGAACTTGGATGCGGCAATGGCGAGAGGCTTGCACGCCTCTCGACTCTGGGCTGGAGCGTAGTGGGTGTCGAGGCTGATCCACAAGCTGCGGAACTGGCTGCCAGTCACGGCCTCCAGGTCATCAATGGCGATGCACTCGCGCAGGATTTCCCGCCCGACTCGTTCGACGCCATCATCATGTCGCATGTGATCGAGCACGTGCGCGACCCGGAAGGCCTGATCGCCCACTGTCGCAGCTGGCTCAAAGCCGGCGGTCAGCTGACCTTGCTCACCCCCAATCTTTCATCACTGGGGCACCGCCTGTTCCGCAAACACTGGCTGCACCTGGACCCGCCACGGCATCTGCATATCTTCAGCCAACAATCCTTGACGGCAATGTGCCTGCGCGCAGGCTTCTCCGACGTTGCCAGCTCGACCAGCTTCCGGGATGCCAACTGGACGCTGGCCGCCAGCGTGCGTTTGCGCGGCGGCAAGGCCTATCGCGTCGGGCAACTCCCCCTCCATCTTCGTCTGCTGGGGCTGGCGATGCTCTACGTCGAGTGGCTCGGCATGAAGATCCGACCAGACGTCGGAGAAGAAGTCTTGCTCTTCGCTCGCAAACCAGCCCCCTCTTGGCAGGAAATCACCCCGATTAATGCCAATGGAATTCAAGGGAATGAAAGCACAGTCATGATGTCGCTCACAAACCATTGCGCGCTACAATGAACCTGATTTTTCTCCGCAACGGGTAACAGCCAGATCGACCAACAGTTGAGACAGTTGACGCATGAATGAGAAGCATCGGGCTATTCACAAAGCAGCACGCGATCTGATTCAAGGAGCCCAGCGGAGCTCCCTCTGGTGGGCACTTGCATGGCAGGAAACGCGGCAGCGTTACCGCCGGTCGATGCTTGGCCCGTTCTGGATCACCATCAGTACGGCGGTCATGGTCGGCGCCATGGGGCCACTCTATGGCGTACTGCTGGGGCAGGATGTTGGCAGCTATCTGCAGCACCTGGCGGTAAGTCTGATTTTCTGGACCTTCATCTCCGCCTCGATCAACGAATCCGGCAGCGCCTTCATCGCCGCAGAAGGCTTCATCAAACAGATCGCGCTGCCGCTTACCACCTACATCTTCCGCCTGATCGCCCGCAACCTGATCCTGCTCGCGCACAACTTCGCGATTGTCGTCGTCGTGCTGCTGATCTTCCCTCCCGCACATATGCAGGATATCTGGCTCTTCCCGCTGGGGTTGCTACTGGTGATCGGCAATCTGTTCTGGCTATCACTGCTGCTGGCACTGGTTAGCACGCGGTTCCGTGACGTGCCGCAGCTGGTCTCCAATCTCGTTCAGGTTGCCTTCTTCCTGTCGCCCATCATCTGGAAGGCCGACATGCTGAGCGCAAAGACGCGCTTCGTAGCGGACTTCAACCCTCTATTTCATTTCCTCGAAATCATTCGGGCACCCTTGTTGGGCGAACCCATCTACGCAACCAGCTGGATCTTTGCCGGCACGCTGCTCGTAGCGGGGTCCTCGATCAGCTTCCTTGCCTTCGCAAGGCTGCGCGCCCGCACCCCTTACTGGCTCTGAGACATGGCCTTCATCAAAGCACGCGGATTGACTGTCGAGTTCCCCGTTTATGGTTTCACCAGCCATCGCTCATTGAAGAAAAGCCTGTTGAATGTCGCGACGGGCGGCATACTCGCCAAGGACGCCTCCAACCATGTCGTCGTCCGCGCCCTCGATGAGCTCGACTTCGAATTTCATGACGGCGACCGCGTCGGCCTCATCGGCCACAACGGCTCGGGCAAAACCACGTTGCTACAGGTGCTGGCGGGCATCTATGAGCCCATCCGCGGCGAATTGAAGGTGCAAGGCAAGATCGCCTCGATGCTTGGCATTTCGCTGGGGATGGATGGCGACGTAACGGGGCTGGAAAACATCTACCTGCGTGGCCGACTGCTGGGATTTTCGCGAGCGCGCATGGATAGCATGGTGGAAGATATCGCTGAGTTCGCTGGCCTCGGGGATTATCTCCACCTGCCTCTGCGCACCTACTCCAGCGGTATGGCCATGCGACTGGCGTTTTCGGTGATGACCAGCACACCAGCGGATATCATCCTGATGGACGAATGGCTCAGCGTGGGCGATGCGGAGTTTGTCGAGAAAGCGCAGGTCAGGCTCAGGCAGCTCGTCAATCAGGCGCGGATCGTTGTCATCGCCTCGCATGACCTGGCGATGATCCAGCATCAATGCAACGTGATACTGAATCTGGAACACGGCAAGATCGTCAAATCTGAACGAAAGGCTGAGGCCTTTAACCTGGAGAGCAAACAATGAAGTTTCTGGTGACAGGTGGATGCGGCTACAAGGGGCACGTGCTAGTTCCGAAACTGCTGAACCGCGGCTACGAAGTGGTTGTCCTCGATACGGTCTGGTTCGGCAATTTCCTGCCGCCACATCCCGGGCTGAAGGTGGTCCAGGGCGACGTTCGCGACATCGACGCAATCAACCTCGATGGCATCGACGGCATCATTCATCTGTCGTCCATCGCCAACGACCCCTGCGGCGACCTCAACCCGCAACTCACGTGGGAAGTCAGCGCACTCGCCACGATGCAGCTTGCAGACAAAGCGCGCCGCCACGGCATCAAGCGCTTCATCTACGCCTCCTCAGGCAGCGTCTATGGCGTCAAGGAAGAACCGCAAGTCACAGAAGACCTCGAACTCAAGCCGATCTCCGAATACAACAAGACCAAAATGGTCAGCGAGCGTGTATTGCTGAGCTACTCGGACGACATGTCGGTACAGATCGTCCGCCCCGCGACGGTCTGCGGATACTCACCGCGCATGCGTCTGGATGTCTCGGTCAACATGCTGACCATGCAGGCCCTGACCAATGGGCGCATCACCGTCTTTGGTGGCAAGCAGACTCGACCGAACATCCATATCGATGACATTACGGACGTCTACCTGCACCTGATCGATCACCCCGAAGTCACGGGTATCTACAACGCCGGCTTCGAGAACATCTCGATTCTCGACATTGCCAATCTGGTCGCGAAACACATTCCGGCAGACATCGTGGTGTCCGAATCGAACGACCCGCGCTCCTACCGCGTCAATTCCGATCGCCTGCTGGCCACCGGCTTCAAGCCGCGCAAGCGCGTTGAAGATGCCGTGACGGAAATCATCCAGAAGTTCAAGGCGGGCGAGCTGAAAGACGAACCGCACTTCCACAACCTCAAGTGGATGCAGAAAACCGTGCTACCCCAGTAACAATTCAGGAGTCCCGCAGCACAGCGTCAAATCTCCCGTTTCACCGACCTCACCGGGAATGATCGAAATGCCACAAACCGGATTCTTCAGCGCCTACGCTGATCGCTTGAGTAGTGTGCTTGCCACGTTTGACTGGACTCCGGTCGCGCAACTCGCCCAGGCCATGCACGACGCCTGGGCAGCAGGGCAGCAGGTTTTCTTCTGCGGCAATGGGGGCAGCGCAGGCAATGCCATTCACCTCGCCAACGACTTTGTCTATGGCGTAGCACGCACGACTGGTGGTGGCATCCGGGCGCTGTCCCTGTCCGCCAACTCTGCCGTAATCACCTGCCTCGCCAACGACGAAGGCTACGACAAGATTTACAGCGAGCAACTAGCCGTACAGGCACGCGCAGGTGACGTGCTCATCGTGCTCTCCGGCAGTGGCAACTCCCCGAACATCGTCAGCGTGCTGGAGCGAGCAAAGGTGATGGGCGTTCACTCGTATGCCGTATTGGGGTACAGCGGCGGCAAGTGCAAGGCACTGGCGGACGTTGCGATCCACTTTCCGATCGATGACATGCAGATCTCCGAAGACCTGCAGCTGGTGGTTGGCCACATGCTCATGCAGTGGCTGTGCGCCAACAAACCGAAGGCTGTCGCGCAATGAGGTTTGAGCGCATCGCCGTACTCGGCTCCAACTCGTTCGCTGGGGCAGCATTCGTTGCCGAGGCGCTGGAGCATCAGACCGAGCTCGTCGGCTTCAACCGCTCCACCGAGGGGGGCGACTTGTTCCTCCCTTATCGCGCGAGCGGGCGTCGTGATCACTATCGCTTCATCCAGGCCGATCTGAACAACGACTTCGAGCGCATCGCCGACGAGCTGGCCCGCTTCCGCCCGCAAGTCGTCGTCGACTTTGCAGGCCAGGGGATGGTTGCCGAGAGCTGGCAGAACCCCGCACAGTGGTATCAGACCAACATCCTGTCAAAGATCCGACTGCACGAGTACCTGCGGCAAGCTGAGTGGCTGGAACGCTACGTGCGCATCTCGACGCCCGAGGTCTATGGCAGCCAGGAAACCCGCATCAAGGAGACCTGGGCGTACAACCCCAGCACGCCTTACGCAGTCTCCCATGCCGCCATCGACATGAGTCTGCGTGCCTACAATGTCCAGTACGGTTTCCCGGTGATCTTCAACCGCTTTGCGAATTTTTACGGGCCCGGCCAGCAACTCTATCGCATCGTGCCACGCACCATCATCTATGGGCTCACAGGCAAGAAGCTGCAATTGCATGGTGGCGGCACCTCGGTGCGCGCCTTCATCCACGGCAGCGATGTTGCACGCGGCATCCTCGCCAGCCTGGAGCGCGGCGTGCCGGGTGAGATCTATCACTTCTCGTCCGAGCGCTTCCTGACAATCCGCCAGGTCGTCGAGTTGATCTGCCAACGCATGGGCATCGCCTTCGACGCGCTGACGGAGGTTTCCGCAGATCGTCCGGGCAAAGACCTGGCTTACCTGATGGACAGCTCGCGTGCGCGTAGCGAACTCGGCTGGCGTGACGAAGTGACATTCGAAGCCGGGATCGACCAGACCATCGCTTGGGTGCGCCAACACCTTACCACCATCCGCGAACTCCCGCTGAATTACATCCACAAACCCTGACGGCCCCGCTCCCATGACGACAGTGCACAACTTCCTGCCCGAGCAATACCGGCAGACCAACCAGATCTCGATCAACCACAACTATCTGGCCCAGCAGTTTGCGGATCACGACGTGATCCTGAACAAGATCCGCGAAGTCGTCATTCGCGGCGATTTCACCCTCGGGGCGGAAGTGGATGTGCTGGAACGCGAGTACGCGGAGCTCAACGGTGTACGCCACGCCATCGGTGTCGGCAGCGGCACGGACGCACTGTTCCTTAGCCTGAAAGCGCTGGGCATCGACAAGGGGGATGAGGTCATTACAACCCCCTTCACCTTTTACGCCACCATAGGCGCGATAGTCACGGCCGGCGCGACGCCGGTATTCGTGGATGCTGGCGCGGACTACAACATCGACGCATCGCAGATCGAGGCGAAGATTACGCCGCGTACCAAGGCGATCATGCCGGTCCACTGGTCAGGCAAGCCCTGCGACATGGACACCATCGAAGCGATTGCCGAACGCCACGGTCTGGCAGTTGTCAGCGACGCCTGTCACGCTATCAAGGCGCGTTACAAAGGGCGCCCGTCTGGCTCGCTGGGTACGATTGCCTGCTTCAGCTTTCATCCGCTCAAGAACCTGAATGTCTGGGGCGACGGCGGCATCATCACGACCAATTCCGACGAACTCGCAGACAAGCTGCGCCTCCTGCGCAACCACGGCCTGGTCGGACGCGACGAGTGCCGGGTCTTCGCCTACAACTCGCGCCTCGACACCGTGCAGGCGGTTGTCGCGCGTCACCTGCTGGGCAAGATTGATCACATCACCGAGTCGCGTGTCAGTCACGCCGCCTATTTCGATCAGGGCTTGCGCAGCATTCCGCAGATCACCGTGCCGGCGCGTGAGCCGGACATCTATCAGGTCTATCACCTGTACCAGATCCTGTGCGAAAACCGGAACGCCCTGCAGGCCTACCTGATCGAGCGCGGCGTGGATGCCAAGGCGCACTATCCCGTGCCCATGCATCTGCAACCGGCCGCCGCCTTCCTTGGACACAAGGCGGGTGACTTCCCCGTCACGGAGAAAATCTCCGCCCACACGCTCTCACTGCCCGTGCACGAATTCATCACTCGCGAGCAGCAGGACTTCGTGATCCAGCTCATCCGGGACTTCTATGCCTGAGCAAAAAACCATTCCCTTCGTCGATCTCGCGCGCCAGTTCCGCAGCATCGAGACCGAGCTGACCCAGGCATTCCTCGATGTCGGTCGCAGCGGCGGCTACATCATGGGTGACCGGCTGGAGTCCTTCGAGCGCAAAGCGGCAGACTTTCTGGGCGTCGCGCATGCGCTGGGTGTCGCAGATGGATCGGACGCGCTGTTCCTGATCCTCAAGGCGCTCGGCATTGGCCCCGGCGACGAGGTCATCACGGCGACGAATTCTTTCATTGCCTCCGCCTGGGTCATTGTGGCGGCAGGTGCCAAGCCCGTCTTTGCCGATGTCCGCGACGACTTCAACATTGACCCGGACAGCGTGCGCGCTGCGGTGACGCCGCGCACGCGGGCGATCATCCCGGTGCATCTCACCGGGCGCCCCGCACCCATGGACGAGATCAATGCCATCGCACAAAGTCACGGCCTGCATGTGATCGAAGATGCCGCGCAAGCCATCGGCGCGCGTTACCACGGCAAACGCGTTGGCGGTCTCGGCATCGCTGCCGGTTTCAGTCTCCACCCGCTGAAGAATCTGGGCGTCTATGGCGACGGTGGCCTGATCACCACCAACGACGACAAGCTGGCGGCCCACTTGCGCAAACTGCGCAACCACGGGCTGCGCAACCGCGATGAATGCGAGCTGTGGGGCTTCAACTCACGCCTCGACACCCTGCAAGCAGCTTTCGCCGAGATCAAACTGGCCCGTCTGGATGCGTGGAATGCCCGCTGCCGTCAGATCGCCAGCACCTATCGCGAAGGCCTGAAGGACTTTGTGCAGGTGCCTGTCGATCAGGACTGGGAAGAGTGCGTCTATCACAACTTTGTCATTCGCACAGAGCAGCGCGATGCCTTGATGGCGCACCTCAAAGACAAGGGCGTCGACACGCGCATTCACTATCCCATCCCCATTCATCTGCAGGATGCCGCCAAGGATCTGGGCTATAAAGCCGGCGATTTCCCGCAGGCCGAACGCTTCGCCAAAACCATGATCAGCCTGCCCATCTACCCCGAGCTTGATGACGAACAAGTCAGCTGGGTAGTCGAAGCAGTGAAAAGTTACTTCGCATAATCAGGAGTCAGCAGATGGGCAAGGAAATCGACCTGATGGTCAACTACCCGCGCACCAAGCGCAATGTCAGTGAGCGTGGCGCCACCAAGACGGAAACGGATCGTGCGCTGGCTCGCAAGTTCGGCAAGGAATTCTTTGACGGCGATCGCTCGCACGGCTACGGCGGCTTTAACTACATGCCGCGCTTCTGGCAACCCGTGATCCCGACTTTTCAGGCGCACTGGGGGCTGACTGCCGAGAGCTCCGTGCTGGACGTGGGCTGCGCCAAGGGCTTCATGCTGCACGATATGGCAGAGCTGATTCCTGGCATCACGGTCAAAGGCGTCGATATTTCCAGCTACGCCATCGAAAACGCCATCGAAGACATGCGCCCGCACGTGCAGGTCGCCAATGCAACGCATCTCCCCTTCCCGGACAAGTCCTTCGACGTGGTCATTTCCGTCACGACCGTGCACAACCTCGAACGTGCCGAGCTGATCCAGGCCCTCAAGGAAATCGAACGCGTCGCGCGCAAGGGCAGTTTCATCACCATTGATGCCTACCATGACGACGAAGAGAAGGCGCGCATGGAAGCCTGGAACCTGACCGCCAAGACCGTCCTGCACGTTGACGAATGGCGCGAGCTGTTCAAGGAAGCCGGCTACACCGGCGACTACTACTGGTTCATTCCATGATGGACAAAGCACTCTCGGTACGCCTGCTGCGCGACATGCTGCTCATCCGCAAGGTTGAGGAAGGCATCGCCGAGCGCTACCCGCAAGGCAAGATGCGTTGCCCGACGCACCTGTCCATCGGTCAGGAAGCGGCTGCCGTGGCGGTGGGCGCCGCACTTGAAACAGCCGACCTCGCGATCAGCACGCACCGTGCGCATGCGCACTATCTAGCCAAGGGCGGCCGCGCGCCGCAGATGCTGGCCGAAATCTACGGCAAGGTCACGGGCTGCTGTCGTGGTCGCGGCGGGTCCATGCACCTGACCGATCGCACGGCAGGCTTCGTGGGCAGCACGGCGATCGTCGGCAACTCCCTGCCTATCGGAACAGGCCTGGCGTTGTCCCTGCAGCTGAAGAAGAGCCGGCAGATCGCCGCGATCTTTTTCGGAGACGGTTGCACCGAGGAAGGCGCTTTCTACGAGTCAGCCAACTTCGCCATCGTGCGCAACCTGCCCGCGCTGTTCGTGTGCGAGAACAACCTGTATTCGGTCTATTCGCCGCTTTCCGTACGCCAACCTGCCGGACGCGAGATCTACAAGATGGTGCAGGGGCTGGGCATGCCCTCAGCCATCGTCGACGGTAACGACATCGACGCGGCCTACGCTGCAGCCATGGCCGCTATCGAGCACGTCCGTTCAGGCAAGGGGCCGTTCTTCCTGGAACTGACCACCTATCGCTGGCGTGAGCACTGTGGCCCGAATTTCGACAACGACATCGGCTATCGCACAGAAGAAGAATTCCTTGCCTGGAAAGCGCGCGATCCGGTTGCCAGTTACGAGGCGCGACTGCAACAGCAGGGGGTGCCCACAGAAGAACTGGCGGCGCTGCACACACAACTGGACGCCGAGGTGCTGGCGGCTTTCGAGTTCGCCGAGACGAGCCCTTTCCCGGATCAGTCCGAAGCGTTCTCAGATGTCTACACGGATAAGGAAGTGAGTCCATCATGAGTCGCCAGATCACGTTTGCCAAGGCGATCAACGAATGCCTGCATCAAAGCATGGCAGAAGACCCCAATGTCATTGTCTATGGCCTGGGCGTTACGGACCCGAAGTCCATCTTCGGTACGACCGCCGGCCTTGAAGCGCGCTTCGGCAAGGAGCGCGTGTTCGACATGCCGACTGCCGAAAACGCGATGACAGGTGTCGCCATTGGCGCCGCCATCGAAGGCATCAGGCCTGTCATGGTGCATCAGCGTCTGGATTTTTTCCTGCTGGCGATGGACCAGCTCGTCAATGGCGCAGCGAAGTGGCGATACATGTTCGGCGGGCAGGACAGCGTGCCGATCACCATCCGCCTGATCATGGGGCGCGGCTGGGGCCAGGGCCCAACCCACTCGCAGAATCTGCAAGCCTGGTTCGCGCACATTCCCGGCCTCAAGGTCGTCATGCCGGCGTCAGCCGAAGACGCCAAGGGTCTGCTCGCAGCGAGCATCTTCGATGATGACCCGGTGTTGTTCCTCGAGCATCGCTGGCTGCACAACGTGCACGGCGACGTGCCCGAAACACTTAACCGTACGCCGCTCGGCAAGGCGCGACTGGTGCGCGAGGGGGACGCTGTGACCATCGTGGGCATGTCCTACATGACGGTCGAGGCCATCCGCGCTGCGGACTTCCTCTCGAACCTCGGCATTCACTGCGAAGTGCTGGATCTGCGCACGATCCGTCCGCTGGACTGGGACGCCGTGTTTGCTTCCGTCTCGCGCACCGGGCGCCTGCTCGCGCTCGACACGGGGCATGCCACCGGCTCCGTCGCCGGCGAGATCGTCGCCAGGGTTGCCATGGAGTGCTGGGGAAAGCTGAAAGCCGCCCCGCAACGCATTGCCATGCCAGACTTTCCGGAAGGCACCAGCCCCGCTTTGACCAAGGGCTACCACCCACGCGCCGAACATATCGTAGATGCCGTCGCCCGGATGCTGGGACGCACCATCGATGCCTCACCACTCGGTGCACAGCGCGGGTATCCGCACGACGTGCCCGGAGACTGGTTCAACGGCCCCTTCTGATCGGCCCGGGACATCGCCAAATGTCGATACAGAAAACGCCCGTCCTGCATCTGGTCACGGTGCTCTGGGGTGAAGACTATGCGGATCTCTTTTGCCGACTGACGCTGCGCTCCCTGCTGGCACCAGGAAACCTGCCCGCGATGGCAGGCAAAGTGGACCTGCATTACTTCATCTATACGACCGTCGAAGACGGCGCACGCATCAAGCAGAGTACGGAATGGAGCCGGTTGCAAACGCTGGCGACCCTGCACCTTGAATCGCTCCCACCACCCTCCAGTCAGACGCCAAGTCAGGCACAGAACTTTGATCGCGTCTCGACGATGCATCTTCTGGCCAGCAACGCCGCTGCTCACGTCGGAGCGCACATCAGCTTTCTCGTGCCGGACTGCCTGTATTCCGACGGTTCGATTGGCGGCCTTCTGCCTTACATCCTGAACCCGGAAGTGCCGGCCGTGATGACACTGGGGCTGCGCACAAATCGCGAAGGCACCCTGCGCTGCCTTGCAGACTCCCTGGAAGCGCCGGATCCGGTCTTGCAGGTCAGCCCCAGAGCGTGTGTAGCGCTGGCACTGGAAAATCTGCACGAAGTTGAACGGGCCATGATCTGGGGGGAGAACGAGCATTCAACCCACCTGTCGCACACCTATTTCCGACTCGACCACGATGGCCTCCTGGCTTACTGCTGGCACCTGCATCCGATTCTGGTCAAACCTGGCCGCTCCGATCTGGCGACCAGCGTGGGCACGATTGATGGCGGAAAATATCTGGCTGCTGTGGTCAGCAATCGCGACAAGATTGTCGTGATCACGGACACTGATCAGTTCTTCTCTCTCGAGGTCTCTCCGGCCGCGCATCGCGTCGGTCAGCACATCCAGGGGCCGATGAACCTGCGCTCGCTCGCAAAATGGGCCCGCTATCAGGGACATGGCGTATATCGTCAGTTTTTCGAGACACCCATCTGGGTCCACACGACAACGTCTGACACCGAACAGCGACAGAAACAGTATGTGCAGGAGCTCGTGACATCGGCAGTCATTCGCCCGACTTTGTCAGTGAGCAAACAAGCCGGCCTCTTCATGCGCATCGCAGCCGTCGTTGCTTTCCTGCGCAAGAAGCTCGCGTCACCCCCGCGCCGCGCAATCGCCCGGGTACGTGCCGCCGTCAAGCGACGCAGCGTCGCGGCGGCCAGACGCGCTGCTGTCGGCCTGCTCCGTCGCTCGCCAGCGGTGCGCAGGGTAGCCGTGAAAGCCGGGCAGATGGCGCTCGCCCTTGGCGATGGGGATGTCTCACGTACCTTGTTGCGTCGTCAGGAAATACTGGCAATCGACCTCTTGAGACACGGCCAGACCGGTGATGCCGAGGCCTGGCTCCGTCCACTGCTCACCAAACCGGACACATCCTTGCCCGAGCTGGCGCACGAGCTGTTTCATGCTGCGAAGAGCAAACTCGACGGCGGAGACCTGGGCGCCGCACAGAAGCTCTTCAGCCTGTCCCTCGAAGCGCGGGATACGCCAGACAGCGCATTCTATCTGGCACTCGTCACGACCCTGGCCAAGCTGAAAGCAGAAGCGGCGGAACGCGCCCAGACGTTCCTCAACGAGCATGAGTCCGCTGAACGATTCGTGTTCTCGGCCGTTGTCTGGGGCAACGACTACATCGACAACTTCATGCAGTACACCGTGCGCACGCTGTTTGCGCCGGGAAATCTGCCAGCACTGTCAGATGCCCGCTCCTACTTCTCGATCGTTACCACGCCATCGGGCGCAGACCGCATCCGGCAATCAAGTGGCTTCTCGCTGCTGAGCCGCTACACGACCGTGGTGTTCTTCTGCTTCCCGGAAGAATTGACCCAGCCCTTCCACTCATCAAAACCGAATGCGGACTTCTACCGCCTCTATGGCGCGCTGGATCACACATCCATTCACTTTGCCCGCGCCTTGAAGGCTGGCATCTTTTTCATCGTCGTGGATGGGCTTCTGTCGAACAATTCCATATCGAACCTTCGGCGCTATCTGCGCGAGGGTTATGACATCTGTGCCAATGCAAGCATCGTCTCGAACAGGGAAGACCTGCTGCCCGAACTCGCGAGACGTTATCAGAATCACGAAGCCATCGACATCTCGGCGCGCGATCTCGCAAACATCGGTCTCATTCACCGGCACAACTACATTACCCAGCGCCTCGTCGTATCTGACAATTACGACTTCGACAAATATCCGCGCGAACTGTACTTCCCGACCGCAGATGGGCTCATCGTGCATGCGCTGTACCAGCATCCGCTGGTTATCTCGGCGCGGGCAATCTGCGAGGACATTGATTTCGACTACTACGTCGTCGATGCAAACCTGATGGGCAAGATTCTCGACCGCCCGGACAAATTCTCGCGACTCAAGGTCGTAACCGACTCCAACGATGTCTACGTCGCCAACTACGCGCCGGCTGGACGAAAGTTCGATAGCACGGGCAAACCCCTTGATGTCAATGCCTTCACTGACGTGCATCTGCACTCCCTGCCGGTCCATCACTACATCTGGGAGCATCAGCAGCTGATTCATTGCGACACCATGCTCAGAACCCATGTTGACCCGGCAGAGGTTGCACGGACATTCCTGACCTCCCTGCGCAAGAAAATGAAACGAACGGGGCGTATATGACCGATATACACTGCCCCGCCTGTGGCGACAGCCGGCTGCTTCCACTGGTGGATTTTGGCGAGCTGCCCTCTACGGGCGTATTCCTGCCCAGCCCTTCTGACGGCTATCCCCAGCGCAGACTGGCGTTCCAGTACTGCGCACAATGCGGATGTGTCGTACAGGTGAGATCGGAAACCCATGGTGCGGATTACACGGAAGTGGCGCGCGGCACCCGCCGCCAGTTTCCTGCCTATGCCGACGCCATCGTTACTGAGCTGCTTACGCAGTGCCCTGCCAGCACGGATTTGCTGATCGAGATCGGCAGCAATGACGGCACCTTCCTGACGCACCTGCGGCAAGCTGGCATTACCAATCTGCTTGGCGTAGAACCCTCGCGCCCGCTTGCCGAGCAAAGTCGCGCCAACGGCCACCGCGTTGAGAACGTCCCGCTGGACGAAGCCGCTGCGGCGCAGATCCAGGCCAGATACGGTCACGCAACCGCCGTCGTCTGTCGGCATACCCTGGAGCATGTGCCGGACCCTGCGGGTTTCCTCAAGGCAATCCGCAGCCTGCTGGGCAGCGATGGCCTGCTCTTCATCGAAGTGCCAAGTGTTGCCCCCATCCTTGATGAGCGTCTGCAGGGATACGAGCTCTGGGATGAGCACCTGAGCTACTTCTCTGAACGGAATCTGGCTTGCCTCCTGCAAAGATCCGGGTTCGAGATCCGCAGCATGCAGTCCCGCGAGCATTGCGGCTCCGACAATATCCTCTGCTGGGCAGCGCCTGTATCCGTCAATGCGGCAACTCACAGTGCAGCAGATGGCGCGCTGGTGAGTGCCTGTGCATCGTTCGCGGATCGCTGGCACGCCTTCAGCAAGGCGTTGCAGCAGAAGCTTGGCCAGCACCCCCAACCGGTCTTTGCGATGGGCGCCTCGCACCCGCAGACCAATTTTCTGCATTTCACCGGTCTGATGCCCATGGTGAGCGGACTGCTCGACGATGATCCGTTCAAGCTCGGTAAATGGGTACCCGCTGGAAGGGCTGCAGGCTCGGGGCGTCCGGTCATTGCTGCGAAAGAAGTGCTCGGTGCTGCACGCGGCGGTACGGTTCTCCTCACCGGCTTCGGCTACCCGAACTGGATGCGGTCTGTCATGCAGTCTCTGGAAGGGTCCGGAATATGCGCTTTGGCTTGCGATACTTCAGATCGCTCCTGACGCGCGACAGCTACGCGCAGGTGCTGGACCGCGGTCTGGTTGCACTGGCCGCAGGAAAGTACAGAGCGGCGGATCGCACGCTCAAGCGTGCGCACCGCATGAAATCGGGCGAGACGCAAGCATTTGCCAATCGCCTGCTCGCATTGCTTGGCAAAGGCGACATGAAGGCCGCCGGTCGCGTCGCGGATGCCTTGCTCGGCGCTCCGATGCCGGAGAAGAACAGCAATCTCATCGCAGCGCAGGCACTGGAGCAGCTGGGGCGCTTCTCGGACGCAGCTGATTGCGTGGCGCGGGCTTATGCAGCCGACACCGTTGAAACCTCGCTGCTGGAACTGGTGGGTCGGCTGTACTGGAAAGGTGGCGCCCCTGACCGTGCAAGAGCTGCCTGGGCAGAATGGCAGGTCCGGGAAAATGCACTGGCGGCAAAGCATGCGGCCAACGACACACGCTATCTGGGCCTTCCATGGGTGGGATGGATCGGCAACATGTGCCATCTTGACGTGTACCAGAAGGCGCGCATGCTCGGGCTGATGCCTGAGCATCACGCCATCATCCTTGCGCCCGAAAACCGCATCGCCAACGCCTGCCTGCTCGACTACTGGAAAGAGTATTTCGAAGTACGGGTGGAGAGCCCGCAGACGCCTGGCTCCGAAACACCCTTCCGCTGGTTTGCGCCCATCCACACCCTGCAGCTCAAGGAACGCTGCATGTACCTCTACGACTTGCAGGCGCAGGTCGAACACATATGGGAGTCGCAAAGCCGCCCGCCCTTGTTGCGCCTCAAGGATGCGCACCATGAGCAGGGCAAACTTGCCCTCAGCCGCCTCGGCATTCCGCATGGCAGCTGGTATGTCTGCCTGCACGTGCGCGAGCAGGGTTTCTGGCAGGAAGGCGGCAGCCGCTTCCACCTGCCGCGCTGTGCCGACATCCGCAAGTATGCAGAGGCCATTCGCGCCATCGTTGCCGCCGGAGGCTGGGTGATACGCATGGGTGATCCGTCAATGAGCCGCCTGCCAGCCATGCAAGGCGTTGTGGATTATGCGCATTCCGCCGAACGCTCGGACTGGATGGACGTCTACCTGGCTGCGAGCTGCAGATTCATGCTGGCCGGCAACTCCGGCCTGGTCTGGCTGGCCAAGCTGTTCGGCCGCCCGGTGGTCGGGGCCGACTGGTTGCCGATGGGGCCGCTACCGCCAACCAGCAAGGATATCGTGGTGCCCAAGCGCCTCTATTCACGTTCAGAGCGCCGCTTCCTGAACTTCAGGGAGATGATTCATGGCGATCTGGCCTACGAGTGGTCAGGCACCCTGTATGAGCGACTGAAGCTTGCCGTGCATGATGCCAACCCCAGCGTCCTGACTGCAGCTGTCAAACAGATGCTGGCAGAAACCGGCGCGATGGAAGGTGTTGGCGACCAGTCTTCCCCTTCGCTGCGCGACCTCGCATTGCGCAGCGGCTTTGCCGCCAACTGTCGGCTCGCCACGGGCTTCATGCAGCAACACCCGGAATTCATGCAGTAATCGCAGACCTCTTATTGGAGAACCCCATGCACAGCATTCTGGAAAGCGTCAAGGAAAGCCCCGGCTTCACGACTGGCCTGAGACTGTCAGACGATGACCTGGTCCTGGTGAAGAATGCCATCTCGGAGCACCTGGCCAATCACCTCGCACGGATCGAACCCGATAAAGTCCCACTGCTGCAAACAACAGCGCTGGACATGTACCACACCATCGCCGGGCAGCTGCCCCACGACAAATTGCTGACACGCCAGTCCCGGATCCTTGCGCAGACTGCTGTGGACGCGATCCGGACGACCTCGCTGTTCAGGCAGCTCGAATCGCAACTCGGCGCTTTCGAAATCTCCGACGAAGAGAACGTGGGGCGCGAGAGCATCTCGATCCGGCTGGTTCGCCCCGGCTTCGACACTGACGTGGGCTCGTTGCACGCAGACGACTGGTTCTGGAAGCTCTACGACTTCCCTGTTCCCACGGGTAAACGCAGGGTCAAGATCTGGATTGCCATCTGTTGCGAACAAGGCAAGAGTGGCCTGATCCTGTGCCCGAACTCACACAAACGCGACTGGGACTATTCGGTCATCGAGCGTGCCGGCATGTCCAAACCCCTGCTGTCTCCAGACGAGAACCCGGACAAGCAGATTTTTCAGAGCAAGCCCGGAGACGCAGTCGTCTTCAACTACGATCTGCTGCACGGCGGCATGGTGACACGAGGTGAAAGAACTCGTGTCAGCATGGAGTTCACCATGCTGATTCCCGAAGACGTTTATCAACACTGACCGAATGCACCAGCCAAACATGGACCACATCGACGAACTCTCCCAGCACTTCCTCCGCAACGGCTGGTTCGTGCTGGAACTCGAAAAAGGTGAACGTTCTTTTGTGCATGAGGTACGCGCCGCCATGCTCGCCGAACTGCAGGAGAAATGGGTACCCGGTCTCAAGTCGCTGGATGAGTACCACCTGCATGTCGAGGACGATGCACGACACATCGAGATACAGGCCGCCCTCTCCAGCTTCTATCAGGCCTCCGAATTCGGACCGAAGCTGATCGAGGAAAATCTGTCTTTCTTCAAATCGCTGATCGGGCCGGACCTGCATGTGCAGAAGTTTCCGTACCTGCGCATCGCACGCCCCGGCAAACCGCAAGACAACATCGGCATACATCGCGACACGCACTACGGCTCCAGTCCGTTCGAGCTGTCGGTCAGCATTCCGTTCACGGACAACGGCGAACTCGGATCGCTGGGCGTAGTGTCGGGGACCCATCTGATGTCGGAGGCGGCATTACCGGTGACGCAGTTCAAGAGCGAAGACGTGGAGCGCGGCTCGGTCAAGCACAAGCTCGGCTTCCTCTACTCGCCCAAGCTGATGTCGGATGAGGTTCGCGCCTCCGTCACCCCTGTTCCGCTGCGGCCGGGTCAGGCACTGGCTTTCAGCCTGTCGCTGGTACACGGCCAGGAAGTCAATCGCTCCGCCATCACGCGCTTCCAGAGCGACATCCGCGTCGTCAACTCGATGGCGCCGATCCAGTGGGAGCGCAGTGTGCACGCGGATTACTACAAGCCCCTGTGCGCCTCCGCACTGAGCCAGCAAGCCCGGATTTATCTCGCCGCCAATCAGGCTGCTGCCGAGTGACCTCCCCCGGAAACGAAACGTCGTAATTGAAGCGAGCCTTGCCAGATGAAAATGAACGCAGCCGTCCTCGAAAAACTCAATGAACCGCTCGCCGTAGTCGCCGATATCCAGATCCCAGAACTCGCACGTGGCCAGGTGCTGGTGCGTGTCGCCTACAGCGGCGTATGCCACAGCCAGCTCATGGAGGCGCGTGGCGCACGCGGAGAAGATCGCTTCCTGCCGCATCTGCTGGGCCATGAAGGTACTGGCGTGGTGGAAGCCGTTGGCGAGGGCGTCACCAAGGTCAAGCCGGGCGACTGGGTGGTGCTGGGCTGGATCAAGGGCCTGGGGCTGGATGGGGGCGGCGCGCAGTATCTGCATGCCGGCCGCAAGATCAACGCGGGCGGCGTAACCACCTTCAACGAGCATGCGGTGGTGGCCGAGAACCGTCTCGTCCACTTGCCAGAGGGCATTCCCCTCGACGTCGGCGTGCTGTTCGGCTGCGCGTTGCCAACGGGTGCGGGCATCGTGACGAACACCATCAAACCGGTCCCTGGTAGCAGCCTCGCCGTGTTTGGTCTGGGTGGCATAGGACTGAGTGCGCTCATGGCGACACAGCTGTTTGATTGCCGCCAGGTCATCGCCATCGACATCAACCCCGACAAGCTGGCCTTGGCGAAAGACTTTGGTGCTACCGTCACCATCGACGCACGTAATGAGAACGTCGCCGCACGGCTTCGCGAACTTACAGGCGCAGGACTGGACTACGCGGTGGAGGCCACAGGCCTTTCATCCACCATCGAACTGGCCTTTGAATCGGTGCGTCGCGGCGGCGGCCTGTGCGTCTTTGCCTCGCACCCGGCACACGGCAGCCGCATCAGCATCGACCCGTTCGAACTGATTTGCGGCAAGCGCCTGCAGGGCTCCTGGGGGGGTGAATGCAAACCCGACGAAGATATTCCGAAATTTGCCGAGCTCTATCGCCAGGGCCGTTTGCCACTGGAGCGATTGATCACCAAGCGCTACCGACTGGCCGACATCAATGAAGCACTCGACGATCTGGAAGCACAGCGCGTCGGCCGCCCGCTTCTCGAAATCTCGCCCGAATTGAACCAACGCTATCTCGCGGACCGGCAAAAATGAGATCCGCATTGCTGATCGGCGGAGACGGCCTGATCGGTCGGGCTTTGGCGCAGACGCTCCAAAAATCCGGCGTTCAGGTTGCTACGACTTCTCGCAAAGGAAGCGAGGGCAGCATTGCGCTGGACTTGAGCCAATCGATCAGGCTTGAGGGCCTGCCCGATTGCGACACGCTCTATCTGTGCGCTGCCATCAGCCGATTCGCTGCGTGCGAACAGGACCCGGCACTCGCCAAGCGCGTCAATGTCGACGCCAACATCGCATTGGCGGAACACTTTCTTTCACGCGGCGCCCATGTTGTGTTTCTCTCCTCCAATGCTGTCTTCAACGGTCAGCACGAAGCACCCGCCGAAGATGCACCGATGTGCCCGATCAGTCTCTACGGCAGCTTGAAGGCTGATGCAGAAGCTGCTCTGACAGACATCGCCAGGCAATACGGCGCCGGACTGTCCATCGTCCGCATGACAAAAGTATTCAGCGCACAGGTTCCACTGCTCTCTGGCTGGCTGACGAAGCTGCGCGCGAATCAGGTGATCGATGCATTTTCGGACATGACGCTCAGCCCGATCTCGCTCGCCTACGCGATCGAGGGCCTCAAGCGCTGCGGCGATCGCAAGCTGGGAGGCATCGCACATCTCTCTGGCGGGACTGAATGCAGCTACGCCGAATTCGCTACTGCGCTGGCGCGGTCCGTCGGCCGCGATACAAATCTGGTCAGTGCAACCCCGAGCCCCCAGTCTTCAGCTCCGGTACACAATCGCCTCGCCATGACCCACACCGCGACAAGGCTGGCCATGACGCCACCCGGCCTCGACAGCACGCTGCGCGATCTGCTCCAAGCGGCCTGATGGCCACTCAGCCGACCTTGAGCTTGTCCTGATGCTTCCGCAGGAAGCGGGCGCCCGTGCTTGATGCCGCCTTGTAGGCATAGTCACCATCACGCAAGCTGTCAGAGAACGCTGCCTGCAATCTGAGCGCCTCGGGGTCGCGCACTTCGCTGTCGAGACTGTCGAACATTTCCAGCGTCAGATCCAGTATGTCCTCGGCACTGTTCTCCTCCGGCACGACACCTTCCGCCAGATACTGCGAGTAGTACTGCGCACTGCCCAGGCCCTGATCGATCAGGGAACGCATACTCACGTAGGCTTGTTCGGTGCTTGACCAGATCAGCTTGGGAATCGAAATATCCTGTCGTTCGTAACCCATGGCCGTGATGGGAATCATGTTGGCCAAAGCGGAGGGGACACCAAAGATTGTCCCGACGATTGCAATGCCGGATGTGTTGCCGAGAATGAAGCGGCTGCGCGCACACAGATAGATATCGAGACGCGGCGAGCGCAATGGGTGGTGTGCGTAGTCGATGGTCTGCGGCATCGCAGGCATCGGCGTCATGCTCGGATCGCCCAACCGGATGACCCAGCCTCCCCGCCTGACTATCTCTTCAACTGCGAGGCAGGTATTGTGGATGTCTGCGTTGCGATGACGGTGGAGCTCTTCATCAACTGGAGAGAAGCCGGCCTCACGCACATGCAGGCACACGAACCAGGCATCCCGCGGCACGCCCATCAGCTCAAGCTGCTGCGCCCCCCACTCTATGTCCTCAGCCGAAAGCTGCAGAACGGGAGGACGTCGCCCCCAGTCGCGGTACACGCGATAGGCGGATTGGGTTCTACCAATTGCGCGCATGTAGCTGGAGGCATCATGCATTCCCAGCTTCCAACGCGTGGCGCTCTGGATCACGAAGCAAAGCAGCCGGCTGCGGATCACCAGGAAGTGAGGCTCCCAATAACGCAGCAGATGGCTGTTCGCTACGCGATGCGAAGGCGCAAGCATCACCCACTTGCGGGCCGGAACCAATCCGAGCGCCTGATCCCTGAGCAAACAATCAGGCTCGATGGCGAGGTGCCCGATACGATCGAGGAAGAAGTCGACACGTCTGAATCCGGCAACATGCAGGATGACAGTGAGCGGCAGCAACAGCAGCCCGATCACGCTGCCCAGCATTTTCAAACCGAGCTTCTGCGCGAGCACTCTCAGCGGATAAGCGCGCAGACGCGTGTATTCAAACTCCAGCCGTCTGCGCAAAACCTGCCATCGGCTGCCCATGTCAGGCGTTGTAGTAATCGCGATACCAGGACACGAAGCGCGCGACGCCATCCGCCACACTGGTCGAAGGAGAAAAGCCCGTCCACGCTGTCAAGGCATCCGTGTTGGCGAAGGTCGCCGGCACGTCACCGTCCTGCATCGGCAGGAAGTTCTTCTTCGCTTCACGCCCCGTCGCGTTCTCGATGGCCTGGATGAAATCCATCAACTCGACCGGATCGTTGTTGCCAATGTTGAACACACGATAGGGAACGCGACCACGCCCCGGATCAGGATCCTCTGCATTGAAGTCAGGATCTGCTTCAGCGGGACGATCCAGTACACGAATCACACCCTCGACGATGTCATCGACATAGGTAAAATCGCGGCGCATCTTGCCATGATTGAAGACATCGATGGCGCGCCCCTCGAGAATCGCCTTGGTGAAAAGGAAAAGCGCCATGTCCGGACGCCCCCACGGTCCATAGACCGTAAAGAAGCGCAACCCTGTGGTCGGCAAGCCATAGAGATGACTGTAGGTATGTGCCATCAACTCATTGGCTTTCTTTGTTGCCGCGTACAGGCTGACAGGATGGTCAACGCTGTCCGACTCGGAAAATGGCATCTTGGTGTTGCCGCCATAAACGCTGGAGCTTGATGCGTAGACCAGGTGTCCGACCTGGTTGTGGCGGCAGCCTTCAAGGATGTTGACGAAGCCGACAAGATTGCTGTCCGCATAGGCGTGCGGGTTCTTGAGTGAGTAGCGCACGCCGGCTTGCGCGGCGAGATGAATCACCCGATCAAATTTCTCTTGCTCGAACAATGTCTCGATGCCTGCGCGATCCGCCACATCGAGTTCAATGAACCGGAATCCGGCTTTGCCTGCCAAACGCGCAAGACGATCGCGCTTGAGCTGCGGGTCATAGTAGTCGTTGAGGTTGTCGATGCCGACAACGCTGTCACCCCGCTGAAGCAGACGCTCAGCGCAGTGCATACCGATAAAGCCGGCTGCGCCGGTCACAAGGATTTTCATCAAGATATCCGTAATGAAAGTCGGAAGTTAAACACTCCGCCCAACCTGTCTCAATGCCCTGGCCCCAGCAAGGAGTCCCGCAACTCTGGGGAATGTTGAGACAAGGCATCTGAGCGCGTAACGGGCGGCACGGACTGCCCGGCCTTGAGAATGATGGCTGCAGCCAAGAGTGGCAACAGCGCCAGCAGACAGAAAAGTATCGCCAGGCCAGGCCAGAATTGTGACGCCAGAGCCCAAGGCAGCAACCAGAGGTAATTGATCCACTGCGTCGTCAGGGTAACGCGGCGGTGACCCCAGCGGAGGGCTGCGTGCTGATATGCATGAGTACGATGCGCCTCATACCAGCGCCGCCCGCTCAGCATGCGGCGCAGTAGCGTAAATGTTGCATCCACGATGAACACACCGCCCAGGATGAGCCAGATCCAGATGCTGGTCTCCGCGCGACAGACTGACGCCAGCGCAATGACCGTCAAAACAAAGCCGAGAAACCCGCTGCCCGCATCACCCATGAATAGCCGGGCCGGTGGCCAGTTGAAAATCGCAAAGCCGAGGCAAGCAGCCGCCAATACGGGCGCCTCCAGTGCCGAGCCCCCGCCGACCATGATCAGCAGCGTGCCGCCAAGAGACAGGAAGATCGCCTCAGACACGGCGAGACCGTCGATGCCGTCCATGAAATTGTAGAGATTGAGACCCCAGGCAAGACCAAGCGTGTACACCGCAAAGGCCGCTGCCATTGCCAATTCTCCACTCCAGATCCATGGCAGGTCATGGCTTCGCTGCAGCAGCCCGATCGCCCCTGCGGAGACAACGAGATGGATGAGCAGCTTGACGAGATTGCGCACTGGCTTGCGATCATCGCGAAAACCCAGCAGCGCAATGCTGCCACCACCCAGCACGTACACGACACACAAATCCGTCGGCATCACACCCATCTGCTGCAGAAAGAGCGCTGACAGCAGAAAGCTCATTACGAAGGCTACGCCACCACCACGTGGTGTCGGAATGGTGTGGGAGCTACGCGCATTGGGAATGTCCAGCATGGAGCGCGAAATGGCATAGCGTCGCATCGCCGCAGCGCCGGCCCAGGCAACGAGAAAAGCCATCAGTGCCAGCATGGCTATGGTCCAACTCATGATGTGCGCTCCGGAATCAGGGCAAGGAGAATGATAATCTCATTCCGCCCCCCGGATCACCTCATGCTCTGCCGGGCAATCGAGGACACTCGTTGCGCCATTTCATGCATGGCCGTCGAGTCCAGGGTCGGATGCAGCAGGAGACACAAGCTGGTCTCGCCCAGTTCCCTTGCGCCGGGCAAGGGAGCCTCGGGCCCCCAGGCTCTGTCGGTGAATGCTTTCTCGAGATAGATCTCTGAACACGAACCCACAGAACACGGTACCCCTGCGGCTTCGATCTCGGCCATCAAGCGATCACGTGACCAGCCCGGCGCCAGGCAGTCTCTCTCTACGAACAGGTAAAACTTGTACCAGGCGTGCTCGCAGTGCGCCGCGGGTTGTGGGATACGGAACACAGGCAGTTGCGACAGGGACTCGATCAGGACAGCTGCATTGGCCGCTCGCTGGGCACGCCATTGCGGAAGGCGCCGCAGCTGTATGCGCCCCAGGGCCGATTGCATTTCCGTGAGCCGCCAGTTGGTACCGAACGACTCGGTCAGCCAGCGAAACCCCGGAGCGTGCTCTCGCTCGAATACAGCCTCATAGCTTCGCCCGATATCCTTATAGGCCCAAGCGCGACGCCACGCGGTCTCGTCATCCAGTGCAAGCAGGCCGCCTTCGCCGCCGGTTGTCATGATTTTGTCCTGACAGAACGAGAATGCGCCAGCATGACCCAGGCTTCCCACGGGGCGCCCCTTGTAGAACGCGCCGTGCGCCTGCGCACAGTCTTCGATGACAATCAGGTTTCGCTGCGCCGCGAGTGCCATGATCTCGTCCATCTCGCAAGGCCAGCCCGCCAGATGCACTACCACCACTGCACGTGTTCGAGGCGTCAGTACGGCAGCAATGCTCTCTGCGGTAATCAGCTGGCTGTCGCGATCCACATCCGCAATCACCGGCACCGCACCGCGCATCACTGCGCAGCTTGCTGAGGCCACGTAAGTACGCGCCGGCACGACCACTTCGTCGCCCGCACCGATGCCAAATGCCTCCAGCGCCAGCTCCAGGGCCAACGTGCCGTTAGCCACCGCCACTGCAAACTTGCGGCCAAGGTAGTCCGCATACTCGCGCTCGAACTGTCGCCCTTCTTCTCCCGTCCAGTAATTCACCTTGCCCGACCGCAGCACCGCAGAAGCAGCTTCAACCTGCTCTTCGTCGTATTGCGGCCACGGCGCCATACAGAAATCACTCATCACGCATCCTGCCAATTCATATCACGCACCCGCACACAACTCGCAGGCACTCCTACCACGGTTTCATTCGCCCCCACGGGGTTGATGACGCAGGCACCACCCCCGACGCGCGACCACGGACCGACTTCAATCCCTTGCAGCACGGTCGCCCCCGCACAGACCTCGGCCCCCTCGGCGAGCCGCGCAGCGCCGCATAACGTTGCGCGTGGCGCCAAGGTTCCCCAGTCCGCCACTTCGCAATCGTGCGAAATGACGGCCGCCGTATTCACCAGCACATGCTGCCCAAGTCGCACGTCCGTTGTCACAACCGCCGCCACCGCAATCATGCTGCCCGCGCCAATCGTGACCCGTGCACCGATTCGGGCCTCTGGATGAACCAGTGTGGCGAAATCACGCACACCCGCAGCCATCAGCCTTTGCACCACCTTGCGCCGCACCGCCGGCGACCCGATCGCAACGGTCACGGCGCAACTGCGACCCTGCAACCAATCTGGCTTGCCAAGCACCGGCACGCCAGCCAGTTCGCGCGGCGCAGTCCAGGCATCATCGACAAAACCCGACAGATTCCAGGTCGGCTTCACCGCATTGATGTCGCGCACGAGCTGCAACACCTCACGGCCATGGCCGCCTGCGCCGACAATGACAAGATCCATCATTCGCGTTGCTCCTCACTACCCATGAACTCAGGCATGGTTACATGTCCGGTCGCACTGACATCCGATCCGCCAAGCACACGCTTTACCGTGCGCCACAGAATCCTGAGGTCCAGCCACAAAGATTGGTTCTCCACGTACCACACGTCCAGTTCGAACTTCTCTTCCCAGCTCAACGCATTGCGCCCGTTCACCTGCGCCCAACCTGTAATGCCGGGGCGCACCTCATGACGCCGTGCCTGACGAGGCGAGTAACGCGGCAAATACTGCATCAGCAACGGGCGCGGGCCGACCAGACTCATGTCGCCCTTGAGCACGTTCCACAGCTGCGGCAGCTCGTCCAGGCTGGTCTTGCGCAAAAAACGGCCGAATGCACCCAAGCGCACCTCATCGGGCAACAGATGGCCCCGAGCATCACGCGCATCGCTCATCGAACGAAACTTGCAAAGCATGAATGGCTGGCCATTCAAGCCCGGACGCTGTTGACGGAACAGGACAGGAGCACCCAGATAGCGACGTACCAGGATTGCCACGACAAGCATCACCGGCCACAAGCATAGCAACATGGTCCCTGCTGTCAGGCAATCGAGCAAACGCTTCATGATTTTTCCGTCACTGCGACCAGGTAGTGCGCAAAGGCCTCAATGACCTGGGGTGCTGCGAAATCGCGCATGGCGCGCTCGCGCGCCGCAACCGCATATTTCTCACGCAAGGCACCGGATGCGGCGAGCCGTGCCATGCCGGCCTGCAGTGCCGCCACGTCGCCAGGTTCATGCAACAAGCCGCCCTCACCATCAAGCAGCGCCCCTTCAATGCCATAGATGCGAGACGCAAGCGCTGGCAGGCCGCAGGCCGCCGCTTCAAGTATCGAAGTTGGAAAGCCCTCTCTGTAACTCGGCAGACAAAACACATCCGCCGCCTGCATGAAGGCCTCCGGCGTTGCAGTAAAGGCTTCGAAATGCACGCGCTCACGACAAGCCGAGAGAATGACCTCCAGCTCTGTCCGTAGCCCGCCCTCGTCTGGCCCGACAAGGAAGAGACGGACACTCGCCTGAAGTGCTGCCAAGCCTGCAAAAGCGCGAGCCAGATCCAGCACACCCTTGTCGCGATTGAAGCGCCCCAGGAACAGGAACGCCACCTCCTCGGCTCCCACACCCAGGCTTTGCCGTAACGATAATCGCGCAGCGGCATCCGGCTTGAAGCGCGACGCGTCGACACCACATAACGAACCGTGCAGCAATACGCGCGACTTGTCCGCTCGCACGACGCCTTCGCGCAAAAGGAACTGCCGTTGTGGCTCGCCGTCCACCAACACGTGTGTGGCGACACTCGCTGTCAGGCGATCAATTGTCTTGAAGACCCAGCGCGCCGCCCCGCTACGCGTTGCCCAGACCTGGCCCGTAAAAACATGGAGCCGCACGGGAACACGAGCAATGAAGGCCGACAACATTGCCAGCAAACCTGCCTTGGGGGTTATCGACAGGACTGCATCGAATCGTTCGCGGCGTAGTCGCCGCGTCAGCATCCATAAGGCCTTGACGTCTGCCAGCAAATGAACTGGGCGCACAATCGCAACAGACTGAACATCCACCGCCAAGCCATGGCGGGCCAACAGATCCGTATCGTTCGTGTTGGCAAACACGGTCAATCGAAACACCCTGCACCACGCAACAATATGGCCGAGCAAAAAGGCCCTGATCGTCATCTCGCTCGACACGACGACTGCCAGCCTGCGCATCAGGATTCCCCCACTCGCGACGCTGCGCCAGAGAATCGTGCAACGCAGCCCTGAATCCCACCCCACAGCTTGGCAACATCCAGCGCAGGCGCCAGCAACAAGGCCAGCGCTACAGCTGCAGGCGACGACAACCATAACCGTCGGTCACTGCGACGCAGCGGGTCCGCGACTCCGCGCCCCAACAAGTAAAGCACGCCCAGAAACCATGCCGCAGGAATAACGACGCCTGCAACGCCCATTGCGAGCAAAAGGCAACTAAGCAAGCGCGATCGACCGCCCACACCAGCCAATACGGCGTACTTCTCATAGACACGCCACTTGCGGATGGCCGCAGCGAACGATGGGGGGAAGAACATGTAGTGGATCAGCGCTCGCGGTGCTCGCCCGCGCTTGCCACCTGCAGCGTCAAAGCCTTTCGTCCAGCGCAAGTCTTCGCCAGCCCGCAGGTGTTCCGCAAACAGGCCAGAGCGCCGCACAGCCTCCTGCTTGAACAACGAGCCAACCAGGGCTGGCCGCTCGGCGCCTTGTCCATACGACAGACCACACAGCGCGGCACCAAGTACCCCCGTCCCTTGAAAGCGGCATTGCGCATAAATGGCGTCCAGGCCATCACTGCCATCGAGCGCTTCGAGCATTTCCTCCAGCCATTCCGGCGACAAGCCCAGACCGGCGTCGATGAATGCAATGCGGCGCGCGGTGCACTGCGCAAGTCCACGATTGCGTCCTCCTCCTGGCAACGCACCGGGTGACGACAACACCTGACAACTACCTCCCTCCCATGCGGCAGCCTCCCACCACGCGCTGACGATGCGTGCGGAACCATCCGACGATCCCGCATCCGAGAACAGCAACTCTCGTGGTCGCACGGTCTGCGCGGCCAGGTCGCGCAACAGGAAGGGCAAGGTTTCAGCCTCGTTGAGCATGGGAATGATGACGGCAACGTCGGCAATGCGCTCAGCCATGATCCGCTATCCGAAAGGCATTTCGCAGATGTTCATCAAAGCATCGAAATAGCGCCGCTTTCCGATGCCCCGCAGGAAAGCCCGACCTGCTTCGCGCATGTCCTGCCACTCCGTCGCGGGCATGGCGGACAGTCTTCGATGCAGCGCCCTGAAATCCGTACAGTGCCGCGCATCTACGAAGGTCTCCTGTGGCACAAGCTGTTCGATATCGGGAGCGCCGAGATAAATCGGCACCGTACCGGCATACAGGCAGTCGAACATCTTCTCCGTGAAATATCCGCGCATTGGGGTGTTCTCGAAGCAGATGCTGAAGCGATAGCGGCTGAGTACTTCAAGCTTGCTGTTACAACTGCCACGGAAAGATCGCCGGATTGCGCGGATATTCCACCAGTACGGCCACCATGCAGACTGCTTGGAAAACCAGCGCTCCCAACCACGGCCATAGAGATCAACCGCATCCACCGACGCCAACGCGCCGACGGCTTCGATACGCTTGCTGTAATACTCAGGCTTGCGGAACTTCGGATTATGGTTGCCGGAAATGATCACGAACCGATCGCTGCGCTCCGTTCGGGACCAGAAAGGCTCCTGCTCAACATCGTAGGGCTGCGGCCAGAACAATTGCCTGAGCTTCGCTGCATCGACGCCATCCAGGGAATAGAGATCCCCCACTGTGTTGTGAATATGGATTTGCTCGAAATCCTGCGACAAAGCAGGCAAGCGAGCGTACATGGCCGGCAAAACAAGCGGTGGCTCAAACAGTACAAACCCACGCAAACGCACGTCAGGCTGCCCACGCAATTCGCCATACCCATCAAGCATGCCGAAAGACCAGTAGTGATTCGTACGTGCTCGCACCGCACCGCTGCGCAGAGCGTCCGCAGTGTGCACCGGGACCCCACGCGCCGCCCAGTACTCACGCAAGCGAGCGAAGGGCAGCAGCGTGCCATCACGATTCAGGTGACGGTCGCTGGTATCGAACAGCTTGTCACCGAGAAAGCCAGCACTAGACGGCTCCAGGAAGATGGCGTGTTCTGCCAAGCTCATTCTGCAGCTCCCGGCAAAGCCTGCCCAGGCGTAAAGCCCATGGCGAGAAACACTTTCGCAAACCGCTGCGCATAGGTGTGCTCTCTCAGCGTGCGCTGCCATGCTCGGGTTGCCATGTCTTCGCGCAAGGCTTCATCGTCCAGGTAATAGCGCACCTTCTCGATCAAATCGTCCGGATCCAGGTACACCGCCATTTCTTCACCCAGAGCATAGCAGCGCTCGAGCCCATCCACGTAATAGGACAACTGGAAGGCGCGACAAGCATTGATCTCGAAATGCCGGGCCTTGATCTGCTCGACATTCTTTGGCGAACGCAAGGCATTGAGCACGCCACGCGGTGAGCGCAGCAGATAGCGCGCATCCCAGGAACTTGAGTTCGACAGGTTGAGGTTGATACGTGCCATGTTGAACTTCTTCACCATCGCAGCATGGTCGAGAATGCCGGCCGGCCAACCGCTGCCGGCAACCTCAACCTGGATGCCCGCTCGGCGCAAACGCTTGATGAGCCATTCACGCACCGGATGCCAGGCACCGACGAAAGCCACGTCGATACTCCTTTCAACCTCCAGCGGACGGTACAGAGCTTCGTTGACGCCAAAGGGCATATGCAGAATACCCGGGATGCCAAGACGTGCGTACTTGCGCCCACTTTCGAAATCGGACGAGGTGAAATGGTCGAAATGCGGCGCCCAGAAACGGGAGAAATCCTTGCGCCAAGTGTCGTCGTGGAAGAAACACAGGGTTTTCGTCAGCTTGCGCACGGCTGCCACGGTTTCCGGCACCAACTGGTCTGTGTAAAGCGAAAACACCGCGACATCCGGACGCAGATCTTCAGTCTGTTCCTGAAGCTTGCGATTCATCGCCTCTTTGCCGTGACGCTTGAGCTCTTCCATGTAATCGAAAAGCGTCACCTCGTGCCCCGCGTCGCGCAAGCTCTGGTAGAAATTGTAGTACTCGTAGGAATGGCCGCGCTCCGCCACGCCATAGTCGTACTGCATGCAGATCAGGAGGATTCTCATCAAGCTTCTCGCAACAATGGGCGAACGATTCGGTCGCGGAACAGCAAGGCACAAACTGCGCTCCAGACGACCGCCACGCATAACAGTCCAAGCAAATGTGGCAGCTGCGAACCGGCCGCAGCAAGTGTCGATCGCAGGACAGACATACCGGCCACCAGCAAGACCGAAAGAACAAGGCCAGACACCAGTCCCGCCACATCGAGCCGCATCCTGTCGGCACCAGCCCGTGCAAAGCAGTACAAGGCCACGATGATCAGCAAACCACCAGCCATCACAGCGAGCGGCGCAACCATCAGACCCTGCGCGGGTAGCAGGCAAACAATCAGCAGCGTACTGACAACGGCCCCGCCAAGGTTCGGCAGGATCAACCTGCGTGTGTTCATGTGCAAGTGCGAGTTGAGCGAAAAGATACCGATCATCATGCGCGCCCATTCAGCACAGGCCCCCAGCGCGACATAGCGGCTGGCCCCGACGTACTCCGGCCCAAGCATCACGGGTGTCAAATCGGGAGCTGCAGCCATGACAGCCGCCGCAGCCAGCGTTGCAGCTGGCACCAATGCCCGCGCATAGGCCGCCCAGGCCTGACCGCGCTCTGCCACATCGGCAGAATTTGCGCGTCGATAGAATAAAGGCTGCAAACGCGTCCCCAGAATCATCTCGACTGCAGCCAACACGGCGGCAGCGATTCCGTAGCCCGCCGCAAACAAACCGAGCTCCGCCAGCCCGCCTTCCTCAGCCAGCAGGAACCTGTAACCCTGCATGTGCACCCAATTGAACGCTACCGCCAATGCAACCGGCCAACAGAAATCGAACAGGCTGCTCAGCTGCACTGCGCGGGGCATGTCAGGCACTGCCGACTCAGGTCGCTTGAAGAATATGCGATAGGCAACGAGGCCGAAAACAGCCTGCGCCATGATGGCGCCAGCCAGCCAGCTCAAAGCAGAATGCAAGCCGCTGAAATGCCCCAGCGACCACGATGCGAGGAGGCCGCCAAACAATGTCAGCAATGTCAACGCCATGAAACCCCGCACGCGGCCAATCATGTTCAGCGACGGTATCAGTGTCTGATTGATCGTATTGAACAGTAAAGACGTTGATACGAGCAGGGCCATCGTCCATCCGCCAAGACCTGTGTCGAACCATCCGACCTCAGCCATACCCCATACAAACAGTCCCGAGCACAACGCCACTCCGGCCAGATACAAGCAGTAAAGATGAAAACGTCTGCGCATCACGCCTGCCTCTACCCACGCATGCAGACGCCTGTTGATGAACATGCCGACAGGATTGACCAGGAACAGCGCAAAGAACGAAGTCGTTGTCGTAACCAACGCCGCCACTCCAGCCTGTTGCGGAGGCAACAAGGTCGTCATGAGCTTGACGCTTACGAACATTATGAGGAACTGCAAAAGCCGTCCGACAACGATCAACAACATGGCATCAGCGTCCGCGGCGATTCATGTAACGCAAACAGATGTCAGGCCGCGTCAAGGCGAAGCGCAATCCGCCTAGCACGAGATAACGCTGAACGACCCTTTCTCGCCAGGGCGAGTTGCGGTTCATTGCAGTTCTGCGCACGCGCCACCAGCGCAACCAGTAGCGATAGCGATATTCGCGGACGATGGCAGAGTCCCGCCGGATACTCGTTGTGCTACACACGTAATGCAACAATTTTCGCACCTGTGGAATGGACTCGCGACCGCTGTCGTTGCCACCATGGATACGGTAGTGCATCAACACTTGCGGTAGCCAGCGCAATCGCCCGCGCTCCGCAAGCTTCATGAGAAACGAAACGTCGGCGTACTTGCCCCCGTGATCCGGATCAAGGCACAAACCCGCGAGTGTGGCGCGACGGTACATGTAACCGGGAAATGCCGCGACGCCAGAAGACTGGTGCTCGAGATATGCGCGCGCCAGGGCTTCAGCCCCCGCAATGTCGCGCACCGCGCTAACGCCACCCATTGTCGTAACGGCCGTCACACAGGAATTTTTCAGGATCGCGGCATTGCCAGCTACTGCCGCCACCCCAGGGTCTGCTTCCAGTGCCGCTGACAGCGTGCGTACGAATGTTGGGCACATCACATCGTCGTCATGAAAGAACACCACATGCTCAGCGGAGCTTTCCTCCATGACGCGTCGAAAGTGCTCAAGCGCCGGCAATGCCGGACGACGCCGAACATAGGTGAACTGTGGAAACTCGGCGCCCACCATCGCCTCGACTGCATCAGTTTCCGAGTTGTCGGAAATACAGACGGAAAAATCCCGTGTGTCCTGTGTGCAAATCGATCGCAAGGCATCGCGTAGAAAATCAGGACGATCGCGGGCGAGGATGATGATTTGAACGCCAGCCTGGATCATGCTGCAGCGACACCAAAAGCAGCAATGCGGCGCGCGACCGAAGCCGCGTCGAGCTCATGCTCACGCAAGAGGTAATCATAGGTTCCGCAATAGCGCGAAAAACGATCGTTGACCCCGATACGACATACGCGCACCGGCCGCGACAGGCCTGCCACCAGTTCGGCAATGACACTGCCCAACCCACCGTGCACGGAATGCTCTTCCATCACGATGAGCGACTCTGCCTCGGCGCAGATGGCCTCCAGCGCTCCGCGGTCGAGCGGTTTGATACTGGGCACGCTCCACACATCAGCCACCAAGCCGCCGTCGACGATATCCACTGCAGTACGCACCATGGAGCCCGTAGCCAGTACGGCAACACGCCCACTGCCACTCCTTACCTGCAGCAGTTCGCCCGCCGCAAAACTCACGGGACCTGTGTGTACATCTCCGCGATCAGACTTTCCGAGGCGGAGGTAGACCGGCCCCTTGCTTTCGAACGCCAGCTGCATCGCGGCCGTCACTTCATAGCGATCTGATGGCGACAACACAGTTAGACCGGGCAGGGCACGCGTACAGGCAATGTCTTCGGTCGACTGATGGCTCGTCCCAAGATGGCTATAGACAAAGCCGGCGCCATCGCCGACAAAAATTACCGGCAGGTCTTCGTAACAAACATCAATCTTGATCTGCTCGAGGACACGGAGCGGCACAAATGCCGCCAGACCATAGACGACCGGACGAAAGCCCGCCTTCGCAAGACCGGCTGCCACCCCCACCATGTTCTGCTCGGCAATGCCGCAATTGATGTATTGCGCTGGACAACGCTTGCGAAATGGATCGAACAGGGCGTAGCCATGATCACCCGTCAGCATCAGCACGCGTGAGTCAGTTTCCGCCGCAGCAACAATCGCATCCGAGAAAGCAGTCCTCATGCGGCACCTTCCAGTTCAGCCATTGCCGCAGCATAGGTGCCCGCATCAAGGCGCGTGTAATGCCAGCGGTTGTCGTTTTCCATGAACGAAACGCCCTTGCCCTTGACGGTATTCGCGACGATGACCTTGGGGCGCCCATTCTGCATAGCCTTCATCGATACAAGCGCTGCGTCGATCTGTCCTTCGTCGTGGCCATCCACTTTCGCTACATCGCAACCAAATGCCGCGAACTTGCCGCCGACGTCTCCGAGTGCGATGACTTCGTCGGTCGTCCCCATCGCCTGAAAGCCGTTCTTGTCCACCAATACGAACAGGTTGTCGAGCCGGAACTGTGCGGCAAACAGCATCGCCTCCCAGATCGTTCCTTCATTGATTTCGCCGTCGCCAACCACCGTATAGCAACGCTGATCAGTCTTGCCCAGCTTCGCGCCAAGCGCCAGACCCGCAGCCACGGAAAGGCCATGGCCAAGGGAGCCAGTGGTGGCTTCGATGCCGGGCACGTGAGCATCAGCCAAACCCTTGAGGCGCGTGCCGTCGCCGAAGTAACGCTGCATCTCCTCAGCACTCAGGCATCCGCTCTCGTGAAGGCAAGCGTATTGGGCCATTACGCCATGTCCCTTGCTAAGCACAAGATAGTCACGTCCAGTCGCACGCGGGTCGTGCCCGTCGAACCTCAGGTGCGAGCGATACAACACCGTCAACAATTCAACTATCGAGAACGCGCAACCGATATGCACGGTCGAACCAGCATAAGCCATGCGCAGCACGGTGCGGCGAACCTGCAGAGGATCGAAAGTAGTCATGACATTTCCTGCAGTCTGTTCCATTCAATCGTTTTTTTCAAAGCGGCGGAAAGCGGCGTCCATTCAGCGAGACCCAGTTCGTTTTGCGCCTTGCCTGTCGCCGGAACATAGCGTTGCGCAGGCTGCTGCAAGTCAGCCACTTGCGCGATGCTCACTGGCAGGCTGCAATCCGCCGCTTCCATCACGCATTGAGCCAGTTGCGCGATGGACACTGCATGCTCTGAACCGAGGTTGTAGGCTTGCCCGCCACGGCCGGAAGCAAGAATGCGGATCAAACCCGCGCAGGCATCCGCTGCGTAAAGATAGGAACGAAGGGAGCGGCCATCCCCCTGAATCGCAATGGATTCGCCACGTATGGCATCACGGACGAAGTTGCCCGCAGCAAAGTGACCATCAAGCGGCATGTTGGGGCCCACCAGCGCAAAGATGCGCGCAACAGTGACCCGGAAGTCCGGTCGAGCGTTCGCAAAAGCGAACCATTCTGCAGCGCGCTTTCCTTCACCATAGGCGGAACGCAGGTTCCTGACATCGGGTGCGCCGACATACTCTTCGGGAATTCGTTCAAGGTCTGCCGGCTGGGCTCCATATACGGCACCGCTGGAAGTGAGCAGGAAATTTGACGCCCCCGCCTGCGCAGCGAACTGCACGACACGTCGCGTACCCTGCACAATGGATTCGAATAAAGTCAGGTGATCCGCTGCACATCCGACATCAGCCACGTCGGTTGCTGCGTGTATGCAAAGATCAAAACGGCCAGCTGGCCAGGCAAAATTCTGCACATCCCCCTCGAGCAGGGTGAAGGCAGAAGAAGTAAATATGTGGGGGGCCTGTTTGTGCGCTCGCGACGGATCACGACTTAGCACCACGGCCGTCATGTCACAGTTGAACTTGCGGTTTGCGTGCAGGATGCTTTCCAGCAACCATGATCCGATGAAGCCGGTACCACCTGTGATGAACCAACGCGCGCCACGATTGCGCCGCCAGAAATCCGGGGTTAATGACAACACCAGATCAAGGTCATCCTGTGGCAACGGCGCACGCATGTCTGGCCTGTCCTCGCGTGCCTAGAAATTGACGCCAAGGAAAGTCTCCACCTTCTCGGCAACGAACGCGAGCATCTCTTCGGTCAAACCCGGGTAAATGCCCACCCAGAAGGTGCTGTTCATGACGATGTCGGTGTTGATCAGGTCACCCGACACGCGATAGTTACGGCCCATCATGTAGGGCTGACGCGTCAGGTTGCCCGCGAACAGCAAACGGGTGCCGATTTTGTACTGATCCAGATAGGTCAGAAAATCGACGCGATTGCAGTTCGCCTCGGGCTTGATAGTGATCGGGAAGCCGAACCACGACGGGTCGGAAGCAGGAGTTGCCTCAGGCAGGATCAGGAACTCTTCGCAGCTCTTGAGGCGATTCTTAAGCCAGGCAAAGTTCTGCCGGCGCGCTTCGACGAAACCCTGAGCACGATCAAGCTGCGCCAGACCGCATGCCGCTTGCATGTCGGTGATCTTGAGGTTGTAGCCGAGGTGCGAGTAGGTGTACTTGTGATCGTAACCCTCGGGCAAGGTGCCCAGCTTCCAGCAGAAACGCTTGCCGCAGGTATTGTCCTTGCCCGGCGCGCAGTAACAGTCGCGACCCCAGTCACGGAAGGACTCGGCGATCTGCTTGAGTTCGTAGTTGTTCGTGAACACTGCGCCACCTTCACCCATGGTGATGTGGTGCGCGGGGTAAAAGCTCAGCGTGGCGATGTCGCCGAAAGTCCCGACAAGCTGGCCTTTGTAGGTCGAACCCAACGCATCACAGCAATCTTCAACCAGCCACAGCTTGTACTTCTTGCAGAGCGCCGTGATGACATCGAGGTTGTAGGGATTACCCAGCGTATGGGCCAGCATGATGGCCTTGGTCTTCGGCGTGATGGCAGCCTCGATCTTGCTGGCATCGATGTTGTAAGTACCCAGTTCTACATCGACGAATACCGGCACAGCACCGAACTGGATGATGGGATTTACTGTGGTCGGGAAGCCCGCTGCCACACCGATAACCTCGTCGCCCTGCTTGATGGCACGCTCGCCCAGACGCGGCGAGGTCAGGGTCGAAAACGCAACGAGATTCGCGGATGAACCCGAGTTCACGGTGATCAGGTGCTTGACCCCGAGGAAGGCTGCGAGTCGTTTCTCGAACTCGTCGTTGAAGCGTCCGGTCGTCAGCCAGCCGTCCAGCGAGGCCTCGACCATAAGCTCCATCTCACGCGCACCGATCACTTTGCCCGCAGGCGGCACAACGGTAGCGCCCGGCTCGAAGGGGCGAGGACGAGTGGCCTGTTCACCATATTGTCTGACCAGCTCGATAATCTGCTGGCGGAGTTGTTCCTGACTCATGAAGGTTCTTTCGTACTGCACTGCTGATAAGCGTTGATCTGGGCGAGCGTCATGCTGCGCATGTCCTCGCCAGCGAGCGCGGCCTTGTGCCAAGCCACGATGTTGTCGATTGCCTGCGCCAGCGTCCAGCGCGGCGTCCAGCCAAGCTGGCTGCGCGCTTTGGCGCAATCGAGCTTGAGCACACCGGCCTCATGCGGTTGCGGCGCGCCCTCCTGTTCCCACGCAGCACCATGGCCCCAGGCCGCCACGAGGCGCTCGACGATCCAGCCTACTCTCTGCGCATCGTCTTCACGCGGGCCAAAATTCCATGCTGACGCAAACTCCTCACCATCCGTCACCAGACGCTCGGCCAGCGCGAGGTAACCCGACAAGGGTTCCAGCACATGCTGCCAAGGACGTATCGCATGCGGATTGCGGATCCGCAGTGGGCGTCCAGCGGCGACCGCACGCATCATGTCGGGAATCAAACGGTCAGCCGCCCAATCACCACCTCCAATTACATTCCCCGCACGTGCAGTCGCAACAGCCAGAGCACGGCCGCTACCGACGCCGAAGTACGAACTGCGGTAGGCCGCCGTCACGATCTCCGCGCAAGCCTTGCTGCTGCTATAAGGATCATGCCCACCCAACGCCTCGTTCTCGCGATAACCCCACACCCATTCGCGGTTGTCATAGCATTTGTCCGTCGTCACATTGAGCACGGCGCGCACCGAAGGCGTCTGGCGAATGGCCTCGAACAGGTTCACGACGCCCATCACATTGGTCGCGTAAGTCTCCACCGGATTGGCGTAGGAGTAACGCACCAGCGGCTGCGCCGCCATATGCAGAACGATCTCCGGCGCCGCTTCGCGCATCGCGCGTGTCAGCGCCTCGGCGTCACGCACATCGCTGATCACCGAACGCATGCCTCGCGACACTTCTGCCAGTTCAAACAGGCTGGGCGTGGTCGGTGCAGGCAGGGCATACCCCGTGACGTCCGCACCAAGCTGCTGCAGCCACAAGGACAACCAGCTACCCTTGAAACCCGTGTGCCCCGTCAGGAAGACGCGGCGACCGCGCCAGAAGTCTGCGTTCACTTCCACACCTTCCAGGGCGCCCTTTCGGCCGCCCACATGTCTTCAAGCAGGTTCTTATCACGCTGGGTATCCATGGGTTGCCAAAAGCCCTTGTGCTCGAACGCGGCAAGACTGCCCTCGGCCGCGAGGCGTTCCAGCGGCTCACGCTCCCACACCGTGGCGTCACTCTCAAGATACTCGAGCACCAGGGGCGACAAGACAAAAAAACCGCCGTTGATCATGGCGCCGTCACCCTGAGGCTTTTCCTTGAAACTCGCCACTTTCCCGTCATGCAGATCGAGCGCACCAAAGCGCCCGGGCGGTATGGTCGCCGTCAGCGTTGCCTTGACACCCGCCGCCTTGTGGAAGGCGATGGAAGCTGTGATATCCACATCACTAACACCATCGCCGTAAGTAAAGCAGAACGCCTCTTCGTCGCGCACATAGGGCGCCACACGCTTCAGTCGGCCACCAGTCATGGTCTTCTCACCGGTGTCGACGAGGGTGACTTTCCAAGGTTCCGCGTAGCGCTCGTGCACCTGCATCGAATTATTCTGCATATCGAAGGTAACATCCGAGGTATGCAGGAAGTAGTTGGCGAAGTACTCCTTGATCACGTAACCCTTGTAGCCACAGCAGATCACGAAGTCATGGATGCCATGCGCAGAATAGATCTTCATGATGTGCCAGAGGATCGGCTTGCCGCCAATCTCCACCATGGGCTTGGGCTTGAGGGCAGTTTCTTCGCTGATACGTGTCCCGAAGCCGCCCGCCAGGATGACTGCTTTCATGTCCCTGCTCCTCAGCAAGCCTTACGCAATGCCGATTGCAACGTGGCAAGACAATCATCCAGCGCAAAGTGGTGATTGCCGATGAACAAGCCGCGCTTGTCGATCTCGTCAGCAGCTGTCAGCGTGCCGCTGATGGTGTAGCTCATCCACTTGAGCACTTCGTTCTTGGCGAAGTTGCCCGCCACGATGGGGCGCACGTCAATGCGGTGTTCATTGAAGATGGCGACGAGCCGCTCACGACTGATCGGTGCGTCAGGCTCAAGCACCATGCTGAAGCCAAACCAGCTGCTTTCACCAATTTCGCGCTGCACGCGCAGCCACGGGAACTCGCGCATCAAAGCGACGTAACGCTCACCATTGGCGCGACGCTCGCGAATCATGCCGGGCAGCTTCTTCACCTGCTGCAAACCGATGGCACCCGACAATTCGAGCGGGCGGAAGTTGTAGCCCGGCAACACGAAGCGGAAAGACTCTTCGAAGGCGTTATCGCTCTTGGTGCCGCAGACGAGATTTTCTTTCGGCAGGTTGCGCGTCCAGCCGTGCGCACGCAAACACAGCATGAGCTGGTAAAGCTCTTCGTCGTCAGTGACGATCATGCCGCCTTCCATCGTCGAGATGTGGTGGCTGAAGAAGGCGCTGTAGCTGCCCATGATGCCAAAGGTGCCAGCCTGACGGCCTTCGAAGGTGGCTCCCATCGACTCGCAGTTGTCTTCCATCAGCACGATGTCGCGCGTGCCCACAATCTGGCGGATGCGCGCGAAATCGTTCGGATTGCCGAGCAGATTCACTGCCATGATGGCGCGCGTGTCGTCGGTGATGGCGGCTGCCAGGGCATCGAGATTGAAATTGAGCGTATGCGGATCGATGTCAACGAAACGCAGCTTGAGGCCGTACTGGTAAAGCGGGTAGTAGGTCGTACTCCAAGACACCGCCGGCACGATTACCTCGGCGCCCGGCAGCAGGGGCTTATCCTTGCGATAGCGCAGGGCGGCGACCATCAGTACGTTGGCCGAGGAGCCCGAGTTGCACATCACGCAGAACTTCGAACCCGCGAACTCGGCAAAGGCCTTCTCGAAGTCCGCCACATGGCGACCCATCGTGAACATGCCCGACTCGATCACGGCCTGCATGGCCGCGATCTCCTCGTGATCCCAGCTCGTACTAGCCAGCGGATACGACATCTGCAACTCCAATAGAAAGATAGTGTTCATAGGTCAGGCGCAGGCCTTCAACGAGGCCGGTTTCAGCCTGCCAGCCCCAGTCACGCGCGCGGCTCACGTCGGTCAGCTTGCGCGCCATACCGACCGGCTTGCTGGTGTCGTGCACGAAGCGACCGGTAAAACCGATCACCTCGGCAGCCGCCCGGTAGTACTCATTGACCGAGTAATCCTTACCCAACCCGATATTGAGGTAGTCCGGCAGGCTGTCGAAATGCACAACGGCGTGCAGGATCGCATCGGCCAGATCGCGTGCATGCATGAACTCGCGGCGCGCCGTGCCATCCCCCCAGATTTCGACATCGGCCTGACCATTCTTCACAGCACAGTGCAGCTTGTGGATCACGGCCGGGACAAGGTGCGAACGCGCCGGATCGAACTTGTCATAGGCCCCGTAGAGATTGCAGGGAATCAGGGTCTTGTACTGACAGGCCGGCGTCTCGCGGCGCACGTAGTCGCACAGACGCGCCACGGCAATCTTGGCGATTGCGTAGCCCTCGTTGGTAGGCTCCAGTTCGCCGGTCAGCACATCTTCTTCACGCAGTGCTTCCTGGCGGTTGCGCGGATACATGCAGGAGCTGCCGAGATTGATGAGGCGCGGCACACCCATCTCGCGCGCAGCCGTCACCAGATTGCGGCCCATGTCCCAATTGGCCGTCAGGAACTGAACGGGCTCACGCATATTGGCCTGGATGCCACCAACATGACCCGCGGCGTGTACGATGAGGTCGGGCTGGATTTCAGCCAGCATGGCTCGCGTCTGTACTGCATCCAGCAGGTTCAATTGGCTGCTGCGCGGAGCTACGATGCTGACACCGCGCTCACGTGCCAGATCGAGCAGATTGCGACCCACCATGCCAGAGCCGCCGGTGAGCAGGATCTTGCCGGTCATGCTCACTTGGCCTCCAGGTCGGGGCGATAAACCTTGAACCCGCGGCCCAGGGACTCCTTCTCGCGGCGCGCCAGTTCAAGGTCAGCCAATACCATTTCGGATACCAGTTCAGCAAACGAGGTTCGCGGCACCCAGCCTAGTTGAGTGCGCGCTTTGGTGGCATCACCCAGCAGGGTCTCTACTTCAGCAGGGCGGAAGTAACGCGGATCGACACGCACGATAACCTGCCCAGGCTTCAGCAACGCAGCGGCTGAATCCGCTGCGACAGACTTCACCGTACCGATTTCGTCGACGCCAGTGCCGCTCCACGACATTTCTATGCCCAACTCGGCCGCCGAAATATTCACAAATTCCCGCACGCTGTGCTGCTCGCCAGTGGCGATCACATAGTCCTCGGGTTTGTCCTGCTGCAACATCATCCATTGCATCTCGACATAGTCACGCGCATGGCCCCAATCACGCAGGGAGTCCATGTTGCCCAGGTAGAGACAATCCTGCAGCCCCAATGCGATATGCGCCATAGCGCGCGTGATTTTGCGCGTCACGAAGGTCTCGCCGCGAATCGGAGACTCGTGGTTGAACAGGATGCCGTTACAGGCGTAGATCCCGTACGCCTCTCGGTAATTGACCGTGATCCAGTAAGCGTAGAGCTTGGCAACCGCGTAGGGGCTGCGCGGATAGAACGGCGTGGTTTCCTTCTGCGGCGTCTCCTGCACCAAGCCGTATAGCTCTGAAGTGGAGGCCTGATAGAAGCGCGTCTTCTTCTCCAGCCCGAGGATACGGATTGCTTCGAGGATACGTAGCGTGCCGATGCCATCCGAGTTGGCCGTGTACTCAGGCTCTTCGAAGGACACCGCAACATGGCTTTGCGCCGCGAGGTTGTAGATCTCGTCGGGCTGCACCAGCGCGATGATGCGCAACAAGCTGCTCGAATCAGTCAGGTCACCATGGTGCAGGGTGAAGTCCTTGCCCTCGGTGTGCGGGTCATGAAACAGGTGATCGATACGATCCGTGTTCAGCAACGAGGTGCGGCGCTTGATGCCGTGCACGGCATAACCCTTCTTCAGCAACAGTTCCGCGAGGTAGGCGCCGTCCTGGCCCGTTACGCCGGTAATGAGTGCAACTTTCTGATTCATATGCAGAGTGTCTCTGGTAAGCGCGACGACCTCCAGGCCGCCGCGGGGCAGTATTTTATCTGTTCGACACATCGCCCCGTCGCGCCAGCTCTAAGTGCTTGGCGTACTTGGCAAAGCTGTTGAAGCAACCGATCATGATGTGCACGAGCCCGGGCAAGCCATCCCGCCAGCCACCTCGCAGCACATAGAACTTGAAGAACCGGAACGCCGGGCTCAGCAGCAGCTTGCTCAGCGACACTTCGACTCCTTCGGCAAGCATCGCCTGCGCCCCCAACGTGGTGTAGCGATTCTGCTTGGCAAGGTAGCTCTCGATGCTCTCTTCCGAATGGTGCAGCAGGTCGCCCGTGAGCTGTCCCACGACATCCAGTGTGATCACTTTCTCGTGTACGGCATCGTCGGACCAGCGCGCATGCTTGCGATTAAACAGCCGCAAAGACAGATCCGGATAGCCTTCGCCGTGCTTGAGGTAGCGCCCCATGAAGCGATTGCAGCGCGGGAATTCATAGGCCTTGTAGGCCGGCGCGCGCAATTCGGCAAGCAGGTTTTCGCGTAGCTTGTCCGACACGATCTCGTCGGAATCGACACACAGCACCCAGTCGTGGCTGGCCTGGTCAATGGCAAACTGCTTTTGAGGGCCGAAGCCGCGCCAGCTCTCGACGAGCACGCGGGCTCCCATCGACTCGGCCAGCTCGCGCGTGCCATCCGTGCTGCCCGAATCGACCACCACGATCTCGCTGCAGAACTGCAGGGATTCGAGGGTCGCACGCAGGCTGTCCACGCAATTGAGCGTGATGAGCACGGCGGACAGAGGCGTCTGGCGGGTGGTGGGTTGGTCGACCATCGATGGGCTATGGCAGGCAGCGCAGAGAGCGGGGCGGGAGGCGCGTTGCCGGGCAGCGATATAATCCGGGGTCCGCCATTCTACGCTAAGCCTCCCGGAACCCATGCGCTCCGTCCTGCTGGTCAAAACCTCGTCCATGGGCGATGTCATCCACAACCTGCCCGTGGTCAGTGACCTGCGGCGCCTGTGGCCCAAGCTCATCATCGACTGGGTGGTGGAAGAGAGCTTTGCGGAAATCCCCCGCCTGCACCCTGGCGTCCGCCAGGTCATCCCGGTCGCCATCCGGCGCTGGCGCAAGTCGCTGGGCAGCCGCAATACCTGGCAAGAGATGGCCGCAGCTCGTCGGGCCCTGCAGGCCAACTGCTACGACTTCGTGATCGACACCCAGGGCCTCGTCAAGAGTGCAGTTCTGACGCGCCTCGCCGACGGCCTGCGCTGCGGTTATACCCGCCACGTGGCGCGCGAACCGCTGGCCGCGCTGGCCTACGACTGCCGCTATGACATCCCGCGGACGGCCCACGCCGTTGAACGCAACCGCTGGCTGGCCGCCGCCGCCTGCGAATACCCCCCCGACCAGCCCCTGCGCTACGGCCTGCAAGCCCCCACCACCCTGCCGGAGTGGCTCCCCGGCGGCCCGCTGGCCGTGCTGCTGACCGCCACCAGCCGCGACGACAAGCTGTGGCCCGAGGCGCACTGGGTGGCCTTGAGCGAGCTGCTGCACGCGCGCGGCCTGCATTGCGTGCTGCCGGCCGGCAATGCCCGGGAGCGGGAACGCGCCGAGCGGCTCGCCGCCCAGATGCCGGCTGCCAGCGTGGCGCCGCCCAGCAGCCTTACCGAACTGGCCTCGGTCATGCAAGCCGCGCGCTGCGTGGTGGGCGTAGACACCGGATTGACTCACCTCGCCGCCGCGCTGGATGTGCCGGTCGCGGCGATTGCCGTATCGACCGACCCGGCGCTGACGGGTGTGCATGGCGGGCCCAGCGCCCTGAACCTCGGCGGCATCGGCCTCATCCCCTCGCCCGACGACGTCATGCAGCGCCTGCAGGCCTGGCTGCCGTGATGCGCACCCTCTACACCTTGCTGTGGCTGCTGGGCATGCCGCTGGTGGTCGGACGATTGGCCTGGCGTGCGCGCAGGCAGCCGGGCTACCTGCAACACTGGTCAGAACGCTTCGGCAAGATTGCCGCCGGCACACGGCCGACGATCTGGCTGCACGCCGTATCAGTCGGCGAAACGCGTGCCGCCGAGCCCCTCGTCAAGGCGCTGCTGGCCGCTTTTCCCGAGCACGAGGTACTGCTCACCTGCATGACCCCCACCGGCCGCGAGACCGGCCAGGCGCTCTTCGGCAAGCTCGACCGCGTGCGCCAGAGCTGGCTGCCCTACGACCTGCCCTGGCTGCAGCGGCGCTTTCTGCAAACGGTGCGGCCGGTCTGCGGCATCGTCATGGAAACCGAGGTGTGGCCCAATCTGCTGCTCTGCGCACGCGCCCTCGGCGTGCCCCTGCTGCTCGCCAACGCGCGCCTTTCTGCACGCTCCGCACGTGGCTACGGCCGGCTGGGCAAGCTGGCCCATGCGGCTTTCGGCAGCTTCAACATCGTTGCGGCCCAGAGCGAAGCCGACGCCGAACGCATCCGCGCACTGGGCGGCCACCAGGTCGTGGTGAGCGGCAACATCAAGTACGACGTCGCGATTCCGGACACGGCCGCCGCGCTGGCAGTGCATTTCAGCGCGCTGACCCTTGGCCGGCCGATTCTGCTGGCCGCCAGCACGCGCGAAGGCGAAGAAGCCCTGATCGTCGAGGCGTTCAAGGCGCAGCTGCGCGACAACACGCTGCTGGTCCTCGTACCACGCCACCCGCAGCGTTTCGACGATGTGGCCGAACTTGTGACGCGTGCCGCCCTGAGACTTGAACGGCGCAGCAGCAACATGGCGCTCAGCCCCGACACAGAAGTCTGGCTGGGCGACAGCATGGGAGAGATGGCTGCGTACTTCGCCTTCGCCGATGTCGCCCTGATCGGCGGCAGCTGGCTACCCTTCGGCAGCCAGAACCTCATCGAGTCCTGCGCGGCGGGCACGCCGGTGTTGATCGGCCCGTCGAGCTTCAACTTTGCCGAAGCGGCCGAGCTGGCGATTGCGGCAGGTGCAGCGCGCCGCTGTGTGGATGTAGCGGAAGCCCTTGATGTAGCGCTGCAGTGGCTGGCCGACAAGCCGACACGCGAGGCCATGGGCGCTGCCGGCAAAGCCTTCTGTGCGCAGCATGGTGGCGCTACCGCGCGCCTCGTCCAGATGGTCGAAGGCCTGTTGGCGTAGAGCCGGTTTCAACCGGCCGACGCGAATGCGGCTGGGGGACAAGGCCCTTCGCGTCGTAGGGAGTGCGACTGAAGTCGCACCTACGGTCGCTCCTACAACAGCGCGCCCTGCCCTTACTTCGACAGCAGCGCGTTGACCTGCTCGATATCGCCCTGCTCCACCGGGCCCGTCGCGGCCTTCAGCTTGAGCTGATTGATCAGCGTGTCGTAACGCGCCTTGGCCAGCTTCTGCTGCGTATCTGCCAAGGTGCTTTGCGCGTTGAGCACGTCGATGTTGATGCGCACACCCACTTCGTAACCCAGCTTGTTCGACGCCACCGCACTGGTGCTCGACACGACCGCCGCCTCGTAACCGCGCACCTGTGCAATCCCACTGGTCACGCCCAGATAGGCCTGGCGAGCAGCCTGCGTCGCCACGCGGCGCTGGGTCTCCAGATCGGCTTCGGCCTTGGTCTTCAGCGCCAGCGCTTCGCGCACCTTGGACTGCGTTGCGCCACCCGCAAAAATGGGCACGGACAGTTGAAGTCCGACGGCGTTGTTGCGCGACATGCTGGCAGTGTCCGCACTGGCGGTGCGGCCAGCATGCGAGTTGCCGTGGGTCGCAACAAAATCCAGCGTAGGCAAGTGCCCGGCGCGAGCCTTGGTGACATCGCGCTCGGCGATTTCCACCGCGAGAGTCGATGCCTGAACCGCGGCATTGTTTTTCTCGGCAGACCTGACCCAGTCATCGATATTGGCGGGCAACGGCGGCGCAATCTGCACACCAGGACGCAAGCGCGCAAGGCTCTGTGGCGGCTTGCCCGACAGCAGGCTCAGCGCCTGTCGCTTCACGTCCAGATCATTCTGAGCGGCGATTTCCTGTGCGGCAGCAAGGTCGAACTTGGACTGAGCCTCGTTCACGTCAGTCACCGTCACAGTGCCGACTTCAAAGCTCTTCTTCGCCAGCTGCAGTTGCTCGGCAGTCGCTGACTTGAGCGCCTGCACCGAATTCAACACCTCCTCGGCGTAGAGCACGTCGAAATAGGTCTGCGCCGCGCGCAGGGCCAGATCGTTCCGCGCGGTAAGGAACTGCGCCTCAGCCACATCGACCTGCAGGTTGCCCTGGCGATAGGCTTCGACGTTCTGCCAGCGGAAGATCGGCTGCACCAGCTGCACCTGGTAGGCGTTGGTGTTGTAGTTGTAGCTGCGCGGCGCGGCGAGAATTGTGTCGGCCCAGGTGTAGCTCGTGTTGCCCGTCAGGTTGACTGTCGGCAGCATGCCGGCGCGACCTTGCGGGCCCTTCTCCTGGTTGGCTTCGTACTGGGCGCGGGCAGAAGCAAACTGCGCATCGCTGGCCAGCGCGTCACGATAGATTTCCAGCAAGTCGGCAGCCTGCGTACTCAAGCCCCCACAGGCCAGCAGTACCGCCATCGCAATGCGTTTCATGAATCCCGTTCTCCGGTGATTGAGAGTGTCCGATCCCGCTCTTGGCATTCTATCGATCCCGCGCCGGTCACCGGCCCGCGAAATAGCGACATTTTGTAACGGCTATCGGTCCCTGCTCAGTAAGTCGGCATCTGCGGCTCAACCTGCTGCGCCCAGGCATGGACGCCGCCGCTGAGGTTGTAGAGCTTGTCGAAACCACGCGAGGCCAGGAACATCGCCACCTGCATGCTGCGCATGCCGTGGTGACAGATGCATACGATCTCACGCTCTGCATCCAGCGTATCGACCTGCCCCGGCACCGTGCCCATGGGCATGGATTGCGCACCCGCAATGGCACAGTAGGCAAACTCGTGCGGCTCCCGCACATCCAGCAGCAAAGGGGCGGGGCGCGAAGCATCCTGCAGCCAGCTGGCCAGATCGCTGGCGCTGATGGGGGTCACGGCCGCCATCAGAATGCAAACGCCTGGGCTGCGCAGTTGCGCAGGGGTGTCACCAGGGTTTCGAGAACCACGCGGCGCATCACGCTGCCATCGGCCTGCTTGTGCAGCAGCACACCCTGTTGCAGCGGAGCACTGCCAACGAAGGCGAACAGGCGGCCACCGGTCTTGAGTTGTTCGATCAGCACGGCCGGCACTTCGGTCACGCCGCCCGACAACATGATCACATCGTAGGGCGCGCCGCTGGGCCAGCCAGCCAGGCCATCACCTTCTTCAACGATCACGTTGTCGACGCCGTTGCGTGCGAGGTTGCCGGCGGCGAGGTTCACCAGTTCCGGCTCGATCTCGATGCTGCGCACCCACTCACCACGCGCTGCAAGCAAGGCAGCCATGTGGCCACTGCCCGCACCCACTTCGAGAATGCTGTCGCCGGGACGCACGGCCAGCGCCTGCAGCGCCTTGGCCTCGATCTTGGGCGGCAGCAGGCATTGCCCGCAAGCCGTCGGCAGCTCGACGTCGGCAAAGGCCAGCGCCTGCTGCGCGGGCGCGACGAACAGCTCGCGCTGCACGAGGCGCAGGGCGTCGAGCACATCCTGATCCAGCACATCCCAGGGGCGGATCTGCTGTTCGATCATGTTGAAACGGGCCTGTTCGAAATCCATGATGTTTCCTTCAGAAAAATGGCGCTGGCGAGTTGCGCCGATTCTACCTTGCGGCTTCGGGAGGGGCGAGAAGCGCTCCGCTCCTCACTGCCCCTTAGGCGACACCGTGGCGGGTTAAAACCCGCCCTACGCCCCCGGCACCTGCCGTCTTCGTAGGTGCGGATTCATCCGCACTCCTCACTCCTCAATCCTCCTCACCCGATACCACGCCGCATAAAGCGCCGGCAGGAAGAACAGCGTCAGCACCGTCGCGACCGTCAGGCCGCCCATGATGGCTACCGCCATGGGGCCGAAGAAGGCACTGCGCGTCAGCGGAATCATGGCGAGAATCGCCGCCGCAGCCGTCAGCATGATGGGGCGGAAGCGTCGCACAGTCGCTTCGACGATGGCCTGCCAGCGCGGCACGCCCGCCTGTTCGTCCTGATCGATCTGATCGATGAGGATCACCGAATTGCGCATGATCATGCCCGACAGCGCGATGGTGCCCAGCATGGCCACGAAGCCGAAGGGCTTGTTGAACAGCAGCAGTGCTGCCGTTACGCCCACCATGCCCAGCGGCGCCGTCAGCAGCACCATGGCCACGCGCGAGAAGTTCTGCAGCTGCAGCATCAGCACGGTCAGCACCACCAGCAGGAACAGCGGCACGCCGGCGGCCACCGAGCTGCCGCCCTTGGCGCTCTCTTCCACCGCGCCACCGGTTTCGAGGTGATAGCCCAGCGGCAGCGCGGCGCGGATCTTCTCCATCTGCGGCGCAAGCTCCTTGACCACCTGCGCCGGCTGCATCGTGCCGTACAGGTTGGCCTTCACGGTCACCACCGGCAGGCGGTTGCGACGCCACAGGATGCCCGGCTCGAAGCCGTATTCCAGCGTCGCGATCTGCGACAGCGGCAGGCCGCGCCCGGTGCCGACCGGCACGGTCATCTCGTAGAACCAGGTCAGGTTGGCATCACGCCGCTCTGCGCGCAGATCCACCGAAATGCTCTCGATACCGTCGCGGAACTCGCTGACCTTGGCGCCGTTGAGGATGCCTGCAAACAGGTTCTGCAGATCCTGCCGCGACACGCCCGCCATGCGCGCCTTCTCGGTGTCGATGTTGAGGCGCACGACCTTGGAGGCGTCCTCCCACTCCTTCTGCACGTTGGAGAGCTCCTTGTGCGCAGTCATCGCCGCCTGCACTTCGCTGGCGATGCGCTGGATCTCCTTGTGGTCAGGCCCGCTGACGCGGTACTGCACCGGAAAGCCCACGGGCGGGCCGTTCTCCAGCCGGTTGATCGACGCGCGCAGCTCGGCGTAGTCGTTCGCGAACAGCTTGATCAGATGGCTGCGCAACGCCTCGCGCTCAGCCTGCCCCTTGGTGAGGATGACGAACTGCGCAAAGTTGGCCTGCGGCAGCTTCTGGTCCAGCGGCAGGTAGAAGCGGGGGCTGCCGTTGCCCACGTAGGCGACGTAATTCTCGATGCCAGGCTGCTTGGCCAGTTCCGCTTCGAATCGGACCACGGCACGCTCTACCGCCTGATAGGACGAGCCTTGCGCCAGCTTGAGATCGACCAGCAGCTCGGGACGCGTGGAATCCGGGAAGAATTGCTGCGGCACCAGGCCGAAGCCCCACATCGACACGATGAAAGTCACCACGGTTGCGGCAATCACCCACCAGCGCCGTGCCACGCAGAACTCCACCATCTTGCGGAAAGCGGCGTAGAAGCCGGACGCGTAGATGTCATGCTCATCCACGACTACCCTCTCCCGCTCGCGGGAGAGGGGTTGGGGGAGAGGGTTCCGGGGAGAAGCCGGCTCTGAATGCGAACCGGCCCTCTCCCCCTCTACGGTCTCGGGAGAGCGGCGCCTCTTGAGCTTGCGCAGCAAACGCGTGAACAGCGACGCCTTCGGCGCATGCCCGCCATGCTCGGGCAACAGGTAATAACCGATGAAGGGCACAAACAGCACCGCAGCAACCCATGACACCAGCAGCGCAATCACCGTGACCTGGAAGATCGAGCGCGTGTATTCGCCCGTCGACGACGCGGCCGTGGCAATCGGCAGAAAGCCGGCGGCCGTCACCAGCGTGCCCGACAGCATGGGCATCGCGGTCGAGGTGTAGGCGAAGCTCGCCGCCTTGGTGCGCGCCCAGCCCTGCTCGATCTTGGTCGCCATCATTTCAACGGCAATGATGGCGTCGTCGACCAACAGGCCCAGAGCGAGGATCAGCGCGCCCAGCGAGATCTTGTGCAGACCGATGCCGAACACATGCATCAGCAGAAAGGTAATTGCCAGCACCACGGGAATCGAGATCGCCACCACGATGCCGGTTCTCAATCCCAGGGAAAGCAGGCTCACCGCCAGCACGATGATCACGGCCTCGGCCAGCGAATGCACGAAGTCACTCACCGAGGCGCGCACTGCACGCGGCTGATCGGCCACGCGCTCCAGGCGCACACCTACCGGCAGCTGCTCGCCGATACGCGCCGTGACGGCGTCGAGCTGCTGACCCAGCGCAATGATGTCGCCACCGTCGCGCATCGCCACGCCTATGCCCAGTGCCTCGTGGCCCATGAAGCGCATCTTGTCGCGCGGCGGGTCGGCATAGCCACGCTTTACCTCGGCAAGATCACGCAAGCGGATGGTGCGGCCCGCAACGCGAATGGGCAGATTGCGCAGATCGTCGAGGTCGTCGTACTCGCCCACCGGGCGCAAATAGATGCGCTCATCATGCAACTCGAAATAGCCGCTGCCGAGCTTGGCATTCTGCTCGCCTATCTGCTGAGCCAGCACGCGCGGATCAACCCCCGCATTGGCCAGCCGCGCCGCCGAGAACTCGACAAAGACGCGCTCTTCCTGCTCGCCGAAGAAGCTGACCTTGCCGACGTCCTTGAGGCGCACCAGCTCGGCACGGATCGCGTCGGCATGGCGCTTGAGCTCGGCGTAGCTGAGGCCGTCACCGACCAGCGCGAAGATGTTGCCGTAGGTGTCACCGAACTCGTCGTTGAAGTACGGCCCGTTCACACCGGTCGGCATCTGCGCGCGGATGTCGCCGATCTTCTTGCGCACCTGGTACCAGATCTCGGGCATCTTGCCCGAGGGCAGATAGTCGTGCGCCTGCACGATGACCAGCGACTCGCCGGGCCGCGAATAGCTCGACAGGATGTCGATGTCGGCACTCTCGCGCAGCTTGGCTTCGATGCGGTCGGTCACCTGCTGCTCGACCTCGCGCGCCGAAGCCCCCGGCCAGTTGGTGCGCACCACCATGACCTTGAAGGTGAAGGGCGGGTCCTCGCTCTGCCCCAGCTTCGTGTAGGCCGCCAGCCCGATGAGGGTCAGCACCAGCATGAAGAACAGCACCAGCTGCGGGTGACGCAGGCCCCATTCCGAGAGATTGAAGGACGTGGCGTCCGTGTTAGTCAGCTTCATGAGCCTGCCGCCTCAGCGCAACACATCCAGCGCCACCGGCGCACTCTGCTCGACAGGCTTCACAGCCATTCCTTCCTTGAGCACATGCGCGCCGACCACAACCACGCGATCGCCCGGCGCCAGCCCCTTGCGGATCAACGCCTCGTGGTCGCGGAAAGCGGCCACCTCGACGGCACGTGGCTGCGGCGTATTGTCCTTGCCGACAATCCACACACTGGCCTGCCCTTCGCGCTGCACCACTGCGGCCAGCGGCAGGCGCACGGGCGCATTGGCGCCTGCCGACTTGCCATCCTTGAGAAAGCCCACAGCTACCGTGGAGCCCAGCGGCATGCGCTCGTCGGCACCGCTCACCGCCACGCGCACGGCAAAAGTCCGCGTGCTGCTGTCGGCCGCGCCCGCGATCTCGCGCACCTTGCCGGGCAGGGTGACGTCCTGCGCATTCCAGGGCCGCACGAGGGCATCGTCACCGATGCGCAGCGCCGCCACGCGCGACTCCGGCACCCAGATGAGCGCCTCGCGACTTGCCGGATCAGCCAGCCGCAACACGGCCTGCCCCGCGGCGACGACCTGCCCCACTTCAACGTTCATCGCGGTCACGACGCCATCGCGATCTGCCACCAGCTCGGCATAGCGCACCTGGTTGCCCGAGACGGCAGCCTGATCTTTCGCCTGCTGCAGTCGCGCCTGCGTCGCCTGGTACTGGCTGCGCCGCGTGTCCAGCGCGCTCTGGCTGATGAAGCGTTGTGCGAACAGGCCTTCAGCCCGCTCCAGCTCGGCCCGCGCCAGCGCCGCATCTGCTTCGGCCGCCTTCACCGCAGAGGCTGCAGCCTGCGCCGACAAGCCGACATCCTGCGCGTCAAGACGTGCCAGCACCTGGCCTTTGCGCACACTCTGGCCCGCACTGATGCGGCGCTCGACGATCTTGCCGCCAATGCGGAAGGCGAGATCGCCCTCCTGCCGCGCACGCACCTCGCCCGAATACAGCGCCGCCTGCTGCGCACCGCCAGCATCGATGATCTGCACGATCACCGGCCGCGCCTGTGGTGCAGGCACCTCCTGCTTGCTGCACGCCACCAGCGCGACTGCGCCGCCCACTATCCACCAGAACTTCATTGCGTTTTCTCCTGCAGCAAGCCGTGCATCAACATGTCCAGATGCAGGGCGATGTAGTCGTCGTAATTCATGTCTTCCTTGCAGCACATGCCGAAGGACTGGCGCCACAGGCTGGCCATCAACATCGGCGCAAAGGCCACGTGGCAAAGCAACTCGGCCGATTGCTGGCGGAACACGCCGCGCGCCATGCCCAGCTCCAGCACCGCCACCATCAAACGATGGCCGCGCTCGATGACGTTCTGGCGGTAGTGCTCGGTCAGTTCGGGGAAGTTGCTTGACTCGGCGATCATCAGCTTGGCGATGCCCGCCAGACGCGTGTTGCCGACCAGATCCCACCAGCCGCGCAACAACTCTCGCAACAGCCGCTCCGGGTCTTCCTTGCCGGCTTCCAGCAAGGCTTCCCCCTCGGCCAGCGCGGGCACGAAGCCACCTTCCACTACGGCCTTGAAGAGGGCTTCCTTGCTCTCGAAGTAGAGATACAACGTGCCTTTCGAAACGCCGACGCGATCAGCAATCTCTTCCAGCCGCGTCGCCGCAAAACCCCGCTCGGCGAACACGTCGAGCGCCGCCTCGACCATTTCGGCCGGTCGCGCATCCTTGCGGCGCTGGCGCACGCCGGGTTTGTCCGTCGCCATTACCAGCCCCTCGCCAGCACGGCACCGCACAGGGGCAGCAGCGGCAGCAACAGCAACTCGGCCGTCACCCAGCGGCGCGTTTGCGCCACCGCCACCTCGTCTGCGCCACCGGCCTTGCGCCAGCGAAAGAAGCTCAGGGTCGGCACGATGGAGATCAGGCCGATGAGCACGAACAGACCCAGCTTGGCATGGAACACGGGATTGCCGACGTAATAGGCCCCGGGCTTGTCACCCAGCATGGCGCGCGCCGCCCCCGTAGCCAGTACGAGGCCAGCCAGCAGCATGTAGGCAAAGTCCATCCGCAACAGGACGGCCAGACGCGGACCTTCGATGCGGCCGCGCAGCGTGACCCACTCGCCGAACAGCACCATCGCGAGGGCGCCAATGGCAAGGAAATGCAGCCAGGGAAGAAGGAATCCGGACATGAGCAATTCGTTAATGACTAACTGGTCAGTCATTATTGTCAGTATCGGTCCGGAGTCAAGAACTACTTCAAAGACATACTAGAAATTCAAGTTGCATGGAAAAGGTGCCGATACACATTCACGCAATGAGCGCCCCGACGACCCGTACCGTTTACCAGAACAGAGAGGTGGCACCATGTGGTTCGACCAACTGACATTCCGAGGCAAGCTCGGCCTCAACTTCGTGATCTGCAGCGGGGTGCTCGTCTTCTCCCTGCTGTTCTGCGCATACCAGATCAGTCACATCAACAAGGTCGCTGAGGACCTGGCCGGAAACTCCGTCCAGTCACTGCGTTCTGCCTCTGCCATTTCGCAACTGCGCTTGCGCTACCGCGTGCGCAGCCTGGAATTCATGCTCGCCGAGTCCGACGCTGATCGCGGCAAGCTCGCCACCTCGTTGCAAGACCTCGACAGCAAGCTGCAACAGGAACTCGGTGTGCAAGAGCAACTCGTCGACGATGACAAGGATCGCAAGCTGCTGGAAGAGGTCCGCAGCGCAGCGGTGGCCTACCGAGAGGCCGTAGATAAGGCCGTTGCACTGGTCCAGGCGGGTAATCGGGAACAAGCCGTGGCCTTGCAGAAATCCGACTGGGTCAAGCTTGCCAACGCCGTGCGCGACGCAACGGACGCCATGGAGAAATACAAGCAGGACGAGGCGGCCAAGCGCGCAGATTCCGCCCGCTCGGCCGGCAAGACGGCCAACACCGGGGCCTGGGTGGCGCTTTTGCTGTCCACCGTGGTGGCCATAGCCTTCTCGCTGTGGTTTGCGAACAAGGTGTCGGCAAGACTGAATTCCGCCGTCAGCCTGACGCGCCGCATTGCCGATGGCGACCTGAGCACCGACATCCCACCCGGGAGCAGCGACGAAATCGGGAAACTCACGGATGCCATGCGCCACATGCGCGATGCTTTGCGTAGCTCGGTCGCCGAGACCCGCAAGCAGTCCGACGAGGTGGCCGCGGCATCGCGCCAGCTCAGCGACAACGTGCGCCTCATGGAGCAGAGCAGCCAGGCGCAGAGCGCGGCTGCCTCGGCCATTGCGGCCAACATCGAGGAACTGACGGTGTCGATCACGCATGTGTCGGACAACACCACCGACGCCAGCAATCTCGCCGCAGAAGCAGACCGCAAGGCCGGCGAAGGCGCGCAGACCATCCATAGCGTGGTCAACGAAATCCAGCGCCTGGCCCAGGTCGTCAGTGCAGCAGCCGCGCGCATTGGCGAGTTGGAGGGTCAGTCAGCACGCATCTCCAACATCATCGTTGTGATCCGCGAGATTGCCGACCAGACCAACTTGCTGGCCCTCAACGCGGCCATCGAAGCCGCACGCGCCGGCGAGCAAGGCCGTGGTTTCGCAGTGGTGGCCGACGAAGTGCGCAAGCTCGCCGAACGCACCTCGCAATCCACGGCCGAGATCAGCCAGATGATCAACACCATCCAGGTCTCGACGCGCGACGCAGTGACCGAGATACAGAACGGCGTCAGCTCTGTCGATCAGGGCGTGGCGCTCGCCAACACGGCCGGCGCCTCTGTGGAAGAGCTGCGTGACATCGCCCGCAACGTCGCCGAGCTGGTTGCCGAAATCGCCACCGGCCTGCGCGAACAGTCGATGGCATCGACCGACGTCGCCACCAAGGTCGAACAGATCGCCGTGCACGCCGAAGAAATCAGCGCCAGTACGGGATCCACCAGTTCGGCCGCCCACGGGTTGGCGGGGGTCGCCAACAGCATGCAGTCATCGATGAACCGCTTCCGGGTCTGAAACCCGAGCCGACGTTGACGCCGGGCAACTTGCGGGACTTCTCGCTCGGGTATATAAACAAGAACAATTCTCGTTTATGCTCAGCGCCATGAATCTCTCGATGCTGCCACGCGGACGTTCCGCCATCGTTGAATCGGTCGAAGCCCTGCCCGATTCCGAGCCCTCTCGCGATCCCATTGCTGCACGCCTGCGCGAACTGGGTTTCGTCCCGGGTGAAGCGGTCAGCGTGCTAGCCACCTCGCCCAGCCTGATCGGTCGCCTGTTCGGTCGAGGTGAGCACGCCACTCTGGCTGTACAAATCGGCTTCACACGCTTTGCCCTGCGCCGCGCCGAAGCGGCCCGCGTACGCGTCAGCCCGCTTGCGGCATGAGCGCCGCAGCCCCCTTGCGGCTCGCACTGCTGGGCAATCCCAATTGCGGCAAGACCGCCCTGTTCAACCGCCTGACGGGCGCGCGCCAGAAAGTCGCCAACTACGCCGGCGTGACGGTAGAGCGCAAGGAGGGCCGCTTCACCCTGCCCTCGGGGCGCGAAGTCAGTGTTCTTGACCTGCCCGGCGCCTACAGCCTCAACGCCACCAGCCCTGATGAAGCGGTGACCCGCGACGTGGTGCTGGGCGCGCGCAACGACACGGCTCAGCCGGATCTGATCGTCGCGGTGGTCGACGCGACTAATCTGCGATTGCACCTGCGCTTCGTACTGGAGCTGAGCCGCCTTGGCCGCCCCATGATCGTGGCACTCAACATGATGGACGCTGCCCGTCGGCGCGGCATCGTCATCGACCGTGAAGTCCTGGCGCGTGAGCTGGACCTGCCCGTCATCGAAACCGTCGCCGTCGACAAGGGTGGTGCGGATGCACTCTGCGCCGCACTCGACGCTGCACTCCCCGCTGCTCCTCGTGCTCCGGAGACCGACGTCGACCTGCACGCGCGCGTCACAGCCCTGTTGAACGCCGCCGTCAGCGTGCCGCGCCGCACAGCACTGATCGACGACGCACTGGATCGCTGGGCCCTGCACCCTGTAGTCGGCCCGGTCATCCTCGCTGCCGTCATGTTTCTCGTCTTCCAGGCGGTATTCAGCTGGGCAGGGCCGTTCCAGGACGGTATTGAGGCCGGCGTCGCCTGGCTTGGCGCCCAGCTCGGCACCAATCTGCCCGCGGGCATGCTGAAGAGCCTGCTCGTAGACGGGATCATCGCCGGCACTGGCGGCGTGCTGGTCTTCCTGCCGCAGATCCTGCTGCTTTTCCTGTTCATCCTGTGCCTGGAAGAATCGGGCTACCTGCCCCGTGCAGCCTTCCTCCTCGACCGCGTGATGCTCGCCTCAGGCCTCTCGGGCCGTGCCTTCATCCCGCTACTGTCGAGCTTCGCCTGCGCGATCCCCGGCATCATGGCCACGCGCAGCATCCCGCATCCCGGCGACCGCCTCATCACCATCCTCGTCGCACCGCTGATGACCTGCTCGGCGCGCTTGCCTGTCTATGCCCTGCTGATCGGCGCCTTCGTGCCCGAGCGCAGTGTGCTGGGCGTGCTGAACCTTCAGGGCCTGGTGCTGTTCGGCCTGTACCTCGCTGGCATACTCAGCGCCTTGCTGGTCGCGCTGGTCGTCAAGCTCGTGCGCCGCGAACAGCATGGCGCGGCGCTGCTGCTGGAACTCCCCTCGTGGCGCCTGCCCAACCCGCGCAATATCGCCATCGGCCTGTATGAGCGAGCCAGCATCTTCATCAAGCGCGTAGGCGGCATCATCCTCGCGCTGTCAGTGTTGATCTGGTTCCTCGCCAGCTTCCCGACACCGCCTGCCGATTGGGCTGGCACTGCCGTCGAGTACAGCTACGCCGGCCACATCGGGCGCAGCATGCAGACACTCTTCGCACCGCTGGGCTTCAACTGGCAGATCTGTGTGGCGCTGATCCCCGGCCTCGCCGCACGCGAAGTCGCCGTCAGTGGTCTGGCCACCGTGTACGCCATCGAAGGCGGGCAGGACGCCGCCAGCGCCGCCCTGCTGCCCCTGCTGGGCGCGCAATGGTCGCTGGGCACCGGTCTGGCCCTCATGGCCTGGTACATCTACGCCCCGCAATGCCTGTCGACGCTCGCAGTGATGCGCCGCGAGACGGGCTCATGGCGTGTCGTCGGCGCGGCCACTGCCTACCTGTTCGGTCTCGCCTGGCTGGCCGCCTGGTTCGCCAACCTGCTTGGCCGCTGGCTGACATGAGTGCGGCAAGCCTCTACAGCTTCATCGAGCCGCTGCTGGTCGGCCTGGTCGTGCTGCTTGCGGCCTGGCAACTGGCGCGCCAGTTCGCCCCCCGCCTGTCCCGCCGCAACCCGCCTTCCGGCAACAGCTGTGGCAGCTGCCACGACAGCTGCGGCAACTGCAGCAGCACACCGCCCGCCAACCAGCCTGCAGCCTTGATCAGGTACCCGTCGCGCCCGGATCAGACCTGATCGCGACGCCGGGCAACAGCGACTCAGGAACATTGTGCGTGGCCATTCGGGTGGCCTGACCAGCAAAACACCCGCCTGCCCACTAAGTTTCCCTTGCCCCCTGGCGCAAGGCTTGGCCCAGAGAGGAGCGCGCGGCATCAGCCACTTTCTGACAAGGGCTTCAGCCGCACGACGACTCAAGGGCATCACCGAACCGTCGATATAACCCCCATGAGCAGCGTATTTCGCTGCATTCAAGAGGCTGACGATCATGGTCCTGTGGAACGGCATTCCGATGTATGCACCGCTGACGCCGGAGTACTACGCCATTCCGGGCGCGCAACGCTGCGTCTTCCGCATCATGCAGGATCAAGGCGACACCCAGGCCTGGAACCTCTATTGGCTCACCAAGCCCGAAACGGACAACCTGCTCGTGCGCAAGGAAGAATGGTTCAACTACTACCATTCGCTCAGCGAGACGCAGACCGAAGCCTTCTACGAAGCGCTGGACACCGAAGTCAGCCAGCGCCTGACACTCGCCTCCGTCGTGGCGCTCGCGCCGCGCGAAGCCATTCACCTGGTGGCCAACGCACAACTGGAGAAAACCCGCTTCTACCACCTCTACGATGGTGAAGCCTGGCGCCAGACCATGATGGGCCGGCTGTTCCTCGCCGCCCGCCTGGAACGCGACCACCTGCCACCGCCTACCGAGCAGGCCGACGTGGTGTGGATCGACTTCCACACCCGCCACCACGGTTTGCGCAACGGGACCCAGCATCGGCCAGGCTGAGGCTGAATAAAAAAAGGCCGCCCGAGGGCGGCCTTTTCCTGCGTCGCTTGCCGATCAGGGGCAGCTAAGTGCTGCGAAGCCCTTACCTACGCCTGCCACCGAGGCCAGATTGTTCTTCACGCACTGCGCTGTCGCTGCCGTGTAGGCATAGGTGATCTTGCTCGCCAGCGAAGTGATGTCTGCCGAAGTGGCAGTACTCGTCCAGTCCGAAGCATTGACGCCGCCCGTGCCCGGGTCATCCCACGTGATGCTGTAGGTGGCATTGTCTGCCGCGCTGGTGGCGTTATTGCCCAGCAGATACCAGCGACCACAACCATTCGTGTCGTAGCGGCAGGTGATCGGGTTCAGCGCGTTCTGGAACCAGTTGTTCTCGATCTTGGCAAGACCGCTGGCACGCACGTTGATACCCGAGCTGGTGATGCCGTCGTACAGGTTGTTGTAGACGTGGATCCAGCCCCAGCGCTGCAACGGCAGACGCGCATTCACGTTCTTGTAATAGTTGTGGTGGTAGGTAATGGTGCGCTGGTAATCCGACGTTCCGCCACTCTGGGTATGACCATCCAGACCGACCTTCTTGCTGTCATGGATGTAGTTGTAGGACACGGTGATGTTCTGCGCGTTTTTCTTGATGTCGATCGCCGACTCGAAGGTCAGGTCACCGTCAGGCGACCCATTGCACTCGTTGTTCACAGCGAAAAGTTCGTTGTGGTCGAGCCATACATTCGACGAGTTGTCGATGCGGAACATGTCGGCATCGTTGTTCGCCCCGCCCAGTGCACCGATCTTCATGTTGCGCACAATCACGTTGCCGGAGTTGACGATCGTGATGCCGAAGTTCGCGGACGAGCCATCGGTACCAATGATGGTGATACCGGCGGTGTAGTCCTTCAGCGGCACTTCGCGATAGGTGTCGTTCCAGTGGGCCACCGGGCAGTTCCCGGAAGCATCTTTGGTGTGATCCTTCACGATCTGATTGATCAGGGTGTCTTCGTTACCGCTATACACAATCAGCAGCGGGTAGGCGCCAGCCGTCACCTTGGTGCCGGCATCGTTGACGCGTGCCGCAGCGATGATCGTATTCATGTCTGCAAAGCTGCTTGCGTACTTGACGCGCGCACCAGCCAGCGTGCTGCCAACGATCTTGCCGCTGGCGTCAAACAAGGGCAAGCCGCCTGCTGCCGGCTGGGCGAAGCCGCCCGCCATGGTCGATTGCGTTGCCGCAACAGCGATCGTGCCCGAACCTGCCGGCGCCGAACTCGTCGAAGAGTTGGCGGCAGCGGAGCTGGATGACGAACTCGCCGACGACGAGCTCACCGATGACGAACTTGCCGAAGACACGGCACTGCTGCTTGCCGAGGAAGTGCTGCTTGCCGTCGAAGAGCTGGACGCTGCGGCACCGGTGTACTCGATGCGGATGGCATTGACAGCAACCTGCGCGCCCGATTCGGTACGCAGCGTGATGAACGAAGCACTGGTGCCAATCGAATCCGAAATGGTGATGGTCGTGTTCGCAGTCAGCAGCGACAGCGTCGAACTGTAGATCTTGGAGTCCGAACCACGGGGTGAGGCGCTGGAGCTGGTGGTGTTGTTGTCCACGAAGACCTGGAAAGCCTTGGTGGTCGTACCGGTGATGGCGCCAATGTCGATGCTGATCTTGTAGGGCTTGCTGAGATCCAGCTCGCCGCCCGGAGTCGTGCTGCTCGTCGTAGCAGTGCTACCCAATGCACCAATCGACAAGCGCGTACCGTCCAGAACCACAGCGCCGCTGCTGACCGTCACCGTGCCACCCTGGTTGATGAACATGGGCAGGCTGCCGTTGGTCGCCAGCGCGCGATAGCTGGCGGTCAGCAGGGTGCTGTCGGTAGCCGTATCAAAGGTTTCGCAGAAATAGACACTGCAGGCAGAGCTCGCAGACGCACCGGATCCGCTTGAGCTGGTCGAAGAAGATGCAACAGACGAGCTCGAAACGCTTGCAACCGACGAAGAACTGCTGCTGCTCGTCGTGGCAGCACCTCCAGCGGTACTGCCGCCACCCCCGCCGCCGCCACCACAAGCTGTCAGCAGTGCTGCAGACAGCAAAAAGCTACCCAGTGCGGCAAGCCGCAGTTTGTTCTCTTCCAGCATGTCCTACTCCTGTGTCGTTATTTGCCAGGCGGCTTTGCGCCGCTCCGGGACTTGCCATGCCGTTTGGAGTACGGCACCACAAAACCTTCTAATTCTACCTATTTATCAAATCCGCCAACAAGCCAATCGTCGCCCGAGGCCCGGAAAGCAGAAGCCCCGTCCGGGGACGGGGCTTCTGGTCGGCTTGCTAACCAGCAGGCTTTACTTGGTCAGTTCGGTTTGCCAGACGCGAAGACCGCCCGTCGTATCACTCACGCGGGTGAAGAGGACGTAGAAAGACCCGGAACTGCCCGCAGTCACGGTGTCGGTCGCGGTAATCGTCGTTTGAGTCGACCCGACACCTGCCAAAGCAACTGCCAGCACCTTGCCGCTACCGTTGGTAATCACGATCTGTTGCGTCGTGGTGGTGCCAGCCGTCGTGCCGCTGTTGGTGAAAGTCACCGTAAGCGACGGGCTTGTGGTCGCGGCTGACGTGTAGGGCACCTGAACGTAGCGGGTCATCGTCGACAGGTCGATGACATTGCCTGCAGCCCAAGCCGTGGAAGCCGTTGCCGTCGGGAACGCAGAACCGTTGAAGTTGATGGCAAAAGGCCCTGTATTGGAACAGCTGGATGCATCGTAGAAGCGGAGCGCGGTTGTAGATGACGTGTAGTAAGTCACTCCATCAACCGTACCTGAGCCCAAACTCGCGAATGCATAGTTGCCGCTTGAGCACGAGCCAAGAAGATTCTGGGCGGCAAAATTGGTGTAGCTGGGCGTCCAGGTAGTCTTCGTTACCGAGGCTGCACTGCTCGATGAACTCGACGAAGAGGCTACTGAGCTGCTCGAGGAAGCGACCGAGCTGGACGAAGAAGCGACCGAGCTGCTCGACGAAGCGACCGAGCTGGACGACGAAGCGACCGAGCTGGACGACGAGGCGACCGAGCTGGACGAAGAAGCCGCGGAGCTGCTGGAAGAGCTTGCCACCGAGCTGGACGATGACGAAGCCACCGACGAACTGGTCGACGACGTTACAGAAGAAGCCGCCGACGAAGCCTTCGAGCTACTGCTCGAAGAAGCACCAGCAGCGGGAGCGCTATCACCACCACCACTACCGCCACCGCACGCGGCAACCAACACGGTCAGCAACACGCTGAGGCCCGCACCCTTGATGCTTTGAGAAAACTGCATGATCTCCACTCCTTGATTTGGTTTCTTGGACGGTACTGCCACCGTCGACGGCTGCGAGGCCCTGTTACCGGTACAACAATAAATCTGACAAGAATCGTTCTTTTGCGACTCCATTGTGGCGGCATGGTGCCATAGGAAAAAACACCTAACAAGGGCGTTTCAAACTTTGCGGCGTAAATCGTAAGTATTTGTCTTACAACACATTTTGCTGCGCCGCAATAACGTTCCAGAGGGCGGACCGACAGGTATTTGGGCGTGCACTCTGGCAGTGGATTCGAAAGGGCGGCCTGATCAAAATTGCGAAAATTGCCAATCACCTTGTCGGAAACCAGCCGACAAGGAACGTTCCGATCTCCGTGCCGGGCCCTCTCAGGTAGCATCCACAGGATGACGACACCCACACCAAGTGTGACCGGAAACATCGCCGTGGCCCTGACAGGCGCCTCGGGCATGCCCTACGGCCTGCGATTGATCGACTGTCTGCTCGCCGCAGGTTGCCGGGTACAGCTACTGTATTCGCAGGTCGCGCAAATCGTGGCGCGGCAGGAGCTAGACCTTGCCCTGCCCTCTCGCCCGAATGAGACGCAGGCCTGGCTCAGCGAGCGCTTCGGCGCGCACCCGGGGCAGTTGCAGGTCTACGGCCGCGAAGAGTGGTTCGCACCACTGGCCTCTGGCTCCAACCCGCCGGACGCAATGGTGATCTGCCCCTGCACCATGGGTACGTTGGCCTCCGTGGCCGCCGGACTGTCGTCGAATCTCATCGAACGCGCCGCCGATGTGTGCCTCAAGGAGGGTCGCAAGCTGATCCTCGTGCCACGTGAGACTCCGTTTTCGACCCTGCACCTCGAAAACATGCTGCGCCTGTCCCGCATGGGCGTCGTGATCTTGCCGCCCAACCCGGGCTTCTATCACCACCCGCAATCGGTCGACGATCTCGTGGACTTCGTGGTGGCGCGCATCCTCGACCAGCTCAAAGTCCCGCACCGCCTGATGGCGCGCTGGGGTGCAGACGCAGCCCCGGACGCCTGAGCCCTGACGCTTGGGACCGTCACCCCGGCACGGTACAATCCCGCGCTTCGCTTCGAGACGGCTTCTCCTGCCGTCTGCATCAAGGATTTCGCCGTGCTAATCGCCAACAACATCACCATGCAGTTCGGGGCCAAGCCCCTGTTTGAAAACGTCTCGGTCAAGTTTGGCGACGGCAATCGCTACGGCCTGATCGGCGCCAACGGCGCCGGCAAATCGACCTTCATGAAGATCCTCGCGGGCGTGCTGGAGCCGTCCGCCGGCAACGTCGCGCTCGACTCAGGCGAGCGCATGGCCTTCCTGCGTCAGGACCAGTTCGCCTACGAAGAACAGCGCGTCATCGACGTGGTGATGCAGGGTCACGCCGAGATGTGGGCGGCCATGCAGGAGAAAGACGCGATCTACGCGAACCCCGAAGCGACCGAAGAAGACTACATGCATGCGGCCGAACTCGAAGGCAAGTTCGCCGAGTACGACGGTTACACCGCTGAAGCACGTGCCGGGGAACTGCTGCTGGGCGTGGGGATTCCCACCGAACAACACACCGGCCCGATGAGCGAAGTCGCGCCGGGCTGGAAGCTGCGCGTGCTGCTGTGCCAGGCACTGTTCTCGAACCCGGACATCCTGCTGCTCGACGAGCCGACCAACAACCTCGACATCAACACCATCCGCTGGCTGGAGAATGTGCTTAACGGGCGCGACAGCACGATGATCATCATCAGCCACGACCGTCACTTCCTGAACCAGGTCTGCACCCACATGGCCGACCTGGACTACGGTCGCATCCAGATCTGGCCGGGCAACTGGGACGACTACATGGAAGCCGCCCAGCAGGCTCGCGAACAACAGGCCAAGGACAACGCCCGCGCCAAGGAAAAGGTCGCCGAACTGCAGGAGTTCGTGCGCCGCTTCTCGGCCAACAAGTCCAAGGCACGCCAGGCCACCAGCCGCGCCAAGCAGATCGAGAAGATCAAGATCGAGGAGTTCAAGCCCTCGTCACGCCAGTACCCATGGATCCGCTTCGACTACGACGAGAAGGAAAAGCTGCACCGTCAGGCCGTCGAGATCGAAGACCTCACTTTCGGCTACGACGACAGCCGCAAGCTGTTCAACAAGCTCTCCCTCACCATTGATGCCGGCGACAAGGTGGCCATCATCGGCGAGAACGGTGTCGGCAAGACCACATTGCTCCGCCTGCTGATGGGCGAGCTGACGCCGCAGAAGGGCACGATCAAGTGGGCCGAGAAAGCCAAGCGTGGCTACTACGCGCAAGACCACGCCACCGACTTCGCGAGTGGCGAAAGCCTCACCGACTGGATCAGCGGCTATGTGCGCGAAGGTGGCTACGAAGGCGACGACGCCGTCACGCTGATCCGCGGCACGCTGGGCCGCCTGCTGTTCAAGGGTGATGACGTGAAGAAGTCCGTCAAGGTCATCTCCGGCGGCGAGCAAGGGCGCATGCTGTTCGGCAAGCTGATGCTCCAGCGCAAGAACGTGCTGCTGCTCGACGAACCGACCAACCACATGGACATGGAGTCCATCGAGTCACTCAACAACGGTGTCGCCGAATTCAACGGCACCCTGTTCTTCGTCTCGCACGACCGCGAGTTCGTGTCATCGGTCGCCACGCGCGTCATTGAAATCAAGACCGATGGTCAAGTCGTCGACTACCGCGGCACCTACGAGGAATACCTCGCCAGCCAGGGCGTCGAATAAGCGACTGCAGCACAAAAAAAGGCTCGCCTCGGCGAGCCTTTTTTCATGGCTGCCGGCGGTCAGCCGACTGCCTGCTTCTGCAAGCGCACCAGCTCTGCGATGCCTTGTCCGCCCAGCGCCAGCAACGCATCCAGCTCGGCACGCGAAAACGGTGTCCCTTCAGCCGTGCCCTGCACTTCGACGATGCCGCCGCTGCCCGTCATGACGATGTTCATGTCGGTGTCGCAGTCCGAATCTTCGGGGTAATCAAGATCCAGCACGGGCACGCCCTTGTAGATACCCACCGAGATCGCCGCCACCCAGTCGCGCAAGGGGTTCGCCGCAAGCTTGCCATCAGCCACCAGCTTGCTCACCGCATCATGGACCGCCACGCAGGCGCCGGTGATCGACGCGGTACGCGTACCGCCGTCAGCCTGGATCACATCGCAATCGACCGTGATTTGCCGTTCACCCAGAGCCTTGAGATCGACCACCGCGCGCAGACTGCGACCGATCAGACGCTGGATCTCCTGCGTGCGCCCGCTCTGCTTGCCCTTGGCCGCTTCACGCGCCATGCGCGTATGCGTCGAACGCGGCAGCATGCCGTACTCCGCCGTCACCCAGCCCTCGCCCTTGCCACGCAGGAACGACGGTACGCTTTCCTCGACCGAGGCAGTGCAGAGCACTTTGGTATCACCAAACTCCACCAGCACCGAGCCTTCGGCATGGCGGGTGTAGTTGCGCGTGATCTTTACTTCACGCAATTGATCTGGGCTGCGACTTGAGGGACGGCTCATGGCGAACTTCCGGTGATGGGTAAGGCCGGGATTCTAGCGTCACATGGCCGCGAATCCTGAATGGAAACGGCGCCCGCAGGCGCCGTCCTTGACTCGTCACGCCTGCTACTTCAGGCGCGCACTGCCCGTTACTCTGCCAGGTTGGTACCGGCACCAGCGGTCGCAATGACCTTGGCCTTCACATTGGCTGCCGGGGTCACTGTATAGCTGTAGCCGGTTGAGCCAAACGCTTTGGTGGTCGCCCAGTTCGTCGCATTCACCGTTGCGGAGTCAGGGGTATCCCAGGTAATTCCGCTGCTGATGTTGTTACGCAGATCCCAGTAACCGATCGAAGAGCTGTCGCGAGACGTGACCGGATTCTTCACAGTCTCGAAGACATTCGACTCGATAAGCGATGTTCCCCCCATGCGCACATTGATGCCTGAAGTCTCCACATTCTTATAGTAGTTGTTGTAGATGTGTGTCTTCCCAAAACGTTGCAAGGGAAGCCTGGACTTGATGTTTTCGTAGCGATTGTGATGGTAGGTCGTGGTCGCTGCGGCATTGGCGGTGTCCTTGTCGCTGTAGCCGTTCAGACTGACCTTCTGGTAGTCATGAATGTAGTTGTACGAAATCGTTACGTTCTTGACGCCCTTCTTCTGATCAATGCCGCCATCAAATGAGGCATCACCTGCTCCGGCGCACGATGTCAGCGAGGCAAAGATCGTGTTGTGATCAATCCAGATCTTGGAAGGAATACCACTCGACATCCCTTCGAGAGAAATTGAGTCCGCAGCCTCTCCGCCTTGGAGCAAACCAATCGTCATGTTCTGCACGATGATATTCGAAGCAGCCCCGGCAATGTGAATACCGAAGTTGGCAGACGAACCGCTGGCACCTTTGATGGTGATGTTGCTCTTGTTCTTGATCTCAAGCGTTTGTGCTGCCTTCTTCCACTGCGCACACACATCGGTGATTGTGGCGAAGTTGAATTTGCCCGTGTAGTTCAATACCAGGCCGCTGCTACCGTCATAGGCATCGATCGCAGCTTGCATGGCCGACAACGTGCTGACGGTCTTGGCGGCGCTGCTACCACCTCCGGTGGTACCCGCACCATAGCCAACCGGAGCGGCTGCTACGTGTGAAGCTGCCAGCATGCACGCCAGTGCAATGGTGCTTTTCAGGTGAATGGCTTTCATTTTTGTCTCCATATTGTTGGATTTGGATTGGTTGCCAAGCACACCTCACTGCTTCGCAACTCGGGCAGTGTTCGATCAATCGTGTTGAAAAGCAACTAAAACCCGAGACAATCGATGTGCGCCTGCAACAGACAAATGCGCCGAACTATGCGATGCAAATCGAAGGCTTTTGATTAGGCTGGAGTTACGAGGCAAATAGCTTTCGCTGCCCCGCAACCGGCCGAGCTGAGCTCAAATGCAAAAGTCTCGCGTGCCGGGGCGATACGCGGATCCCAGAAGGGCGATGATCGTAGCCAAAGCCCGCGAAGACTCATTGTCAGAGACCGGGAGCGCGCCAATCTAATGAAATGGCAAAGGGCTGAGAACTGATTAACGCGGGTCGAAACGGGAATACTTCTTGATGGCCGAGTTGATTTCCTTGATCGCCTGCTCGATGTCGTTATCCGACAGCGCATTGCCTTCCGGCACGCGGCCGCGCGTGAAACCATCCATCTTGGTGGTGATGGTGTCGACCGGCATGGTGTCGGTCGACACAGTCGAGGGCGTGCCATCAGCGTAGTCATCGTGCCAGCGCATCGAGAGGATGGAGAGGTTGTCGCAGGTCAGACCGCCTCTGGCTTCAGCACGGTTAAGGATTTTCGGCGTGACTTCGAGGATGTTGGCTTCGCCCATCTGCTCCGTAATGTCGTCGCTCTCGAGGTTGCCCCACACACCGTCGGTACACATGACGATGAGGTCATTGGCAAACAGCGGCGTGGCACTGGAGAACTCGACCTGCGGCGAATGTGTGCCGCCAAGACAGCTGAAGATGCGGTTGCGCGCGGGGTGATGGAGCGCCTCTTCTTCGGTGATGAGACCCTGATCAATCATCAGTTGCAGGCGCGAATGGTCGCGCGTCTGCGCCACCGTACGCCCCTTGCGTACGAGGTAGAGGCGCGAGTCGCCGGCATGCGCCCAGTAGGCCACGCTGTTCTGGATCAGGCAGGCCACGATTGTGGTGCGTGGTGCGTCTGGCAGGCGCTTGTCGTAGGCGTAATCGACGATGGCGTTATGCGCGTTCGTCAGCGAACGCGACAGGAACATCAGCTCGTCGCGAATCTGCGGTTGCGCCGCCTGCTGGAAAGATTCGATGAGGTATTGCGCCGCGATCTGCGCCGCAATTTCGCCATGCAGGTGGCCGCCCATGCCGTCGGCGACGACCATCAGCAGCGATTCGCGCGAGTAGCTGTAGGCCACACGGTCCTGGTTGTTGGGGCGGCTGCCAGGGCGGCTTTCCTGATAGATCGAGAATTTCATGTTGTGGCTCAGGACTTCTGGATGAGCGAGCGCAGACGCGTGCTGATCTTGCCGATCAGGGTCGCTGGCGGTTTGGGGGCGATGTGGCGGGAACGCGTGAGCAGCGCCTTCTGCAGGGCATAGACGCTTTGCGGGCGTTCCAGCGGATTGAGGTTGAGACACCAGTCGATGGTTTCGAGCATGTGCACCGAATATTCGCCAGCCCAACGCTTGGTCGCCGGTTCGAAAGTGTCTTTCTTGATGCGCTCATCCGAGCGCACAGGTGCACTGCCAGCGAGGCAGGCATACATCGATGCGCCGACGCTGTAGATGTCGCTCCAGGGACCGAGGTTCTCACGGTCGTTGAACTGCTCCGGCGGGGCGAAACCCGGGGTATACATGGGCTTCAACATTGGGGTGTCTTGCGCCAGGGTCTGGCGCGCCGCTCCGAAGTCGAGCAGAACCGGCGTGCCATCGTTGCGCAGATAGATGTTCGAAGGTTTGATATCGAGGTGCAGCAGTTTGTGGGCGTGCACTTCGCGCAGACCGTTCAGCAGGCGCGTGAAGACGCCGCGGATGAAGCGTTCCTTGATATGGCCCTTGTTGCGGTAGATGAAGTCCTGCAGCGTGCGGCCACGCTCGAACTGCATGACCATGTAGACGGTGCCGTTGGCGCGGAAGAAGTTGAGCACGCGCACAACGTTGGGATGCATCAGCTTGGCGAGCGAGCGCCCTTCTTCGAAGAAGCACTTCATGCCGTAGCGGAAGGCCGCCTGGTGCTCTTCCGTGATCTGCGGCTCAATCTCGCCCGATTTGCGCAGGGCGAGGGAGTTCGGCAGGTATTCCTTGATGGCGACGGGGACTTCGTTATCGTCCGTCGCGAGGTACACGATGGAGAAACCGCCCAGACTCAGCTGTTGCTCGATCCGGTACTGCTCTAGCTGGAAGCCCGGTGGCAGAGGACTGTTGGTTTGGGTCGCTGGCGTGGCCATGAGTTAATATCCGCGGTACTTCGCGCTGGTCTGCGGCCGGAATCCTAACCCGGAACGCAGGTTTTCTTGCTTGGTCTTGTCTTTACGGCAACGCCGGCATCCGACTTCAGGCCGCCCTCCCCGAGCAACCCGCCCACACGGAATATCCCGATGGTCTACAGCATGACCGGCTTTGCCGCCCAGAGCCGCAATCTTGGCAGCGTATCGCTCCACCTCGAACTGCGCAGCGTCAACTCGCGCTACCTCGATACAAACTTCCGCATCCCCGAGGAATTGCGCTTCGGGGAGCCGATGTTGCGCGATCTGATCGGCGCGAGCCTATCACGGGGCAAGGTCGAATGCCGTGGCAACTTACAGGCGGCCGCTCAGGCTCCGTCAGATCTGGCCGTTAATCCAGAAATGCTGGCGCGGCTTGCCAGCGCCCAGGCCCAGGTTCGTGCTGCACTGCCGGACGCTGCACCCCTTTCGTGCGGCGAAGTGCTGCGCTGGCCCGGCGTACTGGCGGAAGAGACCTTATCGCAGGAAAAGCTGGCCGAAGCCCTGGCCGAGCTGGCGAAGCAGGTGCTGAGCGAACTGCGCGACAGCCGCCAGCGCGAGGGCGCCAAACTGGCTGAGGCGCTGCGGGAGCGGGTGGCCGCGATGCGCGAGCGGGTGGCCGCAGCGGCTCCTTTGGTGCCCGCATCGATTGAGGAGTACCGCAGGCGCATGGCCCAGCGCCTGCGTGAAGCAGTAGAAACACTGGACGAAGACCGCATTCGCACCGAAGTGACGGTGTTCGCCCAGAAGGTGGATGTCGCCGAAGAGCTGACACGGTTGACAACCCACCTGGACGAGGTGGAACGGGTGCTGAAGGCCGGGGGTTCCGTCGGCAAACGACTTGATTTCCTGATGCAGGAACTCAACCGTGAAGCCAATACCCTGGCGTCGAAGTCGGTATCGACCGAGCTGACAGCGATCTCGGTGGATCTGAAGGTCTACATTGAACAGATGCGCGAACAGGTACAGAACCTAGAGTAAGGCATGAGCGGCATTCTCTATATCGTTTCCGCCCCGTCGGGCGCCGGCAAGACCACCCTTGTGCGAGCACTGCTCAAGGAGGACCCCAGCATCCGCCTGTCCGTCTCCTTCACGACACGGACAGCCCGCGAAGGCGAGGTCGACGGGGTCTCGTACAACTTCGTCAGCCGAGAACGCTTCTTCGCCATGCGCGACGGCGGAGAGTTCCTCGAATGGGCTGAAGTGCACGGCAACTTCTACGCAACCTCTCGCCCCTGGCTGGAAGAGCAGCTGGCGGCCGGGCAGGACGTACTGCTCGAAATCGACTGGCAAGGCGCCGCACAGGTCTGCAAGCTGTTCCCCTCAGCAGTCAGCATCTTCATCCTGCCGCCCTCCTTTGCCGTGCTTGAGCAACGCCTGCGCGGACGCGGTACCGACAGCACCGAAGTCATCGAACGCCGCCTGGCGGCCGCCCGCGATGAAATGCGGCGCGTAGCGGACTTTGATTACGCTATAATTAACAATGACTTGCAGACGGCGATGGAAGATCTGCGCAGTGTTACGCGGGCCGCGAGGCTGCGTACCCCGCAAACCCGGCTTCGCCACCCCGCCGTTTTTGTCGACAACCTCGGTCAATAAGCGCACGCTTGAGACCCCAATCCATTGAATTCTGCCGTCTGGCAGCCGATCCGGAGTAAACAGGCCATGGCCCGCATCACCATCGAAGACGCCCTCAACCGCATCACCAACCGCTTTGAGCTGACCCTGGCAGCCACCTATCGTGCGCGCCAGATTGCCTCGGGCAGCACCCCGCTGGTCGAGGGCGACCGCGACAAGCCGACCGTGATCGCATTGCGTGAAATCGCTGCCGGCAAGGTGGGTCGCGAGATCCTCAACCGCAGCCAGGCCTGATTCATCCGGGAAGGGCAGGGTCGTCACCATGCGCGCCGCATCGGACCCCTCTGCCCAGCATAGCCCTGCCCGGCGACGGACAATATCCGGCGCCGACGAGCCTGCTGCACCCGAAACACCGGTAGTCCCGCCCCTACCCCTTTCTGTCGCGCCTGCGCTGCCTCCTGTCGTCGTGCCCGACGACGTCGCCCCGGCCAATGCCGAGCCTGCCAGCGCCGAATCTGTCGAGTTCGCCCGGCTCGCGCTGCAGGCCTCGCGCTACCTCAAGGCTGAAGATGTCGAGCGGCTCGAAGCCGCCTTCCGCATGTCTGCGGCGGCCCACGAGGGCCAGCTTCGCATCAGCGGCGATCCCTACATCTCCCATCCGCTTGCCGTCGCAGAAATCCTCGCGCAATGGCACCTCGACGCACACGCGCTGATTGCCGGCCTGCTGCACGACGTGATGGAAGACTGCGATATCAACAAGGACGATATCGCCAATGCCTTCGGCAAAATCGCAGCAGACCTCGTCGATGGCGTGTCCAAGCTCGACCGCATCGAATTCCGTTCGTACGAGGAAGCGCAGGCCGAGAACTATCGCAAGATGTTCCTTGCCATGGCGCGCGATGTGCGCGTCATCCTCATCAAGCTTGCCGACCGCCTGCACAACATGCGCACGCTGGACGTGGTGCGGCCCGACAAGCGCCGCCGCATCGCGCGCGAAACGCTGGAAATCTACGCCCCGATCGCCAACCGTCTGGGCCTCAATACGCTGTACCGCGAGCTGCAGGAGCTATCGTTCAAGCACAGCTACCCGATGCGTTACCGCGTGCTGACGCAAGCCCTTAAACGTCTGCGGGGAGATCGCCGCGAAATCGTCGCGCGCCTCATGAGCAGCGTGCAGGAGCGCCTGCCGGCCTGGAACGTGGAGGCCGAAGTCTATGGCCGCGAGAAGCACCTGTTCGGCATCTACCGCAAGATGGTCGAGAAGCGCCTGTCACTGTCGCAGGTGATGGATGTCTATGGCTTCCGCATCCTCGTCAAGGATCTGCCGAGCTGCTACCTCGCGCTGGGTGCGCTGCACGAGCTCTACAAACCCGTGCCGGGCAAGTTCAAGGATTACATCGCCATCCCCAAGGCGAATGGCTACCAATCGATCCACACGACCATCATCGGCCCGATGGGCATGCCGGTCGAAGTGCAGATCCGTACGACCGAGATGCACGCCGTTGCCGAAAGCGGCGTCGCGTCGCACTGGCTGTACAAGGATGACACGGCTTCGATCTCGGACCTGCAACGCAAGACGCATAACTGGCTGCAATCCCTGCTTGAGTTGCAGACTGCCTCCGGCGATTCGTCCGAATTCCTCGAACACGTCAAGATCGATTTGTTCCCCGGTGACGTCTTCGTCTTCTCGCCGAAGGGCAAGATCTACAACCTGCCGCGCGGCGCCACGCCGGTCGATTTCGCCTACGCGGTGCACACCGATATCGGTAACCGTTGCGTCGCCTGTCGAATCAACGGCGAACTGCAACCGCTGCGCGCCGAACTGAAAAATGGTGATCAGGTCGAGATTGTCACTGCCGGTCACGCCAGCCCCAATCCGGCATGGTTGTCTTATGTGCGTACCGGTAAAGCCCGTGCCGAGATCCGCCACTTCCTCAAGAACGCCCAGCAGGCCGAAGCCTCCAGCCTCGGCGAACGCCTGCTGACCCAGGCCCTGCGTCCGCACGGTCATGTGCTGGCCGACATCGGCACCATCGCCTGGGACAAGCTGCTGCGCGAGAACGGCCTCAAACAACGCAATGACGTGCTGACCGACATCGGCCTCGGCAAACGGCTCGCAGCCGTCGTCGCACGTCGCCTGCTCGACATCGAGCATGGCAAGGCCGCCGAGCCGGTCGAAGGCGAAACACGCGCACGCAACAACAGCCCCATCCTCATCCACGGTGGTGAAGGGATGGCAGTGCAGATGGCCCGCTGCTGCCGCCCAATCCCCGGCGACCCCATCGTCGGCATGATCCGCAAGGGCCAGGGGCTGGAGATTCACGTCAATGACTGCCCGGTACTGACGCGTAATCATTCAGCTGACCGCGATCGCTGGATCGACGTCGAATGGGAACTGGGTACCGAGCGGCTGTTCGACGTGACCATTCGCGTACTCGTCGAACACCGCCGTGGCGTACTTGCCCGCGTCGCCGCGGCAATCGCCGACCAGGAATCGAACATCCAGTCCGTCAGCATGGAAAAAGACCAGGGGGACCAGGGTCCCCACTCGGTCATCAACTTCGTGCTGCAGGTACAGAATCGTCTTCACCTGGCGCGCATCATGCGTGCCGTGCGCCGTGCGCCCGAGGTGATCCGCATTTATCGCGTGCGTGCCGACAAACCGGCCGAACGCAAGAACTGAAGACTCCCTACTTACGATTGACGATCATGGCCCAATACGAATCCGACCACACCAAGTTCATGCGCCAATGGATGGAAAAGCACCCGGAAGAGCGCGAAGAGCAGCGCCGTGGCCGCGCCCTGTGGTGGGACAAACCACAAGACCTGAAGACCAGCGAGACCAATCAGGCTTCGCACGTGCCGCAGAAGGCCTACTACTACCAGAACGAGCACTGAGCGAGCACTGAGCGCGGACTACGTATGACGGCGCTGTTTGTCCTGTATGTCGTTATCGGCGCCGTCGTCTACTTCGTAACCGACACCACCGCGCTTGCGCGGCAGATCAAATCCTCAATGCCCTTCGTCACCTACGGCATGGCACTGCAGCTTGTCTTTGCAGGCGTCGTCACACTGTGGCCACTTTGGTTGGTGTGGCGGCGCACGCGCGCCAACGACTCGTCTGACACCTGAAGGTCCGGCAATGCATTACCCCCGCCTCGCCATCGTGGACCTCGAGACCACCGGTGCAGACCCGACACGAGACCGCATCACCGAGATCGCCATCCTCATCACCGAGGGCGACACACTGCTCGAACAATGGAGCACGCTGGTCAATCCGGGCGTCCCTATTCCGTATCGCATCCAGGAACTGATCGGCATCACCGACGAGATGGTTGCCGATGCGCCAGGCTTTGCCGAGCTCGCCGACGCCGTTCGCCAGCGCCTCGACGGTGCGGTATTCGTGGCGCACAACGTGCGCTTCGACTACAACTTCCTGCGTGCTGCATTCGAGCGCGAAGGCCAGGCGTTCCACCAGCCCGCGCTGTGCTCGGTGAAGTTCTCGCGCGCGCTGTATCCGCAGTTTGCACGGCATGGGCTGGATGCCATCATCGAGCGTCACGGCTACACCATCGCCTCGCGCCATCGCGCGCTCGACGACGCTCAGGTGGTCTGGCAGTTCCTGCAGGACAGCCGCGCCGCTCACGACGCGACGCAGACCGAGCGGGCCTGGCAGCGTGCGCTGTCGACCACACCTCAGACCCGCCTTCCCGCCGGCGAACTGGAAGCGCTGCCCGAAGCACCCGGCGTCTACGTGCTGCGCAATGCGCAAGGATATCCGCTGGAAATCGGCCGCGCTCGCAACCTGCGCAGCGAAGTGCTGGGCATTTTCACGAACAAGGACAATCCAAGACTGCGCAGTCGTGCCAAGGGCGTCGCCGCCGTCGACACCTTGCCCGCTGCGGGCGATCTGGACACGGGGCTGCTCGAACTGCAGGTGCTGCAGAACGAAGCATCGAACAAGCGTCAGCAAGCGGCCTGGGGCTGGCAGCTCGACAGTGCCGCAGCTTCCGATACGCCCATCATGTCCGTGCGCGATCTGCAGGGCAGCGACCCGAAAGACTGGCACGACATCTTCGGCTGTCTGCGTGGCCCCATCGAAGCGCAGAAACTGCTTCGTGATATCAGCGCCAAGCACCAGCTGTGTCCGCGCCGACTGGGGTTGGAGCGCGGCAAAGGGGCCTGTCACAGCAGCGCGCTGGGTAAATGCCGCGGCGTCTGCAAGGGGTTGGAAAGCCCAGCCGAGCATGACAAACGCTTGCGCGATGCCTTGCATAGTCTGCGTCTGCGCGAGTGGCCAACGGGTGGCGTCGCTATCGTGCATGAATTCCATGCCGAAGCGGCACGTGAAGTCTTTCACGTCTTCGACCGCTGGTGCTACCTCGGCTCACGGGAACAACGCGGCGACGCGATGGCACTGGCCAGCGAAGTGCCGCGCCGGTTCGATGCCGAGGTCTACCGTTTGCTGCAGCGCTGGCTCGCTCAGCCCGGTGCATTGGAACGGCTCGCGCCGCTACACACAGGCTGACCCGCTATTCCGGTCGATCCGCTTCGCGCTTCACCGGCGCCAGCACCGGCAACACAAGTGTGAAGCAGGTACCAGCACCCAACTCACTGTGTACCTGGATTTCTCCACCGAGCACACCGGTCACGATGTTGTGCACGATGTTGAGCCCCAGCCCCGTGCCCTTCTTGCCCAGCTTGGTCGTGAAGAAGGGATCAAAGATCTTGCCGAGATTGGCAGCCTCAATGCCGATGCCATCATCGGTACAGGAGAAGACCACCCGCCCTGCTTCCTCGCGCGCTTCGAGCACCACCTTGCCGCTGTCCCGACCCTCGAAGGCGTGCAGCAAGGTATTGTTGAGCAGGTTGGTCACGACCTGACCAAAGGGGCCGGGGAAACTGTCCATCCAGATTTCGCCCGGGATGTTCTCCTCGATGACGTAAGGCGTCTTGCGGAATGCGGGTTGCGCCGTAAGGACGATCTCACGCACCACCTCGCGCAGGGAAAAACGGCGGCGTTGCGAACTGGTCTGATCCACTGCGACCTGCTTGAAGCTGGCGATCAGCTCGCCCGCGACGCCGAGGTTGCGCGTCAGGATGTCGGCTGCCGCCTCGGTCTCTGAGACGAAGCGCTCGAGCGCCGAACGCTTCAGGCCGGCCTCCATCTGCACGCGGAACTCACGCCCGAGATCGCGCAAAGTGCTCGACACCATCAGGCTGTTGCCGATGGGCGTATTCAACTCGTGCGACACACCGGCCACCAGCGAGCCGAGCGCTGCGAGCTTCTCGGACTGCACCAGTTCGTTGTGTGTACGCTGCAGGCGGTCGAGCGCGCTTTCCAGCTCGTGGTTGGTGTCGGCCAGCGCACGTGTGCGCTCGATAACGCGGCGCTCCAGAGACAGGTTGAGCTCTTCGACCTTGCGCTGCGCGGCGCGCAGTGGCGAGATGTTGACCAGCGCCACAAGGATGCAAGCCTCACTGGTCTGCACAAGACGCATGTGCAGCTGGATGTCCAGCACCTGCCCCTCACGCGTCTGCATGCGGATCTCGTGCTCATCGACAATGCCCTGCGCTTCGAGCAGATCGAACATACGCTGGCGTTCAGTCGGGTCTGCGTACAGGTTGAGCTGCTCGGCCGTGCGATTGATCATCTCGTCCGGCCGGAAACCCAGCTCTATTGCCATCGCCGCATTGACGTCGAGGTAGACACCGTCACTACGACGCAGCAGTGCCAGCGGGATCGGCGCATCCTGGAACAAGGAGGAGAACTTCTGCTCGCTGTTGCGCAAAGCCATCTGCACGCGCTCGCGCACGCGCAAATCCTGCTCCAGCGCCACGTTCTTCTGCTCCAGCGAGACGATCAGCCCGCGCAAAGCCTTGCGCGTGGATTCCAGCTGAGTCTGCACGCGGCCGATCTCATCGTCGCGCAGGGACTGGATCGATTCGTCCAGATCGCCGGTCGCCAGACGTTGCGCATCAATGACCAGACGCTCAAGCGGAAACGAAATGCGCTGATGCAACACCACGAGAATCAGCAGCACACTGCCAGCCATCTGGACCAGCAACAGGATCCCCAGCGTGGTCAGCTGGCCGCGCAACTGCTGCATGAAACGCGCTTCGGTCACACGCAGATGCACCGTGCCGATCTGCTCGCTGCGATACGTCACCGGCACCTCAATGACGTGCTCGCCGGCACTGCTGCGATGCTCGTCACGCTCTGCTGATACGAAGCGGCCGTGCTGCAGGTCGCGCACCTCGATGCTGACGATGGCAGGATCATCGGCGACGGCTTCCACCAGCGTGCGGGCGCTCTCGACATCCAGTGCCCACAAGCTCTCGCGCACACCCAGCGCGACGATGCTGCCTTCGCGAGCGAGGAAGGATTTGATGTTGGCTTGCAGACTATCGAACAACACACGCGCCTGATAGGCGCCTACCAGCATCGCCGGCAGCATGACGCCGACCAGCACGGCGATGATCATCGCGCGTCGCACGGTCAGGCCACTGAGCGAAGTCGTCACGTGCAGGCCTCAGCTACGCGCCGCGAGCCATTCAAGAAGCTGCGGCACTTCCATCGGGCGGGCGAACAGGTAGCCCTGGGCTTCGTCGCAGCCCATCTTCACCAGCACATCAGCCTGTTCCTGCACTTCGACGCCTTCGGCAATCACAGCCAGCCCCAGCGTCTGGCCCAGTTGCACGACCAGGGCTGGAATGTGCTTTGCCGAGGTCGTCGAGGACACTTCGTTGATGAAGCTGCGATCAATCTTGAGACGGTTGACCTTCAGCCGCTGCAGATACGAGAGGGAGGAGAAGCCTGTGCCGAAATCATCGAGTGCGATCTGCACGCCCAGCGCCTTGATCTGCTCGAACATGTGACCGAGGAAATCCGCTTCCAGCATGGCCACCGATTCGGTGATTTCGAGTTCAATGCAGGAAGGATTGACACCACTGTCCTCCAGCGCTGTGCGGAACGCACTCAGGAAGCGTGGATGACGCAGCTGGGTGACCGAAACATTGATCGCCATGCGAAGGCCGCCATAACCATGACGGGCCAGCTCAGCCTGCTGGAAGCACGCCATGCGCATGACCCATTCGCCAACGCTGATGATAAGCCCGGAGTGTTCGGCAATCGGAATGAAGCGATCGGGCGGAATCAACTGGCCATCGTCACCACGCCAGCGCAGCAGGGCTTCAAGCCCGCAAGTCTTGCCGGTGCGCAGGTTGATCTGCGGCTGATAGACGAGGAACAGGCGTTGTCGCTCGATCGCATGACGCAAGGACTGCAGCAGACGTACCCGCTCGCGGATATCGACCGCCATCTCGCGCGAATAGAAACTGAACTCACCCCGCGCGCCCATCTTGGCGCGACGCAGCGCCAGGCTGGCGCCCTTCAAGGCGTCCACGCCGTTGCCGTCGATGTCGGCCAGATGCGCGATGCCGATGGTCACGGTGAGCATCATGTCCTGGCCTTCGATGACGAAGGGAGCAGCGAACAGGGTCAGCAGCATGGCCGGCATCAGGCGTTCCGAAACGCCCAGCGCCGCAAACGTATCGCCGGAGATGCGCGCCAGGCGGCACTCGCTGTCCAGCGCGGACGACAGGCGATGCGCCACAGCCCGCAGCAGCTCGTCACCAAAGGCATGGCCGAGTGCATCGTTAGCCTCGGCAAAGTGATCAATATCGATCAGGGCCAAGGTGTAGCGCGAGCAGTCGCTACCCGCCAGCTGGGCATCGAGCATGTCGATGAGGCTGGCGCGGTTGGGCAGGCCTGTCAGCGAGTCGGTAAAGGCCTGCCCGCGCAGGTTCTCCAGCATGTTGACGTTGTCCAGCCCGATCACCAGGTGGCCGCAGAAAAGCTCGAACAGGCGACGGCGGTCGTCGTCTGCGAGCACCGCTTGCTGCATGCCCACCAGCAAGCGATTGCGCTGACCCCGGAAACGCGACACGCACAGCTCGCCAGCGACGGATTCGCCCTGTGACATGGCAAGCTGCAAGGCCCGCTGCAGGTCCTTGTCTTGCAGCTCGGGCAGCCGCCGCCCAACCTCGGCGGTCAGGCCGCCCCAGGCTGCCAGCACCTGCGCGCTTTGCCCTGTATCGTCCGCCGCATAGCGCAGGCAGACGATGCCCTGTGCGGGCTGCAAACCAAGGGCGCAGGCGAGGCGAGCCAGGGCTTCATGCGCGAAAGCCTCGGCACTCATCGTCGGCGACAGCTGGTTGATAGCCCGCACCAGCTGATCGAGCGCGCTGCGGTTGGTGTTGATGGCACGTATCTGCTGATAAGAGCGTATCGCTGCAGTGAGTGCCGTGAACAGCTTGGTGCGCGTCAGCTCGGATTTGGTCTTGTAATCATTGATGTCGTAATCGCGGATCGCCTGGATCTCAGGCGCGTACCCCGGCTGTCCGGTGCGCAACACGATGCGCATCTCGCTGAGGCGCAACTCATCACGGATCACTTTGACCAGGCGCAGGCCTGCGTCATCAGACTCCATCACGACATCAAGCAGTGCGACGGCAATGTCGCGCTCCAGGGTCATGACATCGCGGGCTTCTGCGGTGGAGCGGGCGCTCAGCAGCTCGATAGGGCGGTCGAGTATGCGCACATCGCGCAGGGCAAAATCGGTGGCGGCATGCACGTCGGGATCGTCGTCTACGACCAGAATCCGCCAGCACAGCTGCGCAGCCGTCACCCGCTCGTGAGGCGCATCATCCTCTGCAAAATGGAGGGTGTCGTCGTCCATCCCCGAAGTCTTCCCCGATGTCGCCATGTGGGTCCATTCGAAAGTCCTGTCGCGCTATTCAGCGACGGCTCGCCCCTGTCATCATCGCTCCGCATGATGCCATGAACATCTGTCAGGCAAGTGGAGAAAGGCCGCGGTATGCACCGCCAAAGTAGAGCAAGGGGTCACGCTCGCTCCGGGTAAACCACAACACTTCACTGATGAACACAACATGGTCGCCACCGGGCTGCATGTGGGTATTGCGCAGCACGAAGTTGGCACAGCATCCGTTCAACAAAGGCACATCATGCTCCCCGGGATGCCAGTCCATCCCTGCAAAGCGATCTGGTTTGCGACTCGCGAACTGCCGCGAAACCGCCTCCTGGTCAGCCGCCAGCACGTTCACCGCGTAGTGCGTGCAGGCCTCGAATACCGGACGGACCGGCAAGGACAGCGACAGGCTCCAGACAATCAACGGGGGATCCAGCGACACCGAATTGAAGGAATTGACGGTCAGCCCGACCGGCTCGCCTTCAGCATCACGCGTTGTCACCACCGTGACACCCGTAGCGAACATTCCTAGTGAACGGCGCAGGCTCTGCGTACTTGAATGACTCATGCTGCCGCGCCAGACATCAGGCACAGGAGAGAGCCGCGCCGGGAGACCATGGCCGCGAGACGGCAGGTCGTTAAGAGAAGAAACATGGTGCGTTGCCGACTGGTTGTCAAAATCGTGGCGGGCCGCAGGACGGCTTGCTGGGGAGTCGCGATTATCGCGGCAGCCCGTCGCCTTGTCACGACGCATATGTGGCGGGTTCCCCCTCCGTTCCTGTGCCGTGCAAGGGGAACAAGACTTCGACGCGCAGCCCGCGTCCGGCCGGATTGTCTGCCAGCGTGACAGTGGCGCCATGGATCTCGGCCACCTCACTGACAATAGCCAGCCCTAGCCCGCTGCCACCGGACCTGGCGCCCATGATGCGATAGAAACGCTGGAACACGCGCTCCCGCTCCGCCGCAGCAATACCGGGCCCGTTATCGACGACGGCCAACAGGATGCCGGCCGGCTGCCGACTCACACTCACTGTGATCTGCCCGCCAGCAGGGGTGTACTGGATGGCATTGTCGACCAGGTTGCTGACCAGCTCACCAAGCAATATGTCGTTGCCTTGCAACAAAAGCGTCTCGCTGCCGGCTTCGACGCCGATATCCAGCCCCGAGCGCAACGCCAGCGGTACGCTCGCAGCGACGATCTCGCGTACCAAAGCGATCAGATCCACTTCGGCAAAGCTGTGCACGTTCTCGGAGCTGGCATCCGCACGTGCCAGCGATAGCAGCTGGTTGATGAGGCGCGCAGCACGGTCAGCACCGCTCAGGGCGCGCTGCATCGCGGCGCGGATCTGCTCGGGATCACGCTCCTGTGCGGCGAGTTCAATCTGCATCTTGAGCCCTGCCAGCGGTGTGCGCATCTGGTGTGCCGCGTCGGCAATGAAGTGCTGCTGTGCATGCAGCAAGGTGTCGAGCCGCTCCATCATGTCGTTGAAAGCGACGATCAGGGGCCGCACCTCTTCCGGGACACTACCGGGGGCGATTGGAGAAAGGTCGCCGGGCCGCCGCGCACGGATCAGGCCCTGCAGCTCACCCAGCGGCGCAATGCCGCGCGACAGGCCAAACCACACCAGCAAGACGGCAAGCGGGATGATGGCGAACTGAGGCAGCAACACGCCCGACACGATGCGCGAGGACAAAGAGCTGCGCTTGTTGCGCGTCTCTGCCACCTGCACGGTCACCAGCCCGGAAACCGCCGGCCCCGGCTCAACCAACAGGCTTGCCACACGGATGCCCTCGCCCTGAATGTCGGCATCGTGGAAGTGGATTTCGCCGGCGCGCAACTCCGAGGTTTCCGGTGCAGGCACTTCCGGGTCACCCGCCAGCAAACGGCCCTGCGGCGACACGATCTGGTAGTAGACCGTGTCCTCGGTGTCAGAGCGCAGCAGACGGCTAGCCGACGCGCTGAGGTCGACACTGATACCCCCGTCAGCCGAGCTGCGGATCTGCCGCGATATGGCGCGCACCTGATCGGCCAGCGCCTGATCGTAGGGCTGATTGGCGATGTGCGTCGCCACGTCGTAGGTCAGGATGATGGAGATGGGCCACAGGAAGAGCAGCGGCGCCAGCATCCAGTCGAGGATCTCGCCAAACAGCGAGTACGACGCCCCGGGTGCCAGCGTATCGCCGCGCTTGCCCCCCAGCCTACGCAGCAGGCGGGACAACCGCATCGGGTTTTTCCAGGCAATACCCCAAGCCACGCACGGTCGCGATCTTCAGCCCGCTGTGCTCCAGCTTCCTGCGCAGACGGTGCACATAGACCTCGATGGCGTTCAGCGAGACCTCTTCACCCCAGCCACAGAGGTGGTCGACGAGGTGATCCTTGCTCACCAGGCGACCAGCACGCAACAGCAGCACTTCCAGCACACCGGCTTCGCGTGCAGACAGATCCAGTGCATTGCCATCCACGGTCACCGAACGATCGGCCTGATCGTACTGCAAGGCGCCAAATGTGACGACGCGTGACTGCCCCGTACCGCGGCGTGTCAGGGCACGCACGCGTGCCTCCAGCTCGGGCAGGGCAAAAGGCTTGGTGAGGTAATCGTCGGCGCCAGCATCGAGGCCGCTGACGCGATCTTGCACCGCGTCACGCGCGGTCAGAATGAGGACAGGGCAGGTGGATTTGCGAGCGCGCAGGCGCTGCAGCACTTCGAGCCCCGACATGCGCGGCAGGCCGAGATCAAGCACCAGCAAGTCATAAGTCTGCGAGGCCAGCGCCGCATCGGCCTCGCTACCCGTCGCCGCGTGATCAACTGCGTAGCCAGCACGCTTGAGTGCGCGGCTCAACGCATCGGCGATGAGTTCGTCATCTTCGGCAATCAGGATGCGCATGCAGTCCGTTATCCGTCAGAGAGTCTGAAGCGGCGGCCAGTGTAGCACGCAGCCCGCAAGCAGCCGGCTGAGGGAAACCCTGCCCCTCATGCCTGAGGCACGCGTGCAATGACCACGGTACAAGGCGCCTGCAGCGCGATGCGGACCGCCACGGGCTGCAGCAAACGGCTATCGGCAAGGCTTGCTGGCGGCGCACCAAGCAGCAGGGTGTCGACATGATTGCTGCGCACGTAATCGAGCACCGCTTCGGCCGGGTCGGCTCCCTCGACAACGTGGCAGGTCACGCGTGCCGCTTCCACATCGACCTCGGCCGCCCAATTGCGCAACGCGACCAGCACGCGCAGATGTTCGCGCGGTGCGCTATGGCTGTCCTCTGCCGTGCCCATCGCGGGTGGCGGACGCACAACAGTGATGAAGGCCAGGCGCGCCTCGGGCCGTCCGCGCGCCAGGCGCTCCGCTTCACGACGCAACGCAGCATGCGCCTGCGCGTTGGTGTGATTTACCGCCACAGACACCAGCACAATCGGGACCTGCCCGGCCCCCGAGGACACAGGCGCGCCCTGCATGTGCGCGGGCTCCAGCCCCACGCCGACGAACCAGCGACGCAAGCGTTGCAACACGCCATCCTGCCCGCTGCGATGCGCGCGCTCGCCAAGCTGCATGCTTTCCGGGTGCTGCAGATCAGCCGCCAGATCGTGTCCGGTTGCGTAACGCTTGGCCGGCTCAATCTCGAGGCAACGCAGAATGACTTCCTGCAGCGCAGGCGGCAAATCGGGACGATGCGCACGGGGCGGCAAAGGCTGCACATGCAGGCGACGGCGCATGCCGGAGAGCCCGCTCGGCGCACCATAGGGCAGCTTGCCGGTTGCCAGCTCGTAAAGCATCACGCCCAGGGCGAAGAGGTCGCTGCGCGATTCGTTGCGCACGCCCAGCACCTGCTCCGGGGAGATGTAGGGCGCTGACCCCACTGGGCGGCGGATCTCTTCGGCCAGCAGGTCGGGCAAGCGACGGTGATGCGCCAGACCAAGGTCGATCAAAGATGCACGTCCATCGGGACGCAGGATGATGTTGGAAGGCTTGATGTCGAGATGGATGATGTCTCGTCGGTGCAGACTGTCCAGCGCCTCGGCCACTGCGATGCCGATACGCCGCAGTGCGTCGAACGGCAGCGGTGCCTGATCGACGAGATCGGCGATCACTGTCCCCTCGATGCGTTCCATCACCAGATAGGGCGTTGCCGCCAGATCCCCCTGGCCGAACAGGCGAGGTAACGGGTCACCGTCCCCGGTCGCCAGCACCATCTGTTCAACCTCGAAGCCAACGATGGTGGCCCCCGTATCGCCCTGACCAAAGCGCGGAACCTTCATGACGGCAGGCGCAGGCAGATCATCCCGGGCAACGTCGTAAATGACTGCCATGCCCCCAGCATGGCGGCGTGAGAGTATGCGGTAACCGTCCAGCTCGTCGCCTGCCGCCAATGCCATCAGGCACGCCCCTCCAGGTGCAGCGCGAAGCGCTCGGCCAGACCCGCCGCGCGGATCTTCGCCGCCGGCACGGTCGCATCGTAGGGCACACGGAAGAAGCGCAGGCGCTGCTGATCACTGTCGAACAGCGCATAGCGCGCACCGGGTCGGAGATCGCGTGGCTGCCCGCAGGAGCCGACGATGCTAAGCCATTGCCTGTGTGCGGGCACCGGAATGGCGACGCCTTCGCTGGGCAAAAAGGGCAGAAGACGTCCATCGCGCCCCGCATAGAACAGGGTCGGGTCATGCACGTGGCCACTGAACACCCATGGCGTGCCCGCCTCCTCCAGGCTGCGCATCGCCGCGAGACCATCGAAGACATAGGTCCATCTCCCGGGCTCCGCCGCGCTGGCATGCACACAGGTAATGTCGTCCTGGCGCAGAATCAGCGGCAAGTCGCGCAGGAAGGATAGTTGCTCGGCACTCAGCTGCCCACGCGTCCACAACACCGCGGCCTGCGCCTCGTCGTTCATGGCGTCACGCTCGCGAGCACACACTGCGCTGTCGTGGTTGCCCATCACGGCCAGATCACCGTCCTGCAGACAGGCCGCCACGCGGTCCACAACCGCCGCAGGATCCGCGCCATAGCCCACGAGGTCACCGAGAAACACGCGCCGCTCGACACCGTGCATCGCAGCGTGATGCAGCACGGCTTCGAGTGCTTCGATGTTGCTGTGCAGGTCGGCAATGAATGCGTACTTCATGAGGCGTATTTCATGACATGCCCCGAGGGGCCACGGAGAGGGTGTCGCAGAGAAAAATGGCCCGCGCGTGGCGGGCCATTCGTGTTTCTACCGCACCGGGTGCATCAATCCTGGTGGATATCGCGATCCTTGGTTTCGGGCAGGAACAGCGTGCCCACCACAGCCGTAACGAGTGCCACGACGATCGGATACCACAGACCGTAATACACATCGCCGGTCGCCGCCACCATCGCGAAGGCCGTCGTCGGCAGGAAGCCACCGAACCAGCCGTTACCGATGTGATACGGCAGTGACATGGACGTGTAGCGGATGCGCGTCGGGAACAGCTCGACCAGCCAGGCGGCAATCGGGCCATACACCATGGTCACGTAAATCACGAGCACCGTCAGCAGCAGCCAGACCGTGAACTTGTCGATCTTCGCCGGGTCGGCCTTGTCCGGGTAACCGGCTTCCTTCAACGCAGCACCAAGCTCCTTGTTGAAGGCCTCGCCCTTGGCCTTGGCATCATCCTTCGACAGGCCGGCACCTTCGTAGCTGGCAATGACCTTTTCGCCGACCTTGATCTGCGCCACCGTGCCAGCCGGGGCTGCGACGTTGGTGTAGTTCACCGAACGACGTGCCAGCGCACCCTTGGCAATATCGCAAGAGCCCGTGAACTTCGCCGTACCCACCGGGTTGAACTGGAAGGCACATGCAGCAGGATCAGCCACCACGGTCACCGGCGCGGTCGCCTGAGCCTTGGCCAGATCAGGGTTACCTGCACCGGCGATTGCCTTGAAGATCGGGAAGTAGGTCAGCGCTGCGATCAGGCAGCCTGCCATGATGATGGGCTTGCGACCGATCTTGTCCGACAGCGTGCCGAAGAAGATGAAGAACGGCGTACCCGCCAACAACGCCGCAGCGATCAGCAGGTTGGCCGTTGTGCCATCGATCTTGAGCGTCTGCGTGAGGAAGAACAGCGCATAGAACTGGCCCGTGTACCAGACAACAGCCTGACCAGCAGTAGCCCCGAACAGCGACAGGATGACGACCTTGAGGTTGTCCCAGCGACCGAAGGATTCGGTCAGCGGCGCCTTGGATGCCTTGCCCTCAGCCTTCATGCGCTGGAACACCGGCGACTCGGATAGCTGCATGCGGATCCACACCGAGATGCCCAGCAGCACGATGGAGAGCAGGAACGGAATGCGCCAACCCCAGGCATCGAACTCTTCGGGCGATAGCCAGGTACGCACGCCGAGGATCACCAGCAGTGACAGGAACAGCCCCATCGTTGCTGTGGTCTGGATCCAGCTTGTGAAGAAGCCACGCTTGCCGTGCGGCGCATGTTCGGCCACATAAGTGGCCGCACCACCGTACTCGCCGCCCAGCGCCAAGCCTTGCAGCAAGCGCAGACCGATCAGGATGATCGGCGCCGCGATGCCGATGGTGGCGTATGACGGCAGCAAGCCGACGATGAAGGTCGACACACCCATGATGAGGATGGTGACAAGGAAGGTGTACTTGCGACCGATCAGGTCACCGAGGCGACCGAATACGATGGCGCCGAACGGGCGCACCGCAAAGCCCGCTGCAAAAGCCAGCAGAGCGAAGATGAAGCCGGTCGTCTCATTGACGCCCGAGAAGAACTGCTTGGCGATGATGGCTGCCAGCGAGCCGTACAGATAGAAGTCGTACCACTCGAACACCGTGCCGAGCGAAGACGCGAAGATGACTGTTCGCTCTTCTTTTGTAATGCCTTCCTGAGCCATGAATATCTCCTCCTTGTTGGTGGGCCATGCCTGCGTACGATCACACCCGCATCGCTACGTGCCAGCAGCCTAGGAGCCAAGCCTTACTGCCAACTTACGCAGCCTGCATGCGCTGCAGCATTCGCGAACCCGCGAATCAATTGGTGCTGCGCAGCAGATTGCGTCGGAGGGCGGCTGGAAGGCTCGCCGCCAAGCCCTATAATGCTGCGGTTAAATTCACTTATGGCGCTGCACATGGAACCCTACTTCAAGCACCACGTCTTCTTCTGCTGCAACCAGCGCGAAGCCCCCGACTCCTGCTGCAACAACCATGGCGCCAGCCGTCTGCAGGCGTACGCCAAGGACCGCATCGCCAAGCTCGGTCTCAAGGGCCAGGGCAAGGTGCGCATCAACAAGGCCGGCTGCCTCGACCGCTGCGACGACGGTCCCGTGCTGGTCGTCTACCCGGAAGGCACCTGGTACACCTTCGTGGACGAGTCCGACATCGATGAAATCATCAGCGAGCACATCCAGAACGGCCGCATCGTTGAGCGCCTGAAGGTATGAACGCCCCTGCCGGCCCTACGCTGGTCGACGGCCCCGTCGGCCCCATCGAAGTCCTCATCGACCAGCCCGACAGCGTGCGGGGCATCGCGCTGGTGGCCCACCCGCACCCGCTGTTCGGTGGCGCCAATACCAACAAGGTGGCCTATACGCTGGCACGTACGCTTCGCGATCTGGGCTACTGCGCGCTGCGCCCCAACTTCCGCGGTGTCGGCAAGACAGCCGGTACACACGACCAGGGTCAGGGCGAAACCGACGACATGCTGGCCGTGCTCGACTGGGCTCGCCGCAACTGGCCTGACGCCGCAGGCACCACGGTGCTGGCCGGATTCTCGTTCGGTGCCTATGTGCAGACCCGCGTAGCCCACCGCCTCGCCGACGCCGGCACACCCGTCAAACGCATGATCCTCGTCGGCACAGCTGCCGGTCATGTCGAAGGTGCACGCCAGTACGACACCGCCGCCGTCGGCCCCGACACCCTGGTCATCCACGGCTCGAAGGACGAGACCGTGCCGCTGCAGAACGTGCTGGCCTGGGCCGAGCCGCTGGAGGTGCCCGTCGTCGTAGTGCCCGGTGCCGACCACTTCTTCCATGCCCGCCTGCACATCATCCGCGACATCATCAACCGCGCATCCTGCGAATGCGCCTGAGAGGACGGCTACCATGAAGCTCATCGGTTCCTACACCAGCCCCTATGTGCGCAAGGTGCGCATCGCGCTCATCGAGAAGGGACTGGAAGCGGAGTTCATCAACGATCCGCCATGGGAGCTCAGCACGCACGTGCCCGACTTCAACCCGCTGGGCAAGGTGCCCGCGCTGGTGACCGACGCCGGTGACGTGCTGTTCGACTCCAACATCCTGCTCGAATACCTCGAACTGCAGGGCGGCGCTGTGCCGCTCTTTCCGGCAGACAAGCGCGATGCGCTGGTCGTGCGCCAGCTCGCGACGCTGGCCGACGGCGTCTGCGATGCCGGCGTAGCCATCGTCCTCGAAGGCCGCCGCCCCGCAGACAAGCAGGTGCCGGACTGGATCGCGCGCCAACAGGGCAAGATAGAACGCGGCCTCACTGCGCTGGAGCGCCAGGCCACGGGCCGCGAATTCCTTTTCGGCAATTCCCTGACTGCCGCAGACGTCGCCACGGGCTGCATGCTGCTGTGGCTGGACTTCCGCCTCCCGACGTTCGACTGGCGCAGCAAGCACCCCGCCCTCGTCGCACTGACCACACGCCTGTCGGCACGCGACAGCTTTTCACAGACCATCCCGAAAGCCTGAGATGAGATATCTGCTCCTGGGTCTCGTCGCCCTGCTGTGCCTGCAACTGCCGGCCCACGCTGACGAACTGACCGCCGAAAAACGCGCCGACATCCGCAAGATGATGGAAGCCTCCGGCTCTGCCCGCATCGGCCAGCAGATGGGTCGCCTCGCACAACAGGCCCTGCGCCAGTCGATGCGCAACTGCACCAACTGCACGCCGCGTACTTTCGAAATTCTCGACAAGGAAGTCGACAAGCTCTTTGTCACCCGCTCGCTCGCCAAAGGCGAGCTGGTCGACCGCATGGTCGAGGTCTATCACAAGCATTTCTCGGCCGCCGAAGTGCGCGAGCTGCTGGCCTTCTACACCTCCCCGCTCGGCAAGCGCGTCTCGGCCGTCACGCCGCAGATCGCGCAGGAGAGCCTGGCGCTTGGTCAGGAATGGGGACGCGGCCTGATGGACGAACTGCAGAAGAACTTCCGCGCCTCGCTGGCGGCCGCCAAGCTGCCCTATCCCGAAGTCAACGCCGCCATGCCGCCGCCTGCCGTGGGTGCGCCGCGCCAGGTGCCCTGAGCGCTGGCAATGCAGCCCAACTCCGTCCTGCTGGTCGTCTGCAACACGCCTGACGCCGACACCGCGCGCAAGATCGCCAGTGCGCTGGTCGAGCGCCGGCTCGCCGCCTGCGTCAACATCCTAGCCCCCTGCCAGTCGGTGTATCGCTGGCAGGGAGAGGTCGAAGACAGCAGCGAAGTCCCATTGCTGATCAAGACCACCACTGCGCGCTACGGCGCACTGGAAGCCGCCATCTGCGCACTGCACCCCTACGAAGTACCGGAGATCATTGCCCTGCCCGTGTCGCATGGCCTGCCGGACTACATGAGCTGGGTGCTGGCGGAAACTTCTCACCACGAAGCGGGTCACTGAACGACCCCGACCCATCCTGCCCGCCATGTACTGTCCGCCGTTACGACGCGCCCGCGTCGCATTCGTCTCCCTGCTTGCCTGCATCCTCGGTTTCGCCCTCCCCGTCGCTCACGCGGTAGAGGAGCCCCTGCCGCCCGATCAGGCCTTCCGCATGCAGGCGACGCTGCAGGCCGATGAGACGGCCAGCCTGCGCTTCACGGTGGCGCCGGGTTACTACCTGTACCTCAACAAGTTCCAGTTCCGTGGCGAAGATGGCCTGCAGCTGACAGGCGCGCCCCGCTACCCGCAAGGCGAGGCGCACGAAGACCGCTTCTTCGGCCGCCAGACCATCTTCCGCGAACAGTTCGACGTGAACGTGCCAGTGCGCATCGACGGCAAATCGCCGCGTCTTGTGGCCACGGTGCAAGGCTGTTCGGAAGCACTGGGCGTCTGCTACCCCCCCACCGACATCGCCGTTGAGCTGGCGCTGTTCAGCAAGGCGCCGACCAGTACCGGCGGCCTGATGCCGGGGCTTGAGCGACCGGCGACAGGCATGATGGACACACCTGGCGCCAGCCTGCAGACGCCGCCCGCCGTAATCGTGGATGACGAAGAAAGCGGCCGCCTCGGCCGCCTGCTGAGTGCCGGCTCACTGCTGCCCATCGTACTGGCCTTCTTCGGCCTCGGCCTGCTGCTGGCTTTCACGCCCTGCGTGCTGCCAATGGTGCCCATCCTGTCGAGCATCATCGTCGGCAAGGCCGACAACATCGACCGCCTGCGCGCCCTTAAGCTCAGCACAGCCTACGTGCTGGGCATGGCCATCACCTATGCACTGGCTGGCGTGCTGGCTGGGCTCAGCGGCGCCTCGCTGGCGCTGTGGCTGCAGAACATCTGGGTGCTCGGCGCTTTCGCGCTGGTCTTCGTGCTGCTGGCTCTGCCCATGTTCGGTTTGTTCGAACTGCAGATGCCTGCCGCGCTGCAAAGCCGGTTGGCCAGCGTCGCCAATCGCCAGCAAGGCTCGCTGCCCGGCGTCACCCTGATGGGAGCTGTGTCGGCCCTCATCGTCGGCCCCTGCATGACCGCCCCGCTGGCCGCCGCCCTGCTGTCCATTGCGCAGACCGGCAATGCCACCGTCGGCGGCGTGGCCCTGTTCGCCATGGCGCTCGGCATGGGCGTGCCGCTGATTGTGGTCGGCGTCATGGCGCGCCATTGGCTGCCCAAGCCCGGTCCGTGGATGGATCTGGTCAAGGGCTTCTTCGGCTGGCTGTTGCTGGCTACCGCGCTGTGGCTCCTCTACCCCGTGCTGCCGCCCAGACTGCTTTGGCTCTGCGTTGCCGCGCTGCTGGCCTTGCCGGCCATACTGCTCTTGCGGCGCAGCCACACGGCGGCCCTGGCTGCTCGACGCCGCCTGCGGATCGCCAGCGCGCTTTTCGGGCTGGCTGCCGCCAGCACCGTGGTGTTCGCGGTCTGGCAATCGCGCCTGCAGGCCGAACAAGTCGGCCCCAGCTTCGCGACCGTGCAAACACTGGACGAGCTGCAGGCCCGCCTCGCCGCAGCGCCCGGCCCAGTGATGCTCGATGTCTATGCCGACTGGTGCGTGTCGTGTCGCGAACTGGAGCACTACACCTTCCGCGACCCGGCGGTCGCGCATCGGCTCAGCGGCTTCACCCTGCTGCGTGCTGACGTCACGCAGAACAACGAAGAAAACCGCGCGCTGCTCAAGGCCTTCCAGCTGCATGCGCCGCCGGCCATGCTGTTCTTCCGCAACGGGCAGCTCAATACGCGCGTTGTCGGCTTCCGCGACGCAAAGGCATTGCTGTCGGTGCTGGATCGCCAGCTCGAACGCTGAGACCCTGACCATGATCGAACGCTACAACCCCGGCCCGCGTTACTCCGACGCCACGCTGTTCAACGGCGTACTCTATCTCGTCGAAGTACCGGCGACGACCGAAGGCGACATCCGCAGCCAGACGAAGAGCATGCTCGATGCGCTGGAGAGCACGCTGGCGCTGGCGGGCACGCGCCGCGACCGGCTGCTGATGGCCACTATCTACCTCGTCGACATGGCCGACTACGCCGGCATGAACGAGGTATGGGAGGCCTGGCTGGCGCCGGGCACCGCCCCCGCACGCGCCTGTGTGCAGGTCGCGGGTCTGGCTCAGCCTGGCTGGCGGGTGGAAATCGCCGTCACCGCCGCTTACGGGCTGGACTGAAGCTCAGACGAAGAGCGTGCCTTCGCCAATGACGACGGCTGTTCCGCCTACGCGGATGGCCGTGATGTGGCCGCCGGCCTTGTCCGCTTCGATGTAGATCTGGCTGGGCCGGCCCATGTCGTAACCCTGCCATACCTCCCAGCGGAAAGCCCCGTCCGCCGCCGGTTCGCGCGCTGCGAGGTACCCCGCCAGCGCTGCAGCAGCCGCGCCCGTGGCCGGGTCTTCGATGAAGCCGAACGAGGGCGAGAAGACGCGCACATGGATGCGGCGTGGCTCGTGAGGGTCGCGCACGAAGACGCACAGCGAGCGCGCCCAGCTCCTGGCTGCCCACATTTGATACGAGCTCATGTCCAGCTGCAGCTGCGACAGGCTAGCCAGCCGCTCCAGCGGCACGAAATGGAACGGTACGCCGCAGCTCACGGCATCCGGGCCGAAATGACCTTCACTGACGTCTTCCGGCATCAGGCCAACGATGCCGGCAAGGATCTCGGACGACAGCGAGGGGCCGAACTCCGGCAGGATCGCGGTGGTGAACTGGCAGAAAGCCGGCTCACCGTTGCGCATTTCGATGCGGATCGGCACATCGCCGATCTTTTCCGAGAAAACGATTTCGTTTACGCCATCCTGCAGCGGAATGAGCTTGCGCGAAGCCAGCACGTGCGCTGTGCCGATGGTGGGGTGGCCCGCAAACGGCAACTCGACCGCCGGCGCAAAAATCCGCACCCCGCACTGCGCGCCCTCGCCCGGAGCGCAGACGAAAGCCGTCTCGGAAAGGTTGAATTCACAGGCGATGCGCTGCATCTCCTGGTCGGTCAGACAGTCGCCATCGGGGATGACAGCCAGCGGGTTGCCGCTGAAGGTCTCCCGCGTAAAGACATCCGCGATGAAATATCTGACCGCTTTTTTCTCTGCTTTCATGTCGCCCGATTGCCTGCTTTTCGATCCGCCCAGCTGCTGAACACCTGACGCGGTTCTTTCATTCCCACATATGCGGCACCCGGCCACAGCAGCCACTCCCCGGCTGCTCTTCGCGAAGACTTCGCATGCGCATCCAGCACCCTCTACGGGGCTCAGGACCTTGCCGTTCAGACATTACCCCAATTCCAGCAAGGTTTTACCGCGCAGCACATGTTTTCACAGATGTGCTGGCAAATGCTGCACTTGCATCAGTGGCAGCTTAAAATAGACAGCTCCGCTCGATACGAGCCATCCGCCATACGGCCCCGAATGCAAGCCTCCCCAGAATTCAATACCGCACAGCCTTCCGACAAGGCCCGGCTGCGCGAAATTCCGTACAACTACACCTCGTTCTCCGACCGCGAAATCGTCATTCGCCTGCTCGGCCCGGCGATGTGGGAGGTGCTGGAATCCCTGCGCGCAGAGCGCGTGACCGGTCGCTCGGCACGCATGCTCTACGAAGTCCTGGGCGATATCTGGGTCGTGCAGCGCAACCCCTATCTCGAAGACGACCTGGTGGACAACCGCAACCGCCGCGGTGCCCTCATCGGCGCCCTGCGCCACCGTCTCGACGAAGTCGAACGCCGCCGCAAGGAGTCCGAAGCCACCGACCCGGATCGTGCTGCAAAGGTAGCGCAACTGGTCAATGCTGCCAATAAGGCTATTGACACCTTTTCGGCGCACTTCGAAAAGACGTACGACCTGCGCAAGCGCGCCCAGAAGCTGCTGGCCCGCCACACGCGCAAGGACAACATCTGCTTCGACGGCTACGCGCGCGTCTCCCACGTCACCGATGCCACCGACTGGCGCGTCGAGTACCCCTTCGTGGTGCTCTACCCGGACACGGAGGAAGAGATCGGCCACCTCGTACGCGACTGCATCGAGCTGGGCCTGACCATCATTCCGCGCGGCGGTGGCACGGGCTACACCGGCGGCGCCGTACCGCTGTCGCCCTACTCGGCCGTCATCAACACCGAGAAGCTCATTGATCTCGGCAAGGTCGAGTACAAGACCCTGCCCGGCCTGACCGAACCGTATGCCACCGTCTTCACCGGCGCAGGCCTGGTTACGCGTCGCGTCATGGAAGCGGCCGAAGGGGCTGGCCTCGTCTTCGCCTGCGATCCGACCTCGGCTGACGCCTCGTGCATCGGCGGCAACGTCGCGATGAATGCTGGTGGCAAGAAGGCTGTGCTGTGGGGTACCGCACTCGACAATCTCGCCTCGTGGAAGATGGTGACGCCCGACGGCAACTGGCTCGAAGTCGTGCGCCTCAACCACAACCTCGGCAAGATCCACGATCAGGAAAAGGTCGAGTTCCTGCTCAAGCGCTTTGACCCATCGGGCAAGAAGCTGCTGAGCGAAGAGACCATCACCATGTCGGGGCCGCAGTTCCGCAAGGTCGGTCTGGGCAAGGACGTCACGGACAAATTCCTCGGCGGCGTACCGGGCATCCAGAAAGAAGGCTGCGACGGCATCATCACGTCCGCCGTGTGGATCTTGCACAAGATGCCCCCGCACTCACGCACCGTCTGCCTGGAGTTCTACGGTCAGGTGCGAGAGGCCGTGCCCGCCATTGTCGAGATCAAGGACTACATCGACAGCCTGCCCAAGACCGGGGACAAGCGCGTGCTGCTGGCCGGCCTCGAACACCTTGATGAGCGCTATGTGAAGGCCGTCGGCTATGCGACCAAGGCCAAGCGCCACGGCCGCCCGAAGATGGTGCTGATCGGAGACATCGTCGGTGACGACGAGAGCGCCGTCGCCAAGGCCACGTCCGAAGTCGTTCGCATCTGCAACGCACGGGGCGCTGAAGGCTTCATTGCCGCCTCGCCCGAGATGAGCAAGAAGTTCTGGCTCGACCGCGGTCGCACCGCCGCCATCGCCAAGCACACCAACGCCTTCAAGATCAACGAGGACGTCGTGATCCCGCTGCCGCGCATGGGCGATTACTGCGACGGCATCGAGCGCATCAACATCGAGCTGTCGATCAAGAACAAGCTCAAGCTCGCCGACGCCATCGCCCACTTCCTCGACGGCGAGCTGCCGTTGCGCGTCGACGACTCCAACATAGAAAAAGAAGTGCTGATCGGCGACCGCCGGGCGCGCGCGCTGGAGGCGGTCTCGTTGGTACGCAGCCGCTGGCAGTGGATTCTCGACAATCTCGACACCCCCCTGGCATCGGCCGAACAACGCTTTGCCGAACTGGGTATCGAGGCCGGCGAGCTGACCAATCGCGCTGCGGATCCGATATTGTTCCACCGTGTGCAGGACTACTCGGTCCGCATCTCCTGGAAGGTTGAGCTGAAGGAAGCCATCGAAGAGATCTTCGAAGGCAACCTGTACCGTCCGCTGATCGAAAAGCTCGACGCGATCCAGAAGGAAGTGCTGCGCGGCCGCGTTTTCGTCGCCCTGCACATGCATGCCGGCGACGGCAATGTGCACACCAACCTGCCGGTGAACTCCGATCACTACGAGATGCTGCAGGAGGCCAACGCGGCGGTCGTGCGCATCATGGCGCTGGCACGCTCACTGGGCGGCGTGATCTCGGGCGAACACGGCATCGGCATCACCAAGCTGGAATTCCTCTCCGACGAGGAAGTTGCACCTTTCCGTGCCTACAAGAACAAGGTCGACCCGGAGGGGCGCTTCAACAAGGGCAAGCTGATGCCTGGCGGTGATCTCACGCACGCCTACACGCCGAGCTTCGGCCTGATGGGGCATGAGTCCATCATCATGCAGCAGAGCGATATCGGCGCCATCTCCGATTCGGTCAAGGACTGCCTGCGCTGCGGCAAGTGTAAGCCCGTGTGCTCGACCCACGTGCCCCGCGCCAACCTGCTCTACTCGCCGCGTAACAAGATCCTCGCCACCTCGCTGCTGATCGAAGCCTTCCTCTATGAGGAGCAGACGCGTCGTGGCGTGTCGATCAAGCACTGGGAAGAGTTCGAAGACGTCGCCGATCACTGCACGATCTGCCACAAGTGCTACAACCCCTGCCCCGTGGACATCGACTTCGGCGACGTGTCGATGAACATGAGGAACCTCTTGCGCAAGATGGGCAAGCAGAGCTTCAACCCGGCCAAGACCCTGGCCATGGCCTTCCTCAACACGACCTCGCCCGAGCGCATCAAGATCCTGCGCAAGGTGTCGATCGAGTGGGCCTACAAGGCACAGCGCCTCGGCAACCGCGTGCTCGGCAAGCTTGGCCGCAAGCAGGCTGACGCGCCACCGGCCTCGCTCGGCAAGCCGGCGATGAAGGCGCAGGTGATCCACTTCATCAACAAGAAGATGCCGGGCAAGCTGCCCAACAAGACGGCGCGCGCCCTGCTCGACATCGAGGACCCGGAAGTCGTGCCGGTGATCCGTGACCCGCAGAAGACCAGGGCCGATACGGAGGCCGTCTTCTACTTCCCGGGTTGCGGATCGGAGCGCCTGTTCTCGCAGGTCGGTCTCGCCACGCAAGCCATGCTCTATCACGTCGGAGTGCAGACCGTACTGCCCCCGGGTTACCTCTGCTGTGGCTACCCGCAGCGCGGCGGCGGCCAGTACGACAAGGCCGAGAAGATCACCACCGACAACCGCGTGCTGTTCCACCGCGTGGCCAACACGCTCAACTACCTCGACATCAAGACTGTCGTGGTGAGCTGCGGCACCTGCTACGACCAGCTCACGATGTACCAGTTCGAGAAGATCTTCCCGGGCTGCCGCCTCATCGACATCCACGAGTACCTGCTCGAAAAGGGCGTCAAGCTCGAAGGCGTCACCGGTACGCGCTACATGTACCACGACCCCTGCCACACACCGATGAAACTGCAGGACCCGATGAAGACCGTCAACGCGCTGATCACCACCGACGACGCGACCAAGGTCATCAAGTCCGACCGCTGCTGCGGCGAAGCCGGCACGCTGGCCGTCGCCCGCCCCGACATCTCGACCCAAGTGCGTTACCGCAAGGAAGAAGAGATCCTCAAAGGCGCCGACAAGCTGCGCGAAGACGGCTTCACCGGCAAGGTGAAGATGCTCACCTCATGCCCGGCCTGCCTGCAGGGTCTGCAGCGTTATGAGGACGACGTGGAAGGCGGCATCGACGCCGACTACATCGTCATCGAGATGGCCAAGCGCCTGCTCGGCGAAAACTGGATGCCCGAGTACGTCGAGCGCGCCAATAACGGCGGCATCGAACGCGTCCTGCTGTAAGCACTCCTCACCGAGGCATGGCCCAGCGCCATGCCTCGCGTATTCCTGCCTCTGCAACAACCTTTCCTGAGCATCGAACGATGTCCGAACACGCCACCACGTCCGAACTGATCGCCCGCTTCGAGCTCTGGCTCGCCGAAGCCGGCAAGACCGAACCCAACGACCCGAACGCCATGTCGCTCGCGACCGTCGGCACAGATGGCATGCCTTCCGTGCGCATGGTGCTGCTCAAGCATGCCGATGACGCCGGCTTTGTCTTCTACACCAACCTGGGCAGCCAGAAGGGGCAGGAGCTCAAAGCCAATCCGCAAGCTGCCGTGTGCTTCCACTGGAAGAGCCTGCAACGCCAGGTCCGCGTGCAAGGCAAAGTCGAACCGGTCAGCGCAGCGGAGGCCGACGCCTACTTCGCCAGCCGAGCACGCGATTCACGCATCGGTGCCTGGGCCTCGAAGCAGTCGCAACCGCTGGAAGGCCGCTTCGCGCTGGAAAAGCGCGTCGCCGAGTACGCGCTCAAGTTCGGCCTTGGCGACATTCCGCGCCCTGAATTCTGGTCCGGTTTTCGCATCGTTCCGAGCGTGATCGAATTCTGGCAAGCCGGCGCCTTCCGCCTGCACGACCGCAGCCGCTACGTACGCCTCACCGGCCACGACTGGCAAGGCTCGCCCCTGTTTCCCTGAGTATTCCCGAGGACCCCATGAGCTACCACCCGCAAGACCTGCTGCGACAGAACCGTGCCTGGGCCGCTTCCATGCTGCAAAGCGACCCCGACTTCTTCGACCGCCTGCGCACACAGCAAACGCCGGAATACCTGTGGATTGGCTGCGCCGATAGCCGCGTACCCGCCAATGAAATCACCGGTCTCGCGCCCGGCGAAGTATTCGTGCACCGGAATGTCGCCAACGTCGTCGTGCACACCGATCTCAATTGCCTGTCAGCCATGCAGTTTGCTGTCGACGTCCTCAAGGTCAAGCACATCCTCGTTGTCGGCCACTACGGCTGTGGCGGCGTCAAGGCCGCCCTCAACAACCTGCGCGTGGGCCTCGCCGACAACTGGATCCGCCACGTGCAGGACGTACGCGACAAGTTCCGCACACAGCTCGAAGCACATGCCGCCCCCGTCTCCAAGCTGGATCGCCTGTGCGAGCTGAATGTGGTCGAACAGGTGCTCAACGTCTGCGAAACCACGGTCATGCGCGACGCCTGGGAGCGCGGCCAGGACGTCTCGGTGCACGGCTGGATCTATGGTGTCGCGGACGGCATCCTGCGTGACCTGGGCGTCAGCGTCGAGAAGGAGAGCGAGCTGCTGGACAGCTACACCGCGGCGGTGCAGGAAATCTGCAAGCGCGTCTGATCCGGCCCGCAGACCACCGGCCAGCGCCCATGCTGGCCGCGCGGTTATACTCCGGCTCGCTCCCATTCAGGAACGACACAATGAATCGCCGTCCCCGGACAAGCATTCCCCCCCGCCTGCAAGCCGGCAACACGGTCGCAGGCATCCTGATCGGCCTGCTGATCGGCGTCCTGATCGCTGCGGGCATCGCGCTCTATATCAACTTCGGCAACAAGCCCTTCACGCAGCCGACGCCGAACACCACGCAAAGCGCGCCTGTCGCCAGCAGCGAGCCCCGCTCGCTACCGGGCAAACCCGGCGACAAGCCGGTCGACAAGCCCAGCTACGACTTCTACAAGATTCTGCCAGGCGGTGATGCCGCATCCGTGCCGCCCGCAGCTTCGACGCCGGCTACGGAACCTGTCGCCGCCGACAAGATCTATCTGCAGGCGGGTGCCTTCCAGGACCCTGCCGACGCTGACAACCTCAAGGCCAGACTGGCGCTGATGGGGCTGGAAGCCGGCGTGCAGAAAGTGGATACGGCCGACAAGGGCGTCCTGCAACGCGTGCGGGTCGGCCCGTTCGCCAGTGACGCCGATATGGAAGCCGCCCGCGCCCGGCTGGCGCAGGAGGGCATCGAATCGATGCCCGTGCGCGTCAAGCCGCGCAAGTAAATCGTTGCTGCACAGTAGTTGCTGACAAATATCCAAGGAGAAACCATGTTCCGCCGCACCCTCATGAAGGCCGCCTTTGCCGCAACACTGCTGGGCCTCGCCGGCATCAGCCAGGCCGCCACCGTTGGCAAGGATTACGAGCTGCTGTCGCCTGCCCAACCCGGCGGCACCAACGGCCAGATCGAAGTCGTCGAGTTCTTCTCCTTCGGCTGCCCGCACTGTGCCAACCTCGAACCCAAGCTCGAAAAATGGCGTGCCGAACAAGCCAAGGACGTTGTGCTGGTACGCGTCCCCGTCATCTTCCGCAAGGAATGGCAGCCCCTCGCCCGCATGCACTACACGCTCGAAGCCATGGGCCTCAGCGACAAGCTGAGCGGCGCCGTTTTCGACGCCATCCACAAGAACTATGTGCGTATGGATGACGAAGCCAAGCGCAACGAATGGCTCGCCAAGCAAGGCGTCGACGTCAAGAAGTTCAACGACACCTGGCGCTCATTCGGCATCGACGCACAGATGCGCCGCGCCACGCAGATGGCCGAGAAATACAAGATCCAGAGCGTGCCCGCGCTTTACGTCGACGGTCAGTACTTCGTCCGCAACAAGGACGAAAAGATGCCTGAAGACCAGACCCACACCAAGAACCTCGCCACCGCCACCGAGCTCATCAACATGGTGCGCGCCAGCAAGTCCAAGAAGTGAGCCAGCCGCCGCTGCGCGTCTTCCTGACCGGCGCATCGAGCGGTATCGGTGAGGCCCTTGCCCGTCACTACGCCGGGCAAGGCGCACAACTCGGCCTCGTGGCGCGCCGCGCCGACAAGCTGAGCGCGCTGATCGACAGCCTGCCGGGCGGCGCAGCCCAGCACATCGCCCTCTCCGCCGACGTCGCTGACAGCAGCAGCGTCGCTGCTGCGGCCAGGCAATACCTCGAGCGCTTCGGCCTGCCCGACATCGTGATCGCCAATGCCGGCATCTCTGTCGGCACGCTCACCGAAGAGGTGCAGGACTACAGCCCCTTTGAAGCCGTGTTGCGCACCAATGTGCTGGGCGTGGTCGCAACCTTCCAGCCTTTTGCAGGTGCCATGCGCGCACGCGGCCACGGCCGGCTGGTCGGCATCTCGTCCGTCGCCGGCGTGCGCGGCATTCCGGGTGCCGGAGCCTATAGCGCCTCCAAGGCCGCCGTCAGCCGCTACCTCGAAAGCCTGCGCGTCGAGATGCGCGGCAGCGGCGTCTCCGTCATCGACATCCGCCCCGGTTATATCCGCACGCCGATGACCGACGTCAACAGCTACCCCATGCCCTTCATCCTGCCGGCAGAGGAAGCTGCGAAGCGCTTTGCACGCGCCATCGCGGCCAACGCCTCACAGGCCACCATTCCCTGGCAGATGGGTCTTGTCGCACGTGTGCTGAACGTCCTGCCCAACGCGATCTTCGACTACCTGTTCTCCAAGGCTGGCCGCAAGCCGCGCAATCTCATCGGCTAATAGCGCCTCACGCGCCACAGCACGCACAACAAAAAGCCGACCCGCAGGTCGGCTTTTTGTTTATTTTTTGAGGTGGTCAGGATCCGTAGCGAGAGGCCGTCAGCGGGGTGAAGAGCAGCAGAGGAACCGGAGTGTATCGAGATACATGAGGATTCCGAGCAGCGCATGAGCCCCGATCACGGCCTCGCAGTAGGATCATGACCGCCTCAAGCAGCGTGCTTCATCTGCTTTTGATAGAGGAACTCAAGGATCGCCGCACGGTAGTCGGCAAAGCGTGGGTCGTGCGCCAGCTCCAGACGGCTGCGCGGCTTCTCCAGCTTCACTTCGAGGATTTCGCCGATCGTTGCCGCCGGGCCGTTGGTCATCATGACCACACGATCAGACAGCAGCACCGCTTCATCCACATCGTGCGTCACCATCACCACGGTGGCACCGGTCTTCTGCATCACGCCGATCAGCTCGTCCTGCAGGCTGGCACGCGTCAGCGCATCCAGCGCACCGAAGGGCTCATCCATAAGCAGGATCTTGGGTTCGATGGCAAACGCCCGCGCAATCCCGACGCGTTGCTTCATGCCGCCCGAAATCTCGTGGGGCATCTTGTGCATGGCGTGATCCATGTGGACCATCTCCAGTGCGGCGCGCGTGCGCTCCTTGAGCTTGGCCTTGCCCTCCTGGGCGCCGAACACGCGCTCTACGCCGAGCATCACGTTCTCGAAACAGCTCAACCAGGGCAGCAGCGAGTGGTTCTGGAACACCACGCCACGCTCGGGGCCAGGGCCCGCGATTTCGCGACCATTGCAGATCAGCACGCCCGAGCTGGGCAGGGTCAGGCCGGCAATCAGGTTCAGCAGCGTCGACTTGCCGCAGCCCGAGTGGCCGATCAGCGTGATCACCTCGCCTTCGCTGATGTTGAGGTTGATGTCGCGCAATGCCACGAACGTGCCATTCTTGGTCTCGAAGCGCATGCCGACGTCTTGAACTTGTACCAGTGGTTTCATGATTCAGTCCTCAGTTGCTGGCGTAGGAGAAGCGCTTGGCGATCTGCAGCAAGGTCAGCTCCAGCAGCAGGCCGACGATACCGATCACGAAGATCGCAATGACGATGTGTTCCACCTTCAGGTTGTTCCACTCGTCCCACACCCAGAAGCCGATACCCACGCCACCGGTCAGCATTTCGGCCGCCACGATCACCAGCCAGGCTGTGCCGATGGACAGGCGGATACCGGTCAGCATGTAGGGCAACACAGCCGGGAACAGGATCTTGGTGAGAATCTTGAACTCCGACAGGTTCAGCACGCGGGCCACGTTCATATAGTCGCTCGGAATACGCTGCACGCCCTGCGCCGTGTTGAGGATCATCGGCCAGATCGAGCAGATGAAGATCGTCCACGTTGCGGCCGGGTCGGCCTTCTTGAATACCAGCAGGCCGATTGGCAGCCAGGCCAGCGGCGACACCGGGCGGAGCAGCGAGATGATCGGGTCCAGCATGCTGCCCATGAACTTGAAGCGCCCCAGCATGAAGCCGACCGGGATACCCACCAGCGCCGCAAAGCCGAAGCCGATGCCGACGCGCTTGAGCGAGGAGAGGATGTTCCAGCCGATACCCTGGTCATTCGGACCGTTGCTGTAGAACGGATCGGAGAACAGCACCACGGCAGCACTCCAGGTCTTGGCCGGCGTCGGGATGCCCTGGGTCTTGATCGCAACGACCTCCCAGATGGCGATCAGCAGTGCCAGCCCGATGAGGGGCGGCAGCACGATGCGGGCGATATTCTTCAGCCGCTCACGCAGTTCGCTACGCTTGGCGACGGGAGCCGCCGGTGCGGCAGGGGCGACGGGTGCTGCGGCAACAGCCTGCACGGGCGTCGCAGCGTTGGCGGGTGCGGTCGAGGAAAAGGTCGGGGTTTGCGAGATGCTCATCGTGGCGCTACTCATTCTGGTTACTCCTGTGGGAGATCGGGAAACCGACACCGGTGCGCTTGTGGCGCACCGGTGTCATCGCCATCAGGCCTTGATCTTGAAGCTTGCGGCGTACTTCTTCGGGTCCTTGCCGTCCCACACCACGCCGTCGACGAGCTTGGACGTGCGCATATCGGACTTGGGAATCGGAGCCTTGACGATGGCGGCAGCCTCCTTGTAGAGCGCCGTCTGGTTGATCTGCTTGGCAACAGCCAGATAATCGACGTCTTCCTTCAGCAGACCCCAGCGCTTGTGCTGGGTCAGGAACCACATGCCATCGGACAGCCAGGGGAAGTTCACTTGCCCGTCGTTGTAGAACTTCATGTAGTTCTTCTCTGACCAGCTCTTGCCCAGACCATCTTCATACTGACCCACCATGCGACCGCGAATGACGTCGGAATCGGTATTGACGTAGGACTTGGCCGACACCACGTCAGCTGTCTCGCTGCGGTTCTTGGCGCTGGCATCGATCCACATCGAGGCTTCGAGGATCGCGCAGACCATGGCACGAGCAGTCTTCGGATACTTCTTCACGAATTCAGCCGTGGTACCAAGAATCTTCTCGGGGTGGTCCTGCCAGATATCCTGTGTCGTGATAGCGGTGAAGCCGATCTTGTCGACAATGGCGCGCATGCCCCAGGGTTCGCCCACGCAGAAACCATCCATGTTGCCGACGCGCATGTTGGCCACCATTTGCGGCGGAGGCACAACGATGGTCTTCACGTCCTTCATCGGGTCGATGCCGTTGGCCGCCAACCAGTAGTACAGCCACATGGCGTGGGTACCGGTCGGGAAGGTCTGCGCAAAGGTGTATTCCTTCTCTTTCTTGGCAACTAGCTTGGCGAGTGTCTCGCCATTGATGGCGCCCTTGTCCTTCAGCGCGTTCGACAACGAGATGGCCTGACCATTGTTGTTGATGGTCATCAGGTTGGCCATGTCCTTCTTCGGGCCACCAATGCCGAGGTGCACTCCGTAGATGAGGCCGTAGAGCACGTGAGCGGCGTGCAGTTCGCCGTTCACCAGCTTGTCGCGCACGGCCGCCCATGAGGCTTCCTTGGTGGGGTTGATCTTGATGCCGTACTTCTTGTCGAAGCCCTTCACGGCAGCCATCACCACCGATGAACAATCCGTCAGCGGAATGAAACCGATGTTCACTTCCGTCAGCTCAGGGGCGTCCGAGCCCGCAGCCCACGCACCTGACGACGGCAATGTGCTCGCCGCAGCAATGGCGCCGGTCATGGCCGCACCCCGCTTGAGAAAACCGCGCCGACTTGCCTGATCATCAAATTTCTCCGTCATGTTCATCTCCATTGAGGTACCGGGTTTGCACGTGCAAAACGGAAAAAGGCGTCACGACATGACGGACCGATTGACGGTCTCCCATGTCGGACGCCTTTGTCCGCGTGCAGCCGCCATTGGCTCGCACTTGGTCTCTTCTTAGCAGGCAGCGTGCCAGTCAAAGCAAATAACGTAATTTCAATGACTTGCATATGCGCAAGCAGATAAACCACCCGGTGGACGGCTGCTCAGGAACGCACCCATGCGGTGCAGCGCGCACCGTTGTCAGGCTGACCCGGGGGCAAACGAGGGGGCGAAATGCGCGCGTGCGCACAGGCACCAAATGCAGCCGGAGGCCGCAGGGACGGGCAGAAACAGACAGGAAAACAGGAAGAGGGCGAGAACAGCAGGGAGGGAAGAGCCTGGCTCAGCCCAGCAGCAGCTTGGCGCTGGCGAGCACTTCTTCGGCGACTTCAACAAGCTTGCGACCGCGCTCCATCGCCAGCTTGCGCAGGGCGTGGTAGGCCTCGTCCTCGCCCATGCCGCGCGCCTTCATGAGCACACCCTTGGCACGATCCACGATGACGCGCTCGGACAGCTTGCGCTGCGCTTCGTCGCGCTCGCGGCGCAGGGCCATGAACTCGTCGAAGTGTGCTGTCGCCACGCGCAGCAGCGAGCTCAGCTTTGCGGGCTCAAGACCATCGACCACATAGGAAGACACGCCGGCCCGCATCGCCTGGCGAATAGCATCGTCGCCACTGTCCTCCGAGAACATCAGCACGGCGCGCGGAAAGCTCGCGTTCATGGCTGCAATATGTTCCAGCGTGTCGCGGCTGGGCGAGTCAGTGTTGATGAGCACGACGTCGGGCTGAACATCCTGGATGCGCTCGACAAGCCCGAACGCGTCGGGCAGCACAGCAGCCACCATGTGGCCGGCGCGCGTCAGGCCCTCGCATATTTCCAATGCGCGTTCCTGAACCTCGTCGATAACCAGAATCTTGAGCATGCCCATCCTCGAACCATGCAACCCCGGCTCGCGCCGGATCCTTGAAGCGGATGCCATTGTAGCGATTGTCAGCGCGCAAAACGCGTGCCTGCTTCACGCGCCGACCAGCGCCCCGGAGCGTGTCCACATTCATCCGATGGTTGCGCGGGCACTGAATTGCGCACGGAACAAGGCACGGGGCTTGCCATACTGCGTTGCGCGCCTCGTCTGGCAAGCCCCGCATTTCAACGCAATCCGCTGGGTGACTGTGAACACGCCCTAGTCCTGAAGGTAGTCCCCCAACAGGCTGCGGGCCAGATCCTTGCCATCCACCCACAGCGCAGCCCCCTCCGGCACCACCGTCATGCCCTCGCGCAGCAAACGCTGCCCGCGCATCACGTCGGCCCGCAATCGAAGGGAGGGTGCGATGTCCAGACCAGCCTCCAGCACCTCGCCATCGCGAGTCGCAACACTCCTTGCGGCTGCAATGTGGCGCCGATAGGCCGCAAAAGCCTCCTCCGTGGCCAGCCCTTCCTCAACGCGCGCCCAGGCTGCCACGGCAGCCACGCCCTCCTCGCGCCCCGTCGCATGTACGACGCCCAGACGCATCGCCCGCCAGCTCAAACCATCGTTGTGCAGGCTGGCGGCAATCGAGCGGCCCTGTACGTCCCACGCGCCGAGAATGCGCAGCGACGCCACCACGCCCTCGCGGCGCACATGCAGCGTCGCCCCCAAGGGCACGGCTCGTTGCTCGGCGCGGAACTCGCGAAAGTCGAAACCGCCCAGCACGCGCTGTGCGGCGCCGCTCTCCGCCACCTCCTCGAAACGCAGGTCCGTCACGCTGATGCGCGTGCGGTTCGTCGAGGTCGAATAGAGCCAGGCCTTGCACTGCACCGCGCCCGCTGGTGCCAGCTGCAGATTTGAACGCTCGACCGCCACGCCCTGCCCGCCCGTCACACGCAAGGCGTTTTCACCACCAATCAGGCGCTGCGCCGCGTCGTAGAAGTTGAGATAGAGATAGACGTCACCGCCCTGCAGCGCCGCCGTCAGGCGATAGCGTTTGCCGGCCTCCACCGCAAAGCGCTGCGACAGCCCCACGCCCAGCTTGTCGTCTTCATCAACAAGGCTCACCACCGGCTTGCCCGTGCGCTCGCTCACCGCAATCTGCGTGCTCTCGCCATTGGCTGCAAAGTCCTGCACCCAGGCACTGCTTGCGTTGAACAACTGCAAGGGCTGGTCGTCGAGCCAGAACTCCGCATCCGCCGGCAGGGTGAAGGCCGACTCCAGGCTCACATTGTTCGCCGTGTCATTCTTGATTGCACTCGCGAACAACACATCCGGCCCGTTCTGCACACTCGTGATGAAGGGTCGCAGGTGCAGCGCCTTCATGTGACCCGACCCGGCCTCCAGCGTCTTGTTCACGCCGTAGTAATCACGCCGCCCGTCCATCAGGAAGGTGATGATCGGCACATCCGCACCGCCGCCCAGATTGATCGCCAGCGGCGCCGTGTCATGCCCCGCCGTGTAACCCGCCTCGGCCGAACTGATGCCCACCTTGTGACCCATGTAATGCGCCAGCCGCTTCTCCGGCTCCACACCCCAGCGCTGCGAGATGAAGCGCGGGAACGGCCCCGCCAGCCAGGCACGTGCTGCCTCTGACGGCAAGCGCGTCGCGTAGTAGCGATACGGCGACTGATCTTCGCTGCGTCGCGCCGCCTTGCCCGACGCAGGCGCAAACCAGCCCGCCTCCACCACCTTGGCCTGGAAAGACTGCCCGTTGTTGAGCAGCCGGTCGTAGTCGCGACTGTGCACGCCCCCCAGACGCTGGCCCGGGCCGAACCAGTGCAAGGCAATGTCATGCCACAGATAGTTCAAGCCATCCTGCGCCATCTTTCGCGTCGCTGCGTCGCGCGACAGGTTGGCGATCAGCGCCAGATTGTCGAGGTCGACCTCGTAATAACCGGGACTCAGGAACTCGTTGATCCCGGTCTTCGCCGTATGCCGCAACCAGTCACGCAGCATCGTGCGCCCCTGCTGCGCCAGCCCCTCGTCCCCCGTCGCCTCGCCCAGCGCAATCAGGTTCCAGCTCTTCATGAGGTAGATGTTGGTGTAACTGATCGCCACCGCGTGCCGCGTCAGCCCTGTGCGCGCCAAAGACAGCACCTCTGTCAGCGCCGCCTTCTGCGCCGCATCCAGCCGGTCGCCAAACACCAGCGGCGCAATCACCAGCCGCCGCATCGCGAACTCGATGCCATTGCGATCCACCAGCTTCGTGTCGCCGTAGTACCAATGCATGTTGCCGTAGGTGCGGCTCGTCGCATCGCGATCAATCATCGACGACAAGCCCTGCAGCACGCGCAGCGTGCGCTCTGGCCGATGCCCGATTGCCACCGCATCGAGCACGTAGTCCGCCAGGTCCGCCGATTGCACGCGCAACCGTGGGCGATCCCCCTCGAAGAATCGCACCCAGCGCCCGTCCAGCGACGCCGCCATGCTCTCGCGCAAAGCCGCATCGGCCTGCCAGCGTGGCAAAGGCTCCTCGGCAGCCTGCACCATCCCCGACACCATCAGGCCACACAGCACGAACAGGACGTGGAACAAGCAGATACGCATGCCAGAACTCCGGACTCGACTAGTGCCGCGCATTCTGCGGCCATGCCGCTGGCCGGGCAATCCGGGCGCGCCACACGGCGCACCGCTACACTGACCTGCAATCCAGTCCTGCTACGCCGCCAACGTGAATCGCACGGCCCCTCGCACCACGCAAATTGCCCTCATCGCCCTGCTGCTGACCAGCACCAGCGTGCATGCGGACACGAAGCCGACAACAAAGCCCCCCGCCACCGCCTGCTGCCGCATCGACGACCGTGCCGTCAGCGCCACACAGTTCGACGCCTTCGTCCGCGAACTCAAGACCATCCCCGGCACCCAGCTCAACGCCGAATCACCGCGCGGCCTCTACGCCTCATACAAAGCCAGCGCGCCCAATGGCAAGAAGTATCTGGTAACGCTGGATGGCACGCGCCGCACGGCGCGACAGATGCCGGAACGATAGCCCCCCTGAACGCTGCGCCCGCACAAGACGCAGTCAACAGGCGTATGGCATGCTCGACGCCGCGCCACCACCTCTGCATCGCGTTCAAACGACCATCAGGACACCATGAATCTGCTCAGATCCCTCTCGCTCTCCACCCTGACTGCCGTCACCCTCGCCGGCTGTGCCAATCCCCCCGCCGCACCCAGAGTCCCCGACAGCCCCGGCGCCGACGCCCTGTTCCAGCAGTTCGTGAAATGCGATGACGCCGTGTTCAGGCACATCACGCAAAACGCCGAGGCCCTCAAGACCTACGGCGAGATCGAAGCCCACAGCAGCGGCGGCAACTGGTTCGCCACGAAGTCGCCCGACAACGGCCCCAGCAGCCGCACTGCCGTGTTCAAGACGCCGATGACCATCAACGGCCTCACCGTTACCGGTGTCCTGCTTTCCCACTTCCCCAGCTACGGCAAGGACGACCGCCCCGACGACTACTGGGGCTTCTACCTCAGCAACGACCCGCGTACCGTCCTCACCGCCATGCGCGCGCGATACCGCGTCTTCATGCTGGACTTCCCGGGCGTCGGCATCATGCCGGTCGACCTCCGGTACGTAACCGAAAGCCCGGACAAGTACTACTCCGTCGGCCTGTCGGCCGAAACCACCAACGACATCCCCGGCGCACGAACCCTGCTCACCTGCTCGATCCAGCGGAAGTTCGGTTCGCTGAAGAAGTAGGCAGCCCGGCTCTGTCACAGCAAAAGGCACCCGTGGCACCCGATGCTGTTCCCTTCAGAGTTTGACACCCCCGATATCCTCATTCCCGCGAAGGCGGGAATCCAGCGTCGTTTGATAAGTCACGGGATTCCCGCCTTCGCGGAAATGACGGCCAAGGGGAGTAACACCTTGGCGGAACAACCAGCCTCAGCCGCGCCCCCGCATTGAAATGCCCGGCAGTACGATGCGCCCTCAACACCTCGATCCCGGAACCCACATGACCCACGACGAAGAACTCGCCCTGCTCGCCAGGCAGGAAGACGCCCTGCAGTTCGACAGCTTCAACGCCCGCACCGCATGGCAGATCGGCCACATCCTCGTCGAACTGCTCGAAGCCCGCGGCAAGAAAGCTGCCATCAGCATCGGCCTCACGGGGCAACAGCTCTTCTACTACGCCATGCCCGGTACGACCCCCGACAACGGCGAATGGGCACGGCGCAAACGCAACGTCGTCGAACGCTTCCACCGCAGCTCGTTCAGCTTCAAGCTCAACATGGAGAAGAACAACTACGAGCTCACCCCGCGCTACGGCCTCAGCCCGCTCGACTACGCGCTGTCACCCGGCGGCTTCCCGATCCGCCTCAAGGACACGGGCATCATCGGCAGCATCGGCGTCTCTGGCCTGCCACCGCGCGATGATCACGGCATCATCATCGAAGCGCTGGCGAAGCATTTCGGGTTGGAGATTGAAAGGTTGGCGTTGCCCGACGCCTGACGTAGGGTGAGCACGGTGTGCCCACGCGTGCCCCACACGCACGATCCCGTTTCCCGCACCTACGATTCAGACGCGTGGGCTCACCGAGCCCACCCTACATCCGCCCCTGATCTCGTCTGTCCAGAGTGAGTCGCACATGAGCCACTACCGCAGAGCAAGCGTCGCCGGCGGTTCGTTCTTCTTCACCGTCGTCACCTACCGACGCCGTCCGTGGCTCATCGAAGATGCCGCACGCACCGCACTTCGTGACGCCATCGAGCGCACGCGTGAAAAACACCCTTTCACCATCGACGCATGGGTCTTGATGCCGGATCACCTCCATTGCATCTGGACATTGCCGGCGAATGACGCCGACTTCTCGACACGCTGGGCGCTCATCAAACGAAGAGTCTCCTTCACGCTCGGGCAATCCCTCCACCTCGAAGCTTGGATGAGTCCCTCAAAAGAAAAGCACGGCGAAAGCACCTTGTGGCAAAGGCGCTTCTTCGAGCACACGATCCGTGACGACGCAGACTTCGAACGCTGCGCGAATTACATCCACCACAACCCCGTCAAACACGGTCTGGTTGAGCGCGTCGAAGACTGGCAGTGGTCGTCATTCCATCGCTACGTCCAACAAGGCACCTATGCGAAGGACTGGACTGGCGATTCGTCAGAAAGCATGCAAGGCGACGATATGTAGGGTGGGCACGGTGTGCCCACGCGGTTGTTAGATGTACGATTAGAACGCGTGGGCTCACCGAGCCCACCCTACCCGGCTTGTGTTGATACGCCTTCCAAGGAGTATCGTTGTTCGCCATGAGCAAAGGAATCTCATCAAAAAATACACGGTGTGCTTGCGGCAGTGGGAAGAAGTATCGCCACTGCTGCCAAGGCAAGCCGTCAATGGTCGTTTCACCAACGAGCTCGCTTCTCACACAAGCGGTTCTGCAAACTTTTCAGCAAACCCAAAAATCTGAAACCTCGAAGAAGATTCACGAATCGCTAAAACGAAGACAGTTGGCCGAAAAAGCCAAGAAGATTTTTCGCGAACGAGATGAGCGAGAGCGTGAGTTTGTTGCCCAATACGGGCACGCACGTCCACCGTTGGCAATCAAAGCATTCGGGGACAAAATGATGGTCGCCATAGGAGGCGGCCTCTACCAGCAGACAAGAGAGGGCATCTATACGTTTCTAGATGCGATTCACGATCATGCACTGCATTTCTTTGGCGAGCCCATGCTTGAGGCCGAAGAAAGAAAGCCGCTCAACGAACGACATCCTGCACTTCAATGGATGGCGGCCTACGTTGAGAATCACAACAAAGTGATCGCCAGTGACAATGTTGGTCTAAAGACATCACAGATTGGGGCTGGTGCTGCTTGGTATCGCTTTGCATATGATCTGTACACGATTCGAGACAACGCCAAGCTAGAAGCTGAACTGAAAAGGCGATTGATCAACGCTGATGAATTTCAAGGCGCCCGCCACGAGCTTTGGGTCGCAGCGTTAAGTGTCGCGGCGGGCTTCACGCTGGAGTTTGAGGACGAGTCCAACAACTCAACGAAGCATCCAGAGTTCGTAGGCACCAATAAATTTTCCGGCATTCGCATAGCGGTGGAAGCCAAAAGCCGTCGCAGAAAAAGTGCTTACGGCTACATGGGTGGTAAGGACATTCAACCGGGGGAAATTGTCGACATTCGGCAATTAGTCGTTGATGCCTTTACGAAGAAGAATGACTTACCACTCTACGTATTCGTCGATGTAAACCTGCCCTCTGCGGACACCGAAACCTATCAAAGATGGCTAGATGAAATTGACCAAACCATGGCAGATCTCGCTCAAGAAGGCTACGCAGACCCCGCACCCGCGAATGTTGTTTTCTTCAGCAATGATCCATCTCACTACCTGAGAGACGAACAAATCGGGAAACCCCAAGATTGCCTTTGGATTAAGCCTTTTGAAGCAACAAATCCTGCAACCCCTCACCCAGAGATCAATGACGTTGCAAGTCTGTATATGAACGCGTGGCGTCAACGGGCCGTACCGCCAATAGACTTTCCAAACCTCGACTGACACAGGTTTTCACCGCACGTCTTGCCAAAGAAAAGGGCACCGAAGGCGCCCTTTTCTTTGAAGCTAAAGTAACTCAACGCGGCAAAACACTCGCCCCCATCAGGAACGCATCCACTTCACGCGCAGCCTGGCGGCCTTCACGGATCGCCCACACCACCAGCGACTGCCCGCGACGCGTATCCCCCGCTGCGAACACCTTGGGCACGTTGGTGGCATAGCAGCCCACGCCGTCCGTCGTCGCCTTGGCGTTGCCGCGTGCGTCCTTCTCGACACCAAAACCTTCGAGCAGGCCGGCGACCGGGTTGACGAAGCCCATGGCGAGGAAGACAGCTTCGGCGGGGATTTCCTTCTCCGACCCGGGCACTTCGCTCATCTTCATCTGGCCGGTCTTTTCGTCCTTCTTCCATTCGACCACGGCGGTGACCATGGACTTGAGCTTGCCGCCTTCGCCACGGAATTCCTTGGTGGTGATGGACCAGGCGCGGTCGCAGCCTTCTTCGTGCGAGGAAGAGGTGCGCAGCTTGATCGGCCAGTAGGGCCACACGAGGGCCTTGTTTTCCTGTTCGGGCGGCTGGGGCATGAGCTCGAACTGCAGCACGCTCTTGGCGCCCTGGCGGTTGGAGGTGCCAACGCAGTCGGAGCCGGTATCGCCGCCGCCGATGACGACGACGTTCTTGCCGGTGACCTTGAGCTGGTCCTTGAGCTTGTCGCCGGCGTTGACCTTGTTCTGCTGCGGCAGGAACTCCATGGCGAAGTACACGCCTTCGAGTTCGCGGCCCGGCACGGGCAGGTCGCGCGGTACTTCGGAGCCGCCGGAGAGGATCACGGCGTCGAAGTCCTTGAGCAGTTGCTTCGGGCTCACCTTTTCCTTGGCGTCGTTGCCGATGCCCTTGGGCAGGTCGGCTTCTCCGACGTACACGCTGGTCTTGAAGGTGACGCCTTCTGCCTTCATCTGCTCGACGCGACGGTCGATGTGGCTCTTCTCCATCTTGAAGTCGGGGATGCCATAGCGCAGCAGGCCGCCGATGCGGTCACGCTTTTCGAACACGGTGACGTCGTGACCCACACGCGCGAGCTGCTGTGCGGCAGCGAGGCCGGCGGGGCCGGAGCCGACGATGGCGACCTTCTTGCCGGTCTTCTTCGCAGCGGGTTGCGGCACGACCCAGCCATTGCTCCAGGCCTTGTCGATGATGGCGTGCTCGATGGACTTGATGCCCACCGGGTCGGCGTTGATGCCCAGCGTGCAGGCGGCTTCGCACGGTGCCGGGCAGATGCGGCCGGTGAACTCGGGGAAGTTGTTGGTCGAGTGCAGGACGTCGATGGCTTCGCGCCAGTTCTGCTTGTAGACCAGGTCGTTCCAGTCCGGAATGATGTTGTTGACGGGGCAGCCGTTGTTGCAGAACGGAATGCCGCAGTCCATGCAGCGTGCGCCCTGGATCTTGGCCTGGTCGTCAGTCAGCGCGAGCACGAATTCCTTGTAGTGCTTCTTGCGCGCCTCGGGGGCTTCGTAGCCCTCGTCCTGACGTTCGAACTCCAGAAAGCCGGTTACCTTTCCCATTTCTCTCTTCTCCCCAGTTCTCAGACGGCCGCGGTTTCGGTCTTGCCGCGTGCAGCAACGGCAAGTTCCTTGAGCGCACGGCGATATTCTTTCGGCATCACCTTGACGAAGGCTTCACGCGAGGCTTCCCAGTTCTCCAGCAGGGCCTTGGCGCGCATGCTGCCGGTGTAGCGGAAGTGGTTCTCGACGAGGCGCTTAAGGATGACTTCGTCCTCTTCGCCCTTGCCGCCACGCGTCACGGCGTGCCAGATGTCGCGGTCCACGGTCTCGGCCTGCTTGGCGGCGGGCAGCACGCCTTCGAGGTCGACCATGGCGGTGTTGCACTTGCTGGCGAACTGGCCGTCCGGGTCGTAGATGTAGGCCACGCCACCCGACATGCCGGCCGCGAAGTTGCGCGAGGTCTCGCCCAGCACGACGATGGTGCCGCCCGTCATGTATTCGCAGCCGTGGTCGCCCACGCCCTCGACGACTGCTGCAGCACCCGAGTTGCGCACTGCGAAGCGTTCGCCGCCGACGCCGTTGAAGTAGGCCTCACCGGCGATGGCACCGAACAGCACGGTGTTGCCGACGATGATGTGCTCGGGGCCGAAGCCACGGAAGTCGTTGGGGCAGCGCACGATGACGCGGCCGCCCGAGAGGCCCTTGCCGACGTAGTCGTTGCCTTCACCGACGAGGTCCAGCGTGACGCCGTGCGCGAGGAAGGCACCGAAGCTCTGACCCGCCGTGCCGTTGAGCTGCACGTGGATGGTGTCATCGGGCAGGCCTTCGAAGCCGTACTTCTTGGCGACTTCGCCCGACAGCATGGCACCGACCGAGCGGTTGACGTTGATGATGGGCTGGATGAAGGAGACGCGCTCGCCCTTCTCCAGCGCGGGTGCGGACTTCTCGATGAGCTTGTGGTCGAGCGCCTTTTCGAGCAGGTGGTCCTGCTTGGAGATGACGCGACGCGGCGACTCCACTTCGGGCACATGGAAGATCTTGCCGAAGTCGAGGCCTTGCGCTTTCCAGTGCTCGATGGCTTTCTTCTTGTCGAGCAGGTCGGCGCGGCCGATGAGGTCGTCGAACTTCTTGATGCCGAGTTGCGCCATGAGTTCGCGCACTTCTTCGGCGATGAAGAAGAAGAAGTTCACCACATGCTCGGGCTGGCCCGAGAAGCGTGCACGCAGCACCGGGTCTTGCGTGGCGACGCCGACCGGGCAGGTGTTGAGGTGGCACTTGCGCATCATGATGCAGCCTTCGACCACCAGCGGTGCAGTGGCGAAGCCGAACTCGTCGGCGCCGAGCAGCGCGCCGATGACGACGTCGCGACCCGTCTTCATCTGGCCGTCGGCCTGGACGATGATGCGGTCACGCAGGCCGTTGATCATCAGGGTCTGTTGCGTCTCGGCCAGGCCCAGCTCCCAGGGCGAGCCGGCGTGCTTGATCGACGACAGGGGCGAGGCGCCCGTGCCGCCGTCGTGGCCGGCGATCACGACGTGATCGGCCTTGCACTTGGCGACGCCTGCAGCAACCGTGCCGACACCGACTTCGGAGACGAGCTTGACCGAGATGTCAGCCTTCGGATTCACGTTCTTCAGGTCGTGGATCAGTTGGGCCAGGTCTTCGATGGAGTAGATGTCGTGGTGCGGCGGCGGCGAGATGAGGCCGACGCCGGGCACCGAGAAGCGCAGCTTGCCGATGTATTCCGACACCTTGCCGCCGGGCAGCTGGCCGCCTTCACCGGGCTTGGCGCCCTGGGCCATCTTGATCTGGATCTGGTCGGCAGACGTCAGGTACTCGGTGGTCACACCGAAGCGGCCCGAAGCGACCTGCTTGATCTTGGAGCGCAGCGAGTCACCTTCCTGCAGCGGAATGTCGCGCTCGATGACGTTCTTGCCGATGACGCTGGCGAGGGTCTCACCCTTCTTGATGAAGATGCCCTTCATCTCGTTCTTGTAGCGCGCGGGGTCTTCGCCGCCTTCACCGGTGTTCGACTTGCCGCCGATGCGGTTCATGGCGATGGCGAGGGTGGAGTGCGCTTCGGTGCTGATCGAGCCGAGTGACATGGCGCCGGTGGCGAAGCGCTTGACGATCTCCTTGGCGGGTTCGACTTCGTCGATGGACACGGCCTTGGCCGGGTCGAACTTGAACTCGAACAGGCCGCGCAGCGTCATGTGGCGCTTGCTCTGGTCGTTGATGATCTGGGCGTATTCCTTGTACGACTGGAACGAGCCCGAGCGGGTCGAGTGCTGCAGCTTGGCGATGGCGTCCGGCGTCCACATGTGCTCTTCGCCACGGATGCGGAAGGCGTATTCGCCACCGGCGTCCAGGGCGTTGGCGAGCACGGGCGAGTTGCCGAAGGCTTCTTCGTGCAGGCGCAGGGCTTCTTCGGCGACTTCGAAGATGCCGATGCCTTCCACATTCGACGGCGTGCCGGCGAAGTACTTGTTGATCAGTTCCTTGTTGAGGCCGATGGCTTCGAAGATCTGCGCGCCGCAGTAGGACATGTAGGTCGAAATGCCCATCTTGGACATGACCTTGTTGAGACCCTTGCCGATGGCCTTGATGTAGTTCTTGATCGCCTTTTCGGGGCCGAGGTCGGCGGGCATGTCCTTGGCGAGGTCGCGCAGGGTTTCCATCGCGAGGTAGGGATGCACGGCTTCGGCGCCGTAGCCGGCAAGCAGGGCGAAGTGGTGCACTTCGCGCGCCGAACCGGTTTCGACGACCAGACCCGTCAGCGTGCGCAGGCCCTGCTTGACGAGGTGCTGGTGGATCGCAGAGGTCGCCAGCAGCGCAGGGATGGCCACGTTCTCGGCGCTGATCTTGCGGTCAGACACGATGAGGATGTTGTAGCCCGAACGCACGGCCTCGGCCGCTTGCGCGCACAGCGAAGCGAGACGCGCTTCGACGCCTTCCTTGCCCCAGGCATACGGGTAGGTGATGTCGAGTTCGAAGGACTTGAACTTGTTGTCGGTGTAGGTCTCGATGTGGCGAATCTTCGCCATGTCCTTGAAGTCGAGCACGGGCTGCGACACTTCGAGACGCATCGGCGGGTTGATGTTGTTGAGGTCGAGCAGGTTCGGCTTGGGGCCGATGAAGCTGACCGTCGACATCACCAGGGCTTCGCGGATCGGGTCGATCGGCGGGTTCGTGACTTGCGCGAACAGTTGCTTGAAGTAGTTGTAGAGCGGCTTGAGCTTGTTGGACGTGACGGCCAGCGGCGAGTCATTGCCCATCGAGCCGATGGCTTCTTCGCCACCCACCGCCATCGGCGCCATCAGGAACTTGGTGTCTTCCTGCGTGTAGCCGAAGGCTTGCTGGCGGTCGAGCAGCGAAGCGGCGGCTTCGACTTGCGGCTCGGGGCCGTCGACTTCGTCGAGCTTGACCTGGATGCGCGAAATCCACTCGCGGTAGGGCTTGGCGTTGGCCAGCGCGTCCTTGAGTTCCTTGTCGTCGATGATGCGGCCGGCTTCCATGTCGATGAGGAACATCTTGCCGGGCTGCAGACGCCACTTCTTGACGATCTTGCTGGCGGGCACGGGCAGCACGCCGGCTTCCGACGCCATGATGACGAGGTCGTCGTCGGTGACGATGTAGCGCGCCGGGCGCAGGCCGTTGCGGTCCAGCGTGGCGCCGATCTGGCGGCCGTCGGTGAAGGCGATGGCGGCGGGGCCGTCCCACGGCTCCATCATCGCGGCGTGGTATTCGTAGAACGCGCGACGGTTCTGGTCCATCAGCTCGTGCTGTTCCCAGGCTTCCGGGATCATCATCATCGCGGCCTGCGCCAGCGGGTAACCCGCCATGGTCAGCAGCTCGATGCAGTTGTCGAAGGTCGCGGTGTCGGACTGACCGGCATAGGCAATCGGGTAGAGCTTCTTGAGGTCTTCCGACAGCACGGCCGACTTCATGACGCCTTCGCGGGCGCGCAGCCAGTTGTAGTTGCCCTTCACGGTGTTGATTTCACCGTTGTGCGCCACGAGGCGGTACGGGTGGGCCAGCGGCCATTCGGGGAAGGTGTTGGTCGAGAAGCGCTGGTGGACAAGCGCCAGTGCGGAGACGCAACGCGGATCAGCGAGGTCCTTGTAATAGACGCCGACCTGGTCGGCGAGCAGCAGGCCCTTGTAGATGACGGTACGCGCCGACATCGACGGCACGTAGTACTCGGCACCGTGCTTGAGCTGCAGGTTCTGGATGGCGTGGCTGGCCGTCTTGCGGATGACGTAGAGCTTGCGCTCCAGCGCCTCGGTGACCATCACATCGGGGCCGCGACCGATGAAGATCTGGCGGATGACGGGTTCCTTGGCGCGCACGCGCGGCGACATCGGCATGTCACGGTCAACCGGCACATCGCGCCAGCCGAGAACAACCTGGCCTTCGGCGCGCACGGCGCGCTCCAGCTCCTGCTCACAGGCCAGGCGCGAAGCTGCTTCCTTGGGCAGGAACAGCATGCCCACACCATACTCGCCAGCGGGCGGCAGCTTGATGCCCTGCTTGACCAGTTCTTCGCGGTAGAAGGTGTCAGGAATCTGGATCAGGATGCCCGCGCCGTCGCCCATCAGGGGGTCGGCACCCACAGCACCACGGTGATCGATGTTCTTCAGGATCTGCAGGCCGCCCTGAACGATCTCGTGACTCTTCTTGCCCTTGATGTGGGCCACAAAGCCCAGACCACAGGCGTCGTGTTCATTGGCGGGGTCGTAAAGCCCCTGTGCTTGCTTGGTCATCCATCCACTCCTGGCTAAATTCCCAGTCGGGCGCGGGCCGCACCGACTGACACAGGCCTGAAATATAAGACCAGCCACCCTGCATTCCAAGAAATAACAAATGGGGTCAGGTTAAATTAAATTAAGGCCCTTCTTCGGTGCGGGAATTAATTGGGGACACATTGAAAAGCGCCAGATCAGTGCGTTGTCGGCTTGCTTGGGCGGCGGTCTCCCAGCAAACCCGCCGCCCCCTTTCGCCATTCAAACACGCCCGCTCCAGCCACCTCTTCCAAGCCACGAAACCGATCTGTTTTTTCAACAAAATCAATAAATTCCGAGCAGAACCCATCCGCCTATCGGCGAGAAACGGGTAACCCTCGGCCGGCGCTGTTGCGCCAAGCAGAAAGTGATAGAACGTTCGCGTTGCACAACAGAGAGGTCGATCATCATGAAAAAATCCTGGGGAGTCGTTGCCATTGCCTTACTGGCCGCAGCCGGACTGATGGCAGCCACCCTGCCGAACAGCGGCAAGGATGCCGCTACGGTTGACGCCATCAAGGATGGGCTCTACCTCGTGGAATCCGTACCGGACGGACGCCACATCACGCTTGTCTGGGGAGAGAAGGAAGTCAAGGTCGGCATCCGTGGCATCGAGGTCGACGCGATCACCACGCCGACCGGCGAAGAAAGTGCATCGGTACTGCGACGCGACATCCTCGGCATCAAGGTGCTGGTGCGTGATGCAGCGGCGCTGGGCGACGGCACCTACGAAGCGGAAGTGCAGCTGGAAGGACAAAACATTGCCGAGCGCCTTGTTTCTGCCGGGCTGGCCACTGCAACGCAGGACGGCCCCCTGAAAGACATGGAGCGCGCCGCACGCAGCGCCAAAGCCGGCAACTGGGCGCCGCCCGTAACCGTCGAACAGCCCACGGACGCGCAAAGTGCCGCCCCGGCCGACGGCGCGAAGTAAACCTCAGTCCGGCGGCTGCTTGCGTGGCCGCCCCTTGGGCAATGGCGCAATACGGCGGTTTGCCCCCGCCTCACTGGCCAGATCGGCCTCACCCAGCATCCAGCTGCGGTGTGCGGCGTGACGCAGGTCCGCCAGCTCGTCACTGCCGGGCGTGGCCTCGACCAGGGCGCGATAGGCGGCCTGCCGGTCAAAGGGCGTGTTGCCCAGGGCCCAATAGCCGGCGTGATCAGTGACCAGTGGGTCCGTCGCCAGCCCGAGGTGATGACGACAACTGGACCATGGGTAGTGCGCCGCCTCACCGACGATACCCGCGCGCACCGGGTTCTGTTCGATATAGCGATAAGCCGGCAAGAGCCAGGCGACGGGTTCGATCACCGTCGACCGGTAACGCCCATCCCACAGCGTGCCGCTGCGCGCATGGCGGTTGTTGAAGTAGCGTACGTAGCGCCGCCCAAGGCGCTGCATCATTGCGCCGACCGCGCCCGCTTCAGGCGGCGTGGTGAGGATATGCAGGTGATCCGGCATCAGTACATAAGCGTGAATGGGCACAGCAGACTCGCGCGCGGACTCGCGCAGCATGTCGCGGAAAGCGCGGAAGTCGGCTTCGTCGACGAAGATCGTGCTGCGATTGTTGCCCCGCTGCAGGATCAGCTGCGGCAGGCCAGGGATGTGGAGACGCGGCAGGCGGCTCATGACCGGACGCCGTCATTCCCGCGCAGGCGGGAATCCAGTGTCGTTTGATCGCCGCGGAAAAGTCGCTGGATTCCCGCCTGCGCGGGAATGACCATGCGCGGGTTGGCGCACAGAACCAGAGTCTGACTCATTCGCCGATGGAGAACAGCCGGCGATGCTCCTTCATCGCGTAGCGGTCGGTCATGCCGGCGATGTAGTCGGCAACCGCCCTCGCCTTTTCTTCCTGCGCCTTGCGCTGGTACTGCGGCGGCAGCAGGCGCGGGTCGTCCATGAAGGCGCGGAACAGCTCCTGGATGATGCGCCTGGCCTTGGCCATCTCGCGCAGCACCTTGTAGTGCCAGTAGAGGTTCTCGCGCAGGAAGCGTTGCAGTGCCTGCAGCTCGGTCTTCATCTCGGGCGAGAACGCGACCAGCGGTTTGCCGGCGGCGCGCACATCGTCCAGCGTCTGCACGCCAGCATCACGGATATTGGCTTGCGTGGTCGCTATGAGATCGAGCGAGAAGGCGTTGATCATGCGGCGCACGGTTTCGTGCGTGAGGCGACGTTCATCCAACTGCGGGTACTGCGCCTTGACGGCATGACTGTGGCGCGCAAAGGCCTCGACGGCTTCGAGCTGCTCGATGTTGATGAGGCCGGAACGCAGGCCGTCGTCGACGTCGTGGTTGTTGTAGGCCACGGCATCCGCAAGGTTGCAGAGCTGGGCTTCGAGCGAGGGCTGGGTCTTGTCGATGAAGCGACGGCCCAGATCGCCCAGCAATGCGGCGTTCTTCAGCGAGCAGTGCTTGAGGATGCCTTCGCGCGTCTCGAAGCAGAGGTTGAGGCCGTTGAATTCGGCGTAACGCTCTTCGAGCAGATCGACGATGCGCAGCGATTGCAGGTTGTGTTCGAAACCGCCGAACTCGGCCATGCATTCGTTGAGCGCGTCCTGCCCTGCGTGCCCGAAAGGCGTGTGACCCAGGTCGTGCGACAGGGAGATCGCTTCGACGAGATCTTCGTTGAGGCCCATCGCACGCGCCAGCGAGCGGCCGATCTGTGCGACCTCGATGCTGTGCGTGAGGCGCGTGCGGAACAGGTCGCCTTCGTGATTCACGAAGACCTGGGTCTTGTATTCGAGGCGGCGGAAAGCCGTGGAGTGGATGACGCGGTCGCGGTCGCGCTGGAACTGGCTGCGCGAGGGCGGCGAAGGCTCGGCTACCGTACGGCCGCGTGTGTTGGAATCACTGACGGCGTAGGTGGCGAGCGTCGTCGTCATTTGCAGCAGGCCTCGATAGCACCTTCGATCTGCGCGATGCTGGCGGCATCACTGATGAAGGCCTCGCCGATCTTCTTCAGCAGGATCAGGCGCAAGGCGCCATCCGCCACTTTCTTGTCGTGGCGCATGTATTCAATGTAGCGCGCTGCGCCACCCAGCGACGGGCCCTTGGTGGGCAGGCCGGCCTTGTCGAGCAGGCGCACGACACGCTGCACATCGGCGGCGCTGAGGTAGCCCATGCGCGCCGAAAGTTCAGCGGCCATCACCGTGCCCGCCGCCACGGCCTCGCCGTGCAGCCACTCGCCGTAGCCCATGCCGGTTTCGATGGCATGGCCGAAGGTGTGGCCGAGGTTGAGGTGGGCGCGTTCGCCCTGCTCGGTTTCGTCGGCGGCAACCACAGTCGCCTTGATGCGGCAATTCCACTCGACAGCTTCAGCCATGAGAGTCTGATCGCAGGCAAGCAGACCATCCATGTTCTGCTCCAGCCATTCGACGCGGCTCGCATCACGGATCAGCGCGTGCTTGATGACTTCTGCCAGCCCTGCGCGCAACTCGGCAATCGGCAAGGTCTTCAAACTACCCACGTCAGCCAGCACCAGCTTCGGCTGGTAAAACGCGCCGATCATGTTCTTGCCCAGCGGGTGGTTGATTGCCGTCTTGCCGCCCACCGAGGAATCGACCTGCGACAGCAGCGTCGTCGGGATCTGGATGAAGGGCACGCCGCGCTGGTAGCAGGCGGCGGCAAAACCGGTCATGTCGCCGACTACGCCACCGCCCAGCGCGATCATCGTGATCGAGCGCTCGGCACGTGCTTCGAGCAGCCCGGTGAAGATGAGGTTGAGCGTTTCCCAGTTCTTGTTCGCTTCGCCATCGGGCAGCACGATGGGCGTCACCTTGACGCCGGCGGCTTCCAGCGATGCGGTCAGCGGCGCGAGATAGAGCGGCCCCACCACGTCATTGGTGACGATGGCGACGCGCGGACGCTTGAGATAGGGCTTGATCAGCTCGGCCTGCGTCAGCAGGCCGCTGCCGATGTGGATCGGATAGGCGCGGTCGCCCAGCGCTACGTCGAGTGTGCGCACTGTTTTTCCCATTCCTTGAGGATGCGCGTCAGCGCAGCCTGCGAGTTGTTGCGGGTGCCATCCACGATGAGGTTGGCAATCTCGCGGTAGAGCGGATCGCGCTGCTCGCGCAGGCCGTCGAGCTTGGCGCGCGGATCAGCCACCTGCAGCAGCGGACGATTGGTGTCGTGGCGTGTGCGTTCGAGCAGCAGGTGCGTCGGCACGTCGAGGTAGATGACCCAACCCGAGCCGGACATGGCGGCGCGGTTGCCAGGGTCGAGAATAGCCCCGCCGCCCGTCGCGACCACAATCCCGGTCTGTTGCGACAGCTCGTCGATGACCTGCGCTTCGCGCTTGCGGAAGCCGGCCTCGCCCTCCATCTCGAAAATGACGGGAATGCGCACGCCGGTGCGGCGCTCGATCTCGTGGTCAGAGTCGACGAAGCGACGCTCCAGCCGGCGCGCCAGCGCACGGCCGATGGTCGTCTTGCCTGAACCCATCAGGCCTACCAGATAGAGGTTGCACGTGCTGTCGAGAGTCACGGGCGGATTTTAGCCGACATCCACAACAGGCGCCGCCCTGCGCGGCGACGTCATTTGCGGCGGAACACCAGATCCCATACGCCATGCCCCAGGCGCAGGCCGCGCGCCTCGAACTTGGTCAGCGGGCGGTAATCCGGCTTGGGCGCGTAGTCGGCCGCGGTGTTCTGCAGCAGGGGCTCGGCGGAGAGGGTTTCGAGCATGAACTGGGCGTATTCCTCCCAGTCCGTCGCGCAGTGCAGGTAGCCGCCGGGCGCAAGCCGGCTGGCCAGCTGCGCCACGAACGCGGGCTGCAGGATGCGGCGCTTGTGGTGACGCTTCTTGGGCCAGGGGTCGGGAAAGTAAACGTGGATTCCCGCCAGCGAATCAGGCGCCAGCATGTCGCGCACGACTTCGGTCGCATCGTGCTGCATGACGCGCAGGTTCGTCAGCTGCTGCTCGTCGATGAGCTTGCACAGGTTGCCCACGCCGGGGCCATGCACTTCGATGCCGATGAAATCGGTATCGGGCCGCCCCGCCGCAATCGTCGCGGTCGTGTCACCCATGCCGCACCCGATCTCCAGCACCACAGGCGCGGTGCGGCCGAAGGTGGCGGCGTAATCCAGCGTCTCCTTGCGATAGGGAATCGCGAAGCGCGGCAGCAGCTCGTCCATGTAGCGCTTCTGCGCGTCGGACATCCGCCCCTGGCGCAGCACGAAGCTGCGGATGGGTTGGGTTGAGAAGCGAGGGGTATCTTCAGTGCTCATGAGAAACGTGTCGCCGTCGTGGCGTCAGTGAGTCAGTCGGAATCAGATCAGCGCTTTGCGATCCGGGAACGCTTTGCGCCAGAAGTGCAGTTCATAGCGCTCGCGCAGTCCATGCACCCAGAACGGGTCCGTCTGCATGAGAGCTTCAACGGCAGCGCGGCTTTCCGCCTCGACTAACCACATGCCGCCATCAGGCTTGGCGCCCGGCGATTCGCGCAGCGAGCCCCCGATCAGCACGACATCTTTGTTAGCGTCCAGCCAGTCGACAGGCGCCTGCAAATATTGCTCGCGCACGGCAAGCTGATCTGCACGGTCGTAAAAGCGGACAACGTAGAGCATCAGCTGCCAATTAGTCCGGTAGTCGGCGAGCTCGGCGAGGCCGAGTAGAACTTCTTCGGCATGCGGCCAGCCAGGAATGCCTCACGCCCGGCCTCGACGGCCTTCTTCATCGCGCCTGCCATCAGCACGGGATCTTTCGCCGCCGCGATGGCCGTGTTCATGAGCACGCCGTCACAGCCCAGCTCCAGCGCGATGGCGGCGTCCGACGCGGTGCCGACGCCGGCGTCGACGATCACGGGCACCTTGCTCTGCTCGATGATGAGCTTGAGGTTCCAGGGGTTGAGAATGCCCATGCCAGAACCGATCAGCGAGGCGAGCGGCATGATGGCGACGCAGCCGATCTCTTCGAGCATGCGGGCCTGGATGGGGTCGTCGGAGCAATACACCATGACCTTGAAGCCGTCGCGGACCAATGTCTCTGCCGCCTTGAGCGTCTCGGGCATGTTGGGGAACAGCGTATGCGGGTCACCCAGCACTTCGAGCTTGACCAGATCGTGCCCGTCGAGCAGTTCTCGGGCGAGCCTCAATGTGCGCACGGCTTCATCGGCGCTGTAGCAGCCGGCGGTGTTGGGCAGGTAGGTGAATTGCGACATGGGCAAGGCGTCGAGCAGGCTGGGCTCGCCCGCGTTCTGGCCGATGTTTACGCGGCGCACGGCAACGGTGACGATCTGCGCGCCAGAGGCGTCGATGGCGCGGCGCGTTTCGTCGAAGTCCTTGTACTTGCCTGTGCCGACAAGCAGGCGTGAGGAGTAGGACTTGTCGGCAATCAGCAGCGGATCATTCATGAGCGTTTCAGACATTCGAGGCCAATGCGGAAAGTGGAATCGTGGAGCAGCGGTGAAAGAGGGGCGACTCAGCCACCGCCGACCGCGACGACGATTTCGAGCCGGTCACCGTCTGCCAGCGCAGTGGCCGCATGCGCACCGCGCGGCACGATGTCGCCATTGCGCTCGACCGCCAGGCGCTTGCCGACCAGTTCGAGCGACTCAAGCAGGGCCAGCACGGTACAACCGGCAGGCACCTGGCGGGGCTCGCCATTGAGGGTGACTTCGAAGTGGGACATGCGGGGCGCGGCGCCGGACGGCGACATTCAAACCAGAGGCGCAAATTTTACCATGCCGCCCCAAGGCCCCTGACGGGCACCGCACGCTGGCAGTGCCCGTGTCTGACGCGGCTCAGAATCGGGTGGTCCAGTGCGTCCCGATGCTGGCGTCCTTGCTGCCTTTGACGTTGAACACGTCCTGCTTGTAGCCGAGCTGGAAGGCCAGCTTGCCGTATCGGCTGGCGGGCAGTTCGTAGGCCACCAGGTAGTCGGCCTTCCGGCACGAGGCTGGTCCACTCTGTGCCGTAGTGCGCCACGCCGTCATCGTCAATCGAGGTGCTGACCACACCCACCTGCCCGGAGGTGACGCGCAGCGGCTGCTTGACGGACAGCGCGAGGCGGTCGTTCTTGCGCGCCAGATGACGGCTCTCGAAACTCATGCCCCAGGCACGCGACTGGATAGCTGACGTGCCGGCAAACATGCCGCTGGCCGTGCCGGCGCGCGTGCGTGCGAAGCCGGCTTCGAGCAGCAGGCTGTTGTTCGGCGAGATGCGCCAGGCGGTCGACCAGGTCAGGCTGGTGCTGTGATGACCATCGCCCAGGCTCAGCGAAGAGGTGGCGTCATAGGTGCTGCCAAGCAGACCGTGCTGCTCACTGAGCAGCCCCAGTGACAGCCCTGTCACCACCGACTCGCCGAGCTGGTAGCTGAAGCCTGTGGTAGCCGAGGTCGCCGAGGGCGTGGCCCACGCTGGCGAGGCCTCCTGCGCGCCCGAGCTGGCCGGCGCAGCAGTGCTGCTCCAGGACAGCGCGACGCGCGCCTCCGGGCTCAGACGCATGCCGTAGGTGGCGAAGCCGCCGCCCTGCGACAGGGCCGTGAGATTCATGGCGCCCTGGCTGTCGGCGAGGCGTGCGGCATCGGTGTCACCCAGCAAGGCCTTGTTGTAGGCGAACTGCACAGGATAGCCATAGCCCAGGGCCATGCTGGTGCCACGCGCATCGGTGAAGGACGCGAAGCCTGCGCCGCGCGCCTGCGGCAATTGCGCGTTGTAGCCGAATTCGCCGAGGTGATTGGCCGCGCTGTCCGGGGCTGACACAAGATAGTGCATTTCGCCACCACCCAGCTTCATCGCCGTCGGCCCTTTGTTGACGTTGGTGGGCAGTGGGTTGGTCGTGGCAGATCTGGCCGGCGACTTGATGAGACCGGAGAGGTCGACGCTGAAGTTGCGCGCATAACCATCGAGCGCGGTGTATGCCGCCAGTTTGGACTGCACCGAAGCAAGGCTGCCGAGCGCGCCGCTGGTGATCATGCTGCCATTGAGCGAGCTCACCGCGATCGACTTGCCATTGGCCTGCATCACCGTGAGCGTGCCGTAGGGCTTGAAAGCTGTCGCCAGATTCACGAGCCCCATGCCATAGCTGCCATCGGTACCCGCCGCGCCAAGGTCGGTCGCGGTGGCCAGCAGCAGCTGTGCGGCGGTGCCGTTGGTGCGCAGGATGGGCCACGCCGATTGCAGCAGGATCATCGAGCCGCTCACGATGGGCGCCGACATCGATGTGCCCGACCAGTAGGACCAGGCGTTGGTGCCCGCTGGTGCGTAGGGCGCCACGATGCCCTCGCCCGGCGCCATCAGCCAGCGCGATGCATAACTGGTCACCGTGTTGCTGGTGGTGACGATGCCGCCCGCCCCCGGCTTGTTGCTGAACGATGACAGCGCATTGGCCGAATTCACCGAGCCGACGAAGACCAGGCGCGACACGGCCTGTGCCGTGAGCCCCGTAGTGGCACTGCCCGACAGCAGGTTCTGGCTGCTGTTGCCGCCCGCCCACACGACAAATGCACCCTTTGATGCGGCGTAGTTGATCGCCGAGACGATGTCGGCCGTGTTGCCGTATGTGATCGACACATTGATGACGCGCGCACCGGCGTCTGCGGCACGACGCAGCCCGTTTGCCACATCGGTCGAATAGCCCGAGCCGCTTGCGTTGAGCACCTTTTCAGCGACGATGTTGGCATTCGGCGCCACGCTGATCACGTTGCCCGCCGTCAGTGCATAGCCCGCATAGGTGCCTGTGGAGAACGCAATCGGGCGGTTGCCGGCAGCGATTTCGGCCACCGCTGTGCCGTGGCCATTGTCGTCATAGACGCCCTTGCTGCACTGGAAAGACACCGCTGCGCAGCCGCTCAGCGACACTGAAACCTGCCCGCTCGCAAAGACCGGGTGATTGGCGACGATGCCCGTATCGACCACACCGAGCAGCTGCCCGGTGCCCCAGTTGGAGGCCGAGAGTATCGCGTCGGACACACCGATCTGCCGCAGCCAGGGCGCGTAAGTAGCTGCCTGCACCTGTGCCGTGCAAAAGCCCGCGCAAAGCGCCACAACCAGCGGCCGGAGCGACGGCGCTGCGAGGCGGCGGGTGAGTTGAGAGACCGGACGTTTGTCGCGTGCGATGTGCTGCATGGTTTCCCCTGTTACCTGATACCGGCCGGGGAACATGACAAACAGAGCGCGTGGGGAGAACGGTTCCCAGCCGGCGGCCCCGCTGTCATAGGTCACCCCTGAGGCTGCCCCTTAGACCGGAAACTTTGCGACCCCGCCTTTCGACGGGTGTGCCAAATGCATTGCTGTGGCTGCACTTTAGTCATGCAGCGCGGGCGGTCAAGTCAGGGAGAGTTCGCGTGAAGAAATTCACGACTGGCCGCAGAGCCTTGCTGCATGCGGGTTTCAGACCAATGCCAGGCAGTCCTCGCGCGCCCGGCGTGACAATTGTTTTAACAACAGCGGCAGGCAGACCACTGCATGTCGGGCCAATCCAGCACCCTTCAGAGTGCGGTAAGATGGCGGCCGTCAGCCCGAGCGGGCGTCGTATAATGGTAATACCCTAGCTTCCCAAGCTAGAGCCGTGGGTTCGATTCCCATCGCCCGCTCCACGCAGGCCCCGCTGCAACGCAGCAAATCACCCAGCCCGATCTCTCTGTCGCAACGCCTGCGCAAGCTTTGGTGCGGCTTCGGCTCCGACCGCTCTCGCGCTGCCCTGCAGCTTTAGGGAGCCAACGTTTGATCGTAAAGTGAACGAACTTGCCAAGCCGCTGAAATCCTTCTCGCGGCAGATGCGAGCTACCGGGCAACAACGACCCGGACTACCAAGAACGGAGACGATCATGCGAAACACAGCACTGCTGGGCGCCCTGGCTGCCCTGCTGGCGATGACCAGCGCGCACGCGGCACCGACGATTACCGGCTGCGGCACCGAAACGAGCAACCTCACGGCATCAAAGGTCTATTACGTCACCCCCGGCGGCTCTGACAGCGGTGCAGGCACCAGCTTTTCAGCACCGATGAGCTTCAGCGCGGCCCTGTCGAAGGTGACAGCCGGCCAGATGATCCTGCTGCAGCCGGGCACCTATCCGATCAAGTACACGGCTGGCGCCAAGAACACCATCACGCTGTCAAAGTCGGGCTCGTCAAGCGCCAGGATCTACATGGTTGCTGCGAACTGCGGACGCGCCGTGATCGATTTCCAGTTCCCGTCCAAGACCTGGGTGCAGGACTCCTACGGTTTTTACCTCACGGGCAACTACTGGTACTTCAAGGGCATCGCCGTGACACGTGCCGGCTACCAGGGCACCTATGTGACGGGCGCAAACAACACCTTCGAGAACGCCGCCTTCTACGACAACCGCAACAGCGGCCTGGAGATCAACAAGGGCGGCTCTTACACAACGGTGATCAACACCGACTCGTACAACAACTACGACCCGAAGAAGAACGGCAGCATGGCTGACGGCTTCGCCTCCAAGCAGACTCAGGGCGCCGGCAACTACTTCTACGGTTGCCGTGCCTGGAACAATTCGGATGACGGCTTCGATACCTTCGACAGCACGCAAGCTGTGAAGATCGAAAACAGCTGGGCCTTCAACAACGGCATCAACCTGTGGAGCGACAGCGCCTTCGCCGGCAACGGCAACGGCTTCAAGCTCGGTGGCAACAGCGCCGTGCAGCGCAACGTCATCACCAACTCGGTCGCTTTCGGCCACCCCAACAAGGGCTTCGACCAGAACAGCAACACGGGTGGCGTGACGCTGTACAACAACACCGGCTACAAGAACAAGATCAACTTCAGCTGGGGTGGCACGCTGGCCTCGGGCGAGAAGAACACGCTGAAGAACAACGCTTCGCTGTCAGGCACCAGTGCCGATGTGATCAAGAACTCCACGTCGACCAACAACACCTGGAACAGCATCACTACCAGCAGCAGCGACTTTGCCAGTCTCGACACCAGCCTTGCCACCAAGGCTCGCAACGCTGATGGAAGCTTGCCTTCGACCAGCCTGTTCCGGCTCTCGTCAAGCAGCAAACTGGTCGACAAGGGCGTCAATGTGGGGATCGCCTACAAGGGTGCGGCGCCGGATCTGGGTGCCTTCGAACTGAAGTAAGCGCCTTGTGCAGCCTGCTCAGGCAGGCTGGCAGAAACCGGAACGCACGCCGCATCGCGGCGTGCGTTTTTCTTTGGCCAAAGCTCAGGCAACGTCGATCTGGACGACGCTCTCGATCATTTCGCGCCGGTTGGTCAGCGTGCCGAATTCGCGCGCCGTGGCAGTGTCTGCGCCACGCAGCTCGGCAAGCATGCCCACGCGCTCCAGATCAGCGGCGCTCCAATAGGCGCGACCGTGCAGACTGAGATCAAAAATTTCGAAACTGTACGTCATGATGAACCTCACTTCCTGTGTAACAGGCGGTCGCAATATTGCGCCGCACAATCACAAGGTAAGGCTCAAGCTGATGTAAATCAAATTCGGATGTTTGATTTCGACATTAAATTTGTGCATTGCACAATGCAGATACCCCTCAGCGCACGACGCTCACCCCCGGCAAGCCTGAGTCCAGCACCGCCTGACGCAACAGGTCGATAACCTTGGTGCGCGGGTAAGTCACCCGCCAGGCCAAGGCAACGCGCCGCGATGGTTCAGGCTTGCTGAAGTTGCGCACGGCAACCAGTTTCTGGGTTCCGATCAAGGGGTCGGCTGCGCTGCTGGGCAGAACCGTCACACCCAGACCGGTCGCCACCATGTGGCGGATGGTTTCCAGCGAGCTGCCTTCCAGCGTCTTCTGCAGGCTGCTGCTATGCGCACAACGCGGGCAGGCTTCCAGCACCTGTTCGCGGAAGCAGTTGCCGGCGCCAAGCAGCAACAGAGGCTCTTCCTGCAGGCGGTCGGCAGTGATTTCCTTTGCGTCCGCCCAAGGATGGGAAGCCGGCAACAGCACGCGAAAAGGTTCGTCATAGACGGGTTGGGTCACGATGCCCTGCTCCTGGAACGGCAGTGCGAGGATTGCCACGTCAATATCCCCGCGCTTGAGTGCTTCAGTGAGTCGCGCCGTGTAGTTCTCCTGGATCACCAGCGGCATGCGCGGCGCACGCTCGGCCAGCAGCGGGATCAGGGAAGGCAGCAAGTAGGGGCCAATGGTGTAGATCACGCCAATGCGCAACGGCCCCGACAAAGGATCCTTACCGGCTTCGGCGATGTCGCGAATCTGGCTTGCCTCGCGTAGTACGCGTTCGGCCTGGTCAACGATCTGGCGCCCGATGCTCGTAACCTTGACGTCGGCAGCGCTGCGCTCGAACAGCATGACTCCCAGCTGTTCTTCGAGCTTTTTGACGGCCACGGACAGTGTCGGCTGGCTCACATGGCACTTTTCGGCAGCCCGCCCGAAGTGGCGCTCCTGGGCCAGCGCGACGATGTAGCGCAAGTCAGTCAGGGTCATCGGGCACCTCCCCTGCAAAGAGACGTCATTGAAAAATCCAATCAAAAATGGCGAACTGCCAAAATCTGATTGTAGGGGCAGCCATAGGGAAATGTTTGATCCAAATCGACTTGCGCATGCAAACCGGCTACTGGAGGCGCCGGGCCCTCTTCTGCCAGATCGCGGCTCTGCGCTCTGCCCGCAACCCTCTTGAAGCAGCCGGTGCCGACCCCAATTTGTAAGCGTTCGTACAGCGCGGGAACCCCGCGCAAGCTTGTCGGCTCTACGTCCCACACACTTTCTCAGTCAAGGAGACTTGATCCATGCAGTGGAATCTCTCGCGCAGCGCTCTTGTCATCGCCGTCGCGGCCGTCGCATTTGCCGGTTGCCTTCAGGAGAACGGCGTACGCAGCTCCCAGGCAGCCAGCTCATCTTCATCGTCTGCTGCCGCCGTGACCCCGCCGGTCGTGGCAGGACGCGTTGGTCTGCCTGACTTCGCCAGCCTCGTCGAACAGGTCGGCCCCTCCGTCGTCAATATCGCCGTCACAAGCACCGTGAAGGCCAACGAAATGTCGATGGATGACCCTTTCTTCGATTTCATCCGGCGATTCCAGGGCATTCCACAAAACCCCAGCCCGCGCGGTGGCGGTCGTGAGCGCATCAGCCGCGGCGTCGGCTCGGGCTTCATTATCAGCAGCGATGGTTACGTACTGACCAACCATCACGTTGTCGACGGCGCTGACGAAGTGACCGTGCGGCTGACGGACAAGCGCGAATTCAAGGCCAAGGTCGTCGGCTCGGACGAACGCACCGACGTTGCCCTGATCAAGATTGACGCCAAGAACCTGCCGGCCGTGAAGATCGGTGACCCCGACAAGTCGCGCGTCGGCGAGTGGGTGATTGCAGTCGGCTCACCGCTCGGCCTCGACAACACCGTCACCGCCGGCATCATCAGCGCCAAGGCGCGCCGTCTGCCCGATGAAGCTTTCGTGCCCTTCATCCAGACCGACGTAGCCATCAACCCCGGCAACTCCGGAGGCCCGCTGTTCAACTTGAATGGCGAAGTCATCGCCATCAACTCGCGCCTCATCAACAACTCGGGTGCGGCCAGCTACGCCGGCATCTCGCTCGCTATCCCGATCGACGTAGCGATGAAGGTGAAGGGTCAGCTTGAAAAGCACGGAAAGGTCGAGCGCGGCCTGCTGGGCCTGACCTTCCAGCCGGTCGACAAGGACCTGGCCTCCAACCTGGGGCTCGACAAGCCTGAGGGCGCCGCCGTCACCAGTGTCAATAAGAACTCGGCGGCCGAAAAGGCCGGCCTGAAGGTCGGTGACGTCATCCTGCAGGTCGACGGCAAGAAGGTCGATGACAACAACGACTTGCGCAGCCTGATCGGAGAACGTCGCCCGGGCGAATCGGTCAACCTGAAGGTATGGCGCAAGAAGTCCACGCTGGATATCAAGGCCACCCTGATGGCAGCGCCGGGAACCACGGCCAGTGCGAAAGGCGGCGACAGGGGCAGTGCCAGCATCGACAAGGTCGGCCTCAAGTTGCGTCCGCTGCAGAATGCAGAAGCGCGCAAGCTGGAAGCGGACGGCGGCTTGTTCATCGAGACGGCGAGTGGTCCGGCAGCCCGTGCAGGTCTGCGCACCGGTGACATCATTCTGATGGCCAACAACCAGCCGGTTAGCAGCGTCGACGAGCTGCAAGACCTGATCAAGGACAGCGGTGATCGTCTGCTGCTGCTAGTGCAACGCGGAGACGGTCGCGCTTTCGTCGCATTGCCGTTGAAGTAAAAACCATGGCCATGACGTATGCGTGTTTCTCCCTGGAAACACGCATACGTCCTAGGGTTTTCCGCAAGGACTCCGATGTACCAACGGGCAGTTAACGATTTTTTTCATGCATTGCGGAACCTTGAGTAGTAGGCTTCGTCCAATGACCTGTTGAGTGCATGAAAACGCTGCACGTTGGAAGCAGCGGACCAGTTTTCAAGCACTTTGCATGTCTTGTCTCTCCTCCAAGTCGTGTGTTCGGGGCCACCATGAGTGGCCCGTTTTTTTGCCCGCGCCCGACTGACAAAACTGCTGATTTCGACCGCCACACGACGCTGAGCCCCCCCCGAGTGCAAGGACCTGCGGGATCGTCCCGGCTCCCTTGCCGGGCAGCGACGAACAGAGGTTCAGCCATGGGTAGCCACGGCGTGGCGCACCCACACATCGCCCGACCAGATGTCAAACACCACGCTGCGATGGCCGATGCCGCCGAGGTCTTCCGACGCCTTGTGCAGGCCATGTGCCTGTACAAGGCGTCGCGCAGTCTGTTCGTTTCGCCTCGCTACATCCAGCACGTCCAGCCGCGCATGGCCATGCATCTGCAGCATGGCCATCACGTCAGGAAACATCGAGCCCGCGCCGAACAGCTTGATACGGCACTCGTGAGGCGGCAGTTGCCATGCCCGTGCCTCATCCAGCAGGCAAGCCATGGCCTCGTCGCCATAGTAGGCCGGCCGCCTGGCGGGCTGGCCCAGCATGCGCGCGGGCAGCACGAAATGGCACATGCCGCCCACTTGCCGCTGCGGATGCCACAGCACGATCGCCACGCAGGAGCCGAGCAAAGTCCGGATCCGCGTTGCGGCGTCGCCGAACCACAGCTCCCCCGGACCGAGAAACACCTCCAGCGTATCGGGGGGTGCAGGCTTCACGATGTCACCCCGTGCTTACGTCGCGATTCTCGCTTCAGGCGGGCACACCAGTGGTGTCTGCTGCCATCAGCGCGCTCATGTCATCGACCGACAGAACGGAATCGAGCGCCAGCAAAATCACAAACTGCCCGGCATGGCGCGCCATGCCGCCGATGAAATCCGGCCGCATGTGGGCACCGAATCCGGGCGGCGGTTCGATATCGCCCGGGGCGATGTCGACAACCTCATTGACGGCGTCCACCATCACCCCAATCTCCTGCAATCCCTGATCGTCCGCCTCTGCGTCTTCGAGCTCTACGATCACGAAGCAACTTCGGCGGTTTGACTCCGTGCGCCCCTGACCAAAGCGCGCGCACAGATCGATGATGGGCACCACGGCACCGCGCAGATTGATCACGCCACGTACGAACGCCGGCATCATCGGCACCTCGGTCAGCTCACCGAACTCGATGATCTCGCGGATGTGCAGGATGTTGATGCCAAAGCTCTCGCCTCCCAGCGAGAAGATCAGGTATTGCGAAGCCGGCGGAGGCGGCGCTGCCGCCACCCCTGTGCTGCCTGCGATATCCATGGCTCCCCTCCTCAGAAGCGCACGAACTCGGCATCGTCCGTGCTCGCTGGCTCACCGCTGCGCGGAATCACGGCGCGACGCGGTGCGCTGCGGGCACTCCGTGCCGCACGAGGTGCCGGAGCTGCTACCGGCGCCGCGCCGCTGGCTGCGGCCGCAACGATAGCCTTGCCATCTGCCTCGGTGATGAAGAAACTCATCAGCGACTGCAGCTGCTGCGCCTGCGTGCTCATCTCGTCCGAAGTGGCCGACAGCTCTTCGGACGACGAGGCATTCTGCTGCGTCGTCTGGTTGAGCTGACTCATCGCGGCATTGATCTGCTGCGCGCCGCGCGCCTGCTCCTGCGAAGCAGCGGCGATCTCCTGCACCAGGTCGGCGGTCTTCTGGATCGCCGGCACGATCTCGCCAAGCAGGCTACCGGCATTCTCGGCCAGACCCACGCTGGAACCCGCCACGGTACAGATTTCGCGTGCGGCCACCTGGCTGCGCTCAGCCAGCTTGCGTACCTCAGCGGCCACCACGGCGAAACCCTTGCCATGCTCGCCGGCACGCGCTGCTTCAATGGCCGCGTTGAGGGCCAACAAATTCGTTTGATAGGCGATGTCGTCAATGATGCCGATCTTGGTTGCGATCTGCTTCATCGCCGTCACTGTGTCGGTGACCGCCTTGCCGCCCAGGCCGGCATCGGTTGCAGCGCGCGTCGCAATGCCATCAGTTGCTGTGGCGTTCTCGGTGTTCTGCGCGATCGACGCCGACATCTCCTCAACCGATGCCGAAGTCTCCTCAACGCTTGCCGCCTGCTCGCTCGCCGCCTGCGAAAGAGATTGCGCGGTAGCGCTGATCTGCTCGGACGCCGATGCCAGACTGTCCGCCGACGACCGCACCTCGCGAATGATCTGCGCCAGGCGAGAGACGGTGTTGTTCACGGCCGACTTCAACTCGTCGAAAGTGCCCTGGTAAGGCTTCTTCATCGACACGCTCAGGTCACCCTGCTCCATCGCGCCCAGCACGCTGCGCAACTCACCCGTCGGTGTCGCCACAGCGTCCATGACATTGTTAAGCCCTTCGACCACCTGCCGGAACTGCCCGCGGTGCTGGCTCGTATCGGCGCGCTTGTCCAGGTCGCCACGCACCACGGCATCAGCGAGCAGCCCCACATCGGCGATCAGGGCGTTGAGCGGGCTGATCACCGCATCCAGGGTAGCATTGACCCCTTCGACGATGCGACGGAAGTCGCCCTTGTGACGCGTGGCATCGGCGCGCGTATCCAGCTGCAGCTTCACCGCGGCCTCCGCCAGCATGTTGGCGTCGGCAATCAAGGCGCGGATGTTGGCGCGCACCTGCTCGATGGTTTCGTTGATGAAGACCTTCTTCCCCGGGAACGGCTCCAGCGGCGCGTCCATGTCGCCTTCACCGAAAGCCTTGATACAGGCCATGGCCTTCTTGTTGACCGAGATGTGGCCAACCACCATGTTGTTTACGCCAGCAGCCATCTGCTTGTAGGCGCCGTCGAAACGCTCCTCGTCGATGCGCGCATCAATGTCACCCAGATCATGCTCACGCGACATCCGGTTCATCTCGACGATCAATTGCCCGATGTTGGCCTGCAAAGTCCGAACGCTGGTTACCAGCGCGCCAACCTCGTCACGCGAATCATGTTTGAGCGCGAATTCCAGATCGCCACGCGCCATACGACCTGCGGCATCCATGAGCTCGCTCACCGGTCCCGTGATGCTGCGCAGGATGGTCCAGGCGAGCGCCGCAGAGAGCAGAACGGCCAGCGTGGTCACGATGACGATGATCTGATGCGTCGATTCAGCCGTCTTCTCCGCCTGATCACCCGTATCGCGAACCAGCTCGGACTGGAACGCAATCAGATCCGAGACTGCCTTGAGGTAATCCGTCTGAGTCGCACGCATGTTTCCCAACAGCAGCTCGCGGGCCTTGTCAGCCTTGCCGTTCTGGATCAGCTCGGTGAGTTGCGCGAGATTCTCCCGGAAGGCAGACCGTGTTTCCTTGGTCGCTGCGATGAGTGCTTTGCCCTTGTCTGACGTGACGAGCTGTTCCAGCTTCTCCATGTTGGCGCTGATCTTCTTTGACGACTCGGGAATGCGCTCGAGCTCCTTGCGACGCTGCTCGGGACTCTCGATCAGAATGAGCGCGTTGCGCGTGACGCGTGCCACGACATCGACCTCGTTGATTATCTCGTTGGCCAGTACGGTCTTGGGAAACTTGTCCTCCGCAAGATCGAGTACCCGGGCGTTGATCTGCGTGACGCGCATATACCCGATCAACGAAACAACGATGAGCAAGAGCACGACTGCCGCAAAGCCAAAGCCCAGCCGCACGCCGATCTTGAAATTGTTGAACATGTGAAGCCTCCTGTTTCCGGCCGACAATGCTGTCGGCCCTGATTGCTGCGGGCTTGCGCCCCGGATTGCTGATTGCCGTTGATGTCCAGTTCCTCTGTCGTTTCAGATCAAAGTCGCCAGTTGCGTCTGCTCGTCCCGACTGCTGCGCTCGATAAGCGCCGCAACGTCAAGGATCAATGCGACTTCACCCGTGCCCAGAATGGTCGAACCCGCAATACAGCGAAGTCGCTGGAACAGGCGTGAAAGGGGCCGGATGACTGTCTGGAACTCGCCAAGCAATGCGTCGACGACAAGGCCCACCCGCTGCTTGCCGAACTGAACGACCACCACGCTCTCGCGTGCGTCGGACTCAGCCGGCTGCAGGTCAAAAGCGTCACGCAAGCGCACGAAGGGCAACACCTCACCGCGCAGGTTGATGTAATGGCGCTGATGCAGGGCGCTCTGCTCGCCCAGCGTCAGTTCGACACACTCGACCACCATGTCGAGCGGCACAACGTACTGCGCGCGCCCTACGCCCACGATGAAGCCGTCGATGATGGCCAGGGTGAGTGGCATGCGCAGGGTGATGCGTGTGCCCGCTCCTGCACGGCTTTCCACTTCGATGCTGCCGCGCAGGGACTGAATGCTGCGGCGAACGACGTCCATGCCCACACCGCGCCCCGACAGATTGGTCAGGGCACTGGCTGTCGAGAACCCGGGTTCGAAGATGAACTGCCAGACCTCGGCATCGCTGTAGTCACGCCCGACCTGTGCGAGTCCGCGCTCCAGTGCCTTGGCGAGGATGCGTTCGCGATTGAGCCCAGCACCATCGTCGCTGACCTCGATAACGAAGCAGCCCGACTCATGTCTGGCACTCAGCTTCAGGTGACCTTCTGCAGGTTTGCCGGCCGCGGCACGCTGGTCCGGATGCTCGATGCCGTGGTCGATGGCATTGCGCACCAGATGCGTCAGCGGATCGGTGAGCTTCTCGACCATGGACTTGTCGAGTTCGTTGTCGGCGCCTTCGATCTGCAAGACGATCTGCTTGCCCAGCTCGTGACTTGTATCGCGCACCACACGGTTGAAACGGCGGAAGGTGTCGGCAATCGGCACCATGCGCAGTTGCATGGCATCGTCACGTATCAGTTCCACCAGTGAAGACAGGCTTTCTGCCGATTCGTACAGGTCGCCGTCACCGTTGCGCTGTGCGCGTAGCGTCACCCCCGCACAGCCCACCACCAGTTCGCCAACCAGATTGATCAGACGGTCAAGCTTGTCGGCGCGCACGCGAATGAAGCTGCTTTCATGCGCTATCGGCTCTCTGCCGTGCTGCTGTCGGGCTAGCGCAGCACCCAGCACTGGCTCGCTGACTGCATCGTTCTTCAGCAGTATCTGACCCAGCTGTGGGCGTGAGTCCGGAGGCTGCCCAAACTGCAATGCTAACCCCGCTGCCAGCGCCTCCGGGACCACATTTCCACTTTGCAGAAGGATCTCGCCCAGCGGCAAGGCTACGTCTGGCAAGTCATGGATGCGCTGGATGTCCGCGTCGAGCTGCCCGGGCATGGCCTCAATGGCGAACTCGCAATCGTCGCGCACAAAATCGAAAGCAGCCTCCAGCTCCTCACGTGAGCAATCGCTGTCCAGCATCACACTGAAGCGTGTCAGGCAGTCTTCAGGATCGTACTCACCCCTCTCGGGCAAGGGAGCCAAGCCGGCTTCAATCGCGTGCGCTTCACCCAACGTTGCGAGAAAACGCATGACGGCGACCGGGTCCATCCCGTGGCGGAAGGTATCGCGCCCGAAACCCGCCCGAATCTGCCAGCGCGTCATGCGCGTACCCTCGGCTGGCTTCTCAGTTGTCAGTCCACGGGGCGCTGCAGCCTGCGTGTCTGTCGCCGCCGGCGCGCCCAGCGCTGCCATCAAGCCCGCCGTCAGTGCATCTCCATTGGCGCAGCTGAACTGCTGGCGTTCCAGCGGCAGATCGTCGATGACGATTTCATCAATCAGGGTTGCAATGTGGTCACGACAGCGCAGCAGCAAAGCTGTGATCTCGCCCTCAATCAAGAGCTGCCCGGCGCGCGCACGATCCAGCACACTCTCAAGAATATGCGTGAAGCCAACGATGCGATGCAGATCGAAAAGCCCCGCCGAGCCCTTGATGGTATGCGCGACGCGGAACAGCGCGTTGAGTGTTTCTTCGTCGCCGGGATCCTCTTCGAGGCGAAGCAGGATGTCTTCCATGCTCTCCAGCAACTCGCGACTTTCAGCGAAGAAGGTTTCGCGCGCCTCCAGAAGTGCCGTGTCCATTGCGGCAGTGGCGCCGGTCTGGCGGGTCATGTTGCAAGCCCTTTCAACGCTTGAGGCCCCTCGACGGTGACGGTGGCGAGCCAGTCCGCAAGACCCATCGTCGCAAACACGTCCTGCACGCATGCGGGCACATTGGTCAATTGCAGCGGCTGCCCGGCCTGCAACGCATCGCACGCGTGCACCAGGAGCAGTTGCCAGCCCGCACCGTCGATTTCGTCTACACCACCAAGGTCCAGAGTAAGGCGCCTCGTGCTGTCACGCTGCCTCGTGAGCTCGGCATGCAGGCTTGCCACCACGTAGATACTTAGCGGGCCACTCAGGCTGAAAGTCCCTGACGTCATCGCCGACACCTCATGGCAAGCAGAGTTTGGCGACAGCAGACAACAACTGTGCGGGCTGAAATGGCTTGACCATCCAGGCTCTGGCGCCAGCCTCCTGCGCGGCGCGCTTGTGTGCTTCGTCACTCTCGGTAGTCAGCATGATGATCGGCGTGAATCGCAGCTGCGCGGAGTGCTTCACCTCGTTGAGGAAACCTATGCCATCCATGTTGGGCATATTCACGTCGCAGATCACCAGGTGCACTTTCTTGCCGGCCAGTTTGGCTATTGCTTCGATACCGTCGGCAGCCTCCAGCACCTCATATCCGGCACTGCGCAAAGTGATGTGGACAAGCTGTCGCAAACTCGCCGAGTCATCGATGATCATGATCTGCTTGGCCATTACGCCCTCCGGAATCAACAAGAGCCCTGGATAAAGAAAGACGGCTCCAGCGAACCTCATTGCTTTGCCATATCGGGAGAATGCCGTTCGCATTGAGTGGCGAATGCGAGCCGCTTGACCACCGTCAAGTGCCATGCAAACCGCATCAGTCAAGTCTCGTACTGGCACGCTTGATGCGGCGCACAAGCGCAGCCAAGCGGGCGCCGGATGCCCTTGCCAACGGCCTTGACTTCGGAAGTTAAACGTTTTACTTTGGCGCCAGAACAGCCTGCCTGAGCAGGCCCATCCGATGAGGAGACAAGCATGAGTTCGTCCCTGCAGCGCTTCGCCCTGCTGGCCCTCGCGCTCGCCACAGCGAGCGCTTCATCCACGGCGCAAGCCTGGACCCAGGCGCCATCGCTCGATGCCGCCGTGCGCGCCAGCAAGCTACCTGCGCTGGCCCGGCGCCTGCCCGCAAAGCCCGAAGTGGTCAGCCCGCTCGAAGCACGAGGCATCTACGGCGGCACCTTGCGCACGGCCATGCGCGCCAATGCCGACAACAACAGCATCCTGCGCATCGTTGGTGCGCAAGGCCTGGTGCGCTGGTCCATGGACTTCAACAAGATCGTCCCCAACCTCGCCGAGAGCTGGACGCTGAGCGCCGATGGCTCGGAGTACGTATTCCGTCTGCGTCCCGGTACGCACTGGTCAGACGGTAGCCCATTCACGGCTGACGACGTGCTGTTCTCGATGAACGATCTGGTCTTTCACAAAACCTTCTTCAGCGCACCGCCCGAGCAATACGTGACGCGCAACCAGCCAGTGAAGGTCACGCGCATCGACGACTACACCGTGTCGTTCCGCTTCGCAGGCCCCAACCTCTCGTTCCTCGACCAGCTCGCTACACCCGTGGGCCAGCACCCCGTGCTGTATCAGAAAAAGTATTGCGCGCAATTCCATCCCGACTACAACGCGAAGCTTGGTGAGCTGATCGCAAGGGAAGGCGTCAGGGACTGGGCTTCGCTGATGCGCAACAAATGTGGGGACATCGAGACCCCCTCACGCTGGGGCAATCCCGAGCGTCCGACGCTGGACCCCTGGGTTGTCGTCGAACCCTATCGCGGCAACGCGACGCGCGTGATCCTCGAACGCAATCCGTATTTCTGGCAGGTCGATACCGCCGGCCAGCAATTGCCCTACATCGACCGCGTGCAGCTGCAGATCATCTCGGAGGCCGAGACCATCATGCTGGCCGCCGTCAGCGGCAGGCTCGATTACCAGCACCGCCACATCTTCGGCATCCAGAATCGTCCGGTGCTCACCGAGAATGCGGCCAAGGCCGGCTACAAGGTGTTGAGCCTGCCCGGTACGGGCGCCAACTCCGTGGGCCTGTGGCTCAACCATTCGACGAAGAATGACAAGCTGCGCCGCCTGATGCGCACCAAGGATTTCCGCATCGCACTGTCGATCGGCATCGACCGCAAGGAGGTCAACGACATCGTCTATCTCGGCCAGGGCATGCCCTGGCAGATCGGCCCACTGAAGCAGTCGCGCTGGTACAACGAGAAGCTCGGCACGCAACACCTGCAGCACGACGCACGCCAGGCGAACGAGCTGCTCGACAAGCCGGGCCTGACCAAGCGTGATGCAGAGGGGTTCCGGCTCTATCCAGAAGGTGGCCGTGTGTCGCTCGCCACCATTGTCTCGGTCGCGCAGACTCAACAGATCGACGCACTGGACCTGATCCGCAAGCAGTGGGCCAAGCTGGGCATCGAGATGCAACTGCAGCCCTCAGAGCGCTCCCTGTTCTACGAGCGCGCCTCAGCGAATGACTACGACATCAGCGTCGACATCGTACCGGGCGGTATGGACGTCACGATGAACCCACGTGCGGTGGTCGCCATGAACCCGCAGGAATCACGCATGAGTCTGCCCTGGGCACGCTGGTTCCTGTCGAACGGCAAGCAGGGTGAAGAGCCCAGCGCGAGCATGAAGAAGCGCATGGAGCTGTTCGAAAGGTGGCAGAGCGCCAAGTCACCCGCTGAGGCCGAGACGATGTTCCGCGAACTGCTGGCGATTGCCGCCGACGAGTTCGAAATCATCGGCGTCATCCGCTCGCCCAGCGACACGGCGATCCGCAGCCTCAAGCTGAAGAACGTCTACGAGCAGATGCTGGTCAGCTGGACCTATCCAAACCCCGGTCCGGCGCTGCCGCAGCAGTGGTTCTTTGCAAAATGAATTTCAGCAGCCGACGATCCACCTGCTTTCAGGCCCCTCCCCAGCCCGCCCGCGGTTGGCTTTGCACAGCCAACCGGCTACAGAGGCGACGAGCCTTGCTCGTCGAATTCCCTCTTTCGCCCCCCTGTCAGGGGAGGCCGGGAGGAGTTGGAGGCGTTCGTCAGACATCAAAATCACGGTGCCAGCAAGGCTTTATCGCGCCGTTGAAGCGCGAGGCACCAGGCGTGGCTCAAACAACTGGTCACCCGATGCCTCGGCCTTGCCAGACAGGATCGCCAGCAGACGCGTCATCGCCGCTTCGCCCTGCTCTTCGCTGCGCATGTTCACCGTCGTCAGCGCAGGCTGCATGAAGCGTGCGACCGGAATGTCGTCGAACCCCGCCACTGCCACATCCACCGGCACGTTCACACCGAGAGCTTGCGCCTCATGCATGAAGCCGATTGCCACCAGATCGTTGTAAGCCACCACCGCGTCGGGCCGCTCGGCGCCAAAGAGCAGGCTGGAGCAGGCTTGCTGGCCACCGTCCAGGGTCGGCCAGTCAACGCTGTGCGTGATCAGCGACAGCCCCGCCTCGGCAACTGCTTCGCGCAGACCGGCTTCGCGTTCGGCATTCCAGCGGGCCTTGGTGAAACCGAGGTACGCGATCTTCTTGCGTCCATTGCCAACGAGGTGACGGCCCAGCATGCTGGCCGCGCGGTGTCCGTCGGTGCGCACGCAGTGCACACCTTCGCGCTGCAAGTTGCCGAAGAAGATCACCGGCTTGCCGAGATCGGACAGCCAGCTGATGGCTTCGTCCGGCACGCGCGAACTGACGATCAAGCCATCCACACGACCCGACAAGGCTTCGAGCAGATGACGTTCGTGCGAGGTCTGTTCTTCGAGATCGACCACCAGCAAGTTGTAATCGTGCGCCAGGGCCACGCGGTTGGCTCCCTTGACGATGTTGGCGAAATGCGGATTGCGTACGTCGAGGATGGCCAAGCCCAGCGTGCGCGTTCGGCCGGTGACCATGCTGCGCGCCTGCTGGTTGAGGCGGTAGCCGAGCGTAGCGATGGTTTCAGTGACACGCGCTTCCACGCCCGGCGAGAAACGCTGCTGCCCGTTGATGAACTTGGACACGGTCGCTATCGAAACACCGGCGGCTGCGGCGACATCCTTGATCGTAGGCGGGCGTTTGGTCATGAAACTCTGGCGACGATTGAGAAAGCAATGCGGCCTGAGGAAGGCCGCACAAAGGCCCACACCTTAGCGGCAAGCCGACACACTGGTCAAACGAAGGTAAACCTTTCCGGCTCATTCATCACGAAGCCGCGAAAGCAATACTTCTCCGCCGAGTTAAACGATTCACGCCAAACCCGCCGCGCAGGCGCCGTTTACGGCCGGCCGTCCCCCCATTCCATTCGCCCTCACGCAGGAGTTGCCTCGTGAACATTCGCCTTTTTGCCGGAGGTCTCTTGATGTCCCTCAGCCAACTTTTGCCCCCGGCCGCCCTTGCGGCGACCACCACGCCGTCCGCAACGCTGGACCAGATCGTCAGCACCGAGTTGCTGCCGCAGCTCGACGACTTCTTCAACCGCCTGCAACACGAGAAGAAAGCCCTCGTCATCGATCGCACGCAAGCCTTCAACGGCAAGGACAAGTTCCTGCCCGGCAAGATCGCCATCGGCATGAGCTACCTGCTGCTCAACACACCACGCAACGATCCGCGCTTCGCGAACTATCTCGCCGGCTATCGCCAGATTGCCGACATGACGGTCGACGAAGACAACGAGACCTGGGGCATCTATTACTACCTGTCGGCGCTCAACACCCTGCGTCGTGCTGGCCTGCTCGAACAGGCCGTATCACCCGCGACCCTGGCTCGCCTGCGCGAACGCCTCGAATGGCGCGGTTTCGTGAGCCAACCCGACTTCACGCTGATCAAACTGCCCACCAACTACTATGGCGTGGCTTTCAGCATCGCGCGACTGCGCTACCTGCTGGGCTGGGACGAAGCACGCCCCAGCGAGATCCTGCTCGAACGCATGGTCAATCACTACCAGACCTATTCCGGCGAATTCGGCTTCTCCGACGAGACCGATGGCGAGGGTCGCTTCGACCGCTACAGCATCCTGTTGATCGGCGAGATCTGTCAGCGCTTCATCGAGACCGACATGCCCGTGACGCCGCAGCTCAAGGCCTGGCTGCGCCGCGCAGTCGACGTCATCCTGCTGCGCCTCAACCCGCAGGGCGATGGCTTCGATTTCGGCCGCTCGATCGGCGCTTACGGCGACACAGCCTTCCTCGAAGTGCTGTCGGCCGCAGCCAGGCTCGACGTACTGAGCGCTGAAGAACGCGACATGGCCTACACGTTTGCCATGGCCGCCAGCAACAAGTACGCGAACTTCTGGTACGACCGTGACATGCATTCGGTCAACCTCTGGGACAAGGGCCGCCGCACCGACGCCTATCGCGGCAAGCACCGCATCCTTGGCGAGAACCTCAGCCTGCTGCATCAACACATCTACACCAACAACCTGTGGAACAGCATCGGCTATCGCGGCAAACCGGGCCGCAGCGACTTCGAGGACTGGCTGCGCAAGCTGCCACGCTACACACTGACCTGGTTCGCCAGAGGCGAGTACGACCGCGCACTGCTGACCGTACGCGATGGCTTGCGCGTGTTCAGCCTGCCCATCGTGAATGGCGGTGCCACGCAACACATGAACAATCCCTACTTTCCGATCCCGTTTGCCAACAACGTCGTACAGGGCTCTGCCGACGCAGGCTTCCCGCAGCAGCTGCCGCGCTTCACGCTGGCCGACGGCAGCAAGCTCATTGCCAGTTCGTTCGCGCGCGACATCCGCAGCACGCAGCAAGGCACGGCACTGGAACTGCAATACCGGCAAAACGAGCTCGACAAGCTCGGCGAGCGCAACCCGGTAAAGGACGCACGCATCAAGGTAGAAACACGCTATCGCTTTGACGCAGGAGTCATCACGCGCACCGACACTTATACACCGGTGGGCGCCCTGGGTGACGTGCGTATCGACATGGAGTTTGCGGGCTTCGCAGCGGGGGCCACGCAATCGTCAGCGCAGGGGTTCCGCTTCAGCGAGGGAGAAGTACTGGGCTTCGATGTACAGGGCTTCAGCCACTGCAGTGTTGAAGCCATCGACGCTGCCGAATACCGCGCACCGATGGGGCCGATGCGTAGCCTGATCCGCTGCCGTCACACAGCGCGACTCGATGCACCGCTGACGCTGCAATGGACGCTGCGTTACAAACCGCTGTGAGACGACACGCGCTGCGGCAAACGAGGCACGCGGGCTCTCTGCAGGGCGGGTTTTAAGCTGTTAACGCCACTACGCAGAAGCAACGAGCGGTTTGCGGTGCAGGATCGTGCGGTTAAAACCGCCCCTACAAAACGGCCGCCGCGCTTACCAGCTCAGCACTCTCCACTGCGCCTGTGTCCCTGGCGTGCCGCGTCCGTCAGTGCGGTTGAAAACGCCGTTCCCCTGTTCGTCGATCAGCGTGTAGGGAATACCCACGACCGGATAGACCTTGATCATGTAGAGGCGCCCCTTGAGGCGGAACTCCTCGATGCGCGCTTCCTGGTTCTTGCGCACGGTCACTTCGCTGCCGGGCTTCACCGCAGGCTCAGAAGCACTCGCTGGCGGTGGCTGGACAGCACGCGGCTCTTCGATGGGCTGCAGATCGGGCGGGGGTGGTACGTCAGCCGCCCAGGCCAGCGGGGTCAGGCTCATCAGGCAGATTACGGTCATCCGTTTCATCACACACCTCCTGCGCGCAAACGCGCCAACAAGGTCTCAACCGCCACGCCGCGATGGCTGGTGGCGTTCTTCTGCGCTGCCGGCAACTGGGCGGCCGTCATGCCGTGCGCCGGCAAAAAGAAATACGGGTCGTAACCGAAGCCGCCCTCACCCAGCGGAGTATCGATGATCTGACCGTGCCACTCGCCTTCCGCGATGATGGGCTGCGGGTCGTTCGGCCCACGCACGAAAACCAGCACACAGACGTAGTGCGCCCGACGATCTGCCACACCAGCCAGCTTCTCGATCAGCAATGCGTTATTGCGCGCGTCCGATTTCGGCTCGCCGGCAAAACGCGCCGAATAAACGCCGGGCGCACCCTCCAGCGCGGCCACACAGATACCGGAATCATCGGCAAGTGCCGGCAGGCCCGTTTGCACGGCAGCATGCCGCGCCTTGGCGAGGGCGTTCTCGACGAAGGTGTGATGCGGCTCCTCGGCTTCGCTGACGCCCAGCGCCGACTGCGGGATCACCTCCCAACCCAGCGGTGCGAGCAGTGCCGAAAACTCACGCAGCTTGCCCGCGTTGTTGGAGGCCATGACCAGCTTCTTCATTCCATTCATCCTAGTTCACCGCGCCTTCGCACGCCGCCTGCAGCCGATCAACGAGCTCCGGCGTCAGACGTGGCGCGACCTCCAGCGCCTTCATGTTCTCGACAACCTGAGCAGGGCGCGAAGCGCCCGTGATGACACTGGATACATTGCGGTTGCGCAGGCACCAGGCAATCGCCAGCTGCGAGAGGCTGCAGCCCACCTCCTGCGCAAGCGGCAGCAGCTTGCGCACAGCGGCATTGCGCGGCTCGTCGCGCAAGCGTTCCTGCAGCCACTCATAGCCCTTGAGCGTGCCGCGCGAGCCAGCGGGAATGCCATCCACATACTTTCCACTAAGCAAGCCGGACGCGAGCGGGCTCCAGGTTGTCAGTCCCAATCCCAGATCTTCGTAGAGGCGTCGATACTCCTGCTCGACGCGTTTGCGCACGAACAGGTTGTACTGCGGCTGCTCCATCACCGGCTTGTGCAGGTGGTGGCGCTCGGCAATTTCCCAGGCCGCGCGAATCTCGTCAGCGCTCCATTCCGACGTGCCCCAGTACAGCGCCTTGCCACGGTTGATGATGTCGTGCATGGCCCACACGGTCTCTTCGACCGGCGTGTTGGGGTCAGGCCGATGGCAATAGATCAGGTCTATGTAGTCGAGCCCGAAGCGCTTGAGCGAACCATCTATGGCGCCGAGGAGGTATTTGCGATTGAGCGTGTTCTTGCCGTTGGGGTCGTCCGACAGACCCCAGAAGAATTTGCTCGACACCACGTAGTGCTCACGCGCCCAGCCCAGTTCGCGCAGGGCGGCACCCATGATGGTTTCCGACGCGCCGGCGGCGTAGGTCTCGGCATTGTCGAAGAAGTTCACGCCGGCATCGCGCGCGGCGGCCATGCATTCGCGTGCGAGCTTCGTGTCGAGCTGGTTGGAGTAGGTCACCCACGACCCGAAGGACAGGGCGCTGACCTTGAGGCCGGAACGGCCCAGACGACGGTACTCCATGCAAACTCCTCGCGACGGACAAGACGGTGTCCGCAATTGTACGCCGCGAGGTTGTCAGCGCCGGCTCAGCGCCCGCCGTACGCGCGCGCCGGCACACCCTGCAGGTAGAGATGCAGGGCGCGCATGTCGGTCTCGCTGAACTTGCCGAGTGCGTCGAAGGGCATCACCTTGCTGATCGTGCTGCCGTCCGGCCGCTTGCCGGTGCGGAACATGGCGATGAAGGTCTCGGCACTGGCGTACTGCGGCATCGTGGAGCCTTCACCGGGCGTGAGATTCGCGGCGGCCGGCCAGTCAGGCGGCGCGCCCGGAATCTTGCCGCCGGACAAGCCCTCGCCATGGCAGCCCTTGCACATATTGACCACGTATGCGCCGTGCTCGACTGTCACGCCTTCAGCCACCGGCTGTTGTACCGGCAGACTGTGGTCGATACGCTCGGCCGCGTCCTTGACGACACCCAACGCATACAGCGCCCGTACCGGCACAGGCAGCTCCAGAATGGCGCCCTGCCCCGCCGCAGGCGGCAGGTGGCGCACATAGGCCACCAGAGCAGCGAGATCCTCGTCGGTGAGGCGGTTGTAGTCTTCGGAAGGCATGATCAGCAGAGGGCGTCCATCCGGCTTGACGCCATGACGTATCGTGCGCTCCCAGTCTGCCGGTTTGTAGTTGGCCACCACATTGCCCGCACCGGGGCTGATGTTGGGGCCCGCAACGTGCATGCCATTGCCGTCATTGATGAAGCTGCGGCCCGCGCCATCCGCACCATGGCAATCGGCACAGCCGCGCGATGCGTACAGATAGCGGCCACGCTCGATGCTTTGCGCGTCATCGCGCAAGGCCAGTGGGTAAGGCTTGATCTCAACGACACGCTCGCGCTTCACATTGCTGTACATCACCGCGGCACTCACGGCGACCGTCAGCCCGGCCGCCAGCACGACGAGGCTGACGCAGCCACGCCGGATCCACTTGTTCATGACACTCTCCCTGTTGTCTGTCTGTACGTGACACGAGCATCTCCCGTGCCACGCTCAAGCGCGGGCATTACAGCGCAAGCCTCCGGGCACAACCAGTGTCCGGAAGGACCGGAGGGCTGCCCGTCAGGGAAGGGTCGGTAGAATGAGGTTCCACTGCACCCATCAGCCTCGCCCGATGCCCTCGCCCAACACTTTCTTCTGGCACGACTACGAAACCTTCGGCGCCGTGCCACGTCGCGACCGCCCCGCGCAGTTCGCCGGCATCCGTACCGACATGGATCTCAACGCGATCGGCACGCCGGTGATGCAGTACTGCCGGCCCGCGCCCGACTACCTGCCGGACCCCGAGGCCTGCCTGCTGACCGGCATCGTGCCGCAGACCTGCCTCGAACTGGGTCTGCCCGAGCATGCCTTCGCCACCACTATCGAACAGGAACTCGCCGCACCCGGCACCATCGGCGTGGGCTACAACACCATCCGCTTCGACGATGAAGTCACGCGCCATCTGTTCTGGCGCAACCTCATCGACCCCTATGCGCGTGAATGGCAGAACGACTGCGGTCGCTGGGACCTGCTCGACGTCGTGCGCTGCACACACGCCCTGCGCCCCGAGGGCATCGAGTGGCCAAACCATGATGACGGCCGCAGATCGTTCAAACTCGAACACCTCAGCGCTGCCAACGGCCTGCTACACGACGCGGCGCACGATGCGCTGTCCGACGTGCGCGCGACCATTGCGCTCGCGCGCCTTATCAAGACGAAGCAGCCACGCCTGTGGGACTTCTGCCTCAAGCTGCGCAAGAAGGATGCGGTGCTCGCCGAAATCGACCTGCTCAACCCACGCCCCTTCCTGCATGTCTCCGGCATGTTTGGCGCCGAGCGCGGCTGCATCGCCGTGTGCTACCCGCTGGGCGCACACCCGACGAACAAGAACGAGGTCATCGTGTGGGACCTCGCCCATGATCCTTCTGAACTCTTCACGCTCGACGCAGCCACAATGCGCGAACGCATGTTCAGCAAGGCCGAAGATCTGCCCGAGGGCGTCACGCGCCTGCCGGTGAAGACCATCCACATCAACAAGTCACCGATCGTGATCGGCAACCTCAAGACACTCAGCGCGCCCATGGCCGAGAAGTGGGGCATCGATCTTGCCCAGGCCGAACGCCATGCGGCCAATGCCGCCCGCGCACCAGAACTGGCGCGCCTGTGGCCCGAGGTTTTCCGCCGCCCCGCCGAGGACAGGACACCTGACGTCGATGAAGATCTCTACGGTGGCTTCGTCGGCAACGCCGATCGCCGCGTCCTCAACCGCCTGCGCTCACTGGATGCCAGTGCGCTCGCCAGCGAGCGCTTCAGCTTCGACGACGCGCGCCTCGAAGAAGTCGTATTCCGCTACCGCGCACGCAACTTCCCGGAATCCCTGAGCGAGCAGGAAGCAGCGCGCTGGCAAACCCACCGTGTCATGCAACTGCACGAAGGCGGAGGCAGCACATGCACGCTGAGCGCCTATTTCGACCGTATCGATGAACTCAGCGAGACCGTTGACGAACGCGGCGAGGCCATCCTCAGCGCGCTCTACGATTACGCGGAAGAAATCGCGCCGGCACTACGCTGATGTCACCTGAAGACCTGGAACGCCTTGTCGCAACGGAAATGCCTTTTGGCAAGTTCAAGGGCCACTTGCTGGCCGATTTACCCGGACACTATCTGGGATGGTTTGCGCGCGAAGGCTTTCCGAAAGGTCAGATCGGGCGTCTGCTGTCGCTGATGCATGAGCTGGATCACAACAACCTGCGCGCCCTGCTCGATCCACTGAGGCGACGCTGAATATCAACGTCCCTGCACGTTGCCCCAGATGACCTTGTGCAGCTGCACCTGCATGCGTACCGGCAGCTTGTCGCGCAGTACCCATTCGGCCAGATCGGCCGGCGCGAGTTTGCCCTGCACAGGGGAGAACAACACCGGGCAGCGCCCGATAAGCTGATGTTGCGCAAGCACATCACACGCCCAATCGTAGTCCGCCCTGTCTGCCAACACGAACTTCAACTCATCACTCGCATTGAGATACGAAATGTTTTCCCAACGATTGCGCGTGACCTCTCCCGAGCCCGGCGCCTTCAGATCCATGATGCGCGAGACGCGCGCATCGACACCGGAAATATCCAGCGCACCGCTCGTTTCGAGCGACACCTTGTAACCGCGATCACTCAGCTCACGCAGCAGGCCCAGGCATTCGCGCTGCGCGAGCGGTTCACCGCCGGTGACGCAGACATAAGGGGTGCCATGCGTCGCAATCTCGTCGAAAATCTCGTCGAAGCTGCGATAGCCCCCGCCATGGAACGCATACTCGGTGTCACACCAGGTGCAGCGCAATGGGCAACCGGTCAGGCGCACGAACACCGTCGGCAGGCCGACGCGGCTCGATTCCCCTTGCAGCGAGAAGAAGATCTCGGTGATACGCAGGCGCCGCTCGCTGGGCGCCTGCACGGTCTCTGCTACTGCGGTCACTTCTTGGTCAGGCGTTGCTTGGCGGTCTTGGCCGCATCACTCTTGGGATACTTGGCGACCAGGGTTTCAAGCGTCTTGCGCGAAGTCTTGCTGTCGCCCAGCTCCTGCTGGCAATTCGACAGGGCCAGCATCGCATCCGGGGCCAACATGTCATCCGGCCAATTGTTGGCGACCTTGTCGAAGTAGGCTACCGCCCCCTCGAAATCACGCGCCTGCACCAGCGCAGTGCCGGCCCAGTAATGCGCGCTGGGAATGAAGCTGCTCTTCGGCCAGTTCTTGATGAACTGTCGGAATGCGAATGCCGCATCGACGTGCTTGCCCGCACGCAGGAAGCCGACGGCTGCTTCGTAGTCCTTGGGCTCGTTGGCCGGATCCAGCACCGGCTCGGCCGGGCGCGCGGCAATCGCGGCCGCGTTGGCTGCGATCTTCTGGTTCAGCTCGGCAATCGCCGCCTCCAGTTTGCGCATGCGGGTGTCCAGATCAACATAGAAGTCTTTCTGGCGCTTCTGGTTCTGATCGATATCGTTGGTGTTGACCTCGATCTGTCCACGCAACTTGGCGATCTCGGCGCGCAGGGCTTCGATCTGGTTAACCAGCAATGCCTGCCCCTTCGCCGCCTGCTCCAGGCGCTGAGTGCGCTCATCCACGTCGATACGCAATTGTTCGATGCGCTTGCGTGCTTCGTCGTCGTCGAACAGGCCAGCGCGTGCTGGCAGTGCAAGCAGCGCCAGCAGGAGTGGCAGGCTACGGATCAGGATGGATTGGTTCATGCGTTAACCCGGCGGTTATCAAGACGAACGGGGTGTGCGGTGCAAGCACCGGACACCCCGCATTCATTTTGCTGCTGTCGCGAATTACTTGTAGATCACATCCACGCGACGGTTTTCGGCCCAGGCGGCTTCGTTGCTGGCGGGATTACGCGGCTTTTCCTTGCCGAGACTGACGGCTTCGACCAGTTCTTCCTTGACGCCAAGCGACTTCATCATGGCCTTCACAGCTTCAGCACGCTTCTGGCCCAGAGCCAGGTTGTACTCGCTGGAGCCGCGTTCGTCGGCGTTACCTTGCAGCAGAACCTTGGCGCCCTTGGCCTTGATCCAGGCGGAGTGGGCTTCAACGATGTCGAAGTAGTCCAGCTGCACTTCGAAGCTGTTGTACTCGAAGAAGATGTCCTTCTTGGCGAACAGCATCTTGAACTTGGCATCTTCGAACGGATCCTTCTTGGCCGGGGCTTGCGTGGTAGCAGCAGGCTTGGCCGGTTCAGCAGGCTTGGCGGCCGGTGCGGTCGATGCGGTACCGGCTGTGGCTGCGGGAGCAGCGGCCGGTGCCGTTGCGGGCGCTTCCGGCGTGGAACTACAAGCAGCGAGGGCGGCGGCCAGCAGGATGCTCAAGGGCAATGCGATTTTCATGTCTACTCCCGTATCTGGTTTCTCGGAACAAGGGTGGCGCAATACTAGCAGATCAGCTTGTCAGCGGCCCCCATGCTGGCTCACGGATGTCTCCGAAAGCCTGGAGGGGCTTGTAGCGGACCTTGCCGTCGACCGACACGGCCGACAGCACGCCTCGACCCCCTACTTCGGTTGCGTAGAGTATCAGGCGACCATTTGGTGCAAAAGTGGGCGATTCATCCTTGGCGGTATCGGTCAGAGCCAGCGTCTGCTGGGTAGCCAGATCCTGCACCATGAGCTGGAAGCGCCCGCCGTTGCGGGAAATGTACGCCAAGGTCTTGCCATCGGGCGAGATGCGTGGCGAAACATTGTAGCTGCCTTCGAAAGTGACGCGCGTCGCGTCACCTCCGTCGACTGGCATTCTGTAGATCTGCGGGCCGCTGCTACGGTCGGAAGTGAAGTAGATCCACCTGCCATCTGCGGAGAAGCAAGGCTCCGTATCAATGGCCACGGACTCGGTCAAGCGACGCAGGCCGCTGCCATCGGCATTGATCATATAGAGCTGGGAAATACCGTCCTTGGTCAGCACGATAGCCAGACGACGGCCATCCGGCGACCAGGCCGGCGCAGAGTTCGAACCCTTGAAGTTGGCCACTACGTAACGCTGACCCGTTGCCACGGTCTGCACGTAGATGATTGGCTTCTTCAGCGCAAAGGACACGTAGGCGATACGCTTGCCGTCCGGCGACCAGGCCGGCGAGATGATGGGTTCGTCGTCCGAGAAAGCCGAGGCAGGATTGCTGCCGTCGTATTCGGCGATCTGCAGACGATAGCTGCGACCTTGCTTCTGGATGAAAGCGATTTGGGTCGAAAAAACGCCCGGCACGCCAATCAGTTGCTCGTACACGAAGTCAGCGATCTTGTGCGCAGCGATGCGCCAGTTTTCCGGCCGGATCGCCAGCGAAGCGCTCTTGAGCTCCGCCTGGCGCACGACGTCATGCAACCGGAACACAACCTCGGCAGAGCCATCGGGCAGGGATCGCACCGAACCGGCCACCAGGTTGTCAGCCCCCAGTCCGCGCCAGTTCGACCAGTCCGGGCGTGCCGGATCGACAACCGGAGCTCCGTCAACGAAGCGGAACAGCCCCGTGCGTTCCAGGTCGGCACGGATTACTTCTGAGATCGGCTTGGGCAGCTGGTTTTCCCCGCCAAAGCGACTCACCGCGATGGGGATCAGATTGGCCCCCATGCCGGAGATTTCGACAGTCAGTTCAGCCTTTGCGAGACCAGGAACCAACGCGAGCGCGGGACATGACTGGAGGAATTGGCGTCTTTGCATGGGGCGCAAGTATATCCAATGCGGGGCTAGGGCTTGCCTAACGGATAGAAAACGAAACGGAAGTTACGTTGAAACGCTTCCGGACTTGGCGGTGGGGGCAAGGGGCTAGACTTGTAGATGGCTCCCTCGATCGCCCTGTCCAGCACTGCATTGCCAGAACTGCGGACAATTCGCACGCTGGCCTCTTTGATGCTGCGATCCGGCAAGAGTTCCAGCACGATTTCCGCACTGGGCTTACCCGTCACCCCTGGCGGGATGGTACCGGTCAGGTTGCCCCTCACCTTGGCCTCGATCAAGTTGATCCAGTCGAACTGCGCCTTGCGCACCCCCTCGGATTCCACCTCGGCCTGAATAAGGGCTCGGGAACTGGCTTGCGCCGCCGCCATACGCTTGCGCGTATCGAGCTCCACGCGGTCACGATTCAACAGCTCGAGCTGACGAGCGTCCAGTCCCGGAGGCGCCACTGGACGCGGCTCTGCCTTTTGCGGCTCGGGCTTCGGGGGCTCCGGCTTGGGCGGCTCTGGTTTCTTGACCGGCTTGTCCGGCGGTTTGGGCAAGACAATATCGGGCTTGCGCACGGGCTCAAGTTCGGGCTGCGGCGCAACCGTCTGACGCACAGGCTCAGGCGCTGGCGGGGGCGGAGCAGGAATCGGCGGAGGCAGCTCTCGGAACAGATCGACCTGCACGGGCTCGATGACCTTGTGCTGCCACTGCACGCCCACGAACAGCACCAGGGCCAACAGGGCGTGCATCAGCACAGTGAGCACCAGGCTGAGCCACTTTCCCGGAGCCTCGCGCGCCAATGCGGGCGGCATATCGAGGGCGTACATGGCCGGCTGTCCCTCAGTTCTCCGGCTGGCGCACCAGCAGGCCAACCTTGGCAACCTGGTTGCGCTGGAGCAGGTCCATGACCTGCATGACCGTCTCGTAACGCACGCTCTTGCTGGCCGAAATGACAACAGCCTGATCCGGATTCAGCCCCTGTGCAGTCTTGATGCGCGCCAGCAACTGCTCCTTGCCGACTTTCTCCGCCGCGGCGCCAGGCTTTGCCGTGTCACGCAACGTCCAATCCTTCTCGCTGGCGATATCGATCTGCAGAGGGGCGGACTGCGGCTTGGGCGGCGTCGACTTCGCCACGCTCGGCAGGTCGATCGTGCCCGTCGGCATCATCGGTGCCGTGACCATGAAAATCACAAGCAGAACCAGCATCACGTCGATGTAGGGCACGACATTGATCTGGTTCATGAAGCGGCGCTGGCGCATGGTTTTGCTCCGTCGGGCTGGCGTTCGGCCTCAGGCCCAGTTATCGGATCTGGCGCTGCAGGATGTTCGAGAACTCTTCTGTGAAACTCTCGAAGCGGATGGCCAGACGATCCACGTCATGGGCGTAGCGGTTGTAGGCTACCACCGCAGGAATGGCCGCGAAGAGACCAATCGCCGTTGCCACGAGGGCCTCAGCAATCCCGGGCGCGACCTGGGCAAGCGTTGCAGCCCCCACGTTCGACAGCCCGCGGAAAGCATTCATGATCCCCCAGACCGTCCCGAACAGACCGACATAGGGACTCACCGAGCCCACGGACGCCAGAAAGGCGAGATGTGCCTCCAGGTCGTCCAGCTCGCGCTGCAGCGTCGCCTTCATGGCACGGCGCGAACCATCAATGATGTCTGAAGCCTCCAGCCCGGCCTGCCCACGCAGCTTGGCAAACTCACGATAACCCGCCTCGAAGATGCGCGCCAAAGGGCCTGCCGAATCCCGGTCGGCGCTGGCCGCACGATACAAAGCAGTAAGGTCTCCCCCCGTCCAGAACTGGTGCTCGAAAGAACTCGTAGCATTGCGTGCGCTACGCAGGGCAAAACCCTTGCGGAAGATCCAGTACCACGAGATGCCGGACACGGCCAGCAGCAATCCCATCACGAACTTCACGACCAGACTGGCATTCGCCACCAGGCTCAGGATGGACATGTCATCGGCAGAAATCATTCAGTCCTCGTCGGCTTGCAGGAAAAGTTCTTTGATTGAATCGGGAATACGCACCGCGCGGCGCTGCGCCCAATCCACACACGCAATGGTGAAGGAGCCACGAAAAACGCGCTCATCCCCCCGCAGGATGGTCTGATCGAAGATTACACGGGCCTGACCCACGGTCTGGACCCGGCTTTGAACCACCAGCGCATCGTCCAGTTCCGCACCGCGCAGATAGTCGGCATCCAGACGCGCCACCACGAATACCAGGCCCTCGCGGGCTTTCAGCACCCCTTGATCCAGCCCGCGCTGCCTCAGGAACTCGGTACGGGCCCGCTCGCAGAACTTCAGGTAATTGGCGTGATAGACCACGCCACCGGCATCCGTATCTTCGTAGTAGACCCTGACAGGCCACTCGAAGACCGCCCCATGGGTCTCGGTTTTTTGCATGAAAGTATTGTACCCTCGCTGCCCAAGCATCGGCGCGGCTCTCAACCGGACAGCCCTTGTGACCGTTAATCCTGCCTGTAGCGCCACTGTCAAAGCGCTGCGGAGTGGGGCAGAATGCCGCATTTATTGTTCGACCATAAAGAGATGGGGGAATGCCCATGGCACTGACCGAAGCCAAGCTGCTGGCGATGCCCGAGTCGGAGTACATGAATGAAAAGCAGTTGGCCTTCTTCAGGGACCGACTGCTTGCCATGCGCAACGAGTTGCAGCTCAAGGTAGACGAGACTGTTGAGCACATGCGCGAACAGGAAGCCGTCGCTGATCCAGCCGACCGCGCCACCGTCGAAGAAGAGCACGCACTTGAACTGCGCACCCGTGACCGGGAACGTAAATTGCTCAAGAAGATCGACCAGGCGCTGGAGCGGATCAAGCAAGAGGATTACGGCTACTGCGAAGAAACCGGCGAACCGATTGGCCTCGCCCGTTTGCTGGCACGCCCTACCGCCACCCTGTCGGTGGAAGCCCAGGCGCGCCGCGAACGCATGCAGAAGATGTACGCCGACTGACCTGTCAGCCGACCAGTAAGCATTACGAAAGATTGTCCGGGCAGGCTGTCCGAAACACAGCCCCCAGAAAACAGACCCCACCATGGCGATGTCCCTCTTCGGCAAGAAGCCCAATGAAAAGGAGGCGAGCGCCCCTTCCAAAGGCGCACGCGACCCCAAGGGTGACCTGACGACGACCACGATGGATCTCACCCACCTTGGCGCCCCTGGCGACGTGGGTCGCGCCCTTGCTGCGGCAGCGGGCAAAATCAAGGTTACGGAATCCTCGCAGGAAGAACATGCAGCCATCGAAGAGGCTGCCATCCTGTACGCCAACGCCAGCGAGGACGGTGCCCGCGCTGTGCTCGAAGCAGCCATCGATGGCGCGCTCGGCAAGGCTTCGGAAGAGCTGTGGTCCATGCTCTTTGACCTGTACCGCCTGACCGGCAACCGCACCGCATTCGACGCTCGGTCGGAAGCCTATTCCAAGACTTTCGAGATCTCGCCTCCAGTCTGGGACGCCAGCACGCCCAGCCCGACTCCGGAACGTCGCGCCGCAGGCTCGGCCCCCTCGGTAAACCTGTCAGGAAACCTGTCCGGCAACGCCCGATCACAGTTCGAGCAGCTTGTCCGCATCGGTCTGAAAATGGGCAGCCTGCGCATCGAATTGGGGCGCATCAAGGGAATCGATGACTCCGGCTGCGCCCTGCTGATGGAAACGGTCGAAGCACTGAAAAAAGCCAAGGCCAAACTTGTGCTGGCCGGCTCAGCGCACGCACTGTCCCTCGTTGAACCCAAGCTGGTGATCGGCGAAAAGAGCAATCAGGCCTACTGGTTGCTCGCCTTGTCGCTGATCCAGCAGATGGCCAACGCTGAAAAATTCGACGAAGTGGCGCTCAATTACGCGATCACCTTCGAAGAGTCGCCGCCAGCCTACGAAGCACCGCCCGCCGCGCCTGTCGAAGAGGCCGCGCCAGAACCCGTGGCCGCCGAACCGGAAGCTGCAGTGGATCGCTTCCCGATGACGGGCGTCATTGCTGGCAACCAACCCGAAGCTTTCCGTCAGCTCGCCGTCTACGCCTCGCAACGCACACGCATCGAAATCGACGCTTCGCAGACGCGCCGTATCGAATTCGTCAGCGCTGGCTCGCTGTTCAACCAGCTCGCCCAGTTACAAGGCCAAGGCAAGCTGACCGTGATCCACCACCCGAATGCGCTGGTCGCAGCGCTGCTGCGCGTGATGGGCGTTGATCAGGTCGCGACGATCGAACGCCGCAAAACCGCCTGATCTCCGCAAACGCTCAGAGTTTGTAGCCGCGATGCAGAGCCACGGCGCCTGCAGCCAAGTTGAAGAATTCCACGCGCGACAGGCCCGCTTCGCCCATCAGCTGCTTGAGTGACTCCTGATCCGGGTGCATGCGGATCGACTCGGCGAGGTAGCGATAACTGTCTGCATCCCCCGCCACCTTCTGGCCCAGCCAGGGCAGGACCTTGAAGGAGTAAAGGTCGTAAGCCTTGCTCAGCGGCCGCCAGATCTTCGAAAACTCCAGCACCAGCAAACGGCCGCCCGGCTTGAGCACGCGGCGCATCTCGGCCAGGGCCTGATCCTTGTGCGTCATGTTGCGCAGACCAAAGGCCACGGTCACAAGATCAAAATGATTGTCGGGGAACGGCAGCTTCTCGGCGTCGCACTGTGCCACCGGCAACAGGAAACCTTTGTCCGTCGTGCGGTCGCGCCCCACGCTCAGCATGGCGTGGTTGATGTCGGTCAGCCAGACCTGGCCGCTGCTGCCAGCCTGCTTCGCGAAAGCCAGCGACAGGTCCGCAGTACCGCCCGCCACGTCCAGCACGCGCTCACCTTCGCGGACGCCGGCGATCTGGATGGTGAAAGCCTTCCACAGCCGATGCATGCCTGCGGACATGAGATCGTTCATCACGTCGTATTTGCTGGCCACCGACGAGAACACCCCGGCCACGCGACGCGCCTTGTCCTGCTCCGGCACGGTTTCGAATCCGAAATGGGTGTTCTGATCGCTCATGACTGCTCCGCTGAATGGCGTGGGAACCCCGCGCCGAGGTCGCTATTCTAACGGGCATGCTTCAAGCTCGCGAACGGAGGACGCCATGTCTCGCAAACACACACTGATTGCCGCGCTGCTGGCCTGCACGCTGCTGGGCGGCGCACAAGCCGAACTGGCCGAAAAAGCCGCAGCAGCCAAGGACGCCACGGTCGACGCCGCCAGGAAGACCGGCGAAGTCGTTGCGGACACTGCCACCTCGGCGGCGAGCGCCGTCACCACAACAGGCAAGAAGATCGGGAAGAAGACCGCTGAGGTCGCCGTGAAGGTCTACGACAAGACCAAACAGGTCACCAAGGAGGCCGTCGGTGCCGTGGCCGAAAAGACCGGCGAAGCCGCCCACAAGGTCAAGGAAGCAGTGAAGTAGCCCCATAAGGGGAATCGCAATAACGCAACATTGTTGCAGGAGCAACGTCGCTATGGTCCAATGGCGGAATGAGTTCCTCGACCCACGCCGACCGCATCCGGGCCACGGGCGCGCGGGCCACGCCAGCCCGCCTGGCCGTGCTGCGCCTGCTTGAGAGCGCCGACCGCGCACTCAGCCATCACGACGTTGAAACCGCGCTGGATGGCACGGGCATCGACCGTGTCACCCTCTACCGTGTGCTGGACTGGATGGTCGAAGCGGGCCTGGCCCATCGCGTGACGGATGCCCAGCGCGTCTTCCGCTTCAGCATTGCGAATGCCGCGTCGCCGACACATTCGGCGCACGCCCACTTCCGCTGTGATGCGTGCGGCAAGGTGTTCTGTCTCGATGACATCCCCGCTACGCCGCCAGCTCTCCCCAGGGGCTTTGCCAGCCGCGCCGTCGAACTGTGCGTCACCGGCCATTGCGATCGCTGCAAGCAAGAAGACAGCGCCCCGGCCGCCCAGACCAACAAGGATTGACAGGCACGCCCCTCATGACGCTTACCCACATCATTCTTGCCACCCTCGCCGGCGGCCTGCTCAGTGTGCTGGCGGCAGGCCTGCTGCTGATGGGCGTGCCCAACCGCTGGATGCCGCGCATGGTGGGCTTTGCCACCGGTGTGCTGCTGGCCGTGGCCCTGCTCGACATGCTGCCCGAAGCCTTCGAGGCCGATGTCGACGCGCATCAGCTCTTCACCACCCTGCTGGTCGGTCTGCTGGTTTTCTACGGGCTGGAGCGCATCGCCTTGTGGCGTCATTCGCACCCCGACGAAGAGGGGCATGACCACCACTGCCCGGCGCACGACCACCATCATCACCACGGTCATGGACACGGCGTGAGCGGCAACACCGTGTTCTCGGTGATGCTGGGCGACAGCTTCCATAACCTTGTCGATGGCGTGCTGATTGCCGCCGCCTTCCTCACCGATCCGGCACTGGGCTGGAGCACCGCCTTTGCCGTCATCGCGCACGAGATTCCGCAGGAGGCTGGCGACTTCGCCATCCTGCGTGCTTCGGGCATGTCGACGCAGCGCGCGCTGCTGTTCAACGGCCTGTCGAGCCTGGCTGCCGTCGCTGGCGGTGTGCTGGGCTATTTCGCCCTGTCGGAGACGCGCGCCCTGCTGCCCTACGTGCTCACCGTCGCATCAGCGAGCTTCCTCTACATCGCCATCTCCGACCTCCTGCCCCTGCTGCGTCGCGAGGGCCACCGCGCCACCTCGATGTGGCAGACCGCCTGGATGCTGGGCGGCATCGCGCTGATCGCCGTCGCCACACTCGGTCATGCGCACTGAGCGACACGAACGTCGTGTGCCGGTCACACTCCTGACCGGATTCCTCGGCAGCGGCAAGACGACGCTGCTCAACACCATCCTGCGCGACCCCGCCATGGCGGGCAGCGCGGTGCTCATCAACGAGGTCGGCGAGGTCGGCCTTGATCACCTGCTGGTCGAACAGGTGTCAGAAGAGATCACCCTGCTCGAATCCGGTTGCCTCTGCTGCGCCGTACGCGGCGATCTGGTCAAGGCGCTGCGCGACCTCTTCATGCGCCGTCTGCGCCGCGAGATTCCCGCTCTGGACCGCGTCATCATCGAGACCACCGGCCTCGCCGATCCGGCGCCCGTGATCCACACGCTTGTCGAAGATTTCTTCCTCGCAGAGCGCTATGTGCTCGAAGGCGTGGTCAGCACCCTGGACGTGCGCAACGTGCACTGGCAGACCACGCAGCATGCCGAAGCGCGGCGTCAGATCGTGCTCGCCGACCGCATCGTGTTCACCAAGTGCGACCTCGCCAGCGAGACCGACATCGCCTTTGCCGAGGCGCGCGTTGAAGAACTCAATCCCAGCGTGAATTGCTGGCGCAGCACGCCCGGCAGCGTGCCGGAAGGCTTGCTGTCGGGGCTTTCGCCGTATCGCCTTGATGCCCAACCGGCCGAAGCCATTGCGTGGCTCGGTGAAGTACGCGCCGCCGAACAGGCCCGCCTGCAGGCCGGGCGCGGCGTGTTCGGTCAGCGCAAGGCCGCACCGCTCGCCATCCACTCGGAATCGGTGCAGACCCATGTGCTGCGCTTCGAGCAGCCCTTCGAATGGCCCGCCTTCGCGCAAGCCATCGACACCCTGCTGAGCGTGGTCGGCAACGCCATCCTGCGCGTCAAGGGGCTGGTAGCCGTAGCTGGTGAAGACGCCCCGCGCGTGCTGCATGCCGTGCAGCACGAGCGCTACCCCGGCCACAGCCTCACCGCCTGGCCCGACGAAGACCACAGCACGCGCCTTGTCTTCATCGTCGATGATCTGCCGCGCAGCGTGATCGAGAAGGCCTTTTCTGCCTTTTGCGGGCAGGCGCACAGCGCCTGATCCACCACCGGGAACTGAGCCGACGCTCCGGCATCTGAGCAAGCAGTGACCGCACAAGGACGCCCTATGCCGCGCCGCCCCCTGACTTCCGTAAGGCATCCCCTATGGCGTATCGCCGCGCTGCTCGGCCTGCTGTGGACGCTGGCTGCCTGCATGTCGCCGCCGCAATGGGCCATGGCGGCCTTGCCCTCGCAGGTGCGCCCCGACGACAGTTTCAGCACACTGGACCTTGCCTGGCAGGACCCGACACGCGACCGTGCCGTGCCTGCGCGACTGTATCTGCCGAGCTCGGCACAGACTGCACCGGTTCCGCTGGTGATCTTCTCGCACGGTCTGGGTGGCTCGCGCGAGGGCTACAGCTACATCGGCCGCGACCTGGCCGCGCACGGCATGGCCAGCCTGCACGTCCAGCACGTCGGCAGCGACCGTGCCCTGTGGCAGGGCAACCGCCTGACCACCGCCCTGCGCCTCATGCAGGCTGCGGGTGACGACGAGGCCGTCGCCCGCGTGCAAGATCTGCGCTTCGCCCTCGACCAGTTGCTCGCCTCGGACTACGCGCGCCAGATCGATGCCAGCCGCATCGCCGCCGCCGGCCACTCCTACGGCGCCAACACCACCCTGCTGATCAGCGGCGCGCAGGTCCAGCGCGACGGCGAGACGCTGCAGTTCCGCGATCCGCGCATCAAGGCCGCCGTGCTGATCTCCTCGCCCCCGTTCTATGGCGAACCGGACTTCAGCCCCATCCTGCAGCCGATCCGCCTGCCCAGCCTGCACATCACCAGCACGGCCGACGTCATCAACGTGCCCGGCTACCACTCCGAAGCCATCGACCGCATCAAGGTCTTCGACGCCATTGGCAGCACGCAGAAGCTGCTCGCCGTCTTCAAGGGCGGCTCGCACAGCATGTTCACCGACCGCCTCAACACCGGTGGCGCCGAACTCAACCCGATGGTCAAACAGGCCACCCGCGAACTCGTCCGCCTGTTCCTGCAGGAACAGTTCCACCTTCCCGCGCAGCGCATGGCCCTCACCACCTGGCGCGACAGGCATGCGGCCATTCTTGACGGTCTGCGCCAGGGTGAAAGCCCCACGGCACTGATGCGCCCCTGACGCGCCGCCATACCCCGAATCTGCCCCGAGCCGGCCCGGCGACATCATGCATTTGCAACTTTGTTGCAAGAGAAGCGCTCGGTGTGTTTGAATGCCTCTCCCTTCTTACCACCGAGCCGGATACCGCCATGCGCAACACCCTCTCCCTGCTGCTCCTGACCCTCAGCACCACCGCCTTCGCGGCTGGCGGCCACTCGCACGGCAAGGCCGAACTCGACATCGCCCTCGACGGCAACACGCTCACGCTGGCGCTGGAGGCGCCGCTGGAGAGCCTGGTCGGCTTCGAGCGTGCGCCGAAGAACGCCAACGAGCAGGAGCGCGTCAAGAAGGCGGCCGAAAAGCTGCGCGCTGCCGACAAGCTGTTCGTCATCAGCGCTGACGCCGCCTGCAAGCTGCAATCGGTGAAGCTCGCCAGTGCCGTGATTGACCCCGCGCTGCTCGGCGAGGCACCGGCCGCCAATGCCGCAGGCGCCAAGGCCGCAGGCGCCAAGGAAGAGGGCCACGCCGATCTGGATGGCGAATTCGTCTTCCGCTGCGACAAACCTGCTGCGGTGAAGAGCGTGACGGTCAATCTGTTCGACGCCTTCTCGCTGCTGCAACGTGTGGATGCGCGCGCCGCCAGCGCCAAGGGTCAGCACGCCGCCAAGCTCAACGGCAAATCGCGTACCCTGAGCTGGTGAGCAGCCCCGCCAACGCCAGCAGCCAGACCATCATCGCCGCGCGCGATGTGGTCTTCCGCTGGCCGCGTCAGGCCCGGCCCACGCTGGAGCTGACGGATTTTTCGCTGGCGGCGGGCGAACAGGTCTTCCTGCATGGCGAGAGCGGCAGCGGCAAGAGCACGCTGCTGTCGCTGCTGGCGGGCGTGCTGCTGCCGCAGCAGGGCGAGATCCAGCTGCTCAGCCAGTCGTACGCCAAGGCCAGTGCCGCGCGGCGCGACCGCCTGCGCGTGGACCACATCGGCTACCTCTTCCAGCAGTTCAACCTGCTGCCCTACCTGTCGGCGCTGGACAACGTGCTACTGCCTTGCCGCTTCTCGGCCCTGCGTCGCCAGCGCGCCATCGACCCGCGCAGCGAGGCCACGCGCCTGCTGGAACACCTCGATCTCGACAAGACCCTGTGGTCGCGCCGCGCCAGCGAGTTGTCTGTGGGCCAGCAGCAGCGTGTCGCTGCCGCACGCGCGCTGATCGGCCGCCCCGAGCTGCTGATTGCCGACGAACCTACTTCGGCACTGGACGCCACACGGCAGGCACGCTTTCTCGACCTATTGAGACGCGAGTGCGCCGCGTCCAATGCCGCGCTGCTGTTCGTCAGCCATGACATGCGCCTGGCCGATGGCTTTGCGCGCGTGCAGCCACTGGCGCAGCTGAACCGTGCCGGGCAAGAGGTCAGCGCGTGATGCCGATGTTGACGCCACTCCTGCGCATCGCCATCGCCAGCGCCTGGAACCGGCGCGGCGCGCTGCTGCTCACGCTGGCCTCGATCACGCTGGCCAGCCTGCTGCTGCTCGGTGTGTCGCAAGTGCGGCAGGACGTACGCGAGCGCTTCAGCGCTTCGGTGAGCGGCACCGATCTCATCGTCGGCCCGCGCGGCAGCAGCCTCTCGCTGATGCTCTACGCCGTCTTCCACATGGGCGAGGCGAGCCAGAACATGAGCTGGGCCTCGGCGCAGTGGCTGGAGAAGCACCCAGCCGTGCGCTGGACGCTGCCCGTCTCGCTGGGCGACTCGCACAAGGGCTTCCCCGTGCTAGCCACCGAGGCGCGCTACTTCGAGCTGTTCCGCTACGGCGACGATGCCACGCTGCGTATCACACAGGGCGCGCCGTTCAAGGGTCTGTTCGATGTGGTGCTCGGCGCGCAGGTCGCGCGCGAGCTGGGTTACCAGCCCGGCAGCCGCCTCATCCTCACGCACGGCAGCGACGCCATCGAAGGTGCCGACCATGCCGACAAACCCTTCACCGTCACCGGCATCCTTGCGCCCACCGGCACACCGGCCGACCGCACGCTGTTCATCAGCCTGCAGGCCATGGAAGCGATCCACCTCGACTGGCAGGGCGCGCCCATTGCCGGCATGGGCGCCGGACAAGGCGCAACGCCCGGCTTCCGCATCCCCGCCGAGTTCGCACAGAAGTTCGACCTGCAACCCAAGGCGGTCACCGGAGTGCTGGTGGGCCTCAAATCCCGCGCGCAGGTTTTTGCCATGCAGCGCGATATCGCTGCCCGCAAGGATGAAGCCCTGATGGGCGTGCTGCCCGGCGTGGCGCTCGACGAGCTCTGGGAACTCGCCGGCATCGGCGAGCGTGCATTGTTCTTCGTGCTCGCCGCCGTCGCCATCGTCGGCCTCGCCGGCCTCGTCGCCAGTCTGCTCGCCAGCCTCGATGCGCGCCGCCGCGAGCTCGCCATCCTGCGCTCGGTCGGCGCCAGCGCGCGCGCCATCCTCGCCCTGCTGCTCATCGAAGGCCTGCTCACTACGGCGCTGGGCATCGTCGCTGGCTGGCTGCTGCTGGGCCTCGGCTGGACGCTCGCCGGCCCCTGGCTCCTCAGCCACTACGGCTTTGCTCCCGCCGCCTTTGGTTTCAGCGCCGAAAGCTCGGCACTCGCTGCGCTGATCTTCGGCGCCGGCCTCGTCGCCAGCCTGATTCCCGCTGTCCGCGCCTACCTGCTATCACTGGCCGATGGCCTCAACCCACGCCTTTGATAGCGCCCCGGGCGGTTGTAACGCGGCACAGAACCCTTGTCATTGCGAATAATTCTCACTTAGACTTGGCGTCTTGATCGAGCGCAAACCTTTCATCACTGCCGCGCCGATCGTCCCGGGATCCCACTAGCCAGCCTCCGCCAGCACGTGTCCGACTTTCAAAGGAAAACACTGTGCTGCGCAAAACACCCCTTGCGCTGGCGCTCGGCATGGCCTGGGGCTTCGCTCCCGCCCCCCTGCTGGCCCAGCAATCCACGCCCTCGCAACCGGGCGTCACTCAACTTGACGAAGTAACAGTCAGCTCGACGCGTACCGAGCGCCGCGTCGACAACGTGCCCAGCACCGTTACCGTCACGCCCGCACGTCGCATCGAAGAACAGAATGCGCGCGACATCAAGGACGCCTTCCGCGATGAACTCGACGTCAATGTGCGTGGTGCGGCGACTCGCTTTACCGCTGCGGGTGCCGCCACCGGCCGTGCGGGTAATGAGGGCATCAACATCCGTGGCCTGGAAGGCAACCGCGTGCTGATGCTTGTCGATGGCATTCGCCTGCCCAACAGCTTCAACTTTGCTTCCTTCTCGACGGGGCGCGGCGACTACCTCGAAGTCGATGGCCTCAAGACCGCTGAAGTGCTGCGCGGCCCTGCATCGACGCAATACGGCAGCGATGGCGTGGCTGGCGCAGTGAGTTTCCGCACACTGGACCCACTCGACATTCTGAAAACGGGCAGCACCAGTAATGGCTTCATGCGTGGGGGCTACTCGTCCATCGACAACTCGTACAACACCACGCTGGCCGCAGCTGGCCGTACGGGTGACGTGGAAGCGCTGGTGCTCGGCAGTTACCGTCAGGGCCACGAAGTCGGCAACAAGGGCAGCAATGACGCGCAGAACAGCAATCGCACCAAGCCCAACCCCGTCGACTATGACAATGGCTACCTGCTCGGCAAGCTCAACTACGCAATCACAGGCAAGCACAAGATCGGCCTCACCGCCGAATCGCAACGTCGCGAGCAGAACACCGAGGTGTACTCGGGCCGTGCCGTACCGCCGTACGCGGCCTCCAGCGTGATCGATCTCGATACGACGGACCGCATCGACCGCCAGCGCGTATCGCTCGAACACCGCTTTGGCGACGTCAATGGCAGCTGGCTACAGCGTGCCGAAACGCGCCTCTACTGGCAGGACGCCAAGGTTAACCAGTTCTCGGCTGAAGACCGCTTCACCTCAGCCGATCGCACCCGCAACAACACCTACAAGCAAAGCGTTGTGGGCCTCGCTACCCAGCTGGAAAGCAACTTCAGCGGCACGGCGAACCAGCGCGTTACCTACGGCTTCGATGCCAGCCGATCGGAATTCAGCGGCGTGCGCGACGGCACGGTGGCGCCCTTCGGCGAAACCTTTCCGACCAAGCCCTTCCCCGACACGCTGTACACGCAGTTGGGCGCTTTCGTGCAGGACGAAGTCGAGCTCGGCAAGGTCAGTCTGATCCCCGGCCTGCGCTTCGACCGTTACACCCTCACGCCTTCGGGCGACGGTTACATTGGCGAGACCAGCAAGCTGTCTGGCCAGGCAGCCACACCGCGATTGGGTCTCGTCTGGCGTGCGCTGCCCGCGCTGGCCCCCTATGCGCAATATGCACAGGGCTACCGTGCCCCGACGCCAGACCAGGTCAACAACGGCTTCACCAACTCAGCCTCGGGCTACAAGAGCATCGGCAACCCCAACCTCAAGGCGGAGCGTTCGAACAGCGTCGAAGTCGGTCTGCGCGGCAAGGTCGACACCCTGCGCTACTCGCTCGCCGCGTTCGACAACCGGTACAAGGACTTCATCAGCCAGACCGTGGTCAGCGGTGCCGGCACGGTGTCTGACCCGTCGATCTACCAGTACGTGAACTACAGCAAGGCCCGCATCCGCGGTTGGGAAGCACGCAGCGAACTGCAGTTCCTCGAACGCTGGACAGCTAACGCCGGCGTTGCCTACGCCCGCGGCACGACAACGACCAATGGCGTCCAGGCGCCACTAGACACCATCCAGCCGATGAAGGTCGTCGCCGGCCTTCGCTACGACCAGGCGGCGTGGGGCGCACGCGCCACCGTCACGCACAGCCGTGCCAAGAAGCAAGCGGATACCAATGGCATCGCCGTCAGCTCAACGACGACCACACCGGCCTACGCGACGCCTTCCTACACCGTGCTTGACCTTGGCGCGACCTGGCGCCCGGTCAAGAACGTCAGCGTGCAAGCCAGCCTCAACAACGTCTTCGACAAGAAGTACTGGCGCTGGTCCGACACCTACGGCGTAGCCGACAACAGCACCACCAAGGACGCCTACACCGCACCGGGCCGCAACGCCTCGGTCTCCCTCCGTTACGACTTCTGAGGAGCTCACATGTCTACGCAATCGCCCACGACGCGTTCAACTGCAGCGCAAGCCACTCCCCTTTCCCTGCCTGAGTTGCGCCGCGCCTTCACGCAACAGCGCCGCGAAGCCAAGGCCCGCCATCGCGACATCGCTGCCTCGCTCGGCGTGTCCGAAGGCGAGCTGATCGCCGCGCACGCCGGCGGCATCGACGACGCGGAAGCCACGCTGCAGGCTGTGCGCCTGCGCGCCGAGTGGCCGGACCTCATCGAATCGCTCGAAGCGCTCGGCGAAGTCATGGCACTGACCCGCAACCATGCCTGCGTGCATGAGAAGACCGGCGTCTATCGCAAGGCCTCGCACAACGCACATGTTGGCCTGGTGCTCGGCGGCGAGATCGACCTGCGCCTGTTCTACGGTGCCTGGGCACACGGCTTTGCCGTGAGCGAATCGACCGCCGATGGCGTGCAGCGCAGCCTGCAGTTCTTCGATGCGCAAGGCACGGCAATCCACAAGATCTTCGCACGCGCCGGCACCGATCTCGGCGCCTGGCAGATGCTCGTCGATGGCTTCGCCAGCCTCGAAGCGCACAGTGGTATCACGGTCGTCCCCACCGCTGCCAGGGAAGCTGAAAAACCCGACAGCGCCATCGACGTCGAAGGCTTCCGCGCTGCCTGGGCTGCCTTGCACGACACGCACGAATTCTTCGGCGTGCTGCGCAAGTACGGCCTGTCACGCACGCAGGCCCTGCGCCTCGCTGAACCACGCTTCGCCAGTGCCGTAGCGCCGGACGCCGTGCACCGCCTGCTGGAACAGGCTGCCGCCAGCGGCGTACCCATCATGGTGTTTACCGGCAATCCCGGCGTGATCCAGATCCACTCCGGCACAGTGAAGAAAATTGCCGTCATGGGTCCCTGGCTCAATGTGCTTGACCCCGGCTTCAACCTGCACCTGCGCGCCGACCTCGTGGCCAGCGCATGGGCCGTCCGCAAACCGACCGACGACGGCATCGTTACCGCGCTCGAACTGTTCGATGCGCAAGGTGAGAACATCGCCATGCTGTTCGGCGAGCGCAAGCCGGGCAAACCGGAACTGCCGGAATGGCGCGCGCTGGTTGAAGGGCTGCTGCCGGAGGCATCATCGTGCGCAGCCTGACCACACCCTCACGTCGCCGCACTCTGCGACAGCTCGCCCTGCTCGCCACGGCTGGCGCACTGCCCGGCCTGCACGCAGCACCCGCGACCGGGCGCCAACGCCTGGTCAGCGTCGGCGGCGGACTCACCGAAATCGTGTACCTGCTCGACGCCAGTGCCGACCTTGTCGGCGTCGACACGACCTCGCTGTTCCCGGCCGTTGCGCAGAATCTGCCCAGTGTGGGCTATGCACGCACACTGTCAGCCGAAGGCATCCTCGCGTTGTCGCCGACCCACCTGCTGGCCAGCGAGGAAGCCGGCCCACCCACCGTGCTGCAACAGGTGCGCGCGGCAGGCATCACGGTGTCCGTGCTCGCAGCCAACCACCGTTTCGAAGGCCTGCTTGATCGCATCAAGCGCATCGGCGAGATCATCGGCCGTGCGCCGCAAGCCGCGCAACACACACAACGCCTGCAGCGGGAGTGGAGCTCAACCACCGCAACCATCGCGGCGCGCAAGCGCACAGCACCCAAGGTGCTGTTCGTGCTGGCTCATGCGCCCAACCAGATCATGGTGTCTGGCAGCAACACCGGCGCCGACGCCATGATTACCTATGCCGGCGGCAAGAATGCGATCACCGGATTCGAGGGCTACAAACCGCTCACGCCCGAAGCCGCCATCGCGGCGCAGCCCGACCTGATCCTGCTCACCGATCAGGGCCTCACGGCGAGCGGCGGCATCGACAGCGTCCTGCGCCTGCCGGGACTGGTCAGCACACCTGCTGGCCAGGCCCGTCGCGTCATCGCGCAGGATGCCGTCTTCATGCTCGGCTTCGGCCCGCGCCTGCCCGCAGCCGTGCGCGCACTCGACGCGGCCTTCAACAAGGCGCTTTCAGCATGAGCCTCGCGCTCTCCGCGTCACTCGCTACGGCCCGCAGCAGGTCGCCCGGCGTGGCCCTGTTGGTCCTGCTGTGCGTGGCAATCGTGGTCGCCGTACAGTGCGGTGCCGTGCCCGTACGCGGTGGCGACTGGCTCAACCTGTTCTGGCCCGATGTCACAGGCAGCACGCCGGGCGGCCGCTACGTGTTGTGGAACCTGCGTCTGCCGCGCGCACTGTTCGCGTTGCTCGCAGGTGCTGCACTGGGCCTTTCCGGCGCGCTCACGCAAGGCTTGTTCCGCAATCCTCTGGCCGATCCGAGCCTGCTCGGCGTCACCAGCGGTGCTGCTTGCGCGGCAGCACTGACCATCGTCGTCGTGTCCGGCATGCATCTCAACCTGCCCGATGGCTGGCGTATCTGGTTGCTGCCGGCGTCAGCCTTTGCAGGCGCATTGCTGGTCTGCATGGTGCTCGATTACGCCGCACGCTGGCTGGTACCCGGCTCGATTGCCGGGCTGCTGCTCACCGGCATCGCGCTCAACGCCATAGCCACAGCTGTGATCGGCCTATGCACCTACCTGGCCAATGACGAACAGCTGCGCTCGCTGTCGTTCTGGACGCTCGGTTCGCTCGCCAGTGCAAGCTGGTCGCTGGTACTGGTGCTCGCCGGAGTGCTCGCCTTCTCGATGCTGGCCGTGCGCCGCCTCACACGTGCGATGAATGCTCTGGCGCTCGGCGAAACCGCCGCCGCCCATGTCGGCATCGAGGTCTCGCGCCTGCGCACACAGATCATCCTGCTCGTCGCACTCACTGCCGGCTTCGCCATTGCCTGGACCGGCATCATCGGTTTCATCGGCCTCGTCGCACCGCACTTCGTACGCAGCTGGGTCGGGCCCGACCAGCGCCGCGTCGTACCACTGTCGATGTTGCTCGGCGGCCTCCTGCTGATCATCGCTGACACCGTCGCGCGCACCGTGGCGATTCCTGCGGAGATTCCGGTCGGCGTATTCACCGCCCTGCTCGGCGCACCCTTCTTCCTCATCATCCTGCGTGCCTCGCGGCATCGCATTGCCTGATTTGCCACGCACCGATGCCATGTTGATGCGCACCAATCCCCCTTTGCTGAGTCTCATCGCCGCGCAAACCCGGCTGGGCCGCAGATCGTTCGGCCCGTTCCATCTCGACATCGAGGCCGGCGAACGCGTCGCCATCCTCGGCCCCAGCGGCGCGGGCAAGTCCACATTGCTGCGCCTGATGGCGGGCGAGTTGCCATGCAGCGCAGGCAGTGCGGCGCTCGAAGGCACGCTCCTCGCCCGCAGCAGCCTCATCGAGCTCTCGCGCCGCCGTGCCGTGTTGCCACAATCGACCGAGGTCGCCTTCGGCCTCGACTGCGACCTCGTGATCGCACTGGGCCGTGTAGCGCGCCACCATGACCCGGATCTCGCCCACATCGTGCGGGAAGCCGCCATGCAGGCCCACGCCGGCCACCTGCTCGGCCGCCGCTGCGACACCTTGTCCGGCGGCGAGAAAGCGCGCGTACAACTGGCCCGCATCTTTGCGCAGATGTGGGATCGCGAAGCCGGCCTGATCCTCGTCGATGAACCGCTATCTGCACTTGACCCCGGCCTGCAGATCGACCTGCTCGACAAGCTCGACGCCTTTGCGCGGCAACGCGGCCACGCCGTGGTCGCCGTACTGCACGACATCAACCAGGCGCTGCAGGCCTTCTCGCGCCTGCTGCTGGTGCTTGAGGGCGCGCTGATGAACGACCTGCCCAGCCACGCAGATGCCGTGCCACAGCTCGAAGCGCTGTACGGCATCCAGCTGCAGTGCTTCGACGACGGCCAGGGCAGCACATTGGTGCTGCCCTGGCGTGCAGCTTCTGCTGTAACAACGTCATGACACCCGCACTGCCCTGGCGAAACGCACTGCATCGACCGTCTTTGGGACGCAGCCTCGTATTGCTGCTGTGCCTGCTGCTGCATGCAATCGCCGCACTGGCACTCAGCCAGATCACCCTGAAGGTGGAGACGCCGCTGCACGAGCTGCCCGAGCAAGCGTTGATCGAAGTGCGCTGGCTCATGGCTCCGCCCCCGCCATCGGTTACCCCGCCTGAATCAGCTCCCAACCCCATCGCACCCCGCACACCTGCCGCCACGCCGCCCGTTGCCGAAGCGAAGCCCACCGCCGTCCTCACGGCGCTGGCCGCCCCCGGCTCCGCGAACGACACGCACAGCCAGCCCGCACAGCCCGTGACAGCCCCGGCAAGCATCGTCGAAGCACCTCCTGCACCGCCACCCGCCGCGCGCATCGAAGAGGAAACGGTGCACAGCGCACAGCCCGACTACGCCTATAACCCCAAGCCCGATTACCCCATGCTGCTGCGCGAACAGGGCGTTGGCGGCACGGTGCTGCTGCGCGTCTGGGCGGGCATAGATGGCCAGCCCGGCGACATACTGGTCGTCAAGAGCAGCGGCTACCGCCTGCTCGACGACGCCGCACTACGCGCAGTGCGCAACTGGCGCTTCCTCCCCGCACGACGCGGCAGCGAACGCCTCGCAAGCTGGGTCGAATTCGCGATACGTTTCGCCGTTACGGATTGAAGCTCTTCACGCCTGACAAACGAGACCCGACACGGCTCCCCATATCGTCGAAACAAAAGCTTTCTCGCCCCCCCGCGAGCCTGATACCGCCATATCGTTCCACTTCCACGACTTCCTGCTGTCTCTGCTGCTTGACAACGGCATCACCATCAACGTGCCGCAAGGCCCTGCGAATGTGCGACTGCTCGGCGAAGTGCACGACAACGTCGACAGTCACCACCAGCGCGCGCGCCATCCTCGCCCTGCTGCTCATCGCAGGCCTGCTCGCCACGGCGCGCGGCATCGTCACGGGCTGGCTTCTGCTGAGCCTTGGCTGAACCCTCGCCGGCCCCTGGCTGCTCACCGACGGACTTTGCATTGAGCGCAGAAGGCGCCACACTGACAGCCCTGATCCTCGCAGACGGTCTCATTGCCAGCGCCATCCCGGCCTGGCGGGCCTACCGCCTCTCGCTGGCCGACGGACTCCACCCGCGCTTATGAAATCACTCGCTTTCCTGCTGCTGCTCGGCGCTCTGGCGCTGACCCCTTTCACCACACTGGCCGCCGACGGCAAAGCCGCGAGCAGCAGTGCGCGCACCATCACCTGGGGCGATCTCATCCCCAAGGGTTGGGATCCCTACGCCTCACTCAAGAAGCTGGACCTCTCCAAGTTGCGCGACGGCGACCCGCGCGCCAACGAAGCCATGGCCCAGCTGCGCGCCGAGTGGGACAAGGCGCCCATCGCCAAAGACGTGATCGGCACCACCGTGCGCATCCCCGGCTACCTGATCCCGATGGACAAGGACAAGGAGCTCGTCAAAAGCTTCCTCCTCGTGCCCTACTTCGGCGCCTGCATCCACTCGCCACCGCCACCCTCCAACCAGATCATCGACGTCGCCCCGCGCACGCCCTATCAAGGCGGCCGCATGATGGACGCCGTCTGGGTCACCGGCAAGCTGCTCGCTGTGCAAAGCGACAGCCCCTTCGGCGCGGTGAGCTACCGGCTCGAAGCGCAAAGCGTCGAGGCTTACGTGCCGCCGGAGAAGAAGTAGCAGCCCCAGCGTCAAAGGTCGCGCATTCTCAGCACCCCTCAGTCGCTGCCTGCCGCGTCGCCACCGAAGGCCAGATCAGACTGCAAGCTGCGAGGTGGCCAGTTATTCGCCGTCTTGCGAGCTTCAAACCAGCGATGCATCGCCGCATCCTCCACCGCATATTCACCCCGCGCCGATTTCCAGACCAGCGCCGGCATGCGTTGGCGCAAAGACTCCAGCGCGTTCTGCACCTTGGCGGCACTCGCTGCTTTCCCTGTCTGGAACTGGTAGAACTTCAAGGCTTCAGCGTCATACGGGCGAAAACGCGGCCCCAGTTCCAACATGCGCCACAACACCGCCTGCTCCAGCGGCTTCAGCCCCAGATAATCTGACTCCATCTGTGCCTCGTCGTCGCGCTGGCGCTGCAAGGCCGCCTCCAGCATCGCCAGTTCAAAGCGCCCCGAAATGCTGGCAAGCGGGCTAAGCACCTGGCCCAGCGCTTCCATGAAGAATTGCGGACGGCTGCCAAACCCTTCAAAGGCCTTGTGCAGACAATCCCGATCTACCGGCGCAAGATCCGGCCGCTGTTTTTCGACCAGCTCACCGATGAAGTCAATGAAAGCCTGATCCAGCAGAGGCATGCGCTGGATCTGCGAGCCATAGAAGGGGGCGCCACTTGAATTGACCAGACGCAGCAGCTTGTCGCGATCCGAGCCCGACATCACCAGCATCAGGTTCACCTCGCCCGGCCGGTTCAGTTGATCGCGCGCCGACTTCAAGGCCGTCATTGCGTTCTCGCCCGCCTCACTGGTCAGCGCGTGCTGCGCCTCGTCAATCACCAGCGCGACAGGCTTTTCCGCCGTCTCATGCAAGGCACGCAGGGCGTCCACCAGGGTCAGCCCATCAAGCTTGCCGATCTTGCTGGTATCCACCTGCAGCCAGCCCGCAAGACTCAGCTTCTCCAGCCCCGCGCCTTTCGCCAGCTTCGCCACCCGACCCAGGTGCGGCTGCAAGGCACGCCCAATCGCCTCGGCAATCAGGACGCCGGGGTCCCGCGCCACATCAGCCCATAGATCTACATACACAGGCACCACACCCGCACGCTCCAGCGCGGGCAGCAAATCGCCGCGCAGAAATGTCGTCTTGCCGGTACGGCGAGGCGCGGCGAGAAACATGCCGTTGTGCGCATCGCTGAAGCTGGCCTTGCCTTGAAGCGCGCGCGCCAGCTCATCTGCCAAGGCGGTCCGGGGAAAGGAGATCATGATTTATCCTGGATTATTTTTTGGATGATAAATTATCGTATTAAAAATAAAAACAGATAAAACCATGCGCCAGGGTGCTCCTCTCTCCCCGAGATCGGCGAAGGCCGCCACAACTCCGGTCTCCTAGACGACCCTCCTCCCGCGCAGCCAAGACCTGAAGTCTTTATATTTTTCATATAGTTATTCGAATGGCAGGATCAAAGATTGCAGACACCTCTGCTCACTGAAGTCCTCACGCCCGCACGCTGAAAATCCGGGACAAAGCCAGCTTACGTAAAGACGACAGGCTCGGGACCCCTAGCTATCTGTGGTCGCCAGATCAAGTCTGCCACGGCGTGGAGCGGGCAGCCCTGCAAGGGTGGGTCGCGTGATCACCATAAGGCGAAAGCAAAAAGAGGGGGCAAACCACACACTGTGACCTTTACTTGCAACAAAGTTGCATCAATCAGGCAAACCCGTACAATGCAACACTGTTGCATTTAAAGGCTTGCCGGCATGTCCACCACTTCGTCTGACCTGATCCCTGTCACCGTCCTCACCGGCTTTCTGGGGGCGGGCAAGACCACGCTGCTCAACCGCATCCTGTCTGAACCGCACGGCCACCGCATCGCGGTGATCGAGAACGAGTTCGGCGAGATCGGCATCGACAACGCCCTGCTCAAGCGCAATGCCGACGAGCAGGTGCTGGTGATGAACAACGGCTGCATCTGCTGCACGGTGCGTGACGACCTGGTGCGCATCCTCGGCGAGCTGGCGGAGAAGCGCGCCGCGGGTGCGCTGGACTTCGAGCGCGTGCTGATCGAGACGACCGGGCTGGCCGACCCGGCGCCCGTGGCGCAGACATTCTTCGTGGATCCAGGCGTGGCCGAGCACTACCGGCTGGATGCGGTGATCACCGTCGTCGACGCGGTGCATGCCATGCAGCAGCTGGATGCGCACCATGAGGCGCAGGACCAGGTGGGCTTTGCCGATCGCATCCTGCTCTCCAAGACCGATCTCGTCAGCGCCGCGCACACCGAGGCACTGAAGGCGCGACTGCACGAGATGAATGTGCGCGCGCCCATCGTGCCCGTGCATTTCGGCAAGACGGATCTGGCGCAGATCCTCGACATCGATGCCTTCAGCCTCGAAGTCGCCGAGTCGCTGGAGCCGGAGTTTCTCGACCACTTTCACGCGCACGAGCACGACGACGATGTGCAGTCCTTCAGCATCCGTCTGACCGAACCGCTGTCACCGACACGCTTCCGCCTGGCGCTGGGCGCGCTGATCGACAAGTACAGCGCACAGATGCTCCGCTACAAGGGCGTGGTGCATCTGGCGGGCTATGACGACCAGGTGATCATGCAGGGCGTGCACATGCTGATGGCGCTCAACCTCGCCGAGCCCTGGGTGCCCGACAGCCCGCGTGAATCCGTGCTGGTGTTCATCGGCGAGCGTCTGCCGGAAGCCGAGTTCCGCGCGGTGATCAACGCGTCCATCCACAGACCCGATGCCGAGGCCGACGCACGTTTCGAAGCGGCCATGAAGATCATCGACGACGTCCCCTTCTGAGGCCTGCCCCATGAACAAGCTCCCCGTTACCGTGCTCTCCGGCTTTCTCGGCGCCGGCAAGACCACCCTGCTCAAGCACATTCTCGAAAACCGCGAAGGGCGCCGCGTGGCGCTGATCGTCAACGACATGTCGGACGTGAACATCGACGCCGAACTGGTGCGCCAGGGCGGCGCCACGCTGTCGCGCACCGACGAGAAGATGGTCGAGATGAGCAACGGCTGCATCTGCTGCACGCTGCGTGAAGACCTGCTGATCGAAGTGCGCAAGCTGGCCGAAGAAGGCCGCTTCGATTGCCTTGTGATTGAATCGACCGGCATCTCCGAGCCGCTGCCGGTAGCCGAAACCTTCACATTCACCGATGAGCAGGGCCAGAGCCTTGGCGACGTGGCGCAACTCGACGCCATGGTCACCGTGGTCGACGCCTACAACTTCCTGCGCGATTACGGCAGCCGCGACAGCCTGCAGGATCGTGGCGAATCGCTGGGCGAGGAAGACGAGCGCTCGGTGGTCGACCTCCTGATCGAGCAGGTGGAGTTCTGCGACGTGATCGTGCTCAACAAGATCGATCTCGTGAGCGCGGAAGAGCGGCGTGATCTCTACGGCATCCTGAAGAAATTCAACCCGCGTGCCCGCATCGTCGAAGCCGAGTTCGGCCGCGTGCCGCTGGATACCGTGCTGGGCACCGGCCTCTTCAACTTCGAGCAGGCGGCGCAATCGCCGGGCTGGCTGCAGGAGCTGCGCGGCACGCACACGCCGGAGACCGAGGAGTACGGCATCACCAGCTTCGTCTACCGCGCGCGCCGCCCCTTCCACCCCGAACGCTTCTGGCAGGTCGCGCACCAGGAATGGCCCGGCGTGCTGCGCGCCAAGGGTTACTTCTGGCTCGCCTCGCGCATGGATCTGGCCGGTGAATGGGCGCTGGCTGGCGCCGTGCGCCGCCACGGCCCAGCCGGTCTGTGGTGGGCCTCGGTCGACCGCAGCCAGTGGCCGCAGGACGAGGCCGCGAAGGCACGCATCAAGGAACGCTGGGACAAGACCTTCGGCGACCGCCGCCAGGAAATCGTCATCATCGGTGTCGACATGGATCAGGATGCCCTGCGCGAACGGCTTGACGCCTGCCTGCTGACCGGGCTGGAGCTGGAAGCCGGACCTTTTGCCTGGGCCAATCTGAACGACCCGTTCCCGGACTGGCAGGGCATTGAAGAGGAAGAAGGGGAGGCCGCCTGAGCGCGCAGAGAACGGGGCGCAGCCGCAACTTGCTCGCACAGCACGAAGCGTCGCCGGCCGACACGCTGCTGCGGCTCAGCGAGGTGCTCGACAGCCTGCCCTGGAATGCCGACGGTCTGATCGCTGCGATTGCCCAGCAGCACGACACGGGCGAGGTGCTGATGCTGGCCTGGATGAACCGCGCCGCGCTCGAAGAGACGCTCGCCACCGGCCGCGTCTGCTACTGGTCGCGCTCGCGGAGCAGCCTGTGGCGCAAGGGCGAAACCTCGGGTGCCGTGCAACAGCTCATCGATGCGCGCCTCGACTGCGATGGTGACGCCGTGCTGCTACGCGTGGCGCAAACCGGCGGCGCCTGCCACACGGGGCGAGCGTCCTGTTTCTACAACCGCATCGAAGGCGACCGGGTGCGCATCCTGAGCACCGCGCCGCTACTCAAGAGCCCACCATGAACCTTGCCTGCGAAGCGCCCGCCCTCTCCCGCTCAGCGTTGCCGCCGCCGTCGCTGGCGCACTGCGATGCACTCGAAGATCTGACCCGCATCTTCGAAGAACGCATCCGCATCGCCGTGCTCGAACGCCCGGCCTGCCCGCAGATCGTCGATTACCTCGACGGGCTCGCCGCGCAGGGCACGCTGCGCAGTGGCCTGCGCTGCGCGGTCGATGCCGGCGATACCTTGTCGCTCAACGCCTGGGACGCTCACCCCGGACGCGAAGTGCTGAAGGACGACGTGCGCTTTCTGGTCGAGCTCTACTGCGAGCTGATGGGCTGCGCGCGCGCCGGAGTGCGCCTGGAAGTGCTCGACAAGGCCATGTGCCCGCGCCTGCATGTCGACCGCACGGGCATCCGCCTGCTGTGCACCTATCGCGGCCCCGGCACCGAGTGGCTGGACGAGCGCCATGCCGACCGCCGCTTCCTCGGGGCTGCCGCGCAAGGGCTGGCGGACGAAGCCTCGGGTCTCATAACCGCCGCGCAGGCGATCCACAGCGTGCCGCCCTTCGCCGTCGCGCTGCTCAAGGGCGAGTCTTGGCAGGGCAATGCGGGCCACGGCCTGATTCACCGCTCGCCCGCCGTCAAACCCGAAGCCATGCCGCGCGTCGTGCTCTCCCTCGACGCCATCTGGTAAGCCACCGAAAGCCCCCATGATCCGCAGGAACCCCAGCGGCGATCTGCCGCAGATCCACCCCTCCGCCTTCGTCGATCCCACCGCGATCCTGTGTGGCAAGGTCGTTGTGGAGGAGAACGTGTTCATCGGCCCCTATGCCGTGATCCGTGCCGACGAGACGCGCCCCGACGGCGGCATGGACGCCATCGTGATCGGCGCACATTCCAACATCCAGGATGGCGTCGTCATCCACTCCAAGTCAGGCGCGTCAGTCAACATCGGTGCGCACACCTCGATTGCCCACCGCAGCATCGTGCACGGCCCCTGCGAGGTGGGGGCGCGCGTCTTCATCGGCTTCAACAGCGTGCTGTTCAACTGCAAGGTGGGCGAAGGCTGCGTGGTACGCCACAACTCGGTGGTCGACGGCTGCGATCTGCCAGCGGGCTTCTACGTGCCTTCGACGACCTATATCAACGCCCGCACGGATCTGGGCACCATCCCCAAGGTCACGGCCTCGGCCACCGAGTTCTCGGAAGACGTGGTGCGCACCAACAACGAGCTGGTCGCAGGCTACAAGCGCATCCAGAACGAGTTCTGATCCGTCTGCCGATACGCACCGGGCTCGGCATTCAGGCCCGGGACATCATCCGGGGCGTGCGCCAGGAAACCCGGACCTGCGCGAACCTGGCCCGGACATGGGCCACCGCGCCATGACCAGGCTGCGCTGCTGCCCTGGCCACCCAAACACTTTTCCCACATTGCGGCAGATCAAACACTGAAAAACGAGACAAAAGTCTCAAACAGCAACCAGCCGAACTTGACACATTTCCGCCCGTCCGGGCGCGGTTTGCGCCGGAAATGGCGCTTCTGTCATACTTGATGCAGCGTACAGGCCTGACCGGGGCACCCGGGCTTGCCGGTACATCCCGTCATTCCCGTCCAAACAAGTGCTCGATCTCACGAGGATCGACCGGAACCGAGATGCTCGCAGCCAAATCCCTCCAGCACGTCGATTTCTCGCAGGCCGGGCAATGCCTGGGGGTTCTACGCGCGCTCAATCCCACCGACGTAGACGAATCCCTGGCCGTTCTGGGGCATCTGCTGGACGGCATGATCGTGCATCCGCCCGAGCCGGCCGAGCATCTGCAGGTGCTCGAAGAGATGCGCACGACGCTGGATTTCGTGATGGCGCAGGCCTCCCAGCGCTACGTGGCACGCCCGCTGCCACCTGCCAGCGAAGAAGACGAGCGACTGCAACGCGTCGTCGCCAGCTGGACGGCGATGGCCAAGAGCTACAGCATCGTCGCGCAGCGCTCGGCGCTGGACCCCGGCTTCACAGATCGTCGCGCCCTGCTGACCCATCGTCGCATCCAGTATTCAGCGCTGGCCATGATGGAGTACTACCGCGCCCGCCGCGAAATGCCGCCGGGGCTGTGGCGCGACCTGCACACGCTGTACCTTGCGGCAGAGCGCGCCGGCCATGCCGATGTGCGCGTTGCCGATGCGCTCAACGAAGTGTGGGGCGCACAGAGCGCACAGGAAGCCTACGTGGCCCTGCTGCTCGTCGATGCGTCGATCCCCAGTGGCCGCACGCCGCGCGAGCTGGTGTGGATCTTGCGCTGGGCACAACGCTTCGCACCCTACTGCACCATTCTGGTGGAAGCGCAGCCTCGCCCGGACAAGGCCACCAAGTTCGCGCTCGACGTTGAGGCCGATCACGGCCTGCGCCCGGTCGGCCTGATTCCCGCCAACGCCAAGACGCGCAACATCGACACCAAGCGTCTCGCGGCGCACATTCAGGCTGTGGTGTCACAGCTCAAGAAGGGCGTGACACCAGCCTCGCTGGGACTCGGTGACGACTGTGTGCAGCCTGCCTGCTCGCGCCTGCTGGTGTCGCTCTATCGCCCCTGGGGTCATGCCGCAGCGGGCCGCAAGTTTCCGCGCAAGCGCACCAATGCCGAGGTGCTGCTGTGTGTCGACCAGCAGGCCATTGCCTTCTTCCTGGAAGGGCGCGAGTTCTCGCAACCTAACGATGGCCGGGTCACCAGCTTTTCGGATACCCAGGTCATCCGCACCTTCGGCGACCGCATCGATGCCGACCTGACACCGGAAGCCTTGCGCTCGCGTGCCGCCCAACTCGGTTACGTGCAGGAAGAGAATTGGCACATCAACGACCAGTCGCTGACGGGTTACCGCATCTCGCGTTCGCGCGGTGCATCACGCGTCGAACACCGCCAGCTGGTGGGTCTGCGCAACGACCCGGCGGCGCCCATGCTGCTGGCCGAAGTCAGCTGGCTGCAGTTCCAGAACAACGGCAGCCTGCAGGCCGGTGTGAGCGTATTGCCCGGGCCGCCGAAAGTCGTCGCGGTGCGCCTGCACCTTGGTGATCGTTCGGCACGCGAACGTTACCGCATGGGGTTCGCCATCCCTGCCGTGCCTTCGCTGAAGACGGATGAGAGCCTCATCGTGCCGGCAGGTTGGTTCCTCGTCGGTCGTCGTGTCGAGGTGTATTCCGAGGGCCCGTGGTTTGCGCGCATGGAGAAGTTGATTTCACGCGGCGCCAACTTTGATCGCGTGAGCTTCACGCGGGAGCCGCGCCCCGACAGCCTGGACTGAAATTGCTGCGCCGGTCAGCGTTCGACCGGCGTATTCCAGTGAATGCGGCGTGCCGGTAGGCGCGCCGCAAAGCGGCTGCCCCGCCCCGGTTCGCTGTCGATATCGAGACTGCCCTGATGCCGCGTCAGCACGTGCTTGACGATAGCGAGCCCCAGACCTGTGCCGCCCATTTCGCGCGAACGGCCCCGATCCACACGGTAGAAGCGCTCGGTCAATCGTGGCAGATGCTGAGGCGCAATGCCCGGGCCATTGTCTTCGACAACCAGCTCCCCGCCTTCCTGCGTCGCCTGCCAGACGAGGCGGACCGTGCCTCCCTCGGGCGTGTAGCGCACGGCGTTGCTGGCGAGGTTGGCGAGCAGGCTGTGCAGCTCCTTGCCGCTGCCAGACAGGCTGGCGGACGGGCCTGCGTCGATCTCTATCGTGTGGCGTCCTGCCGACAGGGCACGTGCCTCGTCGCCGACCATGCGCATGAGGGTCTGCACATCGACCTGTTCGTCGTCAGGAACAGTGGCCGAGGTTTCGAGTGAGGACAGGGCCAGCAAATCCTCGATCAGGCGCTGCATGCGCGTCGATTGCTCCATGGCCAAGGACAGATAGCGTCGCGCATCGTCCGGCGTAAAGTCTTCGAAGCCGTCGTGCAGCATCTCCTGGAAGCCACTGATCACGGTGAGGGGTGTCTTGAGCTCATGCGAGACGTTGGCCACAAAATCGCGCCGCATGGTCTCCAGCCGTTCGAGCTGACTGATGTCACGCGAGATCAACATCATCAGGTCTTCGCCAAAAGGCACGATCTGCACTGACAGGGTCAGCCCTTCGCTGCGCAGCGGGTGCAGCAACAGTGGCTCAGTGTAGTCACCCGAGTCGACATAGCTGACGAAGTCCGGATGGCGTACGAGATTCGTGATGGCACCGCCCACGTCGCGCACCGCGTCGATGCCGAAGTGGCGCTCAGCCGCGACGTTGATCCACTCGATGAGGTGCTGGCGTGTCAGGTAGATGACGCCGTCCGGCATAGCCTGTGCTGCCTCACGGAAACGCGCGAGGCTCTGCGACAGACGCTCGCGCTGGTCATAGGCAATGCGCGAACGCCGCGACAACGCCGCCAGCACATGACCCCAGCTGCCGAGCGCGGATGGAACGGGCGTGCCTAGTGGCTGACGCGTCCAGTCAAACAGTTTGGCCAAGTAGCGCAGATGCCAGACCACCATCAGTAGCAGGCCAGCAATGAAAACGCCACAGCCGACCGTCATGCCGAGCAAGGCGCCGGCAATCAGCGCGCAAAACAGCAGGGCCGCCAGTGCGCCTAGCCAGTAAAGCCAGATATCGCGTCGTTGGAAAATCGTGAAACCCCCGAGAGCATGTGCCGACAAGTGATGTCAGCCATGCCGTCCTGCCATGACGGAAGCGGACCGAGATCGTTCGAATCTCAGCCCGGCTGCGCTGCCACGAGGTCGGTGGAGAAGCGATAGCCACTGCCGCGCACGGTCTGGATCAACCGCTCGTGGCCGGTCTGCTCCAGCGCGCTGCGCAGACGGCGGATATGCACGTCGACCGTACGTTCTTCAACGAAGACGTGATCGCCCCACACCTGATCGAGCAACTGCGAACGGGAGTGTACGCGTTCCGGGTGGGTCATGAGGTAGTGCAGCAGTCGGAACTCGGTCGGGCCGAGACTCAGCGTCTGCTCACCAGCGGTAACGCGGTGCGTCGCGGGGTCCAGGCGCAGGCCACCCAATTCGACGGCATCTTCGGTGGTTTCCGGCGCGCGACGGCGCAACACGGCCTTGATGCGGGCCACCAGTTCGCGCGGCGAGAAGGGCTTGGTGATGTAGTCGTCCGCACCGGTCTCGAGACCGAGCACGCGGTCTTCTTCTTCACTGCGAGCCGTCAGCATGATGATGGGGATGCTGCGCGTGCGCTCTTCCGCACGCAGACGGCGCGCGAAATCGACACCGGACAGGCCGGGCAGCATCCAGTCAAGCAGCACAAGGTCGGGTAAGGCTTCGCGCACGATGCGCTGTGCCGCTTCGGCGTCTTGCGCGCGAACCACGGTATGCCCGGCACGCGCCAGATTGGCAGCGATCAGTTCCTGGATCGCAGGTTCGTCTTCAACCAGAAGGATGTTGGCAGCCATCTCACGCCCCGTCAGAATGCGAAAAGTCCCCGGCTACCGGATGGACAGCCGTCATTACTAGCCGGCAGTCTATTTCCGATTCATGACCGAATTGTGACAAGTCATTCCGCTGCAATAAAACCTCATTAAAGACCCTCATGTCTGATTCCGCTCCTCAGTCCTCCCCTATCCCCACCGAACTGCGCCTGCACCAGAAATCGCAGGAGCTCGAAATCCACTTCGAAGACGGTGTGGCGGCACGCTTGTCCAGCGAGTTCCTGCGTGTGCATTCGCCGTCGGCCGAGGTCAAGGGCCATGGCCCGGGGCAGGAAACCCTGCAGACCGGCAAGCGCAACGTGGCCATCACGACCGTCGAACCCGTCGGTCACTACGCCGTGCGCCTCGTGTTCTCCGACGGCCACAACAGCGGCCTCTACTCCTGGGACCTGCTCTACCGTTACGCGCAGGAACATGAAGTTCTGTGGGCCGACTACCTGCAGAAGCTGGAAGCCGCCGGCGCCAGCCGCGATCACGCGACCCCGCGCCCGGCCAGCGGCGGCTGCAGCCGGCATTGAAGGGCTGACGCGGTAGAATTGCAGACCTGGTGCAGCATCCGCCTGCACTCCCCTCACAGACTGGATTCGAGCAAGACATCATGCGCAGCGATTGGGAAGTCGTCATCGGCCTGGAAACCCACGCCCAGCTCAACACCGCCTCCAAGATCTTCTCTGGCGCCAGCACCGCTTTCGGCGCCGAGCCGAACGAGCAGGCCAGCGCGGTGGATATCGCCCTGCCCGGCGTGCTGCCGGTGCTCAACCGTGGCGCCGTCGAGCGTGCCATCCGCTTCGGACTCGCCATCGGCGCCGAAGTCGCGCCGCGCTCGGTGTTCGCCCGCAAGAATTACTTCTACCCCGATCTGCCCAAGGGCTACCAGATCAGCCAGTTCGAGCTGCCGGTCGTGCAGGGCGGCACGATCACCATCCAGGTGGGTGAAGGTGGCAAGGCCTACGAAAAAACCGTGCGCCTGACGCGCGCTCACCTCGAAGAGGACGCTGGCAAAAGCGATCACGAGTTGTTTCGCGACCACAGCGGTATCGACCTTAACCGGGCCGGCACGCCACTGCTGGAGATCGTTACCGAACCAGACATGAGCTCGTCGGCCGAGGCCGTTGCCTACGCCAAAGCCTTGCATGCGTTGGTGCAATGGATCGACATCTGCGACGGCAACATGCAGGAAGGCTCGTTCCGCTGTGACGCCAACGTCTCGGTACGTCGCAAAGGTGAGCCTCTGGGCACGCGCCGCGAGATCAAGAATCTCAACAGCTTCCGCTTCCTGCAGCAGGCCATCGACTACGAGGTCGCAGAACAGATCCGCATCATCGAAGACGGCGGCAAGATCCAGCAGGCCACCGTGCTGTTCGACCCGGGCACTGGCGAGACGCGTGTGATGCGCACCAAAGAAGATGCACACGACTACCGCTACTTCCCCGACCCCGACCTGCTGCCGCTGGAGATCAGCGCCGACTGGAAAGCGGCGGTCAAGGCGGCGATGCCCGAGCTGCCGCAGGAACTGGCCGCACGCTTCCAGAGTGAATACGGCCTGTCAGCCTATGACGCCGCCACACTGACAGCCAACCGCGACACCGCGCTGTACTACGTCGAGGCAGTCAAAGCGGCCGGTGCAGCAGCTGCGAAACCCCTCGCCAACTGGGTTATGGGTGAACTCGCTGCGCGCCTGAACAAGGAAGAGCGGAGCATTGCCGCCAGCCCGGTCTCTGCCGCGCAGCTGGCAGGCCTGATCGCCCGCATCGCCGACAGCACCATCTCGAACAACATCGCCAAGAAGGTCTTCGAAGCGCTGTGGAACGGTGATGGCGCCAGCGCCGACGAGGTGATCGAGAAGCAAGGTCTCAAACAGGTCACCGACGCCTCGGCCATCGAGCCCATCATCGACGAAGTGATCGCCAACAACGCCGCCAACGTCGCCGAGTACAAGGCCGGCAAGGAGAAGGCGTTCAACGCGCTGGTCGGTCAGGTCATGAAGGCCAGCAAGGGCAAGGCCTCGCCCGCGCAGGTCAACGAGCTGCTGAAGAAGAAGCTGGGCTGAGTGCGACAGGCTGCCGCTGGCACGGCAGCCACTCCCTTACAGGCCGAGAAAGAACACCGCTGACCCCAGCGAAATCAGCAGTAGCGCAATGCGCTGCAAACGACCGGCCTGACTCCAGAACAACAGGGCCGGCAGCAGGACCGGCAGCACGTAGCGGAAGTCGTTGCTGCACGCGTAAGGCGTCATGATGCGCAATGCCACAAGGCTTGCGAGCCACGTGATCCCCAGCAACACGAACGGACGGACACGGTACAGCGCGCGGGCACTGCAACCCGCCGCACGCCAGCTCGACACCAGGAAAAAGCTCAGGAAGAGGCCCAGCAACAATGCTCCCCATGCATAGGCCACAGCACCCTGTAGCGCGTCGGGGAAGGCGAACTCGCCGCTCAGCGAAGAACGCAGCAGGTAGTTCCAGAAGTTTGCGCGGCCACTGGCGTCGTCGAACGGCGCCATCCACGGCATCGTGAGGAAGGTCGGCACATCGAGCGGCAGGAACGACTTGAGGTTCACCGGCACCAGCAGGCCGCTGTGAAGACTGCCTGTGTTCGAGATGAGCCAATTCGGAATCGCGCCCTGCAGGTAGTAATAAACACGTACGACAAAGCTGGCGAACAGGCCGCTGAGCACGAGGCCGCCGAACAGCGTCGTATCCAGCATGGCTGAGCGCCGCTTGCGACGATTACGCCGCAGGGCCGTGCTCAAGACCAGTGCCCCCAATGCGGCACACAAGGCGATGGCATTGCTCTTGCACAGCAAGGCAATTGCACAGGTGAGGGCCATGTAGACAAGATCGTCACGCCTGCGCCCCTGCCACCAGCGGATGGCAAACCAGCCCGCCACGCCGGCGCTGGCAAACAACGCAGAGTCGTTACCGAGCCGGATGGCGTGGATGATGCCCGAGGGCCAGAAAGCCAGTGCCAGCGTTGCCGTGGCCAGCGCCACGTAGCGACCACGCAGAGCGCGACGGAGGGTGCCCGCCGTCGCCGTCAGGAAGATCAGCCAGAGTGCGATCGAGAAGGCCTGCAGCATTTCCGCCGCAGGCAGGTTGAGCCAATGAGCCCAGCGCCAGACGACCGCCCCCAGCGTGTAATAAACAGGCGGATGGTAGAAGGTCCAGCCCTGCATCGGCGATGGCAGCGCCAGGTTCTGGGCGACCCACGCGACGTAGCCATAGTGCCCATCGACTCCGGCAGCATCGTGCGTCCGCACCTGCCAGGGCGTCGCCATCCAGTAGCTGCAGATGACCAGCAAGGACAGGGCAATGATGAAGATCTGCAGCTTGCGCAGCCCGAAGCAGCGCGACAGCCCAAACAACAGTGGCAGGAAGCCGGCAGCGAATACCAGTGCATGCCAGAAGCCCATACGCGGCCGGAATGAAATGCCGCCGTCGCCGCCGCCGTTGTCGACCTGGAACACGATGACGGCGGGCCCGCGCTGCAGATATGGGCCCAGATCAATGTCGAAACCACGGGTGTAGTCCGTCAGGCCGCCTTCGCGTACGCCAGCGAACGAAACAACCTGCCCGTTGATGAACATGGCGCGCAGGTTGTCGTCCGGGATGATTTGCCAGGTACGCGGCGTCAGCCAGCCGACCTGCATGTCTATCGTCAGGCGATTGCCGCTGCCGACTGTGTGGAACACCCAGGGCAGATCGGTCTTGCTGATCTGTCCGCCCGCCTCCCCGGTTGCCGTCATGCGTGGCCAGCACAGCCAGAACGCCACTGTAAGCATCAGCGCGCTCAGAAGGGCGTGCTTGAACAAGCGCGTGAGCGGATGCGTGAGCAATCTCGTCATCAATGACTGGCGCACCGGCGATGCCACGATAGGCGCTTGCGGCGCAGACTCGACAGGGGAATCTGCCGCCAGCTCAGGGGCCGATTCGACCGGGGATGCACTGTCGCTCACGATACTGCCTCAGGACTGCTTGGTCTCGTGATATTCCTTCTCGGTGTTCACCGACCACAGCACCGAGCGCGACTGGGAAGGATCGCGCATGCAACGCACAGCTTCAATGGCCGTCAGCATGGAGTGATCCTGGTTGTTGTAGCGATGCTGGCCGTTGCGGCCGATGCAGTACAGGTTGGTAATGCTGTCGAGATGGGCCTTGACGGTATCGAACTCGTCGTAAGTGCCGAAGTAGGCCGGGTAGGCCTTTTCGATGCGGATACGGCAGGTGTCGAGGATGTCTTCGCGGTCGAGGATGTCGATCTGGATGAGCTCCTTGACGGCGAACTCGATGAAATCCGCGTCACTCATCTTCCAGATGTCATCCTTTTCGTCGCACATGTATTCGAGGCCGACCCAGACCTTGTCGGGGTCCTGCACCATGTAGGGCGACCAGTTGTTGAAGATCTGCAGACGGCACAGCTTCACGTCGCGTTCCTGGATGTAGATCCAGGTGTCGGGCACCACGTCACCGACGGTCTTGATCTTGGTCGTGTTGCGGATCTTGAGCTTGTTGGCAAGGATGCCGACGGTCATGAAGTCGCGGTAGGGCAAGTCGCAGGCGATGCGCTTGACGTCGGCCGGCACGGCGTCGCCACGGAAGCCCGCAACGAGATCCTTGATCGGCATGGTCGACAGACAGAAGTCGCCGTCGAAGCGCTTCTCTACGCCATCGCACTCGGCCGTCACAGCCACCACGCGGCCACCTTCAACGTGAATGCCGGTGACCTTGTGGCGCATGTGGATCTCGCCGCCCATCTTCTTCACATCGTCCGCCACGTATTCCCACAGCTGGCCCGGGCCCAGCTTGGGGTAGAAGAACTGCTCGATCAGCGAAGTCTCGGTCTTCTTCTGGCGCAGGTCGGTGTCCTTGCCGCCCGGCAACATCTTCTTGATCGCCGAGAACACGGCTTTCGAGAGCGACAGACCCTTGATGCGCTGCGCGCCCCAGGCCGAAGAGATCTTCTGCGGATGCACACCCCACACCTTTTCGGTGTAGTCCTCGAAGAACATGCGATACAGCGGTACGCCGAAACGATTGACGAGGAAGTCCTCCAGCGAATCTTCGCTCTTGCGCTTGAAGACCTGCGAAAAGACGTAGCCGAAGCCCGCATACATCGTGCGGAAGATGCCGAGGTTGGTCACCGTCTCGAGCTTCATCGAGATGGGGTAATCGAAGAACTTGCGCAGGTAGAAGATGCGCGAAATGCGTTCGCGGATCAGCATCACGCGATCGGCCTTCTCCGGATCAGGACCTTCTTTGGCCCAAGGCTTGGTCTTGTTCAGCACGATGTCGTCGCGCGAGGGCGCTGCCTGCAGCGGCATGCGCGCCGCCCACCAGTCCATCACCACATCGCTCTTCGAGAAGAACCGGTGACCGCCGATATCGATACGGTTGCCGTTGTGATTGATCGTGCAGGAGATACCACCGATGCGGTCGGTCACTTCCAGGATCACCGGGCGAATGCCGGATTGCTGGGACAGCATTTCGAAAGCAGCAGTCAGACCCGCAGGGCCAGCGCCAATGATGAGTGCAGTTTTGTTCATGTCAGGCCAGCCAGGGTCTCAACGGAAAAACACGAATGCGCGACGCAGGCCAAAATTCCAGACCAGCACCAACGCCGCCATGACGATGCGGCTCGCGCGCTCAGGCGCGTCCAGGACGTCAATACCAATCCACATGCCGAGCGAGGTCAGCGCCAGACCGCCGACGCCGACAAGTGCAAAAACAAGTAAATCCCGCAAACTGCGGGCCTGAGTGCCGCGCCAGACCCATGCCACGCACAGGGCATAGTTGGTCAGCAGCCCGCCGATGAAGCCGACACAGACGGCCGGCAAGTAGTGCAGACCTGCCGACAGGCAGGTCGAAAAGAGGGCGAAGTCGACGGCAAACGCGATGCCGCCAACCAGCAGATACTTGATGAATGCCCGAAGCAAATGCTTCAGGCCCCCGGCTTGCGTCGAGACAGGGCCCATGCCGGGCACGCTGCCTTCGATGACGGGGGATGCCCCGGATTCCATGCTGTCTCCTGTGTCCTGCTTGCAGCTCTGCGGCCGCCATGGTGGACGCGATTTGCCAGATTGACCATCACGTCGGGAGCGAGACTATATCGTTCGCCCGCTCCACGGTCATTCGTGCGCTGCGGCAAATCCGGGGGAGACGGCGCTCCGGCTCAGCCCTGCCGACGAAAGGCTTCGCCTTCGAGCTTGTCGACGTGAAAACGCGGACGGTCCTTGGTTTCGGTGTAGATCTTCGCCACGTACTCGCCGATCACGCCCAGGCTGAGAAGCTGAACGCCACCCAGGAAATACATCGGGATGACGGTAGAGGCCCAGCCGGGCAAAGCATCAGCGGTGAAGAGCCGCATCAGCAGGGCCCAGGCTGTCATGGCAAGGCTGGCCAGAGAAATCAGCGTGCCGATGGTGGTAATCAGGCGCAGCGGGTAGGTCGAGAACGACGTGATGCCCTGCCAGGCGAAGGACAGCATCTTTTTGAGGGGATACTTGGACTCCCCCGCAAAGCGCTCGGCACGGTCGTACTCGACTACCGAGTTCGGGAAGCCCAGGAGGCGCACCATGCCGCGCAGGAACAGGTTGCTCTCACGGTACTCCGAGAGTGCATCGAGCGCGCGGCGGCTCATCAGACGGTAATCCGCGTGATTGAAGACGATGTCGACCTTCATCGCCGCCATCAGTTTGTAGTAGCCCTCGGCCGTGAAGCGCTTGAAGAAGGTGTCGGTATCGCGGCGCTTGCGCACGCCGTAGACGATGTCATCGCCGTGGCGGAAGTTCTTCACCATCTGCGGGATCACTTCGAGGTCGTCCTGCAGGTCAGCATCCACGCTGATCAGCGCGTCGCCCGGCGCCGTCATGAGGCCGCAGAACAGCGCGTTCTGGTGACCACGATTGCGTGACAGTTTGATGCCACAGATATCCTTGTGCGCCGCCGAGAGTTCCGAAATCAGCGCCCAGGTCCTGTCGCGGCTACCGTCATCCACATAAAAAACCGCGCTATCGGCCGAGACGAGCCCTTCATTACGCATGCGTTCAAGCAGCACCACGAGGCGCGACGTGGTTTCACGCAGCACTTCTTCTTCGTTGTAGCAGGGGATCACCAAGCCGATGGTGGGCGCGACGGTGCTCGTCATGATGGCTGTCTCTTCCTGAATGTCCAGATAGCGTTGATAAGGTAATTCCAGATGAAAACGATGCCTGTCGCGATCAGCTGAGCCAGCCAGACCGGCGCCCCGGCGGCTTGCAGCAGTGCCAGCGACAGGGCGTTGATGGCCAGGCCGGCACACAGGGTCACGATAAACCGCAGGGCGCTGGCGCGGTGGTCATGTTGCCCACCGAAGGTATAACGCGCATTGGCCCAGTAGTTGAACACGGCACTGATGAGGAAACCCGTGCTCGATGCCACGGTGGGCGACAGGTTGGTCGTCCACAGCAGCAGTGCCATGATCAGGTATTGCAGCAGCGTGGCGCCGCCACCGACCAGCAGAAAACTGAAAAAGCTGCGCCGGCTGATGTTGCCGTCGGCGGGCGTGCTCATGTTTCAGCGTCAGCTTTTTTCTTGCGGGTCGTGCCAGCCTTCGCAGTCGTTGCAGACTTCGTCGCAGGCTTGGCGGCGGCCTTGGTTTTGCTGGCAGTAGCCGCCTTCGTTGCCTTGGCGGGCTTCTCTTCTGTGCTTGCGGCCTTTGCGGATTTGTCCGCCGCAGCTGTCTTGGCCTTGCTCGTCGTCGCTTTCGCCTTGGGCTCGCGCTTCTCGAACTCGAAGCCCACCTTGCCATCTTCGCCACGCACGAGGAAAGCCGAGAACTTGCGCCGCGTGCGTGCCGAAATGAAGCCCGTCAGCAGGGGCGTACGACCTTCCTGCAACAGCTTTTCCATGTGCTCGCGCTCGATGGGTTGCTGCAGGATGATCTTGCCTGAGCGGAAATCGCAGCTCTTGCCCGCGCCCAGCGATTTCTCGCATACATAGGCCATGCCGTGCTCGAAAACATTGCTGCGGCATTTCGGACAAGGCCCCAGCGAGGTCTGCTCCGAGAAATCTGGCGGCTCACCGCTTTCGTCCTCGCGCGGCTGACCAAAGTCGAACTCGGGCAGCTTGTCGTCGTTAAGCTTGATCTCGGCGTTGAAAGCACGCCCCATCTTGTTGCGGAAGCCGATCAACGGGCCGACCTTGCCGGTAGCCAGCAGGGTCTCGATCTCGGGAATCTCGAACTGCCGGCTGGCGACGATCTTCCATAGCGCGTAGTCGCAAGCCTGGCACTGGAATTTCTTGTAGTTCTCCTTGATCACGCCACCGCACTTGGGGCACGGCGTTTTCAACGTAGCGAAGTCACCCGGCACTGTGTCCGATTCGTACTTCTTGGCGCGCTCGACGATCTCGCGCGTCATCGCTTCGATGTGCTCCATGAAGTCGGCACGCGTGAGCAGGCCCTTCTCCATCTGGGCGAGCTTGTATTCCCATTCGCCTGTCAGTTCGGGAGAAGCCAATTCGGCAATGCCCAAGCCGCGCAGCAGCGTGATCAGCGAGAAAGCCTTGGCCGTCGGGATCAGCTCACGACCTTCGCGCAGCATGTAGGTTTCGGCGATAAGGTTTTCGATGATCTGAGCGCGCGTCGCTGGCGTGCCCAGGCCGCGTCCGGCCATCGCTGCACGCAGCTCTTCGTCGTCGACGAGTTTCCCCGCGCCTTCCATGGCTGACAGCAGCGTCGCTTCCGAATAGCGCGCGGGCGGCTTTGTGACATTGGCCTTGACCAGCACATCGTCGGTTTTTACCGTCTCGCCCGGCTTTACCGCCACCAGCGAGCCTGTCGCGGCCTCATCGCCCTCGCCCGCACCTTCCTTGCCGTACACCGCGAGCCAGCCCGCATTGACCAGCACCTTGCCTTCAGTCTTGAAAGCCTCACCTTCAACGCGCGTGATGCGCGTCGTCACCATGTACTCCGCCGCCGGGTAGAACACGGCGAGGAAACGCTTGGTGACGAGTTCGTAGATCTTCTGCTCGGCTTCGGACAGGTTCTTCGGCTCGGTACCGGTCGGCACGATGGCGAAGTGGTCCGAGATCTTGGCGTTGTTGAAGATGCGCTTGTTGGGCTTGACCCAGCCGTTCTTGATGATTTCCTTGGCGAAGGCGGCGTATTCGCTGGGCAGCGCACCCAGCGTGGCCGGCACGGTCGCCACGTAGTCTTCGGGCAACGCACGTGCGTCAGTACGTGGATAGGTCAGGACCTTGTGCTTCTCGTACAGCGCCTGCGCGATCTGCAGCGTCGTGCGTGCCGAGAAACCGAAACGACCGTTGGCCTCGCGCTGCAAGGAAGTCAGGTCATAGAGCAGCGGCGAGAGCTGCGTGGAAGGCTTGGCCTCCTCTTCAACCTTGGCGGGCTTGCCTTCGCACTTGGCGCGAACGGCCTCGGCCTTCTTGACGTCCCACAGGCGATGCGCGTTGGCGTGTTCATCATCCTCGGGCTTCTTGAATTTCTCGTCGAACCAGCGGCCTACGTAACCACCCGCAGCAGCGCCGAAGTGTCCCTCGACCTCCCAGTAGTCACGCGACTTGAAGGCACGGATGCGCTCTTCGCGCTCGACGACGATGGCTAGCGTAGGCGTCTGCACGCGGCCTACGGTGGTGAGGTGGAAGCCACCGGTCTTCGAGTTGAAGGCCGTCATGGCGCGCGTGCCGTTGATGCCGATGAGCCAGTCGCTCTCGGCACGGCAGGTCGCCGCTTCGCGCAGGCCCGACATCTCGCCAGAAGTGCGCAGGGCCTGGAAACCGTCGCGGATCGACTGCGGCGTCATGCTCTGAAGCCACAGGCGGCGCTGCGGCTTGGCCGTACTGGCGTGGTTGGCGATGTAGGTGAAGATCAGCTCGCCTTCGCGTCCCGCGTCACAGGCGTTGATAAGGCCATCGACGTCCTTGCGCTTGATGAGACGCGTCAGGAGGCGCAGGCGCTCAGCCGTCTTCTCGACCGGGTTGAGCTTGAAGTGCGGCGGGATCACCGGCAGGTGCGCGAAAGACCACTTGCCGCGCTTGACCTCGAACTCCTCGGGCACGGTCAATTCCAGCAAGTGGCCGATGGCGGACGACAGCACGTATTCGTCGCTTTCGAAGTAATCGCCCTGCCGGGTGAAGCCTCCCAAGGCACGCGCAATGTCCTGCGCGACAGAAGGTTTTTCGGCAATGATCAGCTGTTTGCTCATGCGCTCAAAAGAATCCGGAGAAATCTGGGGAAAGATGTCAGAAGCTGGGGTCAGGCACAGCCAGTTTCAGGCCGCCAGAATCGACTTCGCCGGGCAAGCCCGGCGAACAATGTGTGCGGATGATAGGCGGCGCCTCGGGCGTCGCGCAAGCGCGAGGCCCGAAAGGCCGTGCGTCAGCCCTGCCAATCAGTGGACCGACAGGACCTCGGTCCAGTCGCCGTCTTCCTCGTCGGTCTCTTCAGTCAGGAGCTCGTCAAGGATCAAGGTGTCCATGCTGGCCTGTTGCTGCCACAGCACCATCAGCACGATCACCTTGAACTTGGACAGGGAGACTTCGGCTTCCGGCAGGGCCATGGCGCGTTCGATGATCAGCTCGCGCTGACGCGCATCAAGCGTGCCGTTGGCTTCGAGGAAGTGAAGAAATCCCTGGCAGGCCGTGTCCAGCCGGGCCTGTTCTTCTTCGGTGAAGATGCGGACGGAACGGCTTTGCGCGTCGAAGCTGGCCGTCGGTTCACTGGCCATGCCGCGCAGGCCGGAGAGCCATTCAATGGCCTCCGAGATGTCGCCTTGTTCAAAACCGGCCGCAGACAACTTGCGTGCAAGTTGCTCGGGCTCGGCCGGACAGGCGTCAGCGTAGCCGTAGGTTTCAAAGAGATAGACCAGAATATCGATCATCGTGACCCTCGGCAGTGCGGCTCTCCAACTGGCTGGACGAGCCGCTTATCGGACTCTTTGAAGCTTGCCACCCGGTAGCCGCTCGACGCGGCCATCAAGTTCCAGTGTGGTCAGCATGGCGAAGACCACATCCGGCGTCAAGCCAATACGTCCCAGAATAGTGTCCATGTCGACGGGATCATGTCCGATGGCAGCCAGCAATTGCCCCTCTTCTCCAGGCGTATCTGCCTCGTGCGCAGCCTGGCGGGGCGGGACAACACCCCAGTGCAGTTCTTCGAGCACGTCCTGCGCCGACTCGACGAGCTTGGCGCCCTGCTTGATGAGCTGGTGGCAACCCTTGGACAGAGGAGAGTGGATGGAGCCCGGGATGGCGAATACCTCGCGCCCCTGCTCTGTTGCCAGGCGTGCGGTGATCAGCGAACCGCTGCCCACCGCCGCTTCGACGACCAGAACGCCGCGCGACAAGCCGGCAATGATTCGGTTACGTCGCGGAAAGTTGTGAGCGGCCGATGGCGTACCCAGCGCAAATTCGCTGATCAGCAGGCCTTCCTCGGCGATACGGCGCGCCAAGGACGCATTTCGCGCGGGATAGATCCGGTCGGCTCCCGTGCCGACGACCGCCACGGTCGGCCCCCTGGCAGCCAATGCTCCCTGGTGCGCGGCCGTGTCGATACCCAAGGCCAGGCCGCTGACGACGGCCAGCCCTGCCTCAGCCAGCACGCGTGAAAAGGCCTCGGCATTCGACAGGCCCTGTGCCGTGGCGTTGCGGGAGCCTACAACGGCCAGGCCGGGTGTGTTAAGCAGCGCGACGCGCCCCTTTGCGTACAGCAAGGTTGGCGGGTCCGCCGTTTGCAGCAGGGCTTGCGGGAAAACGCTGTCAGCCAGCGTCAGGATATGGTTGCCGGGCTCTTCCGCCCAGCGCAGCGCCGCCTCGATCGCGGCGGCGTTGTCGTGATCGAACAGGCTGTTGGCAAATTTGCTGCCGATGACGCCCGCCACAGCATGACGCCCGGCCTCGAAAATGCGCTGTGGCAGCCCGAAGGCTGCCAGCAGGTCTCGTTGACGCTCCGGGCCAATGCCCGGCACAAGGGTGAGCCGCAGCCAATGCGCCAGATCGCTCATTGGCAGGCAATGCTCAAGGCGCGCCGGCCTTGTCCCCCACGATGACGGAACGTGAGCTCTCCAGCACCAGCGCGTAGGACATCTTGTTGAAGACGCGGAACACGAAAGCAAGGCCGTAACGCTCGTCCGGCAGCGGGATCTCCTGCGCCTTTTCGCCGCCTTCAGCGCCGCGATATACGGCCTTGCCAAGCACACGCGACAGGGCAACAACGTGCCCCGGCTCCATGCCCTTGTCACGACCCGCATTGATGGTGATGACCCCATAAGGACCAGTCTGGCTCACGCCGCCATAAATCGTCGCGATATTGGCGTGCAGGTTTTCAGGCGCAGCATGGGGGGCATAGGCAAACACCGTTTCCTTGGTGCTTGGCAACAGGCGGTCGCCCGTCGTCACCTCGTGCTTCGATGTCACGACCTGCATGGCTGCGGCGACCGGAGGCTGCTCGGCCGTCGTGACACGCGCATTGGCAACCAGCACGGCTTCATAGCCAAGGATCTTTTTGGTGTCGACTGGATCACGAATCGGCTTGCCGGGGCGGAACACCGTCCAGGCAGGCTGGTCAGGCGCGAGCCCACGCGCGAAGAACGTCTCTGAGGGGCCGGCAAGCACGCGATCCTCCTGGATACCGATCACTCGGCCGGCGCCTGCAGGGTCCGGATCATCGATGACCAGCGGCTCGACGAGGAACTGCTGGATGTTTTGCAGCGTGAGGCTGGTAATCGGACCACTGATTGCGGTGTCATAGATTCGCGGCGCCAGCTTGATGGTGCCATCCGGCTGAACGATATCCCCCGGCGCCTTGAGCGACAGGGTCATGTTGTTACGGTCAAGGTAGATGACCTGCCCGGGATAGATCAGATGCGGATTCTTGATGTCTTCGGCATTCAGCTTCCAGACCTCGGGCCAACGCCAGGGCGTCTTCAGGAAGCGGCTCGAAATCCCCCAAAGGGTGTCACCCTTGACGACGGTATGGCTGTCGGGCGCATTGTCGGCGAGCTGGATGCTGCCCTTGGCTGGCGCCTGCTGGGAGGTCTGCGCCATGGCGGGTGCCACGGTGCCGGCCGACAAGGCTGCAAGCGCTACGATCAGCGCGGAAGAGATGCGTTTCATGACCAACCCCGTTTGATGTTGGAGACAGGGACTGCGCCGCGAAGGCCGAACGGCGCTACGACGGCTCCAGAGCAGACTGCGTAAGACGACTTGAACCGGAACGATATGACTTGAGCTGGACGCCGCAAACCGGAAAATAGCGGGAAATTACCAGCCGAACACGTGCGAACATTCAAGTTTTGCTTTAGATTCTGCACGTAGTCTCTTCATTCATCAAGGTTTTCTGGACTTTTCGGACAAATGGCCCTGCTGCCCATCCTTCACTTTCCCGACCCGAGGCTCCACAAGATCGCTGCCCCGGTCAAGCAGGTCGACAGCCGCATCCGACAACTGGTCGCTGATATGGCAGAAACGATGTACGCCGCGCCGGGCATCGGACTGGCGGCGACCCAGGTCGACGTGCACGAGCGAGTGCTGGTCATCGACGCGTCGGAAGACAAATCCGGCCTGCGCGCTTTCATCAACCCTGAAATCATTGAACGCAGCGGCGAGCAAATCTGCGAAGAGGGCTGTCTGTCAGTGCCCGGCATCTACGAGAAAGTCAGCCGTGCGGGCTGGGTGCGGGTGCGCGCCTTGAATGAAAAGGGCGAAAGCTTCGAAATGGAAGCCGAGGGCCTGATGGCCGTGTGCATCCAGCACGAGATCGATCACCTGGACGGCAAGGTATTCGTTGAGCACCTCTCGCAGCTCAAGCAGAACCGCATCAAGAACAAGATGGCAAAGCGCGCGCGCATCACCGCATGAGTCACACCGGATTGCGCGTTGCCTTCGCCGGTACGCCGGAATTTGCTGCCACCGCCCTGCGTGCCTTGCTGGACGCAGGTTTTGAAGTTCCGCTGGTGCTCACCCAGCCTGACCGCCCCGCAGGACGCGGCATGCAGCTGCAGGCCAGCCCGGTCAAACAGGTGGCACTGGCAGCCGGCATTCCGGTCGATCAACCGGAAAAGCTGCGCACGCCCGAGCAGCAAGCGCAGCTCGCTGCCTGTGCGCCGGATGTGCTGGTCGTGGCCGCGTACGGCCTGATCCTGCCGCAGGCGGTGCTTGATCTTCCGCGCCTGGGCTGTCTGAACATCCACGCCTCGCTGCTGCCACGCTGGCGCGGGGCAGCGCCGATCCATCGCGCCATCGAAGCAGGCGATGAGGAGACGGGAATCACCATCATGCAGATGGATGCGGGCCTCGATACGGGCGCGATGCTCACACGCAGCGCCCTGCCCATCCTTGGCAGCGATACCACGGCCAGCCTGCACGACAAGCTGTCCGAGCTGGGCGGCGAGATGATTGTGGAAGCCCTGCAGGCACTGGCAACCGGCACCTTGCGGGCTACACCGCAACCGACCGACGGCATCACCTACGCCAGCAAGATTGCGAAGAACGAAAGCCTGTTCGACTGGCGCGAGAGCGCCGCGCAACTGGCGCGTCGTCTGCGTGCGTTCGACCCCTTCCCGGGTGGTGCCGCAACACTGGGTGAAGCGACCATCAAGCTGTGGGCAGGCGAAGCCGTGGCTGGCACGGGTGAGCCGGGAAGTATCCTGTCTGCCGACGCGACAGGTGTCGTTGTGGCCTGCGGCGAAGGCGCGCTGCGCCTGACCCAGCTGCAGAAGCCCGGTGGCAAGCGTCTGCCGGCGCGCGAGTTCCTTCAGAGCCTGCCGCTCAAGGCGGGAGACCGCTTCAGCGTTGCCAACTGAGCTCAGTTCAGGCTGCGCGCCACCACGGCCGGGGCGCCGCAGCACTTCTTGAACTTCTTGCCACTGCCGCAGGGGCAGCTGTCATTGCGGCCCGGCTGGTGGTCGGCGCGATGCGGCGTCCGTGGCGTCTGCATGACGCGCAGCCAGCGCCGCCAGAAGGCGTAGAGGTACTGCATGCCCGCTGCCACGGCGCTGATGAGCTCGTCGCGCTCGGCAGCCGTCAGCTTGATGCCCGGCGATTTCTCGCCGCTGTCGAAGACGCCGATGATGTTGATAAGGGTGACGCATTCCTCATCTTCTTCCAGCGCATCCCAATGCTGTTCCCGCAGCCAGCCCAGACCCGCACGGAAACCGCGTGCCCAACCTTCAGCGAGCGGATGGCCGCTCTCCGCAGGCGTGTCGAGCAGCGGGAAGTACATGGCGTTGGCGCCCTCTTCGGCAGTCACGCCCGACCAGTCTTCACGAAAGCCCTGGGCGACGTGGTTCCAGTGGCGCATCAACAAGTCGATACAGCGCTGCTCTTCGGCACGCGATGCAAACACGGCATCTTCGCCCAGCACGGCCGGCAGCCATTCAGAGGGCGGCACGGCATCAGGGCCGACCAGCAGGGCGCAAATCAGGCCATCGAGCTCTTCAACAGAGTGTGACTCCGGGTGTTGTGCGAGCAGGCTGTCGAGCTCGGCAACTTCATCGTCGGAGAGGGCGTCGCGGGGTAGTACGGGAGTCATGGTGCGGTGTCCGGCCTCGGCTTGCGGCGGATGTAGATGGTCTTGCTGACAGTTGCCACCACATCCCCGCGGGTATCGAGGATATCGGTCTGGAAGACCGGTTCATATTTGTCGCCGCCGTCAGTCCGGCTGCGTATGTCATTCAGTATGGCATCGTCGATGCAGAAAGTGGCATGCACGGTGCCACGGGCAGGCAACTTGAAGTCGATGTGCGCCGCACTGTCCCAAACGACGTAGTCACGGCCGAGGTTGCGCAGGATCAGCAGCGCAAAGAACGGGTCAGTCATTGCAAACAGCGAACCACCGAAATGCGTGCCGAAGATGTTGGTGTTGAGCAAGCGCTGGTGCATGCGCACGCGGGCATCGCGAAAATCGGCGCCGATGTGCTCTACGCGAATGCCTGCGCCGACAAAAGGGGGCCAGGCATTCATGAGGATGCGCGTGGTACGTGCCGAAAATTCAACGTTGCGCAGGAAACCCTGGCGGAGTTTGGGGCTGCTCATGAAACGGATGCGGGATGCTGTCGGGAGCCCCACTCTAACCGATCCGCACAGTGAAGCCTGTCACGAAAACCCCGGCCGGCCCATCGTCCGCTTGATCTGAAGCAGGCCTGGGGGCGCGTGACGGTGCCAGCATCAAGGCTTCCGGTCTTGCTGCATCACCAACGCGACATGCTCCCCCAAACCAGTATCCAATCCAGCGCCCAGGCCAGCCACCACTCGACCACGGCAGCCCGCCCGTCACGCCGTCCACAGTCCCTTGCCGAAGAAATTGCCAACAGCATCAGCCATGGCCTCGGTCTGTTACTCAGCATCGCCGCCGCGCCTGTGCTGATCGTCATGACCCTGCGGTCTGGCGACACCGCCAGCCTCATCGGCGTCAGCATTTTCACGGCCTCCATGCTGCTGCTCTATCTCTTCTCCACGCTCTATCACGCCTTGCCACCGGGGCCGTCCAAGCACCTCTTCCACAAGCTGGACCACGCCGCCATCTACCTGCTGATTGCCGGCACCTACACGCCCTTTACGCTGGGCGTGCTCAGCGGCGCCTGGGGCTGGACGCTGTTCGGCCTGATCTGGGGCATGGCCGCCATCGGCCTGGTCATGAAGCTGTTCAACGGTCTGGCCAACCGCTATGTCTCGATCGGCCTCTACCTCATGATGGGCTGGTTGATCGTCGTGGCGGCCGCGCCAATGATTGCGCGCGTGCCGCTACCGGGCCTGCTGTGGCTGCTGGCTGGCGGACTTGCCTACACCGGCGGCGTAGCGTTCTACGCACTCAGCGCCAGGCACCGCTTCTTCCACTTCATCTGGCACCTGTTCGTCATGACCGGCACAGCCTGTCACTACTTCGCGGTGCTGGGCTACGCCGGCTGATCACGCAGATCAGGCTTTGGAGAGCAGTTTCAGTGCGGCGCGAATACCGTCCGACACTCCGATGTCTGCCGGCAGGTTCTTGAGCGCCGCGGCGGCTTCCTTTTCGTTGTAACCAAGCGCCAGCAGGGCGTGCACGATGTCGCTCTGCGCGTTACCCACGGCTATTGCACCGCTCGCCACTCCGGGCAGGGTCTTGGCGAGCTTGTCACGCAATTCCAGCAACAAGCGCTCCGCTGTCTTCTTGCCGATGCCCGGAATCTTGGTCAGGCGGCCGCTCTCCTGCAGCGCCACGGCCTGCGTAAGCTCTGCCACCGACAACCCCGACAGCACAGCCAGCGCCGTACGCGCGCCGATACCCGAAATCTTGAGCAGCTGACGGAAGGCTGCGCGCTCATCCTCGGTGCCAAAGCCATAGAGGATGTGCGCGTCTTCACGCACAACCAGATGCGTCGCAAGGCTCACGCGCTCACCCGTGCCGGGCAGGTTGTAGAAGGTGCTCATGGGCACCTCGACTTCGTAGCCGACACCGCCCACGTCGAGCAGGATCTGCGGCGGGTTCTTTTCGAGCAGGCTGCCAGTCAGACGACCAATCATTGTTTATCCACCGGATGAGCAAGGAATTCGGGCAAGGCTTCGGCACGTGCCGAGAAGGCACTCAACGCAGGGTAACGCGCCGCGTCGCTGAGACCGGGCTGCGCATACTGGTTGAAACCCCAGGCGACGGCAAGCGTAATGTCAGCCAGCGTCAGCCTATCGCCCAGCAACCAGGGCGAGGCCTGCGCCGCAGCAGGTTCGAGCAGGCCCCAGGCCTCGGCGAGTTGGCCGCGCACGCGCGCGAGCCAGCCTTCATACTGCTTGTCTGCGGGCCGTAGTTGGGTTTCGTAGAGATGCTGCACGGTCTTCTCGCAGGCAATCAGTGCAATGCCCATCAGCTGCCACACGCGACGACGCTGCAGCGGGTCCTGCGGCAGCAAAGTCTTGTCCGGCGCCAGCGTGGTGAGGTAATCGAGGATCAGGCCGCTGTCGTTGAGGACCTCGCCGTCATCGCAAACCAGCACGGGCACCTTGAGCAAGGGGCTGATGGGCCGGAACCGGTCGATCTGCCGCAGGATGGAAATCGAGCGATGCTCGAATGGCAGGCCCATGATCGTGGCGGCAATCGCCACGCGCCGCACATAGGGCGAATCCAGCATGCCGATGATCTGCATTACGACTCCTTTGCAGCGGCAGCGTCTTCGAGATGAATCTCGATGCGCTCTTTGCCGCGTCCGACATTCTTGCGCTTGAGCCGCAATACGCCCACCTCGCCCGTGCGGCGAAGATGCGTGCCACCACAGGGCACACGCGCCAAGCCCGGAACCTCCCAGTAGCGGCGCTCGTCGGCTTCGTCCGAGAACGCACTGAGGATGGGCGTATCCGCGTCGATGATGGCTTGCGCTTCGGCCAGCAAGCGCGGAAACAGCGGCGAAATGTTCTCAGGCCAGTCGAAGTCGATACGCGCCTTCTCCTGCGCGATGTGGGCGCCGATTTTCTCGACACGCTTGTTCGCGCTCTGTAGCGCGCGGCAGGTCAGCTCCAGCACCAGCTCAGCAGCAAAATGCAGGCGCATCAAACGATAGCGGCGCCCCCAGTCGATCTCGACGCGCACCGCATCGCCGGCTTGCAAGCCATGACCGGGCGGGAGTGTGTAGAAAATCTCGTGACCCTCCTTGCGCGCCTCCAGCACGAGGCGCCCGGCGATCGTTCCCGTGTCGCTCTCCTGCCCGCCCGAGAAGGCGTAGAAGATCGTATCGACCAGCGTCAGCACGTCGCCCTGCGCGCTGGCGACATGCGTATCGAGCTGTGTGCAGTAGGGGTCTACCCAGAAGTGCTTGCGCACGCTCACGACGGTGGCCTCAGCCATCCAGCGCTACGAGTACGTGCTTGAGCGAATCCACGACCGGCACGCCAAGACGACGGATATCGAGGTCAGGCTTCAGCAGATCAGGGACCATGACTGTCTGCATGCTCGCCGAAACGGCCGCGCGCACGCCCGCATTCGAATCTTCGAGTGCGAGGCAGCGCGAGGGCTGCGCGCCGATCTTGCTCGCAGCCAGTTCATAGATCTCGGGGTGCGGTTTGCCGCGCACGACCTCGTCACCACAGGCCAGGGCCTTGAAGTGCGGCATCAGCTGCGCGCGGATCAGCTTGGCTTCCGCACGGACACGACGCGTCGAGGTCGCCACGGCGCAGGGAATACGCAGTGCCTCGCAGCGCGCCAGCAGCTCGCGCACGAAAGGTTTGCACGGAATCCCGCCCGCCGTGATCGTCGCCTCGTAGAGCTCGCCGAAACGCTCACGCAGGGCATCGACCGGGTAATCCTCACCGAAGGCCTTGAGAAGGATGCCGTTCGAGTCGCGTGAGTTGAGGCCCACCATCTGCAAGCCGACGGCCGCATCCCAGCGCACACCGAGTTCCTGCGCTGCCTGTGCGAAGAGCGCAAGCGATACGCGCTCTGAATCGAGCAGCAGTCCGTCCATGTCAAAGATGATCGCCTCGGGGCGTCTGAGTTGCAGCGCCATCACGCGCCCTCCATTACAAACACAGGTTCGATGCCAAGCGCACGCAACGCCGCCTCCTGTCGCTCGCGCAGCTGCGGCCATTCCGTGTGGATGATGGAAAACTGCAGCGAATCGCGGATGCGGCCATCGGCCATGATGCGTTCGTGCCGCGCGACCCCTTCTTCCGTCGCACCGATCTTGCGCAAGGCCGCTGCCGAACGCAGGTTGAGCACGTCGGTCTGAAAGTGTACGCGTATGCACTGCATGTGCTCGAAAGCGTAGCGCAGCATCAGGTACTTGGCCTCGGCGTTGACGAAGCTGCCGTGCCAGCGCGAAGCCAGCCAGGTGTGGCCGATCTCGCATTTGCGATTGCCAGGCTCGATGCGCCAGAAGCGTGTGCTCCCCACAATCTCACCGCTGTCACGCAACGTGGTCGCGAACGGCCGCATGTGTCCGGCCGCCAGGCCGGCGTTCGCCTGTTCGATGTACTGCGCCATGCCCGACGCAGCAGGAATGTTGGTCAGCCGCGCGGCCTCCTGCAATCCGTCGGACGCTGCCAGCGCCAGGCCATCGGCATACTCCGGTGCGATGGGCCGCAGCGCAACGCGCTGACCGACAAGGGCGAGTGGCGTCATCACAGCAGCACGATGTCGTACTGTTCCTGCGTGTAGCTGGACTCGGCATGCAATGAGATGGCGCGGCCGATGAAGTCCTGCAGCATGGCGATGGCCTGCGACTCTTCGTCAAGAAAGAGATCGACCACCGAGGGCGACGCCAGAATGCGGAACTCTCGGGCGTTGAACTGGCGCGCCTCGCGCACCAGCTCGCGCAGTATTTCGTACGCCACCGTACGCACGGTCTTCACCTCGCCGCGGCCGCCGCAAGTCGGGCAGGGCTCGCACAGCACGTGGGCGAGCGATTCGCGTGTGCGCTTGCGTGTCATCTCGACAAGACCCAGCGAGGTGAAGCCGCCGACCGACACCTTGGTGTGGTCACGCGAGAGCGCCTTGTTGAGCTCGGCCAGCACAGCCACGCGATGCTCTTCGCTCTCCATGTCGATGAAGTCGAGCAGGATGATGCCGCCGAGGTTGCGCAGTCGAAGCTGGCGGGCTATCGCCTGTGCAGCTTCGAGATTGGTCTTGAAGATGGTGTCGTCGAAGGTGCGCGCGCCGACGAAGCCGCCGGTATTGACGTCGATGGTCGTCAGCGCTTCCGTCTGATCGATGATGAGGTAACCCCCGCTCTTGAGATCGACACGTCGCGCGAGTGCCTTCTGTATCTCGTCCTCGACACCGTGCAGGTCGAACAGCGGGCGCGCCCCCTGGTAGTGATCGAGCAGGTGCGCGACGCGCGGCATGTACTCGGTGGAGAACGCGCTCATCTTCTGGAAGTTCTCGCGCGAGTCGATGACCACGCGTGCGGTCTCCTTGCTGACGAGATCACGCAGCACACGCTGTGCCAGCGTGAGGTCGTGGTACAGCGCCGAGGGGGGTGTCGCAGCAGTACGGCGCTGCTGGATCTCGGCCCACAGCTTGCGCAGGTAGGCGATGTCCGCCGTCAGCTCTTCATCGCTGGCCTGCTCGGCCTGGGTGCGGACGATGAAGCCGCCTTTCTCATCCTCAGGCATCAGGCGCTGCAGGCGGGCGCGCAAGGCGTCGCGCTCGGATTCGTTCTCGATGCGCTGCGAAATGCCGATGTGATGGTCCTGCGGCAGGTAGACCAGCAGGCGGCCGGCCAGCGACAGCTGCGTCGACAATCGTGCACCCTTGGTGCCGATGGGATCCTTGAGCACCTGCACCATGATGCCCTGCCCCTCGTGCAGGATGCGCTCGATGGGCTTCTGCGTCTCGCCGTGCTGGCGATCGATCCAGATATCGGCGACATGCAGGAAGGCCGTGCGCTCGAGACCGACCTCGATGAAGGCCGACTGCATGCCGGGCAGCACGCGTACGACCTTGCCCAGGTAAATGTTGCCGACGATGCCGCGCGAGTGCTCACGCTCGATGTGCAGCTCCTGCACCTGACCGTTGAACATCTGTGCCACCCGCGTCTCCTGCGGGGTGAAGTTGATGAGGTATTCCTCGCTCATGATGGGTTTCCGGAAGGGTTGAATTGGGTCGTTGCCCTGATTCTACCGGGATGCCCGGGCCACGAAGAGGCGCAATGCGGCGGGTATCATGCGCACTTCGGATGGGAGGGCTCGTGGCGGACGAATTTGATGTGGCAGTGATTGGCGCAGGCGCTGCCGGCATGATGTGCGCCGCTGTGGCCGGCCAGCGCGGCCGCCGCGTCGTACTCATCGACCACGCGGAAGTCATCGGCGAAAAGATCCGCATCTCGGGCGGCGGCCGCTGCAACTTCACCAACCTCGGTGCGGGTCCGACCAACTTCCTGTCCGACAACCCGCACTTCTGCCGCTCGGCCCTGTCGCGCTACACCCCGCAGGACTTCCTCAAGCTCATCGGCTCGTATGGCATCCGCTGGCACGAGAAGCACAAGGGTCAGCTGTTCTGCAACGAATCAGCTCAGCAGATCATCGACATGCTGATTGCCGAATGCGATCAGGGTGGCGTGGTCTGGCACCAGCCTTGCAAGGTCGAGGCCCTGCGCCCGGAAGCGGGCCGCTGGCGGCTGGAAACCAGCGGCGACGCAATCGACGTGGCTGCAGTGGTGATTGCCACGGGCGGCTTGTCGATCCCCAAGATAGGCGCCACCGACTTCGGCCACCGCATCGCCCGCCAGCTCGGCATCCCCCTCATCGCCCCACGCCCTGCCCTCGTACCGCTGACCTTCGACGCCAGCGAATGGGCGCCCTTCGTACCGCTCGCCGGTGCTTCGCTGGAAGTCGACGCACGCTGCAACGATGGCGAATTCCGCGAAGACCTGCTGTTCACGCATCGCGGCCTGTCCGGCCCGGCAATCCTGCAGATTTCGAGCTACTGGCAGCCTGGCGACAGCATCCGGATCGACCTCGCCCCAGGCAGACGGCTTGACGAAACCCTGGTGCAAGCCAAGCCTGGCAACAAGCAGCATGTGCAGAATGTGCTCGCGCAGTACCTGCCACGCCGCCTCGCTGAAGCCTGGGCAGAGCGCCACGGGCTCACCGGCAAACCGCTCGCCGACTGCGCGGACAAAGCCCTGAGATCGCTCGCCAATGCGCTGCACAACTGGCAGCTGACGCCGAACGGATCAGAGGGCTACCGCAAGGCCGAAGTCACGCGCGGCGGCATCGACACGCGTGCGTTGGACCAGAGGACGATGATGGCCCGCGCCCACCCCGGCCTGCACTTCGTCGGCGAGGTGATGGATGTGACCGGCTGGCTGGGCGGCTACAACTTCCAGTGGGCCTGGGCGAGCGGTTTCGCTGCGGGCCAGGCCGTGTAGCCGTCGTCAGCGGTGATACTGCAGCAGCCAGTCATAGATGCTCTGTGAGTAAGCGGTGCGCCCGCTCGTCACCGTTGTGCCCATGCCGCTGAGGCTGTAGGTGCGCGTCCAGGCATCGTGGGTCACCCCGGTGAATTCGGTAAATCGCGGCGCCACGAGCGGCGCGGGGCTGCAGGCATTGAGGTTGTCGAAGGCAACCTTCGAGTTGTTCGAAGTCACCGTCGTGTCCGATGCACCATGGAAGAACCACACCGGCACGTTCTTCCAGCCACAGGCCGCTGCGGTGTTGAAGCTGTAGACGGCCGAGATGGGGATGACGGCCGCCGCCTCCCCGCCGGCATAGGTGTCGAGGTACTTGTAGAGCGGACCGCCCCCGCCAGACAGCCCCGTCAGATAGATGCGTGTCGCATCGACCTTGTAGTTGGCCTTGGCAAACTGGATGAAGTCATGCACATGCTGCGCCGTGCGCGTGCTCCAGTTCATCTGCGGCGACAGGACGATGAAGCGATGCGCCGCATCCCACTGATCGGCGCCGACCTGCTTGGGCAGACCATTGTTGTCGACCTTGACGATGTCCGTGCTGTTGCCTGTGCCCTGCTCGCCATCGCCGTGAAACGCGATGATCAGCGGCCAGCTCGCCACGCTGGCGTAGGTGGGCGGCACATACTCCGCGTAACCCAGCACCTGCGCCGCACAGGTGGTACCGGCGGCCAGAAGGCGTTGGCTGCCCGGCGTAGGTGCAATCGCAGGACTGCACGCGACCACCGCGCTGCTGGAGCTGGAGCTGGAGCTGGAGCTGGAGCTACTGCTACTGCTACTGCTACTGCTACTGCTACTGCTACTGCTACTGCTACTGCTACTGCTACTGCTACTGCTACTGCTTGCAGAGGTTGTAGACGACACCGACGACGATGAAGACGCAGCACTGCTGGCAGCGCTGCTCGACGCTTTGCTGGAGGCCGCACTGCTGGACGCAAGGCTAGACGACGCAGCGGTCGAACTGGCCGCGCCACCCGCCGATGTTGCCCCACCGCCTCCGCCCCCACCGCAGGCCACCAGCGCCAGCGATCCCAGAAAGGGAACGCAAAACCGGGCAGTCAGGCGAACACACAATGACAAGCTGGCTGGCATGGCGCAAAACCGATTGATGGCAAGCCATGCACTGTGGTGCAAGCCCACCGCCGCTGCCAATGCCTGACCGACCAGCGGGCAAGACACGACGCCATGAGCGCCCTCTCTTGCCATCAGGATGTGCCGAGTGACGGAACGCAACGCGCTAGAATGGTGACCTCTGCCGCCGTTCGACCCCCTCCCGGAGACCTCATGAACACCTCCTCCCCATTGCGCCATCTGCGCAACGCGCTTGTTGCTTCGTCCCTGCTGTGCACTGCCTCAATCAGCCAGGCCACCACCTACAGCAATCTGGTCGTCTTCGGCGACAGCCTGTCCGACCCCGGCAACGCACTGGCTCTGACCGGCGGCCTGTTCCCGCCCGCGCCATACAGCGGCACCTTCTCCAACGGCCCGACGGCCGTGCAATACCTCGCGACTTCACTGGGCGTCAGCGCGCAGAACTACGCCGTCGGCGGCGCCATGACCAACACACAGAATTACCTCGCGCTCGACATCCCGTCGCTCGCACCGACACTCGGCAACACCGGCATTGCCTCGCAGATCGCCAGCTGGAGCCCGTCTGCGAGCACCGCCAGCAGCCTGTTCGTCATCTGGGGCGGACCGAACGACTTCTCCTACAACTTCGGTCTGGCCGCAGCCGGCGTCAGCGTGGACTTCAACGCCGTCGTTGCACAAACCATTGGCAACATCGCCAGCGGCATCACCACACTGGCCGCACAAGGGGCGCATGACTTCCTCATCCCCTACCTGCCCGACCTCGGCCTGACCCCGCGCGCCAGTGCCAATGGCGCCGGCTTCGCATCCTTCGCCTCGATGCTCAGCAGCGCTTACAACGCCGGCCTCGATGCCACGCTGGACAGTCTGGAAACCGGTCTCGGACTCACCATCCACCGCTTCGACACCGCGCAGTACATGCAGGGCATCATCGCCGATCCCGCCTCGGTCGGCCTCAGCAACGTCACCACGCCCTGCATCGCGGCCGGTGCTGCAACCATCGCCGGTGGTTGTGCGGGCTACCTGTACTTCGACGACATCCACCCGACGACCTACGCGCATGCACTGATTGGCGCCGAGTTCGCGCAAGCCGTGCCAGAACCGGCAAGCGTGCTGATGATGCTGGGCGGACTAGGATTGATGGGGCTACTTGCGCGCCGCCGGCTCAACTGAATCGCGCCTTCCAGAAAAAAGCCCGGCACGCCGGGCTTTTTCATTCCGCAAAGCGCAGCACCCTCAAGACTTCAGTGCAGCCAGCACGGCGGTATTGTCCCGGGCGATAGACCGGATAATGGCGTTGTAGATGCCGGGCATGTCGCGCTCCATCCCACCCTTCATTCCCGACATGATCGTACCAGGGACGTCTTTCCTGCCCTTCAGCGTCGTCTCGAACAATTTCTTCCCGCCTTTGTCGAGCACTTCGACCAGCAAGGCATATTCGAACTCCGCATTCTGATAGCCCGCAAACACCCACTCCTGAATCGTGACGCGCAGCTCCTTCTGACCTGCTGTCGCCTCTGCGTACCCCAGGCTGACCAACTCCTGCTTCAGATCTTTGGCAATCTGCGCCGCCAAGGGCACGTTATCCAGATTCATCACACTCCAGCGATTGCCCAACCCCGCGGTGTACGAACCGACATACGCGGCGTCTTTCTCGCCTTTCAGGACGAAGTCACGCTTATCGGAGACCGCAACCGTCACAACAACACCGTTCGCAGGCAGTTGGGAAGCCGCAGGCACATAGTTCACGCTGAGTTGCTGTCCCACCATACAGCCGGACAGTAGTAGCGCTGCGGACAAAAGCATGACAATCCTGATGATCATAAAAACCCCTGTTTCATGGCGATTAAATTGACTTTCCGGCAAGTGGACTTGCCCGTCTTCACAAGCCCGCGGATCGTACCCGAATGCACGGTCAGGCATACGGCATGAATGGGCTGACGCTGTCCGGCGCCAAACTTTCCTGACAGACCCGCTGCTCACCTTCAAACAGAACAACACCCCCGCCAGGCAACCGGGACGAAGGGTTGCTCGCCACCCCCGATTTCCCGAAGCTCCCGGCTGCGCGGGCCACCCGTTCCTCGACGGCACACCCCCGACGACCGCTGTGCATGCATGGCTTGACGGCACGACGCCCGCCGCGCCAAGGTTGCGCCGCAGCATCGCTCGTTCCGTGTTGCACCGGCGCAACACGGAACCGGGAACACGTCACACCCCGTTTGCGGGCGTCATGCCCGGATCATGACGACTTGCTAGACTCGCGCGGCCGCACGCGCCGCGTCGGCGCAAGTCGTCATTCATAACGGGGATTACATGAAGAATTTCGCCAGCGTTTATCGCAACGCCCTGCTGTCCTGCCTGCTTGCAGCAAGCACGCTGCTGACGGGCTGTATCTCTGCGCCGCAACTGCCCGTGCCGCTCACGCAATCGGCCCTCGCGCCGAACAGCGGCAAGGTGGGCGTCGCCATGGCCGTCCTGCCCAAGGTCGAAACGAGCTACCCGGGCGCTGGCTGCCTGCTGTGCTACGCCGCGGCGGCTGCGGCCAATGCTTCGCTCTCCAGCCACGCCGACACCCTCAAGCCCGATGACTTCAACACGCTGAAAGAAGAAGTCGCCGCCGTGCTGAAGGCGCGCGGCGTGGATGTCGTGATCGTGCCTGCCGTGCTGGCCATCAAGGATCTGCCCTCGTTCAGCGCCGAAGGCAATTTCGCGCGCAAGGACTTCGCCAGCCTCAAGCAGAAGCTGGGCGTCGACCGCCTGGTGGTCATCAACATCACCGAGCTGGGCTTCATCCGCACCTATGCCAATTACTTCCCGACCAGCGACCCCAAGGCCTACGTCGTCGGCCAGAGCTTCCTCGTGAACCTCAGCAACAACGCGCTGGACTGGTACACCCCGCTGGATCTGCAGAAAGGTTCGGACAGCAAGTGGGATGAGCCGCCCAAGTTCCCCGGCCTGACCAATGCGTACTACCAGGTCGTCGAGCTGACCAAGGACGCCATCCTCAAGCCCCTCAAGAAGTAATCGCCACACAACGCGCACCGCAGTCCGGGTGCGCGTTTTTCTTGTCCGGCCCCCAAGGAGCGCCCCATGAAGACCCTGATCACCCTGTTGCGCGGCAGCCTCTGCGGCGCAATCGCCCTGCTTGCCGCTGGCTGCGCCCAGACCTCCGGCCCGGCCAGTGAAACGCTCGCTCCACCCAAACCACGCCCAACCGGCTACGCCCTGCGTCTGGCCGAAGAGGACAAGCTGATCTTCCGCGGCGTCGCCAATTACGACAACGCCGGACTGAACAGGCACGGCGTGCTTTACGGGCCAGGCCCGATCGGCTTTGCAGCAGGGCTGCTGGTGCACGGTCTGATTGTGAATTCGACGCGCGAGTCGGAGAAAGACAAGATCCAGGTCGCCGCCGACCAGATCCTCATTCCCTACAGGAAGACGCTCGACGGCATGCGCTACGCCGAGCTGATGCAACGCGCGCTGGCCACGCAGCCGGCAGCCATCCCGGTGCGGGTGATTCCCCACGCGGCCGAATCGACCGCCGAGTGGACGATCGAAAGCACGCCCGTGTTCTCGATGACACAAGACCAGAAAGCCCTGTTGCTGGACAACTACATCATCGTCAAACAGGCCGGCGCCAAGGCCGAAGAGGGCTATGCGAAGCTGATCCGCGTCGTGCATGAAGGCCTGCCCAAAGATCCGCAGGAAACCTGGCTCGCCGACAACGGCGCCATGCTCGCCGCGCGCACGACGCAACTGATGGTCGAGTCACTCGACATCGCCCTGCGCGACCTGACTGGTCAGCTCAAGAACCGCGGCGCGTCGAAAACCTACCGCTACATGGAAGGCGGCTCGGAGAAGCTGGAGCGCGCACAGTTCGTGCGCCAGGATTGCCGTAGCGTGCTTGTCGAGACCCTGCGTGGCGCGCTGATGTCCATCCCGCAAGCGCCGACCGGCGAACTCGCCGCCACTTGCGCAAGCAGTGCCCCTGCCCCCAACGCTGGATCAGATGCACCTCGGCCACCCGCAAGCTGACGCCACCCAGGCCCGGTGACCGCCGGGCTTTTTTGTCAGCCGCTTGCACGACTGAGGGCTTGCCGCACTGTCAATGCGGAACGCGGTCGACAAGAATCGCAGCACATCGTTGCAGAGGCCCCCATGCCCCACGCCCTCCTCGCCCTCGACCAGGGCACCACCAGCTCACGCGCCATCGTTTTCGATGCCGACTGCCGCGTGCTGTCCATTGCGCAACAGGAGTTGCCGCAAAACTATCCTCAGCCCGGCTGGGTAGAGCATGACGCGAAGGAGATCTGGCGCGGACAACTGGCCTGTGCGCAGCAAGCCATCGCGCAGGCGGGGCTGACGGCGCAGGGCATTGCCGCCATCGGCATCACCAACCAGCGCGAGACAACGGTGCTGTGGGATCGCGCAACGGGCGAGCCGCTTGCGCCTGCCATAGTCTGGCAGGATCGGCGCACTGCGTCGCTGTGCAGCGAGTTGAAAGCGGCGGAGCATGAGGCACTGTTCCGCCAGCGCACGGGCCTGGTACTCGACCCGTATTTTTCGGGCACCAAGCTGCGCTGGCTGCTCGATACGATCCCTGACGCGCGGCGACGCGCCGAGCGCTGCGAGTTGGCCTTCGGCACCATCGACAGCTGGCTGGTGTGGCAGCTCACGGGCGGGCGCGTGCATGTCAGCGACATCAGCAATGCTTCGCGCACGCTGATGTGCAACATCCACACCGGGGACTGGGATGACGAATTGCTCGCCATCCTCGCCATCCCGCGCGCCGTGCTGCCACGCATCTGCCGTTCAAGCGAGGTGATTGCCGAGACGGATGCGTCGTTGTTTGGCGCACCGGTCCGCATCGCAGGCATCGCCGGCGACCAGCAGGCCGCACTGTTCGGGCAGACCTGCTTTGCCCCGGGGCGCGTCAAGAACACCTATGGCACGGGTTGCTTCGCTCTGGCGCATACGGGACGCGAGGCGCCGGCCTCACGACACGGTCTCATCACCACGCGCGCAGCGCAGCTCGACAACACGGCAGGCTTTGCGCTCGAAGGCAGCGTCTTCGTCGGCGGTGCCGTTGTTCAATGGCTGCGCGACGGGCTGGGTCTGATCCGCAGCGCAGCCGATATCGAGGCCCTGGCTGCGTCGGTGCCCGACACGGGCGGCGTGCACCTTGTGCCGGCTTTCACCGGGCTTGGTGCGCCGTACTGGAATGCGGATGCGCGCGGCGCCATCGTCGGGCTCACTCGTGGCAGCGGCGCCGCCCATATCGCACGTGCCGCGCTGGAATCCATCGCGCTGCAGTCTGCCGAACTGGTGCTCGCCATGCAGGCTGACAGCCCGCAGGCGATGAGCGAGCTGCGCGTCGACGGTGGTGCCTGCGCCAACAACCTGCTGATGCAGATGCAGGCCGACCTGCTGGGCATTCCGGTCGTGAGGCCGGTCGTGCAGGAGACGACGGCGCTGGGGGCTGCGGCGCTGGCGGGGTTGGCCGTGGGGGTATGGCCGGATGCCACGGCTTTCGCATCGAGCTGGCAGTGCGAACGCGTCTTCACGCCCGCCATCAGCCGCGATGAAGCGGCAACGCGCCTCGCCAGCTGGCGTAGCGCCGTGCAACGCACGCTCTGAAAAGCAGGGACTGCAAACAACAACGGCAGCCCCAGGCTGCCGTTGCGTCGTGATGCGGGCCGACTTACTTGGCCAGCGAGATCAGGTGATCCACGGCCGCCTTGACTTCATCGTCCGACAGCGACGGGTTGCCGCCCTTGGCCGGCATGGCGTTTTTGCCGCCCAGAGCGCTCTTGTAAAGCGACTCTTTGCCCGCAGCAATGCGCGGGCCCCAGGCACCCTTATCGCCGGCCTTGGGGGCGCCGGCCGCGCCGGTAGCGTGACAGGCCGCGCAGGCGGTTTCATAGATCTTCTTGCCATCGATCGGGCCACCTGCGGCAGCGGGTGCTGCGGCGGCGGTCTCGACACGCGCCACGGGCTGGATCAGCTTGGCGGTCTCTTCCTCGGGAACGGCTTCCTTCTTGTTGCACGCGGCGAGCATGGCCACAGCCAGCACGAGGGAAACGGAGAGAACGAGGCGCGAGGGGCGATTCATGATCGGGAGCTTTCGGATGTCAGGATTCGGGAAGCCGCGATTATAGCGACTCCCGCTCCGCCCGCCACCTGGGCGCATGGACGGCGCCCCCCGCCGGCGGTATCATCGCGGGCCACGCATCCGTAGCTCAGCTGGATAGAGTACTGCCCTCCGAAGGCAGGGGTCGGACGTTCGAATCGTCTCGGATGCGCCAGTTTCGCCTTCAGCGGGCTCAATCACCCGCCTCCGCTGCACCCGGTTCCACCTCCCACCACTTCTTGCGCAAGACCGAACGCTGGCCCGTGCGTTGCAGCCAGGCCGGGTAGTCCGTCTTCAACATGGGGGCGGCTTCGCTGGTGTACCAGTTGTATTTCACCCGGCGCTCGTAGGCCACTTCGTCAAAGTTCGCGCGCGGCTTGCTGTCACGCGACGAAAACAGCGGCTTGCCTTCGGTTGTATCGTAGAAGCGCGCCCAGAGCGGCTCGGCCTTCGGATCTTTCTCCACGACAAAGTCGAAGCCATATTCCAGCGTGCGGTCCTCGCGGCGGACGCGCTTGATGCCGCTGAGCTTCGCGGCGTCCAGCCAGCTCACGGCTCCCTGCACGGCCCTCACGACAGCCGGCGAGGGCTTGTCGATACTCATAAGGAAGCGCACTACGTTGACGCTCTCGCCGCCGCTGATCGAGGGCAGCTCGAAAGCTCGCCCCATGCCCGGCTTGAGCGTGTTCTCGTCGTACTGCGCGCACCAGCCGGTCAGTTTGCCCTTCACGACGATCTGCGTCTTGAGGATCAGGCCCAGCCCGGCGTCATAGGCGGCCGCGGCACGCCGGGACAGATCGAGCCCGGCAAACGCGAAGTCGCCACGTCGTGCCGCAACGTCGCGCAGGATTTCCAGCACGTTGGCGATGGCGTCGTCGTTGAAGGTGATGCGGGCCTTGTAGCCCTGCGGCTCGGGCCAGTACTGCTGCCAACCGCCGCTGCGGTGCTGGGCCGCCAACAGGTATTCGATGCCGCGCACCGCGCCGTCACGGAAAAGCACTTGTCCGCTGCCCTTGAATGCGCGCGCCAAGGCAATGATCTGCTTGGTGGTTGCGTCGTTGTCGATGGTGGACTTGGCCTTGAAGCCGCTCAATGCCGCGCGATTCACGGGCACCGTTAGCGAGGAATCACGCTCAAGCTTGGGCCAGCCACCGTCGGCGTTCTGGTAACCCAGTACCACATCGCCCACTGTCACGCCCTGCGCCGAAGCCCAGAACGCTTCGTTCTGCTCGCCCAGGTTGCCTTCGACGACCGCACCACCACGCGCCACGCCCGCCTGCTTCTTGCTGTTGGGCAGGATGAATGAGGCCGTGAAGCGCTGCCGGGGCTTGTCCCACTTGCTGTAGGCGCCCAGCTGGTCAAACACCCACCACACCGAGACCCACAGATTACCGTTGCGCCACTCGGGCGCCTTGTCGGCCGTGACGCGCTTGCCATCCACCTCGGCGTCGGTGCTGCCGGCCGTCAGGCGCACGCTGCGCCCGTTGAGGCTGAAGAGCGCCGACCGGCTGTCCGCCGCCAGTGTCGCCTCGCCCCCCAAGGCCACGACGATCTCGTTGATGGGCGCGAACATGCGCTCGCCGGGCAAGAGCTCGGGCGCGGAATAGAAGCCTTCCTCCAGCTCCTGGTAGCCACCGTCGATGGAGTAGTTCGGCTCGCCCATGATCAGTGCCACGGTGCGCAACACCCCTTCAGCGCGCGACGGCGAACTGCCCGAGGGCGGCGCCGGTACGGCGGGGGCGCTCTGCGCGATGGCCTGGACAGCCATCAACGCCAGCGCGCTGCACACCAGGACGCGCAGCAGTGGGGACGAAGTACCTTGGACGGTCATGAGATTTCTCCGGGGTTCAGGGTATGTGTTTTGGTGAAATTACGGGTATACCCTATATCCATGACAGCCATGCGGCCAGCCCGGTCGCCCGAAGGTCGGGATCACGGTGCCAGCGTGCATGCGCTGGGACCCGCGCAAAGTTGTAAGCCTTCTTGTCCGGCCCTTGCCCGCGCTGGCCGCCTTGCCCACAGTGGAAGCACCCCATCCTGGACTGCCTGATGAAACCCTTCCGCTACGCCCTGTTGCCCGGCCTCGCCCTCGTGCTGGTCAGCCTTCTGGCCAACATTTCCACTGCGGAGGCCGGCCTGCTCGACCGCTTGCGCGAACGCCGGGGGGAGCGCTCTACGGCGCAAGAATCCATCCCCACCGTGCCCGGCGACTACAGCCTGAAGCTGGAACACGCCGGCCAACAACGCCAGTACCGCCTGCACATCCCGGCCAGCTACAAGGGAGACAAGGTCACACCGCTGGTGCTCGCCTTCCACGGCGGGGGCGGCAACATGGACATCCAGGCCGACGACCGCTACTACGGACTGGTCGCGAAGTCCGAGCAGGCTGGCTTCATCATCGCGTTTCCGAACGGTTACAGCCGCCTGGGCGGCAAGCTGGCGACCTGGAATGCCGGCCACTGCTGTGGCGCCGCGCGCGACAAGGACAGTGACGACGTCGGCTTCGTGCGCGAACTCCTCGCCCGCCTGCAGGCCGGGCTGAGTATTGATGAGCGACGCATCTTCGCCACCGGCATATCCAACGGCGCCATGATGAGCTACCGCCTCGCCTGCGAGATGTCGGGCACTTTCCGCGCCATCGCCGCCGTAGCCGGCACCGACAACACCCGCAGCTGCACGCCTGACAAGGCCGTCTCCATCCTGCACATTCACGCCCGAGACGACGAGCTGGAGCTGTTCGACGGTGGCGCCGGACGCAAATCGGACAAAGTCACCCCCTTCGTGGCCGTGCCGGACTCCATGGCCAAATGGGCCCGGCTCGATGGCTGCCGCCCCGTACCCGAACGGATCTTCGAGACACCAGGCGCCTACTGCGAGGCATACAGCGGCTGCCGCGACGGCAGTGCCGTAAAGCTCTGCGTCACCGATAGCGGCGGACACTCGTGGCCTGGCGGGCAGAAGCCGCGCGGCGGTGCCGACAAGCCGCCCTCGACGGCCATCCGGGCGACTGACGTGATTTGGCAATTCTTCAGCGAACGATAAAGCAGCGTTGTAGTCGTATCATGGCGGCCCAGCTCGGGGATGCGACTGCGGCTCGCTCAAGTCTGCGCGCCGGATGCCGAGAGAATCGACATCCCGCATCACCCTCGCCCGCCCATCCTCCATCGGGACAACAAGACCATGACTCTGATCGCACGCCACTGGATTTCGCTGCTTCTCCTGCCCCTCATCTGCCTGCTCGCCGCCTGTGCGAGCGGAGAAAAGGAAGCGGATGACGGCCGCTACGACCCCAAGGTCAGCAAGCAAGGCAACCTGCCCCTGCTCTATCACGCCAACGAAGAGCAGGTCATCCGCCTGTTCCCGGTCGGCACGCCACGCAATGCCGTCATCGAACGCTTCGGCAGCCCTGCGGCCGGCTCGGCTGGGAAGGACGTCTATTCCTATGAAATCACCTACCAGAAGCTCAACGCCGACCGCAGCGCCGTGCGCATCGCCCGCAGCGTAACGGCCGAACTCAGCTACGACGCGGCCGACAAGCTGAAGGCTGTCGAACCGCTGGTGCTGGAAGGCTATGTACGTTCCGAGAAGGACAAGAAGGTCGAAGAACGCAAACCCACCCATGAAGAGATCGCCATCCATCTGGCCGGTCTCAACCCCGCCTCGGTCAATGAAGCCATCGCCAAGGGCTACCCCGGCGTAGCCCCGGCAACCGCTGCCAGTCGTGGTACGGCAGCCGGCGCAGGTGCCGCAGCCGCCACCGGCAGCGTCTGGCGCACCGGTTTGCAGGTCATGGAATTCCAGACAAACAGCGGTCGTACCGAAGTGCGCGTGACCGACTTCGACGACGGCTCCATTGCCAAGGCCCGCGGCGTACGTGCCAAGGACACCATCGTCTCGGTCAACGGTACGAAGACCCCGAACACGGCGGAATATTCCAAGGCCATACGTGCGGCGACGACCGACAAACCGCTGGTGCTGCGCCTCACGCGCGCTGGCAAGCCGGTTACGGTCACACTGCCGGTTGGCGGCAAGTAGGCTGCTTCGACACGGCAGTGAAAAGGCCGCCCTCGGGCGGCCTTTTCACTTCTCCAGATCCAAACCCCTCCCTTATCAGGGGAAGGCGATAGCTCCGGCTCGACCTGGCTCCTCCCCTGATAAGGGGAGGAGCCCAGACGGACGCGAACGTTCCCCCTCCCCTGACAAGAGGAGGGAGGGGTGGGGTTATTCGCCATGTAAAAGGCCGCCCTCAGGCGGCCTTTCACATGGCGCACCACCAGCTCAATCGTCCGCTTCACGCCCCGGCGTGATCACCGGTTTGACGTTGCCCTCGGTCAGCTCAGGCGAGCAGTACTCGATGAAGGCGTAGGCGAAGCCGCGCAGATAGTGGCCGCGGCGCACGGCGATGCGTGTCGTGTTCTCGCCGAACAGGTGGTCGCTGTTGAGCAGGCGCAGGCCACGATCCTTTTCCGGAATGAAGGCTGGCGAAGCGATGATGCCCGCGCCAAGACCCAGCTCCACGTAGGTCTTGATCACGTCGGCATCCAGTGCCGACATCACGATGTCGGGCGTCAGGCCGGCCTGCGCGAAGGTCTGGTCGATGCGTGCGCGGCCTGTGTAGCCATCGTGATAGGTGATCAGCGGGTGTTCGGTCAGCGCTTCCAGCGTCAGCGGGCTGACGCTGGTGAGGGGGTGTCCCTCGGGCACGATCACCGCGTGACGCCAGTGGTGAAACGGGAAGGTCGCGATATCGGTTGTCTGATCCAGCGCCTCGGTGGCGATGCCGATGTCGGCATCCCCTGAACGCAGACGCGCAACGATCTCGGCCGGGCTGCCCTGGTGCAGTTCGAGGTGCACCTTGGGCCAGGCCTGCTTGAAGCGCTGCACGACCTTGGGCAGCACATAGCGCGCCTGAGTGTGCGTCGTCGCCACGCTGAGCTTGCCCTCGTCACGCTGTGAATACTGCTCGGCCAGACGCTTGATGTTGTGGGCGTCGAGCAGCATGCGTTCGACGATGCCAACCAGCTCCTTGCCCGGATCGGTGAGGCCCAGCAAGCGCTTGCCACGCCGCACGAACAGCTCGACACCGAGCTCGTCTTCGAGATCCTTGATGTGCTTGGACACACCGGACTGCGAGGTGAACAGGGCGTTGCCCACCTCGGTGAGATTGAAGTCCTGGCGCACCGTCTCGCGGATGATGCGCAGCTGCTGGAAATTCATGACGTCACTCCCGTAGCCTGCGCTGCCGCAGGCTGCTCAAACACCTTGATCTGCGAAGGCAGCACACGTACGCGGCTACCTTCGACGAGCGACAGCTCACGCACACGCGCCCGACCCAATTCGACCTCGACGTGCGCCGGGGCACCGCTCTGCGGATCGGCCGCCAGTTCGATGCGCGCGCTGGAGCCGAAGCTGAGGATACGGGTCACGGTGGCCGCAATGCCCTGCGCACCCGGCGCATCATGCACGATGTCCAGCTCGTGCGGACGGGCGAAAGCGATGACCTCGGCACCATCCGAAATGCCTTCCGCATGCGGATGCGCGTGGCCGGCCAGATTCACACTCTCGCCTTCGACACGACCATGGAACAGGTTGACCGAGCCAAGGAAGCTGTAGACGAAGGGCGTCGCCGGCTTCTCGTACACCTCGTCTGGCGTGCCGATCTGCTCGACCTTGCCGTGGTTCATGAGCACCACGCGGTCGGCGACTTCAAGCGCCTCTTCCTGATCGTGCGTAACGAAGATCGAGGTGATATGCAGCTCGTCGTGCAGACGACGCAGCCAGCGGCGCAGCTCCTTGCGCACCTTGGCATCGAGCGCGCCGAAAGGCTCGTCGAGCAGCAGCACGCGCGGCTCGACGGCCAGTGCACGCGCCAGGGCGATGCGCTGACGCTGGCCACCCGACAGCTGCGAGGGGAAGCGGTCGGCCAGCCAGTCGAGTTGCACGAGTTTGAGCAGATCGGTGACCCTGGTGCGGATCGTCGCTTCGCTGGGGCGTTCACTGCGCGGCTTTACACGCAGGCCGAAAGCAATGTTGTCGAACACCGTCATGTGGCGGAACAGAGCGTAGTGCTGGAACACGAAGCCGACCTGACGCTCGCGCACATGGGTGCCGGATGCGTCCTCGCCTTCAAGGATCACCGTGCCGCTATCCGCCGACTCCAGGCCGGCGATGATGCGCAGCAGAGTCGTCTTGCCGCAACCGGACGGGCCCAGCAGGGCGACCAGTTCGCCGCTGGGAAAGTCCAGCGATACGTTGTCGAGGGCGGCAAAGTTGCCAAAGCGCTTCTGGATGTTGCGGACTTCAATGCTCATGTCTTGCTCCAATATTTCATTCCGTTCCTGATTCAAGGCTGCATCGCGCGGAGGCAGGGCCGCCATCCGCAACACATGCAGATCTGCATCAGGAATGGGATTCGGATGTCTGCTGGATTTTTCTCTCCACCCAGGTCTTCACGACCAGGGTCAGCAAGGCCAGCAGGGCCAGCAGGGAGGCCACGGCGAAGGCTGCGGAGAGCTGGTATTCGTTGTAGAGAATCTCGATGTGCAGGGGCATGGTATTGGTGAGCCCACGGATGTGGCCGGACACCACCGACACCGCACCAAACTCGCCCATGGCACGGGCGTTACACAACAAAACGCCGTAGATGAGGCCCCACTTGATGTTGGGCAGGGTCACGTGCCAGAAGGTCTGCCAGCCGTTCGCGCCGAGCACGATGGCGGCCTCTTCCTCTTCCTTGCCCTGTGCCTGCATGAGCGGGATCAGCTCGCGCGCCACGAAGGGGAAGGTGACGAAGATGGTCGCCAGCACGATGCCGGGCACGGCGAAGATGATCTTGATGTCGTTCTCGCGCAGCCAGGGACCGAACCAGCCTTGCGCGCCGAAGATCAGCACGAATATAAGGCCCGCGATGACAGGTGACACCGAGAACGGCAGATCGATCAGCGTGATCAGCAGCTGCTTGCCACGAAACTCGAATTTGGCGATGGCCCAGGCCGCAGCGACGCCGAATACGATGTTCAGCGGTACGGCGATGATGGCGGCACTCAGCGTGAGCACCACCGCGGACAGCGCATCGGGTTCGACGAGTGCGGCGAAATAGGCTTCCCAACCTTTCTTCAACGCCTCGGCAAACACCGCAAACAGCGGCAGTAGCAGGAAGGTGGCGAAGAACAGCAAGGAGATGCCGATCACGCTCCATTTGACCCACGGGGTCTCGCGCGTTGCCGGATTATCTTCGTAGTGTTTGGGTCCGGCGGAAATATGCAGTGCGGCGGCGCTCATCAGGCTGCCCTCCCGATCTTGCGGGCGCTCCAGGCCTGCAGGCTGTTGATGACGAACAGCAGGGCAAACGAGGCCAGCAGCATCACCACGGCAATCGCGGTCGCCCCGGCGTAGTCATACTGTTCGAGCCGGGTGATGATCATCAGCGGCGTGATCTCCGACACCAGGGGAATATTGCCGGCAATGAAGATTACGGAACCGTATTCGCCCACAGCGCGTGCAAAGGCCAGCGCAAAACCCGTGAACAATGCCGGCAGCAGCACCGGGAAGATCACCAGACGCACCGTCTGCCAGCGCTGCGCACCAAGGCTCGCGGCAGCCTCTTCCAGCTCCACTTCGAGGTCCTCAAGAATCGGCTGCACCGTACGCACTACGAAGGGCAGGCCGATGAAGACCAGTGCCACCAGAACACCCAGCGGCGTGTAGGCGACCTTGATGCCGAGCGGTTCGAGCAGGCTGCCCATCCAGCCATTGGGGGCGTAGACCGCCGCCAGCGAGATGCCGGCCACCGCTGTCGGCAGCGCAAAAGGCAGGTCGACCAGCGCGTCGATGACCTTCTTGCCCGGGAAGCGGTAACGCACCAGCGACCACGCCAGCAGCAGGCCGAAAACCGTATTGATGGATGCCGCCAGCAGCGAGGTGCCGAAGCTCAGCTTGTACGAAGCGAGCACGCGCGGCGAGGTTGTCACGTTCCAGAATTGTTCGAAGCTGAGGCTGGTCGTCTTGAGGAAGACCGCGCCGAGAGGGATCAGGATCAGCAGGGACAGATAGACCAGGGTGTAGCCCAGTGTCAGCCCGAAGCCGGGCAGGACGTGCCGGGTGTGCGAGCTGCTCATTGGAAGCCCCCTGTGGCGCGGAGGTACTTGGCGTGCATGGATGCCGTCCGGAATGGGAAAGCCGGCAGTCTAGCCAGCCACGCTTAGCAGAAAAACGAATAAAACATTCTCTGCTTATGAATAATATGAATAAGCAAACGCTCTACCTGACGCCCGGACCACCTGTTTCACCAAATGGAATCCCGCCAGCAAAGCCCGCAAGATGCGCTTGGCGAGCAAATGCGGGCAGGCGGCACGCGCTAGGCTGCGGCTTCTGTCGTCACTGCTGCCCGACCCGATACTGATGCAAACCGCCCCCGCCGCTCACGCTACGTCTGCCATCGCCCACTCCTCCCAGGCCGACAGCGCCGTCCGCCCGCGCAATCCGGCCCTGTTCGTCATGCGCTCGCTGTTCTTCTTCCTCGACAGCGACCGCCGCCGCTACCTGATCCACATGCCCATCGTGCTGATCAGCGAGACCAGTGACCTGCTGCCGCCGCTGTTGCTGGGCGTCATGATCAGCATGCTATTGGCGTACAAACCGGGGCAGAGCGTGCTGCCACTGTGCCTGGTCATCACCGCGCTGGCCGCCTCGCGTGGCCTCACCGCCTGGGTGCGCCTGCGCAGCAAGCGCATCCTCGGCCAGATCGCCCTCAACTGCCGCTACCGTGCCCGCGTATGGGGCTTCGAGCGCCTCGTCGGCTTCTCGATGCACTGGCATCACCAGGAGTCGGCCGGCAACAAGGTGCAACGGCTGATGACCGGCTCGGACGCCGTGCGCGAGTGGGGCATCTTCCACAACGATGTAGCCGGCCCGCTGGCCACCCTCATCGGCGTCACGGTCTCCTGCGCCTTCATCAGCCCCTGGTTCATCTTCTTTGGTGTGTATTTCATGCTGGGCATGGCGTACATCGAGCGCCACTACGACCGCAAGGTGGCCGCGCTCAGCACGCGCATCAACCAGAGCGTCGAGAACGCCAGCGGCAGCATCGTCGAAGGCGCCACGCACATCCTCACCATCAAGGCCTCGGGCGCCGGCAATATGGTGCGCAATGCCGTAGCCGGCCGCGAAGCCAGCGCGCGCGACCTGGGGCACGAACGCGTGAGGCTAGGCACGCAGAAGTGGCTGGCCTTCCAGCTGCACACCTGCGTGGCCTTCGGCATCTTTCTCGGCGCCATTGCCTGGGCCACGCTGCACGACATCATCGCCGCCAGCTTCATCATTACCTACGTGCAGTACTTCAACGGCCTGCGCCAATCCACCACGTCCTTCACCGACCGCTTCCAGGCCATGGTGGAGCGCTACGCCGACCTGATGCGACTGATGCCTCTGTTCGACGACGCCGGCCATACAGGCACGTCCAAGCGCCAAGCCCACTTCCCCACCGAATGGGATGGCATCCACATCAGCGGCCTCGACTACGACTGGGGCGACAAGCCCGCGCTGCGCGATATCAACCTGAGCCTGCGACGCGGCGAACGCATCGGCGTGGTCGGCCAGTCGGGCAGCGGCAAGTCCACGCTGATCAAGCTGCTGCTGGGGCTCTACGACCCGGCACGCGGCCACATCCGCATCGGCACGGTGGACAGTCGCGAAATCGACGCCGAGCAGTTCGGGCAACACGTCGCCGTGGTGCTGCAGGAAGTGGAGCTGTTCAACGTCACCCTGCGCGACAACATCACCCTCATGCGCGAGTCCGACGAAGCCCTGTTCGCCCGCGTCTGTAGCGCGGCCGGACTCGACGAATTGGTCGCGCGCCTGCCGCAGGGCGTTCACACCCCGCTGGGCGAACGCGGCCACGCGCTCTCTGGCGGAGAGCGCCAGCGCATCGGCATCGCCCGCGCCCTGTTCCGCCGGCCCGACATCCTGATCCTTGATGAAGCCACCTCGGCACTCGACGACGACACCGAAGACCGCGTCATGCACGGCATCTTGCAGTGCGTGCCGGCTGACGCCATCGTAATCGCCATCGCCCACCGCACGCGCTCGCTGAAAGACATGCATCGACTGTTGCGCATGGAGCAGGGGCGACTACAGGATTCAGCCGGAGCGGTGTAAGGCACGCGGCGCTGCAAGCTTAACTGCAACAAACTTTCCCCAAGCTTGCGATCGCCGAAGGTGGCAAGAAGCCACCCGACACGCACACAAAGAATCCAATGAGGGGAACTGTCGTCATCGCAGCGACGCCCGGCGCGCTGCGCACTGCCTCCGCACTGCCTGCGTACAAGCCGCCAAACGGCCCGCGGGTTACACCGCGATCTGCAGCGGGACAAAGACGAGCTCGGTCAGCGCAATGAGCAATGTCGCCTTTGGTTGCGCCAACCAGCTCATCTACAAATCGTTGAACGGCAGTTTCATCTGCAACGAAGCCACCTTCGGCGGTCGCATTGCCGGTGGCGTCAACACTTGCAAACCCGTCCCCTGCCCAAAAGGGCAAAGTCCTCCCGCTGAGACTTCCGTCATAACTTCTCCCGACATGTTTTGCTACGGTGGCGTGCGCCCACGTGACGGGCCACACACAAACAACTGACTCAGGGATGGATACGATGCTCGCAAAGAAAATCACCGGAGGCCTGGCAGCTGCGGCTGCCATCGCTCTCCTACCGGCCGCTCACGCCGAGAACCTCATTCTCAATGGTGACTTCTCCAGCGGCACATTCGCCAACTGGACGACCTACGCGACCGCGGGTGGCGGCCTGAGCTGGTCGGCCACGAAAGACCCTATCGGCGTTGTCGACTTCGACGTGGACGGCGATGGCAATCTGAGCCAGGCTGGCCGCTTCCGCCCGGGTCAGGTCGGCACCTACCAATCCGGCCTCTGGGCGGGTGGCGGCATCACGCAAAGCTTTGCAAGTGATGCTGGCGCCTTCTCTCTGGACATGGATCTCGCCTTTTACCGCGACTCGTCGGCCACCTCCAGCGGCACCTCAGGCGGTCGTTACCAGATCTTCCTTGACGGCACCCTGCTCGGCACCTGGTCGCTGGCTTCGGTTAGCACAGGCGCGACCGTCAGGAACTCCTTCAGCTATGACGGCACCCTCACAGCCGGCACGCATGAGCTGAAGATCGAGATGACACGCCAATACCTGACGGGCTCGACGCCTGCTACGTCCACACCCTTCCAGTTCGTCGACAACGTCGTGTTGGACGCCCCTGCCGCACCGGTGCCAGAAGCCAGCCAGCTGGCCATGCTGCTGACCGGCCTGGGGCTCATCGCCGGCGTCACACGTCGCCGCCTTCGCTGACCCGGCAAAACGGGCGTCCGACGACGCCCGTTTTCATATTTGTCGGGCGCCGCTAAGCAGCCCCGTCACCCGCTCAACGCGGGTTGGCAAAGCTCCCGCGCAGCACCACGGTCGCCATCAGCGGCCAGGAATCAAAGCGCCGCGACACCTGGCACTCGTAATCGCCCTCGGCCGGCGTGCGCTGATCGCGCAGGTAGCTGCCGACACGCACGAGGTAACGGAAACGCTTTTCCGCAGCCTCTCTCATCATCGCCTGCAGCGACTGCGCAGCCGCGCGGCGACAGGCCGCCGGCGCGCCATCCGCCTCGACCTTCACCGACTCACGGAACGTGTCGGGCTCGCTACGCTCGAAGAAGTCCAGCGTGCCGAACCAGCCCACCGAGATCTCCATCCCGCGGCTGGCCAGTGCATTGCGCACATCCGGACTTTCAAGCACTTCAGCCAGCGGCAGGTATTGCGCATTGGCCTGTGGTGGCCGCAACGCTACCGGCTTGTTCTCGCGTTCGGCAAACTCGCGCGCCTTCGCCTTCGATATCGCAAAACTCGCGCTCAATTCGGTCGAGGTCGCCGCCTGACTGCGATTGCAGATGATCTGCGTCGCCGTATCGTCGGGTTTGCCGCGCACTACGAGTCTGATGCGTACAACGGCGTCGTAACCCTTCGAGCGCGCCTCCTTGATGAGGTCACCGAGCAAGTCGGCAATCACGACTTCGCAGCCGTCGAAAAGCTTGACCGTGCGATTGTGATAGCTGTCTGCTGGTGTACCTTCCACGACATCTGCCGGCAGATCGGGGCCGAATGACAATCGGATCGCCGGGTCCAGCTCCCTCTTCACGCGCGGCAACGCCAATGCTTCGGCAAAGGTATAACTCAGCTTCTCTGGAGGCACGTCCTGCGCATGCAACAACGGCGCACAGAGCAGGATCAGCAGGCTGCACAGCAGACGATGTGGTTTCATGAATCCCTCAATCGAATGAACAAGGAAGCCGCAAACATTCTGACGCAATCCCCTATGCAACGACTACGCTTTGCCAGTGCCTCACAGCTCACGCACACTACAATTCAGCTTCGACTCTATACGAGGAATTGCCTCACAATGGATGCAGCACCTTCAGAAGCCGTGAATTGGAGAACGAGGTCACTCGCAGGCCGCAGAAAACCCGCGATTTTCGTTGCTATAGATTTCAGGAGATCAAGTGAACAGCCTTGCACTCAAAGAGCGATTTCTCCAAACGGCAAATAGCTGGGTTTGTGACTCTTACGCCATTGATGTTCGATATGTCGCTACTCGCACCAACAATGGCGGCTTTCAGATTGCAGCGGCGTCTCTATCGCTTTTTCCAATCCCACCACAAACTGACACCGTCTTTCATATCCAGACGGACTTTCTTGTTGCAGGACAGTTCCAGCAACGGGCACAGACCCGGGCCGATCTCCTTACCACCCTCGAACAAGCCGCTGCAGGGCAGATAGAGACTCCGGGAGGAACGCTAAAACTCATTGCATCCAATGCCCACATACTAAATTCCGAGAATCTTAATCCGAGTAGATGGTATTCAGATTTGCACTTACAAATCTCTGGTGACGCCCTGCCTCAAATTCCGGAATTTGAACTATTTGAGCTGAATAACGCACTCAGGACATCTGACCCACCATTTGACGGCATCGCAGATCTTGCAAGATGGCTGTCTCTATCCATACCTTCCTCTACATCATCTTTACCTCTGATTAACATCCGCGTCGTTCCACCGCTGGACTTGATTGTGAATCAATCAGAGTTGCTGGATGATCGCCTACTGCTGGTATTGCGCGCCCATCCAAATTTTGACGTTGGCCGGTTTGGCTTGGCGATCTGGATAACTCCCGGAAATGGTCTCTCATCTCGCCGGCAAGTAGCTTCTGAAATCAATTGGCGGCAACCAGAAAGCGGCGTAAAGGAAGGCTCGGCGCATATTCGTGTTGAGCGCGCAGAAAGCACTTTAGCGATGCTTACGATTGGCGGGGTAACCACTCGACGGCGATGGTTCAACGATCCGAACAAAGCTCGCAATAACAGAATGTTGGCCGTACAACATTTCGACAAGGAGCTAAAACAAATAAAGCACGCCGTATTGGAGCAAAGTTCTGATGCACCACGCTTCGAGCGAGGCGTAGCTGCGTTACTATTTCTTCAGGGCTTTAGTCCCGCTATTCAACTCGAAACCGATGCGCCAGACATAATTCTCATGACTCCGGCGGGCAGACTCGTGATTGTTGAATGCACGACTCGTATTTCTGACTTCTCTGCCAAAGTTGGAAAACTGGTAGATCGTCGCGGATCTCTTGAGAAATCACTACGCGCGAGTCATCACAATGGTGAAGTCACCGCAATGCTCGTATGTGCTCTTCCGAAGGATCAAATTGCAACATGGCAGGCAGAACCTGTTGTTCATCAGATCATTCTAGTAACCCAAGAAGACTTGCGACAGGCAATCATCGAAGTTCGCAACCCGCGTAACCCTGACGACTTGCTAGATGCAGCTGTTAGCAGAATGAGTCAAAGCGGCATTTGAATATCAGGATTGCAATACGCTCTAAACCAATCGCTGCGCCCGCCGTCGCGCGATAGTGGATTGCCACAGCACTTGTCTCAGCCCTACCAGAGACTCATCTGCGGCCCCTCATCGCGTGGTGGCTTGAATGCAGCAGTGCTGAGCGCGCGTCGCATCTTGTTAAGCCCCAGTCGCTCGGCCGCCAGCTTCGCCCGTTTCGCATAGAGATCGGCGAATAGCCCTTCGCCGCGCATGCGCTTGCCGAACTGCGCACTGTTGGCCTTGCCGCCACGCATCTGCTGGATGAGGCTCATGACATGTGCTGCGCGGCCAGGCACGTGCGTCTGCAGCCATTTTGGAAACATGTCAGCGAGTTCATGCGGCAGGCGCAGCAGCACATAGCCGGCGGCCTCGGCGCCGCGTGCAGCGGCCGCTTCGAAAACGCGCTCCAGCTCGTGATCGTTGAGCGCGGGAATCAGAGGTGCGAACAGCACGCCGACTGGCACCCCTGCCGTGCGGAGCTTCTCGATGAGTTCGAGACGCCTGTGTGGTGCCGCTGCACGCGGCTCCATCCTGCGCGCCAGCTCTCCGTCGAGAGTCGTGACGCTGATCATCACATACACAAGGTCGTCGCGCGCCATATCCGCCAGCAAGTCGAGATCGCGCTCGATCAGCGAACCCTTGGTGACCATGGAAAATGGGTGCCGACACTCGGCGAACACTTCGAGGATGCTGCGCGTGATGCCCAGTTTGCGCTCAATGGGCTGGTACGCATCAGTGTTGACGCCCAGCGCAATCGGCGCGCAAACGTAGCTGCGCTTGCCCAGCTCCTTGCGCAGCAAGACCGCAGCATCGGGCTTGTAAGCAATCTTCGTTTCGAAATCGAGCCCCGGTGACAGGCCAAGGTAACTGTGCGTCGGTCGTGCGAAGCAATAGCTGCATCCATGCTCGCAACCTCGGTAGGGATTGATCGAACGGTCGAAGGGTACGTCGGGCGATTCGTTGTAGGTGATCACGCTTTTAGCGCCATCGATGATCAGCTCGGTCGGTGGCACGCCGGGCTCTGCCTCCGCCGAACCCCAGCCGTCGTCGAAGGCTTCGCGCTCCATCGATTCGAAGCGCCCATCTGGACGCACGACAGCCCCCCGCCCGCGAAAAACGAGCGGACGTGTCGTAGCGGGAGGGTCTTTCCGTTCAGTCATACGACTGATCTTACGCCGCCGGCCTGGCCGATTTAAGCCAGATCAAATGCGGGAAAGATGGCACTGGCGAAACCGGCGCCGCCACCCAGACTGGAAGCAGGAATCACCTCTCTCATGGAGACCCATCATGGCAGCCAGAACCCTGCGCACACGTTGGCAGGCCCTCCGCGCCAACACGCATGTCTGCACCGAGTGCAATGTGCTCATCTTCCTGTTGATGGCCGTCGGCGCTGCAATCGTCGGCCTGCACGTGGCCCCCATCGTGTTCGGCCTGCTCGCCATCGTGCTGGGCAGCACCGATGCTTACGAGTGGTGGCACGAGCGCCGGCGTTAGATCGCCAGCATCTGCCCTTGCATAAAGGCCATCAGACGGCCTTGCGGAATCGCCTGCCAGGCCTCGTCGGTCAGCGGGCGCGTAGCAACGATGATCATCCGGTCATCGAGATTGTTGTACTGCGCAAATTCGATTTCGCGTTCGCAGTCGAGCAGGCGCGCGCGGCCGAAGGGCCATGCGCGCTGCACGTAATGCAGCTCGGTGGCGCAACGTGCGAACAGGATCTCGCCGTTGGACAACATGAAATTGAACGTGCCCGCCTGCGCAATGCGGTCTGCCGTCTCGCTGAGCAAGGCGTGCAAGGCCTCATGCGTCGGCGCTTCGGCGCCGAAATGCTGTACGAGCGCATCGCAGATCAGGCAGAAGGCCTGCTCACTATCGGTTTCGCCCGCAGGCTGGAACAACTGCGGCACGGCGAGTTTGTCGCGTTCCAGATTACCGTTGTGCGCGAAAGCCCAGTCACGGCCCCACAGCTGGCGCACGAAGGGATGGCAGTTCTGACGGCTGACGGCCCCCTGGGTGGCCTTGCGGATGTGCACCAGCACGTTGCGCACGGGGCAATGCTCTCGCTGGAAGTGCTCAGCCGCCACGGAAGTCGCCGAGGCGCCCTCGTCGATCAGCAGCTCGCACCCCCGGTCGGTGAAGCAGGCCGCGCCCCAACCGTCAGCGTGTTCGTCAGTCTCGCCACCACGGCGCAGGAAACCCGCCAGCGAGAAATCGAGGCGGGCAGGCTTGAACGAATTCATTCCCAGCAGCTGGCACATGCACGAACAGGGCAGAACGTAGTACAGAAGGATTATCGGGTGTGTTCGCGCGCCGGCACAGCTGGATTTCAGATATGTACTGCATACATGGCGCGCTTACCTCCGATACAACGGACGCCAGCGCGCATTTGTTGACACCGCCTGTCTGCCGGCACACTTCACTGAGCGAGCGCAGGGGCGGTGGTGCCGGGAGGATTGCCAGTCTTGCCAACCTGCCGGCCACGCGCCAGCAGGGTGATCAGGCCGCAACTACCATCGGCGGGCCCCGGTACAGCCAGCGCGGCATTCACGCGAGGGTTATGCCGGCTTGGTGCGGAAGACGCAACTTCCGGTCGAGCCTACCTGACGGGATTGGAGAAAAGCGCTGCGTCGCGGGTATCGAAGGTCTTGAGGCTGTCGGCGTCGATACTGCCAACGGCTTCGACCAGGTCCTTGATGCGGCCAGCGATACGGGAGAGGGCGAGCAGAAGCAGGAACCAGCCCGCGATGTTGCTGGCAACGATCTTGACGACTTCGAGAATGATGCCGACGAGTGCGGAGAGGATGCGGCTGGCGGCGACGAAGAAGTGTGTTTCCTCCGCGTCCTTGTCGACGATGAAGCGAACGTCTTCGAACGCGGCAGCCTGGCTGACGAAGAAGCTGACATCGAAATCACGGCCGAAAGCGAGGATGGCAACATCCGGACTGCTGGCCGGGAAGACGCGCGAGCGCAGGTAGACGCTGCCGCGGTGGACAATCTCGATGGCCTTGAGAACGAATTCGAATGCCCCGCGTGCCCTGGCGGAGATGAAGCGTGCGATGCGCCAGACCTGGTCCTTGATGGCGATGGTGGCTGCTTTGACCAGACGTTTCAGGAAGCCCCACAGACGTTTGAAGCCGTCCCACACTCGGGAGGCGAGCTCGTTGAGCCTGCCAATGATGTCTTCGCTGTCGGCCTTCGAACTGGCAGCGGCGAGGATCTGGTCTTCAACCTCGGCCTCGTTTGCAGCGTCTTCTTCATGCGCGTTGTTGAGGCTGTTGGTCAGGGCGAAAAACTGCGATGAGAACTTCAGCGAGCGGCCGAAGATGAGGAAACCGCCGCTGGGACCGGGAAGATTGGCCTTGGGAAAGCGCTGGCGCAGATCGCTGAGCGCGTCCTGCACCGCATCGACACGCTGCGTGCCTGCTGCGGCGCGCGGCGACGCAGCGAGCCGGTAGTGGGTGTTGTCACCCCCGGCGAGCTTGACGTCGTAGTCGAGCAACCAGAGCTCCACGCGGCCGATGGCGTCGATAAATTTTTGGTTGTCATCGTCAGCAATGAAGTCCGGGCGCGTAGCGAGGGCACGGATCATGGCGTCGTGGCCGAAAAGGAGACGCAGTACAGGCACGCTGAGAACCGGTGCCGGTGCCGCGGCGACGAGGCCCAGCTTTTGCGCCAGGGCGAGGAAGGCTCGCAGAGCTTCGCGGGCAACGGGGTTGCTGACCGGATCGCAGCTTGGCTGGCGTGCGAGGGCTTGCGCGTCGTCCTCCCAGTCCATGAAACCAAGGGTGTAGAGGCGCAGGTAGGCCGCGCGCTGCACGGCGGGAAGGTCGCCGGGATCCTCGTCGATGTCCCAGCCCTCCGGGTCCTGCTCTTCTTCGAAGCTGACGAGTTGTTGCAAGCGCTGTTTGGTGTCGGGTCCCGCCCAACCGTCCGGTTTGAGCCTGGCCTCCGACTGGAAGCGCAGGATCGCGGCGCTGAGTACGGGGGTCAGATCGCCAAGTTTGAGTTCCTTGTCGTCCGTATAGCCGAGGCTGAAAAGGCGCGAGCGCAGGGCACGGATGTAGAGGTCACTGTTGGCGCGGTTGGCGTCGCGCAGGTCCGGTCGGACCACTTGCCAGGGATCCGGCAAGTGGCCCGCGCTCGTGGCCTGATCGAGCAGCGCGGCGAAGTCTTCCTCCCCCTGTGCCCCTTGCACGGCAGCGCCTACCTCTTGACGACGCCGCTGACCGCGGCCTCGATCACCTGGATCAGCGCGTTGCGCTTGGCGTTCGCGCTGTCGAGCAGCTGGGCGTGCGCGGTGAGCTCGGCGGCACTGGCGTTCTTGTCGATGAAGGCCGTGGTGTCACCATCGAGGCGGGAGAGTGTGCTGGCGACAAGCTGGATGTCAGCGCCGTCCACTGTGAGTTGCTTGAGGATGTCGGAGAAGTCGAGTTCCTTGTTGTCTGCAGGTTTTGCATCAATAGTCTTCTTGATGTTGATAGTGCCCTTGTAGGTGGTCACTTCCAGCGAAGTGAGGTCACCGATTGCGGCTTCGATCTTTGCAAACGTTTCCTTGAAGCTGGCCATGTCATTTCTCCCTTGATGAGGTCTTCCTGTAAATCAGATCTTGAATACGGCCTTGGTGCGTGCAAGCCACTCGGTACGATCAGCAAGGCCGACCTTGCCACCGTTGATGGCGATGGTGACCTTGATGATGTTGTCTTCGTCGGCCTTCTCGTTGCAGCCCTTGGACTGCCAGATGAGCGTGGCGACGGCGAGGCTCCATTGCGCACTGATGACTTCGTCCGGCTTGGCCACGAGGTCGGGAGCGGCCGGATCGTGCTTGCGCAGGAGCTGCGTGACGTTGCGATAGCCGTCCTTGCCGGTGAGCTGGATGATGCCGCGTCCGCGGTAGGTGAAGCCGTCGTTGGTGCCGGTATTGCCCATGCGACCGCCGTAGACTTCGTTGGCCAGCTTCTGTTCGTTGTGGGCGTAAGCAGCGGGATCGAGCGGACCGGTGGGCTTGAAGCGCTTTGGCCACACGATGGGCAGGCGCGCGGCGCTGTAGTTGAGCGATTCGAACTGGCCGGTGAGGCCGCCGGACTCGTGCATGATCTGCGCGAGGAAGTGTGCGAGCCGCAGAGGGGTTTCAGAAATGCCGCAACGATCGAGCCAGACCTGGCCATTGGTGAAGGCCTCGCGGTAACTGGAGCGAATGCTTGGCGCAAGCGGTGCAAGCGCAGCGAGCGGAAGCGTGACGGCCATGACATCTCCCCTGACTGGTGTGCCGCGCAGTGCGCGGAGGATTCGTGCCGGGATGCGACGGCAAGACTTCACGACGCCATGCGACATCGCCACCACGAAGGATCCAGATGGTGGCGCCACCGACAATGCAACGCCTCTCTTCAGTCAGCAGTCCCTGCTTCTTTTTCAAGCTACCGCACCAACGTTGCATTGCAAGGCTTTGTCACCCTCGTGCCCGTCAGGGCAGGTAACGCCGCAGGATCAGGAACGTCCTGCGCCACACGCGCACGACATCACTCACCGCTAAGCCAGGCCTCAACCGCCCTGCCCCGACCGCTCAATCCGGGCCTGCTTGCGCAAGGCCTCGCGGCGCTGCCGCTGGCGCCCGGCGCTGGCTGGTGCCAGCGTGCCAAGGGGAATGCCGTCCTGGCTGCGCCGCAGCTGCTCGAACAGCAACAGACCATCTGGCCAGGGACCGTGGCCGGAATCGATATTGAGATGCCCCACGGCGCCGGCATTGACGAGGTGACTACCCCAGCGATCAGCCAGCCAGGCCGCACGCATGAGGCGCATCCACGGGTCGTTGCGACTGGCGATGAGCACACTGGGAAACGGGAAGGGAGTGTCGGGCAACAGACGCTCGACGCCGAAGCGGTCAGGATCGGCAGGTGCGACGAACATGGCGCCGGCAATGCGCTCGGGCACAAGGCTGGCCGCATGCGCTGCGGCGAGGCAGCCGAAGCTGTGCGCAACGATCCAGGCCCGGCCACGTACGCGGTCGAGCTGTTCGCGCACCGCGCCGGCCCAGCGCAACAGGTGAGGCGTCGCGGGATCGTGCTGATCGACCCGCACACAACCGGCAACACGATCCTCGAACCAGGTTTGCCAATGTGCGGGCGGGCTGCCGTGCAGCCCGGGGACGATCAGCACGGTGTCCATCACAGGGTGGCGATGGACACTTCGGTCGATTTGACGAGGGCCACGACTTCGCTGCCGATCTTCAGTTCGAGACTGTCGACCGAGCGCGTGGTGATGACCGAGGTGACGATGCCGGATGCGGTCTGCACATCGATTTCGCTGACCACGTCGCCGCGGATGATCTCCTTGACGACACCGCGGAATTGGTTACGGACGTTGATGGCCTGGATGCTCATGATGTTTCCTTCTCTGGTTTGGGGGTATGGATGAAACGGGAATTCGGACGGAGGGACTCGGACGAAAATATTCGGACGGAGAGACTCGGACGGGAATAACTCAGACGGCCCAGCGGACCTGTTCGACGCTGCGGCGCAGCGACTGGTCGCCAAGCTGTTCGTCGTGCGGATCGCCGATATCGTGCTGTTGGCCGAGCACGCGTTTGAGTACCCGCTCTTCAAGTGCGGCGAAGCGCGCGTCACCACGTTGTCGCGGGCGTGGCAGGTCGATTCGCAAGTCCAGCGTGATGCGGCCTTCGTCGATCAGCACGACGCGGTCGGCGAGCGCGATGGCTTCGCCAACATCATGCGTGACGAGCAGTGCGGTAAAGCCATTCTCGTGCCACAGGTTTTCAATGAGTCCGTGCATCTCGATCCGCGTGAGGGCGTCGAGTGCGCCGAGTGGTTCGTCGAGCAGCAGCAGGCGCGGCTGGTGCACGAGGGCACGGGCCAGCGCCACGCGCTGGCGCTGGCCGCCAGAGAGCCTGGCGGGCCAATCGTGGCGGCGGTCGCGCAGGCCGACCTGGCCCAGCACGTACTCTGCGTTGAGGTACTCCGGCGGTGTCAGGCCAAGTGCCACGTTGTCGACCACGCGCTTCCAGGGCAGCAAGCGTGAGTCCTGGAACATGATGCGCGTGTCGTGGTGGCTGTCTTGCTGCGCGCCGTCGTAGTGGATGCTGCCGGCCTGATGCGACTCCAGACCGGCCACAAGGCGCAGCAGGGTGCTTTTGCCGCAGCCGCTGCGGCCAACTATGGCGACGAATTCGCCGGGAGCGATGTCGAGGCTCACGCCCTTGAGCACTTCGCGTTCGCCATAGCGTTTGACGAGGTCGGAGACCTTGAGCGCAACGCCACGACCACTGGCGGCGACGGCGGCATTTTCCGAGGGGTTGATCTGCATGATGGTCTCTTTCAGGCCGCCGCGTAGTTGGGGTTCCAGCGCAGCCAGAAGCGTTCCAGCGCGCGCGCGATAACATCAGCCAGCTTGCCGAGCAGGGCGTAGAGCAGGATGCCGACCAGCACCACGTCGGTACGCAGGAACTCGCGTGCGTTCATGGTCATGTAGCCGATGCCTTCGGTCGCCGAGATGGTCTCGGAGACGATCAGCAGCACCCACATGAGGCCCAGCGAGAAACGCAGGCCGACGAGGATCGACGCAAGCGCACCGGGCAGGATGACATCGCGATACAGGCGCCAGCCGGTGACGCCATAGCTCTTTGCCATCTCGATGAGCGCGGGGTCTACCGAGCGGATGCCGTGATAGGTGTTGAGGTAGATCGGGAAGAACACACCCAGCGATACGAGGAAGACCTTGGCGGCTTCGTCGATGCCGAACCACAGGATAACCAGCGGGATGAGCGCCAGCGGAGGTACGTTGCGGATCATCTGCAACGTGGTGTCGAGCAGCGTTTCGGCGCGTTTGAAGGTTCCGGTGAGGAGCCCCAGCAGCAGGCCCGCACCACCGCCGATGGCGAGGCCGGTGAGCGCGCGACGCGTGCTGACCAGCACGTGGTGATGCAGCTCGCCAGACTTGAGCAACACCCAGCCCGATTTGAGGATGGCCCAGGGCTCGGGCAGCACGCGGCTGGACAGCCAGCCGAGTTGCGCGGAGAGCTGCCAGATCGTGATCAGCAGCACTGGTACCGCCCAGGGCAGGAGCTGGCGTGCAAAGAATGAAGGTCGATTGCTCATTGCATGTGTCCCGACAAATCTCGGTCATTCCCGCGCAGGCGGGAATCCAGTGGCGTTTGTCGCGCGATGAAAGTCGCTGGATTCCCGCGTTCGCGGGAATGACGACGTAGGGGCCTGTGTCGCATAGCCTCAGCTCGCCGATGTCTTGGGTTCGAAGCTCTTCGGTACGAAGTGGTTGGCCACCACCTCACCAAAGGGTCCGGACAGCTTCTGCCCCGGCAGCGCATCGGGCGCGCCGTGCTCCAGCGGCAGAAGCGGGAAGACCAGTTCGGCAAAGCGATAGGCTTCTTCCAGATGCGGGTAGCCCGACAGCACGAAAGCATCTGCCCCGGCCTCCTGGTATTCGCGCAGCTTGTTGGCGACCTGCTGCGGGTTGCCGACGATGGCTGTGCCCGCACCACCTCGCACAAGGCCAACACCGGCCCACAGGTGCGGGCTGATCTCCAGCGCTTCGCGGCTGCGACCACCACCACCCTGCTTGTGCAGCGCGGCCATGCGGCGTTGGCCTTCGGAATCCATCTTCGCAAAGGCGGCTTGCGCGCGCGCCACCGTCTCGTCGTCCAGGCGGCTGATGAGCTTGTCGGCAGCGGCCCAGGCTTCTTCTTCGGTCTCGCGCACGATGACGTGCAGGCGTACGCCGAACTTGATCGTGCGGCCACGCTTTGCGGCGCGAGCCTTCACGTCGTCAAACTTCTTCTTCACTTCCTCGGGCGGCTCGCCCCAGGAGAGATAGGTCTCGACATGCTCGGCCGCGAGGTCGTGCGCCGCGTCGGACGAGCCGCCGAACCACACTGGCGGATGCGGTGTCTGGATGGGCGGGTAAAGCAGCTTGGCGCCCTTGACGAAGAGGTGCTTGCCCTCGAAATCGTAGGCTTCCGAGTCGTGACTGCGTGCCACGATTTCACACCAGATGCGGATGAACTCTTCGGATGCCTCGTAACGCTCGGCGTGCGAGGTGATGACGCCGTCACCAGCGAGTTCGTTGGGGTCGCCGCCCGTCACGAGATTGATCAGCAGGCGTCCGCCGGAGAGGCGGTCGAAAGTGGCTGCCATGCGCGCGGCAAGACTCGGCTGATGCAGGCCGGGACGCAGGGCCACGAGGAAGCGCAGGTTCTTCGTCGCACCGATCAGGCTGGACGTCACCACCCACGGGTCTTCGCAGGAGCGGCCGGTGGGCGTGAGCACGCCGTAGTAGCCGAGCTGGTCGGCAGCCTGGGCGATCTGCCGCAGATAGTCGTAGCCAACTTCACGGGCACCATCGCTGGTGCCGAGGTAGCGGCTGTCGCCATGCGTGGGGAGGAACCAGAGTACTTTCATGTTGCGCGTCCTTGAGTTTTTCTGTCGTGCTGCAAGCCCGCCGGGCTGTGGCGCGGCTGGCTGTGGGGCGGCGAATGTCGATACGGCTCAGCGCTTGAGCAGCGCGTCGCGCACCTTGATCGGTGCCGGGATCAGCTTCACATCGAGGAAGGTGTCGGCGATCTGTTGCTGCGAGGTCAGCGCTTCTTCGGTGATCGGGTAGAACGAATGCTCGTAGCGCGACAGCGACAGCTCCAGTACGTCTGCCGGCAGTCCTTGCTGCGGCGACAGTTGCGCAGCGGCAGCCTTGTGATTCTTCGCGATGAACTGACCCTGCTTGTTGGCTTCTTCGAGCACGACCTTCAGCACGTCGGCACGCTTGGTGGCGAACTCGCGCTCGGCGAGGAAGAACTGGTAGTTCTTGACCACGCCCTTGCCATTGGCGAGCACGCGCGCGCCGATCTGCTTTTCAGCGGCGGCGGTGAAGGGATCCCAGATCACCCAGGCGTCGATCGAGCCCTTCTCGAAGGCAGCACGTGCATCAGCCGGCGTGAGGAAGTTGACCGTCACGTCGCTGTACTTGAGGCCGTTCTTCTCCAGCACCTTGACGAGGAAGTAATGGACGTTGGAGCCCTTGTTGAGGGCAACGCGCTTGCCCTTGAGCTCGGCAATGGACTTGATCGGCGAGTCCTTGGGCACGAGCACGGCTTCAGCGGCGCCGGCCTCACCTTCGAAACCGACATACACGAAGTTGGCGCCGGCAGCCTGCGCGACGATGGGGGGCGCTTCGCCGACGAAACCGAAGTCGATGGAGCCGACGTTAAGCCCTTCGAGCAGCTGCGGACCGGCAGGGAACTCGACCCACTTCACATCAACACCCTGCGGCGCGAGACGCTTTTCGAGCTCACCACTACCCTTGAGCAGCACGAGGGTGGCGGCTGATTTCTGGAAGCCGATACGCAACAGCTTGGGGTTGAAGTCGGCGTGTGCAATCAGCGGTGTGGCAAGCGCAAGGCTCAGCAGTGCGCCGAACAGACTACGGCGCTTGGCGGAAATCAGTTTCATTCTTGTGCTCCAGTCTTTCTGTATCGGGGTGGGGATGCGAAAAGTTGCTATGCGCTGTAGCGCACAGCAGAGAACGGGACGGGAACGGCCCTGGCATCGCGCTGTAGCAGGGCTTCGCGCTCGGCACGCTGCAGGTGTTCGACGAGCGTCCGCACGGCGGCGTCAAGGCGTTCGTCAATGGCCGGGTCAATCTGCAGATGCGCCGTTTCGGCATTCCACTGCAGCTGGCTATCGATGGCGAAGACACCGGGAATCACATCACGCGCGCCGAGTGCGGCAAGCACGGGGCGCAACGAGTAGTCGAGTGCCAGGGTGTGCGCCGGGCTGCCGCCGGTAGCGAGGGGCAGGATCACGCGATTGGCGAAGCCGGTCTGCGGCAGCAGGTCGAGAAAGGCCTTGAGCACACCGCTGTATGCCGCCTTGTAGACCGGCGACGACAGCACGATGGCGTTGGCCGCGGCGACCTGCGCTACAGCATCGAGCAGCACCGGGTCATTGAAGTTTGCGTGCAGCAAGGCCTCGGCCGGCAGCTCGCGCACCGACAGGTACTGCGTGGCAATGCCGCGCTGCTCGACGCGTTCGCGAACAACGTTGAGCAGACGCGCACTGCGCGATTCTGCCGAGGGACTGCCGGAGATGAAAAGTATGCTCATGGAGTGCTTGGCCTGTCTGGATTGCCGCCACTCTAGAGCTCGTCATGACAACGCAGAACGAAGAAATCCTGCGTTGGTTATGCCGCGCCGCCCGCTTAGCTCATGTGAGCTTTCCTGATTTGCTTAGTCCCCGCAAAGGAATAAGCGCCTGCAAAATGCTTCGTTTGCGGTGCGGCATCGACTCGCTAGTCTCGCGTCATCCACTGGACACGTTGCAGAAGGGAGGCCGTGATGAATGCCTTGATCGTTGGCGCGGACCGCATCGAACCCATCCGCCAGGAGCTGGAGCGCCAGGCCGACACGCTGGGCATTCACCGCTGCCTGCACTGGTCCGGGCGCACGGTTGGCGACACGCGCCGCCAGGTGCCTGACAACACGCGTCTCATCGTGGTGATCTGTGACCGTCTCAACCACCAGCTGCTCAACAGCGTGCGCAAGCAGGCAGGCAAGCTGGGCGTGCCGGTGATCTATGCACGCCACTCGCTGATCGAAGTGCGCAGCAAGCTGCGGATGCTTGTCACACCAGCCTGAACGAAAATGCCCGCCCCCCGATCGGGGAAGCGAGCCAGAATACGATGAGGGCCGCCGAAGCAGCCCTCTTTTGGAGCAAAGAAGGTAAGACTTACTTGACCGCGTAGATCTGATCGAAGGTACCGCCGTCCGCGAAGTGTGTCGCTTGCGCCTTTTGCCAGCCACCGAAGACCTTGTCGATGGTCACCAGCTTGACCGGTGCGAAAGTCTTCTCGTACTTCTTGGCCACAGCCGGATCAATCGGGCGGTAGTAGTTCTGTGCAGCAATCTCCTGACCTTGCGGCGAGTAGAGGTACTCCAGGTAAGCCTGCGCCTGCTTGCGGGTACCGCGGCGGTCCACCACCTTGTCGACGATGGTTACGGGCGGCTCGGCGAGGATGGATTGCGAAGGCACGACGATGTCGAACTTGTCCGGACCCAGCTCCCTCACGGCGAGGTAGGCCTCGTTCTCCCAGGCCAGCAACACGTCACCAATGCCGCGCTCGACGAAGGTCGTCGTCGCACCACGGGCGCCGGAGTCCAGCACCTTCACGTTACCGTAGATGGCCTTCACGAAGTCTTTGGCCTTGGCATCGTTACCACCCGGCTGTGCCAGGGCATAGGCCCAGGCGGCAAGGTAATTCCAGCGTGCGCCGCCGGACGTCTTGGGGTTGGGAGTGATCACACCGATACCGGGTTTGACCAGATCGTTCCAGTCCTTGATCGCCTTGGGGTTGCCCTTGCGCACGAGGAAGACGATGGTCGAGGTATAGGGCGACGCATTGTGCGGCAAGCGCTTCTGCCAGTCGGCGGGAATCAGCTTGCCGATGCTGCTGAGTTCGTCAATATCGTAGGCCAGTGCGAGGGTTGCAACGTCAGCATCCAGACCGTCAATGACGGCACGCGCCTGCTTGCCCGAACCGCCGTGCGATTGCTTGATCGTGACGGTCTCGCCGGTCTTTGCATTCCACTGCGCGGCAAAGGCCTTGTTGAAGTCTTCGTAGAGCTCACGCGTCGGGTCGTACGACACATTGAGCAGGGTGACCTGGGCAAAAGCCGCCGAAGCGCCAAAGGCCACGAGGCTGGCCAGTACGGCACGACGGATGTTCTTGAAATGCATGGTGCGTCCTCACTGTGTGAATGGTTTGCCCCGCAGGGCATGGAACGCACTTTATGAGGACCGGCTTGTGAACAAAACCAAGAATTTCTGCGTTGCTTATCTCGAAAGCCCGCTTCCGGCGGATGGGGCGATCAAAGCCTGTAACTGCCGACAAAACGCTGCATGGAGCCGGCCAGTGCATCGAGCTGGCGGGCCGAGTCTGCACTGCCCGAAGCCGCTGCCGTGCACTCCTCGGCCATTTGGGCGATGCGCTCGACCGCGCGCGCCTTTTCAATGATCGGGGGAAGTGTGGCAAACAATGCTTCAGCTCGTGCTTTGTCCGCCTGCAGTAACATCCGATCCTCATCGTTGAGCGCCCACTTTTCGTATTCATTGAAGCGTGCCGCGAGAGGAGACTTCGCCTCTTCAGTCTTCCGGATTTCCCCGTCCATATCATTGAACGAAGCGCTGATCAGGCTACGAACTCCCAGCATGATGCGCAGCGTGTCCGCCTCTGCATCGCTCAAGGCCTTCACACTTGGCAGAGTCTTCTCAAACGCCTCTCCGAGTGCGTCGTCCAGTGCAGAAGCCGCCAGCCAGCCCAGCAAAACGACAAGCACCAACGCCCCCGTTGCCACTGACGCCAGCACCACGAGACGCTGGGAAATCGTAGGTGTCGACATATCCCTCCTCCAAGGCATAGATCCTAATTTCAGGAATAGCTGCCCCATCAACGATTACTTTATGCCCCCCTCCCCGCTCCCTTGTCATATAGTCGTACGGACAGAGTGCGCTGCTTGTGCACCAGCGCTGGCGTCAGCGTTCCTCATTCGTAGTACAGACAAGGAGATTCCAATGCATAAATGCCTGCCTTTTATTGTGCTTCTCTCAGCTTTCGCAGGATCGGCACATGCCAGAACAGAGTCGCCCGATACGGCAACTACCGCGATCGCTGCACAAGACATGGAGCTGGAACGGAATACTGATGGCAAAGGCTTCGGGCCGCAGTCGCCGCGCGACCTTGGCAAAAAGAAGGGGGAGAATCAACGCATATTCTCGCCAGCGCCGGCGTACCAGAAAATGAACTTGTGCAACATTCACTTTCACACCAATGCCGAGCACAAAGGCGGCGAGTTCACTACCTTTGCCGGGTACGGCGACGGCCACGGCGGACACACCGGGTTTCGGTATAACGGAAAACTCAGCGCCGCCGAAGCGAAACCCCTCAGCGAAGAAGTCTGCAAAAGCGAACATGGCGGACTGCAGGCAGGAGACACCATCGAACTCCACTACGTGCACAGCACCGCCATGGTGGCTCCAGGCCCGACTTTAAACTCCTGTCTGAGCGAAACAGACATCAACCCACAACTCCGCGTTGAAGCACAAGTCATGGTCTTGGTGAACGACTCCAAGGCGATCAACTTCAATCGACTGGCGGAAGTCGGCCAGGTCAATGGCTTCCATCAGGCGCTCAATATCCCGAAGTCGACCGGAAGGCCGATTCAGTACGCCGGGTCAACCACCGGGCCGGCATACAACGAGAAAGGTTCGCCGCTGCAAGTGTCCTGGAGTGTTCGCCCCCGAGTTCTGAAAGTGAGTGCCGAATCGGTTGGCAAGTGGTGCAGTGACAATGTTTTCAAAGAGGATCATGCGCACGGCGTCCGCAACCTGGTTCGCAATACCAAGCTGCTCTCCCCCATGAAGTAGCCCTCGCACAATTGCGTCGCAACAACCCGAAGGAGAAAGGGGCGCAAGCCCCTTTCTCATTTGCAAGCCGGCCACTGCACCGATTACGCCGCGATTCAGTCCGCGTCACGCCGGCTCGCTCCCGATTCAGCTTCGCAGGGCATGGATGCACGCAATGGGGCGCCCTTGTGACCAAACCCAAGAACTTCTGCGTTGCTTCCTTCTACAGCCGGTAGCCACTCACGAAGCGCTGCATGGCACCAGCCAGTGCATCGAGCTGGCGTGCTGAATCGGCACTGCCAGACGCCGCAGAGGTGCACTCTTCGGCCATCTGTGCAATGCGCTCCACCTGCTGGGCAATATTGGTCATGGCCGAAGACTGCTCGGCAATGGCCTCGGCGATCTCGCCAACCACGCCAACGGCAGTGTGGCTGTCGCGACCGATATGGGCAATCGCTTCGCTGGCCTCACCGGCACGTTCGACGCCACGACTGACACGTTCGACGGTCTGGTCCATCACGCCCACAGCGTCCTGCGCGCTGCTGCGCACGGCCTCGACGAGGCTGGTGATGTCTTGCGTGGACTTGGCGGTGCGTTCGGCGAGCTTGCGCACTTCGTCGGCCACAACGGCAAAGCCGCGGCCCTGCTCTCCGGCGCGCGCGGCCTCGATGGCCGCATTGAGGGCCAGCAGGTTGGTCTGATCTGCTACTTCGCGAATCACCGAGACCATGCTCGAGATGTTATTGCTCTGTTCGCCCAGCTTGCGGATGGCGCCCGACGTGTCGGCCACTGTGGTCGCGATGCTGTTGATGTCGGTCACCGTCTGCTCGATGGTGTGCGCACCCGCCTCGGCCACCTTGCCCGATTCTCGCGAGATGCGGTTGGCGTCGGTTGCGCGATCATTGACGTGCGCAATGCTGACGGTCATCTGCTCGACGGCCGCGGCCATCTGCGAGGCCGACGAGCTCTGCTGCTCAGCCGCGCTGGCCACTTCGGACGCCGTGCGCGCGAGTTCGCCGGAGGCCTGCGAGACCTTGCCGGCGTTCAGCGCCACGTCTTTCATGCCGCTGTGCAGGCTGTCGACGAGGCTGTTGAAGGCCTTGGCAATGGTGCCGATCTCGTCGTGCTGCAGGATGGGCGCTCGCAACGAGAGATCCTTATCGCGCTGCATGCGCAGCACGATGTCGCTGAACGACGCGACAGAGCGCCGAATGCTCTGTTGCGTCCACAGCGTCACGCCGACGATCACACCCAGGCCCAGCGCCGCGGCGATCAGGCTGATCCAGACTTCGACGGTAACGACGCGTTGGGCTTCTGCCTGTTCAACCTTGGCGAGTTTCGCGTTGTACGCGCGATGCGCTTCAAGCGCCTCCATGGCCGCCGCTGCAGGGGGCCGCATGGTGCGGTCAGCCAACTCGGTTGCGTTGGCGCGCTCGAAGACGCGCGCTTTTTCGATGATGGGCGGCAAAGTCGCGACAAACGCGGCGATCGTTGTGCGGTCGGCGCCAAGCAGGCGCTTGTCCTCTTCATCCGAAATGAGCTTCTCGTAGGCATCGAGCTGCTTCTCGAGATCGCGTCTGGCCGCTTCGAGACGCTGCACGCTGTTCTCGATCTCGTTGACCGGCGCGCTGATGAGGGTGCGCACGCTAAGCATCAGACGCATCAGATTGAGTTGGACAGACGCCAGAGTCTCGACGCTTGGCATCGTGTTGTCATTGGCGTGATCAATCGTGCTGGACAATCGCGAAACAGCCGCAAAGCCCAGACAGGAGACGAGTAGCAGCGCCACGACCGCTGCGGCCGCCATGGCAAAAATCCTTTGCGTGATGTTGAGCTGCATGGGGCTCTCCGGTAGACGTGCTGACTCCGGGGTTAACGGCCGCTGTTGTCCGACCTTGAGGCCGATAAGCCCCTGCGGCGGCGCTCGCCTTCCGTATTGCCTGACAAAACAACGGGGTCAGTGCGCCTCGTCCCAGCTCGCGCCAGCGCCAGCCTCCACCAGCAGCGGCACTTTCAGCTCGGCCACGCCGCCCATGATCTGCGGCAACTCAGCCTTGACCCGTTCGAGTTCGGCGTCGGGCACTTCAAGGATCAGTTCGTCATGCACCTGCAGCAGCAGCTTGCTTTGCAGGCCGGAGCCACGGAGCCAGTCGGCCGTGGCACGCATGGCGAGCTTGACGATGTCGGCCGCCGTGCCCTGCATGGGCGCGTTGATTGCCGCACGTTCGGCGCCCTGGCGGCGGCCGACGTTGGACGACTTGATTTCGGGCAGGTAGAGGCGACGACCGAAGACGGTTTCGACGTAGGCCTTTTCGCGCGCCAGGGCGCGCGTCTCTTCCATGTAACGCGCCACACCGGGATAGCGCGCGAAGTAGCGGTCAATGTAGAGCTGGGCGGCGCTGCGCTCGACGTCGATCTGCTTGGCGAGGCCAAAGGCGCTCATGCCGTAGATGAGGCCGAAGTTGATGGCCTTGGCGTAGCGGCGCTGGTCTGACGTGACTTCCGGCACGGGCACGCCGAACACTTCGGCAGCGGTGGCACGGTGCACGTCTTCACCACGTGCGAAGGCGCCGAGCAAACCTTCGTCGCCGGAGAGGTGGGCCATGATGCGCAGCTCGATCTGCGAGTAGTCGGCCGAGACGATGTGGTGCCCGCGCGGCGCGATGAAGGCGGCGCGGATGCGGCGGCCGTCTTCGGTGCGTACGGGGATGTTCTGCAGGTTGGGCTCGGTGCTGGCCAGACGACCGGTGATCGCACCCGTCTGCGAGAAGCTGGTGTGCACGCGCCCGGTCTGCGGATTGACCATGCGCGGCAGCTTGTCGGTGTAGGTGTTCTTGAGCTTGGCCAGCCCCCGGTGCTCGAGGATCACGCGCGGCAAGGGGTAATCGAGCGCGAGTTGTGCGAGCACCTCTTCGTCGGTGCTCGGCGCGCCGCTGGGCGTCTTCTTGAGCACGGGTAGACGGTCGCGCTCGAACAGCAGTTCCTGGATCTGCTTGGGGCTGCCGAGGTTGAAGGGCTGGCCGGCAATCTCGTAGGCCTCGCGTTCGAGGTCCATCATGCGACGGCCGAGTTCATCGCTCTGCTGCGCGAGCAGGAAGCTGTCGATCAGCACACCGTTGCGCTCCATCTGCCACAGCACGTCGAGCACGGGCATCTCGATGTCGCGATAGACGCGCATCAGGCCGGCTTCCGGTTCCAGCTTCGGCAGCAGCACGTTGTGCACCTGCAGGGTCACGTCGGCATCCTCGGCGGAGTATTCCGCAGCGCGACCGACTTCAACTTCGGCAAAGCTGATCTGCTTGGCCCCCTTGCCCGTGAGGTCGGTGTAGGACAGCACGTTGAGCCCGAGGTGGCGATTGCACAGCGATTCAAGGTCGTGGTTGCGGTCGCTCTCCCACGCGGCCGACTGCAGCAGGGTGTCGTGCGCGATGCCATTGAGCGTGATGCCATGGTTGGCGAGCACGTGCTTGTCGTACTTGAGGTTCTGCCCGACCTTGGCGTGCGCAGCCGATTCCAGCCAGGGCTTGAGCTTTGCGAGCACTTCATCCAGCGGTAACTGGTCGGGCGCACCGGCATAGCGGTGGCCGACCGGCACGTAGCAGGCCTCGCCCGGCGTCACTGCGAACGAGAGCCCGACGATCCGCGCCTGCATGCTGTCGAGGCTGTCGGTCTCGGTGTCGAAGGCGGTCAGCGTGGCTGCGTTGATCTTCGCCAGCCAGGTGTCGAACGTCGCCCAGTCCAGCACACAGGCATAGTTGGCGCGCGCTGCGGCGTTGTCGCTCAAGCCCCTCTCCTCCTGGGAGAGGGGTTGGGGTGAGGGCTCGCCTGGACTCTTTGTGCGCGCTGCTGCGCTCGGCTGTCCCTCACCCCCGGCCCCTCTCCCGCCGGGAGAGGGGTGGCCTGATTCAAGCTCGCGCAGCCAGCCACGGAATTCGTAGCGACGGAACTGCTCCAGCAGCGCCTCGCGATCCGCATCACGCCAGGTCAGCGCCTCCAGCGGCTCGGCGAGCGTGACGTCGGTCGCAATGGTGACCAGCCTGCGACCCAGCGGCAGGAAGTCGAGGGCGCGGCGCAGATTCTCGCCAACCACGCCCTTGATGTTCGCCGCATTGGCGACGACGTTGTCGAGCGAGCCGTATTCGGCAATCCACTTCGCGGCCGTCTTGGGGCCGCACTTCTCGACGCCCGGCACGTTGTCGACGGTGTCGCCCATCAGGGTGAGGTAGTCGATGATGCGATCGGGCGGCACGCCGAACTTGGCCAGCACGCCGGCCTCGTCCAGCGTTTCGTTGCTCATGGTGTTGATCAGCGTGACCTGCGCGTTGACGAGCTGGGCCATGTCCTTGTCGCCGGTCGAGATCAGCACCTCGAAGCCTTGTTCCGAGGCGATGCGCGCCAGCGTACCGATCACGTCGTCGGCCTCAACACCTTCCTGCACGATCATCGGCCAACCCATGGCCTTGACGCAGATGTGGATCGGCTCGATCTGCGCCGCAAGGTCTTCGGGCATGGGCGGGCGCTGCGCCTTGTAGGCCGGGTACCAGTCATCGCGAAAGGTCTTGCCCTTGGCGTCAAACACGCAGGCAGCGTGCGTCGCGCCGACGCTCTCACGCAAGGTGCGCAGCATCGACAGCACGCCGCGCAGCGCCCCCGTGGGTTCGCCGGCCTTGTTGCGCAGGTCGGGCAGCGCGTGGAAGGCGCGGTAGAGATAGCTGGAGCCGTCGACGAGCAGGAGCTTGGGCATGGCGGAAGACCGGGCAGAGAAAGCGCGCATTATCCGGGATTCGCTGCCCGCCCGCCTGCACCCAGCCGTGCTAAGTTCCGTCCTGCACGCCTGCGCTGCAGGCGGCCAGAACGCCACAACCGCCAAGGATCGCGCCATGTCAGCCAAGGACAAACTGCCCCCCTTCACCGCCCCGTCGCTTTCCGCCGAGACCCGCCTCGCCCGCGAATCCTGGCGCATCCTGGGCATCATGTCCGAGTTCGTCGAAGCCACCGAACGCCTGCAGGCCATCAAGCCCGCCGTGAGCATCTTCGGTTCGGCCCGCACACCGGTCGATCACCCCTACTACGCGCTCACCGAGCGCATCGCCCGCCTGCTCTCCGACCACGGTTTCTCGGTCATCTCGGGCGGCGGCCCCGGCATCATGGAAGCCGCCAACAAGGGCGCCTTCGCGGGCAAGGGCCTGTCGGTCGGCCTCAACATCCAGCTGCCGCATGAACAGAGCGGCAACCCGTATCAGGACGTGTCGCAGACCTTCCGCCACTTTTTCCCGCGCAAGGTGATGTTCGTGCGCTTCGCCGCCGCCTACGTGGTGATGCCCGGCGGCTTCGGCACGCTCGACGAACTGTCGGAAGCGCTGACGCTGATCCAGACCAAGAAGGGCCGCCAGATCCCCGTCATCCTCGTCTGCAGCCAGTTCTGGGCCGGCCTTGTCGACTGGTTCAAGACCACGCTGGTCAACGAGAAGATGATCAACGCCAAGGACCTCGACCTCATCCAGATCATCGACGAGCCCGAAGAAATCGTCGCCGCCATCTTCAAGCACTACGAAAGCCGTGGCTTCGAGCCGCTGCCCGAAGAGCATGAAGCGATGCTGAACCTGTGAGGCACCTGCCATGCGCAAACTGATCGCCATCGCCCTCATTGCCGCCGGCACCGCCGGCCTCGCCTGGGGCAGCTTCAGCTACACCAAGGAAAAACACGACGTGAAGCTAGGCCCGCTGGAGTTCTCGGTACAGGAGAAGGAGACCGTCAACGTCCCCGTCTGGGCCGGCGTCGCAGCGATTGCGGCAGGTGTGGTGTTGCTGGTGGTGGGAGGAAAGAAATGATGAAGCGGATCTTCGCCATGCTGTGCATGGCGGCACTCGGCGCTTGCAGCACACAGTCCTGGTACGCCGGCACTCAAGCCAGTGCCGAACAACGCTGCCGCCAGCAACCCGGCGATGGGGCGCAGCGTTGCCTCGACAATCTGAAAAAGCAGCCCTATCCGGAGTACGAGAAGGAACGACGCGGCGACAAGCCGTCCAGTTGAAAGCGGGGAAACGGATGACTTTGGTCTGGATCGTCGTCGCAGGCGTGGTGCTGGTCTTTGTCGCGCAGGGCTGGACACAGCTTGAGCTGGCCCGCCTGCGGCGCACAGGCCAATACCCGCAAAAGGGTCAGGCCACGCTGGAGGACGTCAGACGTCTGAAAAGCGCTGGGCTCAGCGTCTGGGCAATCCGCTGCTATCGCGAACTGCATAGGTGTTCGCTGCGTCAGGCCAAAGAAGCAGTGCAGTCGCTCCACTAGTCCCTGTCTTGTCCATGAACCAATCGCTTGGTCTGGTCTCGTTGCTCGTGCGCGATTACGACGAAGCATTGACGTTCTTCGTCGACAAACTGGGCTTTGTTGTCGTGGAAGACACCCTCGTGCCCGAGCAGGACAAGCGCTGGGTCGTCATCAAACCGTAGGGCGAATCCGGCGCCTGTCTGTTGCTGGCGCGCGCCTCGAATGCCGAACAGCTTGCAGCCCTTGGCAACCAGACGGGTGGCAGGGTCTTCCTGTTTCTCTATACCGACAATTTCTGGCGCGACTACGACCGCTTCAAAACCCACGGCATCGATTTTGTCCGGCCGCCACAAGAGCAGGCGCACGGACTCGTAGCAGTCTTTCGAGACCTCTACGGCAACCAATGGGATCTGATCCAGCCAAGCGTGCACAACCGTAGCTGGCCACACTGAACGTCAAAACGATCCAGCCCGAAGTGCAGGATCCGGAAGCAGGCGAGCGAGCGGCCCGGTGGCAAGGCGGCTCGCGCAGACAGTACGCAAGTACGGCGAGCAAGCCAACGCGGCCAGCGGGTTGCGCAGCCGCGTGATTCCGGATTCAGGGAATGGAGTGAGCGGCGTGTACTACTGCACGCGAACCAGAGGGCCTCGCCGCCGTCGCCGGAAGCGTGCCGCCGCTCACAAGACACCTACGGCAAGCCACGCCGAAACTTGAACGGGCGCCGCAGCGCCCGTTTTGTCATGTGTCAAACAGTTCTCAGCCCTGGCGCTGATGCATGACCTGGTGCGGCGCCGGAATCGGCCAGCCGGACTCGCCACCGACCGCCATGATGGTCTTGTTGGTGTCGAAGTACACCTGCCAGTAATCCTTGTTGTGGCAGTAGGGGCGCACTACCAGTTTCGTCCCGGCCGCATTGAACTCGAGGATTTCCACATCGGGCGCAGGGCTTTGCACGACGTTGGCAATCTGCGCAACGCGACTCTTCAATGCGGCCATTGCGGCATGCACATCAACACCATGCGCGAGTTGCGCAGTGAGGTCGACGCGGCGGAAATCGTTGGTGCTGTAGTTGACGATGTTGTCGGCAAACAGCTTGTTGTTGCCCACCACGGTGCGCACATTGTCTGGCTGGTCGATGGTGGTGGCGAACATGCCGATCTCGGTGACCGTGCCGGTGATGCCCGCCGCCGTGATGAAATCACCCACGCGAATCGGCCGCAGCAGGATGAGGAACACGCCTGCCGCAAAGTTGGCGAGCAGACCCGACCAGGCCATGCCGATGGCCACGCCCGCCGCCGCGATCAGCGCGGCGAACGATGCCGTCTCGATGCCGAACAGGCTCAGCAGGGCAATCACCAGCAGCACGCGCAGGGTCACGCCGATGGCCGATTCGAGGTATTCGATCAGGGTCGAATCAATGCCACGCGCCGCCATGCCACGCCGCGACAGGGCCTTGACGACCTTGATGACCCAGCCGCCCACGATCCACAGGACGATGGCACCCGCCAGTCGCGTACCGAAAGGCACAATGTTCTGCAGCAGGATGTGGTTGAGATCGTTCACCCAGTTTTCCATCGCACTCTCCATTTGGTTATTGCGGCGTAGTGCCGCCTTGCCGCAAAGCTTATCGCATCTGCATTGCACTGCAATGTGACGATTTGTGGATCAGGCCGGCGCCAGCTCGCCCGCCTCGACCAGCGACTTGATCAGCCGCTCGGGCGTGACGATCTGCAGGCGCTCGCGATACATCGGGCGGCGGTTCAGCGCGAGCAGCATCTTGTCGCGCGTGATCAGGAGCTGCGCGTCACCCTCCCAGGCCAGCTGCAGGAACTTCTGGTCGTCACGGTCCTTGCAGCGCGGCAGCGCGGTCGCGGCAGCCATCTGCTCTTCCGTGGGGTCGGGCAGGCATTCCGAAGCCGCGCGCACCGCGGCCAGCACCTCGACCTGCTTCTCGGGCGCGATGCCGAACTGGCGATAGGCCAGCACCCGCTCCAGTTCGATGAGACATTCGCTGCGCGTCAGCAGCACCGCCTCGCGCGCGCGCAGCCAGCCCAGCAACGACAGCAGCTTGGGGTCGCAGAAATGCCAGAAGGCCATGACGACGTTGGTGTCGAGGACGACGCGCAGCGGGGTGCCCGCAGGGGGCACGGTGATGACAGAACTCATCGTGGCGGCGCGCCGTTCCCAGCCTCGTCCCCTACCAGGTTGGGCACGTTCGTCGTAAGTCGACACCCCTCGGGCGTTTCCGTCAGGTAGACGGTGTCACCCACAGTCAGCTGCAAGCCCTCAAGCAGCTCTGGCGGCAGGATCAATGCAGCGGAGTCATCGAACTCAACGATCTGTGTGGTAGCCATGTTGTCCCCCGGAAAGATCAGCAAGTGTAGCTGCGTCGTCATTCCCGCGACGGCGCAGCTTTACGGTCATTTCAGTTTATGGCGACTCAAATTGGAAACTGGCTGAACGTGGCTCAGGCGCAGCAGTTCCCTCCCCCTCGGGGGAGGGTGCCCCGTCAGGGGCGGGAGAGGGGAAATGTCGCGCGCCCCACAAACCGCCCATGCCCGGATGCGTACGATCCCAGCGCTCCCGGCGCTCCGCGCCACCCTCTCCTCAAGGAGAGGGCACGGCAAATCGGCCCCAGCTTGCCCTTGCCACACATTCCACGCCCCCTATTTTCCGCGCTGAACTATGCCGGACTGCAGTGCGCGCAAGCGGAAATCCAGCAACTCGCTCAGCCCAGCACCCGCACCGGCATGCCCACTGCAATCTCGCCCGCGTTGAGCGCAACGAGATTGGTACCAAAGAGCACGCCACTGGGCGACTTGCGCATCTTCGCCAGCGTGCGCAGCGGCTCCTGGTCGCTCGACTTTTCAGCCGTGTCGGGGTCGACCGTCGTAAACACGCAGCGCTCGCAAGGCTTCTCGACCGAGAACTCCACGTCGCCAATCGCCAACCGCGTCCAGCCATCCTCGGCCCAGGGCGCAGCGCCCGACACCACGAGGTTGGGGCGGAAGCGCGTCATAGCCATGCTGCGGCCGACCTCTGCGTCCAGCGCGGCGAGCGAATCGGTGCTGGTGAGCAGGATGGGATAGCTGTCGGCAAAGGCCACGGGCAGCTCGGGGCGGCGCTTGATGCGGCGTGAGGTTTCATCGCCGATGTAGAGCAGACGCGCCGGGCGACCGAGGAACTGCGTGAGCCAGGCATCTGCATCCACGCTGCCCGCCCAGGCCGTGAAGTCGGTGCCGTGTATCCAGGCGGGCGCGGCTTCCTGCATGGCTGCGCAGGGCACGGTCAGTGTCGGCATGTCTGGCGCCGAGAGCTCCACCTGCGTGTCGCTGGCTTCGGCACGCAGCAGCACGAGGCGCGGTTCATCACGGCCGGTAATCATGCGGCCAGCCGGATCAGCCGCCATCCAGCGCCGGTCGAGGGCGATGCCAAGCGGGCCGATGGGCGCGGAGGTGAGCGCTTCGGCGCGGCAGGATTTGAGGGGGTAGCGGTAGAGGGCGGTGAGCTGAACGGACATCAGTCGCGCAATTCAATGAGGCGCTCACCACTCTCGAACGCCAACCTCACGTCATCCCAGACTTGTTCGATACGACGGATCAGCGCGGCGTTCGACGTATTGCCCACGCGCAACCACAACACTGCAGGCCCCGCCGCATCGCGCATGGCGCGCGCCGGGAAGTCTTCATCCTTGGTGACGATGATGGCCTGCAATCGGGCCGCCTCCTGCCAGATCAGCAGGTCCGGAACGTGCGCAGAAAACAGATCAAAGACATGCTGCGCTTCGCAGCCCTGCTGACGGAACCAGCGCGCCAGCGCAGGCGGCAGTTGTGCATCCACCAGAAAGCGCATCAGGCAGCCAGCGTGACGGGGTGGTCTACCTGCTGTGAGGCGTACTCGAGTGCGGCCGTGATGTCTCCGTCTTCGAGATAGGGGTAGTCAGCGAGGATCAGGTCACGGCTGGTGCCTGCTGCGAGGAGGTCGAGCACATCCTTGACGCGTACTCGCGTGCCGCGCAGGCAGGGGCGTCCGCCGCACACTTTGAGGTCAGCAGTAATCCGGTGCAGTTCGCTCATGGTTTCCTCCTTCTGCAAGACGCAGCGCCTTCGATGTCTCATTGTGGCGGCCGCTCTGCTACGAGACAAGTCGCGTAGGTTGGGCTGAATGCAATGAAGCCCAACAGTTATGTGTTGAAGCGTTGGGCTTCCTTCGTCAGCCCACCCTACTTCTTCGCTGTGTTTGCTCTCATCTTTCGCTCAGCTGAAAGCAATAGTAACCGTCGCAAGTAATGCACAGATTCCAACAACAGCAACAAAAACGGTGTTGTGGGGATTGCCCCGTTCAGGAGGATATTGACCGAGCGTGACTATTCTCAGTACTAACCACCCCGGCCAGTAGAACACCACTCCAAGTAAAACCTCTGCGATAGATGCGTATATGAAACTGAAAATGGCTTCGAGCATAGCTGCACTCAACGCACATTCTTATCCAACCGCGTCTTCACATAACTCCCCGGCGCATCCTCGATCACTTCGAGCTTGCCCTTGGCCGGGTCGCGTGCGGGCACCTGTTCGTCATTCTGCGCGGTGAGCCAGGTCTGCCAGTCGGTCCACCAGCTGCCGGGCTGCTGGGTGGCGCTGGCGTACCAGTCATCCGGGGTATCGGCCAGTTTGTCCGCCGTCCAGAAGCCGTACTTGTTGGCGGCGGGCGGGTTGACGATGCCGGCGATGTGGCCGGAGCCGCCGAGGACGAAGCGCACCGGGCCGCCGAGCACCTGCGCGCCGAGGTAGGTGGTCTTCCAGGGGGCGATGTGGTCTTCGATGGTGGAGATGAAGTAGCTGGGCGTCTTGATGGCCGAGAGGTCGATGGGGGTGTCGAGGATGGTGATGCCGCCGGGTTCGCGCAGGGCATTCTTCATGTACATGTTGCGCAGGTAGAAGCTGTGCATCTTGGCGGGCATGCGGGTGGAATCGGAGTTCCAGTAGAGCAGGTCAAACGGGAACGGGTCTTTGCCGAGCAGGTAGTTGTTGATGACGAAGGACCAGATGAGGTCGTTGGATCGCATCATGTTGAAGGTGTTGGCCATCTCGCTGCCTTCGAGGTAGCCGCGTGAGGCCATCTTCTTTTCGAGACTCTGCACCTGCTCTTCGTCGATGAAGACGCCGAGTTCGCCGGGGGCGGAGAAGTCGAGCAGGCTGGTGAAGTAGGTGGCGCTGGCGATGCGTTTGTCCTTGTGCGCGGTCATGTAGGCCATGGTGGTGCCGAGCAGGGTGCCGCCGAGGCAGTAGCCGGCGGCGTTGATCTCCTTGGCGCCGGTCTGTTCGACGATGGCGTCGACGGCGCCGAGCACGCCTTCCTGCACATAGTCGTCGAAGCTCTTGTCGGCCATGCGGGCGTCGGGGTTGGCCCAGCTGATGACGAAGACGGTGTGGCCCTGGTCGACGGCCCACTTGATCATGGAGTTCTTGTCGCGCAGGTCGAGCACGTAGTACTTGTTGATCCAGGGCGGGACGATGAGCAGCGGGCGCTTCCAGACCTTGTCGGTCGTGGGGGTGTATTGCAGCAGCTGGATGAGGTCGTTCTGGAAGACGACCTTGCCGGGCGTGGTGGCGACGTTCTTGCCGAGCTCGAAGGCGCTGGTATCGGTCATGCGGATCTTGAGCTGTCCGTCGCCTTCTTCGATGTCGCGCAGCAGGTTGTTGAAGCCCTTGACGAGGTTCTGGCCGTTGGTGCGCACGGTCTCGCGGAAGACCTCGGGATTGGTGGCGGCGAAGTTCGATGGCGACAGTGCGTCGATGTAGGCGCGCGTGAAGAAGTTGACCTTCTTGCGCGTGATCTCGTCGAGGCCTTCGACGCCCGCGACGGTGTCGTGGATGTGGCGCGCAGTGATGAGGTAGCCCTGCTTGATGAAGTCGAACAGGAAGCAGTCCTTCCAGTCGTCATCCTTGAAGCGCTTGTCGGTCTTCTCGGGGGATGCAACCGGCGTGGGGTCGAGCCCCATGAGGCGCAGGGTGCTGTTCTGCCACAGCGAGACGTAGTCCCACACGAGATTCATCTGCGCCTGCGCGAGGCGGTAGGGATTGGTGAGCAGCTTGGCTGTCATGTCCATGAAGGCCTGGGCGATGCCGAGTTCATCGCTGGGCGGCTCGATGCCCTTGGCCATCTGGCGGCTGAGGTGTTCGGCGAGCAGACGCGAGCTGCGCTCGGCGACCTCGGCATAGGTCCTGGCGATTTCGGCGGGATCGGGCAGCACAACAGCGTCAGGCGTTGCGGTAGCGGCTGGACTGGGGGTGGCCATGGTCGGCTCCTGTCAGATGTCTATGTTCAGCAAACGGCGGAAGGAACTGCAACAAACCGGATAATGCCATCGTCACCCTGGCTGCGCGTGGCAAGGCCGCGCCGGGTGACGTGATTGAGATGCGCGATGGTCTCGCCCATGGCGAACATGAGCTGATGCATGTCGAGTTCGAACGCGAACAGCGTGCCAAGCAGTTCAGCGGCGGCCTTGGGCGTGTCGAGCGCGGCCAGCAAGACCTCGTCGCGCTCGGCGTGGTGGGCATCGAGCTGGGCGATGCGCGTCTGCACGCCGTAGAACGGCAGGCCGTGCGAGGGCAGGACGAGGGTATCGGTGGGCAAATCGGCAAAGCGATGCACTGAATCGAGGAAGCGTTGCACGGAATCTTCCTCCGGCAGTGCGGCGGGCACGTTGACGTTGGTCGTGATGCGCGGCAAAAGCATGTCGCCCGAGATGAGCACGCGCAGACTGTCGCAGTACAACGAGGCATGCTCGGGCGAGTGACCGTAGCCCATGATGAGTCGCCAGCGCTGGCCGGCAAGCACGATCTCGTCGCCGTCAATGAGCCGGCGGAACTGCCTGGGCAGGCCCGGCACGCCCTTGGCGTAGACGTTGCCGCGCTGGCGGAAGCGTTCGCAGCGGGCCTCGTCCAGCCCGTGACGACCGAAGTGCGCGACCATGGCCGGGATGTCGTAGCCCGCGCTTTCGTTCAGCAGGGCGTGACCGAGGAAGTATTCGGCCAGACTCATCCACACCGGCACACCCCAAGTCTCGGCAAGCCACTGCGCACAGCCGGCGTGGTCCGGGTGGTAATGAGTCAGCACGATCTGGCAGGGCTGGTCACCGGTCGAGGCAAGGATGCCCTCCCACAGCTCGCGCGTCGGCGCGTCACCGAGACCCGTGTCGACAATCACCGTCTCGTCGCCCTCACCCAGCAACCACAGGTTGATGTGGTTGAGGCTGAACGGCAGGGGCATACTCAACCAGCGGATGCCGGGGGCAATGGGGATCAGGGTACCGGGTGCGGGGCGGGTGCTGACCGGGTAGCTCAGCGCTGCGCGGGCCGCGGCGGGATTCTCGGGCTTGCTCGACATTCTCTTTGTTGAAACGATGCGTAATCCGGGATTTGTCGGCAGCTTACGCCGAAACTGCAGTCTTGATGCGTTGCAGCAGCCGTTCGTGCTCGCCCTGGCCTGTCTCGAAGGGCAGTTTCTGTTTATCGAAAACAGGCTGAGCAATAGAATCGACCTCCCCACAGGAGGCTTGAACCGTGAAGCCACGCGTCTTGATCGCCGGCGCCAGCCGGGGCATCGGGCTGGAAATGGCCGTGCAGTACGCAGCCGAAGGCTGGCATGTGATTGCAGCATGTCGCGAGCCCGAGCAGGCCCGCCACTGGCTGCCGCCGACCGTGGACCTGCAGGCCATGGACATCACCCAGGCCGAATCGATCGCCACGCTGGCCTGGCACCTCGACGACGCACCGCTTGACCTGCTGATCGTCAATGCCGGCATCTACGGTCCGGACACCGAACATTTCACTGCGCCGTCCGACGAAGAATTCGACCGCGTGATGCGTACCAACGTGCTGGGTGCGATGCGCGTGATCCAGGCTTTTGCTCCCAACGTGGCGGCGGCCAAGGGCTGCATCGTGTCACTGACGACGCGCATGGCCTCGATGGCGCAGACCACTACCAGCGCCTTCGGCCTGCTCTACCGTACTTCGAAAGCCGCCCTCAACATGGTGTCGCGCGCAGCAGCGGCGGAATACGGCCCCAAGGGCGCCATCGTGGTCTGCCTGCACCCGGGCTGGGTGCGCACCGACATGGGGGGCGCCGATGCCACGCTGAGCGTTACAGAGTCCGTCGAGCAGATGCGTCACGTCATCGGCTCGCTGGGCCCGGGCGACAATGGTCGCTTCCTCGACCAGAGCGGACGGAGCATCGAATGGTGAGCGTCGCAGCAGTACCGGGCGATGCGGCGGGCGAGTTGCTGGCGCCGATCGACTTCTACTTCGATTTCTCCTCGCCCTACGGCTACCTCGCCAGCGAATTGATCGACGCTGTCGGTGCGCGGCACGGACGCCGGGTCGTGTGGCATGCCGTGCTGCTCGGCGCCGCCTTCCGCGCCACCGGCGGCCAGCCGCCATCGCAGCAACCGATCAAGGGCGATTACTTCCGCACGGATTTCCAGCGTTCAGCCCGTTACCACGACATCCCGTTGCGCATGCCGGCAGGCTTTCCGGTCTCCAGCCTGCATGCGACCCGCAGCTTCGCCTGGTTGGGGCAACAGGACGAAGCGCTGGCGCGCCGTTTCGCGCATGCCGTGTTCCGTGCCTATTTCACTGCCGAGCGCCCCATCGACCAGCTCGATACGGTGCTGGACATCGCGCGCAGCCTGGGCATTGACCGCGCCGCGCTGGCTGAAGCACTGACGACGCAATCGCTGAAGGATGCCACGCGGCTCGCCAACGACCGCGCACTCGCGCGCGGCGTATTCGGCTCGCCATTCTTCATCGTCGATGGCGAATCCTTCTGGGGCGTAGACAGATTGCCGCAGCTGGAACGCTGGCTCAGCGAGGGGGGCTTCTGATGCGGCCCCCGTGGCGCCGCCTGCTGGCGGCCTGCCTTTCGTGCTGTGCCTGTAGCCTCGTTGCCGCGCAGGACACGCAGAACTGGCTCAACGAAAGCTGGGTGCGCGTACCGGTCACAGTGACCCAGGCCAACGACACACCTCTCAACAGCACGATGCAGATCACGCGTTATCGCCCCGAAGGCAAAGGGCCGTTCCCGCTGGTCATCATCAACCACGGGCGCTCGACCGAGAACCGTGACTCGCCGCCACGCCAGCGCATGGACTACCTCGCCGCCTACTTCGTGCGACGCGGCTTTGCGGTGCTGGTGCCGACACGGGTCGGCTATGGCGAGTCGGCCTTCGAAGCCGACCCCGAGGCCTCGGGTCAATGTCGCAATCGCAACTACAACGCGGCGCTGCGCCCGGCTGTCGAGCAGATCAGCGCAACGCTCACCTACGCAAGGAGCCAGGACTGGATCGACACCCGTCGCCACTGGGTCGCCGGCGTCTCGGTTGGCGGTATCGCCTCGGTGGCCTACGCAGCAACGCGCCCCGAAGGGTTGGAGGCCTACATCAACTTCAGCGGTGGCGCCGGCGGTAATCCCGTGACGCGCCCGGGCGAGCCCTGCCAGCCGGAAAAACTGGCAGCCGTCTTCGAAAGCGCGGGCAGCCGCATCCAGGTACCCGGCCTCTGGCTGTATGCGCAGAACGACCGTTACTTCAGCAAGCAGCACGTGCAGAGCTGGTTCGCCCGCTATGCGCAGACCAACCAGCAGGCCCGCCTCGAAATGCTGCCCGCGGTCGGTGACGACGGCCACACCCTTGCCAGCGCCGCCCCCCAGCTTTGGCGTCCGCTGCTGGACCGTTTCCTGGCGAAGCTCGACGTCGCCGCGCCGCGTGTGGCGAGCGCCCAGTCCCCCAGCGGCTTCGCCCGTATCGACGACGTGCAGGCCGTGCCCTGGATCAGCAACCACATGCGCAACGCGCAGTACCCGGCCTTCCTCGCCAGCGACCGGCCACGCGCCTTCGCCATTGCGCGCGACGGTACCGTCGGCTGGGCCAGCACGCCACGCGACGCCGTAGCGCAGGCCCTGAAGTTCTGCCAGCGCAAGACGAACGAAGCCTGCATGCTCTACGCTGTAGACGACGATGTCGTCTGGGCCCCACCCGCTACACCATGACCACCGACGCACCGCCCTCACCCTGCATCCGTGTCTGCTGCCTCGACGATCAGGATGTCTGCCTGGGCTGCTTCAGAACCCTTGAAGAGATTACCGGCTGGCGCGACAAGGACGCCGGGACACAGCACGCGATCCTCGCCAGGTGCGACGAGCGCCGCCGCGAACACGACGCGCGCTTCCCACCTTTCAAGGCCAGCACCCCCACTTCGAAACCTCGCTAACTGCGTGCCGGAAGGCGCAATGCGGCAAGGAGTCCGCACTGCCGGGGTGAACACGCCCAGCGGTCTTTCGCGTATCTTTGGCGCGTCATCCCCCAGCGTCCTGCCATGCAGCTCACCCTCATCAGCGGCCTCTCCGGTTCGGGCAAATCGATTGCCCTCAACGTGCTGGAAGACGCCGGCTACTACTGCGTCGACAACCTGCCGGCCACCTTGCTGCCGCAGCTGGTGAGCTACCTGTCGTCAACCGGGTATGAGCGCGTGGGCGTGGCCATCGATGTGCGCTCGGGCGCCAGCATCGCGGCTGTACCCCAACTGGTGGACCTGCTGCGCAACATGGTGGCCGACGTGCGCTTCCTGTTCCTCGATTCGCGCGACGACACGCTGATTGCACGCTTCTCGGAAACTCGGCGCCGCCACCCCCTGGCCGGCGAAGGCATCACCATCGGCGAAGCCATCGCCCACGAACGCGAACTGCTCGGCGATATCGGCGAGCTGGGCCACCGCATCGACACCAGCAACATCCTGCCGAATACCCTGCGCGCCTGGATCAAGGACATGATCAAGGCCGATCCCAACAAGGGCCTGACCCTGCTGTTCCAGTCCTTCGGTTTCAAGCACGGCATCCCGGTCGACGCCGACATGGTGTTCGATGTGCGTTGCCTGCCCAACCCTTACTACACGCTGGCCTTGCGCCCACTGACGGGTTGTGACCAACCCGTCATCGACTTCCTCGAAAACGTGCCCGAAGTGCACAAGATGGCGCAAGACATCGAGCGCTTCGTCGGCGAGTGGCTGCCTTCGTTCGTCCGCGATGGCCGCAGCTACTTCACGGTCGCCATCGGCTGTACCGGCGGCCAGCATCGCTCGGTTTACCTCGCCGAACGCCTTGCAAAAGCCTTCGCCCCACACGTGCCGGTGCTGGTGCGACACCGGTCACGCAAAACGGAGTAAGGCGGCCATGCAGCCCGCGCGCGCCACGCACCTCACGTCCTGGCTTCGGCTGTTTCGCCCTGGCGACGTATTGACCCTGGTGCTGTGCGCCGCATTCACTGCCTTCGTCACGCTGCATTTCTGGTCCCCCGATACGCCGCGTCAGGCCATCGTGCGTGTCGGCGGTCAGCAGGTCGCCAGCCTGTCGCTCGATACGCCGCGGCAGTTCGAAGTGCGCGGCCCGCTGGGCGTCACGCGTATCGAGATCGAACCGGGACGCGCACGTGTCGCTTCGGATCCCGGCCCTCGTCAATACTGCGTCAAGCAAGGCTGGCTGAGTCGCGTCGGCGCCATCGCAATCTGCGCACCCAACGAGGTAAGCCTGATGCTCGAAGGGCGCAGCGGGCAATTCGACTCGATGAGCTATTGAATGCAGCTTCACGCTGACGCTTCGGATTACCGCATCGCGCGGTATGCCACCGCAGCCATCATGCTGTCGGTCGCCGAAGCCGCTCTGCCCTCGCCCCTGCCCGGGGTCAAACCCGGCCTCGCCAATATCGTGGTGCTCATCGTGCTGTGGCGCCACGGCTGGCGTGATGCGGCCTGGGTCGCGCTGCTGCGTGTCTTCGCCAGCAGCCTGCTGCTGGGCCAACTGCTGGCTCCCGGCTTTTTCCTCAGTCTCGCGGGCAGCCTCAGCAGCCTGCTGGTGCTGGCCCTCGCGGCACGCCTGCCGCGCCGCGTCTTCGGGCCGGTCAGCGTCAGCCTGCTGGCCGCCTACGCCCACATCGCCGGCCAACTGGTGCTGGCGCGACTATGGCTGGTCCCGCATGACGGACTATGGCATCTGGCGCCAGTTTTCGGGCTTGCGGCGCTGATCTTCGGCTGCGTCAACGGCCTCGTTGCAGCCCGCCTGCTGCAAAGCGGTTCCGCGATCGCCCCCTGAAAAAACAAGGGGCCGCTTCGCGGCCCCTGGGCGATCAGCTTGATACCGCGTTACTTCTTCGGCGCTTCAGCCGGTGCCGAAGCGGCCGGCGGTGCCGCCTTGAAGCTCAGCAACTCAACTTCAAACTGCAGCGTCGCGCCCGGCGGGATCGCGGCGCCAGCGCCGTTGTCACCGTAAGCGATGGCAGCCGGGCAAACCAGCTTGGCCTTGCCGCCAGCCTTCATCTTCTGCACGCCTTCACCCCAGCACTTGATGACGCCGGTCAGCGGGAACTCGATCGGCTCGCCGCGCTTGTAAGAGCTGTCGAACTCCTTGCCGTCAATCAGCGTGCCACGGTAATGCACCTTCACGATGTCGGAAGCGCCGGGATTGGGGCCCGTACCTTCCTTCTGCGAGACATAGATCAGGCCCGAAGCCGTCTTCACAGCGCCCGGTTCCTTGGCAGCCTTGTCGGCAAATGCCTTGCCGGCAGCGGCGATCTTGTTGGTGAAGGCTACACGACGAGCCTGAGCAAGCGGCTGGATGCGCGGGCCATAAGCTTCCATGTCGACGGTCAGCTTCTTGTCCTGCACCGAGTCGGCGATGCCCTTCTGGATCAGTGCCAATTCGGCCGCGCTCGGCGAGAACACCTTGAGCTGCTGGCCCAGCACCACGCCCACGGCGTAGAGCGTCTTCTGGTCGTCGTTCATGCCGGACTTCTCGGCAGCCGGAGCCGACTGGTCAGCAGCAAAAGCACTGCCCATGGCAGCAAGGGTCAGCAGGGCAACAAGCGTCTTTTTCATGGAATTCCCGGAGTGAATGCGTTGAAGTGGGACAGCACAGGTGCGCGATAGTGCCACGAATCGGCGACCCGCAGGCGTTCGGCCAGCTGCTCGGAAAACCGCTCCGCCGACAGGCCGAAACTGCTTGCAAAGACCTCTCCGGGATCCGCCGCCGTCTTCGTCGCACGCACCCACTCCGCAATGCGAGCCCAGCCGCTCTTCTGGACCAGCAGTTCGGCAGCGCTGACGACCTGCCCCAGCACGACAGCCGCGCCATGCTCGCGCTGGGCTTGCCGGTAGGCGTCGGTGGTCGCCAGTGTTACCAGTGCGGGCAACGCACGTTTTGCCGCACGCAGTTGCTCCTGTCGCAGCTGCTGGCTGGCCGCCGACGAACGCAGACCCATGGTCTCCAGGCACAGGCTGGCCATGTATTCACGCAGACCGAATGCCATCCAGGCAAACTGGCCCCTGCTGTTCCCTGCCAGCTGCAGGTGGCGCCCCACCAGCAGCGATGCCGTGGAAGCGGCCAGGCGCTCGTCCGTACTCAGGCGTCCCGCATCCAGGATGGCCACACTGCCCTGCCAGATGGATGTGCTGCCGCGCACGGAGCGCTCTGCATCTGCCACCGTGTAGCCAAGCTCACGAACGAGAAGCTGAGCCATCTCTTCACTGTCTTCCGCCAGAAAAATCCGCATGCTGATCGTCAGACCCTCTCCCAGATGCTCGCTGAGCAGGCGCTGGGTCTGTGCATGGGCGGCCTCGATGACCGCAGCCTTGTCCGCGGCAACGCGCCCGGCCACAACCTCCACGGCCTTGCCGCCTGCGTAGGCGCGCTGCAACCATTCCGGAAATTCGCGATGGAAATCGCGTTGTGTCACACCAAAGCTGTCACGAAAGCACGTGCTTTCACGTGAAAAGGTACCCATGCAACGCATGTAGCCCATCATGGCGGCGGGGAATTCCGCCTCCTTCTTCTCGGCCAGCGCCATGAACATCAGGTCGGCCATTTCATAGGGCTGGCGACGCTGATCGGTCCAGGTCGTCCACTGCATGAAACTCACCTCACCCAGGTCCTGCGGTGCAACCGGGTTGCTTGCCATACGCACGGAATTGATGCGATCGAGCTGCCACTTGGCGAAGCTTTGATCGCCAAGGCGGTTGGCCACCAACGCGCCAACCCAATCGGCCATGCCTTCCTTGATCCAGCGATTGGCGCGCTCCATCCCCGCAGCAGAGCCGATCAGCTTGCCCTGCACGATGTGGGTCAGCTCATGCGCCATGACGAACCGTGCGCGCGACAAACCGGTCGGGCTCAGCAGCTTGATATAGATCGTGTTCCGCGCCACACCGGTGACGCCGCCGGTAGCGCGTGCCGTCAATTCGGCCCTCTCGTGGCTGTAGCCGCCATCCTTGCGCAGGACCTCGTAATAACAAGCCTCCGTAGGGCAGACCACAACCCGGGCATCGATGTCCTCCGTGAAGCCGAACTCCTGCTTCAGAATGCCGCCGAACGCCTCAATGGTTCGCCGCAGTTCGACAACGAGGGCAGGTGCCACGCCGTCCATGGGTTTCATCGTCACGCCGGCTTGAGCCCAGGACGACAGGCATGCCAACAAAAAGAACAGGGTCCGACGCACCATGGGTCTCCAGTTCGGGGTGAGTGCCGGATTATGCATCCGGCAAACCGGGTGGCAACAGTTGAAAAAAAGCCCTCGTGTCACCACGAGGGCTTTTCACCGTCTGTCGCATCAAGGCTCAGACGATCATCCCGGCGCCAACGGTATTGTTGTTGCTCTCGTCGATGACGATGAAAGCGCCCGTCGCGCGGTTGTCGGCATAGGCGTCGGCGAACACGGGCTGAGCCAGCTTGAAGCCGACCCTGGCGATGTCGTTCATCGCAAGCTGCGTCGCCTCGACATGCCCCTGGGAGTTGACGTCCACCTTGAAGGCAATGCCCGTCAGCTTGGCCTTGCTGCTGCGCGTGGTGTGGCGGATCAGGTAGGTGCGGGCCGGCGACAGCGGGGTCTCGGACAGCCAGCAGACCATGGCCTCGATTTCCTTCTTCTGCTCGGGCACTTCGCTGCTCTTGACCAGCATGTCACCGCGCGAGATGTCGATCTCGTCTTCGAGCAGGATGGTCACGGACTGTTCGCTTACACCCTCGGCAATATCGACACCGCCGATCTGCACGGCCTTCACACGGCTCTCGCGACCATTCGGCAGTGCGGTCAGCAGGTCACCGACCTTGACCGAGCCCGACTCGATGCGCCCCTGGAAGCCGCGATAGTCATGCAGGTCCGGGTTGGCGGAATCCTGCGGGCGACAGACGAACTGCACGGGGAAGCGGAAGGCTTCGGGCTTCTCGCCGCTTTTGTGTACACCGGCGGCCGGCACGCCTTCGAGCAGCTCCAGCAGGGTCGGGCCCTGGTACCAGCTCATGACTTCCGAACGATCCACGACGTTGTCGCCATTGAGCGCCGACATCGGAATGAAGCGGATGTCGCGGCCATCGTCGAACAGGCCCAGCTTGGCGATGAAGGCCTTGTAATCGGCGACGATGGCGTCGAACTTCGATTGATCGTGATCGATCAGGTCCATCTTGTTTACCGCCACCACGATGTGCGGGATGTTCACGAGGTGGGCGAGGTAGCTGTGGCGACGCGTCTGCGTCAGCACGCCCTTGCGCGCATCGATGAGGATGATGGCAAGGTTGGCCGTCGAAGCGGCCGTCACCATGTTGCGCGTGTACTGTTCGTGGCCCGGTGCGTCAGCAATGATGTACTTGCGCGTGCCGGTCGAGAAGTAACGGTAGGCCACGTCGATGGTGATGCCCTGCTCGCGCTCGGCCTGCAGGCCATCGGTCAGCAGCGACAGGTCGACGGCTTCCATGCCGCGCTTCTTCGAGGTCTTCTCGATCGCGTTGAGCGTGTCGGCGAGGATGGTCTTGGTGTCGAACAGCAGTCGGCCGATGAGGGTGCTCTTGCCGTCGTCGACGCTGCCGCAGGTCATGAAGCGTAGAAGACCGTTGTCTTCTACGCGGTGAGGAGTGAGGAGTGAGGAGTGAGGAGTGTTCATTGTGTTTAGCTTTCCGTGGGCTGAATTCAGGTGGGGCTTACAGGGCGAGCGGGTTTACTCCTCACTCCTCCCTCCTTACGCCTCACTCAGAAATACCCTTCCTTCTTCCGTTGCTCCATCGAGGCTTCGGAAGTCTGATCGTCGAGGCGCGTCGCGCCGCGTTCAGTAATCGTGGTGGTGGCGGTCTCGACAACGATCTTCTCGACCGAGTCGGCATCCGAGGGCACGGGCGCCGTGCAGGGGATGTCGCCGACGGTACGGAAGCGCACCTGCATGTCGATGATCTCTTCGCCAGCCTTGGGCTGGTTGAGCACTTCACCGCTCGCGAGTTCAACATTGACCGGCATGATCGCGCCGCCGCGCATCACCACCGGGCGCGTGTGGGCGAAGTAGATCGAGGGCAGTTCGAGCTTCTCGCGCTCGATGTACTGCCACACGTCCATCTCGGTCCAGTTGCTGATCGGAAACGCCCGGATGTTCTCGCCCTTGTGCACGCGAGCGTTGTACAGGCTCCACAGCTCGGGGCGCTGGTTCTTCGGGTCCCACTGGCCGAACTCGTCGCGGAAACTCATCACGCGCTCCTTGGCGCGGGCCTTTTCCTCGTCACGACGTGCGCCGCCGATACAGGCGTCGAACTCGAATTCCGCAATGGCTTCCAGCAAGGTCACGGCCTGATGCTTGTTGCGCGACTCATCCGCGCTCTTGAGCACCACGGTGCCGCGCTTCATGGAGTCTTCGACCGAACGCACGATCAGACGCTCACCGAGCTCGGCCGCGCGCTTGTCGCGGAAGTCCACGACTTCCTTGTAGTTGTGGCCGGTGTCGATGTGCATCAGCGGGAAGGGGAACTTGCCCGGGCGGAAAGCCTTTTCGGCCACGCGCAGCATGCAGATTGAATCCTTGCCGCCGGAGAACAGCAGCACCGGGCGTTCGCACTGGCCGGCCACTTCACGCATGATGTGGATGGCCTCGGCTTCAAGCCAGTCGAGGTGGGAGAGGGTTTGTTTGGTCAGAGTGGTCATGATCGTGTTTCAGCCGCACAGGGCGGCATGGGGTTACTTCTTGACGTGCAGGCCGCATTCTTTCAGCGCAGGATCCTCCCACCACCAGCGCCCGGCGCGCACATCTTCGCCGACGGCAATCGCGCGCGTACAGGGCGCGCAACCAATGCTGGGGTAGAACTGGTCGTGCAGGGCGTTGTAGGGCACGCCATGGATGCGGATGTAGGCCCACACCTCCTGCTCGCTCCAGTCGGAGAGCGGGTTGTACTTGTCGAGGCCATTGCCTTCGTCGAACTGGCGCACGGGCAGATCGGTGCGCGTTGCGCCCTGCGCCGCACGCATGCCGGTGATCCAAGCCTTCTTGCCCGCCAGCGCACGCTTGAGCGGCTCGACCTTGCGCACATGGCAACAGGCCTTGCGCAGCTCGACCGAGTCGTAGAAGGCATTGATGCCGTTCGTGCGCACGTAAGTTTCGACGGCATTGCTGTCCGGGAAGAAGACCTTGAGACGGGTAGCGTACTGCGTCTCGACCTCGCCCATCAGCGTGTAGGTCTCGGCAGGCAGGCGGCCGGTGTCGAGCGAGAAGATCTCGACGGGCAGACCCTCCTTGAGGATGATGTCGGTGAGCACCATGTCCTCGGCACCGAAGCTATTGGCGAAGGTGATTTCACCGGGCTGCGCCTTGTGCAGGTCGATCGCCGCATGCAGCAGCTCGACAGCCTGAGAGCGCTTCACAGCCACGCTCATGCGCAGCGCGTCGGTCAGCTCCGGATTCGTCGCAGCGTTGATGGCACGCGGCCGGATGATGGAAACAGTGTCACTCATCTCAACCCCGAGCGTGACGACGCCAGAGCGGCTGGTCGATCACGGTCGCGCCCTGGTAGGGATCGCTGAAGTCGTTGAGCGAAGCCAGCGCGTCTTCCGCCGAGCGGTCAGCACGGATCTGGTAGGCGTCAAAGCCGCAGCGCTTGAAGAAGAACAGCTGGTCGCGCAGCACGTCGCCAAAGGCACGCAGTTCGTTCCTGAAGCCGAAGCGCGTGCGCAGCAGCGCGCCGGCCGAATAGATGCGGCCGTCGGCAAAGCGTTCGACGTGGATGGCGATGACCGGGAAGGCATTCACGTCAGCCTGCGCAGCAAGGTCTTCGACGAGTTCGTGCGTCTCCAGCCATACGCCGACCTCGCCAGCCGCCACGCGCGCAGCGAGTGCTTCACGACGTGCCTGCCAGACCACGAAGGGCACAATGACCTTGCCGTCCGGAATGACGGTATCGGCGATCTGCCCGGGTGTGGCCGTCTCGGCACCCGTGAGCTTGAACAGCACGACCTTGCCGGCCTGCTTCTTCACTTCGGTCTCAATCGCGGGCAGACGCACGATCTGCCATGCGTCGTCGGCCACGATGCTGGCCACGCCAGCGTTCAGCTTGATCAGGTTAGACATTCGCAGCTTCCTTCTTGCCCGGTTGGCGGTCAGCGTAGACACGCTCCTTGAATGGTGCGAGGCCCAGACGGCGCACGGTGTCGATGAAGCGCTCTTCCTGCGTGCGATTGTCGACATAGACATCGATCAGGCGCTGCACGACGCCAGCGACTTCGTCGGCCGCGAAGGACGGCCCGATGACTTCGCCCAGGCTCGCGTCATTGCCCTGCTTGCCGCCGATGGACACCTGGTACCACTCGCTGTCGTTCTTGTCGACGCCAAGGATGCCGATGTGGCCCACATGGTGATGACCGCAGGAGTTCATGCAGCCAGAGATGTTGAGCTCCAGATCCCCGATGTCGTGCTGGTAGTCCAGATCATCGAACTGGCGCTGGATCGACTCGGCGATCGGAATGCTCTTGGCATTAGCCAGATCGCAGAATGAACCGCCGGGGCAGCAGATGATGTCGGTGATGAGGCCGATATTCGGCGTCGCCAGACCGGCCGCCTTCGCTTCCAGCCACAGCGCGTAGAGATCAGACAGCTTGACGTCGGAGAGGATGATGTTCTGCTCGTGCGAAGTACGCAGCTCACCGAAGCTGTACTTGTCGGCGAGGTCGGCAACCGCGTCGAGCTGGCTGTCAGTGATGTCGCCCGGCGCAATGCCCGTGGGCTTGAGCGACAGGGTCACGGCGCGGTAGCCCGGCACCTTGTGGGCGTGCACATTGCGCTTGACCCAGTTGGCAAAGGCCTTCTCTGCAAGCTTTGCGTCAAAGCCGGCATCCGTCACGGGCAGCGTGGCATAGGCCGGTGCGGTGAAGTGCCTGGCGACGCGATCGAGCTCGGCCTGCGTGATGGTGTTGGGGCCATCCTTGTGGAACGCCCACTCGTCCAGCACCTGCTTCTTGAACGCTTCGATGCCCAGTGCCTTGACGAGGATCTTGATGCGCGCCTTGTAGGCGTTGTCGCGACGGCCGTAGCGGTTGTAGACGCGGATCGCGGCTTCGCAATAGGTCAGGATGTGCTGCCAGGGCAGCGCTTCTTCAATGACTTCACCGAGGATGGGCGTACGACCGAGGCCACCACCGATCCACACGCGGGCTACGAGTCCGCCGGCAGCATCGCGGTAGAACTCCAGGCCGATGTCGTGCATCTGCACGACGGCGCGATCAGTCGTTGTGCCACTCACCGCAATCTTGAACTTGCGCGGCAAGAGGGCGAATTCGGGGTGGAAGGTGCTCCACTGACGAATGATTTCGGCGAGCGGCCGCGGATCAACGATCTCGTCCGGCGCGATGCCGGCAAACTGGTCGGTGGTCACGTTGCGGATGCAGTTGCCCGAGGTCTGGATGGCGTGCATTTCCACGCTGGCCAGCTCTTCGAGAATGTCCGGCACGCGCTTGAGCTCCGGCCAGTTGTACTGGAAGTTCTGGCGCGTCGACACGTGGGCGTAGCCCTTGTCGTATTCGCGAGCAATGTGCGCCAGCTTGCGGATCTGCGTCGAGTTGAGCAGGCCGTAGGGCACGGCCACGCGCAGCATCGGTGCATAGCGCTGGATGTAGAGGCCGTTCTGCAGACGCAGAGGGCGGAACTCTTCTTCCTTCAGTTCGCCCGCAAGGTAACGGCGGGTCTGGTCACGGAACTGCGCAACGCGCTCATTGACGATGCGCTGGTCGTATTCGTCGTATTTGTACATGTTCGCAATCTCTCTGCGGGAAATCGTATTGGTGCGCGCTTCGCTGCGTATTCGTAAGTACTGCGCTCAGCGTGCCGCGATCAGCTTCATGCCGATCAGCACCAGCATGCCGGCGAGAATCGGCCGCAGCACTTTCTCGGGCACCCTGGCGGAAATATGGCTGCCGATCCAGATGCCCGGCAGGGATCCGATCAGCAAACTCCCCAGCAGCACCCAGTTGATGCTGCCGAGGAACCAGTGGCCGATGCCGGCCACAAGGGTAAGCGGCACCGCGTGCGCAATGTCCGAACCGACGATGCGATGGGCTGGCAAGGAAGGGTAAAGAAAGAAAAGTGCGGTTACGCCCAGCGCACCGGCTCCGACGGACGAGATCGACACCAGCACGCCCAGTATGGCCCCCATCATCACGGTAAGCCAGAACGTACGTTGCGGATCCGGCTGGGCCGGCGCATGGCGCTGGGCAAAAGCCTGGATGTGCTTGCGGAAGATCAGGGACACGGCCGTCAGCAGCAAGGCAATGCCCAGGGCGAATGAAATCAGGCCCTTGGCCTCGCCGATACCGCCCGGGAACCAGGTGTGCAGGGCAGCCAGGGTCAGGGCTGCTGCCGGCAGGGAGCCATAGGCCATGGCACGCGTGATGCCCCAGTCCACCGTGCCCTTGAGGCTGTGTGCCAGCGTGCCGCCGGCCTTGGTGATCGAGGCATAGAGCAGGTCCGTACCCACGGCAACAGCCGGACTGACGCCGAACAGCAGCACCAGCAGGGGCGTCATGAGCGAGCCGCCGCCCACGCCGGTCAAACCGACGATGGAGCCGACGGCAAAGCCTGCGACGGGGTACATCCAGTCCATGGGAACACCGAGCCTAGGTTGAAGTTTGCGGATCATAGCGGGGGGACATGGGCGCCACACCCCGTGCACGGCTCACATCAATAGTAGTAAAAGTAATAGAAGGCCCTGCGGGCGCCGCTACCCGGCCTGCCAGACCGGTGGCCGCACCACGGCCAGGACTTGCACCCAGCCCTGTTGAGAGCCGGCGGCAGAAATCCGGGGCGTGTGCGAGAAACCCGGGCCGCTCAGCCGCGGCGGAACCAGAACCACCACAGAACAAGCATGACAACTCCAACCCAGAGCAGGCGGGTCGACATGAAGATATCGGTCGCGGAAGTCGGTGCCATGCCGCTCCACACCTCGACCGTCACACCATCAACGATCATGTTGTCGGAACGGACAAATGACACGATGGGCCGGGCGAATCTGGACTCGCGGAACGTCACCGGCCCGGCGCTCGACACCAGCTCGAAGACCTGCCCCGCCCTGCCGTTTGTCTCGCTGAGCCCGCTGACGGGGCTCTTGTGGATCGGACTGACCCCGTTCGATGTCTCCTGCATCTCCCAGCCGGCCATCCACAGACTGGCCGCCGGTCCGTCCGAGCGGGCGCGGCCAATGAGGCGCAAGACAACGGCGTAAGGATTGTCCAGCGTCGTCACCGGTATGGAATCCCCGCTCCAATCCACGGAGTCGGCCAGAAACGCGTTGATCAGCGTGCTCTCATTCCGGTCCGGTGCTGACGGTTTGAAGTCGTCAATCTTGCGCAGCGTCTCGGCGTCCAGCGAAATGCTTTTGACCAGGCGTTCGCCAAACTTCTGCTGTGCCGCCTGTGGCGCCCCCTGCATCACGCCCAGTACACAGGCCATGACCAGCAGCCACTTTTTCATTTGCTCCCCCGTCTTTTCGACATGTCATGCAGATTTTACGGCAAGGCGCTCTGCAGGGACTTTCCCGCAAACCCATGTTGCTTGCGCGCAAACCCGCCAGACAACAGACACCCGTGTGGTGCATGATGCCGACAACGCCAAGCGGGAAAGTGCAATGACAGACTTCAAGGACTGGATGGAACTCGCAAGCTACGTCGTCACCGTCGTCGCCCTGCCCTTCGCGATCATCGTCTTCATCATCGAACAGCGCCGCGAGCGCGCCAACGAGGAAGAGGAGATCTACCTCAAGCTCGCCGATGACTACGGCAGCTTCATGCGTCTGGTGCTGGAGAATGCCGACCTCAAGCTGCGCTCGCGCACCCGCACACTGCTGGACGAAGAGCAGACCGAGCGCCGGCTGGCGATCTACTCCATCCTCGTGAGCCTGTTCGAGAGCGCCTACATGCTGGTCTTTGAGGACAAGATGAACCGCAAGCAGCAGCGCATGTGGCAGAGCTGGGAAGACTTCATGCACGAGTGGTGCGCGCGTGAAGATTTCCGTGATGCCCTGCCGGCCCTGCTGCACGGCGAAGACCCTGATTTCGTGCGCACCATCGAACGCATCGCCAGCGAGGAGGCGGGGCGCCAGCACCCTGCCTGAGAGGATGCTGGCCCTATAATTGCTGCAAACAGCTTGTCCAAAATTGCCTGACGGAGCGTCGTCCCATGCTAGTCCTGTTTGTCGCCTTGTATCTGCTGGTTTCCATCGGTGTCGGGCTCTACGCGGCCACGCGCGTCAAGAACTCCACCGACTACGTCACCACAGGTCGCCATCTGCCCTTCTACATCACGGTCGCCACGGTGTTCGCGACCTGGTTCGGCGCAGAGACGGTGCTGGGCATCTCGGCCACCTTCGTCAAGGATGGCATGTCGGGCATCATCGCCGATCCGTTCGGCTCATCGACGGCCCTGATCCTGTTCGGGCTGCTGTTTGCGCTGCCGCTCTACCGCATGAACCTGATGACGCTGGGCGACTATTACCGTCAGCGCTACGGGCGCGGCGTTGAAGTCACCACGTCGATTGTCATTACCGTCTCCTACCTGGGTTGGGTTGCCGCACAGATTTCCGCACTGGGGCTGGTCTTTCACGTGCTCTCGCAGGGCCAGATCAGCGAGACCTGGGGCATGGTGCTGGGGACGGGCGTTGTGCTGCTCTATACGCTTTATGGCGGCATGTGGTCCGTCGCGCTGACCGACTTCCTGCAGATGAGCATCATCGTCGTGGGCCTGCTCTACATCGCCTGGGCCGTGAGCGATATGGCCGGTGGCGTCGGCAACGTCGTGCAGCACATGGAGGCCGCCGACAAACTGCGCCTGCTGCCCAGCGGCGGCACTCTGGAGTGGGTCGCCTTCATTGCCGCATTCAGCACCATGGCACTGGGCTCGATTCCCCAGCAGGACGTTTTCCAGCGCGTGAATTCGGCGCGCAACGAGAAGGGGGCCGTGTGGGGCACGGTGACCGGCGGCGTGGGCTATTTCTTCTTCGCCTTCGTGCCGCTGTTCATCGCCTACGCGGCAACCATCATCGCGCCGGATCTCGTGAAGGAACACCTGGCTGAAGGCGGCAATTCGCAGATGATCCTGCCGCAGCTGGTGCTGCAGCACATGCCCGTCTTTGCCCAGGTGCTGTTCTTTGGTGCGCTGCTGTCGGCCATCATGAGTACAGCGTCCGGCACGCTGCTCGCCCCCTCGGTCACTTTCTCGGAGAACGTGATCCGTGACCTGCGTCCGGGCCTCAGCGACGAGAAATTCCTGCGCATGACGCGCGTCATCGTGGTCATCTTCTCGGCACTGGTTCTCACCTTTGCGCTCAACAGCGAGGCGACCATCTACCAGATGGTCGAGCAGGCCTACTCGGTCACGCTCGCCATGGCCTTCACACCGCTCGCGTTCGGTCTCTACTGGAAGCGCGCAACCAACCAGGGCGCCATTTTCTCCATCATTGTGGGGGGCGCTGTGTGGCTCTCGCTGCTGCTACCCATGATCGGCTGGGTACCTGCCCCCGAGGGCTGGATCGCCTTTGCCAATACGATCCCGCCCCAGTTCATCGGCCTGCTGGCAAGCATCGTCGCGATGGTGGCCGGCTCACTGCTGCCGCAGTGGATTGCGCACAACCCGCAGGCAGCGCGGCACTGACCCATGATGAGCAGGCCAGATCAGCGACTGCCCCGCTATCTGGCCCTCGCCTATGCCCTGCTTACGGCCTATGCCTGCCTTTACCCTTTCAGCGACTGGCGCGACCCCGGCGTATCCCCCTTCGCCTTCCTGACGGCACCGATCCCTCGCTACAACACGCTGACCGACCTGCTGCTCAACGTGCTGGGCTTCCTGCCGCTCGGTTTCATGCTGGGTGCGTCATTACGCGGCATGACACGCAAGGGCATCGGCTTGCTCCTTGCCACCCTGCTGTGCGTGCTGTTCAGCGCCATGCTGGAGAGCGCACAGAACTACCTCGCCACGCGCGTGGCGTCCAACATCGATTTTGCGGCCAACAGCCTCGGCGGCCTCGCCGGTGCCCTGCTGGCCCTGCGCTGGGGCAACCTCTTCGACCCGGACGGCCAGCTCAGCCGCTGGCGCCAGCGCCGCATCCTGCCCGGCCGCATCGGCGAGACGGGCCTGATCCTCATCGGACTGTGGTGGCTCACCCAGCTCGAACCGACCAGCACCCTGTTCGGCACCGGCGACCTGCGCCCGCTGTTCGACCTGCCCGCGCCGCTGGCTTTCTCGGCACGCCGTTTCGTCATCATCGAAGCCTTGGTAGTGGCCACCAATCTGCTCGCCCTTGGCCTGCTGGTGCGCCGCTGCATGCGCGAACCGCGTGGTCAGCTGGTGATGCTGGTACTGCTGATCGGGCTCGCCGTGCGAACGCTGGCCGACCATGTTTTCATGCTGCCGCCCGAGCCCCTGCAATGGGCCACGCCAGGTGCCTTGCGCGGTCTGCTGATCGGCGCCCTGGCCCTGATCGTCGCCTGGCGTCTGCCGGGCTGGCTGCAACACTCGCTGGCCTGCCTGAGCCTGTTACTGGCCACCGCGCTGGTCAACATCGCGCCCGACAATCCCTATGAACTGGCCTCGATGCGCCTCATCCACGAAAGCCACTTCCTCAACTTCCACGGGCTGACGCGCCTTGCCGAATTCCTGTGGCCCTTCCTCGCCCTGATCTACCTCACCGCCAACGCCGCCATCGCCAACCGCCGCTGAAGTCGTAACACCTCACCATGTCCGTCATCCAACGAGGCCTCGCCTGCCTGCGTCAGGCCCTGCTCATTCCCTGCCTGCTCCACGCCATCAACGTATCCGCCCAAACCCCGGACGCCATCAAGGACTCCAGCTTCAACCGACTTGCCAAATCCCCCGAGACCGGCACGGGAAACGGCAAATGGGGCTGGAATCTCGGTTTGGGCGCGACGCTCAACCGCGGGGACACGCACTACACGCGCGGTAATTTTTCGCTGGAAGGCGAGCGCAACATGCGTGACAGCCGGTTGCTGACACACACCCTGCTGATTCGTGAGCAGGCGAAGGACGAAGATCGCAAGGACGTCGTGAGTGTCGGTTTTCGCGGCGAGCGCAATGTGGATCACGCCATGTTCGGTTACGGCGATCTTGCGATAGACCGTGATGTCGCTGAAGACATCTCGCGGCGCACCTCGCTGGGTAGCGGTATTGGCTATCGCATCGTCAGTACACCAGCCTACCTGCTCAATGTTTACACCGGTCTGGCCGCGGTCGATGCCGTTTACTACGAAGCGGAAGATGCGCGTGGCGTGGAATGGCTGGTTGGTCAGGACATGAGCTGGCAGATCTCGGAAAACAGCCGGCTACGCCAACGCTTTGTCATCTACCCGCACACGGTAGGCGTCGGCGGCGCACGCACGGCTTTGCAGCTGATGCTCAGCACGAGCATCAACAGCCTGTTCAGCCTGCAACTGGCGCTGCTACACAAATACCAGGCTCATGTGCCTGACGACAGACAACACAACAAGCTGACCGTCTATACCGGGCTGGGCGTCAACTTCTGAAACCCGACCACATTGTGTCGTTCAGGTGTCGAACTTGAATTCGCGCAGCAGCTCGGCCGTCTCGAACAGAGGCAGCCCCATGATGCCCGAGTACGACCCCTCTATATGCGATATGAATGAAGCGGCACGCCCCTGCACGCCGTAAGCCCCAGCCTTGCCGAAGGGTTCGCCGGTCTCGACGTAGGCCGCAATCTCTTCGTCCGACAGGGCGCGCATGCTCACCGTGCTGATCGACAGACGCTGGTTGAGCACCTGGTCGTCGGCAATTGCCACAGCTGTCAGCACACGGTGCGTGCGGCCAGACAAACGCTGCAGAATCTGCGTGGCGTGTGCTGTATCGTCGGGCTTGCCGATGATCTCGCCATCCAGCTCCAGCGTTGTGTCAGCCGCCAGCACGGCCTGGCGACGCAACTTGCGCCAGATGATGCGGCGCATGGCGCCTTCGGCTTTGGCAGTCGCAACGCGCAGGACGTAGGTCTCGGCATCTTCGTCGGGCAGGGTGTCCTCCGACACATCCTCGTCGTCGCGCGGTGGTGCGCGGAAAAACAGGGTGTCAAAATCAATGCCGATCTGGTGCAGCAGCTCTCGTCTGCGCGGACTGGTCGAAGCGAGGTAGATGCGTGGCAGGGCCGTGAGGGAGGACATGGATCTACTCGCGATGGTAAGGATGGTTGTTGAGCACGCTCCAGGCGCGGTAAAGCGCTTCGGCGAGCATGACACGCACCATGGCGTGCGGCAAGGTGAGGCTGGAGAGTCGCACCTTGTCGAACGCCCCTTCCTTGAACTCCGGCGCCAGCCCGTCGGGGCCGCCGACGACGAAAGCCACATCGTCACCCTCGCCCTGCCAGCGCAGCATGCGGTCGGCAAGCTTCTTCGTGGTGAGGTCGTCGCCACGTTCGTCGAGTACGACGATGCGCGCACGTGAGGGGATGGCCTGACGCAGACGCGCGGCCTCGGCTTCCATCATCGCGGCGGGGGTCTTGCCTGTGGTTCGCGGCTCGGCGCGCACTTCGATGAGTTCCAGCGGGCAATCCCGCGGAAAGCGCTTGGCATACTCGGCATAGCCCTCGACCACCCAGTCAGGCATGCGGTTGCCGACTGCGACGAGGTACAGTTTCATGCCTTCATCGCCTCACCGGCAAAGCGCCGGCGATCACTCGGACGCGGCACTTGCCGCTGCCATCTTGCGGCGCGCGGCCGGAGTGGCCTGCCACAGTTCTTCGAGGTTGTAGTAGCTGCGCACAGCAGGCTGCATGAGGTGCACGACGATGTCGCCGAGATCCACCAGCACCCATTCACCCGTGTCTTCACCCTCGACGGAAACCACTTCGCCGCCGGCTTCCTTGACCTTCTCCTGCACGCTCTTGGCGAGCGCTCGCGTCTGGCGGTTGGAGTTGCCGCTGGCGATGATGACGCGGTCGAACAGGGAGGTCAGCTTGGTGGTGTTGATGACTTCGATGTCGACCGCCTTGATGTCTTCAAGGGCGGCAACAACGATCTTCTGCAACTTGCGGATATCCATGCGGTAATCAGGGGGCCTGTCGGTAAAGGGAATGGGCTTCAATATAGTCGAGAACCTCGTCCGGAACCAGAAAACGCGGGGTCCGACGTGCGCCGATCAGCGCCCGGATGGCGGTCGCCGAGATCTCCAGTGGCGTCATGCTGAAGGGCACGATGCAACCGCCAGCAGCGCCGCGCAAGGCTTCCGGCGTGGCACTGCGGTTCGCGAACTCGGCCGCCAGTTCAGGCGCCAGCTGTTCTGGCTCCAGGCTGTATCCAGGGCGCGTCGCGACCCCGATGTGGGCCAGCGCGAACAGTTCGCGCCAACGGTGCCAGCGCGGCAGGCCGGCAAATGCGTCGGCGCCGACGATCAGCACGATGGGTTGCGTTTCGCCTAGCTCGCCGCGCAAACGCTCCAGCGTCGGCACCGTGTAGCTCGGCTGCTCGCTGAGCACTTCCGCCGCGTCAACCGTGAAATGCGTCACACCCGCAGCGGCCAACCGGACCATCGCCAGCCGATCCGCCGCCAACGCGCCAGGTGTGCCGCGATGACGTGGCTGCCCTGCCGGGATCAGGCGCACCCCGTCCAGCTGCAGGCAGTCTGCCGCCTCCTGCGCCAGACGCAGATGGCCGAAATGCACGGGGTCGAAGGTGCCGCCGAGAATGCCCAGCACACCTGCGGCGTCAGCGCGCATCGTCAGGCTCGGGCAAGGGGCCGAAGATATCAACCAGGCTGAGATAGTTGCTCGCCAGACAGGCTGGCATGAACACACCGAACATCACCAGCGAGGCCAATAGCTGCCCGAGCTGGCCCAGCAGGAACATGAAGCTCAGGGGAATCGAGAGCAACATCAGCGCGAAGCCATACATCAGCAGCGCAGCCTTGTTGCGCCAGCAGGCCACGATGGCGAAGAACAGCGCCTTGACGGGCGGCACATCGGCAAAAGCCGTCAAGGCGGGCGCCACCCACATGACTGCCGTCATCAGCATCATGCAGACCCAGTAGACCAGCACTCCGCTCAGCACGTTACCCGGCACCTGCTTCGCCTCACCGCGCGCAGCGGCTTCCATGAACGCTTCGATGCCTGGACCGGCCAGCAGGTCACGCAATCCACGTGCGGCCATCAGAACAAGAAACATGACCAGCCCCAGCACCAGCAACCCACGCAGGTTGCGCTGCAGGCTCGCGCGCACGGCAGGCAACATGGGCTGCCGCCCGGTAGCGAGCTGTCGGCAAACATGCAGCAGCACCACATCCATGCACGGCGCCATCAGGCAGACCAGCAAGGGGCCCAGCCAGGGAATTGCGCCCGGCAACGAAGTCAGCAGCATGCTGAGCAGGGCCGCCATCGACAGCGGCACGGGAAAGCGCCGCCACAAAGCCAGACCACCCTGCAACCATCGCCAGCCCGCAACGGCCGGCAGTTTCTTTGCCTGCATGTCAGGCCTCCACGCCGGGTGCGGGCGTGAACATGTCGAGGTAGGCCTGGCGCAAGGCACCGGCAAACACGGGGATGAACACCAGCACACCCAACCCCAGCGGCGCCATGGCGACAACAAAGAAGAGATAGGTCAGCAAGCCGAACAACAGCACCGGGCCGATGTTGCGCAGGCTGGCGCGTAACGAGGCGCTCATGGCGTCGAAGGCCGAGCAGCGCGCAAACACGATCATGGCCGGCGAGAAAATCAGGATCAGGGCCATCAACAACCACAGCACCAGCAGCACGGCACCACCGGCCAGCACGGTCGACACGAAGCCCGCCAGGCCGCCGAGCAAGCCACTCAATGCATTGCCAAGCGCCACGCCAAAGACGCCCACCAGCAAACCACCGGCCAGCGCCAGCATGACAAGCAACTGCAGAAAGATCAGCGGAATGCTGAAGAAGATGCCGATCAGACTGAGGCTGCCCAGATGCGGCATGGCGCCGCTGTATATGTCGGCAAAGCCCGGCGTGGCGCCACTCTCCTGCCGGGCGGCGGTATCAAGCAGGCTGGCCAGCAGAATTGCAAAGACCACCGGCGGCACCATGGGGCCAAACACTGGCACCGGCACGATCAGCAAGGAGATGACCGCCATCAATGCAAACACCATGACGGAGAGCAAAATCCATTGCAGCGGCCGGGCCGCGAAAAGACGCCAGCCGCTAAGTAGCCAGCGGGCGGCTTGAGCGGCGGTTACGCGACGCACCTGCGGGGCGCGGCTGGCATGACTGGCGTGGGGCACACGGCCCGCATCACGGGGAAGGGAAGGCTGATCCTGGGACGACATGTCGGAATACGTACAGCTTGCAGAGCCCGACATGCTATCGAATGCCATGCAGCAGTACAAACCTCTTCGGGTTGCCTTGTGCCCGTCGGCACAAGGCTTGCCGCCCCGCCGGGGCGGCCGCGTCCAGAAGGGCGCGAAGCCGGGGGCAAGAAGGCCTTGCCCGCCATTTCCATCAAGCCCTGCGCGCAGCGCAGGCTAGAATCCCTGCCGTGAAAGCTGCGTTGTACCCCCATCTTCGTTTCGCCTGCCAAACCAATGACTTGCGCGTGCCCCTGCGCTGGCTGGCGCTTGCCCTGTCAGGCCTGCCGCTGGCCTGTTTCGCCGCGCCGCCTGAAGACCCTTTCATCGAAGACCTGCCGGTGGTGATCAGCGCCTCGCGGATGCCGCAGTCGCTGGACCGCGCACCGGGCTCCGTCACCGTCATCGATGGCGACCTCATCCGCGCCAGCGGCTATCGTGACCTGGCGCGCATCTTCCGCCTTGTGCCGGGCATGCAGACCGGGCAGGAGCGCGGCAACAACTACTGGGTCAGTTACCACGGTCTGGGCAACAACTTTCCGTCGGAATTGCAAGTGCTCGTCGATGGCCGCTCAATCTATTCACTGGCGAGCTTCGGTGGCGTGGACTGGACCAACCTGCCAGTCACGCCGGATGAAATCGAGCGCATCGAGGTCGTGCGCGGCCCCAACGCTGCAACCTACGGCGCCAACGCCTTCATGGGTGTCATCAACATCATCACGCGGCACACCGCTCAATCGCCCGACGGACGACTCACCGGGCGGGTAGGCAATGCGCAGATCCGCGACAGCGACGGCATCACGCACTTCGAAGCGGGCCCGACGCGTACCCAGCTGGCGCTCTCGACGCGCCACGACAGCGGCTTCGACAATCTGCGCGATGAACGCCGTAGCGAGCTGCTTACGCTACGCAGCGACTGGCAAGTCTCGAACCGCAACGAGGTGATGCTGCGCGCGAGCGCCAGCAACCTGCGCCGCGGCGAAGGCTATGACAGCACGCTGTACGACAGCAACGGCTCGCGCAAAAGCTGGGGCACGGCGCAATCGCTGCACCTGAAATGGGTCGGTACGCCACGCGAGGACGAGGAGCTTCTCGCCCAGTACTTCCACAACGAGAGCCATTACACCGACGGCTGGACAGCACATATTCCTGCCGGCTATCCCTACGGCCCCACGCAAATTGACGTGAACCGCAACCGGCGCAGTTCGCGCGACCAGTTCGAGTTCCAGCACCGCAGCAGCGGCAAGACGCGGCAGATGGTGTGGGGCGTCGAAGCCCGTCGCGACCGCACCAGCTCGCCCTACATGTATGCCAACGGCGAGCCGAAGCCCGTCGACCTGTATCGCCTGTTCGGGAGTCTCGACGAAGACCTCGCACGCCACTGGCAACTCAACATCGGCGCCGCCATCGAACGCTACCGCAGCGAACCGACGCACTTCGCGCCGCGCAGCTTCCTCAACTGGCAGGCCGCCGAGGGGCACACGCTGCGCGTCGGCGCGGCGCGCGCTTACCAGCAACGCCCCACCTTCGAAAAGGAAGGCGACATTCGCGTCATTGATCCGGTCAGTGGCGCCCTGCTGGTGCGCGCCTACATGCCCAACCCGGACCTGCGGCAGGAACGCATCGACAGCGCCGAGATCGGTTACCTCGGCCGCTTCCGCACCCTGTCGACCACGCTGGATGTGCGCCTGTTCAACGAGCGCATCAAGGACTACATCGCACGCGTGTCGGTGAACTCGCCGGCCCCCTACACGGCCGCGCTGGAATCCTGGATCGGCTCGCTGCAGTACCAGAACATGAGCCGCACCATCACGCTGCGCGGTGTCGAGTACCAGCTCAAGTCACGCCCCTGGCGCAATGGCGAGATCATTCTCTCGCACGCGATGATTGATCGCCACTCGGGCGACGCCGGTATCGACGACCGCGTCGCGCCATACGTCGCCAGCCTGTCCTGGTTCCAGAAGCTCGATGCACACTGGTCCGGCATGATCAGCGTGCTGCGCATGGGGCCGATCTCCGGCGGCGATGGCATTGCACCGCTGACGAACTACGTCGCCAAGCCCTACACCAGCTTCGATGCGCGCATCGCCTGGCAGACCATGCTGCGGCAACATCGCAAGCTGGAAATTGCACTCAATGCCATCAACCTTGGCGAGAAGCACCAGGAGATCCCCGACCGCGGCGTGCAGAGCTACCACGCAACGCTGGGCGACAAGACTCCCGCCAATATCACCAGCAGGATGATCTACCTGTCGGCCAGCCTCGACATGTAAGGCACGCAACTCAAGGGGCTTCCGGCAACACCTCCTGGCGCACCGCCAGGCGATCTCCGACCCACGCGGTCACAAGGGTATAGCCCAGCGCCAGGATCACCGGCCCGATGAACAGGCCAACCAGGCCGAAGCCCAGCAGACCACCGATGACGCCGACGAGGATCAGCAACAGCGGCAGGTTGGCGCCGCGCTGGATCAGCACCGGGCGCAGCACATTGTCGAGGCTGATGGCGATCAGTCCCAGCACACAGAGCACCACGCCCTGCCAGATCTGGCCAGTCCAGAACAACCACGCCACGGCGGGTCCGAGCACCAGCAGCGGCCCGAGCTGCGCGATGCACAGGATCAGCGTCAGCGAGATCAGCGGCCCTGCAAACGGCACGCCCGCAATCAGCAGGCCGAGGCCGCCAACCAGCGTCTGCACCACGGCCGTCACCACGATACCCAGCGCCACCGCGCGCACCGACTTGCCGGCCAGATCCAGCAAGGCCACGCCACGCACGTCGGCCAACCGCATGGCCAGCGCGCGCAGAAAGGCTGCAGCCTCTTCGCCACGTGCATACAGCAGGGCTGCAATCAGCACGGTGATCGCGAAGTGCATCAGCAGCGCACCTGCGCTGCCGGCCTGCGCGATGAACCAGCTGCTCAGCTCCTTGCCGTGCGCGGCAATGCTCGCATTGAGGCGCCCACCCGCCAGCCAGTTGGTCCATTCGCGCGCCAGCGTCTCCCCCAGGTAGGGCAAGCCAGCGAGCCATTCCGGCGGCGTCTCCAGCCCGCCATCTCGCAGCGATGACACCCAGCTCACCACATCACTCGCGTTGTTGATGAGCGTCATGACCGACATCAGCAGCGGCAACACCACGCACAGCACCAGTCCCGTCGTCATCACGGCCACCGCCATCATGCGGCGTCCGCCCAGCCAGGTCTGCAGGCGCAGCATCAGCGGCCAGCTGGCCACAACAATCATCGTGCCCCACAGCAGCCCCGGCAGAAAAGGGCGCAGCACCCAGAAGCAGCCCACCAGCAGCAGGCCCAGCAAGCCGATGGCGATCAGGATGCGGGTCAGTTCGGACACCTTGGGGCTTTGCGTCATCGTGCTTGCTCCATCTGGAAGTTCGGCTGATTCTACACAGCCGTCTTGTGACGACTCAGAAACGCGCGCAGGGCTGCCCCTGTGTGCGTGTCGGCTTTCAGCGCGCCGGCCAGCGGGCCCTCATACACCACGCGGCCGCCCTCGGTGCCGCCTTCCGGCCCCATGTCGATGAGCCAGTCGGCCTCGGCCATGACGTCCAGATCGTGCTCGATGACCAGGGCAGTGTTGCCGGCTTCGACGAGTCGATGCAGCACCGTGATGAGCCTGGCCACGTCGGCCATGTGGAGTCCCACGGTCGGTTCGTCGAGCACATAGAGCGTGTGCGGGCTCTTGTACTTCGACGCGCGCGCCGCCGGGTCGGTCTTGACCTTGGCGAGTTCGGTGACGAGCTTGATGCGCTGCGCCTCACCACCTGACAGCGTGGGGGACGCCTGCCCCAGCGTGAGATAGCCGAGGCCCACGTCCTGCAGCAGCTTCAAGGGATGGCTCACCTTGCTGTGCGCAGCGAAGAACTCGACCGCCTCGTCGACCTCCATCGCCAGTACCTCGGCGATGCTTTTCTCGCGCCAGGTCGCAGACAGCGTGTCGGCATTGAAGCGCGCGCCGTCACAGACCTCGCAGCGCACCTTCACGTCGGGCAGGAAATTCATCGCCACGGTCTGCACGCCCGCGCCTTCGCAGGCCGGGCAACGGCCCTCGCCCGTATTGAACGAGAAACGCGCCGCCGACCAGCCGCGCAGCTTCGCCGCCTCGGTGTTGGCGAAGAGTTTGCGGATCTCATCCCAGAAACCGACGTAGGTCGCAGGGCAAGAGCGCGGCGTCTTGCCGATTGGCGTCTGGTCGACTTCCAGCACGCGGCCCACGGCCTGCCAGCCCTCGATGGCTGAGCAACCCTGAAGACCACTCCCCGCTTTCTGCGTGCGCGGCATCAGCTTGGCCGTCTTGCGGCCAGCGGGCTTTGCATCGCCTTCGTCGGTACCGACGAGGCGTTTGAGGTTGGCGTGCAGCACGTCGCGCGCCAGCGTCGATTTGCCGGAGCCTGACACACCGGTGACCACGGTAAGGCGATTCAGCGGCACCTGTACGCACACGTCCTGCAGGTTGTGCAGCGAGGCGCCGCTGAGCTGGATCGCAGGGTCCGTCTTCGTCGGCGCCGTGCGCGCATGCAGCGGATGCTGCAGCGGCTCGCGCAGGCTTTTGCCGGTGACCGAGTCTGCTGCGGCGATCAGCTGATCCGCCGTGCCCTGCGCGATCAGGCGACCGCCACGCGTGCCCGCACCGGGGCCGAGGTCCAGCACTTCATCGGCGCGGCGGATGGTCTCTTCGTCGTGCTCGACGACGACCACCGTGTTGCCCTTCTCGCGCAGCGCCGACAGCATGTCCAGCAGCACTCCGTTGTCGCGCGGGTGCAGACCGATACTCGGTTCGTCGAGCACGTAGCAGACGCCGCGCAGATTGCTGCCCAGCTGCGCGGCAAGGCGGATGCGCTGCGCTTCGCCACCCGACAGCGTCGGCGCGGCGCGATCCAGCGCGAGATAACCGAGGCCCACATCACGCAGGAAGGCGAGGCGGTGTTTCAGCTCGGCAACGATGTCACGACCGATGCCCGCCTCGCGCCCTTCGAGCTGCAGGCCGCCAACCCACTCGCCCAGCATGTTGACCGACTTCCTGCTGTAATCGGCTATCGACGCATCGCGGTAGCGCACGGCCAGCGCTGTCGGGTTGAGACGCAGGCCATTGCAGGCGCGGCACGCCACTTCTTCGCCGTCTTCCTCGTCAAGGCCGGCGAACTCCATCTCGGCCACGTCGACCTCGGGGTCCTTCATCCACTTCGGAATCTCGACGCCGGTGCCGCAACAGCTCTCGCACCAGCCGTGCTTGGAGTTGTAGGAGAACAGGCGCGGATCAAGCTCGGGGAAGCTGGTGCCACACGAAGGACAGGCACGCAGCGTCGACAACACGATGTCGTCGCCTGCAGGCGTGATGAGGCGGATGGTGCCCTTGCCCAGCTGCAATGACGCGGCGAGTTTCTCGCGCAGCTCGGCTTCGTTGTCGGCGCGCACTTCCACGTCGGCGACCGGCAACTCGATGCTGTGTTCCTTGAAGCGGTCGAGGCGCGGCCAGGGCGACACCGGGATCCATTCGCCATCCACACGCAGATGCGTATAGCCCTTGCCCTTGGCCCATTTGGCGAGATCCGTATAGAGGCCCTTGCGATTGACCACCAGCGGCGCGAGCAGGCCGACCTTCTGCTGGCGGTAGTCGCGCAGGATGCGCGCGGCGATGGCGTCCTGACTCTGCGGCTCGATGGCGCAGTTGCAATCCGGGCAGTGCTGCGTGCCCAGCTTCACGAACATCAGGCGCAGGAAGTGATGCACTTCGGTCAGCGTGCCTACAGTGCTCTTGCGACCACCACGGCTCGTGCGCTGCTCGATGGCCACCGTCGGCGGAATGCCGTGGATGGCATCGACATCCGGCTTCGATGCCGGCTGCACGAACTGGCGCGCATAGGCATTGAGCGATTCGAGATAGCGACGCTGCCCTTCGGCAAACAGGATGTCGAAGGCCAGCGTGGACTTGCCCGAACCGGACACGCCGGTAACCACCGTGAACTTGTTGTGCGGGATGGAGAGCGAGATGTTCTTGAGGTTGTGCTCGCGGGCGTTGGTGATGGTGACTTCGTCACGGTGAGGAGCGATGCGTGAGGCGTGAGGAGCGTACGGCGCGCGCGGCTCGGCAAGGATAGAGCCCCTCTCCCCGCGGGAGAGGGGTTGGGGTGAGGGCCAATTGCCTGCAGTGGAGACACTCACCCCCTGCCCCTCTCCCGCAGGGAGAGGGGAGTCAAGTTTGTACTCAGCCAGCGCACGTCCGGTGTGCGAACGCGGTTCGGCAATCAGCGCCTCGACGGTGCCTTCGACGAGAATCTCGCCACCACCGTCACCACCCTCCGGGCCCAGATCGATCAGCCAGTCGGCTGCGCGCATCACATCGAGGTTGTGCTCGACGACCAGCACCGTGTTGCCCGCATCAACAAGAGCGCGCAGGGCGCGCAGCAGCTTCTCGATGTCGCCGAAGTGCAGACCCGTCGTGGGCTCATCGAACAGGAATAGCGAGCCCTTGGCCCCGTCATTCCCGCGAAGGCGGGAATCCGGCGACTTTGCTTTTCCTTTCAACGTCACTGGATCCCCGCCTTCGCGGGGATGACGGCGTTTGGCGCTCTTCGCCGCATATTCCGCAAGATGCCCTGCGAGCTTCAGACGCTGCGCTTCACCGCCTGACAGCGTCGGCACGGGCTGACCCAGCGTGAGGTAGTCCAGGCCAACGTCGACCAGCGGCTGGATCGCTCTCGTGAGCTCCTTGTCGCCAGCGAAGAAGGCCAGCGCATCCACGCAGGTCAGCTCCAATACGTCGGCGATGCTCTTGCCGTTCAAGCGAATCTCAAGCACTTCCGGGCGATAGCGCTTGCCGTCGCAGTCCGGGCAGCGCAGGTACACGTCGGACAGGAACTGCATCTCGACATGCTCGAAGCCATTGCCGCCACAGGTCGGGCAGCGACCGTCGCCGGAATTGAAAGAGAAAGTGCCGGCCGTGTAGCCGCGCTGTTCGGCTTCGGGCAATGCCGCGTAGCGCTTGCGGATCACATCGAAAGCACCGACGTAGCTCGCCGGATTGGAGCGCGTGGTCTTGCCGATGGCGCTCTGATCAACCATCACGACGGCTTCGATCAGCGAGTCACCGACCAGCCTGTCGAAGGCGCCGGGCGCCTCGGTGGCTTCGCCCTTGGCTTTCTTGAGCGCAGGCCACAGCACGTCGGAGATCAGCGTGGACTTGCCCGAGCCCGACACGCCGGTGACGCAGACCAGACGCCCCAACGGCACGGCAAGGTCGACCTTCCTGAGGTTGTTGGCTGTCGCGCCGAGCAATTGGAGGCGCGGCGTTTTCGCATCGACGCTCTGACGCACGAGACCGGCGTCGACATGACGATGGCCGCCGAGGAACTGCGCCGTGAGTGTGTCGGTGCGCGCACGCAGTTCGTCCGGCGTGCCGTTGAAAACGATGTTGCCACCCGCCGCACCGGGGCCGGGGCCGATGTCGATGATGCGGTCGGCATTGAGCATCACCGCCGGGTCATGCTCGACGACAACCAGCGAGTTGCCAGCGTCGCGCAGGCGACGCATCACGCCGTTGATGCGATCGATATCGCGCGGGTGCAGGCCGATGGAAGGCTCATCGAGCACGAACAGGGTGTTCACCAGCGAAGTGCCCAGCGCAGTCGTGAGGTTGATGCGCTGTACTTCACCGCCCGACAAGGTGCGGCTCTGGCGATCCAGCGTGAGGTAGCCGAGGCCCACTTCGCAGAGGTAGCTGAGGCGGCTGCGGATCTCCTGCATGACCAGCTCGACGGCGTCGCCAGCACTGCCTTCGAGCGGCAGCGCGCTGAAGAAGTCGCGCGCCCGCTCAACGGGCAGGCGCATGGCGTCGTGGATGGAGAGGCCGGGCAGGGACTGCAGCTGCTCTTCGGACATTCGCATGCCTTGGGGGCGGAAGCGTTTGCGGCCCACCGGCACGTAGCCGTTCCCTCCCCCAGGGGGGAGGGTGGCGCCGTGCGCCGGGAGAGGGGAAATGGTGCGTGATCCACCATCCCCCCTCTCCCGGTCCTTCGGACCACCCTCTCCCTCAGGGAGAGGGAACTGCAACGCGCGGTCCGCTTCATCCCGGCTCCCCACACGCCACAACAAGGAATCCGTTTTCAACCGCGCACCGTCACACACCGGGCAATCCGAGTAGGCGCGATAGCGGCTCAACAGGACGCGGATGTGCATCTTGTAGGCCTTGGTTTCCAGCCAGTCGAAGAAACGCCGCACGCCATACCAGTACTTCGGCCAGGAGCGCTCCCAGCTCTTGAACTCCGGCTCGCCTTCCATCACCCAGTGCCGATGCTCTGCGGGCAGGTCGCGCCAGGCGATGTCGGTGGCGATGCCGCGCAGCCTGGCCATCTTCATCAAGTCGCGCTGGCATTCGTTGTAGCTCTCGGTCTGCCAGGGCTTCACGGCGCCACCCGCCAGCGTCTTCGACTCATCCGGCACGATGAGACCGGGGTCGATGCCGATCACGCGGCCGAAACCACGGCAGGCCTCGCAGGCACCGACGGCGGAGTTGAACGAGAAGTGTGACGGCGTGGGTTCGGCGTAGTGGATGTCGCAGTCGGCGCAGTGCAAATCAGCCGAAAATTTCCAGATCGTGCCCGAGCTTGCCGCATCGCCAGCGAGCGCCTCGCCACCAAGGTGGATCTCGATGCGCCCCTGCCCCAGTCGCAGCGCATTCTCGATCGCTTCCGAGACGCGGCTCGCCTCGGTGTTGCCGAAGCGGAAGCGGTCGACGGTGACGAGCAGGCGCTTGCCATCCTCGGTGACGCGCGTGAAACCCTGGCGATCGAGGTGGGCGCGCATCTCGTCAGCCGTGAAGTTGTCGGGGATCGCCAGCGGTGCAACGATGGCAAGGCGCGGATCCTCATGCTGCGGACAGCGCTGCGCGAGGGCGGCGAGGATGCTCTGCGGCGTCTCGCGTTCGACGCGCTTGCCACAACCCTTGCAGTAGAGGTGACTGGCGCGGGCGTAGAGCAGCTTGAGGTAGTCGGCGAGCTCGGTCATGGTGCCGACCGTCGAGCGCGAGGTGCGCACCTGGTTGCTCTGGTCGATGGCAATCGCCGGTGGCACACCTTCGATGGCATCCACCTGCGGCTTGTCCATGCGGTCGAGGAACTGCCGCGCGTAAGGTGAGAAGGTCTCGACGTAGCGACGCTGGCCTTCGGCGTAGAGCGTGTCGAACACCAGCGAGCTCTTGCCCGAGCCCGAAGGGCCGGTCACGACGACCAGCTCACCGGTCGGGATGTCGAGCGAGAGGTTCTTGAGATTGTTCTGGCGCGCACCGCGAATGCGGATGGCGGGGCGGGTATAGGGGTGGGAGTGCAAATGAGGCATGGAGGCGGACCGGTGAGCTTGCTGCGCAGCCCGCAATTGTCTCAGGACACCTCGGCGCACGCACGAAAAAGGCGCCCTGGGGCGCCTTCACTGCTGCCAGTTGCTGTCAGCGTGACTCGCTGTTCGAGACACCACCAGCCGGCTGACGACTGGCCTTGGCGATGTCCTGCGCAACCGACGTCACATCCTTCGCCGCGCTCTCGGCAACCTCTGCCTGCGCAGCCGACTGCACATCTTCAGCAGCAGCTTGCGAGAGATCCTTCTGGATCGACGCAGCGGCACCCGGCACCATGCCGGTCGTGCTGTTCGCATAGTCCGACTCACGCGGCTCTTCCTGGCTGCAGGCGGTGAGAGAGATCAGGGCAGCGAGGCTGAGGATGCGGATCATGGCAATAGCGAAACGAGTGAGGAAGAGTCGGGGGCGTTAAGCGTGAAACAGGGGCGGGAATGCGGTTTCTCTCTACTTGACGCACAGCGGGGCTTGGCCTGGAATTGTCTCAGAATCATCCACACAAAAGGAGCCTCGCATGGTGAACCTTCGGCACGCACTGACGCATGCACGTCGCGGAGACTGGGAGGCTGCACACCGCATGGTGCAGGCAGACGATTCGATGCTCGGCGCCTGGTTCCACGGCATCCTGCACGCACAGGAAGGCGATCTCTCCAACGCCGAGTACTGGTACCAGCGCGCGCAACGCAGCTTCGCCTCGCGCGGCAACACACTGGAAGAACTGGAGCGCCTCGAGTCCGAACTGCTCGATTGACGAAAACAAAAAAGGAGCCCCAAAGCTCCTTTTTTGTTGTCCGCAGAATCGTGCGGCGGATTGCGTAGCGAGCGGGTCAAGGCTGCGACGAGAAGCGGAGCTGTACTGGGGTACAGCGAGCATCGGAGTCGCAGGATTGCCCCGCGCATTAGCAAGACGCCGTGGGATTACTTGACGCGGGCCTTGTACTCGTCGGTGCGCGTGTCGATTTCGATCTTGTCACCGATTTCAACGAAGGCCGGCACCGGCAGTTCGAAGCCGGTGGCGAGGCGGGCCGGCTTCATGACCTTGCCCGAGGTGTCGCCCTTGACGGCGGGTTCGGTGTATTCGACGACGCGCACAACGCTGGTCGGCAGTTCAACCGAGATGGCCTTCTCGTTGTAGAACACGACTTCGCACTTGAGGCCGTCTTCGAGGTACTTGAGCGCGTCGGTCATGTTTTCGGCTTCGATTTCGTACTGGTTGTACTCTTCGTCCATGAACACGTACATCGGATCGGCAAAGTAGGAGTAGGTCACTTCCTTGCGATCGAGCTGGACGACTTCGAACTTGTCGTCAGCCTTGTAGACGCCTTCGGAACCGGCGCCGGAGAGCAGGTTCTTGAACTTCATCTTGACGACGGCAGCGTTGCGGCCACCCTTGGAGTATTCGGTCTTCTGCACGACGAGGGCGTCGGCGCCAACCATCACGACGTTACCGGAGCGGAGTTCTTGAGCGATTTTCATAGGAGCACCAAAGGTCTGGCGCGTATGGCGCCCGAGCGAGTTTGCAAAGCCCGCTATTCTAGCAATGGTTTACTAAAAATCAGCAACTTGGAGGCCAGATCGCCGTGTGAGGCCACACGTTCGGCCCATGTTTCGGCACGTTCCTTGAGCTCGGGCAAAGCCTGACGCAAGGCCGGCCAGGCGCCGGCGGCGTTCTGCTGTACGTCCCAGGCTTGCCAGAAATCGCGCAGCGGGCCTGCCGAAGCCCCGCCCGCGTAGCGATCGAGAAAGGCTGCCAGCTTGATGCGGTGGGCGTCTTCGTCCTGCTGGTAGATGTGCCAGACGAAGGGTCGCTGCGCCCACTGGGCACGCACGAAGGAGTCTTCGCCACGCACGAAGTTGAGGTCGCAGGCCCACAGCAGGCGGTCATAGTCGTCCTGCGTGAGCCAGGGCAGTACGGTCAATTGCAGCGCGCCGCGCGCTACGACACTGCCCGGCGCCAGCGGCAGGCCGGCCCAGCGTTCCACCTGCGGCAGCACACGCCCCACCGGCACGGCGCAGAAAACGGGGGCGTCACCGCCGGCCCAGGCGTCGAGCAGACCGGCGACAGCCGCATTCTCGTAGGCGAACAGCGAGATGCGCAGCGCGTCCGGCTGCGGCGCGGCGCCCAAGCCCTGCCAGAACGCGGCCTGCGCGGCGGGTGACGCCTGGAAAGCCCGCCGCGCGGCGTCCAGACCGTTCTCCTTGATTACGCCTCCCGTGGCCGGCGTGAAGCCCGGAAAGAAGAAGAACTTGCGCAGCCCGTTGGCCTGCGGCGACGGCAGGGCGTGGCAGCCCTCGACCCAGTCCTCGGCGCTGAGGTATTCGAGATTGATCCACAGTGGCGATGGACGCGCGGCGGCCATGCGCTGCACGAAGGACGCAGGCGGATTGCAGGCAAAAGCCTCGATGACCAATCGCGCCGGCTTGGCCGGCTCCGCGTCCTCCCAGCTGCCAACCTTCACCCCGTCGCAATGCGTGGCGCCGACCAGCGCAGGAACAATCGCTTCCAGCACTTCGCACCGGTCCACCCACAGACGCACGGCGCAACCGTGCTCGCGCGCCAGCTGGCGCGCGAGCCGCCAGCACACGCCGGCGTCGCCGAAGTTGTCGATGACGGCGCAGAAGAGGTCGATGGTGAGCGACGCAGTTGACGAGGGAGTCATAACACCAGTTTGGCGATTGGTCGGACGGATTTGCCGTCAGGGCGCTTGAGAACTTAGGATGCTGCCATGCTGCCCTCCCGCCTGTCGCGCCATTTCGCGCCTTATTTCGCTCATATCCCGTTCCAGATCGTCTCCCTCATCACCGTCACACTGCTTGCTCACGTCACGCTATCTGGCGGACGCGTCGCGGCCTCGCTGTATGCGCTGAAGCATGGTGGATCGGAAGCCTGGGCCGGCATAGCCTTCAGCGCCTTCGGCCTGATGCCTGTGCTGCTGTCGCTGCAGATGGGGCGCTGGATCGACCGCGTCGGCACGCGCCGCGTCATGCGCATCTGCCAGTTGCTGATGATCTCGGGCCTCGTGCTGTCGGCCACCGTGCAGTCGCTGCCGACCATTCTCATCACCGGCCTGCTCGCCGGCACCGGCTTCGCGGGCTACATGCTGGCAGCGAATGTCTGCGTGTCCTACATGGACTTCAAACACGAGGGCGACCGGGTCGGCATGCTCGCCTGGCTGCAGATGGGAAATTCGGTGTCATCGGTGCTGGGCCCGACCTTCGTTGGCATCCTCATCGACCACTCGGGCTACCGCATGGCCTTTGGCGCACTGGCCGCTGTCGTCGTGTGCAGCCTGCTGGCCGGCCTGCGCGCCAACCTGCCGGACGGCACGCGCGAGAGCAAGCCGAAGTCGAGCGAACCCAGCATTGCCCGCGCCGTCTTTCGTGATGCGCGCCTGCTGCGCATCTACCTCCTCGCCATGACCGTATCGCTGTCGTGGGACGCCTTCACCTTCATGGTGCCGGTGCTCGGTCAGACTCGCGGCTACTCGGCCACCACCATCGGCCTCGTGCTGTCGAGCTTCGCGGTGGGCACCTTCGCGATCCGCGCCCTGCTGCCCTGGCTGTCGCGCAGGATGGCCGAGTGGCGCATGCTGACCGTCTCCTTCGCACTGGCCGCCTGCGTGTTCTTCACCCTGCCGCTGGCCGACAATGCCCTGCTGCACGCCGCACTGGGCTTCGTCTTTGGCCTCGCGGCAGGCGTTGGCCAGCCCAACATCCTCGGCCTCATCTACCGCGCCATGCCGCCCGGCCGCGCCGGCGAGGGCGCCGGCCTGCGCGCCATGATGGGCAACATGATGGGGCTCACCGGCCCTTCGCTGTTCGGCGCCATCACCGCCCTGTTCGGCGCCGTCCCGGTGTTCATCATGGTCGGCGGCATCATGAGCGGTTCGTGCTGGCAGGCACGCCGCGGCGAACGCAGCGCTCAGGCCACCGCACCCGCCTGATACGCCGGCTCGCCCAGCACCCAGGTCGCCGCGACACAGCGCTCGTCGCCCAGCACCATCAGCGCAAAAAGTTGCTCGGTCAAAGCGTTGGCATGCGCAACGCGGAAAGCCAGTTCCGGGATTGCCTGCGTATCGAGCACAACGAAGTCCGCTTCCTTGCCGATCGCAAAGTTGCCAATGAAGCCCTCCAGCCCCAGCGCCTGCGCGCCTCCCAGCGTGGCGCCGTACCAGCTGCGCATCACGGGTGTGGGAGCCTGCAGCATCTGGCTGACTTCATAGCCCGCGCCCATGGTGCGCAGCATCGACAGGCTGGTGCCGCCCCCCACATCGCTCGCCAGGCCGACGGAGACGCCGGCCGCTGCCGTGCGGCGATAGTCGAAATGTCCGCTGCCGAGAAAACGGTTGGAAGTCGGGCAGAACGCGATGGTGGTCTGCGACGCGGCCAGCCGCGCCAGTTCGGCATCGGACAGATGGATGCCATGCCCATAGATGGCACGTGGTCCGAGCAGGCCGAAGCGGTCATACACATCGAGGTAGTGCGCGCTGTCCGGGAACAGCTCGCGCACGAACGCGATCTCGGCCAGGTTCTCGGACAGGTGTGACTGCACATGCAGATCGGGTCGGCTGGCGTAGAGTTCGCCCGCCACCTGCAGCTGCGCCGGGGTCGAGGTGATCGCGAAGCGCGGTGTCACGCAATAGCGCAGCCGGCCTTTGCCGTGCCAGCGCTCGATCAGCGCACTGCAATCCCTGGCGCTGCTGTCGGCCGTGTCACGCAGGTTGTCCGGGCAATGGCGATCCATCATCACCTTGCCGCACAGCATGCGCAGCCGCTTTGCCTCGGCGGCAGAAAAGAAGGCGTCGACCGAATGCGCGTGCACCGTGGCATACACCGAGGCCGTCGTCGTGCCGTGCGCCAGCAGACGATCGACAAAGAACTTCGCGGTGCGCTCCGCCACTGCGGGGTCGGCAAAGCTCGCTTCAGCGGGAAAGGTGTAGTCGTTGAGCCAGTCGAGCAACTGGCGCCCATAAGAGCCCAGCACACGCATCTGCGGGTAGTGCACGTGGGTGTCGACAAAGCCCGGCACGATCAGCTTGCCGCGATGATCGATGAGGCGCGCGGTGTGGCGCGTGTGTTGTGGCAGCGCCGCGAGCACCTTGTCCCACTCGCCACAGTCGCGCACCACGCCGCCGTCGATCAGCAGCGCGCCGTCCTCGATGTATTGCCAGCTCGCGGGATCGCTGTCTTCGCCGGGGTCTGCGAAGAAATGCAGGATGCGGCCGCGGACCAGGGTGGCGTGCACGTGCGGATTCATGGTGCGGCTCCTGTGGGCTATTGAATGGAACTTGTCTGGATATGGACGCTATGCAACAAGCCGGCGAGGCCAGGACACGAACTAACCCGCAGCCAGCTGGCGCGCCAACACATCATGCTGCCGCAATACGGCCGGCAATTCCACTGTCTGCAGTTCGCCGTCGCGCACCACCGCCTTGCCGTTGATGACGGAAAGTTGCACACGCGGTGGCGTGCCGAACACCAGCGCCGCCACGGGGTCATGCACGGCGCCACCGGCAAGACTCACGTCGTCCAGCCGGAACGCCACGCAATCCGCACTCATGCCCGGTGCCAGCGCGCCGATGTCGTCGCGGCCCAGCACGCGTGCACCGCCCAGCGTAGCCAGTTCGAGCGCCTGGCGCGCACTCATTGCGGCAGGGCCGAAGCCGACACGTGCCAGCAGCATGGCCTGGCGCGCTTCGCCCAGCATGTGCGCGCCGTCATTCGAGGCACAACCATCCACGCCCAGACCGACCGGCACGCCTGCCGCATGCATCGCAGGGATCGGCGCGATGCCCGACGCAAGCCGCATGTTGGAACAGGGGCAATGCGCGACGCCCGTACCGGTGCGAGCAAAGAGGGCGATGCCGGCTGTGTCGAGCTGCACGCAGTGCGCGTGCCAGACATCGGCCCCGGTCCAGCCCAGCGACTCTGCGTATTCGGCCGGCGTCATGCCGAACTGTTCGCGGCTGTAGCTGACGTCCTTCACGTTCTCGGCCAGATGGGTGTGCAGGCGCACGCCGTAGCTGCGCGCCAGCACGGCGGATTCGCGCATCAGGTCGCGGCTCACCGAGAAGGGTGAACAGGGTGCGACTGCGACATGCAGCATGCTGTAACGCGTGGCATCGTGATACGTCTCGATGAGACGGCGCGTATCGCGCAGTATCGCCTCTTCGTCTTCCACCACACGGTCCGGCGGCAAGCCGCCCCTGGAACGGCCGACGCTCATGCTGCCGCGGCTCGCTGTGAAGCGCATGCCGATCTGGCGCGCGGCTTCGATGCTGTCATCCAGCCGGCAACCATTCGGGTAGATGTAGAGATGATCTGACGACGTGGTGCAGCCCGAGAGGATCAGCTCGGCCATCGCGGTGAGTGTGGAAACGCGGATCATCTCCGGCGTCAGCCCCGCCCAGATCGGGTAGAGCGCCGAGAGCCAGTCGAACAGCTCGGCGTCCTGCGCTGCAGGGACCGCGCGCGTGAGGCTCTGGTACATGTGGTGATGCGTGTTGATCAGCCCGGGCATCAGCACGTGGCCGGCGAGATCAATGACTTCATCGGCCTCCTGTGGCAAAGCCTCGCTGCTGCCCACAGCCTCGATCACCCCGTCGCGTATGAACACGCCACCCCCCGCGATCTCGCGGCGGCTGGCGTCCATGGTGACGAGCATGTCGGCGTTGCGTAACAGCAAGGTCGACATCAGGTGTTCCTCGGTGCAAACAGAATGATGGCCATGCCCAGCAACGCCACACCGCTGCCGACCAGATCCCATTGGGTCGGGCGAATGCCATCGACCAGCCACAGCCACGCAAGCGCGACGCCGATATAGACACCACCGTAAGCTGCATAGACACGTCCGGCCGCCGTCGGGTGCAGGCTCAGCAGCCAGGCAAACAGCGCTAGGCTCAGCGCAGCGGGCAACAGCAGCCAGACACTTTTGTCCTGCCGCAGCACCAGCCAGGGCAGGTAACAGCCGACGATCTCGGCGAGGGCGGTGATGACGAAGAGTCCCAAGGTCTGCAGCAGGGTCATGCACGCTCCAGCCGGATTTCAACTTCGCGTTCGACGTAGCCCCACTCCGGCGTCGCGCGCAGGCGCGTGAGCAGACTGTCGAAGGCGGCCTCGTGCTCGGGCGCGAACTCGAACCAGGTCAGGAAATCGAAGGGACTCTCTTCAGGCAGATCGCGGCAATGGTGCAGACGCCGCGCAATCGGCGGCAGATACTCCATGCCGATGGCGTTGTGATGCGAAACGTCTTCGAAGATCTGACGGCGCTCGTCCTGCGTCAGCGCCCACCAGGCCGCGTTCTTGCGGATCGGGATCAGCGCCGCGCGGCTAGCCTCGGGCCGCCCAAGACCCTGCTGCACGGCGACCAGCTGCGTCTTCTCGCTGCGCTCGACGTAGCGTTCGTTGCTGGTCACACCGCGCAAGGCCCACACACTCGGCACATCCGGTGAGCCGGCAACAAGCTCGATGTGTGAAACGTCCGGCAAGGTGTCGCCGCAGACGTGCACGATGCGCTGCACGCGCCACGGACCGCTCTGCTTGCCTAGAAACGAGTACAGCCTGGGGTTCATTGATCAGCCACCGGCGATGAAAGGTTTGCCCAGAGACGCCGGCAGGTTGAGCTGCAGCAGCTTGCGGTCGCGCGAGATCAGCACCAGCACCACGATGGTGGCAATGTAGGGCACAGCCGACAGCAGTTGCGATGGCAACGCCACACCGAAGCCCTGCGCGTGCAGTTGCAGGATGGTCATGCCACCGAAGAGGTAGGCGCCGAGCATGAGGCGGCCTGGCTTCCAGGTTGCAAAGACAACCAGCGCGACAGCGATCCAGCCGCGCCCGGCCGTCATGTTCTGCACCCACAGCGGCGTGTAGACCGTCGACAGATATCCCCCCGCGAGCCCGGCCATCGCACCACCGAACAGCACCGCGCCGTAGCGGATCGCCGTGACCGGGTAGCCGATGGCATGGGCGCCCTCGGGGTATTCGCCGACGGCACGCAACACCAGACCCAGCTTGGTCTTTGCCAGCACCCAGGCGAGCACAGCGAAGCAGATGAAACTGAAGTAGACCACCACATCCTGCTTGAACAGCACGGGGCCGATCACCGGGATGTCGGACAGCAGCGGAATCGCCAGCGGCTGCACGCCCGGCAGGCTGTAGCTGACGAAGCTCTGCCCGATGAAGGCCGACAGACCCACGCCGAAGATGGTCAGTGCCAGCCCCGTGGCCGCCTGGTTGGCGCCCAGCGTCAGGGTGAGAATGGCGAACGGCAAGGCCGCGAGCGCGCCAGCAAGTGCCCCCGCCGACAGGCCGACGACGAAATTGCCATCGGTATGCACGGCAGCTGCAAACGCCGCGATGGCGCCGATCAGCATCATGCCCTCGACGCCGAGATTCATGACGCCGGTTTTCTCGGCGACCAGCTCGCCGAGGCCGGCAAACACCAGCGGCGTGGCAGCACCCAGTGTGCCGACGAGGATGGGGACAATGTGCTCGATCATGCGGCCGCTCCTTTGGCGAGAGTGGGCTTGCGTCGTTTGAGGCGGAAATTCACGAAGGCATCGGCACCGAGCAGGAAGCACAGCAACATGCCCTGGAACAGACCGGTGATGGCTGAAGGCAACTGCAGTGATACCTGGCCGGCATCGCCGCCGATGTAGATCATCGCCATCAGGAAGCCCGACAGCACGATACCGATGGGGTGCAGGCGCCCGACCCAGGCGACGATGATGGCCGCGTAGCCGTAACCGGGGGACAGCGACAGCGTGAGCTGACCGACAGGGCCGGCGACTTCTGCTGCACCGGCCAGACCCGCCGTCACGCCCGAGATGATCAGGCTCAGCCACACCGCGCGGCGTGCCGAGAAGCCGGCGTAGCGCGAAGCCGCTGGCGCCTGCCCACCCACCGCCAGCTCGAAGGCCGTGCGGCTGCGTGCCACGAAAACCCAGAAGATCAGCACCGCGAGCGCCGTGATGAAAACCGAGGTATTCACGCGCAAGCCTTCGAACATCATCGAGAACAGCGCCGGGTCGCCGAACATGATGGACTGCGGGAAGTTGGAGCCACCCGGATCACGCCAGGGCACGCTGACCAGCCAGCTGAGGAACAGCGTGGCGATGTAGGTCAGCATCAGCGTCGTGAGCGTCTCTTCGGCATTGAAGTGCGTCTTGAGCCATGCCGGCAGCAGGCCCCACAAGCCACCGCCAATCGCACCGGCAAGAATCATCAGCGGCAACACCCACCAGGCGTCGATGCCGTCGCACCATATGGCGATGGCGCTCGCGAAGATTGCCCCCATGAGCAACTGGCCTTCGGCACCGATGTTGTAGATGCGTGCGCGAAAACCCAGCGCCAGGCCTTGCGCGATGAGGATCAGGGGCGAGGCCTTGAGGAACAGTTCGCTCCAGCCATTGCTGGTCTCCAGCGGCTCGATGAAGAAGACGTAGAAGGCCGTCAGCGGGCTGACACCCAGCCCCCAGAAAAGAATCGCGCCGATCAGCAGGGTCAGAACAATCGCAATGGGCGGCGCAGCCCACTGCATGACTTTGGAAGGATTGGCGCGTGGTTCGAGGATTTGCATGATTGCCCGTCAGGTCTTATTTGCCGTCATTCCCGCGAAGGCGGGAATCCAGTGTCTTACATGCGTTGCGCGAACGTCGCTGGATTCCCGCCTTCGCGGGAATGACGAGCGCTATGGTCAAGTTCACGCAGCCTCCTTATCCTGCCCGGCTTGCGGGCCAGCCATCAACAGGCCGATGCCCTCGGCATCCGTCATGTTCTTGGGAATGGCTTTCGACAGACGCCCGCCGGCAATCACGGCAATGCGATCACTGATCTCGAACAATTCGTCCAGCTCCTCGGAAATCACCAGCACACCGACGCCACTGCGCGACAGATCAATCAGCGTCTGACGCAGGAAGGCCGACGCACCCACATCGACACCCCAGGTCGGCTGCGCAACGATCATGACCTTCGGCGTCTGCATGATCTCGCGGCCGACAATGAACTTCTGCAGGTTGCCGCCCGACAGTGAACGCGCGACCGATTGTTCGCCATTGCAGCGCACGTCGAAACGTTCGATGCAGCGCCTGGCAAAATCGCGCGCGGCCGCAAAATCGAGCAGACCAAATTTCTTCATGCCGCTCTGGCGGTGCGCCGTGAGCATGGCGTTCCACGACAGGGGCATGTTGGGCACGGCGCCACGACCAAGGCGTTCTTCGGGCACGAAGCACAAACCGAGATCGCGTCGCTGACCGGCATCGAGCGCACCGACGGGCTTGTCGCCCAGCAGGACCGCATCGTCGCGCACGGTGGCTTCGCCCGACAGCGCGGCCAGCAGCTCGGCCTGACCGTTGCCCGAGATGCCCGCGATGCCGACGATCTCGCCACGCGCCACAGAAAGGTTGATCTCGCTGAGCGAGACGCCGAACGGATCTTCCGAAGCCAGCGACAGGTTGCGCACCTCGAAGGCTGTGCCGACCTCCCCACTGTACTCGGCCGAGACGCAGACCGGCAGTTCGCGACCGATCATCATGCGCGCCATGCTGGCGGGGGTCTCTTCGCGCGGATTGCAGTGACCCGTCACGCGACCGCCACGCATCACGGTGGCGCTGTCGCAGAGTTCCTGGATCTCGTGCAGCTTGTGGCTGATGTAGAGAATGGACACGCCCTCGCTGGCCAGCTGCTTGAGTGTTTCGAACAGTTTGCGCACGGCCTGCGGGGTCAGCACCGAGGTCGGCTCGTCCAGAATAAGCAGCTTGGGGTCCTGCAGCAGACAGCGCACGATCTCGACGCGCTGCCGCTCACCCACCGACAGGCTGTGCACGAGGCGCTGCGGATCAAGCGGCAGGCCGTACTTCTCCGACACCGTCTTGACGCGCACTGCGAGGGCTTCGAGATCGAAAGGCTCGTCCAGCGCCAGCGCAATGTTTTCAGTAACGTTGAGGGTCTCGAACAGCGAGAAGTGCTGGAACACCATGCCGATGCCCAACGCACGCGCCGCAGCCGGATTCGCAATGCTGATCTGGCGGCCGTTCCACTGGATCTCGCCTTCGTCGGCCTGGATCGAACCGTAGATCACCTTCATCAGCGTGCTCTTGCCCGCGCCGTTCTCACCGAGCACGGCGTGGATCTCGCCAGGCATCACCGACAGGCTCACGTCGGCATTCGCGACCACACCGGGGTAGCGTTTGGTGATGCCCGTCAGCGTCAGGCGTGGTTCGCCCGGCGGTGCCGGGTGTTCGTGTGGCGGTGGAATCAGCATGCGTGTGCAGCTCCCTGTTTGAGTTGTTCCTTCACCTGCAGGACTTGCGCCACCACGGCGATGGCGATGGCTTGCGGAGATTTGTCGGCGATGCCTGCGATGCCGATGGGGCACTGCATGCGCGCGCAGTCCAGCCCCAGCGCATTGAGTCGATGCTCGAAGCGCGCGCGCTTGGTTGCCGAACCGATCAGGCCAAACCAGCTGAAGTCACCGCGGCGCAGGATGTGTTCACAGAGCGTGAGATCCAGCGCGTGGCTGTGTGTGAGGACGAGGAAGAAACTGCCCGCCGGCGCGCTGGCGACCGCCTCTTCGGGCGCGTCGGTCGAGAGGCATTCCACATTGGCGGGTGGTGTGCCGAACTGGTCGTCGCGCGGGTCCACCCAACGGATCCGGGTGTCGAGTGTGGCGAGCAGGCGCGCGATGGCGGCACCGACGTGGCCGGCGCCGAAGACGGTGATGGGGAGGGTGTTGGAGGCGATGGTTTGGGTGAAGTGCCAGGTCGAAGACGTGACACTCATGGAACGTGCTTCACCCTTTGCGCCATCCCCCCTCTCCCGGCTCTTCGAGCCACCCTCTCCCTCAGGGTGAGGGAACGGCAACGTGTCGGCCCGCTGACTGCGGTGCCCTCTCCCTGAGGGAGAGGGGGAAAGCTGCAACTGACAACCCGACTCCGCATTCCGCTCCAATCCATCCGCACAACACCAGACGGACCCTGCATCACAAGAGCTAAGCGTTCGCCGAAAGCTCTCCCCCGCTTCGAGCTGCAGCGCACGCGCCAACCACTCCACACGCGCAGCTTGGCTAATCCGCTCAAACACCAGCCACACCACACCACCGCAGCACTGCCCCAGGCTCGCACCAAGCGACAGGCGCTGCATCGCAGGCAACGCCACAGGCTGCAGCAACATCGCGCGTGCCTGCGCCATGGCCTCCCATTCAAGGTGGCCACCCCCAATCGTGTCGACCGTTGCATCGAGGGTGACCAGCATGCTCGCGCCCGCTTCACGCGGCACCGAGCCCTGCGTGCGCGCCACTGTCACCAGTACCGCGTCCTCGTGTGTCAGCACATCGGGAAGCGCGCGCCACCAGTTCATGCATGCCCCTCGGGCGCGCAGGTTGGGTTGAGCGAACGCGAAGCCCGACAACAGGGCATGGCGTTGGGCTTCAATATGTTCAGCACCAACCTACGCATCGAGACCCCCGATGGCACGCAGCACCGCTTCCGCCGTCGCGGGCGCCTGCAGCGGCGCGGGTTTGCCGATGGCCGCCGAGCAGGCATCACGCAACGCGAAGAACACCGCGAAAGCCAGCATCAGCGGCGGCTCGCCAACCGCCTTGGATTTGTGGATGGTGTCTTCGACGTTGGCGTTGTCGAACAGCTTCACGTTGAACACCGGCGGGACGTCACTCGCGGCGGGAATCTTGTAGGTCGAGGGCGCATGCGTCATGTTGCGGCCACGCTGTGCGCCACTGGGCCGGAACCACAATTCTTCGGTCGTGAGCCAGCCCATGCCCTGGATGAAGCCGCCTTCGATCTGGCCGATATCGAGCGCAGGGTTCAGGGACTTGCCGACGTCGTGCAGGATGTCGACGCGCAGTACTTTCGATTCGCCCGTCAGCGTGTCGATGGCGACTTCGGCACAAGCGGCGCCATAGGCGTAATAGAAGAACGGCCGGCCCTGCATCGCATCCTTGTTCCAGTGGATCTTGGGCGTCGAGTAGAAGCCGGAGTCCCACAACTGCAGGCGTGCGCGATAGGCCGCGATGGCCAGATCGGCGAAAGACATGCTGTGGCTGCCGCCGCGCACCTCGCCATCGGCGAAGCTCACGGCATCTGCGCTCAGACCGTGCTGTGTGGCGAAGAACGCTGCGAGCCGCGTCTTGATCTTGAGCGCAGCGGCCTGCGCCGCCTTGCCGTTGAGGTCGGCCCCACTCGATGCCGCCGTCGCCGAAGTGTTGGGTACACGGCTGGTGTCGGTCGCGGCGAGGCGTACGGCACTCGCCGGCAGGCCCAGCTCGTGCGCGACGACCTGGCGGATCTTGGTGTAGAGCCCCTGCCCCATCTCCGTGCCGCCATGCGACACCAGCACCGTGCCATCGGCATACACATGCACGACGGAACCGGCCTGGTTGTAGAGGGTGGCGTTGAACGAGATGCCGAACTTGAGCGGCGTCAGCGCGAGGCCGCGCTTGATCACCGGGCTGCTGGCGTTGAAAGCCGCGATCGCAGCGCGGCGCGCGGCGTAATCACTGGTGCGGGCGAGTTCGTCGATCAAGGCGGGCGCGACGTTGTCCTCGACCTTGGCGCCATAGGGCGTGGTGTTTCTTTCCCCTCTCCCGCCTGCGGGAGAGGGGGCAGGGGAGAGGGTATCGTCGTGCATGCCCCCCTCTCCCCCTGCCCCTCTCCCCGCTGGGGCGAGGGGAGAGTTCATTGGCATCGGATCGTACAGATTGCGAAAACGCACATCGAGCGGATCGAGACCCAACTCGCGCGCAATGTCATCGATGATGTACTCGATGGCGAACATGCCCTGCGGGCCGCCAAAGCCGCGAAAGGCCGTGTTCGAAACCGTGTTGGTGCGACAGCGCAGGCTCTTCACCGTGACGGCATCAAGGTAGTAGCAGTTGTCGATGTGGCACAGGGCGCGGTCGTTCACAGGGCCCGAAAGGTCTGCCGAGAAACCGCAGCGCGAAGCCATGGTGACGGCGAGGCCGAGAATGCGGCCGCTGTCGTCGAAACCGACATCCCAGTCGAAAGCAAAGTCGTGGCGCTTGCCCGTCAGCGTCATGTCGTCGTCGCGGTCAAGGCGCAGTTTGACCGGGCGGCCCGTCTTCCAGGCGCCCAAGGCAGCTGCGCAGGCGATCTGCGCGGACTGCGATTCCTTGCCGCCGAAGCCGCCGCCCATGCGGCGACATTCGACGCTGACCTGGTGACTGGTCCAGTGCAGCATGTGGGCCACGGCGTGCTGCATCTCGGTCGGGTGCTGGGTCGAGCTGAACACGTGCATCGTGTCCTGCTCGCCGGGGCGTGCGTAGGCAATCTGGCCTTCGAGATAGAAGTGCTCCTGCCCGCCGTGCCGGGCCGTGCCCTGCAGGCGATGCGGGGCAGCCGCGAGGGCGGCCTGCGCGTCGTTGCGCGTCATGGTGACAGGTGGCAGCACCCAGGATTCAGCGGCCACGGCTTCGGCAATGTCCAGCAGCGCCGGCAGGGCCTCGTATTCGATGACGGCCTTGCGCGCGGCACGACGTGCGGCTTCGTGCGTCTCGGCCAGCACGACGAAGATCGGCTGGCCGTAGAACAGCACGAGACCATCGGCGAGGATGGGATCATCGTGGATGATGGGGCCGCAATCGTTGAGGCCCGGAATGTCCTTCGCGGTGAGCACGGCTGCCACACCAGGCGCGCGCAGCACAGGGGCAAGATCAAGCTTCGTGATGCGCCCGTGCGCAATCGTCGACAGACCGAAAGCCGCGTGCAGCGTGCCGGCCAGCTCGGGCAGATCATCGATGTACTGCGCGGCGCCTGACACATGCAGCGTGGCGCTCTCGTGTGCGAGGGACTGGCCGACGACCTGGCTCATGCCGACACCTCCGCAAGAGAAACCGCCGAACCGGCGTGTTCCAGCCACAGCCGCCACAACAGATTCTGCGCGACCTGCATGCGGTAGCCCGCCGTCGCGCGCATGTCGTCGAGCGGCTGGTAGTCCTGCGCCAGCGCCGTCATGGCCGCTCGGATGCTGGTCTCGCTGAGCGGCTGGCCCTGCAGGGCCGCTTCGGCCAATGCGGCGCGCCTGGGCGTTGCCGCCATGCCGCCGAAGGCAATGCGCGCCTGCGTCACCACGCCAGCGTCGAGACGCAGGGCGAAGGCGGCACACACGGCAGAGATGTCCTGATCGGCGCGCTTCGAAATCTTCCAGGTGCGGAACAGCACCTCTTCGCGACGCCGCGGCACACGCAGGGCGCGCACGAACTCACCCGGCTCGCGCGCGGTCTTCTGGTACGCGAGATAGAAGTCTTCGAGCGCCATCTCACGGATGCTTGCGCCCTTTTGCAACACGATACGCGTACCCAGGGCAATGAGCGCAGGCATCGAGTCCCCAATGGGCGAACCATTTGCCACGTTGCCGCCCAGGGTGCCGGCGTTGCGTACCGGCACGCTGGCAAAGCGTCGCGCGAGATCAGTCCATTGCGCGTCCTCCGCACACAGTGCAGCGAAAGCATCGGTCAGCGTAGCACCCGCGCCTATCTCGATTGCATCTGCCGCGACAGTGATGCGCTTGAGTTCGTCGACCGCCCCGATGTAGAGGATGTCGCCGAGATCGCGCAGCTGCTTGGTGACCCACAAGCCCACATCGGTGGACCCGGCGAGGATGCGAGCCTCGGGGTGCGTCTCGCACAGCACGGCCAGCGCTTCGATGCTGCGCGGTGCGAAGAAGCGCTGACCGGCGTGTTCGTATTCCAGCGCGGTCATCGCGGCCAAGGTGTCGAGCACCGCACGCAGCGGCGCGCGGTCCAGCTTCTGCGCGGGCGCTTCCCACGCCGCACACGCGGCATCGACGATCGGGCGATAACCGGTGCAGCGGCAGAGATTGCCTGACAGACAGTCATTCACTTCATCACGCGAAGGCACTCCGCCACCTGTGGCCTGTCTTGTGTCGTACTGCGCCCACATCGACATGACAAACCCCGGCGTACAGAAACCGCACTGCGAACCATGGCAATCGACCATGGCCTGCTGTAGCGGGTGCAGGGCATCGCCGTTGGCAAGGTCTTCGACTGTGAACAATGCCTTGCCGTCCAGCGTGGGCAGGAACTGTATGCAGCTGTTGACGGCCTCGAGCCGCACGCCACCCGGGGCCGCATCGTCGCGCGAGCCGACTACGACTGTGCAGGCACCGCAGTCGCCTTCGCCGCAACCTTCCTTGCTGCCGCAAGCGTGCTGGTCTTCACGCAGCCATTGCAGCACCGTGCGTTGCGGCGAGACCTGGCTGACCGGCACGAGCTGACCACGAAACCAGAATTGAATGGGGCGTTGGCTCATCGTCGTCCTGCGCGTTTGAGATGAAGAGAGGCTAGCACGCGACGTGCCGGCTGATCGCGGAAGCGGGTGATACTGGGTATGCCGCGACGGGAGATGTGGGCGAGTGTTGCAGCGCTCTCCCTCTCCCGCCCCTGATGGGGCACCCTCATCCCGAGGGAGAGGGCACTGCAATGCGCCAGCCCGATTGAGGCTGTTCCCTCCCCCTGACGGGGAGGGTGGCCATCAGGATGAGGGGAAAATCGCCAAACTCAAACCCCTCAAACCCCTGGCCGCCAGAACCCGGCATGCGCGACTGCCGCCTCTTCTTCCAGCAGCGGCCCGATCACTTCGATGTTGCGCTGGCCGCTCGCGAACACCGTGCGACAAGGCAGGGACAGGGTCGGGTTCTCCGGGTCATTGCCGGTGATCGCCAGCAGTCCCGTCTCGGACATGCCATACACCACACGACCAATACCGCACCAGTAGATCGCCCCGGCGCACATCGCGCAGGGTTCGGCATTGCTGTAGAGCGTGCTGCGCGCCAGATCGTCGGGGCTCAGCAACGTTGCTGCGCGGGCCGCGGCGACACGCTCGGCGTGGCGCGTCGGGTTGCCCGGCGGGCGCGAATCATTGCCGCACTCGACCACCACACGGCCGTCCGGCCCCACCACCAGCGCAGCAAAGGGATGGTGACCCTCGTTGCGGCTTTGCTGCGCCAGCTCGAAGCTGCGGCGTAACCAATGAAAGTCGTTCTGCGTCATGTCAAACCCCGCTCAGTACAGGTTTCCGATAGTGCCCTCATCCGGTGCGCACCGCACCGATAACTCTCATAATCCAGCGCTGATGGAATCGCTCCCCATGCGGGACTACAGTGTCTCCGTCCGCCACCTACCGTCGGTCTTCACCTCAGGAGAACCATGATGTCATTCCGCTCGTTCACGAAGGCGCCTGCGCTGCTGGCTGTCAGCCTGTTCGCCCTCGGCTCTTTGCTTACCACCTCGCTCGCCCATGCCGCAGACCCCGTCAAGGCCGCCTGGGTCTACATCGGCCCGACGGGCGACCACGGCTGGACCTACGCGCATGACGTGGGCCGCAAGGCCGTTGATGCCAAGCAGGGCGCCAAGGTCAAAACCATGTTCGTCGAGAACGTGCCGGAAACAGCGGATGCCGAACGCGTCATCCGCGACCTCGCCGCCAAGGGCAACAAGGTCATCTTCGCCACCTCCTTCGGCTACATGAACGCCATGGAGAAGGTCGCCAAGGCCTTCCCCAAGACCGTCTTCATGCATGCCACCGGCTACAAGACGAGCAAGAACCTCGGCATCTACGATGTGCGCACCTATGAAGGCGCCTACATGCTGGGCGTGGTCGCCGGCAAGATGACCAAGAGCGGCAAGCTCGGCGTGGTGGGCTCCTTCCCGATTCCCGAAGTGATCCGCAACATCGACGCCTTCACTATCGGCGCACGCAGCGTCAACCCCAAGGCAACGACCAAGGTGATCTGGGTGAACACCTGGTTCGATCCGGGCAAGGAGCGTGAAGCCGCCCTGACCCTGATCTCGCAAGGCGCCGACGTGCTGATGCAGAACACCGACTCGCCGGCCATCGTGCAGGCAGCCGAGGAGAAGGGCGTGTATGCCTTCGGCTGGGACTCGGACATGAGCAAGTTCGGCGCGAAAGCCCACCTTGCTGCTTCGGTGCTCAACTGGGGCGTGATCTACAACCAGGAAATCGAGAAGATCATCGCCGGCACCTGGAAGTCCTCCGCCATCTGGTACGGCGTCAAGGAAACCGCGGTCGACATCATGAATTTCGGCCCCTCGACCCCGGCTGACGTGAAGAAGCTCGCTGAAGAACGCCGCGATGCGATCAAGGCTGGCAAGCTGCACCCCTTCACCGGCCCGCTCAAGGACAATACGGGCAAGGAAATCGTCGCAGCCGGCAAGACGCCTACCGATGCCGATCTGGGCAAGTGGAACGTCTACGTGGAAGGTGTTGAAGGTACGATTCCCAAGTAAGTACCTGCCGCAAACCCTACTTCGTCATTCCCGCGAAAGCGGGAATCCAGCGGCGTTCAACAGTCACTGGATTCCCGCCTTCGCGGGAATGACCGTTTCAGTGAGGATGAATCATGAAACTGCTCGACCGCGTACTCAGCTGCCCCAAGGCCGAACTGCATCTGCACATCGAGGGCTCGCTGGAACCCGAACTGGCCTTCGCCCTCGCGCAGCGCAATCATGTCGACTTCCCCTTCAACAGCGTCGAGTCGCTGCGCGCGGCGTACAACTTCAGCAACCTGCAGTCCTTCCTCGATCTCTACTACGCCTGCGCCGACGTGCTGCGCACCGAGGAAGACTTCCACGACCTGATGCTGGCCTACCTGCGCCGGGCAGCCGCCGATGGCGTCGTGCATGCCGAAATCATGTTCGATCCGCAGACCCACACGGCGCGTGGCATCTCCATGGCAACCGTCATCAACGGTCTGCGCGCGGGCATCGCCACCGCGCGCGACGAATCGGGCATCAGTGTGCAGCTGATCCTCAGCTTCCTGCGCCACCTCAGCGAGGAAGATGCCTTCGCTACCCTGAAGCTCGCCGAGCCGCACCTCGCCCACGTTGCCGCCTTCGGCCTCGATTCTTCCGAGATGGGTCACCCGCCGTCCAAATTCGAGCGCGTCTTCAAGGCCTGCCGCGATCTGGGCAAGCCCGTCGTCGCCCACGCCGGCGAGGAAGGTCCGCCCGCCTACATCATCGAAGCGCTGGACCTGCTCCAGGTCAGCCGCATCGACCACGGCGTGCGCTGCGTTGAAGACAAGGCACTGGTGCAACGCCTCGCCGCAACGCAGAGGCCGCTGACGGTCTGCCCGCTGTCCAACGTGCGCCTCTGTGTGTTCAAGGAGATGGCGCGCCACACCCTGCCTGCCATGCTCGACGCCGGTCTCTGTGTGACACTCAACAGCGACGACCCGGCCTACTTCGGCGGTTATCTCGGCAACAACCTGCGCGCCGTGCAGGCCGCGTTCAACTTCGACGCGCCGACCTGGGCGCGCATCTTCCGCAACAGCTTCAACGCCAGCTTCATCAGTGCAGAACAGAAGGCGGAGTGGTGCGCGAAGGTGGATGCACACTTGCCGGGATGACGAGGCTGGTCGGGCGATTCGCCATACATTTGCGAGGCCGTACAGTTCCGGAACTGTCACCAAAATCTGCAATTTCGGCAAATCAATCAGTGGTTTGCGTGATCGTTCCGACAAAAGGAACCGATCAATTCTGCAAAGCCACCTCTCGTCAAATGCCGTCAGAAAGAACGCTGTTTTGCGTTGACCGCCGCCCTACGGAAAACCAGAATGCGCCCCGGGTCAGACAGGCTGCAGTGCCCACCGCACAGAGCCCGACCCTTGGCGGTGACCAGATCAAATCCACAAGCCCACATCAGAGGGGAATAGAGGAGACAGCAGCAGCACCGAGCTGGTTCGCTCGCCACACACGCTGGGAGACGAACCAGGCCGCTTCATGCGGCCTGGCACGTTGCGCGCTGGCTCGCTGCATAGCCATATTCCGTAGCAATGCACGCACCACGGGTGCGCCGGCCTTATTGATGCCTGGCTTGTTGACTCCCTCCATGCTGCACCCCATGAACGCTCTCCGTCATCGCCTGTTTGTGCTGCTTGTTTCGCTACTCGGCTGCCTGCTCACAGTGAGCGTCGTCGCTGCAGAATCAGCCCCGCGAACCTGGGTCCGCACCGGCAGCAATGCCGATCACAGCGCCGTCCTCACCCTTCACCAGCGCACCGCCGATCAGGCCACGCTATCGCTTGAAGTCATCTCGCGTAGCGGCTCCACCACCGCACGTACAGGTACCCTGGACAAGGTCTTCGTCCCCATCGTCAATGGCGTTGCGCTCTATCGCGAGGCAGGCACCTCGCCCGAGGCCTGCAGCATCGTGTTCGACTTCGCGGCGTCTGCAGTGCAGGTGACGCAATTCGGCGATTGCGAACTGTTTGGCGTAGGCGTCAATAGCTCGGGGCGTTACGTATCCCGCGCAAGGCCTCGTTGAACCCGCACTGGCGATCAGCTCAGCCGGTGTAAATATTCTTAAGGATCTGTTTCTCCAGCCACTGCGGCCAAACGGTTGCCTGCTGTGACTGCTAGCATCGGTCTTTCCACTGCCTGAACAAGTTGCACTCATGCACTTCCTGCGTACCTTCCTGTTTCACGCCCTCGTCGCAATTGCCGCCAGCTCCGTCCCCCTCAGCGCAGCCTCGGCGGCCGATAACCTGGCGGTGGTCACCGCCCGCGTGCCCTGCGCCACACTGCTGGCGACAGCGATCGAAGACATCGGCGGCAGCGGCAGTCGCATCACCCGCGCCAGCGAAGCGGCAGATCGCCAGGGCATCACCAGCTGCATCGTGGAGGGCACGCTCGCGCCCAGCATCGGCTTCCGCATCGCGCTGCCGACCCGCACCTGGACGCAGCGCTATCTGCAGATCGGCTGCGGCGGCCTGTGCGGCAACATTGCAGGCATGGTCGGTGCCGCAGATGGCTGTGTGCCGCTCAATGCGGGGGGCTTTGTGCAGGGTGCGACCGACATGGGGCACCAGGGCATGAGCGGCGACTTCGGACGCGACGCGCAGAAGCGGATCGACTTTGCCTACCGCGCACAGCACCTCACGGCCGTGCTGGCCAGGAAACTGATCCGTGCCTACTACGGTCAGCCGCAAGCCTATGCCTACTTCACCGGCTGTTCGGATGGCGGACGTGAAGCCCTGATCGCAGCGCAGCGCTACCCGGAGGATTTCGACGGCATCATCGCCGGTGCGGCGGCCATGAGCTTCACAACCCAGAACGGGCTCTACCACGCCTGGCAAGCGCGCAGTAACACGGGGCCGGATGGCAAGGCCATCCTGGTGGCATCCCGCCTGCCCCTGCTGCACAAGGCCGTGCTTGATCAGTGTGATGCGCTGGACGGTCAGAAAGACGGGCTCATCAGCGAGCCACGCAACTGTCACTTCGACCCGGCGAGCATCCAGTGTGCAGCGGGTCAGACTGACACCAGCGCTTGCCTGAGCGCGCAAGAGGCCGATGCGGTGCGCAAGTTCTACGCCGGGCCGATTGATGCCGAGACAGGTGTGAAACTGACCCTCGGCGGGCCGCTGCCCGGCTCCGAACTCAACTGGGCCGGCGTCTTTGTGCCGATGAGTGCTGATCAGTCCTTTGCCAGCACGATGATCGCCGAGAGCGCCATGCCCGTGCTGTATGACAATAGCCTTCCGCAGATCGCCAAGGTGGCCGACGTGCGTTTCAACGCCGACACCTTCAAGCGTCTGGCCGGCGTGCATGCCCTGTATGACGCGACCAACCCCGACCTGTCGCGCTTCGTACAGGCCGGCCGCAAGCTGATCCTCTGGCACGGCCTCGGGGACCCGCACATCTCGCCGCTGACGACCATCGCCTACCACGAGGCACTGCAACAGCGTTTCGGCGATGCGGCCTTACAAAGCTTCGAGCGCCTCTACCTGCTGCCCGGCGTCGCCCACTGCTCCGGTGGTGAAGGACCGAGCCAGATCGATCTGCTGACGCCGATGCTCGAGTGGGTCGAGCAAGGCAAGGCCCCCGGCGCCATCATCGCCAGCCAGGCGGACCCGGCAAAAGCCAACAGCTTCGGGCAGCCCGGCAGCCCGACGGGTAGCGGTCCGGATGCGGGTCCTCCACGCGGCATGAATCCGCCACCTGCCATGGCGGCAGTGTCAGGCGTCAAATCGCCGGTGCAGTCGCGACCTGTCTTTCCCTACCCCCAGCTCCCGCGCTACAGCGGCAAGGGCGATGCGAACCAGGCCAGCAGCCAGATTGCAGGGCCTGCGCAGTACCTCGGCAGCACGCCCGCGTGGATCGGCAGCAACTACTTCACGCCAGACAGCTATCGCTGAGACCGCAGGCAGCGCGTGCAGGGCGTCTCAGTCCACCGCAAACCAGTCCTGACTCGCCAGCTCGTCGAGCAGCCAGCGCGCGCCCATGCCCAGGGGGCGCTTGCGGTTGTAGACTGCGAACAGGCCTATCCCGCCGGGTAGCACGCCCGGATCGTCAATCGGCAAACGGACCAGGCGGCCACTGGCCAGATGCGGCGCGACCAGGTGGTCGGGCATGGTGCCCCAGCCGAAGCCTGCCAGCAGGAATTCCAGCCGGCGGGCGATATCGACGAAGCGCCACACCCGCGAGCTGACCACGGCAAAGCTGGGGCCCGACTTCTGCTGCGGATCGGTGAGGATCAGCTGCACGTGCTCGGCAAGAATATCCCGAGTGAGTACCCTCTTCTCCGCCGCCAGCGAATGACCGGGCGCCACGACCGGCACCAGGTTCACCTCGGTCAGCGGCGAGGCCTGCAGATCCTGCGCCGAGGCGGGAAACAGCGCGCATACGCCCAGCGTCGCCGACCCATCGCGGACACGACGCTCCGCAGCGCCAATCCCCTCGGTGAACAGCGTCACCGTCAGATTGGGGTACGTCGCCTGCAGCCGCGCCAGACTGCGGATGACCGGCGGCGTGGGCGCGAAGCTGTCCAGCGCAATCGACAGTTCCGGCTCCATGCCCGAAGCCATGGAGCGCGCGGACAGTTCGAATACCTCCGCCTGCCGCAAGACCTGGCGCGCCTGCGCCACCAGCATCCGGCCAGCCTCGGTAAAGCGCGGGGTGCGGGCGCTGCGGTCGAAGATCTGCACGCCCTGGCTCTCCTCCAGCCCCTGGATGGAATGGCTGATTGCCGATTGCACGCGCCGCAGCTTGCGACCGGCGGCCGAAAAGCTCCCCGTCTCCTCGATGGCAATCAGCACACGCAGCTGGTCCAGCGTCAGGGCACCGATCATCAAGCATCTCCGGAATTGATGGATTCAATCTAAATTTTATCGCTTCCGGAGATAACTCGCAGCCTCTACGCTTCGCTTCATGAATTGCGACCCGCATTCACGCGCTGCGGCCCGCCAAGGCCTCACAGCACGCCCCCATACCTTCAATGGAGAACAGCAATGACCACCTACCTCATCACCGGCGCCTCCGGCAAACTCGGCCAGGCCGTCCTGCACCACCTGCTCGACACCCTGCGCATCGCCCCCGGACAAATCATCGCCACCAGCCGCAAGCCCGAATCCCTGCGTGCCGTTGCCGAACGCGGCGTGACCGTGCGCACGGCCGATTTCGATGACGCCGCCAGCCTGCCCGCCGCCTTCGCCGGCGCCCAACGTGTACTGCTCATCAGCACTGACTCGCTCGAACGCCCGGGCCGTCGCCAGGAGCAACACGAACGCGCCATCGCCGCAGCCGAAAAAGCCGGCGTCCAGCACCTCATCTACACGTCGGCCCCCAAACCCGGCGACAACTCGCCCCTGCTGATTGCTGCCGACCACGCCGGCACCGAACAGGCCATCGCCCGCAGCAGCATCCCGGGCTGGACCATCCTGCGCAACCACTGGTACTTCGAGAACTTCCTGTTCACCCTGCCGGGTGTCTTCGCACAAGGCGGCAAGTGGTTCTCTGCCGCAGGCGACGGCAAGCTCGCCAACATCTCGCGTGACGACCTCGCCTACGCCGCCGCCGTCGCCCTCGTGTCGACCGAATCCGGGCGCAACACCTACACGCTCAGCGGCAGCGAAGCCCACACCACGGCCGAGCAGGCCGCCATCCTCTCGGCAGCCCTCGACAAGCCGATCGCGGTCATCCCGGTCCCGGTCGAAGGCATCGTCCAGGGCATGGTGGGCGCCGGCTTCCCCGAACCCCTCGCCCGCGCCCTCGCCTCGTTCGACACCAACACGGCAGCCGGCCGCGTTGCCGAAGTCACCGGCGACTACCAGCGCCTCACCGGCAAGGCACCGCAGCGCTTCGCCGACTGGGTGCAAGCCAACAAGGCCCTGCTGAGCGGCAACTGATTGCTGCACCAGCCAGGCCTTGCGTTCCAGGCGAATGGCAAGACCTGCAGCGGCAAGCGCCAGAAGACAAAGCCCCCGGCAACGGGGGCTTTGTCGTTCTGGCTTCAGCACGGGTTATTCGGAGCCGGCGTCAACGCAAGGTGCAGCTCCCTGCGCGAGCGGATGCAATGACTCACCGCTCGGCATCGCGCGCTCACACGCGACCTATCGGTCCAGCACCAGTCTTGTCCCCACACACCGCGACACACATGGCAGCATGATCCTGCCGCTCGCACGCTCGGCATCGCTCAGATAGCCATCGTGATGCTCAGGCGCGCCTTCCAGCACGTCACTGAGACAGGCACCGCAGACACCTTGCTCGCAACTGGTCGGGATGTCGACGCCACAGGCGCGGGCGACTTCGATGATGGGGGTGCCGGCGGGGACTTCGGCTTCGATGCCGCTGCGGGCGAAGACGATGCGGAATTCGCCTTTGTTGCTGCCACCACTCCCCGCTTCGTTGGCGCTGGCGGGCTGTGGTTCTGCACCGAAGCGTTCGCTGCGCAACTGGGTGAGGGGTATGCCCGCGGCGGTGAGGGCGGCCTCGACGGCGGCCATGAAGGCGGCGGGGCCGCAGGTGTAGAAAGTGGTTCGCGAATCGCTGGCGTGGGGCTGGACGATGGCGGCGAGGGCGCTGGCGGTCTGGTTGGCGTCGAGTCCGGCGTGTAGCTTGATTTGATCACCGAGACGGTCAACAAAGGCCGCGTGGGCTGCGCTGCGCACGAAGTAGTGCAGCTCGCAGGCAGCGACGCCGCGCAGTGCATTGAACATCGCATACAGCGGCGTGATGCCGATGCCACCAGCGATGAGCACGTGGCGCTGGGCGGCGGGGTCGAGCTCGAAGAGGTTGCGCGGCGCACTGATCTCTACGCTGTCGCCGACCTGCAGGGCGTGCATGGCGCGCGAGCCGCCGCGTGAGGCGGGTTCGCGTTTGACGGCGATGCGGTAGCAACCGGCTTCGCCGACGTGGTTGCACAGCGAGTAGGCGCGCTGCAGGGTCTTGCCGGGGCCGCCGGGCAGGGCGACCTGCACGTGGGCGCCGGGCTGCCATGCGGGCAGCGGCGTGCCGTCGCTGCTCACCAGTTCGAAGCTGCGGATGTCGTCGGCTTCGATGCGGATGCTGCGTATCGTTGCCCTGATCATCGTTTGCGTCATGCCGCCTCCGCTCGCGCGATGAGCGTCCTGACAGCCTCACGTGACCGCGCCGCCAGTTCGGCCATATCCAGATCGGGTAGCTTGCCGTCGCGCACTATCTCGCGCCCACCGACAAGCAGGCTGCGCAGGTGCGCTGTACCGCCGCTGGCAACGGGGCCGATGGCGGGATCGTGCAGGCCGAAGTAGCGCGGGTTGTGGCTGAGGTCGTAGATGGCGATATCGGCAGCCTGACCTACGGCAAGGCTGCCGATGGCGGGCAGGCCCAGCACGGCGGCGCCGCCGGCGGTGCCCCAGCGCACCACGTCTTCCACCGTGGCCCAATCGGCGCCCTGCTCGCCTGCGCCGCCGCGATACTTTGCAACCGCCGCCTCGCCGCCCTTGGCGCGCTGCATGAGCCAGGCGCTATGCGTTTCGGAAATCATGTCGGCGGCTTCGTTGGACGCGGCGCCGTCCACCCCGATGGAGATGGGCACACCCGCTGCGGCGAGCGCGCGGATGGGCGCGATGCCACTGCCGAGGCGGCCATTGCTCTGCGGGCAGTGGGCGATGCCGGTGCGCGTCTTGCCGAGCAGGGCGATTTCGTCGGGGTCGAGTTTGACGAGGTGGGCGAACCACACGTCGTCGCCAAGCCAGCCGATGCTCTCGCAGAAGCGCACGGGGCTGAGACCGTGCATGGCATTGACGCTGTCCTGGTAGCCTACGGTCTCGGAGAGGTGCGAGTGCAGGCGCAGGCCGAGCTTGCGGGCCACAGCAGCAGCCTCGCGCAGTTCGTCGGGCTGCATGGAGTACGGCGGCGTGGTGGGCGCCATGACGACGCGGCGCATGGCGTCGGGCGCGGGGTCGTGAAACTTTGCGGCGAGGCGCTCCATGTCGGCCATGTAGGCCGCCATCGATTCAGGGCGCAGGGCTTGCGGCAGCTCGGCTTCGAGCTGACGTGTGAGCGTGGCGCCGCCGCGGCACAGCACGAAGCGCAGGCCGAGTTTTTCGGCTTCGTCGAACAGGATGGCCGAGGGGTCGTAGTCCTGCCCCGGGTAGTAGAGGTAGTTGTGGTCGGCAATGGTGGCGCAGCCGGACAGCGCCAGCTCGATCATGCCGATGCGCGCGGCAAGGCGGAAGCTGTCGGCATCAAAGCCGGCGCGGAAGCGGTAGGGCGTGGCGGCCAGCCAGGGGGTGAGCGTGGTGTTGATGCCCTGCGGTTCGCCTTTCAGCAAAGCCTGGAACAGGTGGTGGTGGGTGTTGACCCAGGCGGGGTAGATGACGCAATCGGTGGCGTCGAGCACGCGGTCGCCGGATTCGACGGCGAGGCGGCCGATGGCGGCGATGCGGCCCTCGACAATGCGGATGTCGGGGCCGGGGTGGCGGGCGGCGTCACCTGTGAGGCCGGTGAGGATGGCGGTGGCATTCTGGATGAGGAGGCTGGTCATGTCGGCCTTTCAATTCTGTTTGATGCTGATAGGTGCGTGGCGGTGGGCACGAACCATTTCCCCTCTCCCGCCCTCCGGGCACCCTCCCCCCAAGGGGGAGGGAACGGCAGAGTTGGCGCGTTTGCGTTGCCGTTCCCTCTCCGCGAGGAGAGGGTGGCCGTCAGGCCGGGTGAGGGGGAATCGTGGCGCCGGTTCGGCTGCGTGTTCTAGGCCATCTCGCTCTCATGCCAATGCGCCAACGAGATGCGCGCCAGCCAGGCCATCAGCGAAAACAGCAGGATGCCGGTGAGCGAGATCAGCACCAGCGCGGCGAAGAGGCGCGGGATGTTGATCTGGAAGCCGGCCTGCATGATCTGGTAGGCCAGCCCTGCCCCGGTACCGCCCGTGCCAGCGACGAACTCGGCAACGACGGCGCCGATCAGCGCGAGGCCGCTCGATATGCGCAGGCCGCCGAAGAAGTACGGCAGTGCGCTCGGGATGCGCAAACGTACAAGCGTCTGCCAACGCGTGGCGCCATTGAGGCGGAACAGGTTAAGCAGGCCGGGATTGACACTGCGCAGGCCCAGCACGGTGTTGGAGATGATGGGAAACAGCGCGACGAGGGTGGCGCAGAACACCAGGGCGATGGTCGGATCCTTGACCCAGATGATGATCAGCGGGGCGATGGCCACCACCGGGGTGACCTGCAGCAGGATGGCGTAGGGAAAGAGGCTGGTCTCGATGACACGACTCTGCACGAACAGGAAGGCGGCGATCACGCCCAGCACCACCGCCATGCCGAAGGCAAGGAAGGTGATCTTGAGCGTGACGGCGAGCGCACCCAGCAGGCTGGGGCCGTCGGTCCACAGCGTTGTGGCGACATCGGTGGGCTTGGGCACGAGGTAGATGGGCACCTTGAAGGCCATGCACAGCACTTGCCAGGTGACGAGCAGGAACAGGCCGACGAGGGCGGGGGCCACGATCTTCATGACTTTGGGATTCTGGATGAGCGGGGTTTTCATGGGTGTGCTCCTCAGTCGTGTTCGAGCTCGCCGCCACTCGCTGCCAGCAGGCGGGCGGAGAGGTCGCGGCAGTGTTCGTTGAAGGCCATGCTGAGGCGGAACTCGTCGTCGCGCACGGGCTCGGGAATGGGCAGGTCGGCGACGATGCGCCCCGGGCGCGCAGCCATCATGACGACGCGACTGGAGAGGAACACTGCTTCGTAGATGCTGTGCGTGACGAAGACGACGGCCAGCGGCTTGCCCCCGCCTGCATTGCGCTGTGACCACAGTGCGCGCAGGTCGGCGTCGAGCCTGTTGCGCGTGAACTCGTCGAGCGCGCCGAAGGGTTCGTCCATCAGCAGCACGTCGGGCTCGGTGACCAGGGCGCGCGCGATCGAGGCGCGCATCTGCATACCGCCCGATAGCTCGCGCGGGTAGCTGGCGCCGAACTTGCCAAGGCCTACCGCTTCAAGCGCGCGCTGCACGCGCGGCTCGCTCTCGGCCTTGGGCACACCGGCGAGGTCGAGCGGCAGGCGCACGTTGGTGGCGATGTTGGCCCAGGGCATCAGCGTGGCTTCCTGGAAGACCATGGCGATCTTGAGGCCGCTCTTGGCCGGGGAGTCGGCGCCGAGCCAGCGCAGGTGGCCGTGCGAGGGGGCTTCGAGCCCGGCGTACATCTTGAGCAGGGTGCTCTTGCCGCAGCCCGAGGGGCCGAGCAGGGACACGAAGTCGCCGCGCTGGATGCGCAGGCGCACTTCGTCGAGCGCGTGCGTGCCGTTGGGGTAGGTCTTCTCGACGCGGTTGGCGAGCAGCACGGTGTCGGCGTCTGCGGCGAAGCTCGCCACGTCTTCTTCGATCTCGCTGTATTTCATGAGCATGTTCATCTCCTGTCAGGTCCGGAACACTTCGGCTTCGCCATGCTCGGTCAGCAGGTTCATGAGCTGCTGGCGGATGATGAGGCCGGGTTTGTCGGAGGGCATGTGGAATTCAACGCGGCGACGCGTGTCGATGCAGGCGTCGGGGTCGGTGGCTTCGAGAATGTCGCGGTCTTCGGCGGTGATAGCGGCATCCCAATCGATCAGCTCCTGCGTACTGCAGGCTTCTTCACTGTCGTTGCGGTAGAGCCATTGCACGAGCACCATGTTTTCGTCGTCGATGGGTGTGGCGCAGTTGTAGATGATGTGGTCGACACCACTGGCCGGGTAGCTGCAGCCGAAGCGGCGGCAGAAGGGCAGGAAGTAGCGATTGACGAGGTGACGATGCGTGATCGGCTCGGTGGTGCCAGTGACGCGGTGGCTGGCCTCCGGGTTGCGGATCGGCACGGTGGTGATGGCCTCGAAGCCGTAGTCGGTTTCGTTGAATTCATAGGGCGCGGGCTGCGGCTGATCGACGATGCCGAAGTTGGCCTTGTGCACGAAGCTGAAGTGCGAGTTGTCGAAGCTGTTCTCCATCATGCGCACAGGGCTGGTCTTCCAGGTCTGGTAGAACTGGAAGATGCGGCGGTAGCCGGGCGCACCGTCTTCGGGAAAGTGCGGGATATCGCGCAGCGGCTCGTCGAGCGCGACCCAGACGTAGCCGTATTTCTCTTTGCAGCGGTAGGCCTGCACCTTGGCGCCCGAAGGGATTTTCTCTGTCGTGAATTGGGGAATCTTCACGCAGCTGCCCATGCAGTCGTAGGTCCAGCCGTGGTAGCCGCAGACGATGTTGCCGTTCTCTACATAGCCTTTCGATAGCTGCGCGGTGCGATGGCAGCAGCGGTCCTGCAGCGCGGCGGGTGTGCCGTCGGCCTGGCGCCACAAGACGAGTTTTTCGCCCAGCAGGGTGAAGGGTTTGGGGCCGTCATCCAGCGCGCTCATGGGCACGAGGGCGTACCAGAAGCGGCGCAGGACGGGTTGTTGTGTAACCAGCATTGTCATGACTCCTTGCTCGACGCCAGCGCTGTGTGCGTCTGGCGCCACCAACCGGCGTGCCACGATGGTCGCCTTCGTCGGTTCCGGCGCTGATGTTCAGTGCCGCAGGTACTGCTTCGTCATTCCCGCGAAGGCGGGAATCCAGCGACTTTGCGCTGCTTGTGAAGAGCCACTGGATTCCCGCCTCCGCGGGAATGACGTTTGTCTTGTGCAACGGCTACGCGCTCGCCGCCTCCCGTTCCGCGAGGTTGCCGCGATGCACCTCCTCCTCACCCCGCGTCGCCATCAGGTCGAGGATCTGCTTGCGGATCAGCAGGCCGGGCTTGTCGGAGGGCATGTGGAATTCCTCGCGGCGGCGCGTATCCATGCACACGTCGAAGTCGGTGGCTTCGAGGATGTACTTGTCTTCGAGCGTGACGCGCGTGTCCCAGTCGATGAGCTTCTGCGTCGAGCACTGCTCTTCGCTGTCGTTGCGGTAGAGCCACTGCACGAGGACCATGCGTTCGTCGTCGATGGGGGTCGCGCAGTTGTAGACCATGTGGTCGATACCCGATTCGTAACTCACGCCCATGCGGCGGCAGAACGGCAGGTAGTAGCGATTGACCATGTGGCGCGTGACGCGGGGTTCGGTCGAGCCGGTGATGGGGTGTGCGTCGGGCGGGTTGAGCACCGACACGGAGACCTGCGCTTCGAAGCCGTAGTCGGTTTCGTTGAGGCCGTAGCTGATCGGGATGGGGTTGCCGAAGTCGCCGAAGGTGCCCTTGTGCACGAAGCTGAAGTGCGAGTTGTCGAAGCTGTTCTCCATCATGCGCATCGGCGTGCAATGCCAGGTGTCGTAGAGCTGGAAGATGCGGCGATAGCCGGGCTTGCCCTCTTCGGGGAAGTCGGGGATGGGGCGCAGGGGCTCGGCGAGTGCGACCCAGACGTAGCCGTATTTCTCGACACAGCGATAGGCCTCGATCTTCGCGCCGCTGGGGATCTTCTCGGTCGTGAACTGCGGGATCTTCACGCAGGCGCCGCTGCAGTCGTAGGTCCAGCCGTGGTAGCCGCAGACGATGTTGTCGCCTTCGACGTAGCCCTTCGAAAGCTTGGCCGTGCGGTGACAGCAGCGGTCGCGCGCGGCAGCGGGCGTGCCGTCGGTCTTCTTCCAGATGACGATGTCTTCACCGAGCAGGGTGAAGGGCTTGGGGCCGCTGTCGAGGTCGTGCATGGGAAACAGCGCGTACCAGAAGTGGCGCAGCATGGGTTGTTTGGTCACCAGCATGGTCGTTCTCCTTGCTTTGTGCGGCAGCGTCTCTGTTGGGCTGCTGCACTGCCACCGGCGCGCCAGTACGGTCGCCTTCGTGGAGTCTTGCTGCCGAGTGCTCAAGGCACTGGGGGTACTGCAGTTCTCTCGTCATTCCCATCTGCGCCCACTGCTGTCCGTAATGGATTTCGAAGTTGCCTTGAAATCTTGAAGGTGGCTTCGTTTGCGAAATCGCGTTGTCGAATGGACAGAACAGCAGCCCTCACCCAACCCCGCTCCGCGCCCCACGACTGGCACTGCATTGCCAGTCGGCTGCGCAGGCGTGCGGCTTGCCGCACGAAACCCCTGCTACGCCCCGCGGGGAGAGGGCTTTTATCCCCTTCTCCCCGCGGGAGAAGGGTTAGGGATGAGGGCCAGCTTTTCGGCCCCAGCAAAATTCGTCTTTCCATATCTATCAAGGACAGCAGTGCGCCTGCGCACGAATGACGACTATCGAGTGTGTGTGACTGACAACGTCTCCTTCTCCCCGTGCTCACGCAGCAGCGCCAGCAGGCGCTTGCGCATGAGCAGGCCAGGTCGGTCGCTGGGCATGTGCTGTTCCAGCAGCAGGCTCACGTCGCAGGGGGCATCGGGGTCCACCGATTCCAGAATCACCTTGTCCTCGGCGACGACCTTGATGTCCCACTCGTTGAGCAAGGCAGCCGGGCATTGCTCCTCGGTGTCGTTGCGGTAGAGCCACTGGATGATCTGGATGCGGCCGTCGTCGATGGGCGTGGCGCAGGTGAAGATGGTGTGGTGGATGCCGCTGGGATAGACGAGGCCAAGCCGACGGAAGAAAGGCATGTGCCACTGGTTGTGGAAGTGGCGCTTGGTCGTCGGGGACGTAGAGCCGGTGATGCGGTGCGACTCGGGCGGATTGTTGATCGGCACGATGGCTTCGGCCTCGAACCCATAGTCGGTCTCGCGGATTTCGAAGAACTCGGGCTTGGGCTGGTTGTTCTGGCCGAAAGTGCCCTTGTGCACGAAGGCGAAGTGCGCGGTGTCGAAGGAGTTCTCCATCAGGCGCAGTGCGCCGGTCTTCCACTCTTCGTCGAACTGGTGGATGCGGCGGTAGGCGGGGTCGCCCTCCTCCGGCGTGTCGATGAGGGGCAGCAGCGGCTCTTCGAGTGCGACCCAGACATAGCCGAATTTCTCCTGGCAGCGGTAGGCATCAACGCGTGCGCCGCTGGGGATCTTTTCACTGGTGAACTGCGGAATCTTGACGCAGGCACCGGTGCAGTCGTACTGCCAGCCGTGGTAGCCGCAGACGATGTTGTCGCCTTCGACATAGCCCTTGGAGAGCCTGGCTGTGCGGTGGCAGCAGCGGTCGCGCGCGGCGGCGGGCGTGCCGTCACTCATCTTCCACAGCACGATGTGCTCGCCCAGCAGGGTGAAGGGCTTGGGGCCGTCGTCGAGTTTTTTGATGGGCATGACTGCGTACCAGAAGCGGCGCAGTACAGGGTGTTGAGTCACCAGCATGAGGTGCTTTCCTTTCTTGCTTAACCAGCCGGCGTGCCAGAACGGTCGCCTTCGCCAGTTTTCCCACCAAGCCTATGTTGTTGCCTGATGGGTTCCGATCAGGCCTGAGCCGTCACGGGTACTGCAGGTCGTGCCGTGAACAGTCGGCTCTGCTCGGTTTCGCCATGCTCGGCGAGCAGCTCCATCAAGGCGCGGCGGATGTGGATGCCGGGCATGTCGGTGGCCATGTGCTGTTCGAGGTTCATGCGCGTGTCGAGCGGCATGTCATCGTCGACAAAGGCGAGCATGTCGCGGTCTTCGTCGAGGATCTTGCGGTCGAAGGCGTTGATCGCGGCGGCAGGCACGTCAGCCTCGCTGTCGTTGCGGTAGCTCCACTGCAGCACCATGGTGCGCGTGTCGTCGATGGGTGTCGCTGCGCTGATGATGCTCTGCACCAGCCCCGTGGGGTAGGTGATGTGCATGCGGCGCGCGCAGGGCATGTACCAGTCCATCACGACCTTGCGCACCGTCTCGTCGGCGCTGATGCCGGTGTGCGCCTTGCCCGAATCGGGATTGCGCACGGGCTGGGTGATGTGCATGACGAGGCCATGTGCGTTGCGCGTGACCTCACCCTTCGGCGGTTGCGGCTTGTCGTTGAGGCCGTGCATGGCCTTGTGCACATAGGCCTGGTGCGCGAAGTCGAAGGTGTTCTCGATGAAGCGCAGCGCGCCGCAGTTCCACTCTTCATGGAACTGGTCGATGCGCCGGTAGCCGGGCATGGTCTCTTCGGCAAGCTCCGGAATCGGCGCCAGCGGTTCTTCGAGCGCGACCCAGATGTAGCCGTACTTCTCGGTGCAGTGGTAGGCGTCGATGCGCGCGCCACTCGGAATCTTCTCGGTGGTGAACTGCGGAATCTTGACGCAGGCGCCGCTGCAGTCGTACTGCCAGCCGTGGTAGCCGCAGACGATGTTGTCGCCTTCGACGAAGCCCTTGGAGAGCTTCGCCGTTCGATGACAACAGCGATCGCGCGCAGCGGCGGGCGTGCCGTCGGTCTTCTTCCACAGCACGATGTTTTCACCCAGCAAGGTGAAGGGCTGCGGGCCCTGGCCCAGCGATGCCATGGGCATCACCGCGTACCAGAAGCGCCGCATGACCGGATGACGGGTCAAGAGCATGGCAATCTCCCGGGCTGCCCGCGCGGTGTTGCGCAGGCAGCCGCAATCGGTGATGAACGGATCAGGGCTTGGGCAGGAAGGCCAGGGTGTAGCCCTGCTTCCAGTCGACATCGGGCTTGAGCAGGCCGTTGGCGACCATGAAGTCGAAGGTCTTCTTCCAGCGTGCTTCGGTCATGGCACCGACGCCCAGCTTGGCGGCATCGCCGCTGCCCATGACGTTGAGCTTCTTGATGCCGGCGACGGCAAAGGCCAGCTTCTCGTCACTCATCTGCGGGTTGTCCTTCTTGATCAGCTCGTTGCCGGCAGCCGGATCCTGCAGGTAGCTGGCCCAGCCTTCGAGCGTGGCCTTGACGAAGCGTGCCGTGACGTCAGGCTTTTCCTTCACGGTCTTCTGCATGGCGACAATCGTGTTGCCGTAGGGCGGATAGCCTTCTTCGGAGAGCAGGAAGAAGTTGGTCTTGATGCCGGCCTTGTCGGCCTCGAAGGGCTCGGAGGTGCTGAAGCCCTGCACGGCCATGGTCTTGTCGGCGAAGAAAGGCTGCAGGCTGCCGGTGTAGGGGCGCACCTGCGCGTCGGTAAAGCCGAACTTGCTCTTGAGCATGGGCCAGTAGGAAGTGTGCGCGCTGCTGGCGATCATGATGTTGCGACCCTTGAGATCGGCGATGCTCTTGACGTCAGGGTGGGTCATGATGCCCTGCACTTCATACTGGAAGTTGGCCGCCACGGTCGTCATCGGGATGCCCTTCTCGATGCCGGAGAGCACCTGGAAGTCCTTGCCCATAATGAAGTCGGTCTGGCCTGCTGCGAGCAGTTGCACGATGTTGACCTGCGGGCCACCCATCTTGATGGTGACGTCGAGGTTGTACTTCTTGTAGATGCCCTTGGCGACGGCCTGGTAGTAGCCGCCGTGTTCAGCTTGGGCGAACCATGAGGTGGTGAAGGTGACCTTGTCCTGCGCCATGACAGGCGCAGCAAGCGTGATGAGGGCTGCAAGGCCCAGACAGTGTTTGAGAAGGCGGGTGATGCGTGACATGTCGGTTCTCCGTTGAGAAGTTTTGCAAGGCAGGCCTTGCAGGGAACCGGAACACGCTGGGGGTTTGTGGCAGAAGCGCTGTGATGCTCTCGCGGCATGTCAGGCCCGGCCCCCGTTGCGTTCCGTAACGAACACAAGCGCTCTTGCGAGCGCACGACGACCGGACAACCCGGCAGTCGCCGGAGCAATGACCCGTTGCAATGAGGCTGAAAACACGCAGCACCACCGCAATTGCCAGCTTCTACTCCACGCGTTGTTCTAGCAACGCGTGTGCCAACACCAGGCGCACACCTGATGCATTGATAGAAATCAAATGTTTATGAAGTTTATGCCTGCCGCACAGCAAGGCAGGCGCAGCGCGCTGTGCATCACGCCTTGCATCGCCATGGCGCACGCCGCGCCAGACTGATGCACACGGCCACAGCAGGCGCCTCAAGTGGATACACTCCGTGTTCCACACGCTGGTAGCAATAGTCATGGCAACAGATAACAAAGCCGATCGCACAACACGCACGCGGCGCACGCCCACCAGCGCCGACGAGCGCATCTACAACAGCGTCTTCAGCGCCGTGATGCACCAGCGCCTGAAGCCGGGCACGCGCCTGCCCGAACCCGAGCTGTGCACCTTGTTCAAGGTAAGCCGCACCATCGTGCGCAAGGCGCTGCAGCGGCTGGCGCACGATCACATCGTGAGCCTGCGCCATAACAAGGGGGCCGTTGTGGCCTCGCCCACGCGCGAGGAAACGCGCGAGGTATTCGAAGCACGCCGCGCGGTGGAGGCCGCCATCGTGCCCCTGGTAGTGGCGCGCGCCAGCAAGGAGGGCATCGCCCGCCTGCGCGGCATGATGGACACCGAGGCGCACATGCTGCGCGAGTCGCACCCCGACTGGGTGCAGCAGGCGGGCAGCTTTCACCATGCGCTGGCCGAGATATCGGGCAACCGCGTGCTGCAGGGCTTTCTGATGAGCCTGATGTCGCGCTGCTCGCTGATCGTGGCGCTCTACGAGCCGCCCGGTGACGCGGGCTGCGAGCATGATGAGCACGCGGCGATTGTCGACTGCATCGCAAAGGGCGATGCGACAGGCGCGATCGCCCTGATGGCGCGACACCTGGAGACGCTGGAGCAGCGCATCGAGTACCGGCAGGAAGAGGCCGAGCCGGACCTGGGTAGCTTGCTCGGGCTGTAAAAGGCGCGTTCAGTGCCCAGCCCCTACGCCGCAAGTGCGGCTTCAGTCGCACAAGCCAGCGTGGCGTGCGGCTGAAGCCGCACCTACGACGCACACACCCCCGGGTAATGCGGACGGCACCATAGCCCTGATGGCACAACACCGCGAAACGCTGGACCAGCAACGCCAGGCGCTGTCCGCCTGGAGGCGAAGCTGCCAAACCCCACCCCGTAGGTGCGACTTCAGTCGCACAAGCCACGGTAGCTTGCGGCTGAAGCCGCACCTGTGTCGCACTCGCCATTCGGGACGGCAAAGTGTATACACATTCACCGGCAGAGTGCGCCACGCACTGATGGTGTGCGATGTCCGGTCTTCGTGGATTTCTGTCGCTCCATGAAAATCAAGGCATTAGCAAGCCCCTAAAGCTGGCACGCCACCTGCTTGTATCCGTTACACGATTCAAGTGTATACACTTAACCGCGCAACGGAGTCCTCGCATGCAACGACGCAGCCTTTTCGCAGCAGCCCTCGGCCTGCTCACCCTCGCCTTCAGCCAGGCAACCCTGGCAGCCGAACCCCTCAAGATCGGTTTCATCTATCCCGGCCCCATCGCCGATGTGGGCTGGACCACGCAGCACGAGCTGGGCCGCAAGCTGGTCGAAAAGACCTATGGCGACAAGGTGAAGACCTACTTCGTCGAGAACGTGCCCGAGACGGCCGACGCCGCACGCGTGGTGCGCCAGCTCATCAACCAGGGCTGCACGATGATCTTCACCACTTCGTTCGGCTACATGGAGGCGACGGCGAAGCTGGCCAAGCAGTTTCCGAAGGTGAGCTTTGATCACGCCACCGGCTACAAGATGGACAAGAACCTGGGCATCTACCAGACGCGCTTCTACCAGGGCGCGTACCTGATGGGTGTGCTGGCCGGCAAGATGACCAAGAGCAACACCCTGGGCTTCGTCGGCTCGCACCCGATTCCCGAAGTGCTGCGCAACATCAACGCCTTCACCATCGGCGCGCGCAGCGTGAATCCGAACGCGCAGACCAAGGTCATCTGGATCAGCTCCTGGTACGACCCGCCCAAAGAGCGCGAGGCCGCCGAGACGCTCGTCTCGCAAGGCGCCGACGTGCTCTACCAGAACACCGATTCGCCGGCCGCCGTGCAGGTCGCCGAGAAGAAGGGTTTGTATGCCTTCGGCCAGGATTCGGACATGTCGAAGTACGGCCCACGCGCGCACCTGTCAGCCAACACGGTGAACTGGGGCGTGTATTACGTGAAGAAGGTCGGCGACAAGCTGGCCGGCAAGTGGAAGCCCGAAGACACGGCCTGGGGCATGAAGGAAGGCATGATCGAAGTGTCACCGCTGGGCAGTGCGGTACCCGCTGACGTGGCAAAGATCTTCACTGAAAAGAAGGAAGCCGTGGCCAGCGGCAAGCTCGAAGTCTTCGCCGGCCCGCTCAAGGACAATGCCGCTGGCGTCAAGGTGCCGGCCGGCAGCGTGCTGCCCGAGAAGGACCTGTGGTCGCTCACCTGGTATGTCGAAGGCGTGCAGGGCAGCATTCCCAAGTAGTCACGAATGTGCGTCGTTCCCGCGCAGGCGGGAATCCAGCGACTTTGTCACCATCACTGACGACACTGGATTCCCGCTAAAGCCCTCTCCCCCAACCCCTCTCCCGCAAGCAGGAGAGGGGAGCACCGTGCGGCTACGCCGTTCGTAAAGCTGGCGGGAATGACGGAGCTTGGCAGGCCTTGCCCGAATTGGATAACCATGGACATCAACTTCGCAACCCTCACCGAGTACCAGCGCTACAAGCTGATGGCCAGCCTCATCGTGCCGCGCCCCATCGCGCTGGTCACCACGCTCAGCGAGACGGGCGTGGTCAACGCGGCGCCCTTCAGCATGTTCAACATGCTGGGTGAAGAGCCGCCCATCGTGATGATCAGCGTGAACCGCAAGAAAGACGGCGGGCTCAAGGACACGGCCAACAACATCGTCCGCTCGAAAGAGTTCGTCGTGCACATCGCTGACGAAGAGATCGCCGAGAAAATGCATCGCTGCGGCGACGCGCTGCCGGCCGACGCCAGCGAGCTGGTGCACGTGGGTCTGACACACGAACCCTCGAACGCCGTCGCACCGCCGCGCATTGTCGAAGCGCCGGTGGCCTTCGAGTGCCGGCTGTGGGAATTGCTGGAAACCGAGAGCCGCCAGATCTTCATTGGCGAGGTGTTGTGGCTGCACGCACGCGATGGCCTCATCGACACCGAGCGCTGGCGCGTGCGCCTGCAGGACTTCTTCCCCGTTGGCCGCTTCGGCGCCAGCTTCTACACGCGCACGCGCGACCGCTTCGTGATTGGCGCGGACGGCGGCGAAGGGCGCACCACCTCCATCGACGAGATCTGATCATGCACGACGACACGCATTACATGCAGCTCGCTATCGCTGCATCACGGCAAGCCATGGACGAGGGCAACTTCCCCTACGGCGCCACCCTGCTCACGCGCGACGGCCGTAGCCACGTCTCGCGCAATAACCAGGTAACGACTGGCGACTGCACAGGCCACGCCGAAGTGGTGCTGATCCGCGAAGCCGCGCAAACCATGGGGCCCGAGGCCCTGAAAGGCGCGACCGTGTATGCCAGCGGCGAGCCCTGCGCGATGTGCAGCGGCGCCCTGTTCTGGGCCGGCGTCGCGCGCGTCGTCTACGCCATGCCCACCCGCACCATCAACCGCATCGGCGGCGCGCCATGGCTGGACGTGCGCAGCATCGACGTACTCGGTCGTGCCTCACATGCGACACAGGTAGTCGGCCCACTGCTCGAAGACGAGGCGACTGCGGTGCTGCAGGAGTGGGTGGCACGACAGTAGATCAGGCGCCGGGAGGCAGCATCACCGTTGTCGGCGAATCCTCGTCGTCGCGCACTGCGATGGCCACGCCGGTGAAATTGTCGTGGCCTTTCTCGGCCGTCTGCATGACGACTGTCGCCATGCGTGTCAGCCAATCCTGCAGGTTGACCGACTCCGACAGGGCGCTCTGCATGAGCCCCTCTTCGACGTACTCCCACCAGCCGTCCGTACACATCAGGAACACGTCACCCACCGCCAGCGGCGCGGGCGCCCCCGACACGCTGACCTGCAGCTCGCCCGAGTTGCCGATGGCGGAAGTCAGCAGGCTGCGCTGCGGATGCGTGCGGATCATCGCCGTATCGCCGTAGCCAGCGTCAATCATGGTCTGCACGAGGCTGTGATCACGCGTCTGGAAAGCCAGCTGCCCGTTGCGGAACAGGTAGATGCGCGAGTCGCCGACGTGCCCCCAGGACACCAGTGATTCCGTGCGGTTGATGAGCAGGATGCTGCAGGTGGCGTGCATGTTGTCGGCGCCTTCGACCGACTTGGCATCCATCAATGCAGCGTGGGCGCCTTCGAGCAGTTCGACGATGCGTTCGGCACTCACCACGGGCTGCGCAGCGAAGGACTCCAGCACATACCTGACGACCAGGCGTGAAGCCACGTCACCACTACCGTGCCCCCCGGCACCGTCGGACAGACACCAGCAGGCGACCTGCGCGTTCTGCCAGCTGCCGCAGAAATCCTCGTTACGGGTGCGGCCGCCGGTGTTGGACTGTTCAGCTGAATCTATCGCTAGCACGTTGCTGTTCCGTATCTTTCATCATCAGGATGCCGACAGGCAGTCACCGTGCCCGACATGCATATTGCGCATTCCGGTCATCAACCGCCACGCTCGTTCGACAGACGCTCGATCTGCTCTTCGTAGGCGCGCAGGAACTCACGCCCGAACAGGGTGTGGAAGTCGTCCGAGGCCTCGCGCTGAATGTCGGCAAAGCGCTGCTCATACATGTTCCACAGCTTGGCCTTGCGATTGGCGGGCATCACGCTGTCGAGGAAGCTCTTGTCGGTCAGGCGACCCTCCAGCTCACCTGGCTCGAAGCGCTTGAGAATGCCGACCAGCGCCGCACGCATGCCGGCGACAAAGCCCATCTGGTGCGCCTTCAGGTCGTCGTAGGCGTCTTCCATCGCCTCGACAGGCCCCATGAAGCCCTTGCCCTCGGGCTGCAGCAATTGCTTGATGGCAAAACCGATATCGGGCGAGAACTTCAGCGGGTTGTTGTTGCGCGTCACGATCATCGTGACCTCGGCACGCACCTCGCGCTTGGTCGCAGCGCGCGCGGCCAGCAGGGCCATCGTGCCCTGCACCGATTCGCGCAGCATGAGGCCGACCTGCTCGGCAAACTCGGGCGTGAAGCCCCCGGGCGGCTGCAGTCCCGGCACGCCCAGGCCGCGCACGAAGGCAGCCAGCACGGCGTCGGGACTGCCGGAGTAGGCCTCGGCAGCCTTGGGCTGCGGCGGCACGACCGGGTTGTTGAGATTGGTGCCGAGACCGTCGATGGTGACCTTGGACGACTTGGGCACAGCCGACGGCGGAATCACCATGGTCACATCGCCCGCCGGCAGATCGGGCACCACGGGAGGGGCCTTGGGTGCCGGAGCGGGCGCGGGAACGACAGGCTCGACGCGCGCGGCAGGCGGTGGCACCAGCGGTGCAGCGGCGGTGATGACCGTGTCTGGCTCAGCCTGTGCAGGCCCGGACGGCGCACCGCCGAGGATGCCGAGAATGTCGCTGGCAGGATCAATCTTCGGCTCGTCCTTCGCTGCGGGTACCGCCTCGAACAGCGGATCGGCCTTCGCCACCGGCGGCACAAAAGCTTCGTCCAGCATGGGTGCATCGTTGCGCTGCGCAGCCGGCGCTACGGGGGCTTCGGCCGGGCCGCCCATCAGCAGGGCCAGCGGGTCGACGGCTCCGTCGGCAGTGGGGGCCTGATGCAGGGGATCGGCCAGCAAGGAGTTGGCGAGCGGATCGCCCCCACCGAAAGGGCCGCTGCCTGCCGCCTTGAGGTCGAACAGCGTATCGACCGACCCGGTATTGGCCGAAATGCCGATTCCCAGCGGATCACCCGACGTATCGGCTGCAGGCGCCGGAGCCCTGGGCTTGGGCGCCGGGGGCGGCGCAAAAGCCGCGAAAGGATCGCCATCGCTGGCGGCGGGCGCCTTGGGCGCAGGCGCAGCAACAGGCCCGGCACCAAAGACGGCAAAGGGATCGTCTTTGGCCGCGCTGCTCGGCGGCGTGTTGAGCAAGGCCGCCAGCGGATCGGGCGCAGCGGCCGGTGATGGCTTGGCAACAGGTGGCGGAGCAAAAGGCGCTGGCGTGCTCATCACGACCGTCGCGCCAGCCGGTGCCGCAGGCGCCGGCGCAGCACCGAACAGGCCCAGCGGATCGGCACTGGCAGCAGGTGCGGGAGCCGGCGCGGCAACGGGTTGCGAGAAGCTGGGGGCGCCGGACAGGAATTCGACGCGCATGACCCATTCGGCCATCTCGATCTGGTCGCCATCCTTGAGCGGGTGTTCGTTGCCCTTGCCGAGCGGGCGGCCGTTGAGCGCCGTCGGGTTGCTACCCTGGTCGGCCAGCAGGTACTGGCCATTCACGAACTTGACCATGGCCTGCACGCGGGAGATGTGCTTGTCGGGGTCGGGCAGCACAAAGACGTTGCTGCCATCGCGGCCAATGCCGCCGCCCCGCTCGCTGAACTCTGCAAACATCGGTGTGGACGGCGCACTGCCGTTCCGGGTCGCCACAGAAATACGCAGCACGGTCGATCCCCTGTCTTGAAGTCGCTGCCGGACGCCCGGCAAGGCGGCATTGCAACACACAAGCCCTGCCGCGTTCAATTGCCCGGATTGCCAGCCCTTTGGACAGGCTTCCGGAAATGGCGCGCCTGAGCGATCATCGTCGCCTCGCACAATGACCGGATTCGCAGCATGCAGACGGAAGCCCAGCCCACGGAGATGAGCCTGGAAGACGCGTTGAAGTACGCCGTCCAGCTACACCAGGATGCCCGCTTCGATGCGGCAGAAACCATCTATACGCGCATCCTCGAAGCCGTACCCGACCTGCCGGACGCGCTGCACTTCCTGGGCGTGCTGCGCCATCAGCGTGGCAAGAGTGAAGAGGCCATCGCGCTGATCCGTCGCGCCATCGAACTGTCTCCCGGCCATCCGGACAGCTACCTCAACCTCGGCAACGTGCTCGCGGAGTCCAACAACTTCGACGCCGCCGTGGTGGCCTATGAAGAGACGCTCAAGCTCGCTCCGCGCAACCCGGGCGTCTACAACAACATCGGCGTGATCCACAAACTGCGGCGCGAATGGGACCTCGCCGAAAGCGCCTACCGCAAGGCCATCGAACTGGCCCCCGACAACGCCAGCGCCTACAACAACCTGGGCCTGCTGTTCGCCGCACGCGGCATGATCAAGGAAGCGGTCAAGTACTACTGCGAGTCAATCACCAAGATGCCCGGCAACCCCGACAGCCGACGCCTGCTGGGGACGGCCTATTACACGCTGGGCAAGACGCGCGAAGCCGCCGAGGTGTTCCGCCAGTGGCTGGCCGATTCGCCCGACGACCCGGTCGCCCGCCACATGCTGGCCGCCTGCTCGGGCGAGGCCGTACCGGACCGCGCCGCCGACGCCTACGTCGAATACACCTTCGACAAATTCGCCAACAGCTTCGACGAGCAACTGCAACAGAACCTCGCCTACCGCGCGCCGGAGATCGTCGCCGACGCCGTACGCGAAGCCCTGCCCGACATCGCACCGGCCTCGCTCGCCATCCTTGACGCCGGCTGTGGCACCGGTCTGTGCGGCCCCCTGCTGCGTTCGCTGGCCAGCCAGCTCGACGGCGTAGACCTGTCCGGCGGCATGCTCACCAAGGCCAGCGCCCGCCAGTGCTACGACAAGCTCGAAAAGGGCGAGCTGACCGCCTACATCGCCGCCCACACCGCCGCCTGGGACGTGATCGTCTCGGCCGACACCCTTGTCTACTTCGGTCCCATCGACGCCGTCTGCCAGGCCGCCCGCACCGCCTTGCGCCCGGCTGGCCTGCTGGTCTTTACGGTCGAAAAGCTGGCCGCCGAGGACGCCCCTGCCGGCTTCCGCATCCAGCCCCATGGCCGCTACGCCCACGACAAGGACTACGTCTCTGCCACGCTGGCCACCACCGGCTTCACCCCGCGCCGTATCGAAGAAGTCCATCTGCGCAACGAAGGCGGCAACCCGGTCATGGGCTGGCTGGTCGTCGCCAGCGCCGACTGACGGGCAGCAGCAACACACTCGCCACACATCCGGCCGGTATGCTTCAGCCCGGCAAGTGCTCTATGCTTGCCTGCGCCGCACGGATGGACGCAGCAAGAACACGGATTCCACCGCAACACCACCCCGGGAGAGGTCGCCATGGCCGATGAATCGCAGTTCCAACTGATCACGCCGCTGGGCAGCGCCCTGCGCCTGCACAAGATCGTCGCGCGCGAGAAGCTCTGCCATATCAGCCAGTTCGAGGCCGAATGCCTGTCCGAACAGGCCGATCTCGACATCGACAAGATCCTCGGCCAGATGGTCAGCGTGCGCATCGCCCTGCCCGACCTGTCGCACCGCTACCTCTGCGGCTACGTCACGCGCTTCGCCCACAGCGGCACGCGGGGGCGCTTCCAGACCTTCCAGTGCGTCATCCATGCCTGGCCCTGGTTCCTGACGCGCACCACCGACTGCCGCATCTTCCAGCAGAGGAGCGTGCCGGACATCATCAAGGACGTGTTCGCCGATCACGGCGCCATCGCCGAATTCCGCAACGACCTGACCGGCACCTACGAACCGCGCGACTATTGCGTGCAATACCGCGAGAGCGACTTCGACTTCGTCTGCCGCCTGATGGAAGAAGAAGGCATCTACTTCTTCTTCGAGCACGACGAGAACAAGAACACCCTGGTGCTGGCCGACTCGGTCAGCGCCCACAATCCGGTGCCGGGCTTCGGCACCATCAACTTCGTCTCGCACGGCGGCAGCCGCCGTGACTCCGGCGACTACATCACCGACTGGCACTTCGCACAGGCCGTGCAGTCGGGCAAGACGCGCATCATCGACTACGACTTCGAACGCCCCAGCGTCAAACTCGACGCCAAAGCCGCGCAGGAGCAAGAGCACGAGCACGCCGACCTGGAGCAATTCGACTACCCCGGCGGCTTCGTCAAGCAACCGCATGGCGACCATTACGCGCGTGTGCGCATCGACGAACTGCACAGCCAGTTCGAACAGGCGCGCGCCCGCACCAGTGTGCGCGCCGCAGGCACCGGCATGCTCTTCAAGCTCGACGGTCATGTTCGCAGCGAGCAGAACCGCGAATACCTGATTCTCGCCACCACCATGCACATGCAGGCCGAGGGCTACGAAGCCGATGGCACTGGTGGCAGCCACTTCAGTAGCGAACTGGTCGTGCTGCCCAGCAGCCAGCAGTTCCGTCCTGTTCGTCGCACACCGCAACCCGTGGTCAAGGGGCCGCACACAGCCGTGGTCGTCGGCCCCTCGGGCAGTGAGATCTACACCGACAAATATGGCCGCGTGAAAGTGCAGTTCCACTGGGACCGTCTCGGCAAAAAGGACGAGAACAGTTCCTGCTGGGTACGCGTGTCGTTCCCCTGGGCGGGCAAGCAGTGGGGCTTTGTCTCCATTCCGCGCATCGGCCACGAAGTCGTCGTCGAATTCCTCGAAGGCAACCCGGATCGCCCGCTGATCACAGGCAGCGTCTACAACGCCGAGCAGATGCCTCCCTACGCCTTGCCCGACAACATGACGCAGTCAGGCATCAAGACGCGCTCGTCGACCGGTGGTTCAGCCGACAACTTCAATGAGATCCGCTTCGAGGACAAGAAGGGCTCCGAGCAGGTCTATATTCATGCCGAGAAGAATCTGGACAGCGTCATCGAGAACAATGAGACGCGTGATATCGGCAATGACCGGACAACGACGATAGGTCACGACGACATCATCGAGATCAAGAACAACCGCAACGAGAAAGTCAGCCAGAACGAGTTCATCGAGATCGGCAACAACAGGACTGAAATCGTTGGCGGCAATGAACAGATCGAGGTGCGGGGTGATCGGACTGAAACCGTATTTGGCAATGAGGATGTGCTGATTTCGGGCAATCGTACCCACAATGTGAGCGGCAACAACTCGCTCACCGTAATTGGTAACGATGACAACACCATCACTGGCAATCAATCCAACACAGTCACTGGTTCGATCACGGAGACCGTCACCGGCTCAGTGACCCAGACCGTGACCGGCTCCGTGATGATGAGCGTGACAGCCGGGCTCACGATCAATTCCGTGGCACCCATGACCATCAACGCGCCGGCAGGTTATACGCTGAATACACCTACCTCGATAGTCGAGACCACACCGGCCAAGATCGGCTTCCTCGGCTTCGGTATGGAGTACAACGGCGCGAAGATGGAGTACACCGGACTGGCGACAGCCATGAAGGCGGCGGATGTATCCATCGTGGCAGGCTTGGCACTTGATATGGCCGCCATCAAGACCGAGAACGAGCCGCTCAAGATCGGCAACATCGCCTCGGAAATCAAGACCAATGGCCTCAAGGCCACTCTGGCTGGCCTTTTCGTGCTGACCTGACATGAGTACTGCAGAGAAAAGGAAATCCGCCATGCCCAGCGCGGTCGTCATTGGCATCTTCGTTGTCATCATCGGTGCCGGTATCGCAGTGTTCGCCATGTTCTTCATGCCCGACTTTCTGCGCCGCGGCGCACAGGAGAATCTGCGCGACGGACAGGGCGTTATGGCGCCGGCCCAGATAGTCTCGATTGCCGATACGGGCCGCCGCTATGCGAGCAATCCGGTGGTGCGTTTTACACTGACCGTCTCACCGGTGGGGCAAGCGGCATTTCCGTTGATCCTTGAGCAGGAAATCTCGATGGTGCAGATGGGCCAGTTCGTGCCGGGTCGTACGCTGCAGATCCGTTATAACCCTGACAAGCTGACTCAAGCGGTCATCGTCGGACCATGAGACTGGCTCACGTACGATGAAAACGATCAAGCCGCAGAAGCTCAGCCTGATGGTCAGGCCCTTCGAGTTTCGCCGACGTTTCTTCCTCGGCGTCTCCGCAATGGGTTTCCTGCCGCTGCGTGATGCGGCAGCTCTGCTGCCCGAAGTGGCGATGTGGAAATTCGTCGCCGAGCAACTTGGGCCGGAAGGCGCCATCGACGCAGCGATTCCCAAAAGCTATGGCGAGTTTCTCGTCACCGGCGCCGCTTTTCCGCCGGGAGGTCCGGCACCCGGCGTGGCAGTACGCGCACGCCTGGGCACCGTCGAAAAGACCCTGATCGTCAACGGTCAGCGCTTCTGGGATCGGCGTCAGCCCACCGCGCCGGACGCCTTCACCAGCATGCCGCTGGACTGGCGACACACCTGGGGCGGCCCCGCTTTGGCCGACAACCCCCTGGGCATGGGCATCGACAATATGGAGATCGCCGGCCGCAAGCTGCGCCCGCTGCCCAACGTCGAATACCCGCAGCACGCCTTGAGCACCGAGAGTCAAAATGGCGTGCCCGCCAGCTTCGGCCCCGTTGACCTGATGTGGCCGCAACGCCAGCGTCTCGCCGGCACACACGATGATCGCTGGCTCAAGGAAGACTTCCCCGGTTTTGCCCGCGACATCGACACCCGCTTCTTCAATATCGCGCCCACAGATCAACACTTCCCTGGCCTGCTTGAAGGCACCGAAGAATATCTGCTGCAACACATGCACCCGGAGCGCGCCGCCATTAGTGGTCGCCTGCCAGGACTGGTGATGCGCTGCTTCATCGTTCGCAAGGGGCAGCCTCCCACCGAGGCTCTGGAAGAAGTCCGTACGCGTTTGTCCACCGTGTGGTTCTTCCCGCATGCGGAGCGCATGGTGCTGATCCATCACGGCAGCGTCGAGGTGACCGAAGAGGATGCGCGAGACATCACGCACATCCTGGCTGGCGCCGAGTTCGCCTCGCAGCCCAAGGACCTCTCCCATTACCGGCAAGTCATGGTCAGTCGACTGGATCCGGAGTACGGGGCCATCAACGCTCTGAATGACAGCGATCTGCTGCCTGTCGGCATGCCTGCCGCTGACGAGGCACTGCAGGCCGAAACGCAGCTCATCGAAGGCGAAGGCCTCCTGCGCAAGCGCGCCCGCCAACGTATCGAAGCCAAACAGCAGGAAGCGGCCGCCCATGCCGCATCGCAAGGCCTTGACCCGGCGGCCATGGGACTGGGGCCATTGCCTGCCGCTGAACCGATTCCCACACTGGAACAATTGCCCGCCTTCCTCAAGCGCAAAACCGCTGAAGCCCTGCAGACCAAGGCTGACATGGTGGCTCGGCAAACAGTGCAGGAGCAGGCTGCGCACAAGCTGTACGCTGGCCTTGGCATCAATGCTTCGGCTGCACGGCAGCTGCACGCAGCAGCCACCAGCGGCCCTCCTGCCTTTTCGGCCAAGGCGCAGATCGCTGCACTGCAGTCCCAACTGGAAGCCGCGCGAGCAAGCGGCCCGGTCTCGCCTGCCATGGCAGACATGCTTGGTAGCGCAGAAGCCCACGCCAAACTGCAGGATGCAGAGCAGAAGATGCTGCTTGGCTATCGCGCTACTGCCCACCGGCAGGTGCCCGCTCCGTCCATTGCTGCCGACATGGCCGCACGCTGGCGCGAGAGTGCAGTGCGCGCGCGGGCAGCAGGCCATGGCTTTGCGGGCATCAAGCTCACCGGTGGCGACTTTTCGAACATGGACCTGTCAGGCGTGGACTTCAGTAACGCCTTGCTGGAGAGCTGCAATTTTCAGGGTGCCAACCTGCGGGGCTGCAACTTCAAAGGGGCCGTGCTGGCGCACGCCCGCCTGCAAGGCGCGCAGCTGCAAGGTACGACGCTGACCGGCATCAACCTGGGCAAGGCCATTCTCACGGACGCCGATCTGAGTGATGCCGACCTCACGGGTGCGACGCTGGACGAGGCCGACTTGCGTCACGTCACCCTGCACCGCACACGGCTGGACGGTGCAAGCCTCATTGGTACCCTGCTGGCATACAGCGACCTGGCTGAAGCGAGCGGTAAGGGCCTGGTTCTCAATGCTCTTGCACTGGATGGCGCCAGCCTGCGCGGAGCCCGCCTGACTGCCTGCATCTTCATCCGCTGCAAGTTGGCGGGCTGCGACTTCAGTGCTGCGCAGTTGCCCGAATGCGTCTTCGTCGGTGCCGACCTCAGTGGCGCCCGCTTTGTAGGCGCTGACATCAGCGGCGCCCGCTTTGTCGAACAAAGCGTGCTCGATGGAGCCGACCTCCAGCAGGCGCGCCTGATCGGCACCAACCTGCGCGGCTGCCGCCTCAATGGCGCCAACTTCTCGGGCGCCACGCTAGACGGCGCTGACCTGAGCGACAGCGAGGCCGCCAACGCCAGCTTCCATCGCGCCTCCTGCATCAACACCCAGTTCGTCGCCGCCAGCTTGCAGGGCGCGTCGTTAGTCGCAGCCAACCTGCGCAATGCGGCGCTCATCCGCAGTCATATCGAGGGGGCCAGCCTGCAAGGCGCCAATCTCTACAGTGCCGACCTTGCACGCGTGTTCGCCGATGGCAGAACGGTCTTCAGCGATACGCTGGCATTGCGCACCCGCACCTGGCCGCGCTGGGGCAACGAACAGAAGCCGGGCGGGGGTAATTGATGGCAATGACACGCGAAGAGCTGGTGCAGGCCGTAGCGCGCGGTGACCAGCTCAGCAACTTGAGTTTCGCAGGCGCCGACCTGTCAGGCCTCGACCTGTCGGGGGCGATGATCGAGAACGTGGACTTCAGCGGCGCCAATCTGGGCGGGGTGAATCTGCGCGAATCGCTGCTGACCAACTGCTCTTTCGACAAGGCCAGCCTGCACAACGTGAACTGGCACCTGGCAACCCTGCACCGCTGCAGCCTGCGCAGCGCCCTGGCACAGGGCAGCCGCTGGCAGGTGCCGCAAGTCACCGAATGTGATTTCTCGCAGACCGATTTCAGCGGCGCGCACTTCGAGATCGCCAGCATCGCCAAGACCAGCATCGCGGGCGCCTGCTTCCATGGCGCCACCCTGTTCCGCTGCGCCCTTGTTGAGCTCGATACGCGCGGCGTTGATCTCAGTGATGCCTCGCTGGAGCAGGTGATCCTGGTCGGCGCTGACCTCACGACATCGCCGCTCAAGGGCGCGAACCTCAAGCTCTGCGTGATGCTCGAAGCCAAGCTGGCAGGGCAGGATCTCTCCGGCATGAACCTGTCGATGACGCAGTTCAACAAGTCCGATTTCTCGGGCTGCAAACTGGTCGGCAGCAATCTGCGCCAGGCGAGCTTTCTGGAGGCCAACTTCACCGGTGCCCTGCTCGACGACGCCGACATTACGCAGGCTCTGTTCATCGGCGCGCTGCTGCCGGGCGTGAGCCTGCAACGCGTGCGGGCCGAACAGTCCAACTTCATGCGGGCCACGCTCAGCGGTGCCAATTTTTCCGGCAGCCGTCTGGCACAGGCACAGTTCGGCAGTGCCTTGTGTGAGCGCGCGCACTTCGTCAATTGCGATCTGACCTATGTGGACTTTGCCGAGGCCGACCTGCGCGGTAGCCGTTTTGACGGCGCGCGCCTGCACCGCGCCAGCCTGCACCGTTCGCAGCTGGACGGCGCCCACATTCCCGACCGTGCCAGCGCCCTGGCCGAAGACACCCAACGCGCTCAGGCCGATGCCTGGGTAGCACGCTACTGAAACAGGAGGCCCCATGGCTGAAGCACTGAGCAAACTCCGCCCCACCCAGACTGCAACGCAGCTGATCGGACTGGTTGAACGCAGCGCCGACGGCATCCACGAGATCAGCCACGCAGGGGGCGTGCTGCGCAGTCGTTGCGCGGCAAGCTGCCTGATCGCGCCGAACGTGGGCGACACGGTGCTGCTGGTATCCGACGGCAGCTGCGCATGGATCCTCGCCGTCCTCGAACGGCTCGACAAGTCGGCGCTGCGCATCGAGAGCGAGCACGACATTGCCATCCATTCCAGCGCAGGCAAGCTCAGCCTGCAGGGTGCGCATGGCCTGTCGGTCAGATCGGACACGGCACTGGATCTGAGCGCGGACACGCTGCACCTGCAGGCGCGTGAAGGCAATGTGCTGGTCGAGCAGCTCAGCTGGCTGGGCAAGTCTGCCCTGGCGCACCTGGGCAGGATCGAATGGGTCGGCAATCTGCTCGAAGCCGTGTCGGAGCGCATGCGCATCACCACGCGGCACAGCCTGCGAGAGGTCGAAGAGCTCGACCAGGTGCGCGCCGGCACGATGGATCAACGCGTTGAGGGCACCTGCACGATACGCGCCGAAAACACGATTGTGACCGCGCGCGAGCTGGTCAAGCTCGACGGCGGCCAGGTTCACCTGGGCTGAGGAGGAAACATGTTTGCCAACACGCAGATGATGGGAATGTGCATGGGCTTTCCCGATGTGTGCCTGACGCCGACACCGGCCGGACCCGTCCCCATCCCCTACCCCAACATCGCCATGTGCCCCACGGCCATTCCGTCACAGGTCAAAACCATGTTCGTGTGCATGCCTGCGCACAACATGGCGACCACCATACCGCTGACCAATGGCGACAACGCAGGCGTTGCGACCGGCGTTGCTTCGGGCATGGTGATGGGACCGTCGCGTCACATGACAGGCGCCTTTACGGTTCTGGTCGGCGCCGCACCGCTCACGCGAATGACCAGCGTTTCGTTGCAGAACTCCACCAACGCCCCGGGCATGCAAATCGTGCCCAGTCAGCCCAAGGTGCTCGTGCTATCGCCCTGATCCGGCACACAGCAACCGCAATGGAAAAGGCCGCTGCGTGCGGCCTTTTTTGCGTTCACTGATTACGCATGTGGTCAGCCAGGCCGACCACCGCCTCCCAGAACTTGTCGCGCCACTCGCCTGCGGGCAGGGTTTCATCGACGGCCTGCCGCATGCAGTGCAGCCACTGATCGCGTTCGGACTCGCCAATGGCGAACGGCATGTGGCGCGCGCGCATGCGTGGGTGACCATTCTTCTCGATGTAAGTCTGCGGGCCGCCGAGCCAGTACGAGATGTACTCGAAGAGCTTCTGGCGACTGCCGTCGAGCGATTGCGGGTGCAGGGCGCGAATGCCGGCGGCCGCCTCATCGAGATCCATCAGATCGTAGAAACGATCAACAAGGGTACGGACGCCGGTTTCACCGCCGAAGGCTTCATAGGCATTGGCGGGTGTTGCGGAGGAAGACATGGAGCGGCCCTCGTGAAATGCAGACCGGTATTGTCGCGCAAGTCTCCCGCCAGGCGCAGCGATGGCGTCAGGTTTGCGTTACCGTACATGCCATGACGCTAGGGCGTCTTCTCAACCACGCAGCCCGGTCCATGCTGCGTCCCATTTTTCCGCCACGCTCTGGAGCCTCGTCGATGTTCGGTCTCGAAAAACTCTTCAACCGCAAACCCACGCTGGCGGATCTGGCCGGTGAATTGCTGAAACGGCTCGCCATCCTGAAGGCCGATGAACAATTCGTATTCGAGCCCGAGCAAACGCAGTTGCGCGGCAGTCAAAGCACGCGAATCAACCTGGCCAACGTGTACATGGATTACTGTGCCGCCGACCGCAAGCAGCGGCCCGCAATACTCGACGGGTTTCTCGCAGCGTTCACAGGCCCGCGGGAGCCTGACAGCTTCGCCGAGGCTCGCGAACAGCTCCTGCCGGTACTGCGTCACCTGGGTGGTCTCGACAGTTTGCCGGTCAAATCCGGTGAGCGAACGGGCTCAGCGCGCGACGCCCTCTGCGCCAGCTTCGCCATGAAGCCGTTTTCTCCTGATCTCGCAATCGGCGTTGCCTTCGACACCGAACAGGCAGTCATGCAGATTGGCGAAAAGACTCTGGAAAAATGGCAGGTCGGCCTTGAAGAAGCCCTGCAGGTCGCCATCGACAACTTGCGGCACAAGGCAGCCCCCAGCTTCACCGAGCTATCGGCGGGGCTGTACCTGTCAGAATACGGCGACTACTACGACGCCGCGCGCATCCTGCTGACCGAACTGGCGTGGCAGCTGCCGCTGAATGGCCGCCCGGTTGCCATGGTGCCCAACCGCATCTGCCTGCTACTGGCGGGCGATCAGGACGAGGATGCACTGGCCGCCATGATTGCCACGTCCGCACAGGTATTGCGTGAGCAGTCCCGCCCGCTTGGCGCCGAGATGTTCCGGCTCGAAGATCAGGGCTGGACAGTCTGGCAACCCCCCGGAGCACTCAGGCAGGAACTCTCTGACCTGCAGATCCAGAACCGGGCCGGCGATTACGATATGCAGCAGAAGATGCTGCAACAGGACGCCGCCGAACGAGGCGAGGACATCTATGTCGCCAGCGTCTCGCTGCTCCGCAAAGCCGAGAACGGTCCCATCCTCAGCTTTAGCGTACTGACCGAAGGCGTGCCCACCTGGCTACCGCAGACAGATCTGGTGATCCTCAATCGCGGCGAAGACGTGCCGCACATCGAAGTCCCCTGGGAACACTTCGTCGCAGTCGCCGGCGCGCTGCTGGAGCCCCTGCCTTATGTGCTGCCGCGCTTCCGTGTCACGGGATTTCCCGACGCCGCAATGCTCAGCCGCTTCACTGCAAGCTGATCAGCGATACAGCAAGAACGCTTCGCGCTGCGCCAACCAGGCCTGCTCGTCCGGCACGGTGATCGCATCGAGGTCGTCGGGCGTGGCATTGCGGTCATCGACCCATTCGCGCAGCAGCGGGCTGCCGTTGATGAGGTCGATGGCGAGACGGTCGAACTCGTATTCATAGGGGAAGTCGCGCCACAACGCGTAATCCGGGTACATATTACGGATCGCCTTGAAAGCCAGCGCCTGCAATCGCCAGGGCTGGAACTCGGCGTGAACGTAGGCCGCGTCTTCGACATGGATCTGCACGCCATGGCACTGCTTGCCCACGTGCTTGTGGAAGGTCGGCTCGAACCAGCATTCGCGCAGGCGGCAACCGCGCAGCCAGTGCGGGGCGAGGCGCTGCATCTCGGCAAGCACGGCACGCGCGTCGATGTCTGGCGCGCCGAAGAGTTCGAGCGGCCGCGTCGTGCCGCGCCCTTCCGACAGCGTTGCCCCCTCCAGCATCACGGTGCCGGCATAGGCGCGCGCCATCGAGAGATTCGCCGCGTTGGGGCTCGGATTCACCCAGTTGCGCTCGCCCAGCGGCCAGCCGTAACCGGGCGCCGCATCGGGCTGCCAGCCCTGCATGGTGATGACTTTGTACTCAAGCTTGAGACCCAACTCCGCGATGAACCAGTGGCCCAACTCGCCCATCGTGAGGCCGTGGCGCATGGGCATGGAGCCGGCGCCGACGAAGCTCTCCCAGCCGGGTCGGAGCGTCAGCCCCTCGACCGGACGCCCTGCGGGGTTGGGGCGATCCAGCACCCACACCGCCTTGCCGAGCTTCGCGGCCTCTTCGAGCACGTACCTCAAGGTGGTGATGAAGGTGTAGATGCGGCAACCGAGGTCCTGCAGGTCGACGAGCAGCACGTCGAATGTCGCCATCATCTCTGCCGTCGGCCGGCGCACTTCGCCGTAGAGGCTGAAGACGGGAATGCCGTGCAGCGGATCGCGGAAGTCCGGCGACTCCATCATGTTGTCCTGCTTGTCGCCGCGCAGACCATGCTGCGGGCCGAAGGCTGCGGTGAGCTTGATCTCGGGCAGCGCAGCGAGCGCGTCGATGGCATGCGTGAGGTCCGTCGTCACCGAGGCCGGATGCGCCAGCAGGGCAACGCGACGACCTACCAGCGGAGCGCGCAGGGCTGCGTCTTCAAGCAATCGGTCGAGGCCGAAAAGAACGGTATGACTCATGGGGATCAGGATTCCGGGCGCAGCACGAAGCTGGCGCGCTTGTGAAAGTCGGGGCGTTCGCCAGCATGGCTGAGCGCCCAGTAACCGAGGTGACCATCGGCAGCCTCGATCACCGCCGTCAGGCTGATGTCGACGCCTTCGCCAACCGGCAGCAAGGCTGCGGGAATCAACGCATCGATTGTCAGGCCGTCATCGGTGCGCTGCACGCTGAACTGTGGCGCCTGTGCCGCCTGCCAGCGCTCATCGCGCTGACGATAGTCGGCAAACGCATAGGCCGCCCACTGACCCGACGGTGACAGATTGAACTCGCGATACGCCGACGAGCCGGCCACCCCCACAAAGGCCTCAAAGCAGGTGTGCTGCCACAAACCGTCGGCAAAGCCAGCTTGCGCCACAGGTTGCGGCAAGCGCAGCCCTGCCGCGTCACCCTGCACGGAGAAGCGCAGCTGCAATGCGCCGTCGGCCAGACACCGCGCGCCGGCATACACCGATAGCGGAGCCGCGCCGGGGCTGCCGGGGTAACAGTGCAACGGGAGGAGCGTGATAGCAGTCACTGACACAGAGACGGATGCACAGAGTGCGAGCTTGCGGGCAAGGCCGTACTGTACCGTAGCCACTCCTGCATGACGGGGCCGACGATCCGGTGCGCGGCCTTGTCAGGCACCGGCTTGCTGAACCTCTCGACGGCGGCACGGTCCCAGTCAGCGTTCACCGCAGCCCGGAGATCACTGCCATGCAATGCCCCGTCTGCACCGACAAGACCCTGGTCATGAGCGAACGCCAGGGCATCGAAATCGACTACTGCCCCGGTTGTCGTGGCGTCTGGCTCGACCGTGGCGAGCTCGACAAGATCATCGAACGCAGCGCCGATCAGCCCGCTGCACTCGCCCCGCAGGCCCAGCAGCAACCCCAGCAGGCCCCACAGCAAGCGCCGCATTACCCACCTCAGCACGCGCCCTACCCGAAACACAGCGACGACTATTACCGCCACAAGCGCAGGAAGAGCTTTCTCGAAGAACTCTTCGACTGAGCCGGAAGCAGCTTGCGCAAACCCGGGCTGTCGCCCCCAGGCGGCAGCCCCGGCACGTTGCGCCTGGCAGCGCACATGAACGCCCGCCCCCTCTCGCCCTCGACTCATGGGCAGATTATTCTTTTTGATTAAAGTATTTACCCGTACGTCCGCTACGTCACTGTCTGCAAGCAGGCTCTCCAGCTTCATCCCACCTCACAGGGAGGCAAGATGTCCGGAACCACATGGGAGTTGAACGATATCCGCGACGCCGCATCCGGCGCCGCCATTCTGGGTAGCGGTGGCGGTGGCGGGTATCAGGACGCCCTGCTCATCATCAACGAGCTGGCCCTGAATCCGAACTGGAGCGGCACGGTGACCGTGCAAGCCTACGACGGTGTCAGCCCCTGCAGCGTGATCTTCATGATGGGCTCGCCCGACGCCGCGGGGCAGATGAGCCTCGCCGAGCTATCAGCCTGCATTGGCAACGCGCTCTCCGTGCAGGCCAATGTCTGCGGCTTCACACCCAACTGCACGATTCCCATCGAAACCGGCCCCATCAACTCGCTTGCCCCCGTCATTGCAGCAGCGCTGAACCTGGGCGGCGTCAGCTGGGTGGTGGATGGCGATGGCGCCGGACGCGCCGTGCCGGAACTGCCGCAGACCACCTATGCGGGCGCAGAAGGCCTGCCCGTTGCGCCCTGCGTGGTGGCCGACAACGCCGTCTTCGCCAGCCAGATGCAGTCCGGCGTGCTGACGACGACGAACACACCCAAGGTCGAAGCGCTCGCCGGCGCCGTGGTCGGCGCCTTCGGCTCCTTCGCCGGCGTGTCGATGTGGCAATCGGCCGCCAGCAACGGCTTCGCCCTCACCGACAACTACATCCCGGGCACCCTGGAGCAAAGCCGGGCGCTGGGCCGCTTCCTGCGCACGAGCCTGAACACGCCATCAACGGCCGCCGTGGCGGCGCAGATCAGCGCGCTGACCGGCCGCAGCGCGACTGCGGTCGTCACCAATTACTACATCACGCAGGTGAAGCAAGCCACCAGCTCCGCCTCGCTTGATGCCGGCGTGATCCGCCTGGACACCGACCCCGACCCGGGCAAAAGCATCGCCACCATCTACCTCTACAACATGAACGAGAACCTGATCGCCTACTCGTCGAACCAGCCGGCTCCCCTGATCGTGGCGCCCGACTCGATCTGCTATTACTCGGAAGACGAAGGCGCGGGCTTCTCCAATGCCACGCCGGATCTGGCGGTTTATTACGACTTTTCCACGAATCGCAGCACGGGCAAGAAAGTCAGCCTGATCCAGGTGACTGCCGCCGCGCAGCTGGTAGCCACCCCGGGGGTGATGCAATCGTTCACGACGCTGCTGCGCTCCATCGGCTACGCAGGCGCCCTGCCGGCCTGAGGCAACTTTTGAAAGTGCATGAATGAGCGCCAGTGACGACCACAAGAGGCTGCAACTCGCACTCGAGGCTGCAGGGCTCGACCTGTGGGAGAACGACCTCGTTGCCGGCAAGGTCACGCACCCTGCCGCACGCACCTTTCGCGAGCTGGGCTACGAACCGCAGGAGGTCGGCGACAACCTCGCCTTCTGGCTGGACATCCTGCACCCCGACGACATGCCATCAGTGGGTGCCGCGCTGGAGGCCTATCGCGCCGGCCGTGCCGACAACTACCGCAGCGAGTTCCGCCTGCGCGCCAAGACCGGCGAATGGACGTGGTACGCCAACTACGGCAAGGTCATGAACGGAGCGGCCGACGCAGGCATGCACCGCTTCATTGGCGTCACCTTCAACATCGACGAGCGCAAGCGCCGCGAAGAAGAACTGGCACGCATCAACCAGCTGCTGTCGACCCAGAACCAGCAGCTGGACCAGATGAACAACCATCTGGAAAAACTCTCCACCACCGATCCGCTCACCGGTCTCTACAACCGGCGTGCCGTCAACGAACACCTGCACCGGCTCGTCAGCGTCGAGCAACACCCCTCCGGCCTGCTCTTCGTCGACCTCGACAACTTCAAGAAGATCAACGACCTCTACGGCCACGACGTCGGCGACATCCTGCTGTGCCAGGTTGCCCAGCGCCTGCAAAGCTGCATCGACTCCAGCGATCTCATCGCCCGCTTCGGCGGCGACGAATTCGTGCTGCTGATCCGCGCCCCCGAGCCCGCAGGCAGCAGCCTCCGCGCCCATCTCGAAGCCCTCTGCGCGCGCATCCTTGAGATCCTTGCCCAGCCCTACCTCATCGGTGACCTGCAGCTGCATTCCTACGGCAGCATCGGCGTGGCCTGCTTCCCGGACGACGGCTGGACCGTAGACGAACTCACCAAGCGCGCCGACATCGCGCTCTACCGCGCCAAACACAAGGGGCGCAACCTGTCCTGCTTCTTCCAGTACAGCATGGAAACCGAGCTGCGCTACCAGGACAGCATGGAGACCGAGCTACGCGCCGCGCTCAAGACCCGCCAGCTCGAACTCCTCTACCAACTCCAGGTCGACCGCCACCTGCGCCCGATTGGCGCCGAGGCCCTGCTGCGCTGGCATCACCCCACGCGCGGCCTGCTCAACCCCATGGAATTCCTGCCCGAAGCCGTCAACACCGGCCTCGTGCATGACATCGACAAACTGGTGCTCGACACCGCCTGCGCCACACTGGGCAAATGGCTGCACGACCCGGCCCTCAAGGACATGCGCTTGTCGGTCAACATCACCGCACGCTCATTCGAAGACCCGGCCTTCGTGCAAACCATTCTGCGACTGCTCGACAAGTACAAGCTGCCGCCGGGCAAGCTCTATCTGGAGCTCACCGAGCACATCAAGCCGCAATCCCTGCCCAAGGCTGCGCGTGTCATCAACCAGCTGCGTGCGCGCGGCGTGCGTTTCGCGCTCGACGACTTCGGCACCGGCTACGCCTCGCTCGAAGCGCTCAAGCACCTCCGCTTCGACCAGATCAAGATCAACAGCGCCTTCGTAGACGACGTGGCCGAGAATGCCGTCAGCCAGGCCATCGTTGCCGGCGTGATGACCATCGCCAACGCCATGGGCATCGAAGTTCTGGCCGAAGCCGTAGAGCGGCACGAACAGCTTCAGCGCCTCACGCAGCATGGCATCCAGCGCTACCAGGGCTTCCTGTTCGGCAAAGCCTTGCCGGGCAGCGTCATCGAAGCGGCGATACGCAATTCGGACAGCGAACAGCTGCCGCCCTGAATCGTCCGCGCGCGCAGACGGCACAATGCGCCGCTGTCACCGACCCGCAACACGCCCCACTGTCCCGGCCGGCACGCTCAGAACGCGCGTGCCAACGCGAGAAAGAAGCTGTTGCGCGAGCCGCGCCGCACGAGCGGGCTGTCCTCGATGGCATCGTCGTACCAGGTGCGGCGAATGTAGGCATTGAAGGCGATGCGCTCGGTGATGCGTACGCTGGTCAGCAGGCCCGCGAAAAGGTTGGTCGCGCTTGCCGGCAGATAGGTCCGGCCCACAGCCGTCGCGTCCTGCTGCCGCGTGCCGTAGTAATAGCGCGTGTAACGGCTGTCGAGAAACTCGACGCCCAGCTCCGGGTAGACAGTCAGCCGCCACAGCGCGCCGCGCGTGATGTAGCGCGCCTGCCCGATGAAGCCGGCCGAATCGCCGGCGTCGCGCAGCAAGGTCGCCTCCACCGCACCATAGGGCGTGATCTGCAACGTGCCCAGCCCCAGCAACACCGGGTTGTCACGCCGCGCCAGCCCCGCCACAGCGTAGCCATCACCGCGATAACGGCCAAGGAGCTCAACGTGCCCGTAGCCCGCCTTGAGCGTCTTGATGCCGAAAGTATCGATGCGCGCGAAGAACGGCCCCTGCTCGTGAATGAGATAGGGCATCACGCTGGTCGACATCTGCCCGCCATGAATGACCGACTGCGTCCGCACGAAGCCCACGCCGGCCTCGCTCTTGAAGGCCGGCTTGTCTCCCGCCCTGTGGTCTGCCGCCAGCGCCTCTTCGGCATGCAGCAAGGTGCTGCTCAACGCCGCACACAGCACCGCCACCACGCAAAGAAGAAAGCCAGAAAAATGCGGCATGACGCAGACGAATCCCGGACTCCGGCGCACACCGCCGGAACCTGGATTGTCTGCAAGCCGTGTTACAGCACTGTGCGGCGCCGGCTCAGAAGCTGCGCGTCACCGCCACGAAGCCGTTGTGCCGCCCCTTGCGGCTCACCAGCGGGCTGTCGGTGATGGTGTCGTCGTAACGTGTGTAACGCCAGTAAGCCTGCAGGGCGTACTTGTCGGTCAGGTCATAGCGCAGCAGGCTGCCGACGAAGAGGTTGAGCGCATTGCTCGTCGCATAGTGGCGCCCCACCGTGCTGGCGTCGGCCTCGCGCGTGCCGTAGTAGTAATTCGCATAGCGGCGGTTGAGGTACTCGCCCCCCACCTCCGGATACACACTGACCGGCCCCCGGGCCAGCTTGGCGATGTAACGCGCCATGCCCACCGCGCCGGCCGAATCACCGAAGTCCCGCACGACGTTGAGCTCGAACGCGCCAATCGGCGTCACCTGCAGCGAACCCACGCCCAAGGGCACCGGCGCATCGCGACGCGTGAGACCGTCAACCTCGTAAGCATCGGCGCGATAACGCCCGATGAGCTCCAGATGCCCGTAACCGAACTTCAGCGTCTTCACCCCGAAGGTGTCGACGCGGGCAAACGCACGCCCGTAGTCGCCCGCCACGAAGGGCAGCACAGCCAGGGTGTTTTTGCCCTCGCGGATGATGGACTGCGACGGCGCGAGCATCAGGCCTGCGTCCCCCGACAGTTTGTCTTCAGCCGCCTGCGCAAGGGGCGCCAGCAATGCAGTCAGCCCCAGGCACAACAAGGCGCGCAACAGGGCGGGAGAGGCAGGGAATCTGGACATGGTGAAAACCGGAGACCGGGCAACAGCGCCCGGCCGCGACTCTACACCGCCCCCGCCCTGCCGCAAGCAGCAGAGCGACGGGCGCAGCCGCCATCAGCCGCGCCTGGGCAGCTTCCAGCTCGGCCGGATGAAGTGGCAGGTGTAACCGTTCGGGTAGTGCTGCAGGTAGTCCTGGTGCTCGGGCTCGGCGAGCCAGAACGGCCCGGCCGGCGCCAGCTCGGTGACGACCTTGCCGGGCCACAGGCCGGAGGCATTGACGTCGGCAATCGTGTCTTCCGCCACCTGCTTCTGCGCCTCACTCGTGAAGTAGATGCCCGAGCGATAGCTGGTGCCCCGGTCATTGCCCTGGCGGTTGAGCGTCGTCGGGTCGTGAATCTGGAAGAAGAACTCCAGCAACTGGCGATAGCTGATGACCGCCGGGTCGAACACGATCTCGATCCCCTCGGCGTGCGTACCATGGTTGCGATAGGTCGCATTCGGCACATCGCCCCCGGTGTAACCCACGCGCGTCGAGATCACCCCCGGTTGATTGCGGATCAGCTCCTGCATGCCCCAGAAGCAGCCGCCAGCCAGCACTGCACGTTCAGTCGTCGCCATGATCAGCCCTCCACCTGGTCAAGGTAGTCGCCATAGCCCTGCGCCACCATCTCTTCGCGCGGCACAAAGCGCAGCGACGCCGAGTTGATGCAGTACCGCAGGCCACCGCGATCACGCGGGCCATCTTCAAACACATGGCCAAGGTGGCTGTCGCCATGTGCCGAACGCACCTCGGTGCGGATCATGCCGTGCGTGGTGTCGCGCAGCTCGGTCACGTTGGCCGGCTCGATGGGCTTGGTAAAGCTCGGCCAGCCGCAGCCAGACTCATACTTGTCGCCCGACGCGAACAGCGGCTCACCCGACACGATGTCGACGTAGATACCGACCTGCTTGTTGTGAAGATACTCCCCCGTACCCGGGTACTCCGTACCGCTCTGCTGCGTGACGCGGAACTGCTCGGGCGTGAGGCGCGCGATGGCTTCGGGGGTTTTGCTGTAACGGGACATGCTGGTACTCCTGCGGGGCAAGTGTCCATCAATATGGACTCATCACGTGAATATACCGGCACACACCGCAAATCCTTACATGCCGGCCTCACCTTCCCACCGCCTCACCCTCCTCACCCTGCCCCACCGCTCCCCCAAGGGGCCATCCACCCACCCGGCGCGGGGGTCGCGGATTCCTGCCCACTGACAGCCGGAAAACGCGGGTAGCATGCCGGGATCATCAATCGCGCAGCGGCGGCCTGCCACCCCCCCTGCGCGCAGGAGACTCCCGGCCATGCCCGACATCAAATGCCCGCACTGCGGCGAAGCCTTCACCATCGACGAAGCCGGCTACGCCGACATCCTCAAGCAGGTGCGCGACGCCGACTTCGCCCAGCAACTGCACGAGCGCCTTGAGCTCGCCGAGCGCGACAAGCACAACGCCATCGCACTTGCCGAGGCAAAACTCGCCGGCGAGCTGCAGAAAACCGCCGCCGCCAAAGACAGCGAGATCCAGACCCTCAAGGCCCGGCTCGACGCCGGCGAAGTGCAACGCCAGCTCGCCGTCAGCCAGGCCCTCGCCGCCATCGAGAAAGAGCGCGACGAACTCGCCAGCAAACTCGCCCACCAGCTCGCCCAGGCCCAGCACGAGAAAGACGCCGCCGCCCGGCTGGCCGAGGCGCAGATGCGCGCTGAACTCGAAAAAAGCGCCGCCGCCAAGGACGCCGAAATCCAGGCCCTCAAGGCCCGGCTCGACGCCGGCGAAGTCGCCCGCAAACTCGCCTTGACCGAAGCCCTGAGCAGCGTCGAGAAAGAACGCGACGAACTCAGGAACACGCTCGCTCGCGCCGCGCTCGAAAAAGAGCTCGCCGAAAAATCCCTCAAGGAACGCTACGAATTCCAGATCAAAGACCGCGAAAGCGAAATCGAACGCCTGCGCGACATGAAGGCCCGCCTCTCCACCAAGATGGTCGGCGAAACGCTGGAGCAACACTGCGAAACCGAATTCAACCGCATCCGCGCCACCGCCTTCCCCCGCGCCTACTTCGAGAAAGATAACGACGCCCGCAGCGGCAGCAAGGGCGACTACATCTTCCGCGACAAGGACGAAGCCGACACCGAGATCGTCTCCATCATGTTCGAGATGAAGAACGAGAGCGACCTCACCTCCACAAAGCAGCGCAACGAAGACTTCCTCAAGGAACTCGACAAAGACCGCAACGAGAAGGGCTGCGAATACGCCGTGCTCGTCTCACTGCTCGAACCCGACAGCGAGCTCTACAACACCGGCATCGTCGACGTCTTCCACCGCTACCCCAAGATGTATGTCATCCGCCCGCAGTTCTTCATCCCCATCATCACCCTGCTGCGCAACGCCGCGATGAACGCCGTCAAATACAAAGCCGAACTCGCCCTCGTGCGCGCCCAGAACATCGACATCACCAACTTCGAGAACGAGCTGGAGAGCTTCAAGTCCGCCTTCGGCAAGAACTACGAACTCGCCTCACGCAGATTCCAGACGGCCATCGACGAGATCGACAAGTCCATCGACCACCTGCAGAAAACCAAGGAAGCCCTGCTGGGCACGGATCGCAACCTGCGCCTCGCGAACGACAAGGCACAGGACGTGACGATCAAGCGACTGACGCGGGGGAATCCGACAATGGCGGGGAAGTTTGCGGAGGTAAAGAAAGCAGACGGAACTGAGGACAGCTAAAGCATGTACAGCTAGTTTGTCGAGAGTTCCCGTTGAAATTAGTGATTTCACAAATTGAGGCCGCGCAATGATCGAAAGTATTTCTCTGTCGAATACCGCAACCTATGGTGATCAACCTGAGGTTCTGGGGCCTCTAAAGCAAGTCAATTTCATCTTCGGAACTAATGGCACTGGCAAGACAACGATCAGCAGGTTGATCGCCGACGCTGCTAGTTATGCTTCGTGCGGAGTCGCTTGGAAGGATGGTCGTCACGTCCAAGCTTTGGTCTATAACCGAGATTTTGTAGAGCGAAATTTCAGCCGCTCAGAAGAACTCAAAGGGGTTTTCACTCTTGGGGAAGATCAAGTTAAAGCCGAGAAGGAGATCAAGGCTAAGAAACAGGAATCCGACAATTACAAAGCGAAGGTGGCTGAACTGAAAAAGGTGCTGGATGGCGCTGACGGTGCCCCAGGAAAACGGGGCGAGTTGGCTGAGCTGGAAGCTTCTTTTCAGGAGCGGTGCTGGGAGTCCTATAGCAAGCACAAAGAGCGGCTTTCCCTTGCGTTTGAAGGGTTCAGAAACAGCAAGAAAGACTTCAAGGCTAAGACGTTGCAAGAAGCGGAGTCCAACAAGTCCCTGACTGTGCCCTTGAATGACCTGCACAAGCGCGCCGAAACGATTTTCGGAAAGACCCTCAGCGAAGAGGTTGCTGTGCCCAATGTCAGCTTTGCCATTTTGTTGGGCCACGAAACCGATCCGATCATCAGAACGAGAGTGATCGGCAAGGAAGATGTGAATATCGCCGAGATGATAAAAAAGCTTGGCAACAGCGACTGGGTGAGGGAGGGAAGAAGTTTCTACGACGCGAACGAAGGTTTTTGCCCGTTCTGCCAGCAAAAGACGAACGAAGCGTTTGAAAAGAGCCTCAGCGAATATTTCAACGAATCGTTTGAACGGAACAGCAAGGCCATCACTGCGTTGCTTGACGGCTACAAATCCGAAACCGCACGGGTCCTGCAAGAACTTGCGCGAATATTGGCTATCCCATCTAAGTTTTTGGATGTTGAGAAATTTCGGGGAGAGCGGGATTTGCTCGAAGCGAAGCTGCAGTTGAACGTGCAGCAGCTCATCAAAAAGAGCAAAGAGCCTAGCCAAATTTTTGAGCTGGAGTCGGTCGGGAATATCACCGCTGTAATCGAAAGCCTCATCACGGAAGCCAACGATAAAGTTGCCGAGCACAATGCTTTGGTCAAAAACATCGGCAGGGAAAAGGCGAAGTTGATTTCCGAAGTCTGGAAGCATCTAGTGGAGGTGGACCTTGGAACGGTCTACACCGATTACAAAGGTAAGAAGGCCGAGCTAGAAAAAACGATTACGACAATTGAGGGCAGGGCTGAGACGTTCAACCAAGAAGCCCGCACGCGGGATGCCGCCATTCGGGATCTGGAAAAGCAAACCACGAGCGTAAAACCGACAATTGACGCGATCAACTCCCTGCTTGCCTCGTTCGGCTTTCACGGCTTTTCGCTGGCAATTACCGATAGTGGCACCGCATACAAGTTGGTCCGGGAGGATAAATCGGACGCCAAAGAGACGCTGAGTGAAGGTGAGAAGATCTTCGTGACTTTCCTGTATTTCTATCACTTGCTAAAAGGCAGTGAAACGGAAAGCGGGATTAGTACGGATCGAATTGTGGTGTTCGATGATCCGGTATCAAGCTTGGACAGCGAGATTCTGTTCATCGTCGGCAGCCTTATCAAGAAGGTGTTTGATGAAGCGCGCAGCGGTTCAAGCCTGATCAAGCAAGTTTTCGTTTTGACGCACAACGTCTACTTCCATAAAGAGGTCTCGTTTAACAACTCACGATCGGACAAAGCACTTAAAGATGAAACGTTTTGGGTCGTGCGTAAACCAGCCAAGTTCTCGAAACTTGAAAAGCACGAGGGGAATCCGATCAAGACTTCGTATGAGCTGCTTTGGTCAGAGGTAAGGAATCCGAATCCGTCACTGCTTACGATTCAAAACGTCATGCGAAGAATCCTTGAAAACTACTTCAAGTTCTTCGGCGGGATTGAGCCGAGAGATATTTGCGCGAAGCTGCCTGGCAAAGACCAAATCATTTGCAACAGTCTTTTGTCTTGGATAAATGACGGTTCGCATTTTGCACAAGACGATATATTCGTAAGCTTGGATCAAGATGCAGTGAGCAGCTACTTAGATGTCTTCCACCGGATATTCAAGTTGGCGGAGCATGAGGCTCACTACAAGATGATGATGGGAGATGCCTACAAGGATCTTGAAGACGCGCCTCACGCAGAAGCAGAGGGAGTTGAGTAAAGGGGCTTGGCTCGGATTGATTTTCCATTGCAAGAAGTCCTTTCCTTGACAATTCCTACCCCGCTCAATTTTTAGCAATCTAACCATCAGTTGGCATGACGAAAGGTTTTTCGTCTAGTTAGTGTTAGGGGTTTTTTATGGACATCTCCGAGATCGCCACATCACTTCAAGAGTTTGAACTTCAGTTGGTAGAGGTAGAAGAGTGGAGTGGAAAACCGCATACCGTTAAGGTCAAAGGTGAACTGAGCGTGTTTTGCACGACAGCCAAAGCTCTTGGATGCTCCGTGGTGTTTGCAGCGTCACAAACTCTCGATAGTGATGACTTCGAGATCTCGCTCGAAACATCAAGCTATCCGTCAGTTTCAATCGATCTCGATCTCATAGACCACGATCCTTCACTCTCAAGGTACAAAAAGTACATTGGGCAAATCGGGGCTTACAGCCTTTACGCGCCATTCATCCAAGGCTATCTGTCTATTGATATTGAAGAGTCGTGGTATCTCAAGTTTTGGGAGGCCGCTTCTGCGGCAGCTTCTGTTGGAATAGAAAAAGAAAAAAGGCAACAAGAAGAACGAGAAATAAAAACCCAAGAGAGGCGCACAGCACTCCTCAAAAAACTTAATGCTCTTGTGTGCGACAAGGAATTTATGTCCATGTCAACGCAAAAGCAAATGCTCGCCTACGCAATCGAGAACATCCCAGAGCTCGCGGAAGTTCCAAATCCTGACCTAAAGCGAGCAGTTCAAGAGATCGATGCGAAAGCGAAAGCCAAGGGGCTGCGGTGAAGGAGTGGTTGCGAGCCAAGGGCCGTAGGGTGCAATAACCGAAGGGCATTGCACCGGATGTTGCGCAACGGCGCTCATCGTTCGATGCCGAACCCTCTTCGTACCGGAAGCCTCGGCGGCACATTTTTTCACCGTGAATCTGCCGCAACGGCAAGGCTCGGCGCATGCGATTCGGTGCAATGCCCTTCGGCTATTGCACCCTACGAGGTTGGGGCTACTTCCGGCGCGGAGCGAGCGGCTCGGGGCTGGCCTGCATGAGTTCGGGTTCGAAGAGCTGGAGGTAGGAGCGCGCTTCGGCCTCGCTGCGGGCCTGCAGCCAGCCCTGGTAGGCATCGGGGTCGAGAATGACGACGGAGCGCTTTTCGTCTTCAGGTTTGTGAAAGCGCTGCATCAGGGGATGGTCGTCGGCGTTGATGGTGAGCATGGTGAACGACCAGCGGCTGACGCCTTTGTCCTTGAGGCGGCGTTCCCAGATGCCGGCGATGCCGAAGGGCTGCTTGTCGGCGCGCTCGATGCGCCAGCGCACGGCCTTGCCGGTTTCGTAGTTCGGTTCGTAGATGGCGAGCGCGGGGATGATGCACAGCTGGCGCTGCTTCCAGGCATTGCGGTAGGAGGGCTTGTCGCCCACGGTCTCGGCGCGGGCGTTGTAGGTGCTGCGCGCCAGCTTGGGCTCGGCCCACTGCGGCACGAGACCGAAGCTGCCCAGCGTCAAGCTGCTGCTGTCGAAGTTGCTCAGAAACGGCGCCCCATAGCCGGGCCAGGTTTCGGCAGGCCATGAGAGATCAGGCGTGTGATGCCTGAGCTCCCAGAGTCGCTCGATCTCTTTGACAGATGGGGGCAGGTAGTTGGCGCACATGGGGGGATTCTAGCTTCGCGAGGTGGTGTGGCGCCTGGCAGCGTGCGTGTTCAATCCGTCATTCCCGCGAAGGCGGGAATCCAGCGTCGTTCGCGAAGTCACGGGATTCCCGCCTTCGCGGGAATGACGGCAATGGGGCCGCGTACCCTGGATATTCGTAGGGCGGAACGCAAAGCGGTTCCGCCATTCCACTCCTCGCGCAGCCGGGTAGGGTGCGCAATGCGCACCCTACGATTTTCCCGCCATTGACCCGTGCCGCAGTCGCTATCGGGGCGGGGCTGTGAGCGGCTCCTTGTGCGGGCGCCGCAGCGCTGGCCCGTATCTATCCAGGTATGTCGTCCAAAGCGCACGCAAGGTCCCGTAGGTATGCCCGCCCTTGACGACCGTTGTGCGCCCTTCGGGTAGCGCGGTCGCCAGCAAGTCCTGAGCGCTGACGAATAAATCGGATGCTCCGTAGCCCAGATGAATTGGCGGGACACGCTCGGGCCTGGCCTGGTATTGCTTGATCCAGGCCCACAGATAACGCTGCCAATCCTCCACGGTATGCGGCCCGGGCTCCCAGCGGGCCAGACCGCCAGCGCTCTGGATCTCCTCGACGATGCCGTTCCATCCGAGAAACGGACTCAGCAGGATGATCCCGTCGACCTCACCGGGATGTTCAATCTGCAGGAACAAGGCACCGAGGCCGCCCAGTGATGTGCCGGCGACCCAGATCTCGGTGTAGCCCTGTTGCCGCGCCGGCACAATGATGTCCTCATACAGTCGTCGCCCCAGCGTCTCGTCTCTGTAATAGCCGAAGTGCGCGTCGGGGGCGACCATATCGAAGGGTAAGCCGCGGATGATCACCTGATCCACGAGCCCATTGTTCTGGAAAATTTCATGGCCGCCGCCGAGGCCGCGCAGAAAAATCAGCAGCTTTTTCCCCTCGCTGGCAGGCTTCGACGGATTCTCGTAACGCAGCGTAGCAATCGGCGTCTCGCCTCGGAATGCGCATCCTGCAGTGATCGAAATCAGTATTGCCAGCAGCAGCGCCCGGACGATGACTTTCGCGTTCATGTTTCATGCCTCCTGCGGTGTGGCGTCTTGAGGGCGCCCGATCTACCCATTGAGTCATTGTGCTGGAAAGCCGGGTGGCCAAGAGCCGTAGGGTGCAATAACCGAAGGGCAATGCACCGGATGTTTCGCAATGACGCTCATCGCCCGATGCCGAAATATCTGCGCGCATGACGCCTCGGCGGCACGTTTTTCTTCACCGTGGAAATCACAGGGTCAGGTCTAGCTTCGTAGCACAAGCATGTTCGTGTGGAAGAGGGGCAGTGTCTTGCGAGGTTTGGCGCCGGTTCAGGCCGCACTTTCAGCGGAGCTCTTTGCGGATGACCAGCTTCAAGCCGGACCAGACCTGGCTGACGGCACACACCTTGATGTCGACGAAGCCGAGCGGTAGGGCCAGCTCGCGGATGGTGTCTTCCGTGATGTCGGTGGGCATTTTGGCCGCCTTCTTTGGCCAGGATACCCAGACCACGCCGTTGGGCTTGATTGCGCTTCGCAAAGCTTCGAGCTCAGCCCCCAGAACCGCTTTGCGATCAGCAAAGACGTGAACGATGTCGGTGGCTTGAGAGACCAGACTCTCGAACACGACGCCGGACGGTACGGGCTCAAGCAACTGGACGTAATCGCCGGGAGCATGCAGGAGAGCGACCCGGCAGTTCGCGACGATGCCAAGCTTTTTGGCGAGCGGTGTTCCCGAGTAGCCGGGTGTTTGTGCATTCATCTGAGGCCTGCGGTTTGGGTTGATGGGCTGCAGCCTACGAGCTTCGCCGGGATGACGAAAGAGGGGCGCCCTTGACGAAGGCCAGGCCGGATGGCGTGCGCAACGAAAGACGTTGCACTCACTGGAGGGCCGTAGGGCGCAGTGCAACTGCGCCGGATGTTTTGCATCAGCAAGTCGCTATATGGGGAATGACATACGGCGGAGTTGCCACTCCGCCCTACGCGCTGGCGAGATGGCGGCGCAGTGTCGCCGCGAGCGAAAGGGGCGCACGCGATGACATCCCGTTTCGGAATTCCGGGCTGGATGGTTGCGCGTTGAACGCTCCGGGTTTATGCGCCCTGATTCGTCGGGCCGGTCTCTACGAGTTCGATGCGATGGCCGTCGGGGTCGGCAATGAAGGCGATCACTTCGGCGGACCGCCGTTGCGGGCTGGACTGATTCATCGGGCCCGGTGGTCGAAGTATGGTGACGCCAGCCGCGGCAAGCTGTTCGCAGCTGAGTTTTGCGTCGGCCACGCTCAGGGCGATGTGGCCGAATGCGTTGCCGTGCTCATAGCTGCTCACGCCCCAGTTGTGGGTGAGTTCGATGACTGCTGCGCTTTGTTCGTCGCCGTAGCCGACGAAGGCCAGGGTGAAGCGCCCGTCAGGATAGTCTTCGCGCCGCATCAGGCGCATGCCCAGCAGGCCGGTGTAGAAGGCGAGTGAGCGTTCGAGATCGCCGACCCGGATCATGGTGTGAAGGATGCGCATGGTGTGATGTTCCTGCCTGAGTGCGTTGGGGGTGGCGGAGCCTGAAGCGGGTGGCTCCGCCGTTCGGATGAGGCGGAGGCCGGAGGCTCAGGCGTAGAAGGGTGAGCGCATCGCTTTGCTGGCGGCTGCGACCACGGCGCCGTTGAAGACGCGTGTGTGGAAAGCGGCGTTGAGGCCGGCAGCTTCTGTGGGGAAGTATTCGAGTGCGAAGGCGCTTGCGTGCTCGATGGTGTCGAACGCATAGAGGCCGCCCGGGGTGCCGGTGTGCAGGCCGCTTAGCCAGGTCTTGGCCAGAAGCCCGGGTTGTTGTTTCAGTATCGGGTTCATGGCGCGCCAGGGAATGGCTTCGCTGAAGGGGCTGGCGTTGAGCCACACCTCGGTATAGACGAAGGCGCCCGGCGCGTTTGCGAGCGAGCCGCCAAAGTGCACGGAGTTCATGTCGCGACTGGCGTCTTCGGTGCCGTGTGTGTCGAAGATGCGGGTGGTCTGCGCCACGCCGAGCGCGCGTGCCTCCTGCGGGAAGTAGTCGGTGCAGAAGCGGGTGGCGTGCTCGATGCTGTCAAACGCATAGAAGCCCCCCACGGATTGGTTGCCGACGCCGGAGAGCCAGGTTTTGTTGATGAGGCCGGGTTGCTGGAGGAGGGTTGCGTTGATGCGCTGCCAGGGCACGTCAGAGAAAGGCAGGGAGGCCTGGAGTTCGGTGAGTACATAGGCTTTCGGGGTCATGACGGGCATCCTTTTTGAATGGCTGAATGGAGGTAGGCTTGGTGGCAACGGCCGTTGGGATAACGAACGTTATGTGGACAATACATAACGATCGTTATCCGTACAAGTACAATGTGACTTCTCACAGGCTCTTTGCATTGGAATCACCATGTCCCGACAGGAACAGAAAGCGCAGACTCTCCAGCGCATCACCGAGGCGGCGGCGCGCAGCTTTCGCAAGGGTGGCTTTGGCGGAATAGGTGTTGATGGTCTGGCGAAGGCGGCGGGCGTGACGTCAGGTGCCTTCTACGTACATTACGGGTCCAAGAACGAGGCTTTCTGCGCAGCGATTGTTCAGGGCATGGCCGATCTGAAGGCCGGCGTGTTGTACTGCCAGGAGACCTGGGGGCAGGCGTGGTGGGAGGGTTTCGTGCGCTTCTATCTGGGCGCGAAACGCCAGTGCGATCTGTCAGAGAGTTGCAGCCTGCAGAGCCTTTCTCCCGAAGTGGCCCGCTCGACGCCCGAAGCGCGCGAGGCCTTCGAGGCAGGCTTGCAGGATGTGGCTGCAGCCATTCTGGCTGGCCCCAAGTCGCCCAAGGCGCCGCGCGATCTGGATGCAGCTTGTGCAGCACTTGCCGCACTGGTTGGGGCTGTAACCCTGGCGCGGGCGGTCAGTTCGTCAACGCTGGCAGACGAGATTGCCGCCGCAACCGGCAAGGCGCTGCTGGGGCCGCGCTGGAGTGCGGGTGAGAGTCAGTGAGTGCACACCTAGGTGCGCTGCGCTACGGAAGCGCGGCGCACGGCGTGATCTTCAGTGGGAGGCCCGGATGACGGCACAGGCACAATCCGGGTCTATGTCAGCGCGCAGCGCACCGTCCCGGATTCCGCTGCGCTGCATGCGGCCCGACGTCAGACGACCACGCGCAGTGGCAGTGCGTGGCGAACAACATCCCAGCCATTGGCGTCGACACCGTCGATGACGCACAGGTAGAGGTCATGGCTGCCGGCGCTGAGGCCGCCGGTGTTGAGCGTGAGGGTGATGCTGTCGTTCCACACCGTCCAGGTTTGCAGTTCGCGCACGGTGGCTGTCTGCAGGCTGGGTGTGTCGCGCAGTTCGACGCGCTGCCAGCCGCTGACGGTGTCTTGCCCCAGGATCACGCGGCTGTCGTCGGAATACAGCTCGCGTACATCGGGCTTGGGTAGCTTGTTGTCGACGCCGTCCTCTTTCTGACCGAAGTTGCCGAAGTAGTTCTGTTCGATGAAGTAGCGCAACCGCAGGCTGGGGTCGGCATAGACCATTTCGCTCTGGCGATTGAGCCTGACGCGCGTCTCGCCGCCATGGTGTGCGCGGGTGATGACTTTGCCGTCATTGAGGCCCTGTGTGCCGGTGAAGACCATGATCTCCATGAGGGTCCAGCCCGCGTTGTCTGCGACGGTGCTGCCGGTGTAGTAGGTGCTTTTGCTGGCTGCGGATCGATTGACGAAATTGATTTGACCGCCGCTGTTGTTGAACAAGTCGTGAACCTTGATTTCGCAGTCGGTGTCGACCACGGAGTCTTGCCAGCTGATGCGCTCGTGCTTCCACTGATAGCTCTTGGCATAGGGCACACCACCCATCGTCATGACGTTGCGCACCCAGTGGGCTTTGTAGAAGTAGCGCTGTTCGGCGATGGGCGCACCCGGGTCGAAGCGTCGCGTGGCGTTGTAGCTTGCGTCGTGTTCGGGCGTGAACAGCACCTTGCCGCGCACAGCATCGTTGGCAATCGTTGTGGGGCCGCCAAGCTGGTCGAACGCCCAGCCCTGGCCATTGGCCGGCTTCGCACCCAGGGCGGGGGATTCGATGACGCCACCCGCGCCCCCGAGGAAGGTGTGGATCACCTGCGGATTGCCGCCTGCCTGGGTGATGGTGAGGGTGTCGCCGTGGCGATAGCTGGCCTGCGCAGGCGTGAGTTGGGCGCTGCTGGCACTGCTGGATGTGCTGTTGGATGTGCTGCTGGACGATGTGCCTGATGACGAGCTGAGAGAGGAGCTAACTGAGGAGCTGCTGCCGCCAGAAGCGCTGCTGGAACTTGAGGCGCCACTGCTGCCTGCGCTGGTGCTGTTGCCACCGCTGCTGCCACCGGATCCACCACAGCTTGCGAGGGCCGGGAGCGTCAGGATCCATTGCAAGGCGTCTCTTCTTTTCATGAAGTTTTCTGTTACCCGTCGATGCGTGGCTGTGAGGCGCGATGCCTTGCGTGATGGCGTGACCGCTTGGGCTGACATGCGGAATGGATTACAGGCGCTCGTGCCGCGTCAGCGTGGCGCGAGTATCACTTCACGGTGTGCGCAGGACAAACGCTCACCGACAAGTGGCCCGAGCGAGGCTACGGCAGAGGGGCGCATGCGGCCGGTCGAGGGGTGCATCGCCGGATGGGTGGTTTCTGCGCCGGCTGTTGCATGCCTTTTGCGTACCGATGAGACATCCCGTGCGGCGGCGCCTCGGGAAGGCACGGGGAACTGGCGCCGCCCGTGTCGCGCAGGTTTGCCGGGCGCCTTGGCGCGGTGTGCTACGCGAGCTGCCGTCGCCGCAGCTGGCCGATCTCAGGCGTGTGCTTGAACGCCCAGCACAGCAGGAGTGCGCCAAGCACCAGCAGAACCGTCCCGATGCCCCAGACAATCCAGATCAAGGGTGTGATCCAGGCGTCCAGGGCGCCCATTGCGGGCAGCCCGGTGTGCAGCCAGCCCGCCAGTGTCAGCATGCTGTTCTGCAAGTAGGTGACCGCCTCTGCCCCCAGCCAGGGGGTCAGCCATTGTGTGATGGGCGATTCGGCGGCTTGCGTGGCCAGATTTCCCGGCGAGCCTGTCGCTACAGCCTGCAGCGCCCAGTCGGTGAGCGCATGGGCGACGACTGCCAGCAGGGTCCAGAACGCGCCAAGGAGGGCGCAACCAGTCCAGATGAGGCGTTGCATGATCGGGTCTCCGGGGTGTGCATGCCGGCTTCGACCCGGTTGGCGTGCGCGCCGTTCCCGTCAGTCTGTGGAAAAGGGCCGCGTGGGGGGGCAAGGCCGTAACCCGTACTGCGTGCCAGATTTGAAGGTCGGATCGAAGGTCGGAAGGCGCTTCGCTTTTCCGGGTTACGCCGGGTGACGGCCATCAACGACCTTCGCATAAAGATTCCGATGCGCAGTCTTGCTCAGCAGTTCGAGTTCGATGTCTTCTCGCAATGGCTGCCCTGTACCGCTGTCTGCAGGGTAAGGGAGCCTGCGTCCGGTGCGCACATAGCCGCGCCGCTCATAGAAGGACAGGAGTTCCGTGCGCGCGGTGAGCACCGAGATTTCGAATGATTCGACGCGGAAGTACTGGTGCGCATGTCGCTCGGCCTGCGCCAGCATGTGCTTGCCGAGGCCTTGTGCCTGCACATCGGGGCGTGTGGCGAGCATGCCGATGTGGGCAACAGCGCCAACGATCTCCAGGTGTACGCAAGCGAGAATTGCCGAGGCCCGGCACTGCAGCAACACGCGTGATTGTGGTCGGAAAAGCGTGCGCACTTGCTCGACCGCGATCCGCTCACCGGCGATCAGGTCCGCCTCGTGCGTCCACGTGCGCTCGCAGGCAGCGGGTCGATAGGCGCGGTTGACCAGCGCGGCGATCTCTTCTGCGTCAGCGGGCGTGGCCAGCCGGGATGGGGTCATCTGCTCCATGGCCTGCGCTCAGTAAGGAGTGTCGTCCTTGTGGGTGAACTGCCATTGGCCGTTCAGCAGCTTTGCCTTCAGATCGTCATCGGGGTAGAGCCCCTGATCACCGGGGCTGCGGTCGCCTACTTCCAGATAGATCACTTCGGCCTCGGTCTGGTTGATCAGGCGATGTCCGTTGCCGCTACCTGCCTTGAAGCCGGCGCAAACGCCGGGGGCCAGCTGCGTATGGCCTTCGTCGGTGTGCAGGGTCGGCGAGCCTTGCAGCACGTAGATGAACTCGTCTTGCAAGGTGTGTGAGTGGCGCAGTGCGGACACGGCACCGGGCGCGAGACGTGTGAGGTTGACGCCGAAGTTGCTCAGCCCGAACACATCGCCGAGGGCGCGTTTTTCACGGCCGGCCATCTGCGAGCGGAAGGGTTCGGGGTAGTTCGATGGCTTTGTGCGCGGGGCGACTGTGGCCGCCACGCAAGTTAATGGATTCGTCTTCGACATGCAGACCGCCCTCCCCTTTCTAACCCGTAAAGTGTTGCGAGAGCGGATGCGGACGGACGTCGAGCACAAACTCACGCGCATCTGCAAACGCCGCCGTAAATGCTGCGCGCTGCGAAAGTCTGGACATGTAGTCCCGAAAGACCTGATCGCGACACAGACCATAGCCGCGCGCCCAGAAGATCGTATGGCCCAGCACGCAGTCGGCCGCGCTGAAAGTGTCACCACACGCAAACGGGGCGCGCTGCAGTCGCGCGATCAACTGCGGCTCGACCTCGGTGAGGAACTTGTTGCGATAGCGTGCAATGGTGGGCGGGTGCTGTTCGGCGTGAGGGAGCACGTGCTCATGTGCGCGGATCTGCCAGAGCATCATGTCCATCCAGGTCGCGGCAAAGTGCAGCATCTGCAAGTAGTCGGCCCGCGCGGCAGAGGCGCCGGGTGGTGGCGCGAGCGAGGCTTCAGGGTAGGCGTCAGCGAGGAAGGTGACGATGGCTGCGCTCTCGATCAGCCAGCTGACACTGCCATCGTTCCGGGTGATTTCGAGCACGGGCACACCGTGGTTGGGGTTGATGCGCAGAAAGGCGTCGGTGTATTGCTCGGCTGCACAGAGGTCGACGCGCGCCACTTCGAAGGCGTTGCCCAGCAGTTCGTGCAGCAACCATTTGACACGCACGCTGCGGCTGGCCGGAGCATGGTAGAGCTTGAGATGCTGGATTGGCATGATGTGCTCTCTCATCGCGCAGTGGTGCTGCCTGTGGCAAGCGGAGGGTGCTGGACGAAGCGTGCGTCGCGCAGCCAACGCACGGAATCGCGCCAGAGGGTGTCGCGAAACTTTTCATGGAAGTAGGCAAAGTGGCCGATCTTCGATTCGCCGACCGAGCCAGGTGCGATGGTCTGGCGGAAGCAACGGCAGTTTTCGAAATAGGCAAGCAGGCGCTGGATCGCAACCGGGGTGCCGAAGGGATCATCTGCAATCCCGATGGCGAGGATCTCGCCGCGCATGCTGCGAAAGTGCGTCATGGCCTGTGCGGCCGCTTCGCTTGCTGCGCGCAGCTGTTTGCCACGAAACGCCCACTCATAGGCGGCACCGGCCGGCAGATCCTCATGCCAGCCGAGTGCCCTGGCGGGGAAGTAGCCCAGAGCAGCCGTCAGCAGAGGCATGCCCAGGTGCCAGCGCAACCACATGCCCAGACGTGCGCTGCGGGCGTAGTCAGGCCAGTACGCAAACTGCGCACCGACGGTGAGGCAGCGCACAACCCGGTGGTTGCTCGGGGCAAGCCCGATCGTCATGCCACCTATGCTGTGTGCGACGACGTGCAGGGGCAGATCGGGATGATGGCGCACGCACCAGCCGAGCGCGGCTTCGCAATCGAGGCGCCCCCAATCGAACTTGGTGATGTGCTTCCAGCGCCGCAGATTGCCCTGACGCGAGGCGCCGATGCCACGATAGTCGTAGGTCAGCACGCGAAAGCCCTGGGTGGCGAGGAAGCGTGCGTAGCGATGGTAGTAGGTGGCGTTCACAGCCGTGGCGGGGTTGATGACGACGATGCCGCGCTCGGCAACGGCATTCCCCGCTGCATGCCAGGCGTGGGCCGCCAGCGGGTAGCCGTCTTCGGCCTGCAGGCTTAGCGCTTCGCTGATGACCTTGGGCGCGGCAGACGCCATGGCGGGCCAGGCCTCAACGTGCAGCATCCGGGGCACCGCTTGCAAAAAGTTCGTTAAGGCGTGCACCGCTGATGGCACGGTTTGCGCAATCGAAGCGCCCTTCGCGCAGCATCTGGCCCACCGCGTCATGCACGACGCTGAGCGCCAGCCTCTGCAGCGCGCCACCAACGCTGATGCGGCGAACACCGAGGGCGGCGAGGCTGGCGTAATCCAGCGCTGAGTCCTTCACGCCAGCGAGCACGTTGAGGGGACGTGCAACAGCGCTGATGACCGTGGCGACCTGCTGCGCCGTCTGCAGGCCGGGCGCAAAGAGTACGTCAGCGCCGGCGGCCTGATAGGCCTGCAAGCGCAGGATAGTGTCATCAAGATCGGGCGCACCGCCGAAGAAGTTCTCTGCGCGAGCCGTCAGCACGAAGGGGTGAGGCAGCGCACGTGCCGCCTCGGCCGCTGCCTGAACACGCGCCGCAGCGAACGCGACGGGGTACTGGCCAGCGCGCGCCGTGCGGGGCTTGTCTTCAATCGACGCGCCCACGGCACCCAGGGCAGCCACGCGGCGGATGCTCTCGGCGACGTGTTCCGGTTCGACGTGAAAGCCATCTTCGAGGTCAACCGTCACGGGCAGCGGACTGGCCTGCACGATGTCGGCCACGGCGTCGAACAACTGGTCGGGCGACAGGGCGTGGTCTGGCAGGCCCCGTGCAAAGGCGCAGCCAGCGCCCGTTGTTGCGAGCGCGACCGCACCGGCGTGCGCCATGATGCGGGCGGAGCCGGCGTCCCAGGGGTTGGGCACGATGAAGCAGCCGGATCGGTGCAAGGCCTGGAAGTATTCGGCTTTCTCGCGGGTGGTGGCGAAGACGGGCGTGGCGGACATCAGAGCTGCGCTCCATTGATGAGGGAGCCTCATTTCAGCCAACCGGCCACAACTGTGCTAGTGTCTGTTAAGACATTTTTAACGCGTATTCAGACAAGAATGGATTTCACGATTGCCGTGCTGGACGGTGCGCTGGCCTCCAGCGTCGCCATCACTCTGGATGCGCTGACAGCGGCCAGCCGCCTGTCGGCCATTCGCGGCGGCCGCGCTTTGCGCTGGCGCGTGCTCGGCACGGGGACGCAGGCTGCCCTGAGCAGCGGGCTGAGCGTGCCCACCACACCGCTCTCGCCGCGCTTGCGCCTGGATGGCTCGGTACTGCTGATTCCCGGCATCGCAATCGTTGCCCGGCCGGGCGAGCGCTATGACCCGGCCTCGCTGGGTGAGCGGCTCGACGCCCCTGACGCGCAGCTGCTGGCGACGCTGGCCGCACGACACCATGACAACGGAGGCCTGGTGGCAGCGGGATGTTCGGCGGCCTTCATCCTCGGCAATGCCGGTTTGCTGAGCGGGCGAAGCGCCACAACGCATTGGCGACTGGCGGGCTACCTGCAGCAGCGGCAACCCGACTGCAGGGTGGACATCAATCGCATGCTCGTCGTGCAGGATCGCGTCATCACCGCCGGAGCGGCACTGGCCCAGATGGACCTGATGCTGTACCTGATCCGCCACGCGCTGGGTGCCGAAGTGGCGGACCTCACGATGCGTTACCTGCTGCTCGACGACCGCGACAGTCAGGCGGGTTACATGATCTGGTCGCAACTGAACCAGCAGGACCCGACCGTGCAGGCGCTGGAAGCACTTGTCGAAAAGAGCCTGCCAATGGTGCCGACCCTGAGCACGCTGGCCGAAGCGCTGCACGTGAGCGAGAAGACGCTGACACGGCGTGTGCGCAGCGCCACAGGCCAGACGGCACAGGACCTCGTGCAGGCGGTGCGGCTGCGGCGTGCGCGCCATCTGCTGGAGAGCACACGCCTGTCGCTCGACGAAATCGCGGTGCAGGTCGGCTACGCCGACGCCACGGCATTGCGTCGCCTCACGCTCAAAACCCTCAACACCACACCGGGGCGCTTGCGGTCTGGCCGGCATTGAGTGTGAGCGCAGAAAACTCACGGTGAGTCGAACCGGACCGATCCGCGGGACATGCGTCCCGGAGAATGCCCATGCAATACGTATTGATCATCCATGAAGTGGAAGACTACCCCGCCTGGAAGAAGATCTTCGATGCCGCTGCCGGCATCCGCAAGGAAGCGGGCGAGCGCAGCTACCAGGTTCTGAAGTTCGAGAACGACGCCAATCGCATCGTTCACTTTTCGGCCTGGACATCGCTCGCCGCAGCCCGCGCCTTCTTCGAGTCGCCGCGCCTCGTTCAGATCCGCAAAGAGGCCGGTGTGAAAGCGCCGGAATTCCAGTACCTCGACCTGCTCGAAGCCGGCACCTTGTGACGGATGCCTGAAATGCGCGTCCGCGTGCCGGCAGGCTGATTCTCAGGACGGCTTGTGCAGTCCCCCTGCCGCGTTGGCAGAAGCGGCGCCGGACGACTGCCCCCAGCGCGCGTTGAGGAAGTGGCGCACGGGTCGCTCCAGTAGATGGAAGGACGCAACACCGCCGAGGATGGCCAGCAACAGCGCCAGCATTGGCGACAGCTGGCCATTGTGCGAGGCGACGTAGAACGGCTGTTGCCAGAGGTAGATGGAGAAAGACCACAGGCCCAGCGTCCTCAACGGACGCAGCGACAACAGGCGGACGAATGCCGCAGGCGCTTGCGGCAGGAGATTGACGACCAGGGCCAGCAACCCGACGCCGACCGTCGTCTTCACCGGTAAGGGCACCGACCACCAGTGCAGGGCCACTGCCGTCACGAACATGAGTGAACACAGCACCGCCGGCACACGCAGCGCAGGCAGGCGCTGCAAGGTGAGCAGCACCAGTGCGGAGACGAAGATGCCGTAGGCCGAGACCTCGGAGCGGATCCACTTGCTGAACTCCAGTTCGTTGGCGGCGTAGTGGCTTGCGTACCAGAAGCCAGCCAGCGACAGGCATGCGGTCAGAACCCCTACTGCCTTCAGCGCGCTCACCCAGCGCTGACGCACGGCGAGGGCAACGAGTGAGAGCGCGATGTAGCTGTGCTCCTCGACCGACAACGACCAGATGTGGCCGAAGGGCATGACGGTGTGGCCGATATCACCGGTGATGTAGTTCTTGATGAAGAACAGTGCGGCGAGCGATTCGGTCCAGTTGATCGTTTGTCCGCTGATCGCAAACCACACAGGCACAAGGCCGATAAACAGCAAATGTGCCGGCACGATGCGCGAAATGCGGCGCCGGTAGAACGTCGGCAGTGGCGTCTGCCTGATGAACAGCAGACGCCCCATCAACAAGCCGGACAACACGAAGAACAGATTGACGCCCAACACACCCAGGTTGATGCCGGGCACAGGGAAAAAGTGCCCCCACAACAACATCACGATGGCCAGCCCGCGCCAGCCATCGAGATAGTCGACGTGGTCTTTCTCTGACGTCGACCCTGATGCTGCAAACATGATTGTTCCATAACAATAAAGTCTGAGACTGCACGCTCCGTCAAATCAATGCTCTCCGCTTGAAGAGTGGGCAGTTAAAGTCTGAGACAAAACCACCCCGCGCACGATCATCAAATTGAAGGTGGCGCAAATGTCTGAGATTTCGTCGAAGAGTGCATTGGGCTCGGGTAACGCGACGTAACAAGAGGGCAGCAGAGTCGGTAGCCAATCTGACAACAACAAGACTCACTGAACGCTGAGACAGTTTTCGCTGCATCGCCAGACAGGAATCAGGAGCGATTAAAAAGGGGGCCGAAAGTCATGCCGCTTGGCCATGCAAAGTCGAAAACCTGCTCGACAGTAACGTATGGGTCCAGGAAGTTGGATAGGTAAAGTACCAGCGCACCGACACCAAGTATTGAGACGCAGAAGAGCAGAGCCGCTTTCGCGCGGAGGGACAACGAAGACCGGTCTTGCGTTCGCGCCCAGATATGCACGACCCAAAACGCGAGTGCCGAGGCGCAGATGATGTTCAGAATCAGACCGGGAATCCAAACAGCTCGGCTAGCTGATGTCACCCATGCAGCGTGCCACGGCAGAGGAAAACCGTAACCCAACCCCAGCTCTTCCCCTGCGACAGATACCGGGAAACTCAAACTGACTGAGCAGAAGAGGATCACAAAAACTGCAAGAGTCGCGATCAACTTGTTTCGCTTACTCATCACCTCTTGCTCCCATCGTCATACTTGAACCCCAGTCCGATTACGCATGTTTCGTCCTTGTCTTCGCCTTGGCTGACTTTGAACTGCCCATTCTGGAAAAGCATGGCTGAATCGCTCCCGTCAAAGAACACGGCATGCTTGCAACCTTGCGCGATGAATTTGTCTCGTACGTCACCGATGGATTTGCCGGGAGTCCCGTGAGCCTGAACATAGATAAACAATCTATTGGCCGATACGCCGAGACAGGTTTTACCCAGCTGGAACTCCTCGTCCGCGTCTCGCTTCGCAAATGCAGTGAACTTGGCAGAGCTTCGTTGACGCAAGCTTGACGCAAACTCACCTGGTTCACCAATTGGCGGAGCATTGGCAGCAGTGCCAGCTAAATACTGATTGCGGCTGCCATAGGCGAGACCATTGATGATCAAGGGGCCGAGACCACTCAAACCTACGGAGCTGTCTGTGGGTGGATCGCCTTTGCCACTGACAAATGCTTGTGTGAGATCACCACTCACCGCTTTTTCTTTGTAGTACGCAATGAAAAAATCCTGCGGCCGTTTGGTGCCTGCAATCACCGTCTTGTTGTGAACTACGATGCCTTGCACCGTCGTGTTGTCTGGATCCAGACGGGGATGGCCAGACAAAGCGGATAGCGCACCGAAACCAGACAGATCGTAGAAGTTGGCATTGATCACCACGCTGAGTGTTTTTCCTTCCCGCGCGACCGTCTCGCTGAAGTACTCCTTGCGCTTCCGTAGTACGGGCCTGATCTCAAAAGGCGGCTTGATCTCTATAAAAAAATCGCTCATCTCATCACCAGATATCAGTTGTCCGCCAGTTTGCTTCGCCATTCCGCAACCAGTTCTTTATCCGCCTGGGCGCTTGCAGACTTTGTGAGGTCATCGATAGCCAATTGCAGTCTGTAATAGCCCACTGTGAGCACTTGATCTCGCCAGTAAGCCTGCGATCTTCCTTGGGCAATTCCTTTGTCTTTTGACACCTCACGCAAGATCTCAATCTGCTTATCTAATGACGAAGTGGCATTACCGTATGATTTGGCGTACTGAACTCTGCTCTCCAATTTGAATTGTTCACTCCCTATGGATGCCGCCGCGAACGCCCCACTGAACTGCTTCTCGGGCGTGATGAAGTACGCCTTACCCGATGAAGATATCCAGTAGTCCCTGATCGTCACATCGCCCAGTTGAAAGTACGAGTTGGGGCTGATTGGCTGTCCATCCACCCTCTCAGCTTTAACCATCACGTTCTGTGTGAAGGAGAGTGTGGACGGAGTGACTCGTAGAATCGGTAGCGACTCGTTATCGCGCAGAGATTTCTCGTCCCCTGCTTCAACCGCAGAACTCACGGCGAACACCGCTTGCCCTGTGGGCAGGGCCCCAAGGCTCGCCGCCGCACTCCCCCCACCCGCCATCACATGGCTAGCCCCCTTCGCCGTGAAGTTGCCCGGACACGCAAAGGTGATGTTCGCGCCTTCGAGCGTGATTGACGATTGCCCTGCCTGCAGCACGATCTTGCTGCTGGCGAGGATGTGGATCTCATCGTTTGAGCTGGTGACCGTGACGTTCTGGTCGGCCAGCACTTCGAGCGGGCCGTCGTGAGACTGGATGCTGAGCGGGCTGTTGGCGGCGATGGCTTTGATGCCGCCGGCGTGGGTGTAGAGGCTGGTGGCGTCGCCACTGACGAGGCTAGCGGTGTGCTGGGCGGTGATCTGGGTGTCGGCCTGCACGGTGGTGCTGAGTTGCTCGCCGGCGAAGAGGCTGCTGCTTTGCGGTGTCGTCAGCGCGATGCTGGCGGGGGCTTCGATGAGGATGGCGGGGGAACTGAAGCTCTTGATGTCGCGGTCGGGTTGGTCATTGCCGTCTTTCTTCGCTTCTTCGGGATGGATCTTTTGCTGGAAGGCGTCGATCTGTTTGGTTTGTGCGAGCGGGTCGGCTTCGGATTGGCTGGCGGCGTCGGAGAGTCGGTTGGCGGTGTCGTGGGCGGCTTTGAGCTGGCCTGCGGCCTCACTGGTGTCGAGCTGGGTGCTGGTGGCGTTCTGGCGGGCGGTGGTGGAGAGGAGCATGCCTTGGGCGGCGCGAGTGATGCTCCAGCCGTCGGTGCGCAGTTCAAACCCTTGGCCACGGTAGGCGCCACGCTGGCTGTTGGTGGGGGTCTGGTGGATGAGGTAGCCGAGGTTGAGTTCGCTACGGGCGAAACTGGTGGCGAGCCGCGTGCGTAGCTGGCCGGTGGCGTCATCGAGTTGCCATTGGCTCCAGCCTTGTCCGTCTAGCGTGGGGGCATGGAAGCCGGCGAGGATGCCGGGGTGGTTGGCGCTGCTGCCTTCGCCGGCGGGCCAGGGAGGTGCGTCTTGGCCGTTGTAGAGCTGGGCGACGATGATGGGGCGATCCGGATCGCCGTTCAGGAAGTCGACCAGCACTTCTGTGCCCACGCGTGGCGTGAAGCTGCTGCCCCAGTTGGGGCCGGCGAGGCTTTCGGCTACGCGCACCCAGGTGCCGTTGCTGTCGTCGCCCGTGGCGCGCTCGGTGTCGCTGGTGAGACCCCCCACGAGCGGAGCGGCGCCGCGCTGCCAGGGGAACTGGATCTTGATGCGGTGATCGCGTTCAGCGTGGGTGCTCGTGCCCGCTTTCGCCTTGGCGGTGCCGACCACGATGGCGCTTTGCAGGCCGGGCATGTGGGGCTTGGGTAGCGGCTGGGGAACTAGCGGGAGCTGGGCGCGCGTGCAGACGATGCGATTGCGGTAGGTGCCGGGTTCGACATCACTGTCGACGGCCAAGCCTTCGATCCGCTTGGCGTTGCTGTCGAGGTTGTTGGCCGCTTCGTGCTGAACACGCAGCACTGTGAAGCGGGCAGCATCGCCATGATAGTGCGGGTGCTGCAGCACAGTGAATTGCTGGCTGGGCGCGAGCTGGCGCACGGTGCCTTGTGCAGTGTGGGCTTCCATGCAGAGCGCGATGGCCTGCGTGCGCAGCGTGGCTTGGCGGCTGGCTTCTTCGGCACTGTCGTAGCGGTAGGCGCCGGAGCCATCGAAGGATTCGAGCGTGGGGACGTTGCCGAGACCGCCGAAGGGAGCGCCGTCTACATCGCTTTGGCCGTTGAGGGCGACGAGTTGCTTGTAGTCCCAACTGGCCAGCGTGACATCGTTGGTCAGCACTTCCTGCCGGGTGTGCCATTGCTGGAAGCTGTCGCTGCCCTCGGTGGCGCCTGCGCGATGAAAACGAATGAGTGCTTGAGGACAAGCAGCCAGGTCTTGCGCGCTGTCGAAGATGACGAGCTTATGCAGCGAATGCGGTGGCGTATCGCCGCTCTGGCCTGATGCGGCGGTCTGGTCGTGTTCGAAGCGGTAGCTGAGCCCTTCGCTGGCGAGCAGACGAGAAGCGAAGGCGAGATCGCTCTCGCGGTACTGGATGGTGAGGCTTCGGGGCTTGAGGGGCTGGGTAAGGCGGAACTCGTAGCTCGCTATGCCGCATTCGTCGAAGAGCTGATGCAGGATGTCTTCAGCACTCTGGTCCTGGAAGATGCGTGCGTTGCGACGCTCCGCGAGGACGGCGAGCCAGGGCTGCATGCGCAGGCGGTAGCGAGCCAATCCGCCATCCGAACCGAGCTGTCCTGCGAGGGTGACATACCCGTGCCACTGACGATGGCTGCGGCCGTCGGCGAGCAGCAATCTCAACGTGACGGGCTGGCCGATGAGGCTGGCGAGCGAAAAGTGCGCGTTGGTGGACAGGCAGTCGATGTCGAAGCAGGAGACCTGAGAAACACCCTCGCTGCCGATGAAGCGTTCGGGCACCAGCGCTGCGTCGGGCAGGCAGGTGGTCAATGAGAGGAGTCGGGCGTTCTGTGTGAGGGCTTTGAGGAAGGACTCACGACTGGGGAGGGAGATGCCTGCGCCTTTGCTTGCCCAGCTTTGCATTGACTCGGAAGCCATGAGGAATACGCCGTTGGAATCGTCGGGAAGCGACAGATTCTAGGGGGCTGGCAGGCGATGTGTCGGCGGCCAGATGGGCGGCGGTGTTTGCAAATACCCGGAGCTTCTAAACCCATAAACTCCCCGGCAAAAATAACAAAAACGCGGATCAGCTCTCGGGGTTTCATCGTTCCGATTGTGCTTCGCGAGAAGCCTGAAGGCTTGCGCTACAGCTCGGCTTCAATGTTCTCCCAGCGCTTTTCCGTCACCATCACGAAGCGACAGCGTCCGTTTGAGAGATTCGCCCACAGTCCACCGATCAGGCGGTCATCCTCCGCGTTGGTCCATCCGTTCGCACCTTTGTACTCCACCACCAGCACGGGGCCAGGCTGCCCGTCGTGGTCCGGCAACTGGCATAGAAAGTCAGGGTAGAAACGCCCGTCCGCCTTCTGCAAAAAGAAGGAACTCCCGTCCCGATTGACGAGATTCCGCACCCAGAACTTCAAGCGCCCTTTCTGCGCCAGCATGTCGAGCTGGCAGGCGCAGGCGAATTCCTCTCCGCTGTCAAAATCGCCCATGCGCCCATAGAAATGCTTGCGGAAATCGAACACGCCGAAGCGATCGTCGTAGTCACGGCTCGGCGCGTAGATCGGCGGGAACTCGAATGCATACTCGTCGCTCACCGCAACCCGCTGCGACGCCTCTTCGCCGAACAAGGTTTGCTGGAAAGCCTTGCCCACCGCCTGCTTGCGCAGCGCCTTGATCTGCGCTTCGAGCCGGTTGCGAATCAGGAACTTCTGCAAGTTGGCGCGTGCGAGCGTGTAACCCTCATTGCTCAGCAACTGGGTCAGCCAGCGCGCCACGAAAGCGCGCTTGCTTGCATGCGTCAGCGAAGGTTCCGGGATGTTTTTGCACAGCCAGGTCGCAAGGCGCAGCTCATCCCAGTTCTCGGGTTTGTACACGAGGCCCAGATCGCGTTGCAGGTCGGGCAGAAAGTGCGAGACCAGCTTTCCGCTGGCGTCATCAATATCAATCGAGCCACCTTCCGAGACCTTCAACGCAGCGCCCAACAGCTTCAGATCTTCGGCCGTGGGATTGGCATCGTAGGGCGACAGATCCCACGGGTACTCCAGCACTTCCGGGTCATCGAAGAGCTGCAGTTCGCCTTGCATGCGCAACGCCAGCTGGGGCACACGGAAGCGCTCGCCCAACTCGGCTGGCGTCTGGAAGAACTCAATGGCGGTAGTACGACTCACCTCAGCAGCCTCGGCAATCACTGCTACCGCCGCAGGCGATTGCACCGTCGCCTTGAGCGCTTCGGTTTCGTCTTCGGTGAGTGGCGCCTTGATGGTCAGCGTGTTGAGCTTGTTGTCCCACTCCAGCTTGTCGCGAATCGGCCTCGCCACCGCTTTCAGTTCCGGCTTTTCGCTTAAGGTCACGGTAACCGGATGCGCAATCAGCTTGCCGGAACTGAAGTCGAAGCGCTTCTGATCGGGTTTCGCCGCCATCACAAATTCAGCGACGGCACGGCGCTCAAATCCTGCGCCTGCAACCAGTCGGTCGCGCAGCGCCGCCGCTGTCTCGGCAAAATTGCGCGACACCACGAAGGCATACGACTGGTTCAGCTCCTTGGCCTTGCGATGGCTCGCTTCCGGCTGGCGCAGCACGCGACCCAGCAACTGCTCCACCGCCGTGGCAGAACTCAGCGAGGCCATGCTCACCAGAATGTAGGCAAAGGGGCAATCCCAGCCTTCGGCCAGCGCTTTCTGGGTGATGACGTACTTCACCCGGCAGGCCGGATCGGCAATGCCCAGCTTGAAGTCCGTGTCGATCTGCTCCAGGCCCTTTTCATCGCCGGTCGCCACCACGATCTCATCGGCCGGAATGGCGTGGTTGCTCATCAACTCCTGTCGCACCCGCTCGAAGTCCAGCGTATCCACGCCTGTGCGGCGTGGCTCAGATTGAATCAGCACCAGCGGCCGCAGATACGCGCCACCGGCGCGGCGCTCATCGTCGGCCAGTTTCTGCAGCGCCTCGCGTCGCCCGATGGCGTCCGCCAGACACTGCTGCCAGTTCGGCTCGGTCTCCAGCAACACCGGCAGCTTGATCATCTCCGCCTGCTTCAGCTCGGCGGCGGAGACGCTGTGCAGCACATTGCTGGGCGTACGCTCCAGGTCCGGCGTGGCCGTCAGCTCCAGCACACCGCTGGGGCGGAAGCGCGCGAGCATGTCGAAAGCCAGCTCGGTGCGGCTGTTGTGCGCCTCATCCACGATCACAAAGGGGCGGCGCAGACGCAGCACGTTGGCCAGCGAATACGGCACAGTCTGCTCTGAACCTTCGCCCTCGGTCAGCAGCGCCGCGCGCTGGGCGGCTTCCAGATGCTCGAAGTGATGCATCAGCGCGCCGCTCGATTGATACACCTTGCGGCACTCCTCCTCTTCAACCTGGAAGGCCTGCCGGGTCGCCACGATGATCGTCGTGGAACTATCCAGCGTCGCACGCGTAACGGTCTTCGCCTCATCGAGGTCCAGCACCGTCAGCGGCCCCGCTTCGCGCAGCGCAGCGTGGTAGGGATGCAGCCTGTCCTTCAGCGCGCGCAGCGTCTGCTGGCGGATCGGTTTGCTCGGCACCAGCCACAGGATGACGCTGTGCTCCACCCGCAACAGGTGCGTGTTGACCAGCGCGACACTCTTCGCCGCCAGCCAGGTCTTGCCGCCGCCCGTGGGCACGCGCAGACAGAAGTACGGCATGTCGGACGGAAAACCGGAAAGGCCGTTGTACGCCAGCCCCTGCCCCCACAGCCGCTCCGTCGTAGCCGTGAAGGCAATCGATGGCGAAGGCAGCTCGTGGCAGGCCTGAAAGTACGCCTCTACGCTGGCGAGCAGCTGGTTCTGGTAAGGCTTGGCGGAAAACACATTGATCGCGCTCATCGCTCACACCTCCAGCGAGTAAGGGGTCTGCTTGAAGCTGATGCCCTCTCGCGCAGCACGTGCCCCCAGACGATTGGCCGCCGCATAGATGACCTTCGGCCCCGTGAAAGCCGGCAGCATCGCCAGCACCGGCCCGGTCAGCACATTGCCGCCGCCCACCGACTTGTCCTTCAGGATGCCGTTGTAGAGCAGGTAGATCGCGCGCCCTTCATGTACGCCCAGCAAGGGCGAATCCGCCCTGCCTGCGTAACCGGTCTGCGTTTCCGAGAACCACACGAATTTCGCCAGGTCCACAAAGCTCACGTCATCGCGAATCTGGCCTTCGGCGGTGAAGAGCGGTTCTTTTGACAGGCGGCAGAACTGGAAGCCGCCGCCGAACCCCGCCACCTGCTCTCCCTTGGCGTTGGTGTAGCCCTGCGCGACTCGGCGCACGCGTTCGGCAGTGACGTTTGGAGCGATGTGCTCGTCCATCTCGACCAGGATGAAGCGGCGATTGCCGCCGTCTTCGGCGTTTTGTTTCAGGACGGCGTGGGCAGTGGTGCCACTGCCGGCGAAGCTGTCTAGGATCAAGGAGGCTTGGTCAGTAGCGAGCGCAAGAATTCGCTGAATGAATCGCGCGGGCTTGGGTGTGCTGAAAAGAGTGCTTGCCGGGAGCTCAGAAAATATCGCCTTGAGATCGCTTTTCGCCTGTCTGTTGTGGCCTGTTTCTTCTAAATCAATCCACAAGCTAGAAGGTGGAAGAGCCTCCATATCCGCGAGGTATGTGCGACGCTTGATCGATTTGCCGTCGGAAGTGAAACGAATTTCCCCTGTGGCAAGCTTCTCCTCAAGTGTTGAACGAGACCAACGCCATCCGTTCTTGGGGTGCTGAACGACTTGGCCGTTCGGCGCGACAAGGTCGTACATGAGATTGGGGCGTGGTTTGGGAGAGTTCAGAGGATTTCCATCAAACCAAGGCCCACGTGGATCATTGTCGGGGTTATCAAAGTGGCTGCGTTTTTGTTCGTAGTTACCGGCTTTTCTGGGGCGCCAATTGAGTGCTCTGGAGTAAATAACCAGGTGGTTGTGATCGGTGGAAAACTGCTTCGCGTCGTTGTTGCTGTTGTCTGATGACCTCCAAACGACTGACGCGACGAAGTGTGCAACACCGAAAATCTCATCCATCATCAATCGCAACGTCGCGACCTCGTTGTCATCAATCGACACAAAGATCGCGCCATCCTCCCGAAGGAACTGCTTTAACAACACCAGCCGCGGATACATCATGCACAGCCAGCGGTCGTGGCGATCCAACGTCTCGCCTTCCTTACCCACCGCCTCACCCAACCACTTGCGAATTTCGGGGCTGTTGACGTTGTCGTTGTAGGCCCAGCCCTCGTTACCGGTGTTGTACGGCGGGTCGATGTAGATGCACTTCACCTGCCCGGCGTAGCGCGGCAGCAGGGCCTTGAGTGCATGCAGGTTGTCGCCTTGCACGATCAGGTTGCCACTGTCCGCGCCGTCGTTCGGGCCGCAAGACAGGGCGGTGTCCGGCTCCAGAAGCCGGAACGGGACTTCCTTGTGGTGTTTCTCGACGGCTTTCTTGCCGATCCAGTCAAGCGTTGGCATAGGTTACGCAGGCTTCACAAAAAGCTTGCGGCCACAGCGGCCGCAACGTAACCAAAAGTCTAACAGTAAGCGTAACCAGTTACGCCAGTTCAGTAACTGCCAGTCACGGAACCTAGCGTTCCGGCATGAACCCGACCAAACAAGCTTTTGCCGAGCGCCTGATTGCCGCGATGCAGGCCATGGGCCTGGAACCCAAGCCAGCCGTTCTGGAGCGGGAATTCAACCAGCGCTACTGGGGCAAAGCGATGACCTTGCATGGCGTGCGGCGCTGGTTGCGTGGCGAAACCTTGCCAAGTCACGAGAAGTTGCTGGTGCTTGCGGAATGGTTACGTTTGCAACCGCAGGAGTTACGTGACGGGCCGGAGGTCGAAGCGCGCATCCGCAAAGCCAAGGCGCGCTGGGATGAGGGCGTGGGGTACACCGAACGCGAAGTGTTCGAAGCCTTCCTGAAGCTGCCGCCCGACAAACGCAAAGTGGTTCGCGAAGTGATCCTGGCCTTCGCCAAGGCACAAAACCCCGACGCCTGATCAGACGGTTCAACAACCTGCTGGCTCAGGCGTTCTCGCTGCTGCCCGCGATAAAGGAATGCCGCTGGATATCGTCGTGGCTTCCAGCCTCACTCCACCGTCACGCTCTTGGCCAAGTTACGTGGCTTGTCCACATCGGTGCCACGTGCGCAGGCCGTGTGGTACGAGAGCAGTTGCAGCGGCACGACGTGGAGGATGGGTGACAGGGCGCCGTAGTGCTCGGGCATGCGGATGACGTGGATGCCTTGTTCGCTCTCGATGTGGCTGTCGGCGTCGGCGAAGACGTAGAGCTCGCCACCACGGGCGCGCACTTCCTGCATGTTGCTCTTGAGCTTGTCGACCAGGGCGTCGTTGGGGGCGACGGTGACGACGGGCATTTCGGCGTCGACGAGGGCCAGCGGGCCGTGCTTGAGTTCGCCGGCGGCGTAGGCCTCGGCGTGGATGTAGGTGATCTCCTTGAGCTTGAGCGCACCTTCGAGCGCGATGGGGTAGTGCAGGCCGCGGCCGAGGAAGAGGGCGTTGTGCTTCTTCGCGAAGTCCTCGCTCCAGGCAATGATCTGCGGTTCCAGAGCGAGCACCGATTGCAGCGCGGCGGGCAGGTGGCGCAGGTCGCGCAGCCATTGCGCCTCTTGCGCTTCGCTGAGGTGACCGCGCAGTTTGGCGAGGGTGAGCGTGAGCAGGAACAGGCCGCCGAGCTGGGTAGTGAAGGCCTTGGTGGAGGCGACGCCGACTTCGACGCCGGCACGCGTGATGTAGGCGAGCTTGCTCTCGCGCACCATGGCGCTGGTCGAGACGTTGCAGATGGTGAGCGTGTGCTCCATGCCCATGCTGCGCGCGTGCTTCAGGGCGGCCATGGTGTCGGCGGTCTCGCCGCTTTGCGAGATGGTGACAACCAGGGTGCGCGGATTGGGCACGGAGTCGCGGTAGCGGTACTCGCTGGCGACCTCGACCTGCGTGGGGATCTTCGCGATGGATTCGAGCCAGTACTTGGCGGTGCTGCCGGAGTAGTAGCTGGTGCCGCAGGCGAGGATGAGGATGGAATCCACTTCCTTGAGGATGCGGAAGGCGTTGTCACCGAACAGCTCGGGCACGAAACCTTCGACGCCTTCCAGCGTGTCGGCCAGTGCGCGCGGTTGCTCGAAGATTTCTTTCTGCATGTAGTGACGGTAAGGGCCCAGCTCGGCCGCGCCAGTGTGGGCGTGCACGGTGCGCACTTCGCGCTGCACTTGCTTGAATTGCTCACCATCGCGGCTGACGATCCAGTGCTTGCCCAGCTGCAGGTCGACGACGTCGCCTTCTTCGAGATAGACGATCTGGCTGGTGACGCCGGCGAGTGCCATCGCGTCAGACGCGAGGAAGCGTTCGCCTTCCGCCACGCCAAGAATCAGCGGCGAACCGAGGCGCGCGCCGATGACGCGATGCGGCTCGTCGCGGCAGAACACGGCGATGGCATAGGCGCCCTTGAGGCGCAGCGTGGCGGCCTTGACGGCTTCGAACAGGTCGCCGTCGTAGAGGTGGTCGACGAGGTGGGCGATGACTTCGGTGTCGGTCTGGCTGAGGAATTCGTAGCCCTTGCCCTTGAGCTCGGCGCGCAACTCGTCGTGGTTTTCGATGATGCCGTTGTGCACGAGGGCGATGCGCTCGCGCGAGAAGTGCGGGTGGGCGTTATGCACGGCCGGCGCACCATGGGTGGCCCAGCGCGTGTGGGCGATGCCGATGCCGCCCTCGACCTTGTCGGCAACGATCTGCGTGTCGAGCTCGGCCACGCGCGAGGTGCTGCGCGCGCGGCGCAGCGCGCCGTTCTGATGCACGGCCACGCCGCAGGAGTCATAGCCCCGGTACTCGAGGCGCTTGAGGCCTTCGACCAGGATGGGAACGATGTTGCGGGTGCTGACGGCGCCGACGATGCCACACATGTTAGGAACCTCGGGAGGAGTTAGGAGTGATGAGTGAGGAGGGTTTGTGGGCGGATGGTAGTCAGGGCGGCATGATGGATGTGTGCGAAATTCCCGTTCGTGCGGAATTTAATTGCACAACAAACAGAGCAGGAAATATAGTTTCAGAATTCATCACATTTTGAAATCTCATGGCAAACCCGCCTGAACTGGACAGCACCGACCTGCGCATCCTCGCCCAACTGCAGGAAGACGCCAGCCTGTCCAACCAGGACCTGGCCGAGCGCGTGCACGTCTCCCCTGCCACCTGCCTGCGACGCGTCAAGCGCCTGCAGGAGGCCGGCATCATCGAGCGGCAGGTCGCCATCCTCTCCCCGGCACATCTCGGCCACGGGCTGACCGCCATCGTCGAAATCACGCTGGATCGTCAGGGCGTGGAACACCTCGACGCCTTCGAGAGCCGCGCTGCTGCCGACGCGGCCGTGCAGCAGTGCTACCGCGTCTCGACCGGGCCGGACTTCGTGCTGATCGTGCAGGTCGCCGATATGGCGGCTTACAACGCGTTCGCGCAGCGCCTGCTGTCGCAGGACGCGAATGTGCGCAATGTGCGCAGCTTCTTTGCCACGCAAAGGGCGAAGTTTTCGACACAGGTGGTGCTGCCGGGGCTCTGACCAAACGGCCGGGCAAACCCGTCAGCACCGGTCGTCATGGCACCATGCACGACCACTTTCAGGAACAGCAATGCCATGATCCGAAACGGGCTGGTCCATGCACTGATCGCTCTGCAGCTTGTGGGCTGTGCTGCACGAACGGTGAGGCCGGACGCCACCACCGCGCTTTACGTCCCCTTGCCCGCTGCACTCCGCCAGGAGATACGAACAGCTGCGCCCGACGTTCTCATTGCGGTCGGTCAGAACGGCCTGATGCTGGGTGATCAGGGCAAATTGTGGGTTCCGCCTCCTACACCAGCGTCCGAGCCCGTTGCAGATGGCGGAGCGAGTGCTGGGACGAACGCCAATCACGCTGCCGCCAAACCAGCCTCCGGTAGCTCCAGGTCAGGGGGCTTCGGCAGCGGACTCGGTAGCGTGTCCGGCGAAGCCGGTTTGATCATTGTGGCGGTGGTGGCCACCGTCATCCTGACAGTGTGGGCGGCGCAGCAAGGCTACGAGGAATACACGTACTACATGGCCGACCGGGCGCTGATTCCCATGCGAGCCCAGCTCAAGGAGCGCGGCTTTGGCGACGAGCTGCTCTCGGCACTCGATGAACAAGGCCGCGCCACACTCGGTTTGCATGACGGACAGATCACCCTGCTGCAGACACCAGCGCCCGCAACATTGCGCGCGCACATGGCGGCGAGCAAGGCTCCGGGGACGCTCAGCGTTGGCATCAATTACATGATGTCGCCTGATCTGAAACGCCTGCAGATCGTCGCCGAGGCGAGGCTCGTACCGCACTCTGAGGCCTGGCGTACAGCCCTGAGCAATCGCAATGACTTCAAGGGACGCTGCACGCGTGACGACTGCAACCGTAACGATGCGCTGTACCGACGCATCGTCTACTTCGACACCCGCCTGCCAGACGGCATCGCCGGGCGCGACGCAGCTGCTGACGCATGGCTTGCCAACCGCGGCGAGCCGATCCGCACAGCGATGCGCGAGGGCTTACGTCTCATCGCCCTGTCCCTGCGCGACGATTTGCTGCGCGACCCCCAACAGGCAATGACAAACCAGAAGTTGAGCTATGGCGCGCGCATGCTCGACTTGCTGCCAGACCCCAAAGGCGTACTACACCTCCACACCCGGCTCGAAGAACTGCTGGTGCCTCGCACAACAGCACAGAAGCCCTGAACCACACACATGACCGAACGCCAGACCGCCCTGCTCCTCGCCGCCGCGCAGGCGCTCTATCAAACCGCCACCGTGGTGATGATCACGGTCGGCGGCCTCGTCGGGCTGCAGCTCGCGCCTGATGCGCGACTGGCAACCTTGCCGCTGGCCGTGGTGATGATTGCGAGCACGGCGGGGCGCATGCCGGCGGCCTGGGTGGTGCAGCGTGCTGGCTGGCGCGGGGGCTTTCTGATCGGCACGGGGCTGGGCGTGGCGACGGGCATCGTCGGCGCGGTGGCGGTGGTGCTGCACAGTTTTGCGCTGTTCCTCGTGGCGAATGCGCTGCTGGGTTGTTATGGCGCGTTTGCGGGTTACTACCGCTTCACAGCGGCGGATGCAGCGAGCCCGGCGTTCCGCAGCCGGGCCTTGTCGTGGGTGGTGGCGGGTGGCGTGGTTGCAGCCTTGCTGGGGCCTGCAATCGTGCGGCATGGCGATGCGCTGTTGCACAGCCTGCAGCTGGCGCCGTTCATGGTGCCGCTGTTGTCGATGTGCGTGCTGGGCCTGCTCGCAGCCGTGGTGGTGTCGCGCCTGCAACTGGGCGGGCCGGCCACAACCGGCCAGGCAGATGAAAGCGGCGCGCGGCCGCTGGGCGAGCTCATGCGTCAGCCGCTCTTCATCGTCTCCACGCTCTGCTCGACCGTGGGCTATGCGGTGATGGTGATGGTCATGACCGCCACGCCGCTCGCCATGTCGCTATGCGGGCTGCCGCTGGCAAGTTCGGCCACGGTCATACAGTGGCACGTGCTGGGCATGTTTGTGCCTTCATTCTTCACGGGCAACCTCATTAAACGCTTCGGCGTGTTGCCGGTGATGACGGTGGGCGTGTTGTGCCTGGGCGGGCATGTGGCGATTGCCTTGTCAGGCCAGAGCTACAACAATTTCGCCAGCGGCCTGATTTTGCTGGGCGTGGGCTGGAACTTCCTGTTCGTCGGCGCGAGCGTGCTGCTCACCGATTGCTACCGCCCGGCCGAGCGGGCACGCACGCAAGCTGCACATGATCTGATCGTGTACGGTGTCACCAGCGTCGCCTCGCTGGGCGCCGGCAGCCTGCTTGCCGCGTTCGGCTGGCAGGCGGTCAATCTGGCGGCCCTGCCCGCCTTGTTGATGGCCACCCTCGCGATGATGCATAGGGCATTGCAAACCCGTCGGAAGATTGCATGAAACAAATCCTGCTGATCCTGCTGCTTGCTGCACTCACGGCCTGTGCCAGCGCACCGAAGCCGGCGCCTTCTTTCGTGCCGCTGCCAGAGGCCGCGCGTGCGCAGCTCAAGGGCGTTGAGGTGCTGATTGGCGTGGGCCAGCAGGAGATCGAGATCGGCAATCCTGATTACGCCTGGCTGCCGCTGCAGCGTTCGGGGCAGTACGGGCTGCTCTCGTTTGGCGGCGGAGCCCAACTTGGCATCCACGCCCGCGCCAGCAACGGGCAGGAGGCGCTGTTCTTGCTCGCCGCCATACTCACCATCGGCCTCGTCGGCAGCGCCGTGGGCCTCGTCGTCGGCACCGGCGAGGCGGGCGTCGAGGGCTACCAGCAAATGATGGCCAACCGTGCCGCCGCGCCCCTGCAACGCAGCGCGGCGGGCTTCGATTTCGGTCAGCGCTTCAGCGAAGCGCTGACCGGCGAAGGCGGGCCACAGGTTCTGCTCAAAAACGGACAGATCAGTTTCGTGCAGCCTGCAACGCCACAGAACTTCGAGGCCTTCCACGCCATGTCGGCCCATGACGCGGTGCTGATCGTCAACATGCGTTACGCAATGAGCACCGACCTCAACACGCTGGTGCTGAAAACCGAGGCGAGCCTGATTCCGAAGTCGGATGCGATGTGGCGCCTGCAGTACGAGGCGTATCGCAAGGGCCAGCGCATGGACAAGCTGCCGGGCAAGCTGCAGACCGATCCGCTGCACGCGCTGTACCGCCGCGTGTTGCGTTATGAAGCGCGCCTGCCGGTGAAGCAGGGTGATCGCGAAAAGGCCGCGATGGACTGGGTGAAGGACGACGCCAGACTTCTGCTGGCCAGCTTCAACGAAGGGCTGGAGGCCACCGCGCGTGCGCTGGCTGCCGACCTGTCGGGCCGCGAACCCGCAGGCAACATGGACAAGGCCGGCGTCACCTTGCTCCAGAAACGCTGACGCGAAACTGCATGTTCTACGGCATCACCGATCTCACGACCTACATCCTCGGCTCGATCTTCATCGTGCTGCTGCCGGGCCCGAACTCGCTGTTCGTGATGACCGTCGCGTCTCGCGAAGGGGTCATACGCGGCTATCGCGGGGCTTGCGGCATCTTCGTTGGCGACACGGTGCTGATGCTGCTTGCCGCCTCGGGCGTGGCCGGCCTGCTGCGCACCACACCGGCGCTGTTCATGGTGGTGAAGGTGGCCGGCGCAGGCTGGCTGGCCTGGCTGGGCTGGGGTCTGCTACGTGCAGCCTGGCAAACCTGGCGCACACGGCACGACGCTGCGCTGCCGCCCGCCGACACGACGCCGCTGGCGGCCACACCGTTCCGTACGGCGCTCATCATCAGCCTGATGAATCCCAAGGCGATCCTGTTCTTCATCTCCTTCTTCATCCAGTTTGTCTCGCCGCATTACGAACACCCTGCGCTGTCCTTCCTGATCCTCGGCAGCATCCTGCAGGTGCTCAGCGCGCTGTACCTCTCGGCGCTGATCTTTGGCGGCGCGCATCTGGCCGAGCAGTTCCGCGAGCGGCGCCGGCTCGCTGCACTGGCCACGGCGCTCGTCGGTGGGGTCTTTGCCGCCTTTGCGCTGAAGCTGGCACTGGCCAGCGCCAGCTGACGAGCTGGGAACGCATGACTTCGCAACTGACTGCCGCGTCAAAGACAGGGCGTTCAGCCACATCACGCTGAAGCGCGATCAAGTCTTCGTCGCCTCACGACTGTGCCGATCGCGGCGCGCCAGGAGATGGTAGAGACCCAGTACAGCGTTCGCGCTGAACACGGCGGCGAGCAGATTGACCGCGTAATTCACCAGCAGGCTGACCAGCGGATTGGCCAAGGTCGATACGACGTGGCCGGACGTGGCCACACTATTCGTCGCCCAGCCGCCGAGTACGCCGCCCGCCACACCCAGGGCCAGATTGCGGGCCACGCCCGGATTGAGGACGATGTCCATGAAAATGCCCTGACCACTGGAATGGAAGCGTCGATGGGCCATGAGGCCCGCGACGATGCCGAGGATGATCCAGGTCGCGATCGCCATGCTGTCCGCCTTTCTTGGAGGCACCGCGGCAGCCGGCGAACATGTCGCTGCGCTCTGCCCACACCACAGTGCGGTGGTCTCTGGCGTCCCCGCATTGCGCCACACTGTCGGGATCACCAATTGTCTGGCAGGCAGCGTATGACACGGAGCTGAGAGCGTCTGTCCGCTAGCGCACAGAGCGCGCAGGCAGTAGCTTGCGGTAGCAAGACGGCATAGCGGGAGCCGCCGCGCCGTGAACCGTCCTGGCGGCAGTGTCCGTTGGCTAGCGTACAGCCGCCGCAAGCAATTTGATCCATCGTCGACGCCTGCCCACCATCAGGAGTCATCACCATGAAATCCACGCAGCGAGGACAGGAAAGCTTGAGAGTCGGGATGGATCGTGACATCGAAGACGAAGATCCCCTGGTCGTCTTCGCACCGGAATTCGAGGTCGAAGACGAAGTGCTGATCCTCACCCACGAGACCAGCAGCGAAACCGTCTCGTGGGAAGCACGTTCCGTCCAGCTCCTGCACACCTTCACGAAACATCGCTAGCCACCTGTCTGGCCCGGCACTCAGTGCGACAACAGGATGCTGTGAGAGGCGTGCCGCAAGAGATCGTAAGTCACACCCCCGAGTGAGCGCTCATTGAGCCGGCTGTGCCCACTGGCCCCTGCAATCAGGAGGTCGGCACGAAGTTCCCGTGCCAGGTCGCGCAGGTGGCTGGCGTCGTTGTCCGCAGAGGTGGTAACCATGGTCTCGGCATGCACTGCATGCCGCTGCAACCAGATGGCAACATCGTCGAGCTGACTGTGTGCTGGATGCCGCAGATGAATGCCCGGCGTGATCTCGACCAGAATGACATGCTGCGCCGCCTGCAGGAATGGCAGTCCGTCGGCGATGGCGCGCCGCGCTTCCCGCGTGTCCTTCCAGCCCACCAGCACCTGGTTGAGGTGCAGCACGTCAATTTCGGCCGGGATGATCAGGACCGGGCGACCGGCGCGCATGAGGAGGTCAAAATTGTTGGCGTGCCGGACGGTGTCAAAGTCTTGTTCCGCCACGCGTCCGGTAATGAGAAGGTCCGCCGCACGTGACTCGTGCGCCAGCACCTCGGCGATAGGGCTGCTCGTCAGGGCAGAGCGCCAGCTGACCTTGCCGGCGCGATCAGCCAACGCGGTGCGAAAGATGACCTCCATCCTCACCATCTCGGCTTTGAGTTGCGCAACATCCCGCGCGACGATGTCGCCAAAAGCCAGCTCCTCTCCGCGATAGCCTGGCGCTGGCTGAGAGGCCGTGAAACCGATGACGCCAGCATCGAAGTGATCGGCGATGCCTGCCGCGACATGCAGCAAGCCATCGTAGCGCTGCCCCAGTTGCAGATTGACCATCAGACTGACGTAGCTCATGTCATCCTCCTGTGCGCCGCTGCCTGGCCAACACGACTCAAGTCGGCACGCAAAGGGCGAGCGTGCCCGCGGGCAAGCGCCTTGTCGGTACGCCATCGCACTCAGACGGCTCGCGGATCAGCAGGCTTTGCCGCGTTGCCATGCCCTCAGCCTATCGTCAGTATCGATATCGGTAGGTGCGCTATCGAACATACGGTGTAGGCTGCAATCCCTAGACTTCACTCCGTCGAGCGCCTTCGTCCGCGGTACCGGCAAACGGCAGATTTCCAAGAGGAACCTTGATGGTTGCTTTCTCCGAAGCGCGCAGCAACCGTCTGCTCGCCGTCCTGCCCGATGCGGAATGGGCGCGCTGGCAAGAGCAGCTCGAGATGGTGGAGATGCCGCTCGGTCAGGTGCTTTACGAGTCCGGCGCCACCCTGCATCACGTGTACTTTCCGGCGACGGCCATCGTGTCCCTGCTGTACGTGATGGAGAACGGCGCCTCCGCCGAGATTGCCGTCGTCGGCAACGAGGGCATGATTGGCGTTGCCCTGTTCATGGGCGGCGAATCCACGCCCAGCCGCGCCGTCGTGCAGAGTGCGGGCTACGGCTTCCGCTTGCGCGCGCGGCTCATGCTGGAAGAATTCAATCGAGCCGGCCCCGTCATGCATCTGCTGCTGCGCTACACCCAGGCCCTGATCACCCAGATGGCACAGACTGCCGCGTGCAACCGCCATCACTCGCTGGACCAGCAGCTGTGTCGCTGGCTGCTGCTGAGCATGGACAGGCTGAGTGGCAGTCAGCTGACCATGACCCAGGAACTGATCGCCAACATGCTGGGTGTGCGCCGCGAAGGGGTCACGGAAGCCGCACTCAAACTGCAGAAAGCGGGCTTGATCCGCTATGCGCGGGGCCACATCAACGTGCTGGATCGGCCGGGACTGGAAGCCCGGACCTGCGAATGCTATGCCGTCGTCAAGCGGGAATACGACCGTCTGCTGCCGGATCAGGTAGCGACCTGAGCGGCAAACGCGGCCTGCGCGGTATGTGCGCTAGCAGACAGTCAGGCTTTTGCGCGCACCCCATACTGCCCGCACCTGTCCGTCGCGCGACGGCCGGTCCAGCAGGAGGAAGCCGACATGAAGACAGGGACGCTGCCGTTGAGCATGCCCCCGGGCGGGACGACCCGCCATGAATGACCCTCGCCGCTGCGTGGCGCTGGCGGAAGCAAAGCGCAGCGATCCGGTCGTCCAGCTGTTGTTGCGACTGTTCCGCGGTTTCCACGGCCGGCTTGGCCTGCGCCTGTGGAACGACGAGACCCTGACGCTGGGCGCGCAACATGCCGATGAACCGGCCCCGCCTTTCACCCTGGTACTGCGGAATCCCGCCGTGGTGCGAACGATGTTGCTGGGGCGCAATCCCTTGCGCCTCGCTGAAGCGCACTTCCGGGGTGACATCGACATCGAGGGGGGCTTCTTCGCAGCGCTGGATCTCAAGAACCATCTGCACGCAATCCGCCTATCTCTGCGGGACCGACTCCACACGGCACTGACGGCATTCCGCCTGCGTGCGACCCGGCATGACCCGGTTGTCGCGGCAGCAACGCGCGCGCAGCCCCCTGCGAAATCCTCGCTGCACGGACGTATCGTGAAGGCGCATTCGCGACCCGAAAATCGCGCCGCGATCCAGTTCCATTACGACGTCTCCAACGACTTCTATGCCTTGTGGCTGGACAAGGCCATGGTCTATTCCTGCGCCTACTTCGAAAGCGAATCCACAAGCCTTGAGCAAGCGCAGCAAGCCAAGTTGGACTACATCTGCCGCAAACTCCAGCTCCAGCCCGGTGACCGACTGCTGGACATCGGATGCGGCTGGGGGGCGCTGATCCTGCACGCCGCCAGGCACTATGGCGTGAATGCCTACGGCATCACCCTGAGTCGGCCACAACTGGCGGTGGTGCAGGAACGCATCGCCGAGGCTGGCCTGACGAACCGCGTGAAAGTCGAGTTGCGTGATTATCGCGATCTCGAAGGCATCAATGCCTACGAGAAGATTGCCAGCGTCGGCATGTTCGAACACGTCGGCCTGAAGAACCTTCCGGTCTACTTCGCCACGGCACATCGTTTGCTCGTGCCGGGTGGGCTGTTCCTCAATCACGGCATCACGCACGACGTGGAAGGCTGGGAGAAGACGCTGTACACCGAGTTCATCAATCGCTACGTCTTCCCGGACGGCCAGCTCGACACAATGAGCAATATCCAGCGGGGCATGGAGCGGGTCGGCTTCGAGATCGCCGATGTGGAAGGTTTGCGTGCGCACTACGCTCTGACCCTGCGGCACTGGGTGGCAAGACTGGAGCAACATCACGACGCCGCGCTGCGCCATGTCAGCGAGGCGACCTGGCGCGTCTGGCGACTGTACATGGCCGCTTGCGCGCTCGATTTCGAGTCGGGCGAGACAGGCGTCTACCAGATTCTCGCCAGCAAGCGAACGGCCGGGCCGATCCAGCTGCCACTGACACGGCGGCATCTTTACCCGACAAGCGCGGACACGATTTGAGCGCCACACGGCGCACAGCGTACGGCAGGCGCTCCGCCATGCCAGCCACACAACGAGAACGAACGTCACCGTGCGCAATGCCGAAAATCGCTTGATGTCACAACTGCCGCTCAAGGATCGCAAGCGCTTGCAGTCGCTGTGCGTGCCGGTGGAGCTGAGCCTCTCACAGGTCCTCAGCGAGCCCGGCGAAACGACACGCTGCGTCTACTTCCCCTCGGCGGCGTTTGTCTCCCTGCTGGCCGTCACGGCAGGCAAGCCCGGCATCGAGGTGGCGATGATCGGCTCTGAAGGCATGCTCGGTGCCGAAATCGGACTGGGCGTGACGACAGCGCCCCTGCGTACCCTGGTACAGGGCTCCGGCCTGGCCTGGCGCGTCGGGGCCACGAGCTTCGGCCACGAACTGGCGCGCAGTCCGGCGCTGCAAGCCTGCGTGCGTCGCTACGTCCATGTGCTGATGATGCAACTGGCGACGTCGGCAGTGTGCCTGCACTATCACGCCATCACGCCACGTCTGGCACGCTGGCTGTTGATGAGTCAGGATCGGGCACATGCCCGCAGCATTCATGTCACCCACGAGTTTCTCGCCAGCATGATGGGCGTGCGCCGTGTGAGCGTCACGACGGCGGCCAGTGCCCTGCAGCGCAGCGGCCTGATCATCTATCACCGCGGGGAACTCACCGTGCTGGATCGCAAGGGGCTGGAGAACGCGGCCTGCGATTGCTACCGCGCCGGCCGGCAGGCGTACACCGAACTTCTCTGACGCGATCGTTCGGGCCTCGCCTCGCCGGGCGTTCCACCACGACCCGATACGACCGGCTGCTCAGGGCAGCTGAGACCCCAGAAGGGTCATGAGGGCCATGGTCAGAATGCTCCACATGCCGATGCGCATGACCCCAGGCATGACTGCGCAGTGTCGCGCACGGGAGACCGCGATGCTCAGCACGGCCAGCGTCAGCAGGGAGGCGATCGTGACCCACAGCATCAGGTTTTCCCTGCTGCTGGCGGCGACCGCCAGGGGTAGGGCCGCGCCTATCGCAACGTTCGCTGCAGCCGCCCACACCCGCGCTGCGGGCAGCGAGTGACGAACGGGCTTGAAGCCGAGCTCTTCCCGCGTGTGGAAGCCAAAAGCATCGTGCTCCATGAGTTCGGCCGCCACCTTGGCCGCCAGGCCCGGGTTCAGGCCGCGGCGCGTGTAGCTGGCAGCGAGGACGCTACGCTCCTCGCCCGGTGTACTGTCCATCGTGTTGTGCTCGCGAAGCTGTTCAGCTTCATCGCTTTCCTGCCTGGCATGGGTCGCCACGTGCGTCCTTGCGGCCGTGACCAGTGCACCAACTGCCAGCGCACATGTACCCGCGACAAGGATCTGCCGATGGCTGGCCCCGGACGAAGCGATGCCCAGGATGAAACCGGATCCGAGCAGGATGCCGTGACTGATGCCGGGCAAGGTCATGCGCAGGCCTTGCTGTAACGCATCGAGATGCAGGGGGCGGAGGGTGAAGGCAGTCATGATGATCCTTCCGGAAGTTGTTGTCCCGCATGCAAGGCTACGGACTTCCGGCCTGCCGTTCTGTGCGCTGGCGGACACAACGCCGCCTGCGCCGTCATCACGTCGTCCCTTGCTCAGGCGTTCGGCTGGACTTTCCAGAACTGCGTACAACCGGTGGCGGCAACCACGTCAATGAAGTGACTCCAGCAACCGGTGAGACCGTCCGCCACATTGCTGACGCGTGCTGCAGGAGCTCGAACCGCGGCGCCTCCCGGCACTGATCTTTGCTGGCGAATACCCTGAGGCCTGCCTAGACCCCTGAGACAACGACATTCTGGAGAGCGAGATGGGCTACCGCGATGATTTCTACATGGTGCAGTACATCATCGGCTACACGGGCAACCTGAACGATTTCCCCACGGTGTATTTCATCAAGGGCAAGGAGTTCGGCCACATCACGCAGAAACACGATGAAAGCCAGAACGTGGGGCGCATGGAAGTCTATGCGTCGGACGGCTACACCATCGGCAACAAGATGGTCGAGAAGATCCGCGGCAAGGTCATGCACACCAGCCGCAGCACGCTCACCAAGGTGGATGTGTTCGCACCTGCAGAGAAGGAGACCGTTACCCTGCTGGCGCAATCGATCTATGGCACGAATCGCGGCGAGAAATACATTTCCGGCTGGAGCCGTCAGGACTTCAAGAATATCGACGCCACGCGGGCCAAAATGGCCAAAGTGCTGGAAGAACTGCCCAAGGCCACCTGAACGCCACCCTGCTGACACCACGCTGTCAGCAGCCCCCGCGCATCATGGCTGCTCCTCATCCAGACACAGGGAGCACGACATGAACGCCATCAACTGGTTTGAAATCCCCGCATCCGACTTCGAGCGCGCGACGCGCTTCTACGGGCAGATCTTTGCCACGACGCTGCACGTGGACAGCAGCTTCGACGGCATACGCATGGCCGTCTTCCCGCACGAAGGCGCCAGCGTCGGCGGCGCTGTCATCGAAATGTCACAGGCCCGCCCGCACAGTGACGGAGTGCGTGTCTATCTCAACGGCGGAGAGAATCTGTCTGCCGTGCTGGACCGTGTTGAGGCCGCGGGCGGCAAGGTGACCCTGCCCAAGACCTTCTTGCGCGAAGAGATCGGCCACATCGCCATGTTCGCCGACACCGAGGGCAACCTCATCGGCTTGCACTCCCTTCGCTGACTCCCGGCATTGAAGTCGCCATGATCAGCGCACTCGCCCTGCGCCACCGCCGGATTCACCCGGATCCGGCGGCCGCCTACAATCCTGCATCCACGCCACCGCCCGAGCCATGCGCCGCGCCAACCGCCTCTACCGTCTCGTCGAACTGTTGCGCAGCCGATCTTCCTGCACCGGTGCCTGGCTGGCCGGGCAGCTGCAGATCTCCCTGCGCACGCTCTACCGCGACATTGCCGACCTGAGCCTGTCGGGCGTGCCCATCGAGGGCGAAGCCGGCGTCGGCTACCGCTTGCGGCACAACGTGACGCTGCCGCCGCTCTCTTTCGACAGTGACGAGATCGAGGCGCTGCTGATCGGCACGCGCATGGTGCAGGCCTGGGCCGACCCCGATCTGGAGCGCGCTGCGCAGGCCGCCATGGCCAAGATACAGAACGTGCTGCCTGCCGCGGGCCGGCGCGAGGCCGAAATGGCGCGCCTCTTCGTGCCCAGCTATCGTCGCGAACGCCCGACCTGGCTGCATGACATCCGCCTCGCCGTGCGCCACCGCCACATCATCCGCATCGACTACGTGCGCGAAGACGGCGCCCCTTCGCAACGCGAGCTATGGCCGCTCGGCTTGTTCTTCTGGGGCCCGACCTGGACGCTGATCGGCTGGTGCGAGCTGCGCAATGACTTCCGCCACTTCCGCGTCGACCGCGTGCAGAGCGTGAGCGTGCAGACGAGACACTTCCCCGACCAGAAGGGGCGACGGCTAGAGGACTTCTACGCGCAGATCGAACAACGCGAAGGCATCGACGTGAAGGACAGGAAACGTCTGGCGTAGCACCGCAGAGGCGGTGTGTTGGCGCGCTGGCCCGATTGCCCGCAAGGCCTTATGCTGGCCGCACGGGCGCCGCAGATTCAAAGCAGCGCGCCATGAATCACGCTGTTTCGCGGCGCGGGAGTTCGATGCACACAATCATGATCCTGGTGGGCGGCTTCCTGCTGCTCGCGCTTTGTCTGCTCGTCGGGCGCATGCAGGGCAGGCGCCCGGCGCTGGCGCGGGCTGCGCTGGTGTTCATTCCGCTGTGGCTGATTGGTGCCGCCATCAACATGGCGGTGGGCGTGCTGCAGGCCGGCTATTCCGTGGCAGAGGAGTTGCCGATATTTCTGGCCATTTTCGCCATCCCCACCGCTCCTGCCGCCTTGCTGTGGTGGCGCTTCAAGCGCAGCTGAGGGAAGGTGAGCGCATGAGTCAGCCCTCTTCACTGCTGCGCACGCGCGGCCAGCACGACAGTGGCAAGGTCACCATGGTCGAACTGTTCTTCGACCTGGTCTTCGTCTACGCCGTCACGCAGCTCTCGCATTCGCTGCTGGCCAAACTCACCATGGCGGGTGCCGTCGAGATCTTCGCGCTGCTGCTGGCTGTGTGGTGGGTGTGGATCTACACATCCTGGGCCACCAACTGGCTGGACCCGGAACGCATACCGGTGCGCATGAGCCTCTTCGTGCTGATGTTCGCCGGCCTGCTGATGTCGGTGTCGATTCCCGCCGCCTTTGCCGAGCGCGGCCTGCTGTTTGCGGCGGCCTACGTGTTCATGCAGGTCGGTCGTACGCTGTTCTTCCTGTGGGCCGTGCGCAGCGGCAGCCGGAACATGATCCGCAACTTCCAGCGCATCCTCGCCTGGCTGCTCCTGTCGGCGGCTTTCTGGATCGCAGGCGGCCTCACCGACGGCAACACGCGCCTGCTGTGCTGGGCCGCGGCTCTGTTCATCGAGTTCATCTCGCCCGCCATGCTGTTCTGGGTGCCCGGCCTGGGTCGCTCCAGCACAGCGGACTGGGACGTGGACGGCAACCACATGGCCGAGCGTTGCGCGCTGTTCGTCATCATCGCGCTGGGTGAGTCGCTGCTGGTGACGGGCGCGACATTCGCCGATCAGTCGTGGAATTTCGACGTGATCACCGCCTTCGTAATCGCCGTTGTCGGCACGGTCGCGCTGTGGTGGATCTATTTCGACAGCGGGGCGCAGCGCGCTCACCACCGCATCATCCATTCCGACGACCCCGGCCAGCAGGCACGCGTGGCTTACACCTACATTCACACGCTGATCATCGCCAGCATCATCGTCTGCGCCGTGGCCGATGAACTGGTGCTCGCTCACCCGGACCACGCCAGCAACGCCGGCATCAGCGCCCTGCTCGGCGGCCCTGCGCTCTACGTGCTCGGCTGCGCGCTGTTCAAGTGGGTGACCAGCGGCCGGCGCATGCCGCCCCTGTCACACCTCGTGGGACTCGGCCTGCTCACCACACTGCTGCCTTTTGCCTACGCGCATGTCTTCTCGGCCCTGGTGCTGAGCGCCCTGACGACGTCCGTGCTGGTGGCGGTGTGGGAGAGCCACAGCGTGCGTCACTCGGCAAGCTGAGCCGACGGGGCCTGGGCCCGCCGTTTCTCTATTTTCCGCCACGCCAGCGCGGTGGCTCGCCGGTGCGCCAGCAGATCAGGCACAGCAGCGCAGACAGCGCGGAAACGTAAGCGATGTAGCCGAAAACCATGCGGTCGGGCGGGAACCAGATGACGCCCAGTGCGAGCAGCACAAAGAAGGCAATCAGCACCGCCCAGCCCTGCGGCCTGCACGGCCAGCCCCAGCCCCAACCGAATTTCTTTGCCGGGAACCAGTACCGGCGTTCTTCCGTCACGATGCCACCTATTTGCCCGTCATCTTGCGGCGCTGCTCGTAACGCTCCTGCGCCTCGACCGTCATGGTCGCTGTGGGGCGCGCCAGCAGGCGGCGGATGCCGATGGGTTCGCCCGATTCGCTGCACCAGCCGTAACTGCCATCCGTGATGCGCTCGAGCGCCTGATCGATCTTGTGCAGGTGCTTGCGCTCGCGATCGCGCACGCGCAGCTCCAGGGTGTGGTCTTCTTCGAGCGAGGCGCGATCCGACGGATCGGGCGTCGGTGCAAATTCCTGCAGGTGGTGCGTCGTGTCGCTTGCCGCCAGCAGCAGCGCATCGCGCTCGGCGGTCAGCAGACGACGGAAATAGGCCAGCTGAGCGGACGACATGTAGTCATCCAGTGGCGCGGCAAGCATCTGGGCTTCGAACGCGAGGTTCTCGGCACTGCGGACTGCGGGCGAGGAAACGGCCGCTGCGTCGATCACTTCCATCATGGCGGGTCTCCTGATTCGGGGTAATGGACTGACGACCTGGCGCCAGCCCTGTCACCTTACGCCTTTCCGGCGCACTACAGCAGGCTATTTTCGGCGCGCTGCGCCGATCAGAACACGCCGGCCGAGGTGGAGAGGGCTTCAGTCCGGTGATGTGGCAGCACCCAGCCAGCCGCCGCGTCCTGCAGAGCCTCGATGGCAAGCACTGGCGGCACGGTCGCGCGCACGTTGCCGATGATGGTGGCGAAAGACACGTCTGCCGCGTCGCGCCCGGTGCCGATGCGGACAAAGCCCATGGGGATGGCGGTGCCCGAGGGATCGAACAGATACCAGTGCTGGCCGAGGAAGACCTCGACATACGCGTGGAAATCGGTGGGCCCGAGCGCGGGATCGGCACCGTAATCGATCCCGGTGGCGATACGCGCCGGAATGCTGAGGGCGCGGCATAGCGCAATCATCAAATGGGCGAAATCACGGCACACACCCGCCCCGCTGCGCAGCGTGTCGAGCGCCGAAGTGGTGGCGTTGCTGCTGTTGGGCGTGAAACGGATCTGTTGCTGCACCCAGCGCTGGATGGCTTCAACGCGCGCATAGCCGCGCGGCAGGGCACCGAAATGCTGCAGCGCCAGCGTGCCCATCTGGTCCGAAGGGCAGTAACGGCTCGGATAGATGTAGGTCAGGACCTCGGGCGGCAGGCGCGCTACAGGCACCTCTTCGATCGATGCAGGCGCCGCTGCATGGTGATGCAGGTCGAGCAAGGCCCGGTAGCCCACGCGCAGCACGCCGGGCGCCGCAGACAGCCGCAGGTAGCGGGACTGGCTGGCCGCATCGGTGTGCATCAGGAGGGGAATGGGCTGGCTGACCTGCAGCTGTTCCTGCACGACGCGCTGACAGGGCGTCTGGGCACATTGCAGGTTGAAGATGAAAGCGGCGTCCGGCTGAAGGACGTCGTAATGCAGATCAATGGAGAGGCGAAGGCGGATCATGAGTCCCGAGCATGGCGTTGAATGAGTCACACGCCTGCGCGTGATGCGGCAACACGGCACCAGACTACGCGGTCGGGGTCAGGCTGGCAAGGCGCGTGACGCGCCTTGCCCCGACCATCAATTGACGGCGTTGATGAAGCTCTGCAGCTCAGGCGTTTGCGGATTGGCGAAGAGCTCCTTCGGGTCCCCGCTCTCGTGCACCTTGCCCTGGTACATGAACACCAGCTTGTTGCCCACGTCGCGCGCGAAGCGCATCTCGTGCGTGACCATGATCAGGGTCATGCCCTCGGCCGCGAGCTGCTTCACGACGGCCAGCACTTCATTCACGAGCTCGGGGTCGAGCGCCGAGGTGATCTCGTCACACAGCAGCACCTTGGGTTGCATGGCCAGCGCACGAGCGATCGCCACGCGCTGCTGCTGGCCGCCGGAGAGCTGGTCGGGGAAGGCATCGAACTTCTCGGCGAGGCCAACTTTCGTCAGCATCTCGCGAGCGATCTTCTCGCACTCGGCAGCGGGCGTCTTCTTGACCACCTGCGGTGCAAGCATCACGTTCTGCCCCACCGACAGATGCGGGAAGAGGTTGAACTGCTGGAAGATCATGCCGACCTTCTGGCGCAGGGCGCGCAGATCAGTCTGGCCGGCACGCAGGCGCTCGCCGTCGACTTCGATGAGCCCGTCGTCGATGGTCTCCAGCCCGTTGATCGAGCGCAGCAGCGTGCTCTTGCCCGAACCGCTGCGGCCGATGATGGCCACCACGTCGCCCTGCTTGATGCGCAGGTCGATGCCCTTGAGCACATGGTTGCTGCCGAAGTGCTTGTGGACCGCGTCGATGCGGACCAGGTGATTCTCAGTGTGCTCGTCCATGGAATTTCCTTTCGAGGCTGTGTGCATAGAGCGACAGCGGATAGCAGAGAATGAAGTAGCCCAGGGCGACGAGGCCGTAGACGAGGAAGGGTTTGAAGGTGGCGTTGGAGAGCATCGAGCCGGTCTTGGTGAGCTCTGCAAAGCCGATGATCGAGGTCACCGCTGTGCCCTTGACCACCTGCACCGAGAAGCCCACGGTGGGGGCAACGGCGATGCGCAGCGCTTGCGGCAGGATGATGTGGCGCATCTGCTCGAACCAGGTCATGGCCAGACTTGAAGAAGCCTCCCACTGCCCTTTCGGAATCGCCTCAACGCAACCGCGCCAGATCTCTGCGAGATAGGCGCTGGTGAACAGCGTCAGACCCAGCGCAGCGGCCAGCCAGGGCGACACATCCACACCCATCAGCGCAATGCCGAAGAAGATCAGGAACAGCTGCAGCAGCAAGGGCGTGCCCTGGAACAGCTCGATGTAGCCGCGCATGAGCTTGCGCAGCCAGGGCTTGCTGCTGATGCGCGCCGCCAGCACCAGCAGGCCGGCAATGCCACCGAGAACGAAGGCGGTGAGTGAGAGGCCGATGGTCCAGCCTGCACCGACGCCGAGGTTGCGGATGATGTCCCACAGACTGAATTCGTCCATCATTTCGTGACCCTCCTGGCGACGAAGCGATCACCGAAGCGATTGAGCAGCCAGCGCACCGCGAAGGCCAGCAGGAAGTACATGATCGCCACGGTGATGTAGGTCTCGAAGGCGCGGAAGTTGCGCGACTGGATGAAGTTCGCCGCGAAGGTGAGCTCTTCGGCCGAGATCTGCGAACACACCGACGAACCGAGCATGACGATGACGATCTGGCTGGTCAGGGCCGGCCACACCTTCTGCAGTGCGGGGCGCAGCACGACGTGAAAGAAAGTCTGCCGCCGCGTCATCGCCAGCGAAGCAGCCGCTTCGAGCTGTCCCTTTGGCACGGCCTGAATGCCGGCGCGGATGATCTCGGTGGAGTAGGCCCCGAGATTGACCACCATGGCAATGATGGCAGCCGTCCATTCATCGAGCTTGACGCCCAGCGCGGGCAGACCGAAGAAGATGAAGAACAGCTGCACGAGAAATGGCGTGTTGCGTATGGCTTCGACATAAGCGCCGAAGATCTTGTTGAAAGGTTTGATCTGCCAGGCGCGGCAGACAGCGCCGAGCACACCGAGGCTCACGCCCAGGCCGGCGCCGACGGCGGTAAGCCCCAACGTATGCAGCGCGCCGGTGGCGAGCTGTTCGCGGTATTCCCATACCGCCAGGAAATCGAACTGGTAGGCCATAAGCCCTCCCGTGGGTCAGCGCTCCCCTCTCCCGCTTGCGGGAGAGGGTGGCCGTAAGGCCGGGAGAGGGCATTGCGGAACAACCCCTCTCCCCCAACCCCTCTCCCGCAAGCGGGAGAGGGGACTGATCACAAGCCTGCCGGCAGCGGGTGCTTGAGCCACTTCAGGGCGATCTTGTTCAGCTCGCCGCTCGACTTGGCCTTGGCAATCGACGCATTCACCGCAGCGACCAGCGTGGCCTCTCCCTTGTTGATGCCGACATAGCAGGGCGAGTTCTTGATGATGAACTTGGTCAGCACGTCGCGCTTGTCAGTGCGTGCATCCACGGCAGACGCGACCACGTTGCCGGTAGCGATCAGCTGGGTCTGTCCAGAGAGGTAGGCCGAGATGGTCGAGTTGTTGTCTTCGAAGCGCTTGAGCGTCGCCGTGGGCGGAGCGATCTTGGTCAGCTCCAGATCTTCGACCGAGCCGCGCGTTACGGCGATGGTCTTGCCGGCGAGGTCCGCAGCGCCTTCCACCTTGATGTCGGCCGGGCCGAACACGCCGTTGTAGAACGGGGCGTAGGCGTCGGAGAAGTCGATGACCTTTTCGCGATCGGGGTTCTTGCCGAGGCTGGAGATGACGATGTCAGCCTTGCCGGTGGTCACGAAGGGAATGCGGTTGGTGCTCGATACGGGGATCAGTTCGAGCTTGACGCCCAGATCCCTGGCGATCAGCGCGCCCATGTCGATGTCGTAGCCCTGCGGCTTCATGTCGGTGCCGACGGTGCCGAAGGGCGGGAAGTCCTGCGGCACGGCGACGCGCAACACGCCGGCTTTCTTGATGTCGGCGAGCACATCGGCCTGGGCGACGCTGGCGAACAGGGTGCAGCCGAGCAGACCGGCAAGCAGAAGGGAGAACGAACGACGTTTCATGGTGTGACTCCTGTGGTGGATGGCGTGAGCGGAAGTGGCATGGAAGATTCCAGTACCGGAAGATCGAGAGACAGGCCGACACGTGCAGCGGCACTGGCGATGTGTCGGCGCATGGCACGATGCGCGGCGGCGGTGTCGTGTGCGACCACGGCGTCGAGCACGACACGGTGCTCGAGCGCCGGCATCCATTCGCTGTCAGGGTCGGCAAAGGGCAGGCGCAGGCTGTGCGCAATCGGCGCTTCAAGCGAGTGGATGACACTGGCAAGCATGGCGTTGCCGGCGATTTCGGCGATGGCCAGGTGAAAGGCAAGATCCGCCTCGGAGGCAGCGAGCAGGTCCTGTTGATGCAGGGCTTCTTCCATGGCGTGCTGGATGTCGGCCAGACGCTTCAGGCCCTGCGCGTCAGCACGTTGCGCGGCGAGCGCCGCCGCCCCCGGTTCGACGATGGCGCGGAACTGGAACACCACCTGCGGATCGTCGAACATCGGCGAGGCCGGCAGATCGGCCGTGGCGCGCACCGCACCATCGGCAACGAAGACGCCCTTGCCCGGCTGGATGTGCAGCAAGCCCAGGGCTTCCAGCGTCGATACCGCCTCGCGCAGCGCGCTGCGGCTGATGCCCAGCGAGGCGGCCAGCGCACGCTGACCCGGCAGCATGCTGCCACGGGCAAACTGGCCGTCCTGAATCTGACGTTGCAGTGCGCGGGCGGCGAAGCTGGAGAGTTTGGGCATTGGCGCAGGTCCGGGTGGCCCACTGGTTGGACCGGTCAGACCAGCTAGAGCATCTGGCATGCCAGCCCGACGATCATGACCTGAAAAGATTCGTCAAACCAGGCTGGACGGGCCTTTGCGGAGAGCGCGGAGCCTGCAGGACGGCTCGCTGGCAGCCTGACGAGACGGCGCCGGGCTGTGTCCGCGCACCGAAGCTGTGCAGTGCGCGAAAGAGCGCTCGCCGATCCCTGGCCGGTGTGGTGTCCTGACCTTCTTGCGCCGTCACAGCGCTGCCTGCAAACTTGATGCACATTCACAGAACAAGCTTGCGCACTGCCCCAGGCAGTATGCGCAGCGTGCCAACGGGAGCCGGATCATGTCTCACGCATCACGTTTCTGCCCGCGCCGCATCGACGGTTTGCAGGCGCACCTCACTCCGCAAGGCCTGCAGCTGCGCAGCGCTTCCCTGCAGCACGACATCCAGCTCGGGCCGGTCGAGTCGCTGCTGTGGGAGCGGCTGGATGGCACGCAGAGCGTCAGCGCGCTGGCCGACCTGCTGTCGGCCGAGCTGGGGCAACGTGTCGCGACGCGCCAGCTGTGGACCGCCATCGACGCACTGGCCGACCAGGGTCTGCTCGTCGAACGCCCTGCACCGCCTGCGGCCGAGCGCGGGGTAAGCCGCCGCAACTGGTTGCGCGAGGGCGTCAACATGCTGGGGGTTGCAGGCCTGGGCGGCTTCGCTGCGTCGGCGCACGCACTGTCGGCAGAATCCGACACCAAGGCCAGCGAGCAGAGCAACAAGATTGCAAACGAACAGCAGGCCAAACTCAGCGCCGAAGAGAGCAGCAAGGTGAAGAGCGCCGAGCAGGACGCCAAAGCCGTTGCGCAAGAACAGAGCAACAAGGTTTCTGTAGAAGAGTCTTCGAAGCTCAAGGCCGCTGAGGAAGCCGCCAAGAGCTCGTCGCAGGAGCAAAGCAACAAGTTGCTCGCCGAGCAGCAGGCCAAACTGTCTCAGGAACAGTCCAGCAAGGCCTCGGGCGAGGAGAGCGCCAAGAGCGCCGAGGTGCAGGCCAAACTGTCAGCCGAGCAGAGCGCAAAGTCCGGTGGCAACGAGGAGCAAACAAACAAGGCCTCCGAGCAGCTCAACAAGTCGGCAGGCGAACAGGTCAGCAAGGGCGCCAGCAGTTCCAGCGGCAGCGTTGTGCCGGAGCCCGCCACCATCTCGCTGTTCGGCGCCGCGCTCGGCGCCGTGGCGCTCATCGAACTGCGTCGTCGCCGCGCCGCCGAGGCTGGCAAAGACGACTGAACAGCTCAGCCTGGCAGGTAGAAGAACTGCGTCAGCGTGATCTTCTCGCCCGCCTGCAGGGCCAGTGATTCGTGCAGGGCCGCTGCGTCCTGCGCGCCCTCGCCTGTCACGCTCAGCCAGCAGGCGAGGCGCCCGGCGCGTGGCGTGACCGACACCGCTGCTGGCTGCGCCTGTGGGAAATGCGTTTCGCCGCCAGGGCCTGCATCGTTGAGATAAAGAATCGCCGTCGCCACCAGGCGCAGGCCGCCCACCCGGTAGTCGTCTGAGTGCAGGGGGTGATGTTCGCCACCGCGATAGCGCCGGTAGCGCAGCGTCTGCCCCATGTGGTTATCCAGCCCCAGCAGGCTTTGCGCGCGCGTGGCCAGGGCGCCGACCAGGGGGTGCGCCGCCACGGGCAGCTCGCAGGACTCGCCCGTGAAGTCCGCCTTGAACTGGCTGCTCTGCGCGCGCAACCAGGCCGCGTCATCGAGCAGCGTGCGCAGCTGCTGCAGTTCATCGCCCGTCACGAAATCGTCCAGCACATACAGCTCGGGTGCATCGCCGAGGCGTTGCCCGCAATCACCGCGCCGCAGCGGGCCGCGTGATGCATGCCAGGGAGCGGGCGCTTCGCGGGGCGCAATGCCCTGCAGGCGCCGCGCCTTGTCGCACAGGTAGTCGAGCATCATGCCCGACACGGGTATCCCGCCATGCTCCTCGGCGTGCGGGTGATAGCAGGGGAAGTTCGCCTCCAGCAGATAGAGCCGGCCGCTGGCGTGGCGCAGGATGTCGACGCCGCCGAACTCCAGCCCCAGCGTCGCTACGGCGTCCACGGCAAGCTCGGCCATGTCGGCGTCGACCGCTGTCGTGAAGTCGTCGGCCGCCACGCTGCCGTAGCTGCGGAAGTCATCCACATCGAGCGGATTGCGATAGGCCACTGCCGCCTGCTGCCCGATGACCACCACGCGCCAGTGCTCGGCCTCGTCGACGTAGGACATGAGCATCGGCACCTTGCCCGTGGTGAGTGCGAAGTCGACCAGCGAGAACAGCGCTGGCAGCGAATCGGCGCGCAGCACACCCTTGCCGCCCGAGAAGCCCGCGAACTTGACGATCAGCGGGAAGCCGCCGAGGCGCTCGGCCCAGTCGCGCAGCAATTCGCGGTCAGCGCTGTGACAGTGGAAGTGACGCGGCACCGGCAGCCCTGCACGCTGGAAGGCCAGCAGCGGATTGCTGCAATGCTGCAGCACCGCCGCATCGTGCGCGTAGAAACTGGCCACACCCGGCGCGTAGAGGAACTGCTCGACACGTTGCGCCGCCAGCGACACGGCGGGGCGGTAGAGCAGCTCGCCCGCGCCCAGCACGCGCTCGGGGCGGTAGTCGAAGGCCGGCGCGTGATACTCGATGAACTCGATGCCGCGCGCAGCGGCCGCCGCCCTCAGCAGTGCCACCGTCTGCTGCGGCACGTTGTCGTTGATGCAGTGAAGGCGCATGGTCGTGTGCAAACCTCGCCTCAGCCGCGCGCCACCGGCCGCGCCGCGCTGCTATCCCGCTCGCTCCACGAGCCCGGGTAGAGCGCCGCACCGGGCAAGCCGGCAACTTCCAGCGCAATCACACTTTCGGTGGCCTGCCCCGCGCGCACGACCAGCCATTCGGCACGCAGCTGATCGGTCGGCTTGATGAGGCGGTTGCGCGCACAGGTGGTGTCGCCGCCAACGGGGACCAGCGTCTCGTTCTCGCCGCGGGGGCGATCTGCAACGCGCGCATCGATGATGCGGACCATGTCGAGGCTGGCCGGTACTGGGGCGGTAATGAGAGTCGTGTAGAACGGCATGCTGCGCGCTCGTTTGGTGTTGGGCGCAGTGTAGCAAGGCGGTTTGGCCAGGCGCCGTGTCGCACAATGAAAACCGACCCGACCTGCAGCAGGTGCCGCTGCAGGTCGGGCCGGGGACTCGCTCAGACTCAGGCGCTGGCGGGCGTGGTGCGCGTCTTCCAGAGCGAGAACAGCACGCCACCCGCGATCAGGCCAAGGGTCACCGACAGACTCAGCGCAGCCGGGATCTTGCCGATGATGCCGACCAGGAAGATCTTCGCGCCGATGAACACGAGGACCAGGGCCAGCGCGTACTTGAGGTAGGTGAAGCGATGGATCATCGCTGCCAGCGCAAAGTACAGGGCACGCAGACCCAGGATGGCGAAGATGTTGCTGGTGTAGACCAGGAAGGGCTCCTGCGTGATGGCGAAGACCGCCGGCACGCTGTCGACCGCAAAGATGAGGTCGACCAACTCGATCATGATCAGCGCCAGCAGCAGCGGCGTGGCAAACCACAGCTGACGGCCCGGCTTGGCGGGATCAGGCTGGCGCACCGCGAACTTCTCACCGTGCAGTTCGTCAGTCACCCGCAGATGCTTGCGCAGGAAACGCAGCACCGGGTTGGTGGCAATGTCGGGCATGTGGTTCGCCGCAGTGAACATGCGCACACCGGTGATGAGCAGGAAGCCACCGAAAACGTAAAGCAGCCAGGAGAAGTTCGCAACCATGGCAGCACCAAGGCCGATCATGATGGCACGCAAGACGATGACGCCCATGATCCCCCAGAACAGCACGCGGTGCTGATAGACGCGCGGCACGGCGAAGTAGGTGAAGATCATCGAGATGACGAAGACGTTGTCGAGCGACAGGCTCTTCTCGACAAAGAATGCGGTGTAGTAGGCCACTCCCGATTCTGGCCCCTGCAGCCACCAGACCCAGGCACCAAACAGCACGGCAACCGCTATGTAGCCAGCCGAGAGCCACAGGCTCTCGGCCACGCCGATCTCGCGCTGATCGCGGTGCAGTACACCCAGGTCAAAGGCAAGCAGTACGCCCACGATGGTGGCGAACGCGAGCCACATCCAGACGGCGTGGCCCAGGAAGTCGGCGTTGAGGAATTCCATGTCAGTACGTTCCAGGTTGGGTTTGCAATCGGATGCCCGTCATCGCGGCGTGTTGCCGCTTGATGGTCTCGGGCGCGGGAGAGGCTGGCGCCTGCCAGGCGCGCAGCATCGCCTGCAGGAAGATGGATTCGCCGCGATGGAAGCGCAGGTCGGCACGGATGATACGCAGGGCCAGCCGCACGATCTCGTTGCGCAGCACTTCGTCGTCAATCTCGGCAAACAGCGCCTTCATGATTGCCGGCGACACCATGCAGCGTTCTGCCGCATCGACGCGGGCCTCGGTCAGCACGTCGCTGCAGAAATCGCGCAGCACCTGCTCGAAAGCCTGTTCGGACAAACCGAAGCGGCTCGTGTCCTGCAAGGCATCGATCAGGCTCATCTCGGCGGCATCCAGCTCACCATCGGCAAGGACGGCGAGCGCCAGAATACGGGCGGCGGCTTGGGGGCTGTTACGACGATACTGTCTCATTGTGGTTTCCTCACTCTTCGTTGTAGGCAACGGTGACTGCGCGGGCTGAGCGCAGGGCAAAGCGGCGACGCGAATCCAGCAGGTGTCTGGTGGCGTCGCCGAACACGCGCTCGTGCCGCCGGCCGGCCAGCTGCATGCGCTCCAGGCGGCGACTGGCCACGCGGCCGGCACGGGCCAGCGCACGGTCGATCAGGGTATAGACGTCGGAGCCTGAGTCCTCAACAACAGCCTCCGGCGCCCCCTCCAGCTGAACGCTGACCAGGCAGCGCTTGTCTACGCCACCACGCGGGCCGTTTTCGTCAGAGAGGTGAATCGTCACGCGGCGGATGCGGCTTGAAAGGCGAGACAGCGCAAACGTGGCACGCCGGCTCGCGTGTTCGCGGATGGCGTCGCTCATCTCCAGGTTGCCGGATTGAATCTCGATCTGCATGGTGTGCTCCTTTCACCGGGTTGTAGAACCTTGTGAAGCCATTGTGGGCATCACCGATGCGCAGGTAAAATCGATTTTTCAGCAAAGAAACTTCGGTTTTCTCGAAGAGTCTGACGATGAACTACAAGCACCTGCATTACTTCTGGAGCGTGGCTCGGGCCGGCAGCATCGCCAAGGCCAGCGAGAAGCTTTTCATCACGCCACAAACTCTCAGCGGGCAGATCAAGCTGCTTGAAGACCAGCTGGGGCATGCGCTCTTCCGCAAATCGGGGCGCAAACTGGAGCTCACCGAAGAGGGGCGCTTCGTGCTCGACTATGCTGAAGACATTTTCTCGCTGGGCGCCGAGCTGGAGAGTGCGCTGCGCAGTGGCGCCGCCCTGCAGCAAGCCATCGAGTTCCGCGTTGGCGTTGCCGATTCGGTGCCCAAGTCTGTCGCGCTGCGCCTGCTGGAACCTGCCATGCAACTGGCCGAGCCGGTGCGCATGGTGTGCCGCGAGTGGAAGCTCGATCGCCTGCTCTCCGAGCTCGCACTGCACCGGCTGGATCTGGTGATTTCAGATGCGCCCATGCCGCCGGGCAGCGGTCTCAAGGCTTTCAATCATCAGTTGGGCCGTTCGACCATCAGCTTCTTTGCAGCACCTGCCATCGCGGCGCAATGCAAGGGGGCGTTCCCCGCTTCGCTGGATGGCGTACCCATGCTGTGCATGGGTGACGACGCAGCGGTATGGGGCGGCTTTCGCAGCTGGCTGGACCGCCACGGCATCCAGCCACGCATCGTGGCCGAGTTCGACGATGGCGCGCTGATGAAGGCTTTTGGCGGCGCGGGGCACGGCGTGTTCATGGGGCCCAGCGTGCTGGCTGAAGAGATCTGCCGCCAGTACGGCGTCACCGTCGTCGGCGAGAGCGAGGAGCTGACCGAATCGTTCTACGCCGTGTCGGTCGAACGACGCATCACGCACCCCTGCGTGGCCGCAATCACCGAGGCGGCACGCACGGCCCTCTTCGCGCCGAAGAAGGCGGCTGCGCGCAAGCGCCGCAGCCGCTGAATCGCGCCGTCATAGCAGGCGACTGGCGATGCTCGTGTAGAGCGGAATGCCGAGCAGGATGTTGAGCGGGAAGGTCAGCCCCAGCGACATGCCGAAGTAGAGCGAGGGGCTGGCCTCGGGAATCGCGTGACGCACCACGGCCGGCACGGCGATGTACGAAGCGCTCGCCGCCAGCACCATTAACAGCGCGGCGTTGCCACTCTCCAGCCCCGCCAGCCAGGCCAGCAGCAGCGCCAGCGATGCGTGCACCAGCGGCCCCAGCACGGCATAGGCGAGCAGGAAGGGCGGCTGCCCGCGCAGCTTGCCCATGTTGCGCGCAGCCAGCAGGCCCATGTCGAGCAGGAAGAACGACAGCATCCCCTTGAACAGGTCACCCGAGAAAGGCTGCATGGCTTGCCGTCCGGACTCGCCCGAGACGAAGCCCACCACCATCGCGCCCAGCAGCAGGAGCTGCGCGCCATCGGTCAGCGATTCGTGCAGCAGCTTGCGCAGCGAGAGATTGCCGGTCGTTGCCTGCCCTCCTGCCCCCAGCGAGCGCACATGGTTGGCGAGGAACACCGCCATGATGATCGCCGGCGACTCCATCAGCGCCATCGCCGCCGCCATGTGGCCGCCGTAAGGCGTGCCTGACGACTCCAGGTGTTGCACGGCGGTGATGAACGTGACCGCGCTCACCGAGCCGTAGGTCGCAGCGATCGCCGCCGCATCGAATCCCGACACGAAGCGCCGCAGCACCATGTACCCCGCAGCAGGTACCACGACCGCCAGCAGCAGCGCGAGCGACAGGCTGATGGCCACCTCGGCCGTCAGCCCCGAGGCCGACAGGGCGAAGCCGCCCTTGAGGCCCAGCGCCATCAACAGGTACAGGGAGAGGAAGCGGGAAATCTGTGCCGGGATCTCCAGGTTGGAGCGGATGGCACCGGCCAGCAGGCCGAATACGAAGAAGAGGATGGCAGGGTCGAGGAGTGGCTTCATGGGCGGGGTTTGTAAAGCGGTGGTACGGGGGGCGCTGCAACCGTTGAGCCGGCCGCGTCGTCCCGGCGCGACAAGCCGGCCTGAGGATCCGGATCAGACGACGCATCACGCTGCGCCGCCGGCGCAACCGGTGTGACGGGGCTTACCGGTGCAACGCCGGTACGGCGCGGTAGCCAACGCAGCGCGTCGGCAAAAGAGCCCACGGGAATCATGGCTGCCTCCTCAAGTACGCGGTCGAAGTACTTCATGCAGTGCAGCATGACGTATCCGTGACACAAGAAAAAGCAGACAATAAAGAACTGTTACTTCCGGAAAACAGAAGTCATGCAAAGCTTCAACTACCGCCATCTTTACTATTTCTGGGTGGCCGCGCGCGAAGGCGGCATGGCGCGCGCCGCTGACCGCCTGGGGGTGGCCGTGCAAACGGTGAGCACCCAGATCCGCGAGCTGGAGCAGAACCTCGGCACTGCCCTGTTCAAACCGGCTGGCCGGGCGCTGGCACTGACCGATGCGGGCCAGATTGCAGCCGCCCGGGCAGACCAGATCTTCCAGCTTGGCGAAGCCTTGCCCGACCTGCTGCGCGACGCGGCCAGCCAGCCCGCGCTACGCCTGGTGGTGGGCATTACGGACGAGCTGCCCAAGCTGGTCGTGCACCGCCTGATGCACAACGTGCTCGCCGAACCGCGCCTGCGCCTGCTGTGCCGGCAAGGCAGCATCGACGATCTGCTGGCCGACCTGGCCCTGCACCGCCTCGACCTGGTGCTCACCGACCGCGCTGTCGCGCCCAACCCCAACCTGCGCATCTACAGCCACCCGCTGGGTGCATCAGAGATTGCCTGGTACGCCTCGGCTGCACATGCCGCGCAAGCCCAGCGCGACTTTCCGCAGTCACTCGCGAAGGTGCCGGTGCTGCTGCCGGCACCGCAGGCCGCGGTGCGCATGCCACTGGACCTTTGGTTCGAACGGGAGGCAGTACAGCCACGCATCGTCGGCGAGTTTGCCGACAGCGCCCTGCTCAAGACCTTCGGCGCCAACGGCATGGGCGTGTTTCCCGCGGCCGAGATCGTCCACGACGAGCTGGTCGCGCGCTACCAGGTGCGCCAGATCGGCCGCTGCCGAGGTGTGAGTGAGCGCTTCTACGCCATCACCGCCGAGAAACGCGTCGCCCACCCGCTGGTGCAGAAGATGCTGGTGAGCTGAATGCTCCCTCAGTCCGCGCCGCTGGCCACAGGCCGCGACGGGTCACTGCACCACTCACTCCACGAACCCGGATACAGCGCCGCTCCCGGCAGGCCCGCGACTTCCAGCGCCAGCAGATTGTGACAAGCCGTCACGCCCGAGCCGCACTGCGCGATGACGTCCTGCGGCGCCTTGTCACCCAGCACGGCCAGCCATTCTGCGCGCAGCAAGGCGGGCGATTTGAAATTTCCGTCGGCCGCGAGGTTGTCCTTGAAGAAGCGGTTGCGTGCGCCGGGAATGTGGCCGCCGACAGGATCCAGCGTCTCGTTCTCGCCACGGAAGCGATCTGCCGCGCGCGCATCGACCACCAGCTTCTGTTGTGTTGCCAGGTTCGCCAGCACCTCGTCGGCGTTGCGCGTCGCCACCCGCGAGGCACCGCGCGTGAAATTGCCCGGCGCCACTGCACGCGCTTCACCCGTTTCCGTCGCGCCCCCCGCCGCCAGCCAGGCCTGCCAGCCGCCATCGAGCACGGCCACCGCCTCGTGCCCCAGCCAGCGCAGCATCCACCACACGCGTGCGGCGAACATGCCGCCCTGTGCGTCGCAGATGACGACTTGCGTGTCACGGCTGATGCCGGCTGCGGCGAAAGTCTGCGCCAGCACCTCGGGGTCGGGCAGCGGGTGGCGACCATTGCGGCCGGTCTTGGCACCCGAGAGATCCGAATCGAGATGCAGGAATCCCGCACCTGGAATGTGCCCAGCAAGGAAGCCGCTACGCCCCGCTTCCGGATTCGTCAGGTCGTGGCGTACATCAAGCACACGCACGGTGGGCAGGCCGATCAGCTGGCTGGCAGTGACGAGGGTAGTGAATGTCATGATGCACGCTCGCGGTAAGATGCCGCGCAGTGTAACAAGTCGTATTCGGGAGACGGGATGACAGCACGTGCGCTGCGCGTGGGGCTGGTGATGTTCGTGGTGGGCGGCCTCGCGGCCAGCCTGCTGCTGATCCTGTCGCCTGCGCTCTACCTCACGCTCACCGACGGGCTGGCCTGGCGTATTGGCCTCAAATCCGTCGCGCAGCACCGACTTGAGAAAACGCTGACCGGCGTGCAGCTGCACATCGACCGGATGCAGAGCGCCCCGGGCGCCGTGTGGTTTGGCGACAGTCACCTGCAGCACTTCCCGCCCGCGCTCCAGGACGGCATCGTCACGAACTTCGCGATTGGTGGTGAGACCGCCATCGACCTCGCAGCGCGCATGCCACGCTACACCTCGATCAGGAACGCACGCGCTGTCGTGCTGCTGTCCGGTCGCAACGACCTGCAGCAGGGCTTGCCTGTGACTGCGATCACGCAGGCTTTCACGCGCATGCTGGGAGAACTGCCGGCGAACCTGCCCGTCACACTGGTGGACGTGCCCCCCGCGCGCGAAGCCGCCGACAAGGTCGCACAACGACGCGCCATCAACGCCCACCTGCAGCAGCTGTGCGCCGCCCGCGCCGCGTGTCGCCATGTGCCGCTGGACCTGCTGGCCGACGCAGAGGGCCAGCTGCAGGCGCAATACGACGCGGGCGATGGCATTCATCTCAACGCAGAGGGCTACCGCGTGCTGAGCGGGCTGATCCATGCACGCTGAGTCCGGCAAGGCGCGCTTCGCCGGCATTGACCTGCTGCGCGGCATCGCCTGCCTGTCGGTGCTGCTGTTCCACTATCTCTCGCGCGGCCCTGCCGGGGGCTGGATGCAGGGCCTTGATGCGCCCCTGCTTGAAGGCGTCGCCCGCTATGGCTATCTCGGCGTGCACCTGTTCTTCATCATCAGCGGCTTCGTGATCCTCTGGTCTATTCAGCCAGAGCCCCCGGCCCGGCCCTTTGGGGCCAGTCCGTTCCACGGCATCCTTCGCACAGGCTGCCGGCTGCGCGGGCGTGGAGCGATGCTCCACGAATTCCCCACTACGCCCCCCGAGGGGGCCAGGGAAGCCTTGGGGCGGCCCGGCGGCTTCCCTGTTGAAGCGACCCCGCGCAGCTTCATCGCCTCACGCGTTGCCCGCCTCTATCCCGCCTTCTGGGTCGCCGTGCCGCTGACGGCATTGGTCGTGTGGTGGGGGCAGGACGCGCGCCTTGCCGTGCCGCTCTCGCATGCCATCGGCAACCTCACGATGTTCGCGCACTGGCTGGGCCTGAAATTCGTAGACGACGCCTACTGGTCGCTGGCCGTCGAGCTGCACTTCTACATCTACGTGTGGCTCGTGCTGCGCTTCAAAGCCCTGCGCTGGCTCGAAGCCCTGCTCGCCGCCTGGCTCCTGGTCAGCGCCATCAACTGGCTGCGCCCCATGTACCCGGTCGAGTTCTGGCTCAACGCCAAATGGGCACCGTTCTTTGCGGCGGGCTGCGTGCTGTTCCGTGTGCGCAGCGAAGGCTGGAGCAGATCACGCAATGCCCTGCTGCTTGCCAGCTGGCTGCTTGCCGTGGCCTATGCCTGGGTCGAGAGCCGGCGTAGCCTCAGCGCCACGCAGCCGTTCAATCCCGTCGTGGTCGCCAGCCTCGTCACGCTGATGTTCGCTGCAATGACTGCCATCACGCAGGGCTGGCTGCGCGTACCCGGCACGCGCTGGATCACGCTCGCCGGCGCGCTCACCTACCCCGTCTACCTGCTGCACGAGAACATCGGCTACGTGCTGCACGCTGCCCTGCGCGGCGCCACCGGCAATGCCTGGCTGGCGCTGCTGCTGGTCGTGGCCAGCGTGCTCACCGCCAGCTGGTGCATCCACCGGGGTGTCGAACGCCCACTCGCGCCGCGCCTCAGGCGTCTGGTGGATGGCAAGTCAGGCAACGGGATGTAGCGCCCGCAGGACAATTGATCCGCTCATCCGTAATCCATATCCAGCTGCTACTTGGCAGTCCGACAGCTACCGAGGCCTATCGGGGCGTCAAGTTTTTCACGGCGGGACCGATAACCATCAGGGCAATGAATGAGCCGGCTCGCGGACAGGCTCCGTGCCGGTCGCTTCTATGCCAGAATCGCCGCGCAACAAGCCGATATTCCATCGGCAACTTGATTGCACTTCATTCACTCCGGGGGTTTCATGCAATTGATTCAGAATCGATCGCGCCTGAATATTCGCGCACTTCTCAACGCAGGGCTCGTCGTCGCCACCGTCGTACTGACCGGGTGTGTCAGCCCGACCTTCTATGTTGATACGGCAACTCGCGAAGTTCCGGTCGCCGAACTCAAAAAGCCGGCACAGCCCAAGGCCGTGCAACTGCTCTTCGACTTCCAGACCAAGGGCGCTCCCAATTCCCGCGCGGTGAGCTTTCTCAAGGACCAGGTCGTCGACCAGGTCAAGGGCAGCGGTCTTTTCGCCACCGTGGATGAAAAACCTGTCCCTGGGGGCGCCGTCCTTAACGTGACGATCAACAACATTCCGGAAGCTGACGCTGCAGCCAAAGGCTTCAAGGTTGGTCTGACTTTTGGTGCGTCGGGCACCAAGGTAACTGACAACTATGTGTGCACGGTTACCTATCTGCCGCCGGATGGTGGCAAGAGCATCGTCAAGGTGTCGCAGCATGCCATTCACACTACGATTGGCGCCACCGAGGTCCCGCAGAACGTGAACAAGGCCGAAAGCGTCGAAGTAGCTGTCCGCACGATGACGCGACAGATCATAGGCACTGCACTGAAAGACCTCTCGCTCGATCCCACTTTCCCCTGAACCACTCCGGTAAATGGCCATGAAAAACATCATCATCAAGCTCTCCACGTCTCTGCTCGTTGCAGCAAGCATCCTGACCACCGGTTGCGCTCAGATCGCGCTTAACCAGCCCAAGGCAAGCATCGACAACACCCAGAAAGCACGCTCGGCCAATCTGGCCCCCGCTGCAGTTGGCAAGTTCGTGGTTGATCCGACCAAGAGCGCCGATCTGGATACCAGCATCAGCCTGCGCGGCAGCAACAAGGCAATCTCGCCGGTAAACGGTTCGTTCGCGCAGTATCTGCAAGCGACGCTGACTGAGGAACTCAAGACCGCCGGTCTGCTTGACCCGAACTCGGGTGCAGTGATCAGCGGCTTCCTGACGCAAAGCAGCGTGGAAAGCTTCGGTACCGGCAAAGGTGTTCTCGGAGCGCGATTCGTTGTAACGCGCGGCGGCGCCACCCGCTTCGACAAGGAGCTGGTCGCAACCTCGACCTGGGAAACCTCGTTCGTTGCCGGCATCGCAGTGCCCGCAGCGGCCAACGAGTACGAAGGTCTTTACCGGAAGTTGATCGGCATCCTTCTCGATGACGCTGACTTCAAGAAGGCGCTGGCACGCTGAGCCTCACTTCGCATCGACAACAAGGGGCCGCAATCGGCCCCTTTTTTTGCGGGCCAGGATGGCGAATTGAGATGCATGGCCCACATGCTTGGTTACGGGCGGCATGCCATCTGCTCAGGGCAACAGTAATGCCTGGCTGCACCTCACCTCAGAGGTCTGGCGTCGTACCACGCAGCAAGGCTGGCTGTTGCCTGAAGCTGCGACGCACACGCGCCAGCAAGCGCAGCCACGCGGGCGGCGGCGGCGCGATCAGGCGCCAGCCTGCGCCCCGTGCGCCCGCCTCGATGCGCAACCAGCCCGATGCCGGCAGCAGCAGGCACTCGCCGCTGCACAAGCGGGTCGGTGGCAGCGCATCGCCGATGCGCTGCCAGTGCAGGTGGCCGCTCTCGCACAGCAGGCGCGTGCCGCCCGCCACCCAGGTCAGGGCAGCAGAACGGCTGGCCAGTCGTGCAGCGGGGGCCAGGGCGGCGGCGGGCAGATCGGTCGGCAACATGGTGGGGCTCCTTCGTGGTGTTCAGCGACAGCCACACCTTACGCACCGCCCCCACGCCGCAACAGGCACACGCGCCCGCTTTGTATTGCATATCAGGCCATGCCGACCCATGCTGTTATGGTCGAATCAGCGTGCAGCTGTATCTGTTCTGCCGCTCCGCCTACGCCGATGATCATGCCGATGGACACCGCAACAGCCCCCGCCCTGCTCTACGAACAGATCGCCCAGCACTACCTCGGCGCCATCCGCAGCGGCGCCCTGCAGCCCGGCGCGCGCATGCCTTCGGTGCGCACCCTCACGCAGCTGCACAGCGTGAGCCTGTCCACCGCGCTGCAGGCCTGCCGCTGGCTTGAAGATCAGGGCTGGCTGGAAGCGCGGCCGCGCGCCGGCTACTACGTGCGCCGCCCGCAGCGCATGGCCCTGCCGCCCAGCAGCGAACCGCCCGCACGCATCGACGCCACGCAATACCTCGGCATCCACGAACGCGTCTCCGACTTCATCGCGCGCTGCGAGCTGCACCCCGTGCGCGTCAACTTCGCCAACGCCTACGGCTCGCCCGATGCCTACCCCGCCGCCGCCCTGACGCGCGCTGCCACCCACGTGCTGCGCCAGCACCCCGACCTGCTCGTGACGCCCGTGCCGCCGCACGGCGACGCCGGCTTCCGCAGCGTGCTGGCGCGCCGCGCACTCGACGCCGGCATGCGCCTCACGCCTGACGACATCGTCGTCACGCACGGCTGCACCGAAGCCATGAACCTCGCCCTGCGCGCCGTCACCCAGCCCGGCGACATGGTCGCCGTCGAATCACCTACCTTCTTCGGCCTGCTGCAGATTCTGCAGAGCCTGGGCCTGCGCAGCATCGAGATTCCAACCAGCCCGCAGACCGGCATCTCGGTCGAAGCACTGAGCCTCGCCCTGCAGACGCAACCCGACATCCGCGCCGTGGTCGTCGTGCCGCACTTCCAGAACCCGCTCGGCAGCGTCATGCCCGATGCCAACAAGGCCGCGCTCGCCGCACTCTGCGCGCAGCACGACGTCGCCCTCATCGAAGACGACACCTACGCCGCGCTGGGTGACGATGCCACGCCGCTGCGCGCGCTCAAATCCTGGGACGACCATGGCGCCATCATCCACTGCGCCTCGCTGCACAAGATCCTCGCCCCCGGCATGCGCCTGGGCTGGATCAGCGGCGGCCGCTGGCACGCACGCATCCGCATGCTCAAGTACGCGCAGAGCCGCCCCAACGACACCCTCGCGCAACGCTCGGTGGCCGACTACCTCGGCAGCGCCGCCTACGACCGCCACCTCGCGCGATTGCGCCGCCTCCTGCGCACCCGTCGCGAACAGGTCGCCGAAGCCATCGCCACCCACTTCCCGGCCGGCACACGCCTCACCGTGCCCCACGGCGGCATGCTGCTGTGGCTGCAACTGCCGCCCCTGCGCCGCAACGCCACCGTCTTCGAGACCGCCCTGCGCGAAGGCGTCCGCATCGCCCCCGGCCACATCTTCTCCAACTCCGAGCGCTACAACGACTACATCCGCCTCAACAGCAGCATCCCCTTCGACACCCAGGCCGTGAGCGCCCTGCAGCGCCTCGCCGAAATCGTGCGCAGCCAGCTGGCCTGAACGCACCGAATCGAACGCCCAACATGCCCTGAAGGGCAGTGCGCATTCTTTGCGACTGATTTCGCAAGCCAACTCCGACTAGATATGACAAAAGGAAAGCGCCCGACAGATTTCTCTGTCGGGCGCTTTGGATACTTTCCCGGTCTTGCGACCGGAAATTATTGTAGCAACGGCTCTCACCCCGGATAGCAACAATGAGCCGATTATGAGGGAGACATGCATGCAAGGCAACAAGCCCGAAGAGGCGCTGACATTTGGCTTTGATATTGGTATCGCTTCAGTCGGCTGGGCGGTGCTGAGTTCGACACGAATCGTCGATCTGGGCGTGCGCTGTTTTGATAAGGCCGAAACCGCCAAGGAAGGGGAGCCTCTCAACCTCGCACGTCGCACTGCCCGCCTCATGCGACGTCGCCTGCGCCGCCGCGCCTGGCGCTTGACCAAGCTGGCGCGTTTGCTGAAACGCCAAGGACTGATCGCCGACACGAAGTTTTTCACGCGCCATCAACCGGAACTGAAGTCCGCGTGGGCTTTGCGCGTAGAAGGATTGGATCGCCGCCTCTCCGCTGATGAATGGGCACGAGTCATCTACCACCTGTGCAAGCATCGCGGCTTCCACTGGATCAGCCGCGCCGAAGAAAAACAGGCCGAAGGCGATGCCAAGGGTGAAGGTGGCAAGGTCAAGCAGGGTCTGGCGGCCACCAAGAAGCTGATGCAGGAGAAGGGCTACCGCACAGCCGCTGAAATGGTGCTGGCTGAATTCCCCGAAGCGCAGCGCAACAAGCGCGGCGATTACGGCAAGGCCTTGTCGCGCATCGAACTCGGCAAAGAGTTGGCCTTGTTGTTCGCGCAGCAGCGCAGCTTCGACAATCCATACGCCAGCGCAGAACTTGAATTGGCCATCCTCGGCACAGGCGACCGCAAGAGCGGTCTGTTCTGGCAACAGAAGCCTCCACTCGCAGGAGCCGACCTGCTCAAAATGCTGGGCAAATGCACCTTCGAGAAAGCCGAATATCGCGCGCCCAAGGCCAGCTTCACCGCCGAGCGCCACGTTTGGCTGACGCGTCTGAACAACACGCGCATCGTGGTCGATGGCATCACGCGCGGGCTTAACGAAGCTGAGCGGCAAATCGCCCTGCCCTTGCCTTACCTGCAAGCCAGCGACCTCACCTACAAGCAATTGCGCGCAGCCCTGGTCAAAGCTGGTTTGCCGGAAACATTCCGCTTCACCGGACTGGCCTACCCCAGCGAGAAGCAGGCAATGGAGGCCAAGGCCAAAGATCCGGAAACCGGAACACTGACCAAATTGCCTGCTTTCCAGACCCTGCGCAAACTGCTCAAGGACAAAGGTCTTGAGACTGAGTGGCAAGGCATGGCGGGTGCCGCGCAAGCGGGCAATCCCGAACTGCTCGACCAGATTGCCTGGGTATTGAGCGTCTTCAAAGACGATGAAGAAGTCAGCAGCGAGTTGGGCAAACTTGCGCTGCCCGGCGGCGAGAAAATGATCGACGCCCTGCTCGACATTCGCTTCGACAAATTCCACGCCCTCTCGCTCAAGGCGCTGCGCGCCATCGTGCCGCAAATGGAAAGTGGCCTGCGTTACGACGAAGCCTGCGTGCGCGCTGGCTATCATCACAGCCAGCTCTTCAAGGTTGGTGAAGGCGAAAGCAAATACCTGCCGCCTTTCTACTCGGGCCGCGACAAGGATGGCCGTATGGTGTTTGACGAAAACATGGACATCCCGCGCAACCCGGTCGTGCTGCGTTCGCTCAATCAGGCACGCAAAGTCATGAATGCACTGATCCGCAAATATGGCTCGCCGGATTCCGTGCGCATTGAAATGGCGCGTGACTTGTCGCGCCCGATGGATGAGCGCAGCAAGGTCAGGAAGCTGCAAGACGAGTTCCGCGAACGCAACGAAAAGGACAAAGCCGCGTTTGCCGCCGAGTTCGATATCAACCCGAAGAGCCGGGAATTCGAGCGATATCAGCTCTATCGCGAGCAGCAGGGCAAATGCGCGTATTCACTCAAACCCCTCGACCTCCATCGCGTGCTGCATGATCAGGGCTATGCCGAGGTCGACCACGCGCTGCCCTACTCGCGCAGCTTTGACGACAGCAAGAACAACAAGGTGCTGGTGCTTGTTGAAGAAAACCGTAACAAGGGCAACCAGACGCCTTACGAGTATCTGGATGGCACCAGCAATAGCGAGCGCTGGCGGCTCTTCGTCGCGGCGGTCGAAGGTAACAAGCTCTATCGGCTCGCCAAACGCTCTCGCCTGCTGCGCAAGGACTTTGGCGACAAAGAGGCCGAAGGATTCCGCGACCGCAACCTCAACGACACGCGCTACATCTGCCGCTTCTTCAAGAACTACGTCGAGCGTTACCTGAAGCTTGCGGACGACAGCGACAACAAGCGTGTGGTCGTTGTCAGCGGCCAGCTCACGTCTTTCCTGCGCGCACGCTGGGGCCTCCACAAAGTGCGCAGCGACAGCGATCGTCACCACGCGCTGGATGCTGCCGTGGTCGCGGCCTGCACGCACGGCATGGTCAAGCGTCTGTCCGATTACTCACGCCGCAAGGTGCTGGAGAAAGTGCGCGAAGGATTCGTCGACATCGAGACGGGCGAAATCGTGAACCCGGCCATGCTTGGCCAGCTCGAAGCACACTTCCCTGACCCGTGGCCGCACTTCCGCCATGAACTGAATACGCGCTTGTTCAACGACAACGTCGAGCAAGCGCGCGAAGACCTCGCAAAACTCGGCACCTACCCTGAAGAAGCGCTACAAAAACTCAGGCCCTTGTTCGTATCCCGTGCGCCGCAGCGGCGCAACGGAGGTGCCGCACATAAGGACACGATCTACGGTCAGCGCGAAAGCTTGAAAGCACAGGGCGGCGTGACGCAGAAAGTGCCTCTGTCCAGCTTGAGCCTTGCCGATTTTGGCGAGCCCGGCAACGACAAGAAGCCTTGCAAACTCATCGACCCGCATCGAAACGAGAAACTTTATGCCGCTATCCGCGAGAGACTAGAAGCGCACGGTGGCAAAGGCGACAAAGCCTTCCCGCCCAATAACCCGCTGCGCAAGCCGGATCGCGACGGTAATCCGACCGGGCCGGTGGTGCGCACGGTCACGATAGTGATCGACAAACTCTCCGGCATCCCTGTACGTGGCGGCATAGCCAAGAACGACAGCATGCTGCGCGTGGACGTGTTCAGCAAGGCAGGCAAGTTCCATCTGGTGCCTGTGTATGTGCATCACAGCGTGGCCAAGGAGTTGCCGAACCGGGCGATTGTGGCGTTCAAGGATGAGGAGGAATGGACGCTGATTGACGATAGTTTTGTATTCTGTTTCTCGCTCTATCCCAACGACTTCGTTCGCATTCAACAAAAGGGTAAAGAGCAGATCGTTGGCTACTACGCAGGATGTGATCGAAGTGACGCATCTGTTGCAGTGTGGTGCCACGATAGAAACACATCGGTCGGGACCGATGGTTTGATTCGTAAGATTGGCGTCAAGACTGCACTTTCTGTCGAGAAGTGCAATGTCGACGTCCTCGGCAATATCTACCCAGCGCCAAAGGAAGCGCGTCGTGGTCTGGCGTAGCGTTGTCATCTCGCGGCCCTCGAAGCTGAGGCGCGAACATTTCTCGCTGGTCATCGAGCAGGATGAGTCTGCGCGCGTGCCGTTCGAGGACATCGCGGTGATCGTTCTCAATCACCGCGAAATCACGCTCACCCATCCAGTGCTGTCGGCCTGCGGTGAATACGGCATCGGACTTTTTGCCACCGGAGACAATCATCAGCCCAGCGGCGTATTCCTGCCGTTCCTGCAACATAGTCGCGCCACGCGCATGCAACGCCTGCAACTGGACATCGACAAGCCCAGCGCCAAGCGCGCCTGGGCCGAGATCGTGAAGGTGAAGATCGCCAATCAGGCGGCCTGTATGGTTCTAGCCAAGCGTGGCGATGCGGGGCGCCTGGAGTCCTACTCGCGGCGCGTGCGTTCAGGCGATACGGAAAACATGGAGGCGCAGGCCAGCGCCTATTACTTCCCGCAGCTTTTCGGCACCGGCTTCCACCGCGCGCAGGAGCGCTGGAGCAATGCCGCGCTGGACTATGGCTACGCCGTGCTGCGCGGTGCGATTGCGCGTGGCTTGGTGGCGCACGGCTTCCTGCCCAGCATCGGCCTGTTTCATCGCAGCGAGCAGAACGCCTTCAACCTTGCCGACGATGTCATCGAACCTTTCCGCCCGCTGGTGGATTTGCATGTGGTCAAGCAAGCCAATGCCGAGATCGATGCCGAGCGCGAGTTGTCACCCGCCGACAAGGTAGCGCTGGTGGGTTTGCTGAACGTCGATATGGGTATGCCACGCGGCACGATGAGCGTGCTGTCCTCCATCGAGCAGATGATTGAATCGCTGGTTCGCGTGTATGAGGGTGGCAGCGAAACCCTGCTGGAGCTGCCGCGCCTGATCGGACTTAGGCAGCACGTCGTCGAGGGATAGCGGGAGCCAAACCGTGGGACAGGACACGAGGCGATACATGCGAATGATGGTCTTCTTCGATTTGCCCGTTGTCACCCGCGCTGAGCGCCGCGCTTACACCCAGTTCCGCCGTTTCCTGCTCAGCGAGGGCTACGACATGATCCAGTTCTCGGTCTACGGCCGCATCCTCAATGGCGCGGACGCGCAGGAGAAACACATGAAGCGCCTGGTGGCCAACCTGCCGCCTGACGGCTCAGTACGCGTCCTGACCGTCACAGAGAAACAGTACGCCTCCATGGCACTGCTGGTCGGCATGCCGCTTTTTCAGGAAAAAGCCGTCACGGCCAATCAATTGCTGCTGTTCTGATGGCTTTTGGAAAAACAAACCCGCGCCAAGCCAAGCTTGACGCGGGTTTCAATTGCCTCTGATTGTAGCTATCCGGGGTGAGAGAGGGAGCTACAACGATGCACCAGCAGGCGCTTTTCGTCGTCTTGATTGTAGCTATCCGGGGTGAGAGAGGGAGCTACAACTGCCTTCGTGCCGCATGTCGTGGAACGTCAGATTGTAGCTATCCGGGGTGAGAGAGGGAGCTACAACGGCTTCAACCGGAGCAGCTGCAGCGGCCTTGATTGTAGCTATCCGGGGTGAGAGAGGGAGCTACAACTCTTCACGGTAACAGGCAACCATTGGGATGGATTGTAGCTATCCGGGGTGAGAGAGGGAGCTACAACATCTCGGCAAGCACCGCCGACAGAGGCGAAGATTGTAGCTATCCGGGGTGAGAGAGGGAGCTACAACCACATGCGTCTTGCCCACATTCACACCGCCGATTGTAGCTATCCGGGGTGAGAGAGGGAGCTACAACCTCATTTTCAGTGGAAAGATGAGACGATTTGATTGTAGCTATCCGGGGTGAGAGAGGGAGCTACAACCGTTGTCGTATGCCTTCTTGAGTTCGGTTTCGATTGTAGCTATCCGGGGTGAGAGAGGGAGCTACAACCCACATGAGCGACTACCTCAAGCGCCTCGCGATTGTAGCTATCCGGGGTGAGAGAGGGAGCTACAACGCCGCGAACGGCAACTTCGACAACCGGTCGGATTGTAGCTATCCGGGGTGAGAGAGGGAGCTACAACATCATGGTCGAGGTGCTGGACGACTGCAAGGATTGTAGCTATCCGGGGTGAGAGAGGGAGCTACAACGCGGGTGGTGATGGACTTCATCACTTCTTCGATTGTAGCTATCCGGGGTGAGAGAGGGAGCTACAACCTTCCCGCTGAACACGATGCGATGCCACTCGATTGTAGCTATCCGGGGTGAGAGAGGGAGCTACAACCCTGCCTGTGCAGGGCAAGACGCTGTGTCTGATTGTAGCTATCCGGGGTGAGAGAGGGAGCTACAACACGTTGTCGCGAGAGGATGAACTGCAGGCCGATTGTAGCTATCCGGGGTGAGAGAGGGAGCTACAACCAGTTGCAGCATCGCATCAACCGTGCGACGGATTGTAGCTATCCGGGGTGAGAGAGGGAGCTACAACCGCGGCGGCGTTGACGAGGCGCGGGAGTGTGATTGTAGCTATCCGGGGTGAGAGAGGGAGCTACAACGATGGCGCGCCCGATGTGTTCTATCTCTACGATTGTAGCTATCCGGGGTGAGAGAGGGAGCTACAACGTGCGGATTGCTGGGGGTGGTCAGTTGTCGGATTGTAGCTATCCGGGGTGAGAGAGGGAGCTACAACATTTCGCCGGTTGGTTTGATCACGACGAGCGATTGTAGCTATCCGGGGTGAGAGAGGGAGCTACAACTGCTGGCGCGATGGCTCGTTGCGCGCGCTGGATTGTAGCTATCCGGGGTGAGAGAGGGAGCTACAACAGCGCGCCGGCTGCGTCGTCTGCGATGTAGGATTGTAGCTATCCGGGGTGAGAGAGGGAGCTACAACTCGTGACAGGCTCTCACAACTGGACAGAGCGATTGTAGCTATCCGGGGTGAGAGAGGGAGCTACAACAACAAAACAGAACAGGAATACAGGCGCAGCGATTGTAGCTATCCGGGGTGAGAGAGGGAGCTACAACGCATTTGCTATTCGATGGAGCTGCTGCCGCGATTGTAGCTATCCGGGGTGAGAGAGGGAGCTACAACCAGCTGCAGGAAGGCATCAGCCGCTGCCGTGATTGTAGCTATCCGGGGTGAGAGAGGGAGCTACAACGAGTGCTGCTGAGGCCTGCGCAAAGAAGGGGATTGTAGCTATCCGGGGTGAGAGAGGGAGCTACAACATTGCCGCTGATGGCCTGAACCGCTCTGTCGATTGTAGCTATCCGGGGTGAGAGAGGGAGCTACAACAATCTGGAACGACGCACGCTTGCGCGCCTCGATTGTAGCTATCCGGGGTGAGAGAGGGAGCTACAACCCAGCTCTGCAGGGTGCGCCAACTGTCGCGGATTGTAGCTATCCGGGGTGAGAGAGGGAGCTACAACCCGTTGAGGTAGGTGTCGCGCAGCGCGTCGGGATTGTAGCTATCCGGGGTGAGAGAGGGAGCTACAACGCTGCCGCTGATCTCAAACGTTATGTCTCAGATTGTAGCTATCCGGGGTGAGAGAGGGAGCTACAACTCTCCTGTGAGTGCTTCGCACACATGCCAAGATTGTAGCTATCCGGGGTGAGAGAGGGAGCTACAACGGCACCATCGGCATGGCGCGGCTCGACTACGATTGTAGCTATCCGGGGTGAGAGAGGGAGCTACAACGAGGCGGTCGAGCATCGCGGACGAGATCCAGATTGTAGCTATCCGGGGTGAGAGAGGGAGCTACAACGTCGTCGTCCATCTGCAGGCTGAGGTCGGCGATTGTAGCTATCCGGGGTGAGAGAGGGAGCTACAACCGATTGGATGCCCATGTTGGGTACGCCGCAGATTGTAGCTATCCGGGGTGAGAGAGGGAGCTACAACTGACGCCGCGCGCAGCGTGCCGGCCTGGCCGATTGTAGCTATCCGGGGTGAGAGAGGGAGCTACAACGCTTCCTGAGCAGAGAATGTCTCTGCCGCGGATTGTAGCTATCCGGGGTGAGAGAGGGAGCTACAACGACGCGGCTGATGCGCACGACGGCGTCGAAGATTGTAGCTATCCGGGGTGAGAGAGGGAGCTACAACGACGCGCACGGTCGAATCCGCAGCCGTCAGGATTGTAGCTATCCGGGGTGAGAGAGGGAGCTACAACAAAACCCTAAAATGTAGGGCGGGATGCAGGGGATTCTGACGCCTCACTGCTACCTCAGGGCGCCGGAAAGTGCGCGCGCCAGTGCCGCGCAATATCCACCCGACGCGTGACCCACACGCGGTCGTGCTTCTCGATGTGGTCGAGGAAGTCGATGAGGGCCTTCATGCGCCCCGGGCGGCCGAGCAGGCGGCAGTGCATGCCGATGCTCATCATCTTGGGGGCGTCTTCGCCTTCGGCGTAGAGCACGTCGAAAGTGTCGCGCAGGTAGGTGAAGAAATCGCTGGCCTGCGAGTAGCCTTGTGGCAGGGCGAAGCGCATGTCATTGACGTCGAGCGTGTAGGGCACGATGAGTTGCTGCTCGGTGCTGCCGTCGGTCTTCTGCACGGGCATCCAGAAGGGCAGGTCGTCGCCGTAGTAGTCGCTGTCGTAGAGAAAGCCGCCGTAGTCGGCGACGAGGCGATGGGTGTTGGGCGAATCGCGGCCGGTGTACCAGCCGAGTGCACGTTCGCCGGTGAGGCGCTCGATGATCTCCATGCCGATGCGCAGGTGTTCGCGCTCGGTGGCTTCGTCGATGTGCTGGTAGTGGATCCAGCGCCAGCCGTGGCAGGCGATTTCGTGGCCGAGTTCCTTGAAGGCTGCGGTGAGTTCGGGGTGGCGTTCGAGGGCCATGCTGACGCCGAACACGGTGAGGGGCAGGCCGCGTTTTTCGAACTCGCGCAGGATGCGCCAGACGCCGACGCGCGAGCCGTATTCGTAGATGCCTTCCATGGACATGTGGCGGTCGGGGAAGGCGGGCGGGTTGAAGAGCTCGGAGAGGAACTGTTCGCTGCCGGGGTCGCCGTGCAGTACGGAGTTCTCGCCGCCTTCTTCGTAGTTGAGGACGAACTGGACGGCGATCTTTGCGCGGCCGGGCCAGTTGGCGTGGGGCGGGTTGCGGCCGTAGCCGACGAGATCGCGTGGATAGGCAGATGATTGATCCGTCATGAACCCTCTCCTTGTCGTTTGCAAGCCGGCACGAGCTGCTCGATATCCGCCAGGTCGGGGCTGCTGCATTGCCAGCTGACGAGGCCGGCACGATTGACCGAACCCTGGAGGATCAACGATTCGGCAGGCTTGCCATCCTGTGCGAGTACGACGCGAATCTGCCCACCGGGCTGCACGTAAAGGCTGTAGATCCGCTCGTTGCGGAAGTCCTCGGGCGCTGGCACGCCGGCTTCGCGGTTGTCACGCGGCCAGGCATCGTTGCTCTGGTAGGCCGAGACGATCGCAGCCTTGACCTGCATCGCCGCGACAAAGGCTTCCATCAGGCGCCCGGTCTGCAGGGCACGCTGTCTCTGAGCTGCAGCGAGACTGGCACCGGCGCTGACGGCGTCGTTAAGCGCTGCGGTCTCCTGGCCGACCCTGCCGGCCGCCGCATCGAGCGCGCGAACGCCCTGCTCGACGCCTGCCCCGAGCCGCGCTTCGGCCTCGGCAAGGCGCGCCTTTTCGGCTGCGAGTTTGCTGCGCTCGCCTTGCATCCAGAAACCGGCCGCAACGACCGCCGCGATCACTACCGCAATACCGAGCGTCTTTCCCGAAGCCATTGTCGGCGCTACTCCGTGCAGGCATCCGGCTGGATGCGAAGTCACTATTTTGCGCCAGACTGGAACCAGATGCCGAGCTTCTCGCGCTCCTCGTCCGTCATCTTCGTCACGTTGCCGAGTGGCATGGTTTTCAGCTGCACCGAGCGTTCGTAGATGCGCTGTGCATGCTGCTTGATGCGCTCGGGCGTATCGAGCATCACACCGGCTTGTGCTGTGGGCATCAGCGTGGGCTTCTCGGCATGGCAGCCCGTGCAGCGCGCATCGATGATGGCCTTGACCTCGGTCATTGCAGGCACGGGTTTGCCCGCCGCAATGGGGGCATGTTTCGGCGCGATCCAGACCAGCACCGCGAGGATGATGAAGAGGCCGGTCGCCGGGTACTCGTAGCGGATGATGCCCTTGTGACGCAGGTTGAAGAAGTGACGGATCAGCACCGCGCCCAGCATGATGAGGATCAGCACAGCCCAGGCGTGCGGGTGGCTGTAGGTGCTGGCGTAGTGGTTGCTGATCATCGCGAACAGCACGGGCAGCGTGAGGTAGTTGTTGTGATAGCTGCGCTGCTTGGCGCGCTTGCCCCAGATGGCAGGGACCTCGCCGCCTTCCTTCATCACCGCGACCTGTCGCCGTTGCGCCGGGATGATCCAGAAGAACACGTTGGCGCTCATCGTGGTGGCGATCATCGCGCCGACGTGGATGTATGCGGCGCGGCCGGCGAGGAGGTTGCAGAGCACGTAGCTGACGAGCGCGACAAAGGCGACGTAGATGACGGCGAACAGCAGCTGGCTGCGCTCGATGAGCAGGCGTGCGAGCTGGTCGTACACCACCCAGCCGATCACCAGCGTCGCCAGCCCGATGAGGACGGATTGCCCCGGCGTGATCGACGAGACGGCCGGATCGATCATCCAGGTGGCGGCCTGGAAGTAGTAGAGCACCGAGATGAGCAGGAAGCCGGTGATCCAGGTCGTGTAGCTGGGCCAGAAGAAGAAGTGCAGGTCTTCAGGCAGGTGCTTCGGGGTGTTGGCGTACTTCTGCGGGTTGTAGAAGCCGCCGCCGTGCATGGCCCACAGTTCGCCGCCGACGCCGTCTTCAACGAGCTTGGGGTCTTTAGGCGGCTTGAGGCTGTTGTCGAGCCAGACGAAGTAGAACGAGGCGCCGATCCAGGCGATGCCGACAATGAGGTGCAGCCAGCGCAGCAGCATGCTGGCGGCGTCGATGAGGTAAGACCAATCCATGAGTGACTCCTGACTTCACGGGTGCCTTTTGACGCGGCACCCGCACGACCCGGCTCAATCCGATTTTGTCGTGCGCGTATTTTTTGCGCGGCGAAACCACCAACCCGGCGGCGCTTCGTAGGTGCGGTTTCAACCGCACAAACCCACGTCGCATTCCGATCCATCACCCGGCACGAAGCCGGGATGGCGGGTTAAAACCCGCCCTACAGTGTTCATTCGCGCCATGGGGCGGCGGAACCGCCTGCGGCGTTCCGCCCTACGAGCCCCGGTAGGTGCTGAAGCTCCAGGGCGAGACCAGCAGCGGCACGTGGTAATGCGCGCTGGTGTCGGCGATGCCGAAGTCCAGCGTCACGGTATCGAGGAAGGGCGGGTCGGGCAGTTGCACGCCGCGTGCGCGGAAGTACGCGGCCACCTCGAAGCGCAGCATGTACTTGCCCGGCAGCAGGCTATCGCCCTGCAGCAGGGGCGCGTCGCAACGGCCGTCGGCATTGGTGCAACCGCTGACGAGCGCAGCCGGGTCGTCGACGCGGAACAGCGCGAAGGCCATGCCGGCAGCGGGGCAGCCGTGCGCGGTGTCGAGTACGTGTGTGGTCAGTCTGCCCATGTGTATTTCGCCTGCCTGACGATCAGTTCATCCAAGTATAAGGAGGCTGGCATGGGGATGTGGCGATAAGCAATATCGCCATTCGCTCATGCTGGCCGGAACAGGTTCTCGATGTTGGGCGAATCGCTGCTGTCAGGCTCGAAGGAGAGTTGCGACTGCAGGTGCTCAAGGTGACGCTTCATGAGGCGTCTGGCGGTCTTCACGTCGCGCGCCTGCATGGCTTCAAGCAAGGACTCGTGTTCGTCGCAGCCGCAGCCATGTTCGTGCCGGCCCGCCTCGGTGTCCTGGTAGGTCATGAGGATCAGCGAGGTCCGCGAGACGAGTTCGCGCAGCATCTTCTCCAGCGTGGCGTTGTTGGCACCGGCTGCAATGGCGAGGTGAAACTCGCCGGACAGGCGGATCGCCGCACGACGGTTCTGCGTGCGGCGTGCCTGCTCTTCCTCTCGCAGGATGCGCGCTACGTTCGCCAGATCACGTGCGCTGGCGTTGTCGATGAAGGATTCGAGGATGGGCAGTTCGATGAGGATGCGCGCACCAAATACTTCCTGCGCCTCCTGCGGCGTGGGACAGGCAATGCTGGCGCCACGGTTGTGGTTGAGGACGACAATCTGTTCGGCCGCCAAGCGGATCAGCACCTGCCGGATGCGCGTGCGCGACACGCCGAAGGCGCGACCAAGCTTCTCTTCGCCAAGCCGGGTGCCGGGCGCAAGCCGATGATCCATGACGGCCTCGACGATGCGCTCGTAGATGTCGGCATCGCTGAGCGCGGCTTCGATCACATCGGTCGGCGCGGCAGCGCTCATCCCTTGCTCCGCGAACGGGCGCGGCGCTTGCCCAGCGCGATGAGCCCGAGGGTCACGGCCACGACGACGAAGGAAACAATGGTGGTGACTGTACCCAGCGCGTAGATGACCGGCGTGGTCACCGTGGTGGTGAGGCCCTGCAGTTCAAGTGGCAAGGTGTTGAGGTCACCGATGGCCTGCGAGCTGCGCGCGATTTCGTCCCACGACAGCGTGAAGCCGAACATGCCGACACCAATGACCGATGGCCCGATGAGGGGCAGCACGACGTGCCGGAACGTCTGCCAGGGCGTGGCGCCGAGGTCGCGTGCGGCTTCCTCGTAGGCGGCATTGAATCGATTGAAGACGGCAAACATGATCAGCAGGCCGAAAGGCAGGGTCCAGGTAAGTTGCGCTCCGAGCGCCGAAGTATACAGACCCATCGTGGTACTGAAGCTCTCTGCCATACCTGTCCAGCCGGCCCACTCAAAGAAGGCTTTGAGCCCTGTGTCGAGCAGGCGGAACGAGAGGCCAATGCCCAGCGACACGATGATGGAAGGCATGATGAGACTCGCCACCGTGATGTAGAACAGACTGCCACCGCCCTTGAGCGCCTTGCGGAAGGCCAGGGCTGCAGACACCGCCAGCAGCACCGTGAACAGCGTAACCAGCGCGCCGAGCTTGAGCGAACGCAGGAAGGCCGCGCCGATGTCGATGACGCCGATGCCCTTGAACAGCTCGCTGAACCAGTGCGTGGACCAGCCGCGCATGGGGAAGGTGAGTCCGCCCTCGGGCCCCTGGAAACTGAGCACGAAGATGGTGATCGTCGGGCCGTAGAGGAACAGCAGGAACAGGCCGAAGAAGACGGCCAGCGCATAGAAACCGAAGCTGCGGTTTTCGTTCATTCTGGCCTCCTCACAGTTCCTTGCGGATATCGACGAGCCGCGTGAGGCCCCAGATGATCATGAGAACGACCAGCAGCAGGATCACGGCGTTGGCAGCAGCGAGCGGAAACTGCAGGTAACTCGTCTGCACCTGGATGATCTTGCCGACAGAGGCGATCTGCTGACCGCCCATGACACCGATGGTGACGAAGTCGCCCATCACGATGGTGATGACGAAGATCGACCCGATGATGATGCCGGTGCGCGAGAGCGGGATGATCACGTTCCACAGCGTTTGCCAGGGCGTGGCGCCGGCATCGAGCGCGGCTTCGAGCAGCGAACGGTCGATGCGCATCATCGAATTGAAGATGGGCACGATCATGAACACCGTGAAGAGGTGGATGAAGGCCACCACCACCGAGAACGGCGAGAACAGCAGCCACTCCAGAGGTTGAGAGATGAGGTGGGTGGCCATCAGCCCGTCATTGACGAGGCCATTGCGACCCAGCAGGGGCATCCACGAAATCATGCGGATGACGTTGGACGTCCAGAACGGAATCGTGCAGAGCACGAACAGCGCGGTCTGCATGCCCGGCGTACGCACATGGAAGGCCAGGAAGTAGGCGACCGTGAAGCCGATGAGCAGGGTGAAGAACCAGGTGAGGAAGCAGAACTTGAGCGTCGACAGATAAGTCTTGAAGGTCACGCACAGATCAGGGCCGCTCGCACAGCCTTCGAAGATGGCGACGTAGTTCTTCGGCACGAAGGCCGGGATCAGCTCGTACTCGGTGGCGTCCCAGAAGCTCACCGCAACGATCAGCGCCAAGGGCAGCAGGAAGAACAGCAGGAAGACAAGCGCATAGGGGCCGGCCTGCAGCCAGGCGGGCGCGGCGCGCGAGAAGAGGTTTTTGATAGCTGCGCTCATCGGGATTCGCCGTCATTCAGGTGGGGTTCCCCTCTCCCGCAAGCGGGAGAGGGTGGCGCGACGCGCCGGGAGAGGGGAGTCAAGCCGCGGCAACCGGCCCTCTCCCCCAACCCCTCTCCCGCAAGCGGGAGAGGGGCGCCTGAACAGGCCGCTTACGCGGCAACAAACTCATTCCACTTGCGGACCATGTACTCGTTCTCGTCCATCACAGCGTTCCAGCAGGCGATGCCGCCCATGCGCTGTTCGTACGAGCCGCCGTCACGCACGGCACCAACCTTGGCGAGCACATCGCCGTTGGGCGACTTGATGTCCTGCGTCGCAGCCTTGCCTTCCATCCAGTAGGCCCACTCGTAGGCTTCCATCTTGGCCTTGGCGGTCTCCAGTACGGCGCTGTAGTAGCCCTGACGATTGAGGTAGGCACCCGCCCAGCCATCGAGGAACCAGTTGATGAACTCGTACACGGCGTCGGCCTTCTTGCCCGACACAGTCTTGGGCACACCGAAACCGGCCGCCCAGGCGCGATAACCTTCCTTGAGCGGCTGGAAGGTACAGGCGATGCCCTTGGTGCGCACGGCAGTTACGGCGGGCGACCACATCGACTGGATCACCACTTCGCCGGAGGCCATGAGGTTGACCGACTCGTTGAAGTCTTTCCACAGCGCGCGGAACTGGCCGGCCTTCTTGGCTTCGATGAGGGTCTTGATCGTCAGGTCGATCTCGGCCTTGGTCATGTTGCCCTTGTCCTTGTACTTGTGGATGCCCATGGCTTCCACGACCATCGCGGCATCCATGATGCCGATCGAGGGGATGTTGAGGATCGCGGCCTTGCCCTTGAACTCGGGGTTGAGCAGCTCTTTCCACGAGTCGATGGGGCGCTTGATGAGGTCGGGGCGGATGCCCAGCGTGTCGGCGTTGTAGACGGTGGGAATCAGCGTCATGAACTGCGTGGGCGTGGCCGAGAACTTCTTGGAGGTGGCGCCTTCGAGGTACATCACCTTCTTCGGTGCCGTGCCCTGGTCACCGACCTTCTTGCCGGCGACTTCGCCCTTGGTGAAGAGGGTCGTGATCTTGTCGGCGTTCTTGATGCGCTTGACGTCGATGCCCAGCAGGTTGCCGGTCGGCACGATCTTCTTGAGCGAGAAGTACTCGGTGTCGATGAGGTCGAAGCTGTTCGGTGCCGTCACCGCGCGCTTGGTCACTTCGTCCGTCGTCACCGGGATGTACTGGATCTCGATGCCGGTGTCGGCCTTGAATTTGTCGGCAATCGCCTTGTCCTGGTTCACCGCCGTGCCGAGGTAGCGCAGCACCAGCTTCTCCTGCGCGTGGATGGCGGGAAACATGCCGCTGGCGAGGATCGCGGCCGTGCCCTTGAGCACATTGCGTCGCATGTTGCTGGTGTCGCTCGCCGCGTCTTGCGGCACAGCGGACTGTGTCTTGCCGGATTCATTCTCTGCCATCGTCATCTCCATCGAAAAGTGAGCGCAAAAGCCGACTGCACGCCGGCGGGAAGAAAGTCGCGGGATCAGGCCAGCCTGTGTGCGTCGCCGGCCTGCCAGGAAACCCAGGTGGTCTCGCCGGGCTGCCAGGGCGCGGCGTAGAAGTCCGCTTCGGAGACCATCGCGGAAAACTCGCTGATGGCCTCGTGCTGCAGTTCGACGAGCACGTAGGTCCCCTGGTACTCGACCGCTGCCACGCGCGCCTCGATGGCGCCGCCTGCGGGCTCACGCAACAAGCGCATGCGGTCGGCGCGCACCGAAATCCTGTCCTCGCCCTGATCGAGCACGTTGTGGCCACCCATGAAGCGCGCGACGAACTCGGTCGCCGGCGCGTTGAAGACTTCGTGCGGCGTGGCGACCTGTTCGATCTTGCCGGCGTTCATGACCACCACCTGGTCGGCCAGCGCCATCGCCTCTTCCTGCGAATGGGTGACGTGCACGAAGGTGAAGCCCAGCTCGGACTGCCAGCGCTTGAGCTCGGCACGCATACGGATGCGCAGGAATGGGTCGAGCGCTGACAGCGGCTCATCGAGCAGCAGCACTTTCGGTTCGGTGATCAATGCACGGGCGAGGGCCACGCGCTGTTGTTGCCCGCCAGACAGTTCGGCCGGCTTGCGGTGGGCGTACTGGCCCATGGCGACACGTTCCAGCAGCTGCTGGGCACGCGTGTGACGGTCTGCCTTGGCAACGCCTTTCATCTTCAGGCTGAACGCCACATTGTCGAGCACCGTGAGGTGCGGAAACAGCGCGTAGCTCTGGAACATCATCGCCGTGCCGCGATCAGCCGCCGGCAGCACGGTGATGTTGCGGCCGCCCAGCAGGATGTCGCCATCGCTGGCCGTCTCGTGCCCGGCAATCATGCGCAGGGTGGATGTCTTGCCGCAGCCCGAGGGGCCAAGCAGGCAACAGTAGCTGCCAGACGGAATGCGCAGGTCGATGGCGTCGACGGCACTCACCTGTCCATAGCGTTTGCTGACCTTGATGAGTTCGAGATCGGATTGCTTGCCGGACATGGGTGGCTCCTCTGCCGTGACGACCGGGCCGACGCTGGCACACGGTCGCGACCCGCCCGTTGCAGGTCTGCCCGGAGACCTAGCACGCGACATGCCAAGCACGGTCAAGTGCGGTTTACGCGCCAGACACCCCTTGCCTACCCTGTTTTGTATGCAAAAACCGTTTTCAAATGCACGCAATCAGTGCTGCGCGCGCTGTCCCGGTGCATGAAAAACGCCCCCGCCCTGCAAGGGTCGGGGGCGCCGTGGCACCGGAAGGAACCGGAAGGCTCAGAACGCGTAGGCCATGCCGACTCCGATGACACGCTGCTTCTGCCCGGCGCGGCCGTCACCGTAGAAGTGCTCTGTCGCCGCGGCCTTGTTCTTGAGCCAGATGAGATTGGCGTTGAGGCTCAACGCAGTGTCGATGGCGTAGACGGCGCGCAGACGGACGTAGTAGGTGTCGTCCGGGCTCTTCTTCTTGTCACGCTTGACGTAGTCGAGCGACAGCACCAGCGGTTGGGTGACGGTGTAGTCCACGCCCACATCGTAGGAAGAGGCATTCGAGGGAATGCTCGGCTGATGTGCCACGGCGTAAGCAGCACGTGCTTTCACGACGCCGAAGTTGTAACTGGCACCGAACAGGGACAGGCGATTGGTCTTGTCGCCCAGCGAATCGATATTGGCATGGTAGCTGGCCATGGCGTTGAAACCGCCGATGCCGTAGGTCAGCTTGCCGGCGTACATGTTGGAGCCATCGGTGCTCGAACTGGCTTCGCCAGCACCGTACATCACGCTGGCCTGCGCGCCGCCGAAGCTCGGCGTGTAGTACTTGACCGAGTTGTCGTAGAGATTGCTGACATCACCAAACTCGGAGAAGCGGAACATGGCGTAACCGCCGCAGACGATGTAACCGCAGACGGAGTCATCGTTGAGGTTCCACTGGCGACCGGCGCTGACGGTACCGAACTTGCCCTTGAGGCCCAGCACCGTACCGCGATTGAACAGGCGGCTGGCGGTGGTCTCGCCGGTGTCGGCACGCAGGCCGGCCTCGATGCCGAAGAAGGCCTGCACGTCAGCATTGACGTCGTGCGTGCCCTTGAAACCAAGGCGTGAGGCGCTCTGTGCGCTGTTGTCGACGTAAGTCTTGGCGAAAGACTTTCCCGAGGTCGAGTTGTAGACGTCGCTCGCATTGACGACGTCAATGCCCACGATGCCGTAGACGGTGTATTTCAGTTTGGGATCTTCGGCGTGAGCGAAAGTGCTGGCCAGTGCACAGACGGTTGCCAGGGTGAGTGTCTTGATACGCATGATTTCTCCGATAAGTCGTCAGTGAAGAGTGCAGGCGGTGGCGCGGAATGCACCTCGCCCGTCGGGGATGACACGCTCTGTGGCGTGATCGGACTGCAAGGAATCCAGACATGGCTGCGCCCGGCGCGAGCTGATCGCACCGTGCCTCAAATGCCATGTGAGTTCATGAACGGGACTGTGAAGCGCGAGAGCCGGGAGCGCGCACGAGCTGACGGGGCAGATCTGGCAGACGGGTTGCCCTGTCCGCGGTCCGATATCACGCTGAGTCATGCCGACACTCCATGCTGCTGAGACTGGAGACGCTCTCTGCTTTCATCGCAGAGCGTCGCTGAGAGGCATTATTCCCGCAGCGGGATTTCCGCTCCTTGAGTCAAATGACGTATTGCCAGTGGCCCGACGGACTGCTTGAGCGCGGCAACATACGCCGGCATCGAAAGGCGATATAACGGAAGCTCGCTTGCCGAGTTGCGAGCAGCTTTCTAAGCTCGAAACCGTGAACTCCCGACAACCCGACAAGACCCGTACCGTCAGGACAATGACAACGCTGACCACAACAAGCCTCTCTGCTCTCTCGCAGGACGAGTTCGTGCAGGCCATGGAAGGAATCTTCGAGCACTCGCCCTGGGTCGCTGAACGCGCCTGGACGCTACGACCGTTTGCGAGTCGTGAGGCCTTGCTCGAAGCCCTGTGCAGCACCATGCTGTCTGCCACGCATGATGAGCAGCTGGCATTGATTCGTGCGCACCCCGAGCTGGCGGGCAAGGCTGCGGTGCGCGGGGAGCTCACCGCAGAGTCGACGCGCGAACAGGCTGGTGCGCGGCTCGACGCCTGCTCACCGGAAGAGTTCGCACGCCTGCAGACACTCAACAGTGCTTATGGCGAGAAGTTCGGCTTCCCCTTCATCCTCGCCGTTCGCGGCTACGATCGCGCACAGATCATCCAGCGCTTTGCAGAGCGACTGGAGAACAGCGTGGAAAACGAGTTCAGCGAAGCCTTGCAGCAGATCACGCGTATTGCGCGACTGCGCATGGAAGAGCGGGTGGCGGACTGGTGACGGAAGTCCGCTCTACTACGTCATTCCCGCGCAGGCGGGAATCCAGTGTCTTTCCGTGCGTATCAAACGACGCTGGATTCCCGCCTGCGCGGGAATGAGGGTCTATTGATCAGCGATGTGACTCACACCGCCATCGGCATGCCGTGCAGACGCACCGGCATCACCGGCGTGGCATGCGTGGGCTTGCTGGCATAGGCGCGCGACACCGACACGATCTGCTCACGGAACCAGCGCGCTTCTTCTGCGTGGTGCGTACGGTCGTGCCACAGCAGGTAGAAGTTCATCGGCGGAAAGTCGATCGGCGAACGCGTGATGGCCAGCGGCAGCAGGCGTGCATAGTGTTCGGCGAGCATGCGCGGGCTGGTGAAGATCATGTCCGATTCCAGCAGCATGTAGGGCGCGAGGTTGAAGTAAGGCACCCAGGCCACGATGTTGCGTTTGAGGCGCTCGCGCGCAAGGTGCATGTCGATGACGCCGCGACGACCGACCGAGTACGGCGTTGGCGCAACATGCTCGGCGTCGAGGTAGTGCTTGATCGTCATGGGCCGCGTCGACAGCGGATGATCAGCGCGCATCAGGCACACGACCTCGTCATCGAACAGGGGCGAAATGCGCAGCTGCTCGGGGGGCTGCGGCCAGTTCCCGATGACCACGTCGAGGTCGCCGTCTTCGAGTGCTGTCGTGAAGTCCTGGTCCGGCCCCAGGGAGTGAAAGATCACCTGCGAGCACGGCGCGATGCGCCGCATGCGGGCGACGATGCGACCCAGCAGCGCAGCGTTGAGATAGTCAGGCGTGGCGATGTTGAACACGCGCCGCGTCGTCGCCGGGTCGAAGCGCGACTGGTGTACGACGATGCTCTCGATATTGCTCAGCGCGAGCTTGACGGGCTCCAGCAGGGTTGCGCCACGTTCGGTCGGCGTCATGCCGTTCTTGCTGCGCACGAGCAGCGGGTCACCCGTGAGTTCGCGCAGTCGGCGCAGTGCGGTGCTCACTGCAGGCTGCGACTGGTTGAGGCGGCGCGCCGCTTTGGACACGCTGCATTCGACAAGCAAGGCGTGCAGAACGCGCAGCAGGTGGACATCCACCGATTCCCAATTGGCCGTGTGCGACATGCTGGATCCTCCCGTTCGAAGCTGACCGCAACCGCCGGCGCATGCCGGTCAGTGCAACGTAACGGGCGCAGCAGCCCGGCGTCAGCGTGATTGACGCAAGGCTTCAAGCAAGGTGTGTTCCCGCCCGGCAGGCGCCGGGATGTCAGCCTTGGCGCGGGAGGCGTGCTTCGAGTCGATCCAGCCGCGCGGCAAGGGCGCGGTTGCCTTCGGCAAGGCTATCCAGCTCGGATCGGGTGACGGCGGGGGCCACACCTTCGGCAAGGTATTCGCGCAGGTTGGCGCCGAGACGCTGTGCGCCATCCTGGAGCGTTGCAAAGGCTTTGCCTGCCCCTTGCTCGACCCGGTTGGCAAGCACACGCCCCAGCACGGGGCTCAGGGCAGCGCCAAGGTCGGGACGCAAGTGGCGGATCAGGCGGGCCAGGGCGTCAGCAAGGCCGGCATCACCACTCAGCTGGGCGCGGGCCACGAGCGCATCGGGCCCGCCCGACAGCAGCTGCGGCAAGGCCTCGGCAGGCACGCTGATGCAAACGGCCGGTTCGACACCGTCGGCCAGCGGCACCAGCAAGCCGTCGTCTGCAATACGGAAGCGCAATGCGGCGGGGCCGATTTTCAGTTCGGCCCCTTTGCCCGCATGGCCCTGCAGCAGCAGACGCGCCCAGCTCTCAGCCCGGATCAGGCGGTTGAGCGGCTGCAAGAGCAGCTCTTGCAACATCCTCAGGCGACCTGCTGGATGCCAGCCAGCGTCCAGCCGCGGCTGCCGTCACGCGGCTTGGTGAGGTGCCAGACTTCGTCGAACTGGGTCGGGGAGGCATCCTTCTCTTCGCGCAGCAGACCGAAGAAGCGCACGCTGACGACGTAACGATTGCCCTCTTCGGCAACTTCGAGCACTTCGGCATCGAGGTTCACCACGTCGGTTTTCTGCGAGGCGCCACGGCGCGAGTCGATGTCCATCTTGATCTCGGCAAACATCTCGGGCGTCGTGAACTCACGGATGTCGTCGAGGTTGCCGGCATCGTTGGCAGCCTGCAGGCGAATGAAGTTCACCTTGGCCTGACGCGAAAAGCCTGCCACATCGAAGTCAGCCGGAATGTTGGCAACCGGAGCCGACGAACCATATGACGAATCTTGTGACGAACCATAGGCCTGCTGCGATTCAAAATGCGCCGGGCCTTGCTGCCAGCCCGGACCAGCCGCGGTGGCGGGCTGCGGCGAGCGCGCAGCCATGAAGCGACGGATCAGGGCGAAAGCAACCACGGCCACGAGAATCATGAGCAGCACCGAGCCGAACTCGGCGCCCAGGCCCAGGTGCGAAGCCAGTGCGGCCAGACCCAGACCCGCAGCCAGACCGGCAAGGGGGCCAGCCCATTTGCGCCAGCCGCTGGGCTGCGCAGCCGGTGTGGGGGCGGGGGTTGCCGGACGCTGCGCCGAGGCGGGTGGCATGGTGGCCTGACGTTGCGGCATCGTGCGCTGCATGCCGACCGAGCCACCACCACCCAAGCGCTTGGCTTCAGCCTGTTCGACCGACAGGCCCAGCGCGGCGACCAGAACGAACAATGACAGGGCAAACCGTTTGAACATGCTCTTCTCTCCAGAGGGGGAAATGGCTCGCGCACTTCGCGCGGCAACAGCGTCTTAGATGGGGAGGATCCGGGAAGGTTCAAGGTTATCGCAGCCTTTGTGGAAGGCTGACGGGAACCTTTTCCGGACAAGGCTGCCAATGAGAATCAGTTGCGTTTAGCGCAATGCCACATTAGCATGCGCCCAAGTCCTGGTCTCAAACCTGATCCCACTCGTCCCCGGAAATTCCACCATGAAGAACACCTTTCTGCTCGCCCTCTGCGCCGTGAGCCTGTCCGCCCAGGCTGCCGACACGGAGCTGAATCTCTACTCGGCCCGCCACTATCAGACGGACGAAGCCCTCTACACCAACTTCGAGAAAGCTACGGGCATCAAGATCCGCCGCATCGACGGCACCGAAGCCGCCCTGCTCGAACGTATCAAGAGCGAAGGCGCCAACAGCCCCGCCGACGTGCTGATCACCGTTGATGCCGCGCGTCTCGCCGAAGCCGACGCCGCCGGCCTGTTCGCCCCCGTGAAGTCGCAGATCCTCGAGTCGCGCATCCCTGCCAACCTGCGCACCAACGACTGGTTCGCCTTCTCGACGCGTGCCCGCGTGATCGTCTACAACAAGCTCAACGTCAAGGCGGCGGACGTGCAGACCTATGAGTCGCTGGCTGCCCCCGGCCTGAAGGGCCAGGTTTGCATGCGCTCCGGCATGCACGCCTACAACCTGTCGCTGGGCGCCTCGCTCATCAATCACATTGGCGAAGCGAAGACTGAAGAATGGGCGCGCGGCCTGGCGGCCAACTTCGCGCGCAACCCCGTCGGTGGCGATCTGGACCAGATCAAGGCCGTGGCCGCCGGTGAATGCGGCGTCGCTGTCGTCAACACTTACTACTTCGCACGCGTGATGCGTTCCAGCAAGCCTGAAGACCGCGCCATCGCCGAAGCAGTCGGCGTCGTGTGGCCCAACCAGAAGAGCACCGGCACGCACATCAACATCTCGGGCGGCGGCATGCTCAAGAACGCGCCGCACAAGGAGGCTGCCGTGAAGTTCCTTGAGTACCTCGCCTCTGACGAAGCGCAGGTCTACTTTGCTGACGGCAATAATGAATGGCCCGTCGTGCCCAGCGTCAAGGTGAAGAACCCTGCCCTCGAACGTCTCGGCCCCTTCAAGGCCGACGCGCAACCCATCGGCGACATCTCCAAGTCGGCCATCAAGGCGCAGATGGTCTACAACCGCGCCGGCTGGCGCTGAGCAAAGCTGTCTCGTAAGACAGGGAACCCCGCTTCGGCGGGGTTTTTCATGAGCGCGCGAAGGTTCAGCGGCCCTTCGCAATCCGCCAGGAAAGCACGATCACCGGCAGCAGGCCAACAGCCACGATAGTCAGCGCCGCAGTCGAAGCCTCGGCGAGTCGTTCGTCCGCCGTCAGCGTGTAGACCTGGGTCGCCAGGGTATCGAAGTCGAAGGGGCGCATGACCAGCGTTGCCGGCAGCTCCTTCATGACATCGACAAACACCAGCAACGCCGCCGTGAGCAGGCTGCCGCGCAACAAGGGCCAGTGCACGCGACGCAGCACTTCACTCTGCGAACTGCCCAGGCTTTGTGCCGCCTCGTCCATGGCGGGGCGGATGCGCGCCAGCCCTGACTCCACGGAGCCCAGTGCAACCGTGAGATAGCGCACCAGGTAGGCATAGACGAGCGCCGTGATGCCGCCCGTCAGCAACAGGCCCGGGCGATGGCCGCTGAGCAACTCAACCAACGAGGCCAGCGCCAGATCGACACGCGCAACCGGAATGAGGATGCCGACAGCGATCACCGAACCGGGCACGGCATAACCAAGCGCCACGATGCGATTGAGCAAGGCCGGCAGGCGCGCGCTGCTCTTGCGTACGGCATACCCCAGCACAACGGCCAGCAGCACTGCGCACACTGCCGTCACCGCAGCGAGGATCGCGCTGTTGCCGACCAGTTCGAAGTAGCGGCTGCCGAACTGCGCATCACCCTCGCTGAAAGCCATGCGCAACAACAAGCCGGCCGGCAACAGGAAACCCAGCGTCAGCGGCACTGCACAGGCCAGCATGGCGAGCCAGGCACGCACGCCGTGCAGCGCCACGCGACGCTTTGCTCCGCCTCGCTGACCGCCGCCGAAACGCGCACGGCCGCGCGTCAGGCGCTCGGCGGCAAGCACCAGTGCCACCACGCCCAGCAAAGCCGCCGACAACTGCGCGGCCGCGATGCGGTCGCCCAGCGAGAACCACGCGAGGTAGATGCCGGTGGTAAAGGTCTGCACACCAAAGTAGGAGACGGTACCGAAATCGGCCAGCGTCTCCATCAGCGCCAGCGATACACCCGCCACGATGGCCGGCCGCGCCAGCGGCAGCGAAACGCGCCAGAACGCGCCCCAGGCCCCTTGCCCCAGCGAGCGCGCCGCATCGAGCACGTTGCCGGCACGTTCCAGGAAAGCCGTGCGCGCCAGCATGTAAACGTAGGGGTAGAGCACGCACGCAAACATCAGGCAGGCCCCGCCCAGCGAGCGCACATTCGGGAACCAGTACTGCCCGGCCTTGAGGTGGAAAGCTGCGCGGATGCCGCTCTGCACGGGTCCGACGAACTGCAGCAGATCGGTATAGACGTAAGCCATCACATAGGCCGGCATCGCCAGCGGCAGCACCAGCGCCCACTCGAAGATGCGTCTGCCGGGGAAGTCCAGCATGCTCACCAGCCACGCGCAGCCCACACCCATGATGCCGACGCCCAGGGCAACGAACACCACCAGCACCAGCGTGTTGCCGAGCAGCTCGGGCAGCACGGTGGAAGCGAGATGCGCCCAGATGCCGCCGGTATCACCCGCCAGCACGCTGCCCGCCACCACCAACACGGGAACGGCGAGCACGACAGCGATGACGGCGGCCAGCACCGTCAAGGAACGCACGCGCGGCAATCGCGGCAGGTAAGCGGGCGGAGGCAGGGACGAAGATTCAGCTTGCAAGACAGGGGCTCGGTGACGTTGCGCGACGCCGGGCTGTCACCCGTGCATCGCTGACGGCTACAATGATAACCATTCTCAACTTGCTATCCCCGTCCGTATTGCGTGGATGGCACGCATCCCGCCAGCCGTTCCACCCGACACCATGAGCGCCGAACAACGCCTGCACGACCTGGGCCTCAGCTTGCCCGCTGGCAGCGCCCCTGCTGCCAACTACGCCAACGCCGTGCGCAGCGGTCAGCTGATGTTCCTCTCCGGCAAGGCGCCACAGGCCGTCGACGGCAAACTGCCCAAGGGCCGCCTCGGGCGCGAATTCGACGCGGATCAGGGTTACCACTTCGCGCGCTCGGCCTGCCTCGACCTCATCGCCGTCATGCGCAACGAACTCGGCTCGCTGGATCGCATCGCCCGCATCATCGAGCTGCAAGGCTTCCTCAACACCGTCGAGACTTTCGAAGAGCACGCACGCGTCCTCAACGGCGCGTCCGACCTGCTCGCCGCCGTGTTCGGCGAACGCGGCGTGCATGCGCGCTCGGTGGTCGGTGCCAACTCCCTGCGTGCGGGCATTCCGGTCATGCTTCGCGCCGTCATCGAAATCAGCGACCCCCTCGCATGAGCGCCTCACCCGTCCTCAGCGTCGAGAACCTGCATCTGGCCTACGGCAAGCACGAGGTCGTGCACGGCGCCAGCTTCCAGCTGCAACAAGGCAGCATCGCCTGCCTGCTCGGCCCTTCGGGTTGCGGCAAGACCAGCATCCTGCGGGCCATTGCCGGCTTTGAACCGGTACGCGACGGCGAGATTCATTTCGATGGCCGCCGCATCGCCGCCAGCGACCTGCACCTCGCGCCCGAAGCGCGACGCATCGGCATGGTGTTCCAGGACTACGCCCTGTTCCCGCACCTCACGGTCGCCGACAACATCGCCTTCGGCCTGCGCGACATGGACCGCGCCGCCAGAGCCGCACGCGTTGCCGAAATGCTGGCGCTCATCGGCCTTCCCGACATCGGCACGCGCTACCCGCACGAACTCTCCGGGGGCCAGCAGCAACGCATCGCGCTCGCGCGCGCACTGGCCCCGCACCCGGCGCTGATCCTGCTCGACGAACCCTTCTCCAATCTCGACGTCGACCTGCGCGAGCGTCTCTCGCTCGAAGTGCGCGACATCCTCAAACGTGCCGGCACCACCGCCATCCTCGTCACGCACGATCAGCATGAAGCCTTCGCCATGGCCGACGAGATCGGCGTCATGAGCGAAGGCCGCATCCGCCAGTGGGACACGCCCTACCGCCTCTACCACGAGCCGGCCGACCGCTTCGTCGCCGACTTCGTGGGGCAGGGTGTCTTCGTCAAGGCCGAAGTCCTGTCACGCGACAGCGTGCGCTTCGAGCTCGGCGAGCTGCACGCCAGCGTGCCACGCCAATGCGACATCGGCTGCGAGCGTTGCGAACGCAACTGCCCCATCGAAGTGCTCTTGCGGCCCGACGACATCATCCACGACGATGCGAGCGACACGAAGGCCGAAGTCGTCGCCAAGGCCTTCCGCGGCAGCGAATTCCTCTACACCCTGCGCCTGCCCAGCGGCCAGACCGTTCTGTCCCTCGTGCCCAGCCACCACAACCACGCCATCGGCGAAGCCATCGGCATACGCCTGGATGTGGATCATGTGGTGACCTTCGCGAGCTGAGTGATCGCAGCGTACTGATCCACCTCGTCAGCAGGCATCGCGCACCCGGCACACCGCCGCGAATTTTCCGTATTCGACAGCTACGGCAGATTGCGCCGTCTGTCCGGTCGATTCCTGCACGCCTGTCGTAACCCCGTGCATGCCGAAGGCATTCCACGACTACAATCGGCCTCGCTGTTGGCGTCCGCCATAGCCCCCCAACCTGCAGTCGCAACAATCATGAACAAGAAAATTTTCCTGGCAGCCATCGTTGCTGCCGTGAGCGCATCCCTCGCCAATACCGCCAATGCAGTTGGCACCGATGTCGTCAGCGGCAGCGAGAACATCCTCGGTCACTACTACGTTCCGAATCTCGGCGCATCGAGCGCGGTTTACGGCACTGACGTCAGTGCCTTTGCAGACAAGTGCGACGCGCAAAGCATGCTGCTGTGCCAGACCAGCGGTGGCTATGTTGATGGTTACCACGTCGCGGGTAACGTCTCCAGCAACACGCTTTTCGTGGGCGCAGCCTCCGGCTTTGGCGGTCTGGAAGCCAGCCTCGGCGGCCCCTCCTACTCGGGCAGCCGCTACTACGCCACCGTGCTCAACGATGGCGCGACGAGCAAGTCGTACGGCTTCAACTTCTCGCTGACTGGCGCACTCATCCTCGATTTCGTTGGCAGCGGTGAGCCCTCGTTCGTGGACCAGCAGATCCTCATCAACGTAAACGGCAGCAATGTCTGGAACAGTTCCCATCGCCTCTCTGGCAACGGCGCCACCGCACCCGAGCTGGCCGCGCTCGGCGATCAGCCGGTTGATCCCCTGACTGCCATCTATGCCGGTACGCCGGCTGCGGGCAAGACCGTCTTCACGCTGAACTACACGGGGTATGTCGAACTGGCTACGCTGGCACCGGGCGAATCCTTCACGTTCGAGTACGCCGTGCTGAGCAACGCCGGGGTCTACCCGCTGGGCTACAACTACAACGAACTCGAGGGCAATGCGGGCGGCGCCGTGTCGCTGCTGTCCTCTTCGTTTGGCATCACGACCGCCGTGCCAGAAAGCTCCGGTCTGGCCATGCTGCTGGCTGGCTTTGGTTTGCTGGGCCTGATGGCACGCCGCCGGCTGGGCTGAAAACCGGTACTGCCCACCAAAGGCGCTTCGCTAGCGCACAGCGCCTTTTCTTTGCTCTCACGATATCGGAAGACGCACGGGCAACGCGAGGGGCGGATTCGGGTATCCGGCCTTCCTTGACAGGCCAGCTCGAACAGCCATTCACGCTCGTCAGCGCGCTGGCATTGCTGGCTGCGCTGCAGGCATCAGCTTCGCCTCGCGGATCGGCAGATTGCACAGTGCTGCTGTCGCCGCGAGGGCGATGTCGATCCACCACATCACCGAGTAATCACCGAGCCGCGTGATCGCCAGCCCGCCCAGCCAGGCGCCGAAGAAGCCACCAACCTGGTGACTCAGCAGGGTGAGGCCGAACAGGGTGCCCAGGTACTTGCTGCCGAACAGTTTGCCGACGACCGACGCGGTGGGCGGTACGGTGGCAAGCCAGGTGACGCCGAGGCCGGCAGCGAAGAGGTAGAAGGTCAGCGCGGTCTTGGGTGCGGCGAGATAGAGCAGCACCAGCAGCGCGCGCGAGCCGTACATCCAGAACAGCACGTACTTGCTGCGGTAGTGCTGCACGGCCCAGCCCGCACAGAGGCTGCCGACGATGTTGGCGAGGCCGATGATGGCCAGCGACCAGCTGGCCACGCCGGCCGGCAGACCACACAGCGCGACTTCGCCCGGCAGGTGGGTGACGAGGAAAGCGATGTGAAAACCACAGGTGAAGAAGCCGGCGTGCAGCAGCAGGTAGCTGCGGTCCTGCAGCGCGCTGCGCACGCTGGCGCCGAGGCTGGGCCCGCTGTTCTGCGCAGCCTGCTTCTCGGCCGCCGTCTGTACCGGGCGACGCAGGCCGAAGGCGAGTGGCAGCGCGGCGAGCGTGATGGCGGCAAGCGACCACATGGCCCCCATCCAGCCCAAGGTCTGGATCAGCTTCTGCAGCACGGGGGCGAAGACGAATTGCCCGAACGAACCGCCAGCGTTGATGACGCCCGACGCAAAGCCGCGTCGCTCAGCAGGCAGGCGTTGCGCGGCGGCGGTGATGAGCACGGAAAAGCTGCCAGCGCCCGAGCCTGCTGCCGACAACAGGCCCAGCGTGATGCACAGGCCGAAAGTGCTCGACACAAAAGGCGTCAGCGCGCTGCCGAGCGCCAGCAGTACGAGACCGAAAGCGATGACACGGCCGGGCCCGTAGCGATCCGCAACAGCGCCGGTGATCGGCTGCACGGCACCCCACACGAACTGGCCGATGGCCATCGCCAGACTGATGCTCGCGACGCCCAACCCGGTGCTGGTGTTGATGGGCGAGACGAACAGGCCCAGCGATTGCCGCGCGCCCATGGTGACCATCAGCGTGGCGGCAGCGAGGAGGGTGATGATCCAGTAGGTGGGAAGGCGCGATGCAGGCATGGCCGGCTCCGGCAGGAATGGCTGGGCAGTATCACCGATAAGCCGCGCTGGCGTCAGTCAGGGGAAGGCCGATGCTGTACCGGTCGGGCGACCGGTACAGCGAGGCATGTGTAGGGTGGATAAGCGAAGCGCATCCACCAGCTGTGCGCCCGACGCGTGGATGCGCTGCGCTTATCCACCCTACTCTGGCGGGAGTGTTGCTATCGCACCGAGATTCGCTTCACGCGTTCGATGAAGCGTGCAATGACCTCATGGTCAGGCCATCCAAACCTCTCCTTGTGCCGCTTTAGGTATGGCTCGATATCACGGAACGAAGCATGGGTCGGTGACTCCGACACCGCAAGATCAGCAATGCGGTTTCCTGCAATCCCTTCCACTGACTGCAAGGCTGCTGGCGACACATGATGAATCGCCGCCAACGCAACAATGTGCATCTCCGGCGTCGGCTCCAGATCAGCTTGCCCCTCCCGCTTCAATGCCGCCACGTCCTGCTTCTCATAGATCGACAGCAAGCGCGCACGGTTGCAGAAGCGTTTGATGCCGCGCGGCGTGTTGTCGTGCAGGCGCACGACGTCGAGCCACAGCTGCACGGCTTCGCGGAAGCGTTCGGAGTCGCGCGTGCGCAGGGCGCTGCCGAGGGCCAGCAGCACGCGCTCCTGCAGCACACTCGAACTGCGCAGCGCCAGCGCGAAGATCAGCACCAAGGCGACAAAGCCCAGCCACCGCCAGGGCATGTTGGTGACCTCCGGCTCGCTGAGGCCGATGTCGCCACCGCCCAGTGCGAGATCCGCCTCGGGCACCTGGGCGCTGTTGTCTGGCGCGGCAGGCAAGGCTGAAGAGCTGGTCGCGCCGCCACGCGCTGTCGCTGCAGGCGCCGTCGCAACGCGATCGGGCTCGACGATCTTGAGTGCGGGCAGCTGGCGATAGTTGTTGAGCAGGCGCCCCGTACTCACTGCCGCCGTCATCATCGCCAGCACACCGGCGAGGACCATCAGCCTCAACAACCAGGGCCGCAGCAAGTGCCACCACTCGACGAGCCAGCGGCGGCGCTCGGTCTTGCGCAGATTGTCTTCGGGCGACAGCTTGCGCTGTGCGAACAGCCCCAGACTCTCCTGCGCGCTGGCGATGGGCACGGGCAGCTCGATATGCACGAGCTTGCGCAGGTACTTGTCGGCGTAGTCAGCCTCGGCCTTGTCGTTGGGCGGCTTGATGCTGGCTTTGACGCGTTCCATCGCCATGCCCAGCACAACGAAGCAGCGACCAACGTCCACGAGGTAGTTGGTCAGCTCCATGATGCTGTTGACGGTGTCCGGATTGCAGCGGTCGATGTCGTCGATGAAGATCAGCAAACGGCCATCGAGCGCTTCGGTGAGCAGACAGAACTCGCGTCTGTAGTGTTCGACCGAGCCGCTCGCCTCCTTGCCACCGTTGTCAGACTTCGCACCGAGCAGACTCTGCAGCGGCGCGAGGATCTGCAGCCCGTATACCGTCATGCCGCGTGTGAAGAGCAGCGTGAACAGCCCCAGCAAGGGCACGATGAAGTGCTCAAGCGCCGGGAACAGCGGCTTGAGCGGAATCGACTCGGCCGCCTTGAGGATGGCCTCACGCTCGCTGGGCCACAGCGGCCCGACGCGCTGCTCGATGGTGGCGATGAGCTGGGCGGGTTGCTTGAAGACGCAGCGATCCTCGTCGGCGATGTTGCGCTTGTCACCGCAGCGGCCACTGGGGGTGCCGCTGCCGGACTCCCACACCAGGGCGCTCTTCATGTAGTTGAACACTTCGGGCCGCACCGGCGAGCGCTGCGACAGCTGCACGGCGGCCTTCACATTGCCCGCCGTCGACGTGCTCATGGGCGGCGCATCGCTGCCGTCGGGGTCAGCCGCTGCACTGCTGCTCGATGATTCAGCCGCCGTGCGCGTCAGCACGGGCTTGAGCTTGTCGAGGCTCTTGTCGGTGATGACCACGCGATCCCACTGCAGCAACTGATGCGCCGTCCACCACTTGAGGCGTTCGAGCGCATCGGACTGGCGCGAGAAGTCACCGAGCGCAACCAGAGCGAACAGCGGCACGGCGACGCAGACGAACTTGTAGAACGCGCTGCGGCCCCAGATCAGGCGCGAGCGCACACGCAGCGCAGCCAGTGGCTGGCGGAAGAACTTCGGCACGGCCTGCCGGCGCACGACGTTGAACAGCGCGGTGAGCTGGCGCCCCTCCTGCTGGTGGTGCCAGGCATTGAACCAGGCTGTGCGATAACCCTTGGCCGCCATCTCGGTCTGCAGCATGCGCATCATCGACGACTTGCCACTGCCCCATTCGCCGGTGATCGCCACCGTGATGCGCGGCTCGGTCGCCGCGTTGCGCAGGAAGTCGGCCATCGCCTCGACGGCGGGGCGGTAGCCGAGCCGGTCCTGCTTCACGTCGGTCACGGGCTGATCCGAATCGAATGCTGCCGCCGCGCCTTCGCCCTCGTTGACCGAAGGCTGGCGGCTGCGCAGGTGGCGCGGCACCAGTACCGCCAGCGCGATGCCGCACGCAACGAACACCAGCCAGTACCACGGCGCGGGGTAGCGCACGTAGTCCGCCGCTTCACGCCAGTGCGCACCGCCGTCGCGGGTCAGCAGCACCGTGCCATAGGCACCCACCGCGCGCCCCGTGCGCCCGTCCGGATTCATGCCGATGTGCCACAGCCAGTTGCGCGTCGGCGTGCCCTGCTTCTGCCAGGTGGCGCCGCCATCACGCGTTGCGAGGATGCTTCCGTCATCACCGGCGATCCAGCCGCGTTGATGGTCAGCGAGAAACACCACGCCGGTCAGCCAGGCCTGCGTGCCGGTGTTGACGAGGCTGACAGTCTTGCCACCGTCGTCACTGCGCTCCGCATAGCCTTGCGGCCCGACCCGCCACTGGTATTTACCATCGATGAAACGCGACGGCTGCACGCTACCCGTGCGCGCGACATCCGCCGGCAGGGTGTTGCGGGCCAGTACCGACCAGGTCTCACCCTCGTCACGGCTGCGCAGCTGCAGGTTGTTGGCTGTCAGCACGTCGATGTCGACGCTGCTGCCGACGCGCGCCCACAACAGGTTGGCGCCGGCGCCTGCGGTGATGCGCCGCCAGCCGCGTTCCAGATTGCCGCGCAGCACCGTGCCCTGATCGCCGACGATGAGGCAGTCATCCAGCGCGTCGTCGCATTGCAGGGCATGCAGGTCGCCGCCGACAGCCGTCGCGTCCTGCCAGCTGCGCCCGCCGTCGCGGCTGCTGCGGATCATGCCGCGCTCGCCACTGAGCACAATGCGCTGCCCATCGGCCGACACCTGCAGCGCCAGCGCGCGGAAGTCCGGCCACTCGGCGAGCACCTGGGTCTCGCGTGGCTGACCACGTTCGCGGCTCAAGCGGCTGCCGGCCCCGGCGGGCTCGATGAACCAGGATTCCTTGCCGCCATTGCGCAGCAAACCGCGCGCATTGCCACGCAGGGCCAGCGCATTGCGATCACTGCCCAGCGCCGGTGCCGCATCAAGCATCGACAGGCTGCCCAGCGAGCTGGCCGACCAGCTGCGCCCACCGTCCTGCGAGACGCGCGCGGCGCCCGACGACTGCGCGGGCAGCACCCAGCCGCGCTTGCCGTCTGCCGAGAAGACGACGCCACCAAAATGCGTCTCTGCGCCGACGTTCACTACGGTCCAGCTCTCGCCACCGTCTTCGGTCTTCAGCACGGCGCCGTTCCCACCTACGGCCCAGCCCAGCTGCGCGTCGATGAAGTACACGCCGCTCAGGTCCGCCGTCAGCGGGTCCTTCGGTTCGGGGCGCGGTGTGGCGCGTGGCTGTGGGCGTGCAGCCTGGCCTTTGTCAGCGACTGGCGCGCTCTTGCTGTCTGCCGCAGGTACCCTGCTCTCCGGCAGCACCGTCTGCTGAACCTGCTGGTTCTGGTACGACTGGTTTTGCGACGGCAGTTTGTCGCTTGGCGCAGCCTTGGACTGCGAGGTGTAGGCCTGCTTGATGTCGGGGCCGTCAAAGGCCTGTGCCGCACTGATCAGGTTGAAGCTGGTAGTCCGCGGCTTGGGCGGCTCCGGATGCTGCTGCGTCCAGTGCTCGCCGCCATCCGTCGAGTGCAGGATCAGACCGCCTTCGCCCACCGCCCACAGCTGGCTGGTACCGGGCAAGCGGTATACGTCGCGCAGGTGGCCACGGATGATCTGCCGCTTGAAAGCGTTGCGCTCCAGCGGCCAGGCCCACCAGCCGGGATTACCGACGTCCCAGTTGCCGACCGGGCGCAGCATGTCGGGGTGCGGTGCCTGACGGATCGCGAAAGCCGTCGCCACAGCCAGCAGCACGAGGCTCAACACAATGCCCACCAGCGGCGCGTTGCGGTAGGCGGGTGACTGCGCGCCGTCCGGCGCGGGTGCGCCGCGCGGCGCGTCGCCACCTTTCTCCTGCGGACGTTCCGGACTGCTACCCCCCTGCATCTCGACCATCGCCGACCTCTCTGGAGTTCTTACCGCCGTCTCGCGCAGCGGAATGGCTGGATGCTAGGTGGCCGTGGCGGCGCTTTCAAGCGCCCATTCGGGGCTGCAAGGACACAGATCCTCACAGTCGTCACTCAAGCGGCATGTATTTCAGGTCGTTACCGTCTTCAGAAAGCCATTTTCGGCTCTCCCAGCCCTTTCACCGGAGGCACCATGTTCTCCCAATGGTCCGTTGCCAAGCGCTTAGGCGCTCTCGTGGCTGCCCTGCTTGCCTGCCAGCTGTTCATCGCGTTGATGGGCATGCGCAGCAGTGGGGAGATGCTCGATCGTTTCTCGACCACCTACCAGGATCGCGTGATTCCGCTGGATCAGCTCAAACGTGTTTCGGACGCCTATGCCGTCGATATCGTCGATGCCACCCACAAGGTTCGCGATGGCGCGCTGACGCCTGCAGAGGGCTTGCAAAGTGTGGCCCGGGCTCGTGAAGCCGTCAGCAAGAACTGGCAGGCCTACACGGCAACCTATCTCACCGACGAAGAAAAGCAGCTTGTGGTGCAAGCCACGGCCCGTCTTGGCGCAGCAGACAACGCCACCGCCAAGGCAGAGGCCCTGATGCGTGCCGACAACAAGGACGGCTTGCGCAGCTTTGCGGCCACCGAGATGTACCCTGCCATCGACCCGCTCACCGCAGCCATCTCTTCACTGATGGATCTGCAGCTGCGTGTCGCCGGCGAAGAGTTCGCGCAAGCACAGGTGGCCCGCCGCAACAGCCTGGTACTCAATGCGGGCGTCCTGCTCGTGGCCATCGCGCTGGGCTCCGGGCTGGCGTACAAGATCATCCACCACCTGCTGCACGCACTGGGCGCAGAGCCGGACGAAGTGTCACGCGTGGCGAGCCGCGTCGCGGCAGGCGATCTCAGCGGCAATGTGAGCGTGCGCACGGGCTATGAAAACAGCGTGATGGGAGCCATGGCCAGCATGCATCGCAACCTGCGTGATCTCGCGACCGACCTGAATCAGAGCGCCAGCGAGGTCACCGCATCCAGCCACGAGCTTTCTGCGGCGGCACAGCAGGTGGCCAAGGGCTCCGAAGGGCAAGCAGATGCCGCGTCCGCCATTGCCGCAGTCGTCGAACAGATGGCCGTCAGCATCGAGACGATCTCTGCGCACTCCTCGACAGCGAGCGACACCGCGATGCGCTCCCACCAGACGGCTGCCGGCACAACCGAAGGCGTCCGGGCCACCGTGGCAGACGTCAACCGGATCGCCGGGACTGTCGCCGCCTCGGCTGAAACCATCACCCGCCTCACCGAACAGAGCCAGCAGATTGCTTCCGTCGTGTCGGTCATTCGCGAGGTCGCGGACCAGACCAACCTCCTGGCGCTCAACGCCGCTATCGAGGCGGCACGGGCCGGAGAGCAGGGCCGTGGATTTGCCGTAGTGGCTGACGAAGTACGCAAACTTGCAGAACGCACCAGCGCCTCGACGGGTGAAATCACGCAAGTGGTGGCTGCCATCCAGGACGCAGGCGCCCGCGCGCGCATCCACATTGATGACGCCAGCACTCTGGCTGGTGAAGGCGCCAAACGGGCCGGAGCTGCCAGTGAAGCCATTCACAGCATCCAGTGCGGCGCCGAAGAGGTCGCTCAACTGGTGCGCGACATTTCCGAGAGTCTGGCGGAACAGAAACTCGCCAGCACCGAAATCGCCAACCGCGTCGAAGTCGTCTCGCAGATGACCGAGGAAAACAGCCAGGCGGCAGGCAGCGTCTCGACGACAGCACGCACGCTCAGCGCCCAGGCCCAACGCCTGCAAGCCGCAGCACAACGTTTCCGGCTTTGACGCCGGGCTCGGCGGCCCGTGCCAGGGAAGTCCGCGCGTCATATGCCACGCCTCACCTGCCGCGCGCCATGACCGCCCTCCCGGCGCAAACAATCACTTACACAATCGCTGAGACGGTGCGCTGACGAAGCCGCCAGAATGCGGGCTCTCTCACTGCCGCAGGTTTCTCACCATGTTGCGATCCCGACTCCGCCTGCACGCAATGGCGGCGGCGCTGTTCATGCTCCCCCTTGCCCAGATCCACGCCCAGGAAATTCCCGGCGATGGCGGTGGTCGCGCCGGCCTCGACCTGGGTGGCGGCGTGGGGCTGCGGCCGCGCTACGAGGGCAGTGACGAACACGCCCTGCGCGCGCTACCGATCATCAGGGCCTATGCGAACAGCCCCGTCGGCCGCTTCGGCCTGGGCGAAGGTGGCCTCAACTGGTCGGTCCGCCCCGCCGAGGGGCTGAATCTGGGCCTGTCGCTCGGCTACCAGCGCGGCCGCAAGGAATCCGCCAGCCAGGAACTTCGCGGCCTTGGCGACGTGAAAGGCGGCACCGAGGTCGGCGCATTCGGCAACTACCGCATCGGGCGCGCCTTCGTGCGGGCAGGCGCCAAGACCCTCACCACTGGCACAGGCAAGACAGGCACCACGGCAGAGCTGGGGCTGGGCTACCTGTTCAGGCTCAACGACAAGCTGGCGCTGATCCCTTCGGCCGATGTCGTCTGGGCCAACGACAAGTACATGCAACGCTACTTCGGCGTCAGCAGCGAACAGTCACTGAACTCCGGCCTGCCGGTCTACACCGCAGGCAGCGGGCTCAAGAGTGCGGGCGTGGGCCTGATGCTGCGTTACCGCGTGACCGACGCCGTGAATGTCTTTGCGCTGGCGCGCGAGAGCGTGCTGCTCGGCGACGCCGCCGACAGCCCCGTCACGCGCAATCGCAGCCAGCCGCAGCTGATGCTCGGCGCGAGCTATCGCTTCGAGCTGAAGTAAGCCCGCAACAACACGTGCATCGTGGCCGGTTGAGGGCGACCCTACGAAACCGGCACAACCAGCCCCTGCAGGTGCGGATTCATCCGCACAACCACAGGTTGCAAACCGCTTCTAGCCCAGACCCGCCAGCGCACTCGCCGGCTCGCTGATCGACTGGAAGCGCAACAGGGTCACCGCATTGCTGTTGCGGTGGCTCAGGAGAGGCATCAGGCCGGCTTCGAGCAAGGCGGTCGCGGCTGTTTCGCCGAGGTAGCGCTCGGCGCAAGCCTGCAACTCGCGCTCGCCGTCGCGCGTAAAGACCCAGGCCGGCAGGTCGCCGAGCTCACGCTCGTCGCCGGGTGAAAAGTCCCAGCCGCTCGCCGCGAACGCGCGGCCGATGAGCAGGGTCGCGCCCAGCGAACCAGCCCCCCACAGCAGGTGTTCATGCTCGGGCTCGCCACTACCGAGCTCTTCGAACGCGAAAGACTCGATCGCATCACTGCCCTTGCCATAGGGCAGGCGCAGCAACAGGCGCGGCGCGGTGAGGCCGATCCACGGTGCCGCCTGGCTTCGGCGCAGGGCACGCCAGCCGTTCAGCGTGGCATCGTCCTCCTCGCCAACCAGCGCCATGTCACCCGCCGCGATGAAGGGGCCGCCTGCTTGCGAAGCGATGAGGCCCAACGCCGCCAGCAAACCAATGTCCAGGTCTGAGGGGCCAAACTTGTAGAGCCCTGCCAGCAGCGACCAGGGCTCACCATCGGGCGCGCTGCGCCAGCGGTCGGCCAGTGCCGCATGCAGGCCACTTTGTGCCAGCTGGCCACCGGCATTGACAATGTCGGCGAGCAATTCGTCGCGCGTCACGTCGAAGAGGTGCAGCTGCAGGTTCTCGTCGAGCTCCAGCTCGCGCAGCAACCACTGCACGCCGCGCCAGTTGGCCTCCAGCGACTGAAAGGCCGGGTCGTGCAGCACCGCCCGCATCTGCTCGGCAATCGCCGCATCGACGGCGGCGGTGTAGGCACGTGTCTCGGAGGTGGTGTCGGGCAGGATGTGCGGCGCCACCACACTGCGGATCAGCGTATCGAGCGGGCTGGCGGGCTTGCTGCTCGTGCTGGCGGCAGGCGCTGCGTTGCCGCCAAGCAGCCCACCGAGCAGGTCGCTGGCAGCCGAGGGAGGCTGGCTGCGTGCCTCGCGCAGGGCCTGGAACAGCGGCAGACGCTGATAGAGCGCGTCCGGGTGGAAGTCGTCGATGTTCGCAAACTGCACGCTGCCGGCGGCGAGCGTGGCGCGCGGCGCAAGGCGCGCCAGCAGATTGTCGAAGTTGTCGATGTCGACCTTGCAAGTCTTGCGCTGCGCCAGCGGCGTGCGTTCGCCCGCTGGCAAACCACTGAAATCGCCCAACAGCAGGATGCGCAGCGGGCCTTCCTCACGACGTTCAGCCTGCGCCGCCTTGCGGCCGGGGCCGGTGGTGAACTCGAACTGCATGCCTGCCATCACGCTCTCCTCTGCTGTGGGTTGTCGGGTTGGGGCGAGTATGGCATCGGTGTGCCGGATCTGCGCAGCGCTGCCGCACCTCTGTCCGGCATTGGCCTGCCCCACAGACAGCCGACTGATGCAGAGGCTATGCGCTGGCGCGCAGGAAGTTGGCCGGCAGGAAGCAGGTCTCCAGCGCACGCTGCGAGAACAGGTAGCGCCCGTCGCACACGAAGCCGAGCTCCTCCCAGTCCACGCGATTGAGCGCAGCAGCGAGTTGCGCCACGTCGGCCTTCTCATCGTGCGGGAAGATCGCCAGCACCGAGCCGTCGTAGTCGGTGCAGGGATGCGTGAAGAAGGGGTCGGCGCGACGCGTCTTGCAGTTGACGTAGATGCGCGGCGCGTCGCTTTTGAAATGGTCGCGCCCCCACATCCACCAGTTGCGTTCGTCAAAGCGGCGGATGCGGCGATTGAGCAGCGCATCCTTGTGCGCGTCGAGATGCGGATGCTGCTGCGCGTAGATCATGCGCCGCGTGCGGCCATCGTCGCGCGTCTTCGAGCAGACGAACTCGCGATTGCCTTCAGGGTGCGCGAACACGCTGTCCAGCCCTGACACTGCGCCGACGCGCACCGCGAACAGTGACGAGAAGGCGCGATTGAAATCCCCGCTCAGGAAAACCAGTTGTCCGTTGTGGCAATCGAAGCGACGCCCATCGGCCATGCGCCGGTCAAAGCGCCCCAGCTCGAAGCGGAAGATGCAGCAGTTGGGCACGGCGCCCTCGAAGATGCGCGCGTCGCCCAGGTCAATGAAGTGCGTGATCGTGCCCTGCTGGAACAGCCACTCATTCATCTTGCGCGCGCCCGTGGCCTTGATGAAATCGCGCGGCACGATGAAGATCAGTTCGCCGCCCGGTGCCAGATGCTGGATGCACTTCTCGATGAAGAAGAGATAGAGGTTGCTGCGCGCGTCGAAGCGGCGCATGTCGAGCTTGTTGCGCGTAGCCTCGGGGATGTCCTGGAAGCGCACATAGGGCGGATTGCCGATGATGCTGTCGAAGCGCTGCTCTTCGAGCGGGTAGTCGAAGAAGTCCATGACGCGCGCGATCTTCGGCGCAACACGCGCGTCGTACTCGATCGCCACGCAATCGGGCATCTGCAGCGCAAACGCGCCGTCGCCGCAGGAGGGTTCGAGCACGCGGCCACGGTTGCGGCGCAGCGCCAGCATCTGCTGCACGACGGCCGGCGGCGTGAAGACCTGGCCGAGGTTGTCCACGTCGAGCTGGCGAGGTCGTAGCCCGGATGCAGCGGAGCGCAATCCGGGATCCAGCGCGACGATTCCCCCGGATTCCGGCACAAGGCCTGCATCCGGGCTACGCATCCGTGGCCCCCACGATGCGGATCGTCTCGCCCGCCACTTCGACCACACTACCGGCGCGCAGCTTGCGCGTCTTGCGTGTCTCGACTTCGCCATCAACCTGCACCATGCCGTCGGCGACCATCATCTTCGCCGCGCCACCCGAGGGCGCAATCGCGAGCAGCTTGAGCAGCTTGTCGAGCTCGATGTACTCGGAGTTGAGTTTGAAAGTCTGGGGCATGGCGAATTGCTGTGGCATTGTTGCGTCATTCGGCGGCTGCCAATGACAAGCTCGTCATTCCCGCGAAGGCGGGAATCCAGCGACGTTCAAAGTCACTGGGTTCCCGTTGCCCTCTCCCCCAACCCCTCCCCCGCAAGCGGGGGAGGGGAGCGGAATGCGGCAAAGCCGAATGTAAAGTTGGCGGGAACGACGGTGATTATCGCACTCAGCCTCCCCGTACACCACCCACCGGAGTCCCGCATGCTCAGCCAGACCGCCATCTTCCTCGCCGCCGCCGTGCTGATGGTGCCCATTGCCCGCAAGCTGGGGCTGGGCGCCGTGCTGGGCTACCTCGCGGCGGGCGTGCTGATCGGGCCTTTCGGCCTGCGCCTTATCGATGACGTAGAGGCCATCCTGCATTTCGCCGAGTTCGGCGTGGTGCTGTTCCTGTTCGTCATCGGCCTCGAATTGCAGCCCTCGCGCCTGTGGGTGTTGCGGCGTCAGGTGTTCGGGCTGGGCAGCGCGCAGGTGCTGCTGACCGCGCTCGCTGTGGGTGGGCTGGCTGTGGCCCTGGGCATAGGCTGGCGTGCCGCGACGCTGATCGGGCTGGCGCTGGCCATGTCCTCGACCGCGCTGGTGCTGCAATCGCTGGCCGAGCGCAACGAACTCGCCGCACGCCACGGGCGCCATGCTTTTGCCATCCTGCTGTTCCAGGATCTGGCCGTGATTCCCCTGCTCGCCCTGCTGCCGATTCTGGCCGGTGGCGGCGGCATGGAGGTGGACTGGCTCGACATTGCGAAGGCCGTCGGCATCATCGCGGCCGTCATCTTCGGCGGTCGCCATCTGCTGCGCCCGGCCTTCAAGTGGATCGCCACGCTGGGCAGCCGCGAGACCTTTACCGCCGCGGCCCTGCTGGTCGTCATCGGCACCACCTTGCTGATGGAGGTGGCCGGCCTCACCGCCTCGTTGGGCGCCTTCCTCGCCGGCGTGCTGCTCGCCGATTCGGAATACCGCCACGAGCTCGAAGCCGACATCGAGCCCTTCAAGGGCCTGCTGCTGGGCCTGTTCTTCATCGCCGTGGGCATGAGTGCCAATCTCGGCCTGCTCGCCACCGATGCCCTGCCGCTCATGGGCCTCGTACTGGGTCTGATGGTCATCAAGTTCGCCGTGCTCTACGGCATCGGCGCCGCCACGCAGTGCGCACCAAGCAGCTCGCGCAAGCTCGCCATCGCGCTCTCACAAGGCGGCGAATTCGCCTTCGTGCTGTTCCAGCTTGGGCGCCAGCACGGCCTGCTGGCCGAGGCGCAGGCCGACTGGCTGGTGGTGGCCGTCACGCTGTCGATGCTGCTCGCGCCGCTGAGCTTCCTGCTCGAAGCGCGCGTACTGGCGCCCAAGCTCGACGTGCAGAAGGACGAGCGCGAGTTCGATGCCGTCGAAGAACCCGACCGCGCCGTACTCATCGCCGGCTTCGGCCGCTTTGGCCAGATCATTGCGCGCCTGCTTGCCCTCAAGAAGATCCCCTTCAACGTGCTCGACGCCAGCGCCAGCCACGTCGACTACGTGCGCCAGTTCGGCTCCAAGGCCTACTACGGCGATGCCTCCCGCCTGGATGTGCTGCACGCCGCCGGCATCGCGCATGCCAGGCTCTTCGTGCTCGCCATCGACGACGTCGAGGCCTCGATCAAAACCGCCGAACTGGTGCGCCGCCACTACCCCGACCTGCCCATCTACGCCCGCGCACGCAACCGCTTCCATGCCTACAAGCTGATGGACCTGGGCGTGAAGCTGCTGGTGCGCGAAACCTTCCACAGCAGCCTGTTCATGGCCGGCGCCGTGCTGCGCGGCCTGCAGGTGCCCGAGACAGACATCGCCGCCGACCTCGCCCGCTTCACCGAGGCCGACGAGGCCAACCTGCTGCGCCAGCACGCGGTGTACCGGGACGAAGCCGCGCTGGTGCAGACGACGAAGCAGGCCAGCGAGGAGTTACGCGCGCTGTTCGAGCAGGATGCAGCGGCGAATCGCGCCGCCGGAAGCACAGGGCAGACCTTGTGAACGAGTCCGCCACGATCGTTGCCAATCACTGGGATTCGTCATCCAGTCCGTGCGAATGCTGCGGCCAGTATTCGCAGCAAATCTGGGGCGATCTGTCCTTGGGCGACACGCGTCTTGCGGCTTACTTCGTGCATTGGACCGAAGGACGGCCAGACCATTTGCCAAACCTCGATCTGATTATCGGCCCTTGGGGAAACGCCAATGATTCCGCCAACCGGATCCTTGTAACCCTGTTGTTCAAGCCCTCGGCGAATGGCGGCTCTTTCATGGTTACTGACGCAAGCAGCAGAGCAGGTCTTTACGGCGATCTGTTCGGTAGAGCCATGCTTCGCGCTGAAGTGGTTGGCACCCCATTGGCCTCAGAGGTGTTTGCTCTTGTCGATGCCCTCTGGCTTACAGAGCCACGGATTGCAGAGGTCAAAGTGCTGAACCGTATTTCGTGACTCACGGCAGCCTGGCGGCTCAGCGCCCCATACGCAGCACTCGCACATTCTGCGGTGTCGGTCTCCTGGCTTCGGGTAGCCTGCCTGTGTAGTGGGCGCGGGGCCGGATGAGCGCCCCTTGATCGCGTTGCTCCAGTGCGTGGGCGAGCCAGCCGACAGTGCGGCCGAGGCAGAAAATCAGGGAGGCTGCGCCACGCGGCAAACCCAGTGCGCGACGCAGGACGACGAGGCCGAAGTCCAGATTGGGTCGATCTGCGCAACGCTGCTCGACGTACTCGCACAGCTCGCTCAGCACAGGCGCGTCGGGCAGGCCTCGCAGCATGAAAGCGGCGCGCGGATCGCCTGCCGGATACAGGCGATGGCCAAAGCCCGGTATGGCGCCTGCGGGCCGCGCCGCAAGCAGCGCGTCGATATGCGTCGGCACGGATTGCATCATCAGGCTATCCAACAGGGTTTCGACGCGCTCGCTTGCGACGCCGTGGCGCGGCCCCGAGAGCGCTGCAAGGCCGGCACACAAAGCCATGTGCAGCGAGGCGCCCGTCGATGCGACACAGCGCACGGTGAAGCTCGACGCATTGAGTTCGTGATCCGCACACAGGATCAGCGCAGCGCGAATGCGTTCTGCGGCGGCAGCATCAACTTGCCATGCACGCGCACATTGCAGATGCAGCGGCTCGCAGGATAGATCGCTTCCCAGCAAGGCTGCTGCCATCGCGCGCAGTAGCTGCGCACAGTGCGCGTGGTGTGTCGCTGCATCGGCTGTCCTTGCCGGCTGCGCGAGTTGTGAAGCCAGACTGGTGAAGCGCTGCATGGCGGCTTCGAGCGGATTTTCCGACCTGCTGTCCGGTAAGCCGGGCACCAACGACTCACCTGCCGGTACATCGTCGAAAACTTCGCCACGACAGGACCAGAACAGACAGGCCAGCTCCTCAAGCGTGGCCTGCGCGGCAAGTGCTACGGCACGCTGCCCGCGGTACCAGAGCTCGCCATCGGCAATCAGGGTCAGCGCAGACTCCAGCACGGGCAGGCCGAAGTCCAGCGTGCTGCCTGCTGCTGCGCGCGGCTTGCGACCCTGCTGCGCACGACGGGCGAGACGCTCCACCTCGCTACGCAGGTAACGCTTGCCACTGCCGTGAGTCGCAGACTGTGCGCGCAACAGCCCGCGGCTGACGTAGCTGTAGAGCGTCTGCCGCGTCACGCCGAGCAGGGTGGCGGCTTCGCTGGAGTCGATGAGTCGGGACATGCGCCATGATGACATTGCCGTCGCGTGGAGACGAGGTCGATTGGCTCGATCAAGATTGACCGGTTCTGGTGTGGGACTCTTGAATGTGGGTACTTACACCAGCGGAGCACGTCTATGCAGACCACGAAAAGCTACACGGAACAAGCACGCAGCAGCGTCGACTTCGGGCGCGCCGCCCTGGACTATCGGCGCCATCGTGCGGGCTTCCCGGACGCCTTGTTCACGCGTCTGGCCGTGCATGGCATCGGCGTCGCGGGACAGCGCCTGCTCGATCTGGGTACCGGCACAGGGAGTCTGGCGCGTGGATTCGCCTTGCGCGGTTGTCGTGTGACCGGGCTGGACCCGTCCGAAAACCTGATGGCACAAGCGCGGGAGCTGGATGCTGAAGCCCTTGTCAGCATCGACTATGTCACGGCGCGGGCGGAGGATACCGGCTTGCCTGCACAGATGTTCGATGTGGTCGCTGCGGGTCAGTGCTGGCACTGGTTCGATCGGCCGCGCGCGGCGGCCGAAGGCTGGCGCCTGTTGCGACCCGGCGGCATCTTGCTGAGTACACACTTCGACTGGCTGCCGCTGCCTGGCAGCTTCGTCGCTGCTACCGAACAGCTGATACGTTCGCACAATCCAGCTTGGGGCGGGCATGGCGGCCACGGGATCCACACGAAGGAGTTTGCGGACTTCTCTGGCGCCGGCTTTCATTCCTTGCAATCGTTCAGCTTCGATGTTGATGTGCCCTACAGCCACGAGGGCTGGCGCGGCCGCATCCGGGCGAGCGCGGGTATTTCGGCAAGTCTGCCTCCCGATGCCGTCGCTGCCTTCGACGCTGAACACTCGGCGATGCTGGCGCGCGATTTCCCGCAAGAGCGTCTGCTGGCACCGCACCGGGTATTCGCGCTGATCGGCTACAAGTCCTTCGAGTGCTAGGGCGAGGAGGTGCCAGCGAAGCGCATCAACTCCGCCGGTTGCGTCAGCAAGTGCGCGGGCTGATGCGCTGACAGCTCCTCGCGCGAGCCATACCCCCACAGCACGCCCGCCGCTGACAGGCCATTGCGGTGCGCGGCGATCATGTCGAACTCGCGGTCGCCGATCATCAGTGACCGTGTGCTGACGAGGCCGCGCTCGCGCAGCCTGGCCATCTGCTCCCACTTCTCGATGTGGATATCGCCACCATCGACGAACCGGAAGTGCTGGCGCAGGCCGAACAGTTCGAGGATGCGTTCGGCGAAGTCGGCGCGCTTGGAGGTGCACAGGCCCAGCGGCACGCCAGAATCGGCGAGCGCCGTGACAGCTTCGGCGATGCCGGGGTAGATCGTGTTCTCGGCGTAGCCCACGTCGCCATAGCGCTCGCGGTATTTGGCGATGAGGGCCTTGATGTGGGCTTCGTCCTCGACGCCGGTGTGTGCCTTGAAGCTGTGAAACAGCGGCGGGCCTATCCAGGGCACTTGCGCTGCGCGGTCGAGTGGTGCGTAGCCGAAATGTTCGAGCGCGTAGTTGATGGAGCGACCAATGCCTTCGATGGGGTCGCTGATGGTGCCGTCGAGATCGAAAAGAATGAAATCGTAGGAGATGGTGTCGTAGGGTGAGGTCATGATGCCTGGCTGCGCGGGTGTCTGCGTGATGATACGTTGGTCGCCACCGTCAAAACACGTATTGCCGGCCGCCCAATGGCCGCCGACAATGCGCCATCGTCCAGCGGAAATTTTTTCATGAGCAGCAAACGAATTGCCGTCTACACCAAGCCCGCTGGCGGGCTCGACGCCCTCAAGGCCTCGCTCGCGGCCATGCAGGAGCAGAACATCGTCGCCAAGGGCTTTGCGACCATGCGCAATGCCAATCAGCCCGAGGGCTTTGACTGCCCCGGCTGTGCCTGGCCCGACCGGAATCACCATTCGAGCTTCGAGTTCTGCGAAAACGGCGTCAAGGCCGTGGCGGCCGAGGCCACGGCGCACCGCGTGACACGCGAGTTCTTCGCCCGCCACACCGTGAACGCGTTGATGCAGCAGGACGACTACACGCTGGAGTCGCACGGGCGGCTCACTGAGCCGATGCGTTACGACGCGGCGAGTGACCGCTATGTGCCGATCAGCTGGCCCGAGGCCTTCGCGACGGTGGCGCAGCATCTCAATGCCCTGCCCGATCCCGATCAGGCGGTGTTCTACACCTCGGGGCGCACGTCGAACGAGGCGGCGTTTCTCTACCAGCTGTTCATCCGCGAGTTCGGCACGAACAATCTGCCGGACTGCTCGAACATGTGCCACGAGCCCTCGGGCGCGGGCATGAAGCCGCAGATCGGTGTGGGCAAGGGCACGGTGACGCTGGATGACTTCACCAGGGCCGACGCCATTTTCATCTTCGGCCAGAACCCCGGCACCAATCACCCGCGCATGCTCGCCGAACTGCGCGATGCAGCCCGACGCGGCTGCCGCATCGTGGTGTTCAACCCGCTGAAGGAACGCGGGCTGGAGCGTTTCTCCGACCCCAAGAATCCGCTGGAGCTGATGGGGGGCGAAACAAAGCTGGCCTCGCACTACTACCAGCCTGCCATCGGCGGCGACCTCGCTGTGGCGAAGGGAATCATCAAGGCGGTGCTCGAAGCGGGCGCGGAGGACGTGCCCTTCATCGCCGAACACTGCGAGGGCTTCGGCGACTTCCGCAGCAATGTGCTGGCCGAGAACTGGTCGGCCATCGAGGCATCAAGCGGGCTGACCCACGCGCAGATCCAGGAAGCGGCGCAGATCTACATGCAGAGCCGCGCGACCATCGTCACCTGGGGCATGGGCATCACCCAGCACAAGCATTCGGTCGCCACCATCCAGATGCTGGTGAACCTGCTGCTGGTGCGCGGCAATATCGGCAAGCCCGGTGCGGGCGCCTGCCCGGTGCGCGGGCACTCGAACGTGCAGGGTGATCGCACCATGGGCATCTACGAGAAGCCTTCTGATGCATTTCTCGACAAGCTGGGTGCAGCCTTCGATTTCGAACCGCCGCGCAAGCACGGTTTCGATGTGGTCGCTGCCATCGAGGCCATGCTCGCCGGAAACGCGAAAGTGTTCTTCGCCATGGGTGGCAACTTCGCCGCCGCCACGCCCGACACCGAGCGCACCTGGGACGCATTGCGCGCCTGCGACCTCACCGTGCATGTGACGACCAAGCTCAACCGCTCGCACCTCGTGCACGGCAAGGCGGCGCTGATCCTGCCCTGCCTGGGCCGCACCGAGATCGACATGCAGGCCAGCGGACCGCAGGGCGTGACGGTCGAAGATTCCATGAGCATGGTGCACATCTCGCAGGGCATGAATCCGCCGGCGTCTCCCGATTTGATGTCCGAGCCCGCCATCGTCGCGCACCTCGCCGCTGCCACCCTGCCGCAGAGCAAGACGCGCTGGTTGTGGCTCATCGAGGATTACCGCCGCATCCGCGACAGGATCGAAGCGGTCGTCGACGGCTTCATGCACTTCAACGAACGCCTGCGCGCACCCGGTGGCTTCTACCTGGGCAACAGCGCGCGCGAACGACGCTGGGTAACGGCCAACGGACGCGCGAGCTTCATGACGCACGCGCTGCCCATCATCCCGAAATCCGACTTCCGCCTCATGACCGTGCGCAGCCACGATCAGTACAACACCACGGTGTATGGACTCGATGACCGCTATCGCGGGGTCTATGGGCATCGCCGTGTGTGCTTCATCAATCGCGAAGATCTGGCACGGCAGGGCCTCAAGGCTGGCGAGTGGGTGGACATCACCAGCGTGTGGGACGACGGCGAACGCACGGCGAAGCGCTTCCTGCTCGTCGAATACGACATTCCGGACGGCTGCCTCGCCAGCTACTTCCCCGAGACCAATGCGCTGGTGCCGCTGGGGGCGTTTGCGGACGAAGCGCGCACGCCGGCCTCGAAGTCGGTGCCGGTGCGGCTGTCGCGGAGTGCCGAGCTTGCGTAGGGTGGGCACGGCGTGCCCACGCGCATGTGGCGACGATTTTGACGCGCGGGCTCACGGAGCCGCCCACCCGACGGGCAATACCATCAAGACAAGCACCACGGCTGACCCTCACCCAACCCTCTCCCGCGGGGAGAGGGCTCTTCGCTCCCTTCTCCCTGCGGGAGAAGGGTTGGGGATGAGGGCCACGGAGTCCTTGGGGAGCCGTACTCGATGACATTGACCCCAACCTGCCGCATTAATGACCACCACGCCCTCGCCCTCAGCTTGCTCGCGGACAAGGATGGCTTGTCTGCCGCCGCCCTGCGCAAGCGTCTGGATGTGCCCATGAGCGTGCTGCTGCGCGTGTTGAGCGAGCTGGGCGAACTGGCGCTGGTGGAGCGTCGTGCGGTGGGTCGTCGCGAGGGCGTCTTCCTCACAGCCAAGGCGCGTGCGCTGTTGCAGAGCGGGGCAGCGCAATGAAGCCGACGCACACGCTGCGCGCGCGGCGCTTCGAGGCCGGTTCGGTGCGCGAGACGGAGGAATGCGTCGCTGACGAGGTGGCCGTAGCACTCATCTACAACGGCGTCTCGCATGCGGTGATGATGGCGAGCCCGCAGGACCTCGAAGACTTCGCGCTGGGCTTCTCGCTGACCGAGGGCATCATCGACGCGGCGCACGAGTTGAGCGATATCGAGATCAGCGAAACCGCGCAGGGCATCTGTCTCGATCTTCAGATCACCGAGCGGCGCATGCAGGCCCTGCGCGAGCGGCGCCGCGCGCTCACCGGACGGACTGGCTGTGGGCTGTGCGGCGCGGAGTCGCTGGATCAGGCGATACGGCCCATCGCACAGGTGTCGCGCAGCGTGACGCTGCGCGCGGCCGACATTCAACAGGGCTTTGCCGCCATGCAGGCGCAGCAGGCGCTCAACCACGCCACGGGCGCGGTGCATGCGGCGGCGCTGTGGCAGGACGGCGCGCTGCTGCTGCGCGAGGACATCGGCCGCCACAACGCGCTCGACAAGCTGGTCGGCGCCATGCAGCGTGGCGACTGGTCGCGCAGCGTGCTGCTGCTGACCTCGCGCGCTTCGTACGAGATGCTGCACAAGGCGGCGAGTGCCAACATCCCGCTGGTGGCCGCGATCTCGGCACCGTCGGCGAAGGCTGTCGCGCTGGCGCAGGATGCCGGCATCACGCTGATCGGCTTTGCGCGCGGCGCGGCGATGACGATTTATCACGCTGGCGCTGGGCAGGTGTCTGCCTGAGTGCGGCGCTTCATCCCGGCGCGGTCTGTCGGGTCTTTCGATTGGCTTGCCTGGAGTGACGCCTGATGTTCCGTATGCCTGTTTTGCTGTGCCTGTTCTGCGTCGGTGTCTTGCAAGCCAGCGCGCAGACGCCCGTTGCCGTGAGTGGCCAGAGCCTGCCGGGCATGGAGGCCCTTGATGAGGCCATGCAGTCCCTGATGCAGAACAACGGCTATCCCGGCGGCACGCTGGCGGTGGCCTTTCAGGGGCGGCTGGTGCTCAACAAGGCCTATGGTTTGGCGAAGTCGGGCGTGTTCAGCAAAACGCCGATGCAGGTCGATCAGCGCATGCGCATCGCGAGCATGTCCAAGCTGATCACGGCGGTGGCGGCGCTGAAGGCGGCCGAGCAGGGCAAGCTCGATCTCGATCAGCCCTTTGTGAAACTGCTTGGTTTCCCTGCCAACCCTGCCGAGTACGCCGACCCGCGCGTGCTGCAGATCACCGTGCGCCAACTCTTGCAGAACCATGCGGGCTGGACGATTGATCGTGCGAAAGACCCGATGTTCGAGCGCACGCCGGCCTGCCCGGGGAGCGCGGCCAGATGGCTTGCAAATGTGAAGCTCGATGCGGAACCGGGCCAGCTGTATTCCTACGGCAACATCAATTTCTGCCTCGCCCAGCAGGTGATCGAGAAGGCGACGGGGCAGAAGTATGTGGACTTCGTGAAGACCCACATCGCAGCGCCTGCCGGCATCAGGTCGTGGGAATTCGCCACGCTGCGCGGCAAGGATGATGAGCCGGAGTATGTGAGCGAGAACGGCAGCGCCTATTCAGGCATCGATTTCGAATCGCTGGGGGGTGCTGGCGCATGGACGAGCACGGCGGCCGACTACGTGCGCTTCCTCTCCGCGCTGCGCAACCATGGTGGCCGCAGCCTGCTCAGCGCCGCGAGTTTTGCGCAGCTCTACGGTCGCCCAGCGGCCGCCGCGTCTGCGGGCAACCCCGTGTACTACGGGCTGGGCGTGCGTGCGCGCATGCTGGACGCCACGCGCGTGAACCTCTGGCACAGCGGCAGCCTGCCGGGCACCAGCAGCCTTGGCCTTTCGTACGCCTCGGGCTGGAACATCGTGGTGATCTTCAATTCGCGCGTTGCGGGGCCGGACCGCGATCAGGCCACAGGTGACACGGATCGCTTGCTCGGGCAGGCGGCGGGCAAGATCAGATTGCCGCCCGGCGAGATCGCGCCGCTGTGGTGAGGTGTACCCGCGCGCTCAAAGCGTCGGTCGTGACGCTTTGACAGTGCAGCAATGAAAACCCCCAACCTGACGCGCGGCGTACCTGCCTTCCGCTCCCCTCCCCCGCTGGCGGGGGAGGGGAGCTGGTGCGGCTTGTGCCGCGCAAGGTTCAGCTCAGAGCTTGCCGACGCCGGCGTTGGCCGGCACGGTGGTCGACAGGTTCGTCGTCGCATCCAGCGTGTAGGTATAGAAAGTCGAGGGCGTCGCTGTCGGCGCACCGCTGCTGGCGCCGGTGGCAAACCACGGCGTGCTGGTGGTGGTGACGTTGGTCACCGAGACGCCGCTGACATCCAGCGCGCTGCCATTGAGTACGTTGCCGGCATGGTAGGCGTAGGCCGAGCAGTACTCGCTGAACATGCCTGACAGCGCTGCGCAGCTGGTGACCTTGCTGCTGCTCGACGAGCCGCTGTAGACGTTGCTGGCCGAGGCGCCGGTGACGTCGGCGACGTTGTTCTCGACGTAGATCTTGCCGCCCTGCGCCGCCACCCAGCCCGCAGACCAGGGGTAGTCGGCTGCACTGGTGCTGTTGCTGAAGTAGTTGTTGTAGATGTGCACCATGCCGTAGCGCACGCGCGGCTGGCGCTGGCGCAGGTTCTTGAAATGGTTGTGGTTGAAGGTGATCTTCAGCGCGCCAGGGTTTTCGCCCGTGAGGCTCGCTGTGTCAGTGCCGCCGATGAGCAGGGACTTGTCGTGGTCGTGATAGTAGTTGTACGACGAGGTCACGTAGTTGGCGTTCTTGGTGATGTCCGACAAGCCGTCGTGGTGCTGCACGTGGAATAGCAAGGCGTTGGACGAGCTGCCGTAGTCGACGCCGTTGAAGGTCTCGGTAAAGGGCGAGGGATACTGGCTGTCGAAGCGCGCGCCACTGCCGTCGCTGAACTCGTTGTGGTCGAGCCAGACGTGATCGGCATACATGACGGAGACGTTGTCGTAGGCCGAATTCCAGCGCCCGGTGCTGGAGTCGGTCGGGTCCCACTGCGGGAAGAAGTCGAACGAGTCTTCGAAAGCGATGTTGCGGATGACAATGTTATCGACGCGCGCGCTGCTTGATGCGCCGATGGCCAGCGTGCCGTGGATGATCTTGGCCGTACTGCCGATGCCGAGGATGGAGGTGTTCGAGGGAATGCTCAGATACACGACCTTCTTCTGCAGGGCGGCGTAGCAGAGGCGCGCGTTTTCAGCCGTGCCGGTCGGCGTGGTGGTCGCCGAGTTGGACGCCGAGGTGCCCCATACGCTGGGGCGATAGGCCGCGTAATAGGCCGTCCAGAAAGCGCTCTCGCTGGTGTAGGTGCCCGAGGTGTAGCTGACCCCTGACGCCGCGCAGCCGCCCGAGTTGGTGTTCGCCACGTAATCGTCGGCAGTCAGCTCGGTCAGCGCCTTGTTCATGTTGAGGCTGATGGTGCCCGACACGTAGATGAGCTTCTTGCTGCTGTCGAGGGTGCCGCTGAAGCTGCCATCTGCATTGATGGTGGCGGTGCCGCCATAGAGCGCCTGGATCAGTTCGTTGCGGTTGGTGACCGTGTAGGTCTTGCTGCTCGTTGCACCATGACCGCCTGTCGTGCCGGTGGTGCCAAGGTTGTTGGTGCCCACTGCGGCCCAGCCGGTGACCCCGAGCGAAGTGATCAGCGAGCTGGCCGCAGAGCTGGTTGCGCTGCTGGAGACCGAGGAGCTCGACGAGCTGGCGACGCTGCTGCTGGAACTGCTGGATGCCGCCACCGAGGATGAAGAGGACACGGACGACGAAGTGGCGGACGACGCGGCCGAGCTGCTGCTGGAGGCAGTCGAGCTGGCAACCGATGAAGCCACGCTGCTGCTCGATGCTGCAGCTGTGGCTCCACTGCCGCCTCCACCGCCGCCACCTCCACCGCACCCCACCAACAAGGTGCCCGTAACCAGGGCAACAAGCCCTGCTTGCCAATGCTGCGTCATGTCTTCTCCGATTCTGCTTTTTGCGTGCGAGGCGGCGAGCCCCGGCAGAGTGTAGGTAAAAATCTGACTTCAGAATCTCATGAAATGTAAAAATCGCCTAAAACATTACGAGCGGCGTGTTATCGGTCACACGCGGTGTATCACACAACAATTCACACAAGTTTCCGGGCGCCGCCCGTAGTGCGGTGCAGAATTCCGGGCCGAAGTCATGTCGCCTGGCGGGCTGCCGTAAACAGTGTTTGAGCCCCGCATTGTCCGGCGCGGCCAGAACTCAGGAGAGAAACGCGATGCGGGCGAACCGCAACTACCCAGCAGGCAACCTCAGGTATTGCCGGCCGGCCGCCATGCAGCGGTCGCAATGCCCCATGGGCAGGATGGTCACGGCATGAGCCTGCGCGCGCGCATCCTGTGGCTGGTGCTGGCGGCGAGCTTCCTGCCGCTGCTGACGGTGGTCTGGCTGCTGCTTGAGCAGCGCGCCGCCGCGCTTGATCAGGCGCACGCACAACTCGTGGCACGCGCCGACAGTATCGCCAAGGATCTCGACGACAAGGTAGCGGGCACAGCCCAGCTGCTCTTCGGCCTTGGCCGCGTGCCCATCCTCTCAAGTAACGACAAGGCCGCCTGCTCGGAATTCCTCGCCACCGTGCTGCAGGAACATCCGCAGTACACCGGCCTGCTGACTATTCGCCCCGACGGCATGCTTCACTGCGACTCGCTGCGCAGCGGGCGCAAGCTGGACCTCAACGACCGCGAGTACTTCAAGCGCGCCGTCATCGCACGCCGCCACGTGGTGGAGCCCGTGTTCGGCCGCCTCACCGGCAAGGGCGTATTGCAGATCGCCTACCCGGTGCGTGACGACGGGGGCGACCTCAAGTTCGTGCTGCTGGCCTCGCTCAATCTCGAAGCCTACGGCCAGTCCGTCACGCCCAGCCTGCCCTACCCCAACATGGGGCTGCAGATCTGGGACGGTAAGGGCAACCTGATCCTGCGCGAGCCCGGTGGCTTCAACGGCCCCGATGCTCGCCCTCAATCGACGCCCGACCAAGACAAGCTGCTGTTATCCGGCAAGGCCGGTACCGTGAATACGGTAGGCATGGGGCAAGACGCACGCATCTGGGCTACCGCCACACTGCCGCGCACCCGCGACACCGGGCTGCGCCTGGGGTTGAGCCTGCCGGAGGTGGAGCTCTATGCGCAGGTCGACAACCACTTCAGGCGCACCCTGTTGGGCATGTTGGCGATTTCGGCGGCGCTCTTCCTTGCTGCGGCGGCGCTGGCGGAGTTTGCCGTACGACGGCAGACGGCACGACTGATGACGGCCATCTCGCACCTCGACCAGGGCAGCTTCGACACCGAGATCGGCCCCGATTACCCGCGCGGCGAGCTTGGCAAGGTGATGAGCGCACTGGACCGCCTCGCCCGCTCCTTGCAGACACAGCACGCAGAGCTGTCGCGCACCCACGCGGCATTGGAACGGCAGGCCAATTACGACAGCCTGACCGGTCTCGCCAACCGTAACCTGATGCACGACCGCCTCGATCAGGCCCTGATCTATGCCCACCGCGCGCATCGCATGGCCGCCGTGCTGATGCTGGACCTCGACCGCTTCAAGACCATCAACGACAGCCTGGGCCACAGCAAGGGCGACATGCTGCTGAAAGAGACAGCCAGACGCCTCGCGGAATGTGTGCGGCCCGGAGACACGGTCGCGCGCATGGGGGGTGATGAGTTCGTGATCGTGCTCAGCGACATGGCCAGCGTTGACGACGTGCAGCCCATCACCCGAAAGATCCTGCACGCCATGTCGCAACCGGTAACGGTCGAAGGCCACATCATCAACAGCAGCGTCAGCATCGGCGTCAGCGTCTATCCGCTCGACAGCGAGGCCGGTGAAACCTTGCTGCGCAACGCGGACATGGCCATGTACCAGGCCAAGGACATGGGTGGCAACACTGTCGAGCTGTTCACTTCGTCCATGACGCACAGCGCCCGCGCCCGCCTGCAGACCGAGGCCGGCCTGCGCAATGCCCTCGCCCACAGCGAATTCCTGCTGCACTACCAGCCCATCGTCGAGCTGAAGAGTGGCCGCGTGACCTCGGTCGAGGCTCTGCTGCGCTGGCAGCCGTCGCAAGGCAACCTCGTGCCTCCGGCACAGTTCATCCCGGTTGCGGAAGAGACCGGCCTCATCGTACCGATCGGCGAGTGGGTGCTGCAGGAGGCCTGCCGTCAGGCCCGGCGCTGGCAGGACCAGGGTTACGACACGCTGCAGATCGCGGTGAACCTGTCGATCCGGCAGTTCGCCGACCCGAGTCTGGTCGCCACGGTGCGCGACGCCTTGCAGAGCAGCGGCTGCAATCCCGCCAGCCTGCAGCTCGAAATCACCGAGAGCATGGTGATGCAGGACGCGCAGGGGGCGCTCAACACCATGCACCAGCTCACCGAGCTGGGCGTGCAATTCTCCATCGATGATTTCGGCACCGGCTACTCCTCGCTGAGTTACCTCAAGCGCTTGCCGGTGCACAAACTGAAGATTGACCGCTCATTCATCGGCGAAATCGAGACCGACGAGAACGACCGCGCCATCGTCGATGCCATTCAGACCCTTGCGCGCAAACTCACGCTGCGCACCGTTGCGGAAGGTGTCGAAACCGACGCGCAGCTCGACATCCTGCGCGAGCTCGGATGCGACGCCTATCAGGGCTACCTGTTCTCACGCCCGGTTGCGGCGACGGACATTGCCCGACTGCTGAGCAACATGCCGGCTTGATGCCGGCCCTGCTCAGCATGCGACGCTGACCGCAATCAACGTCGCACACCACTCAGACGCCGGCGCCGTGCGCCTGCTGGTCGGCCCAGTAGCTCGAACGCACCATCGGACCGCAGGCTGCGTTCTTGAAGCCCATCTTCAGCGCTTCGGTCTCGAACATCTTGAAGACGTCAGGGTGCACGTAGCGCAGCACCGGCAGGTGGCCCTGCGAGGGTTGCAGGTACTGGCCGATGGTGAGCATGTCTACGTCGTGCGCGCGCATGTCGCGCATCACTTCGAGAATCTCTTCATCGGTCTCGCCCAGGCCGACCATGAGACCGCTCTTGGTCAGTACCTCGGGGTGGTTGGCCTTGAAGTTCTTGAGCAGCATCAGCGAGTGCGCGTAGTCGGAACCGGGTCGCGCGGCCTTGTAGAGACGCGGCACGGTTTCGAGGTTGTGGTTCATCACGTCAGGCGTCGCCTCGGCGAAGATCTTCAGCGCGATGTCCATGCGGCCACGGAAATCCGGCACCAGCACTTCGATGGTGGTGTTGGGCGAGGCGCGGCGGGTTTCGGTGATGCAGTCGACGAAGTGCTGGGCGCCGCCGTCGCGCAGGTCGTCGCGGTCAACCGAGGTGATCACGACGTACTTGAGGCGCATGGCGGCGATTGTCTTGGCGAGATCGCGCGGCTCGTCCTGGTTGAGCGGATCGGGCTTGCCGTGACCCACGTCGCAGAACGGGCAACGCCGCGTGCAGATGTCACCCATGATCATGAAGGTGGCCGTGCCCTTGCCGAAGCATTCGTGGATGTTGGGGCAGGACGCCTCTTCGCACACCGTGTGCAGCTTGTGCTCGCGCAAGGTGTCCTTGATCTCGTTGAAGCGCGCGGTCTCCTCACTGTTGCCGATCTTGATGCGGATCCAGTCCGGCTTGCGCAGCTTTTCGGCGGGCACGATCTTGATCGGGATACGCGCCGTCTTGAGTTCGCCGCGCTGCTTCTTCACGTTCTGTTCCATGCTTCACTTTCCTGCCCCGGGGCTGGGGGCTTGTCAAAACTTCAGGCAGCCTCAGTTGGAAAATCCGGCTGCTTCGATTGTCAGGGGGAACCGCTCTTCCAGCAATTTTTCCAGTTGTGCGGCCAGCAGGCTGTGCGCCTCATCAACGCTCAGCGCAATGCCGAGATCAGCCAGCTGCGTGCAGGCCAGGCCTTCGTAACCGCAGGGATTGATGCGGCTGAACGGCGCAAGATCCATGTCCACGTTCAAGGCCAGACCGTGATAACTGCAGCCGCGTGTGATCTTGATGCCCAGCGCGGCAATCTTGGCCTCTCCGACATACACGCCCGGCGCGCCCTCGCGCCGCTCGGCCGCAATGCCCAGTCCAGCCAGCATGTCGATGACGGCCTGTTCCATCAGATTGACCATCTGACGCACCATCAGCTTGCGGCGCGCGAGGTCGATCAGCAGGTAGATCACTGCCTGACCGGGGCCGTGATAGGTGATCTGGCCGCCGCGGTCGATCTTGACCAGCGGCACTTCACTGGCCTCGAGCAGGTGTTCCGGTTTGCCGGCGAGGCCGAGTGTATAGACGGGGGGGTGCTGCAACAACCACAACTGGTCCGGGGTTTCCGGGCCGCGCATGGCGGTCAAAGCTTTCATGTCGGCAAAAGTGGGCTCGTAGGGCACCAAGCCCAGCCGGTGGATCTCCAGCCGTGGCATGTCAGAGGACGACTTTCACCATCGGATGACCGGACAGCTCGGTGTAAAGGGCATCCAGCTGCGGTTTGGAGGTGGCGCGGATGGTGCAGGTCAGCGACAGGTACTTGCCTGTCGACGAGGGGCGCATCTCCATGCTGTTGCCGTCGAAGTCGGGCGCATGGCGCTGCACGACTTCGAGCACGGTCTGGGCGAAGCCGTCGACGCGTTCGCCCATGATCTTGAGCGGGAAGTCGCAGGGGAATTCGAGCAGGGTGTCGGGACGGGTCTGAGGCGTGTTCTGTGACATGGCATGCGGCTGGCGACAAAAAGGGCTCAGCCGGAGGACTTCCGGGGTGGGCCCGGAATTGTCTCCCGACTCGTACATGGGTCACAAGTGAGACCGTCCGGCGATTTTTCCAGTTCTGTAAAAAATCGCAGTGCAGCAAAATGTTTCCGGTCACTTGGCTCAGTACAATCGCGGCACCAAATGGTGATGCCTGCGGCATCACTCAAATCAGCAGCCGGTCCGTCAGGACACGGTTTGTGGAGGAGTCGAAGATGCAGCACCCTGTACGCCTTGCCGGAGGCCAACCGGCGACCTTTTTCCGTTCATTCTGCGCGGCAACACTTCTGGCATTACTGGCAGCCTGCGGCGGCGGTGGTGGTGGAGGAGGAGGCGGCAGCAGCGGCGGTGCAACCGGCAGCACCTCGTCAGCGGCCGGCAGCTCGACGAGCACCTCGGCCACGCTGACGGTCACCACCGAAGTCACCGGCTGGGCCTCGCAAGGCGCCGGCACCACGGGTGGCGCCTCGGCGCCGACCAGCAACATCTACGTCGTGCACAACCGCGCCGAGCTCAATGCCGCGCTGGAGAACCGCAACAGCGCGACCTACGCCACGAACTCATCAGCCGCAAAGAGCGAGCCCAAGATCATCTACGTTGTCGGGACCATCTGGGGTACCGATCTGGGCAACGGCAAGTTTGCCGATGAGGCGTACTACAAGAGCCTCAACGCGACAGCCGCCAACTACGACTTCAACCTGTACGTAAAGAGCGTCGATCCGTCCTACACACCCACCACGGATGAGGCCACAGCGATCAGCAAGCTGTCGTCAGCGCGCACGACCTTGCAGAACCTGCAGAAGGCGCAGATCCAGTTCATCATCCCCTCGAACACCACGATCATGGGCGTCGGTGCGGACGCAAAGCTGATCGACGGCTACTTCTCGATCAACGCGACCAGCAACATCGTCATCCGCAATCTCGAATTCCAGGCACCGCAGGACCTGGCACCCGCCTACACCAATACCGTGGGCAAGGAAGAGTGGAACGCCAAGTACAAGGCGATCTCCATGGTCACCGGCAAGCAGATCTGGATTGACCACTGCACCTTCAGCGACGGCGCCAACTTCGACAGCAAGGAAGTGCGCACCATCAACGGCGTGACCAAGGAAGTGCAGCGTCACGACGGCCTGCTCGACATCGAGGACAGCTCGGACTACGTGACCGTCTCGTACTCGATCTTCAAGAACCACGACAAGACCAACATGGTTGGCGGCTCGGGTGACGGCAACGGCACCAAGGAACGTGCCTACAACCGCCTGACCTTCAGCAACAACATCTGGCAGAGCATCACGCAACGCGCACCGCGCGCGCGTTTCGGCCAGATCCACGTCTACAACAACTACTTCGACGGCAACACCGACAGCACCGACTATCCGATGAGCTACTACATCGGCATGGGCGCGGAGTCGCGCATCCTGTCCGAAGGCAACGTCTTCGACCTCGCCGGCTCCAAGGCCAGCGTGTCGCGGATCATCTCCAACCTCAACGGCTACCAGTTCAAGGACGTCGGCTCCTGGTACAACGGCGTGGCGGCCTCGGCCGACCTCGAAGCCGCCGCCAAGGCAGCCCTCGAGGCGCGTTACAGCAGCGCTCAGGCCGCCGGCACCAGCAGTGGCTTCACGGTGGCGCCCTACACCAACGTACTGGGCTGGACGCCGCCTTACGCCTACACCCTGGGCAGCACCGCTGCCGCCGTGCGCGAACACAACCTCGCCTACGCCGGCGCCGGCAAGCTGCCGGTGGCCACGGCCAGTGGCACGCGTCCGATGCTGGACGATACCGCCGCTGGCAACTTCACCGTAGCCAAGGCGCTCGCCGGCTCCGACGCCTGGGCGCCGCAATCGGTCAACGCCGGTCAGCCCAATGCCGGCCGCCTCTACCCAGCTGGCTTCACGGCCGACTACACCGTGGCCAAGGATGGCAGCGGTACGCACACCACGATCCAGTCCGCACTCAACGATGCCTCGACCAGCACCGCCACACGTGTCTATATCCGCGTGAAGGCAGGCGACTACAACGAGCAACTCATCGTCGCCAGCTCGGCCACCACGGCCGTCACGCTCTACAGCACCGAGAGCGATGCAACCAAGGTGCGCATCTACAACGCCTTGTCGCAAGGCAGCCCGTCAAGCGCCTACACGGCCTTCGTCGGTGCTACCGCTGACACCTCGGTCTACAACGGCAACACGGATGCCAAGGCGCTCTACACGCTGTGCACGGCCTCGGGCAAGACCAGCGCCGTGGGCAAGGAATGCTCGGCCACGATGCGTGTGCGCAACAACGGCTTCCAGCTCGTGAACATCACGGTCGAGAATGCCTGGGCCGAAGTGGGCACCAACGACCAGGCCGTCGCGATCATGATCGACAAGGCCGACAAGATCGTGCTCGACGGCGTGCGTCTGCTCGGCAACCAGGACACGCTCTATCTCGCCAACAGCGGCAAGCGCGTCTTCGTCACGGGCAGCGACATCAGCGGCGACGTGGACTTCATCTTCGGCGCCGGCATCGGCGTATTCGAAGGCAGCACGATCCGCACCATCGGCACGCGCAAGCCCAGCGGCACCTCGATCACCTCGCCCTCGACGACGCAGGCGACACAGACCGTAGGCCTGCTGTTCAACAACAGCGTGTTCCTCGCCGACAGCAGCACGACGGCGGACAGTATCTTCCTCGCGCGTCAGTGGGACGACAGCACCACCGACGCACCGGGCAAGACCTTCGTGCGCAACTCGGTGCTGGGCAAGCACATCGCACTCTCCACGGGCCCGTGGAGTGCCAAGGCCATCGGCGGCACGGCGACTGTCTACAGCAACGGCAGCACGCAGCCCTACCTCACCGAGTACCGGAACTGGGATGAGGCCGCGAAGTCCAGCGGCTCGTCGTCGAGCGCCAGCAGCGTATCGTCGTCTTCGAGCAGCAGTTCGTCCTCGTCGAGCAGTTCGTCGTCGAGCAGCTCCAGCGTAACGCCCACCCCAGGCACCACAGATGTGGTCATCAGCGGCGCCACGCCGCTGACCAATGCCTTCACCACCGGCGGCCTGCCGAACACCGCGACGACAACCTTCACCTCAAGCAGCAGCAGTACCAGCAGCGGCACGGTCGCGACGCAGGTCTACACGCTGGTGGGCGCGGGCAGTCTGGGTGTGGCAAGCAGCAGCGCGTCCAGTTCGCTCAACTCGGACAGCATGGAGTACGCGTATACGACTGTGACGGGCGACTTCACGATGGTCGCACGCATGCTGTCACAGGAGATCCCGAGCGGCCTGTCGACGGGCAACATCCGCGCAGGACTGATGGTTCGTAACAGCCTGGATATCAACTCGCGCTATTACGGCATCCTGATGCGCGGCATCCCGCGCCTGCAATGGGAACAACGCATCACCGACAACGCCTCTGTCAGCTCGTCGAGTCTGGGCTACACCACGCCGCTCACCACGCAACCGGTATGGATTCGTCTGGCCCGCGTCGGTCAGATCATCACGGTGTCGTACTCGACTGATGGCGTGACCTGGTTGGGTACGAAGTCGCAGGACTTCACCGCCACCGGCTACACAGCGCTGGGTAGCACGGTGTACATCGGTCTGGTGGGCGTATCCGGCAGCGCCACGGTCACCTCGACCAGCAGCTTCGACAATGTGTCACTGACCACGTCGTCACCCTGACGCGCGGCTGCATGCATGACAAATAGCCCGCCACCCGGCGGGCTTTTTGTTGCGCGTGTCATGGGGCTCCGTAGTTTCACGTAGCCCGAACGTTTCTGGTATCCCGATTGCTAGAGTAAGACCTCCTACTCACCCCGGAGGCTCTTCATGCTTGCTTCATCTATCGTTCGCCGCGCAGCCCGCCACACGCTGGCGGCGGTTTGCCTCAGTTTTCTCAGTCTCGCGGCACTTGCCCAAAGCAAACCCAATGTGGTGATTCTGGCCACCGGCGGCACCATTGCGGGGGCCGGCGCCACGGCGGCCAACAGCGCGACCTACCAGGCCGCCAAGGTGCCAGTCGACAAACTCATCGCTGGCGTGCCTGAACTCAAGGACGTCGCAAGCGTGCGCGGCGAACAGGTTTTCCAGATCGCTTCGGAGAGCTTCACCAACGCCCACCTGCTGACGCTGGCCAAGCGCGTCTCGGCGCTCGCCAGGCAAGCCGATGTCGACGGCATCGTGATCACGCACGGCACCGACACGCTGGAGGAGACGGCCTTCTTCCTGACCCTGACCGTGCGTACCGACAAGCCCATCGTGGTCGTCGGCTCGATGCGGCCCGGCACGGCCATGTCGGCCGACGGCATGCTCAACCTCTACAACGCGGTGAGCGTGGCGGCCAACCCGAGCGCCAAGGGCAAGGGCGTGCTGGTGACCATGAATGACCAGATCTTCAGCGCGCGTGATGTATCGAAGACCATCAACATCGTGACCAATGCCTTCAACAGCCAGTGGGGTCCGCTGGGCATGAACGTCGAGGGCAAGGCTTACTGGTTCCGTGCGCCGGTGAAGCGCCACACGATGAATTCGGAATTCGACATCGACAAGATCGACAGCCTGCCTGATGTCGACATCGTCTATGCCTACGGCAGCGTGCCCGCCACAGCGTATGAGGCGTTCGGCAAGGACAAGGCCCTCATCCACGCCGGCACCGGCAACGGCTCAGTGGCTGATCGCATCGTGCCGGTGTTGCAGGGTCTGCGGGCCAAAGGCGTGCACATCATTCGCTCAGCGCGTGTGCCGGAAGGCTTCGTGCTGCGCAATTCCGAGCAGCCCGATGACAAGTACGACTGGGTGGTGGCGCACGACCACAAGCCACAGAAAGCGCGCATCCTCGCCATGCTGGCGTTGACGAAGACCAGCGACACCAAGGAGCTGCAGCGTATCTTCTGGGAATACTGAAGGAAGATATCGACCATGAAAAAGCCCGCTCACGAGCGGGCTTTTTCGTGCGCGTTGTTGCCTCAGCGGAACCAGAGCTTCACCGCGTCTACCGAACGACCGACGATGCCGGCCTGAGCAACGTCCTGCAGCGCAACGACGGGGAATTCGCCCAGCGACTTGCCATCCAGGCTCAGCGTGATGCGGCCCAGCGCAGCGCCCTTGCTGACAGGTGCCTTGAGAACCGGGGTCACGGCATCGAACTGCAGCTTGACGTCCTTGCTGCGATCACGCGGCACGGCAAGCACGAGGTCCTGGGCCACCCCCACCTCGACCTCGTCCTGCTGGCCCTGCCAGACCTGCAGCTTGCGTACGGGCTGGTTGGCGCCATAGAAGCGCACCGAGTCGAAGTTCAGGAAGCCGAAGTTGAGCAGCTGCTGCGAGGCGAGCGTGCGGGCATTGTCAGACGCCGTCCCCATGACCACCGAGATGAGGCGACGCGGACCACGACGCGCCGTTGACACCAGGCAGTAACCGGCGGCGTCGGTGTGGCCGGTCTTCATGCCGTCCACGGTCGGGTCCAGCCACAACAAGCGGTTACGGTTGGGCTGGTTGATCTTGTTGTAGCGGAATTCCTTCTGCGAGTAGATCGGGAAGAATTCCGCGTGGTCGCGAATGATGGCGGCCGCAATGCTGGCCATGTCGCGCGGCGAGCTGTAGTGACCCGACTCGGTGAGGCCGGTGGCGTTGCGGAACTGGGTGTTGGCAAGGCCAAGGCGCTGCGCTTCGCGATTCATCAGCACAACGAAATTGGCTTCGCTACCCGCGACCAGCTCGGCCAACGCAATGCAGGCATCGTTGCCGGACTGCACGATCACCCCCTGCAGCAGCTCGCGCACGGTCACCGGCTTGCGCGGCTCGATGAACATGGCCGAGCCGGACTTGACCATTCGCCAGGCATTCTCGGAGACCGGTACGGTCTGGTCCAGCGTGATGGCCTTGGACTTGAGTGCGTTGAACACGACGTAAGCGGTCATCAACTTGGTCAGCGAGGCCGGTTCGGCACGCATGTCGGGTTTTTCGCTGGTCAGGATCTGATTGCTGCCGGTATCAAGTAGCAGCCAGGCGCGTGCGTCGAGGTGGGGCGGAACAGGAGCCGTGGGGGCCGCGGCAGCCGGTGTCTGGGCAAGGACGGGCTGGCAGGCAGAGGCCACAATCAGGGCGAACAGCAGGGATTTGATCTTCACAACGGTAGAAGGCGAAAAAGGAAGGCGGAAAAGGAAAGGCGGGAAAGGAAGTCGTCAGACCGTCCAGGACGGCCGGGGTTCGCGATTATAGGGTGCGACATTCACCGCGCTGTGCGCGAGCGGTCATGCTGCGTGTTCAACGCTGAACAATGAAGGGCGTGAGCTTGAGCGCTTTCGTCACACCTTCGATAGCCGCGCGTGCGCTGCTCACATCGGCGAACGGACCGAGTTGCAGGCGATAGCGCGTGCCGTCAGGCACGATGTGCAGGGTCTGGCGCTGGCCCTTGAGTTCCTGCTGCGCGTAATCGCGGAAGCCTTCCGCATTACCCAGCGTGCTGAAAGCGCCCAGCTGCAAGTAGATACCTGCCGGTGCGCTCGCTGCAGCAGGCGTGGTGGCTGCAGGAGCCGGAGTCGGTGATACGGCAGACGCAGGAGCTGGCGCGGACACGACAGATGTCACCGCAGCGGGTGCCTCGGCAACGCGAACTTCCGCAACCGCAACTGGCGCCGTGCCCGAGGCCTCTGCCACGACTGGCGGCGAGTCGTCGGGCCGCACAAGCTCGACCTCGACCTCGGTCGAGCCCTTGCCGGTGTAGCCCAGCTTCCAGGCAGCCGTGTAGGACAGGTCGATCAAGCGGTCTTTCTTGAACGGGCCACGGTCATTGACGCGCACGATCACGGACTTGCCGTTCTGTACATTCGTGACCCGCACGTAGCTGGGGATGGGCAGGATCGGATGCGCCGCCGTCATCGCGTACATGTCGTAGGGCTCGCCGCTGGACGTGGGCTTGCCGTGGAAGCGCTTGCCGTACCAGCTGGCAATGCCGCGTGCCTTGTAGTCGCTGGCGTCGAGCAGTGGCGTGAAGCTCTGGCCGAGCGCGACGTAGGGCCGGTTGGCGCGCGGGTGCAGGGGCTCCTTGCGCGGCTGGGCGTCGGGAATGCTGGCCATGTCGGCTGGCGGGTTGGCGCCGGGGCCGTCGTCAAGGTAGTAGCCCCCCTTGCCCGGAGTAGATGGTTCATTGCCGGGGTTGGCAGGCGGGGGTACGGGCCGCGTCGCGGGTGCAGGACTGGTCACAGGAGCGGGGGCCGGTGTCGGGCTCGTCGGCGGGGCAGAACGAGCAGGTGGGGCAGGACGCGTCTCCACCGGACCGGGCGTACTGGCGCAAGCACTCAGCAGCAAGACCAGTGCCGCGAGGAGCAGCGACTTCATTGCCGCCTGCCGTGGCGGCGGTTACGGCTGATGCTCATGAGCATGCCGACGCCCAGACAGAGCGTCACCAGCGCTGTGCCGCCATAACTGACGAAGGGCAAGGGCACCCCCACCACGGGCAGGATGCCACTGACCATGCCCATGTTCACGAACGCATAGGTGAAGAAGGTCATGGTGATGGCGCCAGCGAGCAGGCGCGCGAAGAGATTGGGCGCATTGGCCGCAATGGCCAGACTGCGCGCGATGAGCATGGCGTAGAGCACCAGCAGGGCGATCACGCCGAGCAGGCCGAATTCCTCGGACAGCACGGCGAGGATGAAGTCGGTATGGCGCTCGGGCAGGAAGTCGAGGTGCGCCTGCGTGCCTTCGCGCCAGCCTTTGCCGGTGACGCCGCCCGAGCCCACGGCAATCGTCGACTGGATGGTGTGGAAGCCCTTGCCGAGCGGGTCGGACGAGGGATCAAGCAGGGTGCACACGCGGTGCTTCTGGTACTCGCGCAGGCCAGGCCACTCGACACCATGCTCGCAGATCGGCCCCTGGTAGATGATCACCGCCACGATGGCCGAAACGCCAAGCACGGTCACCGGCACGATGAGCTTCCAGGACAGGCCGGCGAAGAAGATCACGAACACGCCGGCACCCACCACCAGCAGGGCCGTGCCGAGGTCTGGCTGCTTGGCGATGAGCCCTACGGGTATTGCCAGCAGGGCCGTGGCGACGAGAAAGTCGCGCACCTTGAGGCTGCCCTCGCGCTTCTGGAAGTACCAGGCCAGCATCAGCGGCATGGCGATCTTCATGAGCTCGGACGGCTGGATACGCGCAATGCCGATGTTGAGCCAGCGCGTCGCACCTTTCGAGGTCTCGCCGAACAACTCGACGGCGACCAGCAATAGCACGCCGACGACGTACAGCGGCAGCGCCAGGCTATGCAGGCGCTGCATGCGCGTGTGCGCGACCACCACCATCACGATGAGGGCCGCCGCCAGGTTGATGAGGTGGGCGTTGAGGCGCTCGGGCGAGGCGCTGAGCATGACGATGAAACCGCCGCCAAGAATGCTGATGAGGATGCCCCACAGCCAGGGGTCGATGGGCGCGAACAGGTGGCGCAGCCAGCGGGCGGGGTCGAATTGGAAGTGCATCGTCGTCCCGTCCTATTCGCTTTCAGCGCCGGATTGTTCAGGCGCCGGACCCGCCGGACGCTTGCCGACGAGGTAATAGTCGAGGATCTGGCGCGCAATCGGCGCTGCAGACTCGGCGCCGAAACCACCGTTCTCGACGATCACGGCCAGCGCGATCTTCGGCGCCTCGGCTGGCGCAAAGGCGATGTAGAGCGCGTGATCGCGAAGGGTCTCGTGGATCTTGGAGGCTTCGTACTTGGCACCCTTGAGGGAGTAGACCTGGGCCGTACCGGTCTTGCCCGCCGCGGTGTACTCGGCTTTGGCAAAGGCACGCGCACCCGTCCCCCATTTGTTCACCTCGACGAGTCCCTTGAAGATCACGTCGAGATGCTCTTTCTGGATCGGGATGGTCTTGATCGGCGTAGGCTCGACCACCGTGCGCGCACCGCTGCGTGCATCTTCGATGTAGCGGACGATGTGCGGCTTGTACATCACGCCACCCGCTGCCACCGTGGCCATCGCATGCGCCATCTGCAGCGGCGTGTAGGCGTTGTAGCCCTGACCGATACCGATCGAGATGGTCTCACCGGCATACCACTTCTGCTGCTCGGGCTTCTTGAAGCGGCGCTTCTTCCAGGCGGGCGATGGCAGAATGCCCTCAGCCTCGCCCTCGATATCGATACCGGTGCGCGAACCGAACCCGAACTGGCCGATGCTGGACGACAGCAGGTCGATGCCCATGTCGTTGGCGAGCATGTAGTAGTAGGTGTCGCAGGACACGACGATGGACTTCACCATGTCCACCGAACCATGCCCCCCCTTCTTGTCGTCGCGGAAGGTGTTGTTGCCGAACACGAAGTAACCGGGATCCGAGATGGCCTGGGTCGGCGTGCGCTTCCCCGTCATCAGCGCTGCCAGCGCCATGAAGGGTTTGAAGGTCGAGCCCGGCGGATAGGCCGAATAGATGGCACGGTGCAGCAAGGGCTTGTCAGGCGAGGTGTTGAGCGCGCCCCAGTTCTGCGGGTCGATGCCGTCGACGAACAGGTTGGGGTCGAAAGTCGGCTTGGACACCAGGGCCAGCACACCGCCCGTGCCGGGCTCGATGGCGACCAGCGCGCCGCGCCGGCTGCCGAAGGCGTCTTCGGCTATGCGTTGCAGCTCGGCATCCAGCGTCAGCACAAGGTTGTCGCCGGGCACCGGCGGCGTGCGGCTGAGTCCGCGCACAGCACGGCCTGCGGCGTCGACTTCGACCTGCTCGAAACCTGTGATGCCGTGCAGGTACTTCTCGTAACTTTGCTCCAGACCCGTCTTGCCGATGTGTTCGGTACCCCGGTAGTTGGCCGCGCGATCTTCGTCCTCCTCGATCTGCTCGGCCTCTCTCTTATTGATGCGGCCGATGTAACCCAGGGCGTGCGAACCCAGCTCGCCGTGCGGGTACTGGCGGAACAATCGCGCCTTGATTTCGACGCCGGGGAAACGGTAGCGGTGGGCAATGAAACGGGCCACCTCTTCGTCGCTGAGGCGGTTACGGATTGGCAGGGACTCGAAGTTGCGGCTCTCATCTAGCAGCTTCTTGAAACGCTTGCGGTCCTTGGCCTGGATGTCGATGACTTCGCCCAGCTCGTCGATGGTGGCTTCGAGGTTGCGCACCTTGGAGGGCGTGATTTCCAGCGTATAGGCCGAGTAGTTGCGCGCGAGGATGACGCCGTTGCGATCGACGATAAGCCCGCGGTTGGGCACGATGGGTACCAGCGAGATGCGGTTCTCTTCGGCGCGCGTCGAGTAGTAGTCGTGCTTGACGATCTGCAGGTAGACGAAACGCGCGACGAGCAGGCCGAAGCAGATCAGCACGAACACGCCCGCCACGGCCACACGGGCGCGGAAGCGGGAGAGTTCCTGTTCTGGGGCGTTGAGTTCCATGAATCAGAGAGGAGTAATGAGTAAGGAGTGAGGAGCAAAATCAGCCCCCGTGCGTTGCCGCATCACACCTCGGGCTGCACAGCAGCCCTCTGACTTCAACTCCTCACTCCTCACTCCTGGCTCCTCACTCAGATCGGACGATTGTCGTCACGATCAATCGGGCGCATCTGCGGCAGCAACAGCAGGTAATGCACGGGCACCCACAACACAGCCGTTGTGAAGCTGGAGAAGAAGTACTCCCAGCCCGGGAAACGACCGCCAACCAGCAGTCGGATCACCAGCATCACGATCTGTGTCATCAGGAACAGAGGCGCCATGTGGAGAGCCTGGGCCGTCGGTGCGAACCACAACAGGCGACGCGACATGATGATGCTGGCATAGGCAAGCAGCACATAGGCCGTGGCGTGCTGGCCCATCACAGCCCCGTGCGCGACGTCGACGACAACGCCGAGGATGAAAGCAGTACCCATGCCCACGCGCAGCGGCTCACGCACACACCAGAAAGCCAGCACCAGGGCCACAAAGTCGGGAATCGCGTAGAAACTGCCCATCGGGATGAAGTGCAGCGTCAGCGCGATGACCAGCGTGATGAACACGAAGTTCATGCGCACCGGCAGCAGGATGCGGCTCGAACGGTGATTGAGCATCAGGGCCTCTCTCTCTGCGCGGTGTTGGCGGCAGTCGGTGCTGCAGGAGCAGAAGCCGGTGCGGGCGGGGGTACCGCACGCGAAGAGGCAGCATTCGACGAAGCGGCGCTGCTCGCGGAAGACGCCACACGCGATGACGAAGCTCTGGACGCGGCAGCGGCCGAAGAAGCTGCAGAGCTTGCGGCCTTCGAGGCCACAGCGGAACTGGCTGCGGACGAGGCACGCGCGCTCGACGCTGCCGTGGCAGATGCAGCGGAAGAAGCGTTCACCGACGAAGCCGCCGATGCTTCAGAAGACGAAGCGCCCGACGCGGCAGACGACGCAGCGGACGACGATGAGTCATCCCGGCGCCCGACACGGCCCGCCAGCGTACGACGCGGATCATCGTAGACCTCGGGCGGGCGCCCCGGCACCCCACCGGCACGGCCGAGCACCAGCACAGCCCCGCTCTTCTCCACGCCACCGATGGGCAGGCAGAGGATGCGGCCGAAAGATTCCGCCGCATCACGGCTGGCACGAATCACGGTGGCCACGGGCAGGCCCTTGACGAAGACACCGTCGAGACCGGACGTCACGATGCGGTCGCCCACGCGCACGTCGGCGTTGGCCGCGAGGTAACGCAGCTCCATGAGGCCAGAACCGGTACCGAACATCACAGCGCGCAGGCCACTGCGTTCGATGAGCACGGGGATGGCCTGTTCCTTGTCGCTGAGCAAAGTCACTTCGGCGTGGAGCGGGAAGACCCGCGTCACCTGGCCGATCACACCTTCGGCATCGACGACGGCCAGACCGGACTCGATGCCCGCATTGCCGCCCTTGTCGAGGATGACCTTGCGCGAGAAGGGATCACGCGCCGTGAACAGGATTTCTGCAGCGATAGAGCTGACCTTCACGCGCTCGCGGATCGCCAGCAAGCCGCGCAGCTGTTCGTTCTCCGCCTCCAGCTGGCTGTCGCGCAGCAGCTCTTTCGATGCCTTGAGCTGGGCTGTGCGCAGCCGCTCGTTCTCGCGCTGCAGGGTAATCAGGCCATTGAAATAGTTCGACACATTGCGCGTGAACTCGGCCGGCGTCGCCGCCGCGATCTGCAGCGGGTAGGTGAGGATGGCCACACCCTGACGCAGCGTGTCGAGGTAACGCATCTGCAAGTCACCGATCAGCAGGGTCAGGCAGATGGCGAGGTACAGCGTCAGCTTGGCCGAGGGCGGCAGGCCTCTGCGGAAGAACGGTGGCGGCTGATATCCGGAAACTGCGGCCATTGCTCAGTGCGAAGCAAGGAAGGTGGAAGAAGCAAGACCGCCCGGAACTGCGGCGGCCTGATGCCTGCATTGGGGCGGCCAGGCCGCCCACAGCACGGGAGACCTGTGCTTACTCGCTGGCAAAGATAGAACCCAGCTTGTCCATCTTCTCCAGCGCCATGCCGGAGCCGCGCACCACACAGGTCAGCGGGTCTTCGGCCACGATCACGGGCAGACCGGTCTCTTCCATCAGCAGACGGTCGAGGTCGCGCAGCAGCGCGCCGCCACCGGTCAGCACCATGCCGCGTTCGGCAATGTCGGCGCCCAGTTCCGGCGGGGTCTTTTCGAGGGCGTTCTTGACCGCCGACACGATGGCGTTGAGCGGCTCGGTCAGTGCTTCGAGGATCTCGTTGCTGCTGATCGTGAAGCTGCGCGGGATGCCTTCTGCGAGGTTGCGACCCTTGACTTCCATTTCGCGCACTTCGCTACCGGGGAAAGCGGAGCCGATTTCCTTCTTGATCGCCTCGGCGGTGGTTTCGCCGATCAGCATGCCGTAGTTGCGGCGGATGTAATTGACGATGGCTTCGTCGAACTTGTCACCACCGACACGCACGGAACCGGCGTACACCATGCCGCCCAGCGAGATCACGCCCACTTCGGTGGTGCCGCCACCGATGTCGACGACCATCGAGCCCGTCGCGTCGGCCACCGGCAGGTCGGCACCGATCGCTGCGGCCATGGGCTCCTCGATGAGGTAGACCTGCGATGCGCCAGCGCCCAGCGCCGATTCACGGATCGCGCGACGCTCCACCTGGGTCGAACCGCAAGGCACGCAGATGATGATGCGGGGCGAGGGGGAGAACAGACGCGAGTCGTGCACCTTCTTGATGAACTGCTTGAGCATCTGCTCGGTGACCGTGAAGTCGGCGATCACGCCGTCTTTCATCGGGCGGATGGCAGTGATGTTGCCGGGCGTCTTGCCGAGCATCTGCTTGGCCTGGTGGCCAACGGCCTGGATGGTCTTCTTCTGGTTGGGGCCGCCTTCGGTGCGGATGGCGACGACCGAAGGTTCGTCGAGCACGATGCCTTTGCCGCGCACGTAGATCAGGGTGTTGGCCGTGCCAAGGTCAATGGCCAGGTCATTGGAAAAATAGGAGCGCAGGAGTCCGAACATGTAGGTCCCAAGGAATGCGGTGGGGTTTGACGGAAGGCCCGGCCCGCGCGTCGAGGCCGCACGGGGGGTCAAAATAGTCGGCTATGTTACCCTATTGGCCCCTGCCGTTCAGCCTCCTGGATACCTGTTTTCCCCGCCCGTCATGTCTCTTTCTCTCGAAGAAGTGGCCCGCATTGCGCGCCTGGCCCGCATCGAACTGACCCCGCAAGACGCCGAGGCCACCCGCGCCAAACTCGACGGCATCTTCGGCCTGATTGCCCAGATGCAGGCGGTCGACACCACCGGCGTCGCGCCCATGTCGCACCCGCAGGACGTCGTCCAGCGCCTGCGTCCTGACGCGGTGACAGAATCCAACCGCCGCGATGCCTTCCAGGCCGTGGCGCCGGAGGCTGAAGCCGGCCTTTACCTCGTCCCCAAAGTCATCGAGTAAGCCATGTCCAGACTCGCCCAACACCTCGCCGAAGGCGCCGAACTGCTGGCCCGCGTGATGGCCGATAAGGCCCTGCTGGCCGAGGTCGACAAGGCCGGCGACATCCTCGTCGATTGCCTCAAGGCCGGCGGCAAGGTCCTCTCGGCCGGCAATGGCGGTTCGCACTGCGACGCCATGCACTTCGCCGAAGAGCTCTCCGGCCGTTACCGCGACAACCGCCCTGCCCTCGCTGCCATCGCCATTTCCGACCCCTCGCACATCACCTGCGTGGGCAACGACTACGGCTTCGAGTTCATCTTCAGCCGCCAGGTCGAAGGCCTCGGCCGCCCGGGCGACGTGTTCCTGGGGCTGTCCACCTCGGGCAACTCGGCCAACATCCTGGCCGCCGTCAAGGCAGCCAAGGCGCGCGACATGAAGGTGATCCTGCTGATGGGCAAGGATGGCGGCAAGATGAAAGGGCTCGCCGACGCCGAGATCATCGTGCCGCACTTCGGCTACGCCGACCGCATCCAGGAAATCCATATCAAGTTCATCCACGCCCTGATGGACCACGTCGAAATCGGGCTGGGCTACGTACAGGCAAAATGAGTCTCCGCACCCTCAAATCCCTCGCCGCCGACCTGGCCGCCAGGAAGATCTCCAGCCGCGAGCTGGTGACCGATTACCTCGCCCGCATCGACGCGACGAACCCCGGCATCAACGCCTTCATCACCGTCGACCGTGACGGTGCGCTGGCCGCCGCCGATGCCGCCGACAAGGCCATCGCCGCCGGCACCGCCGGCCCGCTGGCGGGCGTGCCGATCGCGCACAAGGACATCTTCTGTACCGAAGGCGTGCTGACCACCTGTGGCTCGAAGATGCTCGCCAACTTCGTCAGCCCCTACGACGCCAACGTCGTCAGCCAGCTCAAGGCGGCCGGCGCGGTGAGCCTGGGCAAGACCAATCTCGACGAGTTCGCGATGGGTTCGACCAACGAAAGCTCGTACTTTGGCGCCGTCAGGAACCCCTGGAATACCGCCTGCGTGCCCGGCGGCAGCTCGGGCGGTTCGGCTGCCGCGATTGCGGCTGGCATGGTGCCCGCTGCGACCGGCACCGACACCGGCGGCTCTATCCGCCAGCCCGCAGGCCTGTGCGGCATCACCGGCATCAAGCCCAGCTACGGCGTGGTGTCGCGCTACGGCATGATCGCCTACGCCAGCTCGCTCGATCAGGGTGGACCGATGGCGCACACCGCCGAAGACTGCGCGATCCTGCTCAACCACATGGCCGGTTTCGATACGCGCGACTCGACCAGCCTTGAGCGCGCCAAAGAGGATTACACGCGTGACCTGGCGAAGCCACTGGCCGGGCTGCGCATCGGTCTGCCCAAGGAATACTTCGGCGAAGGTCTCGCCAATGATGTGCGCGCCGCTATCGACAACGCCCTCGCCGAGCTGAAGAAGCTGGGCGCCACGACCGTCGAAGTCAGCCTGCCCAACACCCACCTCGCGATTCCCGCCTACTACGTCATCGCGCCGGCCGAGGCGTCGAGCAACCTCAGCCGCTTCGACGGCGTGCGCTACGGTCACCGTGCTGCCGAGTACAAGGATCTCGCCGAGATGTACTCGAAGAGCCGTGCCGAGGGCTTCGGTGCTGAAGTGAAGCGCCGCATCCTCGTCGGCGCCTACGTGTTGTCGCATGGCTACTACGACGCCTACTACATCAAGGCCCAGCAGCTGCGCCGCCTCATCGCGCAGGACTTCCAGCAGGCCCTCACGCAATGCGACGTCATCGCCGGTCCGGTGGCACCGACCGCTGCCTGGGAACTCGGCAAGATGGCCGACGACCCGGTGCAGATGTACCTCGCCGACCTCTACACCATCGCCGTCAACCTCGCCGGCCTGCCGGCGCTATCGACGCCGGGCGGTTTCTCGTCGACCGGCCTGCCAGTGGGCCTGCAGCTGATAGGCAATTACTTTGCCGAATCCCGCCTGCTGAATGTGGCGCACCAATTGCAACAAGCCACCGACTGGCATCTCAAGTCGCCACCCCAAAGCTGACGCCGCTGCTCGCGGCAGGAGTAAAGCCACATGGTCCGTTGCCTCGTTGCCTTGCTGACCGCACTGCTTACCCTGCCCGCCGCTGCACAACGCAGCACCGGCGTGCTGGCGGCGCATGCGGCCTGCGACGGCAGCCTGTTCCGCGCACTGGCTGCCGATGCACCGCGCTGGCGTAGTGAAAAATCCTTCCGCCACAAGGGCAAGCTGGCCAGCTTCGCCGTCGACAGTCGCCAGCCTCCCGAAGGCATCGGCAGCCCGGCGATGCTGGATTTTCGTCGCACACACCGCTTCGACGCCCTGCCGGTTACCGGCTGGTTCGATGCCGATCTGTCGCACTGGTCGCGCTTTGCGCGCTTTGAAGTGGGCTTCCTCAGCTGGGGCTTCTATATCGACGCCAGCCCCGCCGATGTCCGCGACACACTGATCCGCCACGCACCAACCATCGGTCGCCGTATCACCGCGAGCAGTGCGCAGAAGCCCGACGTCTTCTGCATCCAGGAGCGCTGGGAGACGCCTGACGGCCAGCCCGCCACCGACAGGGTCGAGGGCGCGCGCTGGCAGCCGGTATCATGCAGTGCCGACGAAGACTTCCCGACCGAGCAGGTGCCGATCCGCTGGCTGGTCATCCGCCCCTTCGGTGATTCGGGCCGCTCCGTGCTCTCTTGCGAACTGGCCGGCAAGTGGACGCCCGAAATGCTTGCCACCCTGCGGCCCGACATCCCCGCGCTTGACCTGAAATGAACGCCCCATGCTGATCACCTTCCGCTCCGCCGCCGATGCCGACGTCCTGATGCTGGGCACGATCGGCCAGCAGATGCTGCAAATCCTGGGCAAGGATCCGCAGGACAAACGCGGCATCGTCACCGTCGCGCAGCTGCCGGCCGCCATCGCTGCGCTGGATGCCGCCTTCGCGCAGCACGAAGCCCAGCGCAAACAGAATGCGCCCGATGAAGATGACCCGGAAACGCCGCGCGGCATGGCCGCCCACGTGAGCCTGTCGCAGCGCATCGTGCCACTCGCCAACCTGCTGCGTCGCGCGCTGGCAGAAGACGCGGTGGTGACCTGGGAGGCGACATGACCGCGCCGGTCGTGCTGGTCACGGGCGCGGCACGCCGCGTCGGCGCCGCGATTGCGCGCCACCTGCATGCCGCCGGCTGCCACATCGCCGTGCACTACCGCAGCTCGGCCACAGATGCCGATGCCCTGTGCGAGACGCTCAACGCCCAGCGCGCCGGGTCGGCCGCCACCTTCCGCGCCGACCTGCTCGACACGGCCGAACTGCCCCGACTCATTGATGCAGTCGTCGCCCGTTTCGGCCGCCTCGACGGCTTGGTCAACAACGCGTCAAGCTTCTTCCCCACCGCACTGGGCCACATCGACGAAGCGGCCTGGGCCGACCTCGTGGGCAGCAACCTCAAGGCGCCGCTGCTGCTCAGCCAGGCTGCCGCACCACACCTCAAGGCCGCACGCGGCGCCATCGTCAACATCATCGACGTGCACGCCGAACGCCCGCTTGCCGGTTATCCGCTCTACTCGGCGGCCAAGGCCGGCCTGCTCGGCGCCACGCGGGCACTGGCCATCGAGCTGGCGCCCGAAGTGCGCGTCAACGGCGTGTCACCCGGCGCGATCATCTGGCCCGAAGACGGCCAGTTCCCCAGTGCCGAGCGCGAAGCCATCGTGCAGCACACCCTGCTCAAGCGCGAAGGCAGCCCCGACGACATCGCCGTCGCCGTGCGCTTCCTGCTGCGTGAAGCGCATTACGTCACCGGCCAGGTGCTCGCTGTGGATGGCGGGCGCACGGCGCATCTCTGATCCGGCATCCCATGCTCAAGTACCACATCATCCCCGTCACCCAGTTCGCCCAGAACTGCAGCATCCTGTGGTGCGACGAAACGCAGGAATGTGCCGTCGTCGACCCCGGTGGCGACCTGCACAAGATCGAAGCGGCGATCACCCAGCGCGGCCTGAAACTCAGCAAGATCCTGCTCACCCACGGCCACATCGACCACGCCGGCGGCACCGGCACCCTGGCGGCCAGAGCGGGCGTGCCCATCGAAGGCCCGCAACGCGACGAAGCCTTCTGGATAGACGCGCTCGCCGAACAGAGCCGCATGTTCGGCTTTCCGCCCGCCGAAGACTTCGAACCGACACGCTGGCTCGAAGACGGCGACACGGTGACGGTGGGCAAGGAAACGCTAGCCGTCATCCATTGCCCCGGCCATACGCCGGGCCATGTCGTCTTTCACCACGTCGCCAGCCAGCTGGCAATTGTCGGTGATGTGCTTTTCGCCGGCTCTATCGGTCGTACGGACTTCCCCCGTGGCAACCACGCCGACCTGATTCATGCCATCCGCAACAAGCTTTTCCCGCTGGGAGACGATATCGCCTTCATCCCCGGCCACGGGCCGATGTCGGATTTCGGCACAGAGCGCCGCAGCAACCCTTTTGTCGGCGAGGGCTCTTGAGTTACAGTCGAAGACACGGAATTTTACAAATCGTCCAGGACGCGCCATGAGAATCGCATTGCTTGAAGACGACGCCACGCAATCGGCCCTGATGCTGGCCTGGCTGCAAGCCGAGGGGCACGACGTGCATCACTTCGCGCTGACGCGAGACCTGATCCGCTTCGCATCGCGCGAGAGCGTCGACCTCTACGTGCTCGACTGGATGGTGCCGGACCAGACCGGCGAATCCTTCCTGCGCTGGCTGCGCGGCGAACGTAACGACCAGACGCCCGCCATCTTCGTCACCTCGCGTGAGTCGGAAGATGACATCGTCACCGGCCTTGCCATCGGCGCCGATGACTACATCGTCAAGCCGGTCAGTCAGCGCATCCTGCTCTCGCGCATCGAGGCCGTCATGCGCCGCGCCAAACCGCGCGAACCCGAAGCCAGTCTCGAACTACCGCCCTACCTCATCGACACCAACGCCAAGCGCATCCAGCTCAATGGCGAACTGATCGAGATGACCGAGAAGGAATTCGACCTCGCCGTCTTCCTGTTCCGCAACCTCGGGCGGCTCCTCTCGCGTGGCCACCTGCTCGAAGCCGTCTGGGGCCGCTCGCCGGATCTGGCAACGCGCACCGTAGACACCCACATCTCGCGCGTGCGCGGCAAGCTGCAGCTGCGACCCGAGAATGGTTACCGGCTGACGCCGACTTACAACTACGGATATCGGCTGGAGCGAGTGGAGTCGTGACCAGCACTACCTTATGGGTGCTTCTGATCCTCGGTGTTGCTTACGCAGCGTTTTCCATACCCATGCTGCGACAGTTCCATCTCTATTGCGAGAAGGTGGCTGCTAGTACTGGACGCGAAGGCGAGAGTAGTAGCGTCCTGAACAGGGATGATGGAGGTAACAACGCTTTCCAGCTTGAACAATTCCGGAGTCTGAGGACCGGTGAGTACAAGCAGCTGAATGATCCGGTGCTCGTTGCCCAAGGGAGCATGCTTGCGCGCAAGCTGCGTCTTTCGTGTTGGTTGGCTGTTGGCCTCGTCGCTGCGGTTGGCGTTACGGATTTATTGACGAAGTGAGATGACCTAGAATGAAAAACGCCGACCAGCTGGTCGGCGTTTTTCATTGGTGCGGTACGAATTACTTCTTCAACGCATCGCGGATCTCGCGCAGCAGCACCACATCTTCGGGCGTCACCGGTTCGGCGGCGGGCGCGGCCGGGGCTTCGCGCTTGAGGCGGTTGATCTGCTTGATCATCATGAAGATGACGAAGGCGAGGATGATGAAGTTGATGGCGATGGTGATGAAGTTGCCATAGGCCAGTACGGGTACGCCGGCTTTCTTGAGCGCGTCGAGCGTGTTGGCGGTGCCGGCGGGGACGGAGCCCAGCACGATGAAGAGGTTGGAGAAATCGATCTTGCCAACGACAGCGCCAACGATGGGCATGATGACGTCGCCGACCATGGAGTCGACGATCTTGCCGAAGGCACCGCCGATGATCACACCGACCGCCAGATCGACGACATTCCCCTTGAGTGCAAACTCCTTGAATTCGGACACATAACTCATCTGACTTCTCCTCTCGCTTGGTCCGCACCGTGTTCGGTGCGTTAGTTCATGAAAATTTGAAAGTGCTGCAGCCCCTGATACAGGGTCGATGTGCAGTGTGGCGTATGATCCAGCGCAGAATCAATACCTTGCACGACAAGGAGCGGGATCGTGACGAAAATTTGCTTTGCAATGCTGCTGGGTCTGCTGGCCGGCAGCGTCCTCGCAGCAGAGGACACCATCGACTACCGCATCAATCAGCGCGACACCCTGATCGGTATCGGCAAGGAGATGCTCGATCGCCCGGCCGACTGGCCGCAGGTACAACGCGTGAACAAGGTGCGCGATCCGCTGCGTCTCAAGCCAGGCAGCGTATTGAAGATTCCCGCCAGCCTCATGAAACCGGACCCCGTGCCGGCGCGCGTGGAGTCGGTGGCCGGTGCTGTCAGCCTGCTTACGGGGAAAACGCTCTCCAAGGGTGATGAAGTGCCGCAAGGCGCAACGGTGATCACCGGCGCGGATGGTTACGTCGCGCTGAGCCTGCCGGATCAGTCGCGCGTACTGGTGCGGCCCGGCAGTCGCCTGCGCATCGACGAGCTGCTGCAGCGTCGCGGTGGGACGCAATCGGCACGTCTTGGCGTCGAAGCCGGGCGTATCGAGAACGAGGTCGCACCGCAGAAAGGCCCGGCTGCACGCTACGAGATCCGCACACCGACCGCCGTCATTGGTGTGCGCGGCACGCGCTTCCGTGCCAGTTACGAAGTCGACACCGCGCGTTCGCTGCTGGAGGTCACCGAAGGCTCGGTCGCTGCAGCGGCCGGCGAGGCCCCCGCACAGGCAGTGTCGGCCGGTTTCGGCAGCGTGCTCGCGCAGGGCAGCGCCACTTCGCCTGCCGCCCTGCTGGCAGCACCTTCGCTGGATGAGGTGCCCCCCCTGTTCGAGCGCCCGCTGATCCGCTTGCCGCTGCCCCCCATGTATGCCGGCCAGCGCTGGCGTCTGGTGGTGGCTGCCGGCCAGGATTTCGCCACACCCGTCTACGAAGGCCTCGAACCCACCAGCGAAGCACGCGTCGCTGGCCTGCCCGACGGCGACTACCGCTTCCGCCTGCGCGGTGTGGCAGACAATGGCCTGGAGGGCATGGATGCAGAAGGCCGCTTCAAGCTGAAGGCGCGACCCGAGCCGCCGTTTCCGATCGCACCGCAGAATGCCGGCAAGACACGCGAGCCACGCATGCCGTTGACCTGGACCGGGCAGCCCGCAGCGAAAACCTATCGCCTGCAGATCGCCACAGACGCGGATTTCAAGGTCCTCGTACTGCAGAAGGACGACATTGGCGAGACGCGCTTCACCGCCGAGCTGCCGCTGGGTGAGTATTACTGGCGTCTCGCCTCGGTGCGCGCCGATGGCGATCGCGGCCCGTGGGGCGATGCACAGCGCTTCGTGATGGCAGCGCCGCAGGGCCCGCCTGAAAAACCGGCGATGGAAGACGGCAAGGTGAGCTTTGCCTGGCCCGGCGAGCCCGGCCAGAGCTTCGAGTTCGAAATGGCCAGCGACCCGGAGTTCAGGAATGTGGTGGAGCGCCGCAAGGTCGACGTCGCGCGACTCGAACTGCCGCAGCCCGCTGCAGGCCTCTGGCACATCCGCGTACGCGCCACCGATGCTGATGGCTACGTCGGCCAGTGGAGTGGTACGCAGCAGCTGGAAGTACCGCGCGACTGGCGCTGGCTGTGGCTGACACCTGCGCTGTTGCTGCTGCTGACGCTGTAGGGCGATGAGCTGCTGCGCATGAGCCCGCGCCAACGCATCGTCACCGAATGGTGGCTGGTCTGCCTGCTGGCTTGCGCGCTGGGCATCTCGGCGGCATTGGGTAGCTGGCTGTGGCGCGCCGATCTGGCCCTGCATGACTGGCAACAGTCGCGCACCCCGCGACAGGCCGACCCTGATGTGGTCATTGTCGCCATCGACGAAGCCAGCCTCACCAGCATCGGTCGCTGGCCCTGGCCGCGCCAGTTGCACGCCACGCTGATCGACCAGCTCTCCGATGCCGGTGCAGCCGGCGTTGCGCTGGACCTGATGTTCGCCGAGCCCGGTGAGGGCGACATCGCGCTGGCACGCGCCATCGCGCGAAACGGCAAGGTGGTGCTGCCTGTGTTCCAGCAGGAGCGGGACGGGCAGATCAGCGGCGAACAGATGCCGGTCGGCGCCTTGGTGAGTAAGGCCGCCGCGCTGGGACACATCCAGATGGAGCTCGACCCCGATGGCATTGCGCGCAGCGTTTATCTGCGCGAGGGCTGGGAGCTCGCACGCCACGTGCAGTTCGCTGCGGCGTTGTGGCAGCTTGCCGGCGGGCCAGCGATTCCGGTCGGCACGCGCGTCTCGCGCGAGCAATGGCAGCGCGCTGACTGGCTGCGTATTCCCTTCGTCGGCCCGCCCGGCAGCTTCACGCAATATTCATACGTCGACGTGCTGACCGGCGCTGTGCCGCGCGAACGCCTGCGCGGCAAGCTGGTCTTGGTGGGCGCCACGGCGCTGGGCCTGTCGGACACGGTGCCCGTCCCCACCTCAGCCCTGCACCGGCCCATGCCCGGTGTTGAAGTGCATGCCAACGTGCTGACCGCGTTGCGTGCCGGCACCGGGCTGCGCATCGCCAGCCCGGTCGCGCAGGCGCTGCTGGCGGCTATTGCCTGCCTGGCCTTGATGAGCGTGCTCGCCCGCTGCAATGCGCGCGCTGGGCTGTTATGGACGCTGGGCACGCTGGCCCTGCTGGTCCTCATCTGCGGCGTGCTCATGCGCAGCGGCATGCTGTGGATGGGGCCGATGCCGGCCCTGCTGGCCTGCGCCGTGGCCTGGCCGCTGTGGAGCTGGCGCCGGCTGGAGGCTACGCAGCGCTATCTCGATGAAGAGCTGAGCGCCCTGCGCGACGAAAGCCCGGTACCTGCCGTGCGCGGACTGGACCCGATGCAACAGCGCCTGCAACTCGTACGCCGTGCCGCACACACCAGCCGGGCGCTGCGCAAACTGATCGAGGACACGGTCGCCCACCTGCCCGTCGGCGTCGTTGTGCTGCGTCCCGACGGTCAGCTGGTGCTCGCCAACGCCAAGGCCCGTGCCCTGCTCGCCGCCAGCGGCGACGGTGCAGTGCTGGAAGCCCTGCGCGCTACGCGCTGGCCGCCGCCGCTCGAAACCCGGGCCGGGCTGCCGCAAACGCCTGCGGCACCCATGCAGATTGCGGTGCAAAGCGCCGCCGGCGTGCCAATGCTGGCGTCATTCTCGGCGCTGGACGATGTGGTCGACGCGAGCTCCAGCCTGGTCATAGGCCTGGCCGACCTGTCGGCCGAACGCGCCGCTCAACAGTCGCGCGACGATACGCTGCGCTTCGTATCGCACGACCTGCGCGCACCGCTGGCCTCGGTGTTGAGCCTGATCGACGCCCCGCCCGCCGATGAGCCCCTGCTGCCGCGCCTGCGCCGCCACACGGCGAGTGCACTGGAGCTGGCCGACGAGCTGTTCCGCCTCGCCCGCATCGAAGCCGCCGACCCGGCGCGTTTCGAACCCGTGGACCTGCGTGCCCTGTGTGATGAGGCTTGTGACGAACTGTGGGCACAGGCCCGCACGGCAAACTGCCGCTTCGACATGCCGCCCTATGGCGAAGAATGGCTGGTCGTCGGCAGCAGCGAGTTGCTGCGCCGTGCATTGATCAACCTGATCGGTAACGCCATCAAGTACGGCGAGCCCGGGCAGACCGTGGAGATCGGCCTGCAACGTGAGGAGGCCTTCATCGCCGTGCGGATTCGCGACCACGGCCCGGGCATTCCGGTCGCAGAGCGCGGCGGGCTCTTCCAGCGCTTCAAACGCCTGCCCGGTGCGCTGGCGCGTGGCATCGCCGGCCATGGTCTGGGGCTGGTAATGGTGCGCACGGTGGCCGAGCGCCATGGCGGCAGCGTCGCTTTCGAGGCGCCGGGCGACGGCGGCAGCTGCTTCGTGCTGCGTCTGCCGGCTGCCTGAGCGAGGAAGCAGTCCCGGCCCGCCCGGCGGACTTGCCCGTCGCCACCGCGCCCCGTAACAATGGCCGGCCATGCCCGCCTTCTTTCGCGCCCTCCTGCCGTCCGAACAACGCATCCAGCTCGCCGTGAAGCTCTGCGGTTTCACGCTGGGCGTGCTGTGCATGGGCAGCCTGATGCTGGCCCTGTTCCTGCAGCTGCGCTTCGATGGTCCGCGGCTTGCGGCCGAGCTCGCAGAACACAGCGAACGCAACTGGCAGCGCAGCCTGGTGCTGGAATCGACACCGCAACTGTCGCTTTGGCCGCGTCTGCGTCTGCAGCTCGGCGCCGCCACGCTATCGGAACCGGGTCGCGGCGAGACCTTTGCCAGCTGGCGCGAAGCGCATCTCGAACCGGCCCTCTTGCCACTTCTGCTGCATGGCCGGCTGGAGCTGCGCCGTGTCGAAATCGACGGCCTGCTGCTGCGCCTGATGCGCGATCGCAAAGGCGTCTGGAATGGCGAAGACCTGCTTGATGCGACAAGCGACAGGCCCGTACAGCTACAGCTCGATGCACTCGTACTGCGCCAGGCCGACGTCACGCTCGACGATTTGCCGACCAGTCGCCAGGCGCAATGGCGCAAGCTGGAACTGCGCGCTGACGCATTACGGGCCGGGCAGGGCGGACGCCTTCAACTGGACAGCCAGGTCATCGCTGGCCAGCCGAGCCGCTCAGCCCTCGAAGGCCGCCTCACACTGGCCGCCAACTACCGCTTCGACGAGGGGCTGGAAGGGGGCGCTCTGACACAGGGGCGTGCGAGTTTCAGCGGGCGCACGGACTGGGTGCGTGAAGCGCGGCTCGAAGCCGGCTTCGATGCCTTCGAGTGGCAGGCCGATGGCTGGCAGGTGCGTCAGGTGCGTCTGCAGGGCAACACCGGCGCTACCGAGTCTGACCTGCGCCTCAACGCCAACCTGCCTGCTGCACGCTGGCGTGACGGCCTCAACGCCGCCTTGCTCGAAGTTGCCGTGCAACGTGGCGAGCAGGGTGCACTGCGACTGGAGTTCGCCCAGCTGCAATCGATTGCGGGTGACAACGACCGGGTCAAGGGCTCGCTATCAGCCGAACTGCGCCAGATTGCGAAAACGGACAAGGCCGGCAAGGACGAAGCGCTGCAGATCGGCGCGCAAGGACGTGCTGCGGTGACCTTCAATCTGCGCGAAGGCAGTCTCACCGTGGCCGACTTCAATGGCCGACTCGATGCAAAGCACCCGGCCCTGCACCCTGCCTTCGGCACCCAGCTGCTGCGTGGCGAGGTACGTCTGGCAAGCGATGCAGATGCCCCCCTTCTGGACCTGCGCGGAGAAATGTCTGGCAGTGCAGGCGCGCTGCAATTCGAAACCAGCCTCACGCGCGGTCGGGTCAACAGCTTGCGCAGCAAACTCAGCGGTGAGCGCTTCGACTTAGACAGCATGGTCATGCCGGCGCGCTGGCGCGACTGGCTGCCGGCGGCCGATCAGCTCAAGGGCTGGTCCCTCGACGGCGAGCTGCGTCTGGGCAAGCTCAAGCTCGCCGGCCTGCAACTCGAATCGGTGGTCGTACCGGTGCAGCAGGCTGACGGCAAAGTCGAACTCGGTGAATTCTCAGCCACGCTGTACGGCGGACGTCATGCCGGCCGCTGGCGCTGGGACGCGGCGGCACAGCGCTACGACACCAGCCAGACCCTGCGCGGCGTCGCGCTCGATGCCCTGAAACGCGACTCAGGACTGCAACTACCCCTCGGTGGACTCACCAATGCCACGCTGGAAGCCTCGGGGCGCACCGGCACATGGCCCGAGCCCTGCCGCAGCGCCGAGGGCGTGCTGCGCATCTATTCGCGCGATACGCGCTGGCTTGGCGCTGACATGCCGCGCAGCATGCTGGACCTGTCACCAGGCCAGCAACGCGCGGCACGCAACGAGACAACGCCGCTGGACGAGATCTCTGCGGCGCTGCGCTTCGAGCAAGGCAGCCTGCAGGTCGAACGCCTGAGTGCCCGCAGCACGCAGCTGAGCCTGACCGGCAGCGGTCGCGTGGCCTGCAGTGGCGCGTCCGAGCTGAGCCTCCTGGCACGTGCTGGCAGCGACAAGAGCATGAGCTCACTCAAGGGCCAGCTGATGAACCTGCGCGTCACCGCCGATGCCGCACAAGCCACAGTGCAGCGCGCAACGGCAACCACGACAGCGGCCGCACGATAAGACTTTCGGTATAGACAAGCCCATTCGGCAGGTTTAGCCTGCGTGGAGCATCGTCACCGGGATCGCGCATGCTGGAAAGTTGTCGCTTCACGCTCCGTGCACTGCTGTGCTGCCTCGCCGTCGCCATCCCGATCGCGACCTCGGCCGCCGAGGATGGCATCGCCACCTGGTGTCGTTTCGACCTCCCGCCACTCTTCATCGCAAGTGGGCCCGATGAAGGCAAGGGCACAGTCGACCTGACCGCCAGCTTCATCATGCGCTACCTGCCGCAGTACGAGCATCGCACCCAGGCTTCCAACATCCGGCGTTTTGAAGCGCAGATGCGCTCGGGCGATCAGGCTGTATGCGCCGGGATGCAGAAGAATACCGACCGGCAAGCCTTCATGCTCTTCTCGGAGCCCTTACACGCCATCGGGCCACCGCAAATCGTCGCGCCACGACGGCATCTTGCTGCCCTGTCCACCTTCCGCGGGGTGGACGGCAGCATCCAGCTGCCCAATCTGCTGACGGACCATACGCTGCGGCTGGGCCTGTCTTCCGGTCGCTCCTATGGCCGCGACATCGACAACATGCTGGCGCAGCACAAGGGGCAACCCAACATCGTCGAGCGCTCGGCAGCGCAACGCATGTCGGAAGGCCTGTTGCAGATGATGGCGCTGGATCGCATCCATTACACCATCCTGTTCGGCTCGGAGCGCGATGCGTTCATGGACCAGCCTGACGTCGCACAGGCAGATCTCGTGAGCCTGCCTATCAGTGGTCAGCCGCGCTACATCACCGTGCATGTCGTCGCGCCACGCACGCCGTGGGGCGAACGATTCATCGAGCGCGTCAATCAGGTACTACGCGCCAACTGGAACAACCGCGAACTCCGAAATCTCATCGCCCCGAATGGCGCACGCGACAAGGTGCTGCAGGATTGGCTGCGTGAGCTTGACCCCAATCGCCCGCGCCGGCCTTGAGGCGGAATACCGAGTTCAAGCCACCGAGGCAAGTCGGCGCGGCTGGAAACCGGCAATCTGGGGAATGTCCGCCGGGTTGACCGGCCGACTGAAGTGGTAGCCCTGCAGATAGCGACAACCATGATTGCCCAGCAATTCCGCTTGGGGCTGCGTCTCGATACCCTCGGCCACCAGTGCCAGCCCCAGACTGCGACACATGGCGATGATGGCCGTGGCCAGATGCAGGCTCTGCATGTTGAATTCAATGTCACGCACGAAAGCGCGATCCAGCTTGACGGTGTTGAGCGGGAAGCGTGTGAGGTAGGACAGCGACGAGTAACCGGTGCCGAAATCGTCGAGTGACAGGCTGATGCCCATCTCGTGCAGCGCCGTGATATTGGCCAGGACAGCACGGTCATCATCAATGATGATGCGTTCGGTCAGCTCCAGCTCCAGCTGGTTGGCGGGCAGGCCCGTGATGCGCAGGACGTCGGACACGATGCTCGCAAAACGCTCATCCTGCAGCTGTCGCGCCGACACATTCACACTCACCGTCAGCGGCACCGAATCCTCGCGGACAGCCTGCAGCTCGCGCACGCGCCGACAGGACTCTTCGAGCACCCACAGGCCAATGGCGACGATCTGTCCGGTTTCCTCGGCGACCGGGATGAACTGATCCGGCGGAACGTTGCCGAGCTCGGCACTCTGCCAGCGCAGCAAGGCTTCCACTTTCATCATGCGGCCTGTCGAAGCCTCCACGATGGGCTGGAAGAGGACGCGCATCTCCTTGCGCTCCAGCGCCTGCCGCAGATGTGCATCGATGCGCAGACTGTCCTGCACACGCTGGTTCATCTCGCGGTTGAACAGGCAGAAGCTGTTGCGCGAAGATTTCTTGACCTCGTACATCGCCGTGTCGGCGTTGCGCATCAGGGTGTCAGGATCATCACCATCTGCGGGCCACAAGGCGATGCCCACGCTGGCTGTCACCACAGCTTGCAGACCATCGACGAGGAAGGGCTCCTGGAAAGCCTGCACCACCCGTTGCGCAGCGTACTCGACACGCAAGGGCGCTGCAGAGGGATCAGGCTCGGTGAGGATCACCACGAATTCATCGCCGCCAAAACGCGCCACGGTGTCGGCCTCGCGCACCGTTTCGCGCAAGCGTTGTGCAGCGCCCGACAGCAGGGCGTCGCCGAGGGTGTGGCCGCGTGAGTCGTTGATGCGCTTGAAGTGATCGAGATCAATCAGCATCACGGCAAAGTTGCCACCGCCACGCTTGCCGAGAATGATGGCCTGACGCAACCGGTCCATCATCAGGCGACGATTGGGCAGCCGGGTCACTTCGTCGACCGTCACGTGCTGCACCATCAGTTCTTCGTACTGCTTGCGTTCGCTGACATCACGCATCTGCACCAGCACGGCAGCCGTGTCGCCGTAACGACAACGCGAAACACGCTTCTCTGCCGGAAAGCTGCGCCCATCACGACGCGTTACCGAGCACTCCTGCAGCACCTGCGCCATGTTCGTGCGCGCACTCAGCACCAGCTCGTTCTCTTTGGAGAGCGTCGCCTCGGAGACATCACGGAAGAACTCGAGAATGTTCTGGCCGCGCATCTCGGCCGGGTCCTGGAGACCGAGCAGCTGGGCGCAGGCCGGGTTGGCATGCAGCACGCGGCCGCCCTCCTCGCGCAGGTAGATCGCGTCCCCCAGGGCATTGAGCATGCTGGCGTAGTCGGCGGCACCGGGCCCCGTCACCTCGCCAGAACGACGAGCCGCGCTGCGATCCCTGGGCAGGAATTGCCAGGCAGCGGCCCCGGCCATCACGATCGCGATCAGAATCAGCGCGTAACCCAACACCCTGCGTCCCCCAGGCACCTTGCCGTCAGTCGATTCAGGCTATTACGGCATTGGGTCAGAAAACTGCAGAAACGCCAGAATCAAGGTCCCGACAGACTGGAGCCGGAACCCCGGGGGCGGCCGCAAAGCGGCGCCAGTGCTCACGAAGCGTCGCTTCCGGGGTAGCATGAACCATGAGCCAAGACCGTGTCCCCCCCCGCTTTTCGCCCCCGGCCCGCGCCTGCATCGTCGGCGGCGCGGTGCGCGACCGCCTGCTCGGCCTGCCCGTGCAGGACCGCGACTGGGTCGTCACCGGCTGCACACCCGACACCATGCTGGCCATGGGTTTCCGCCCGGTCGGCAAGGACTTCCCGGTCTTCCTGCATCCGCAGACCCAGGAGGAATACGCGCTGGCGCGCACCGAGCGCAAAAGTGGCCACGGCTACAAGGGCTTCGTGTTCCATGCCGATGCCGAGGTCAGCATCGAGGAAGACCTGCTGCGTCGTGACCTGACCATCAACGCCATTGCCGAAGCGCCGGATGGCAGCCTGATCGACCCCTATGGCGGCCAGCAGGACCTCGCGGCGCGCGTGTTCCGTCACGTCAGCCCGGCCTTCGCCGAAGACCCGGTGCGCATCCTGCGCGTCGCACGCTTCGCGGCGCGCTTCAGCGACTTCACGGTGGCGCCCGAAACACTGGCCCTCATGCGTGAGATGGTGGCCGCTGGCGAAGTGGATCACCTCGTGCCCGAGCGCGTCTGGCAGGAGATCTCACGCGGTCTGATGTCAGAAATGCCCTCGCGCATGTTCAGCGTGCTGCGCGACTGCGGCGCACTGGCGCGGCTGCTGCCCGAGCTCGATGCCCTGTTCGGCGTACCGCAGCCACCGCAATACCACCCGGAAGTCGACACCGGCGTGCACATCCTGCTGGTCATCGATGCCGCAGCTACCCGCAACGAGCCTCTGCCCGTGCGCTGGGCCGCCGTGCTGCACGACCTCGGCAAAGGCCTCACGCCCGCCGATATCCTGCCGCACCACTACGGCCACGAAGCAGCCGGCGTGCCGCTCACCGAAGCCGTCTGCGAACGGCTCAAGGTGCCCGTCGAATGCCGTGACCTTGCGGTACTGGTCACGCGCGAGCATGGCAACGTGCACAAGGCCATGGAGATGCGGCCCGACACGATCACCAAGCTCCTCGAACGCGTAGACGCTCTGCGTCGCCCGCAACGCTTCGAGCAGCTGCTCGCCGCCTGCCTCGCCGACGCGCATGGACGCCCCGGCTTCGAGACCTGCGACTACCCGCAAGTGGCACGCCTGCGCCTGGCTCTGGCCGCGTTCTCAGCCGTCGATGCCGGCGCCATCGCAGCCGCCTGTGCGGACAAGCGCCGGATTCCGGATGCCATCCATCAAGCACGCGTGGGAGCGGTAAAAACAGCGCTGTCCGCCGGCACGGACTGAATCGGCGCATTCACCGCCATTTACAACTGCTTGCCGTTTGTAACGCTTCGCACCGCATGGGCCTTGGTAAGCTCGCGGGCACGACTCACCGGAGCCCCTGTCATGCCCTCTGCATTGTCCTTGCCACGCTTCTTCCTCCTTTTACGTGCCGGCCTGCTGGCCATGGTGCTGCTGCCACTGCTGTCCGGCTGTGGTGGCGGACTGGCGGATGAAGACGACGACGGCTACACCATCACCTCCCTGGTCTGGTCGCCCTCGGCGCCTACCAGCGGTACGCCGGTGTCGGTCACCTCAACCGTGACGACCACGGGCAACATCAAGAGCAGCGACCTCGTCTATGCCTGGACACAAACCTCGGGACCCGCTGTAACCCTGACCGGGGCAGACACGGCCACGGTGTACTTCACGGCCCCCACCGTCAGCGTCAGCACCGACGTAGTGCTCAAACTCACCGTGACCTCCGGCAGCCTGACCGCCAACAAGAGCGCCACAATCACCATCTCGCCGTAAGGCCGCGTCAGCCCTGCACCGTCGGGCAGAAAGTTACATCGCGACACACGGGCCAACTGCCCCATGCGGCAGAATGCCGGCCATGCTGTCTGCGCGCCTTTCTGCCTGCCGGTCTACCCATGTCAATCCTGCGCGCCTGCTCCGCGCGCTGCTGGCGACTTCATGGCTTTGCATCGCCTCTGTCGCATCGGCGGCCCAGGTATTGCCCGGCTTCGAGCAGGTGCGGACGAGCTGGGTCGCGTCCGACTCCGTACTTCTGGACCGCAATGGCGAGCCACTCGCCGACCTGCGCCTGGACCCACGCGTGAGGCGCCTGCCCTGGGTCAGCCTGCAAACCTTGTCGCCCGCCATGCGCGAGGCCCTGCTGGCCGCGGAGGACAAACGCTTCTTCGAGCATTCCGGCATCGACTGGAAGGCCTTTATCGGTGCGGCCTGGCAGAACCTGTGGAGCCGTTCGCGGCGCGGCGCGTCGACCTTGACCATGCAGCTGGCCGGCATGCTGGACCCCGCCCTGCGCCTGCCCGCCAAAGGCACCGAACGCCGCAGCGTGACGCAGAAGTGGGACCAGAGCCTCGCGGCGATCGAACTCGAAAAGCACTGGACCAAGCCGCAGATCCTTGAGGCCTATCTCAACCTCGCGCCCTTCCGTGGCGATCTCGAAGGCATAGGCGCTGCCAGCCAGCTGCTGTTCGGCCTCGGCCCCGAGGCGCTGACACGCCGCGAAGCCGTCATCCTCGCCGCCCTGCTGCGTGGGCCCAACGCCAAGCCCCCCGTCGTCACGCGACGCGCCTGCGCCCTGGCCGCCACACTCAACGACCGTCAGCTGTGCCCGGCCATCGGCGAACTGGCCCAGGCCCGGCTCAACAACCCGCGCAACACGCCACGCTTTGCCCTGGCCCCTCAGCTTGCGCGCAACCTGCTCAAGGAGCCGGGCCTGCAGCTGCGCAGCACGCTCGACGCCACGCAACAACGTGCCCTGATCGCGGCCCTTGCCCGCGAGCCCGGTGCATCGTGGGCCCTACTGCTCGACAATGCGTCGGGCGAAGTGCGTGCCTGGGTCGTGCAAGGCAGTGCGCCCGAGCTACCGGACCCGATGACCCAGCGACTGGAGCTGGCGCAATGGTGGACGCCGTTCGCCGTCGCCCAGGGCCTGGCTGACCGCAGCCTCACTGCGGCTGGACTCGTGATCGACGGCGACACGGTGCTCGATGCCAGGGACGCCCGCGCTGGCCAGCGCACCCGCATCCTCTCGCTGCGTACCGCCATCGCTGGCCGTTCACGCGGCGCTCTGCGCAATGCCATACGCGACCCGCATGCCGAAGCCCTCAACAGCTGGCTGCACGACCTGGGGCTGGACAACACCGACACCCCCGCGGTCAGTCCGCACCAGCTGGCACTGGCCTGGCGCAGCGTCACCAGTGCCAGCAGTTTCGTCGCCGCGCGCGGCCTGCCGCTCGAAGCGCCGCAGAAACGCCCGGCCATGCAGGAAGCCGCCTTCCTGCTGCAGGACATGCTGGGCGCGCCACACAACGGCAGCGGCTTCCGCAGCAGCTGGCTGTTCGGCAGCAGCGATGGGCAGTGGCAGATCGCCCTCGGCAACAGCGACCGCTACACCCTGCTGCTGGGTCTGCGCAGCAGCCCTTCGCCGGACTTCGCCACACACGCCCTGCTGCGCTGGCACGAGAGCTTCAGCGCCGTGCAGAAAGAGCCTTCACGGCCGCCACAGGCCAGCGAAGGTCTGGTCAACGGCATCATCGCGTTCGAACCGCCGATCGAGCCTGCGCGACGCGAGTGGTTCATCAAGGGCACGGAGTTTTCGCCCGTCATGCTGGCCGCCTTGCCGTACCCCGCACGCATCAGCTGGCCGCAGGCCGGAGCGAGCTACCGACTCGACGCGATCACCGCCGATGCCTGGGCCCTGCGCGCCGATGCCGCCTGTGCCGTGCACTGGACACTTGATGGCAAGCCGCTCGGTCAAGGCGCCCAGGTGCGCTGGACGCCGCAAACCGGCCGCCACCAGCTGCGCCTGCTGGGGCCGCGCGACGAAGTGCTCGACGCGCTGGAGTTCAGCGTCACACCCTGAGAGTGCTCAGGATATCAGCCGCAGCTTGCGCAGCAACTGCCGCAGCTGATTGCCCAGATGACTGCGCGATGGAAAGAAACCGCGCTTGCTGTTGCGGTCAAAGGCCCCCACCAGCATGACCCACATGATGCCGCCGAGCAGGGCCATGCCCAGCAGCACGCCGGCATAGGCAAAGTGCCAGTCAATGCCGACTTCCTGCACCCAGCCACTGAACTCCGACATGCCGCCGATGCTGGCGAGCAGGTTGAGTGGCAGGAAGATGACGCTGATCAGGGTGAGGTTCTTGAGCAGGTTGTTGACGTTGTTGTTGATGATGGTGCCGCGCGCATCCATGAGGCCCGACAACACGCTGCTGTAGATGTCAGCCTGACGCGCGCACTGCTGCGTGTCCAGCGTGATGTCGTGCAGGGTCTCGATCTGTGACTCGCTGAAACCCAGCCGGTGCGCAGCGCTGCGCAGCTTGCCGAGCACGGCGAGGTTCGCCTCGATACCGTCGATGTAGTAGATGAGACTCTCGCTGAGCGCCAGCATCTGCAGGTAGTAACGGTTCTCCATCGACACGCTGAGCTTGTTGCCGAGCTCCGCCGTCAGCTGCTTGATGATCTTGAGGTGCTCGAGGAAGTGGTGCACCGTAGCCAGCAGGAACTTGAGCAGGAAGTCGTTGGGGCCATTGAGCGCACGGAACTCGCGACGATCGAAATGCAATTCCTTCTCGGCGGTGACGAGCACCATGGACCCATTGCGGATGAAGAAGGTGACCGAGCAGACGTCGAAACGCAGCTGCTCGGTGACCGTCACGTTCTTGGGGCGTTTGAAGATCAGGGTCGCCAGATCGGGGCTGAATTCAAGGCGCGGAATCTCGTCAGGATCCAGCGCGGCGTCGAGGTCATATCGGTCCAGTGCGAAGTTGCGCAACAGCTCTTCGCGCTCCTCACGGTTCGGTGCCGCGTAAACGCGGATCGGCACCTCTTCGGCCTGCGAGGCCTGAACTTCACCGTTGATGCAATCGTAGCCTGCCTTCACCGTCACGCTCCCTCTGCTGATGCAACTGCGATGCCGTGTTGTCCGGCTTGCCTGCAGACTACTCCATCCTGTCTCAAACGCGTCGGTCAGCAACGACTTTGCTCTGTGACGCGTCAGTCCTCTCCGGCAAGGTCGACGAGGATGGGACAGTCCGGTCGTTCATCGCCGTGACAACAATGCACGAGGTGTCCCAGCGTATCGACCATACCCTGCATCTGCGCGATGCGCTGCTGCAGGTCTTCGATATGCGCCTGCGCAATCTTCCTGACCGCAGCGCTGGGGCGACGACGGTTCTGCCACAGCCCCAGCAAGGCACGGATCTCGTCCATCGAAAAACCCAGTGCGCGCGCACGATGGATGAAGCGCAGGGTCTGCACATGCTGCGGGGCATAGAGCCGGTAGTTGGCAGCAGTACGCGGCACGACGGGCAACAGGCCGATTTCTTCGTAGTGACGGATCATCTTGGCCGACACTCCACTGGCGGCAGAGGCCTGACCAATGTCGACAAGTCCCTTCTGCAAGGCTTCCGCACGTTCCGGCGCCTGGGCTCTCATGTCTGGACTCCTTTCGACGCCGCGCGCCCTGCCTGAGCGCGCCAGCGCCGCAGCAACAGCGCATTGCTGACCACGCTGACGCTCGACAACGCCATGGCCGCGCCCGCAATCACCGGATTGAGCAAGCCAGCCGCCGCCAGCGGAATGCCGATGACGTTGTAAAGGAAAGCCCAGAACAGGTTCTGCCGGATCTTGCGCCAGGTGCGACGCGAGATATCGATGGCATCAGCCACGAGGCGCAGGTCATTGCGCATCAGCGTGATGCCAGCCGTCCGCATGGCCACGTCGGTGCCACCGCCCATGGCGATGCCCACATCGGCAGCCGCCAGTGCAGGGGCGTCATTGATGCCGTCACCGACCATCGCTGTCGCTCCGCGCTCCGCCCCAAGCCGTGCAATCAACGCCGCCTTGTCGGCTGGCAGCAGGCCCGCATGCACATCGCTGACGGCGAGGCGCCGTGCAATCGCTGCCGCACTGGTCGCATGGTCACCGGTGAGCATGACGCTGCGCACACCTTCGCCTTGCAGGCGGGCGACGGTGGCCGCTGCTTCAGCGCGCGGCTCATCGCCAAAAGCGAGCAGAGCCAGCAGATGCGTCTCGTCAGCAAGCCACGAGACCGTTCGCCCTTCGGCTTGCAGCGCCGCAGCGCGCGCCTGCCAGGGCCCGGTCGTCAAACCGCGCTCGTGCATCCAGCGCTCGCTGCCGATGAAGAGCGCCTGTGCGTCGACGCGGGCCTGGATACCGCGACCGGCTTCAACGCGGACATCCTGTGCCGCCGGCACGGCGAGGCCATGTGCCACAGCCGCGTCGACCACGGCACGCGCCAGCGGATGCTCGCTGCCAGCCTGCACGGCGGCAGCCAGCGTGAGCACGTCCGGTTGATCCGGCTGCAGGGCTTCAATGGCAACGAGCTGCGGGCGTCCCACCGTCAGCGTGCCGGTCTTGTCGAAGGCAACGACCTTCAGACGGTGTGCGATCTCCAGCGTCTCGGCATCTCGTATCAGGATGCCCTGCCGCGCCGCGACGCCCGTGCCGGCCATGATGGCAGTCGGCGTCGCCAGCCCCAGCGCACAGGGACAGGCGATCACCAGTACCGCCACGGCATTCAACAGGCCCTGTTGCCATGCACCCGCGCCCAGCCCCCAGCCGAGCAGGGTCAGCAGGGCGATGCCCAACACCACGGGCACGAAGACGGCGCTGACGCGATCGACAAGGCGCTGGATAGGCGCCTTCTTCGCCTGCGCGTTCTCGACCAGGGCGATGATGCGCGCCAGTTGCGTGTCGCCGCCCACCGCCATCGCACGCAACACCAGCAGGCCTTCGCCGTTGATTGCACCGCCCACCACCGCATCACCGGGCTGACAGACCCGCGGCAAGCTCTCCCCGGTCAGCAGCGAGGTATCGATGTGACTGCGCCCTTCGCTGACTTCGCCGTCGACCGGCACACGTTCGCCGGGTCGCACGACGACGATGTCACCGACGCGCACCGCCGCCAGCGGCAAATCCATGTCGACGCCGTCGCGGCGCACGCGCGCCGCCTCGGGCCGCAAGGACTGCAGCGCCCGGATTGCATCGGTAGTCTGGCGCCTGGCGCGGGCCTCCAGCCACTTGCCGAGCAACACGAGGGTGATGACGGCGCTGGAGGCCTCGAAGTAGAGATGCGGCGCGTGGCCCGCATGACCCGCAGCTGCCCACCACAGCCACAGGCTCAGGCCATACGCGGCGCTGGTGCCGATGGCGACCAGCAGATCCATGTTGCCTGCGCCGGCGCGCACCGCCTTGTAACCGGCACGATAGAAGCGCGCCCCCATGACGAATTGCACCGGCGTCGCGAACAGGCATTGCAACCAGGCAGGCAAGGTCAGCGTGACGCCGAAGGGCATCAGCAGCATGGGCAGCACAAGGGGCAGTGTCAGCGCGGCACTGGCGACCAGCAACCATGTCTGCTGGTCGCGTGGCGCGTGGGCCGGCAAGGTCTGCGCGGCCAGCCCGGCCGCATATCCTGCGCGCTGCACGGCAGCCAGCAGCAACTGCTCGTCAGCGAGAGCACGGTACTGGATGTGCGCCCGCTCGGTCGCGAGATTGACGTCCACCGCCTCGACTCCGGGCACTGCCAGCAAGGCTTTCTCGACGCGTGCCACACAGCTCGCACAGGTCATGCCCTCGATAGCCAGGTCGGCCTGCCCGACGGGCACACCAAAGCCGGTACGTTCGACAGCCGCGACGGCGGCCGCAATGATGGCCGCCACAGGCACTGCACCCGACAACGCCAGGCTGGCACGCTCGGTCGCCAGGTTGACCTCAGCCCCCGCCACGCCGGGGACGCTGCATAGCGCCTTCTCGACACGTGCGACACAGCTGGCGCAGGTCATGCCTTCAATCGGGAACTGCAATGCGGGGGGCGGAATGTCGGTTTTCACGGTCAATGCCAGGTTCGAGACCATCACGGGCTCCTTCAACAAGGATGACCGATGCTGAAGCTTCCCACAATGGCAAGGTCAAGCACAGGTCGCCATGGGCCGTCGGCTTGAAGCAACAGACGAGGCGCGTATCATCGACGGATCTTCATCGCACCTGTCTGGAGTCCGCTCATGCTGCAGTCGGCCCTGTTCCTCCTGCTCGTCACCGCCACCGCGTCCGCACAGGCAGCGGGCGCTGATGGCATGACGCCGGCAAACCTGCTGACCGGTGCGGCCTTTGCCCTGCTGGCGACCCTGTTGTTCGCCGCTCTGCTCTACGGGCTTGAACGCGTGTGGCGACGCGTATCGGAACGACTGGGACACGACACCACGGCCGAAGACGACGTGCATAGCCTCGGCAGCTTCGCGCTGCGCTTTGCCGGCCATCTCGCCGGCTTGGTCCGCTGGGGGCTGTGGCTGGCGCTGATCTACGCCTGGGTGGTGTTCGTTCTCGAATGTTTTCCCTTCTCGCGGCCGCTGGGTGAACAACTCGGCGGGCTGGTGCTATCGACACTCACACGCATCGCCCAGGGGGCCGTGAATGCCTTGCCGGACATCATCACACTGGTGGTGATCCTGTTCCTCACGCGGGCCGTCGTCGACGTGCTGGGACAAGTCTTCGACAGCGTGCAGAGCGGCAAGCTGCAGCTGCCCTTCCTGCATCGCGAGACGACCGGCGCGACGCGGCGCATCATCACGATACTGATCTGGGGGCTGGGCATCGCCTTCGCGTACCCCTACATCCCCGGCAGCAACAGCGAAGCGTTCAAGGGCTTGTCGGTGCTGTTCGGCATCGTCATCAGCCTGGGCTCCACCGGCGTCATGACACAGATGATGAGCGGGCTGGTGGTCGTCTATTCCCGCGCGCTGCGCAAGGGTGACTTCGTCGCCGTGAATGACGTCGAGGGCATGGTGGTCGAGGTCGGCACGCTGGCGACCAAACTCATCAACATGCGCAACGAAGAAATCACCATCCCCAACGGCGTGCTCATCAGCAGCCCCATCCACAACTACTCCAAGCTGTCGTCGTCACAGGGCAGCCTGCTGTCGACCAAGGTCACCATCGGCTACGACACGCCCTGGCGGCAGGTGCACGCCATGCTGATCGCGGCTGCCCGCAGCACCGAAGGGCTGCGCCAGGAGCCGGCACCGGTGGTGTACCAGCGCGCGCTGAGCGACTTCTACGTCGAGTACGAAGTCTTCGCCCACATCAACGAGCCCTTGCACCGCATTCGCATCCTGTCGCTGCTGCATGCCAACATCCAGGACCAGTTCAACGAGCACGGCGTGCAGATCATGTCGCCGCACTTCTTCGACCAACCGGCAGAAGCCGTCGTGGTGCCGAAAGCGAAATGGTTTGCGGCGCCCGCCGACAAACCGGATCAGGCCTGAGGCGGCCCCTTGAGCTCGATGACATTACCCTCCGGGTCCGCGATGTAGAGCGACAGCCCGCGCCCCTCGGCACCATAACGCGGCGCGGTAGGGCTGGCTTCGATGCCGAAATTGCGCAGGTGGATGCGCAGCCCCGCTTCATCGAATGGCTCGATGCGCAGACAGAAGTGGTCCATGTTGCGGCGCTGCCCATCCGGCACGTCACCGCCTGCTTTACCTAACGGCTTGTCACAGGGCACAAGATCGATCAGCCCACTGCCTGCACGCAACTGCCACAAGCCCTGCTCCTCCTCGCAACGCACCAGCGTGCAACTGAGCACGTCGGTGTAGAAAGCGAGCATGGCGTCGAGATTGACGACGCGCAGAACCAGGTGATCGATGGCGAGAATATTCAGCATGCTTTAATCGTCTACTTGCAGTTTTCGGTCAAGCACGCGAGTGTAAGCAAACACCCAGATCAGTTGGACGAGCGGCAACCAGGCAACGAGTTTTACGGCGTTGCGATGGGAACTGCCGGGAAGATTGCTCTCGTACATCGCGATCCCCAGTACGGCAGCGATGAATCCGGCGAATAACAAGGCGCCGTCGCGAATACCGTTGCGCTCGCCACGGGTGATCACAAAAAGCAGACATGCGTATGGAACGAGCATCCACAGAAGCCACGCCTTGCTCAATGCTGCGCTGAGCATGTCCTTGCGCGAAAAGTAGTTGAGCATGTCCCAGAACAGATACGCCAGCATTGCGACAAGCAGCACCCTCGGCAGGTTGCCGAGAAGCTGCGAGAGCAGCTGGGTAATCCGCTCAGCGAGGGCCATGTGCGTTTCGTCTGGCTCGTCGATATCTGGATCATCAACGACGATCGGGCCAAGTCGCGACGTGACACGGTGCGACTGGAGATAGACCCCAAGAATCGTCGGAAAGCCCAGTCTGGGAAGTAGCAGCTCCCACTGCGATCCGAACTGGTACCAGGAGGCACCCCATGCCCACAGCAGCGTAAGCACACCGGCTGCTGTGGCGAGCTGACGCCCTTCGTACAGAAACACGCCTGTGAGGAAGTAGCCCGTACCGAGAATGACGAAGTACCAGGCCGAGATCGAATTGGGCAAGTCAAGCACGAAACTGCTGCCCACGAGCAATGCCCCGAAAATCGCCACGAGAACACCCAGCGATTTGGGTGGCGTATTCGAATTCATCGGGTCTGCTCCCTACTGTGCGGCAAGGTGGAAATCATGGCGTAAACCACCAATAGTCGGCTCATTCAATGCTCCCTCTCGGCACTACACCCTGCACGACGCTTAAGAAAGCCGTCAGTCCAGATCTGGTGGGACAAGGATCATGACATGCGGGATCAGGCCTTGCACAACCCAATCTGCAACCACGGCACAAGACCGCGCACATAACGCTCGGCTGGCAGCACCGTGCCGTAGGTGATGATGAAGGCCGTGCCCAGCAGGATGCCGATTTGTCGCAGGCGGATGGTGGGGTGGGTGATGGCAAGGTAGGGGCGTGCGAACAAGGCCAGGGTAGCGAAGCCGGCGGCGCCGCCGAGCAGCACTTCGGGCACGGTGTGCGCGCCGAGCACGATGCGCGAGGCAGCGACGAAGCTGATGATTAAGGCGGCAATTGCCACCGAGACGATGCGCAGGGCTGGGCGCGGTTGTGCCCACACCACCACAGCAATGCAGCCATAGACAAAGGTGGTGAGACAGGCATGCCCACTGGGCGACTCCACGCCCAGACCGAACACATGGCCGCAAGAGAGGAAGACGATCTTGAGCGTCATCAGCACGGCCACGCAGACCAGCAGGGCGCGCGTCAGCAACCAGGCCGCACGGCGTGATTCGGCGAACCACAGCAGTGCGATCAGCAACAGAACGAGTGGCATCGTGACGCCAGAGTCGCCGAAGTCGGTGATCCAGCGCAGGGCGGTGGGGTTCATGCAGGAAATCACATCGCGAAGGAGGGCGCAGTGTAGCCCGTCTTGAATTCCGGCCGATGCGTCCTAAATGGGAGGGACTGTCCCTCGGAGCAGCATCATGGATTTTGCCGTGTTTGTCGCCGTCGCCCTGTGCGGCCTGCTGCTCGCCTTCTGGCTGGGCAGCGAGCCGCTGCGCCGCGCGTGGCGCCGTCACGGCATTCGTCGTGCGCCGTTCCCGGCGGCCTGGCGCGACATATTGCGGCGCCGCGTGCCTTACTTCCAGCGCTTGCCCGCAGACCTGCAGCTGCAACTCAAGCGCCATATCCAGGTTTTTCTTGCCGAGAAGCCCATCATCGGTTGCGACGGACTGGTGGTGACGGAAGAAATGCGCGTCACCATCGCTGCGCAGGCCTGCCTGTTGCTGCTGGGGCGGCGCAGCGACTACTTCCCGAACCTGCGGCAGATTCTCGTGTATCCCGGCGCCTTCGTCGTGCGCCGCCACGTCACCGACGACATCGGCCTGCAGCAGGACAGGCGCGAAGTCCTCGCCGGTGAGTCCTGGTCACAAGGGCAGGTGATCCTGTCGTGGGACGACACGCTGGCCGGCGCCGCCGACCCGGCCGACGGGCGCAACGTGGTGATTCACGAGTTCGCCCACCAGCTTGATCAGGAAAAGGGCGAGGCCACGGGGGCACCGCTGCTGCCCCGCCGCGCCGACTACACGCGCTGGGCCCGCGTGATGGGCACTGCCTTCGCACTGTTGCAGGCACAGGCTGCGGTGGGCGCGCCCAGCTTGCTCGACCATTACGGCGCGACCAACCCGGCCGAGTTTTTTGCCGTCGCCAGCGAGACTTTCTTTGAACGTGCGCCCGAGCTTGCCCGCGAGCAGCCCGAACTCTTCGACACGCTGCGTCAGTACTACTGCGTCAATCCGCTGAGCTGGTGATCCGCCATCTGGCGCATGCGGCGGGCATGGGGTGACATCAAACCTTAAGGCTGCACTCCTACCATGGGGGCGAGTCCGGCATCTGGCCGACCCCCTGCCCCTGGAGAGAACCATGTCATCAAGACACCTGCTCGCAGCCAGCGTCGCGCTGGTGCTGTCTTGCGCCAGCGCGCAAGCGACCGGCCCTTTTGAACTGAGCTACATCGGCCAGCAGATCGTGCCGACCGGCACGCTGTATGCCGGCACCACCGTCGGTGGCCTGTCATCCATCGATTACAACCCGGCCACCGGCCGCTACCTGTCGATCAGCGATGACCGCAGCGCGCTGAACCCGGCGCGCTTCTACGAGCTGTCGCTGGACCTGAACCAGTTCTCGCGTTCGGCCACACCGGGCATGGCCGGCGTCAGCTTCAGCGGCGTCACGACCATCCAGCCAATCGGTGGCGGTACGTTTGCGACCAACACGGTCGACCCCGAGTCGCTGCGCCTCGACGCGGCACGCGGCAAGATCTACTGGAGCAACGAAGGCCAACGCTCGGCGGCCGGCTTCCAGAACCCGACCGTGCGCGAGATGAATCTCGACGGCAGTTACTCGCGCACCTTCGCAGTGCCCGACTACTACAACCCCAGCGGCTCGGTGAGTGGCCTCAGTGCGGGTGACAAGGGCGTCTACAACAACCTTGCCTTCGAGAACATGACGCTGTCGAGCGACCGTAACACGCTCTATGTCGCCACCGAAAACGCACTGGCGCAGGACAGCCTGCCCTCGTCGGTCAGCAACGGCTCGCGTTCGCGCATCCTCTCGTTCGACGTGGCCAGCGGCGCGGCCGGTGCCGAATACGTCTACGAGGTCGAGCCGGTGGCCTTTGCGCCCAGCCCTGCCGGCAGCTTTGCCACCAACGGCCTGACCGATTTCATCGCCGTCGGTGACCGCCAGTTCATCACCATCGAGCGCTCCTTCTCGACCGGCGCCGGCACCAACGGCATTCCGGCGACGGGCAACACCATCCGCATCTTCTACGCCGATGCACGCGGCGCCACCGATGTCGCGGGTGTTGAGTCCATCACCAGCGTCAGCGGCCTGACGACGGTGAGCAAGACGCTGCTGCTGAATCTGTCATCGCTCAAGAATGACGATGGCTCCACGCTCTCGCTCGACAACATCGAGGGCATCACCTTCGGCCCCAGCCACAACGGCAAGCAGACGCTGATCCTGGCCTCGGACAACAACTTCTCGGGCACCCAGTTCACGCAGTTCATTGCACTGGAGATTGCGCCAGTCCCCGAAGCCGGCACCTGGGCCATGCTGCTGGCAGGCCTGGGCCTGCTCGGCGTCGTGCGCCGCCGCTGAAGCTCGCAGCGCCCCCGCCGGCCCCTGCCACCTTGCGTGGCGGGGGCCGCTGTCTTTGTGGGGTACGCCGATGCTGTAAGCCCTGTGCAACAAAACCACTCGTCAGTCTGTAACCAACGCTGGGCACATTGCGCTCGCGCGACACAGCGCCCTCAACTTCCCACGGAGAGACCAGACGATGCAATTCGACGATCAAGACGCGGTTTCCGGCAGCCGCCGCAACCTGCTCAAAGGCGGCACAGCCGCTGCCATCACCGCCGCCTTCGGCGGCCCCATTGCCGCACTCGCCAGCCGTGTCGCCAACGCGGCAGAGTGCCTGCCGGCGACGGCCTCGCTGCAGATGGTCAGCCCCTACGGCGCACTCGCACCGGTCAATGACCTCACCACCGGCCTGCCGCTGATCCAGCTGCCGCCGGGCTTCTCGTACAAGTCGTACGGCTGGGTCGGCGACATCATGACTGACGGCCTCGCCACCCCCGGCACGCACGACGGCATGGGCGTGGTGCTGAGCCGCAAGGTGGGCCGTTCGACCGAGCTGGTACTGGTGCGCAACCACGAACGCTCGACCTCGACCAACGCTGCCAACATCCTGGGGGCGGGCAGCGCCAGCGTGGCCAAGTACGACGTCGGCACCACCAGTGGCAACTACCAGATCGGCGGCACGACCAACCTGGTGTGGCGCGACGGCAACTGGACGCAGAGCTTTGCCTCCTTCGGCGGCACCTACCGCAACTGCGCGGGCGGCGTCTCCACCTGGGGCTCCTGGCTCACCAACGAAGAGCTGCGCTCCAACAGCGTGAGCTCTACCGGCAAGATGCACGGCTACATCTTCGAAGTGCCGGCCGACCCGACTGCCACGCCGGCCAACCCTAACCCCATCGTGGGCATGGGCCGCATGGCGCACGAAGCCAGCGCCATCGATCCGGCGACCGGCTACTGGTATCTCACCGAAGACCAGGGCAATGCCAACACGCTGTATCGCTTCCGCCCCAGCAACCTGTCGGGCGGCCTCAACTCGCTGCACGCTGGCGGCACGCTGCAGGGCCTCAAGGTCAAGGGCGTGATGAACGCCGACATGCGCTTCCCGACGCTGTGCCAGACCTTCGAGATCGAATGGGTAGACATCGCCAACCCCGACCTCAACGGCGCGACCCTCGCGTCGGTTGTCGGTTCCGTCTCGGCGAGTGGCCCTTACCTGCAAGCCTACGCCAACGGGGCAGCCATCTTTGGCGCCAACGAGGGCTGCTGGGTCGCCAACGGCAAGGTGTACTTCACCGACAAACAGGTCAACAGCAGCCCGAACCGCTCGGGCCGCATCTGGGCGCTCGATCTGGCGAGCAACACGCTGATGGCCATCTTCGTCGGCAACGACATCACGGTCGGCAACTCGCCCGACAACATCTGCGTGAGCCCACGCGGCGGCCTGCTGTTCTGCGAAGACGGCAGCAGCTCCGGCCTCAACGCTGCGGGTCAGACGGTCACCGGCCGCGCCATGCGCCTGATGGCTCTGCACCCCAATGGCAGCACCTACGAGTTTGCCGCCAACAACTACAACTTCACCGCCACCCAACTGGCTGCCGCCGGCAAGAGCAACGCCGTCACGGGCGACCAGCGCGGCACCGAGTGGTGCGGTTCGTGTTTCAGCCCCGACGGCCGCGTGCTCTTCGTCAACCTGCAAGCCCCCGGCATCACCCTGGCCATCACCGGTCCCTGGGCCAACGGCACGCTCTGATATCAAAGGAAAGCATCATGAAGAAACTTCTCATCGCCACCCTTCTGTCGGCATCGTTGCCGGCCATGGCCGTCACGCTCAACGCTGGCGATCTGCAAGGCAACAGCTTCGTTGACTACTCGACCGATGGCCTGCTCGCCCTCGACGTCAACGCGCTCAACACGGGTGTACTGACCTTCAGCTTCAGCTTGTCGGCCAGCGAAATCGCCGCCGGCAGCGTGGCCTTCAACACCGTCGTCAACAACTACATCCCCACCGGCATCCCCGGTCTCAAGCTCGACTTCGGCAGCCTCGCCATCACCGCCGGCTCGGTGCAGTCCGCCTTCAACAGCGGGGCCAACGGCGCCTACGGTGTGGCCGCTATCGGGTCTGGTCAATACGTGGCCTTCAACAGCAAGGCGCCGACCGAATACTTCGGCGTGCTGGTCGGCGACCCCTACGGCGGCGGCCTGACTGACTGGTCGATCTCGACCAGCGGCCTCGTCGCAGGGCAGGAATACGCCTTCAGTCTCCAGGCCGTGCCCGAGCCGACGAGCATCGCCATGCTGCTGGCCGGTCTCGGTCTGCTGGGCATCGTCCGCCGCCGCGCCTGACCAGACTGTCGGCACCGCAGCCCCTGCCCGCCCAAGCGGGCAGGGGCTTTTTTTCCAGCCAGCATACAATGCGCGCACATTCGAACAACAAGGGAATCGATGTGAGCGAAACCGTCAGTGTGGTGTTCCGCGGGCAACTGCTACCGGGCGTTTCGCTCGAAGAGGCCAAAGCCCACGCAACCCTGGCCTTCAAGCTGAGCCCCGAGAAATGCGATGCGATGTTCGGCGGTCGCCCGGTGATCCTGCGCAAAGGCCTGCCCAAGGCCGAACTCGACACTTATCTGCAACGCCTGCAGCGCGTTGGCCTGCAGGTCGAAGTGCGGCCTGATGCGCCCGCCGACGCTGCGCCCCCTGCTGCCGCCCCGGCGACGATGAACGTCGCCACAGCGCCCGCCACGAACCCTGCCGCTGCAACCAGCCAGGTGGCGGCCCCGGCCGCCGGTCTCGCCGGTCTGTCTCTCGTGCCGATGGCTGAGCCCGCTGCAGAGGCCCCTCCCGCAGCGCCCGCCGCCGAAGAGATGACCTGCCCCCAATGCGGCGAAGTGCAGCCCAAACGCACCCTGTGTCGCGCCTGCTCGGTCGACATGCCGCGTTTTGCGGCCGCAGTGGAGCAAGCAGCACAAGAAGCCCGCGCCGAAGAACGCGCGGCTCGCGAAGGGGCGCCGCGCACAGCCGCCATGCGCGCAGCACTGCGGGACGAAGATCGCGCAAGCTTCATCGGCCTCTCTTTCGATCAGCGCATCAGCCGTACGACCTTCCTGCTCTCCTTTTTCATCGGCACAGCGGTCATGATCTTTGCCATGGCCATCCCGTTCAAGCTGGACTTCAGCATCGGTTCGGCCGTATTTGCGCTGCTCAGCGTCCTCGCGATTGTGGTCTGGAGCATCCGCATGAACGTGCTGCGCCTGCACGACCTGGGTTGGAGCGGCTGGCTATACCTGATCAACTTCGTCCCTATTCCGTTTGTGGGACTCATCTTCTTCCTGATACTCGCCTGCAAGCGCGGCAAGGAAGAAGACAACGAATGGGGCTCTCTGGCTCCGGCAAGCAGCGGCGCCGGCATCGTCTTCAGTGGCCTCGCCTGCTTCATTGCGCTGGCCATCTTCATCAAAACCTACGGCATGGCAATGCAGAACCCGGCAGTGCTGGCCGCGTTAGGCAAGGAAGTGCCCACCGCACGCGGCGAACTCAGTGGTTCCGCTGCGGGTGGCAACCCGTTAGCCGGCTTCGATCCGCAACGCAATGACATTGTCTTGTTCACGGCCAACGGGTGCAAAGCCTGCGAAGCGATGCATGACACCTTGCGTGGCGCCGGTCTGCACTTCACCGAACGATTCATCGACCGCGATGCAGACAGTGCTCAGGATCTGATGGATCGACTCAACAGAGCAGGCATTGACGCACAGCGCGCAAACCTGCCGCTGCTCGCCGTCAACAGCAAGCTGCTCGAGAACCCCACGCCGGGACAGATCGCGCTGTATCTCAAGCGCTGACCACATGGGGCGGACCTTACCACCGACCCGACACAAGACTATCGTTCCATGAATCCTTACTCGCCACCCAAGTCCGGACTTGAAGAGCCGTCTGACACAACCGACAGCCGATTCGTTGCGATCGTTCTTGGTGCTGTGATCGGGAATGGCATCTGCTATTCAGTGCTGTACATCTTTGGCCTCGCGTTCCTGTGGGTGCTGGCAATGCAAGGGGTGCCCGCACAGGAAACCTATATGCAGGCTTATCAATCTGTGCCGTACCTCTTGGCCTGTCATACCCTAGGATTCCTCTGCCTCATTCCCGGTGGCTACTGGTGTGCCCGTCTAAGCAGGGATCGGCATCTCATGAATGCTGCGCTGGCCGGCGTTCTGATGCTCCTGTTCAACCTGACCGCAAACCTTTACCCGTATGACCTGCCCATTCCTTTCTGGTCGCGCGTGGTATCGCTTGCCGCATCGATTCCACCTTTCCTTATCGGCGCCGCGCTCTGGCAACGTCGCAGGTCATAACCCGCTGCTACGCGCGCAAGTCTACTCACTACTTTCACCAGGTACACCTGTGCGAGGAGCGCCAGCCTGTCGGTGAAGTCACAAGTGGGCTACCTGGTGAAGTACGGCGCTTCACCGGTGAAATGCACATCGACTTCTTCCTTGAAACGCGGATCCGTACCCGGATTACTTCCAGTGCCGACTGGTTCAAGAATGATCTGACCCTGAGTCCGGACTACCAGCCCTTGCTGGAATGATTTTCCGGGCCACCGTCTTGATCGCAGGCTGGTACATCTACGAGAAAGCACCGGTGTCCATCGCTGCCGACAAGTGCCGGGAATCCGGCGGCACCTTCGATTACCCGCTGGACAAATGCATCACGCCTCAAGTTCGCGTCAGACATCAGGCTCCGACGCACAAGCTGCCGGAGCCCTCAGCCCATCAACTCACTCCTCCAGCACCGCCTGCCAGGTCGTCACGTTCCACTTGGTGGCGAACAGCTGCTTGATCGCTGGCTCGGCGCGCTGACGGATCGCTGCGGCGTCGGGAGTGCTGACCGTCATGCCACCTGCCTTGAGCTGGGCGATGATGCCGGCTTCGCGTTGCTGGATGGTTTGCGTGCCCCAGACAGCGGCGGCCTTGAGCGCTGCACTCACGGCCTTCTGTTCGCTGGGCGCGAGCTCCTTGCGGAAAAAGCAGGCATTGGCCATCTGCATGCCGAAGCCGACGAGGTGATTGGTCAGCGTCAGCTGCTTCTGCACCTCGTTGAGCTTGAGCGACTGGATCTGCGTGAGGTCGCCCTCGGACGCCGTCGCCGCGCCACTCTTCAACGCATCGTAGATGCCGGGCAAGGGCACCTGCACGGCTTCGGCATCCAGCGCCTTCCAGACCGAGATCCAGTCCGGTACCGGCGGCAAGCGCAGCTTGAGACCCTTGAAGTCCGCCGGCGTGCGGATCGGCGCATTCGAGGTGAACTGACGATAGCCGCGATACACAGGATCGAAGCTGACCAGCTTGCCGTTCGCCTCCAGCTTCGCTGCCATCGCCGTGCCGGCCTTGCCTGCCCACACACGCTGCAGGTGCGCAAAATCGCGGATGACGTAGGGTCCGTTGAAGAAGAAGTACTCCGGCGCCCAGTCCTGGATCGGCTGCCCGCCCGTGAGCAGGATGTCGCCCACGCGCTTGTCCGCCTCGCAGGGCTGCATGGCGGGGTCGATGCTCTGCTCGTTGAGCACGCTGGTCTGGATGGTCACCGTGATGTGCGGCGCCGTCTTCGCCAGCTCTTCCTTGAACTTCACAGCTGTGTCGGCCAGCAGATGGCCATTGGCAAACGGGGTCACCACGCGCACGGTGCGCGGTGACAGGGGGGGCTGACTGGCGCAGGCGGCGAGGGCAAGCGCGAGGACGGACAGACTGAGGACTTTCATCGATGACTCCTTGAAGCGGGTGAAAATGCAAACAGTGAGACTTGGGGATTCCGGCAACCAGAATAACGAGTTTTCGTTTTGGCGATTTGATGCAACAAGGGCCCGAAACCTGCGGTGTTATCCGCGCATTGACCCTGCCGGAAGCGCCCCGTAAGCTCCCCCGCCTTGAGCACCCATTCGTCTCATTCCCGCCTCATCCTCCATGCGCCCCTGCGGCATCGACTTCGGCACCTCCAATTCCACGGCAGCACTCTGCGACGCCAGCGGCCCGCGCCTGCTGCCGCTCGAAGACGACAAGCTCACGCTGCCCTCTGCGGTGTTCTTCAACCTCGATGAAGACTCGCTGGCCTTTGGCCGTGCAGCGATGGCCGAATACCTCGAAGGCTACGAAGGCCGCCTGATGCGCGCCATGAAGAGCCTGCTTGGCAGCAGCCTGATGGATGCAGGCACCGAAATCGGTGGCCGTCACCTGCCCTTCCGCCAGCTCATCGGCAACTTCATCGGCGAGGTCAAACGACGTGCCGAGCAGGCTGCGGGGCATGCGCTTGACGCCGTGGTCGTCGGCCGCCCAGTGCGCTTCGTTGACGAAGACGAAGCCGCCGACCAAAGCGCGCAGGACACACTCGAACAGATCGTGCGCGGCCTCGGCTTCCGCGAGGTCAGCTTCCAGTTCGAACCCATCGCCGCTGCCCACACCTACGAGCAGCACATCACGCGCGAAGAACTCGTGCTGGTCGTCGACATCGGCGGTGGCACCTCCGACTTCTCCCTCATCCGCCTCGCCCCCGAACGCCGCCACCTCGCCGACCGCAGCGCCGACCTGCTCGGCAACACGGGCGTGCACATCGGCGGCACCAACCTTGATCGTCAGCTCTCGCTCGCCGGCGTCATGCCCGAGCTGGGCATGGGCGGCCTGCTCAAGAGCGGCGCCAGCTTTCCCAGCAGCATCTTCTTCCAGCTCGCCACCTGGCACACCATCAACCAGGCCTACGGCCGCAAGGTGTGGACTGGCCTGCAATCGCTGGCCCCCAACATCGCTGACATGCCACGCTTCGACCGCCTGCTGCGCCTCGTGCACAAACAGGCTGGCCACGCCCTCGCCATGCGTGTCGAAGCCGCCAAGATCGCGCTGTCGGACGCTGCGGACACCACGCTGCAACTCGACGAAGCCGAAGAAGGCCTGCTCATCACACTGACCCGCGACGGGTTCGAACGCGCCATCGAGATGGAAATCCTGCGCATCGTCGACGCTGCAGAAACCTGCCTGCAGCAATCCGGAGTCGATGCCGACAGCATCGACACCCTGTTCTTCACCGGCGGATCCTCCGCCGTCCCTGCCCTGCGCCAGGCATTGGCGCAACGCTTCCCGAAAACGCGCAGCGTCGAAGGCGATCTGTATGGCAGCGTCGGCTGCGGTCTCGCTGTGGTAGCACAGCAGCGCTACGGCTGAACTCGCCGCAGCCAACCCGCAAAACAACAAAATCACCCACAAACCGCCGGGCTCAACAAAGTCCGCGAAAATGCCTTTCGAATAATTTCGAAAAGCATACCCTCACGGGCAGTTAACCATTTCCGCACGACAAGTACCCACATCGCATGTGTAGGATCGCGCCCTTTCGTCGTGCAAGGCACTGCGTACCGGGTCGGGAGGGGTCCGCACAGCTATTGCCATGCACGTCGATTTCTACCCGCTCTCATCTCTCCGATGCAGAGCGTGACCCATGCATACTGGAGATCCGAAGTGAAATTCCTCTCGATGAAGGCGTCGCTCTGTGCGGCGCTCATGGCGATTGGCCTGCTTGCCCATACCGCCTCGGCACTCGATGCCGCCCTTGAAACTACGACATCAGGCGGCTGGGCCGCCATGGCCGGCGGTACCGTTGGCGGCTCGGCTGCCACCAGCTCACAGATCTACACCGTCACCAACCGCAGCGAGCTGCTCAACGCCATTGCCAACGGTGGCGCGCAGGCCAAGATCATCAAGGTCGTTGGCCTCATCGACATGAGCTCAGGCACCCCTTATGCCAACGCGGCAGACCAGGCCGCACGCGGCGCCATTCGCCTCAAGAGCAATACCACGCTCTTCGGTGACGGCACGAACGCCGGCTTCACCAATGGTCACATCATTCTCAGCGGCGTGTCACAGATCATCATCCGCAATCTGAAGATCGTGAACCCCTGCGACGTCGCCCCCACCCTCGTCAGCGGCGAAGGCTGGAAAGCCGCCTACGATGCCATCTCGATCAGCGGCTCCGACCACATCTGGATCGATCACAACAGCTTCACCGACGCCCCGAAAACCGACGACACCCTGATCGCCCAAAGTGGCTACCTCAAGCAGTGTCACGATGGCGCCATCGATATTACCGACGCGTCGGACTACGTCACCCTGTCGTACAACAACATCGCCATGCACCGCCGCGCCATCCAGATCGGCGCCAGTGAAGCCGCCACCGGCGACCTCGGCAAGTTGCGCGTGACCCTGCACAACAACCTGCTCAGCAATCTCTCCCAAGGCGCACCCCACGTGCACTTCGGCCAGGTTCACGTCTACAACAATTACTACACCGGCAGCCAGACCCATCCGGTCTATCCACTGCTGTGGAGCATCGGTGCGGGCTACAAGTCGCAGATCATCTCCGACTACAACGTGCTCGAGGTCACCCCCACCAGTGGCACGCAGCAATGCAGCACGGTGATTGTTGGCGCAACACGCCAGACGTTCGGGCTATTCAAAGACACAGGCTCCACGCTCAACAACGCCCCACTCCCCGCCTGTACCTTGTCGAGCGCAGTGACATGGGTGGCACCCTACACCTTCACCCTGAAAGCCACCGCGACGGTCAAAGCGCTTGCCCTGGCGAGTGCAGGCAGCGGCAAGCTGGCAACCACTGTCACCGGGACTGGCAACGTCGCGAGCTCCAGCAGTTCTTCCAGCAGCTCCTCCAGCAGCTCATCCGCCACGTCGAGCAGCAGCTCTTCGGCAGCAAGCAGCACTTCTTCCACCGCCAGCAGTTCGTCCTCGTCCAGCGCACCACCGGCAGGCGAACTCGTCGACATCCCGCCCGCCGACGCCGCTGCGATCCAGACCTCGTACGACACCGCAGAAGCCAGCTTCGATAAGCAGGAGAGCGTTGCCGGCGCCGACACCAATGGTGACGGCATTCGCGACGACATCGGCACAATGATCAGCGGCTGGCCACTCAACGCCGCGCAGCTCAAGTGGGTGCGCGCCTACGCCAAGGCCACCCAGGCCACGATCACCGCCAACCTTGAAGTCGTTGATGCCAGCACCGCCTACACCCTGCGGCAGAACCAGTTCGCCGCCAGCAGCTGCATGGGCAAGACGCTGGGCTTCAATACCGCCAGCGACCTCGCCGCGCTGATACGCGACGCCAGCTTCAACACCGCCGCGCGGCGCGCGCAGAAAGCCATGTTCGCCGAGCTCATCGCCGGCAGCGTCTTCGACTTCGAACCCCCTATCTGCAGCTGATCGCAACCCACTCAGCTACCCCAAAAATTCCCGAAAGAACCGGAGAAAATCATGAACCAAATCTGGGCTCGAATGAGCCGATGGCTGGCAGCCTGTCTGCTGATCCTGTGCGCCCCCGCCGTCCTCGCAGCCGGCGCCCCCAGCTCCTGCACCATCGGCGGCTACTTCGTCATGGTGTTCGGCGGCGCCTTCCTCGACGGCCGCACCAGCGAACTGCGCGATAGCCTCGCAAATCTCGTCGGCAACACCATCGACGGTCAAAGCGTCGTCTGGAAAACCCTCGAGCGTGACGGCACCGAACTTTACCAATCAATCAGCAACATCGCGGGCGACCTGTCGATTGAAAACCCCGATCTCAACAATCCCGAAACGCGCCTCCGTCGCCTGCTCGATGGTCGCGGCACCAGTGGCGACATTGCGCTACGCGACCTGATACTGCCCGACATCGGCGAATTCCTCGCCAAATCTTCGCTGGACGACGAAGGCGTCAGGGTCGCCGCCGACAATGCCTACCAGCAAATCGCCGCCGAGATCCAGACTGGCAAACGGGTCCTCCTAATCGCCCACTCCGACGCAACGCTCATCATGCAGGCTGTCTACCAGAAACTCACCGGCAAGTTTGGTCAAGACAAGGTCAGTCGCTACAGCATCGCACCCATCTCGACTGCCGGCGGCAGCTACATCCTCGCCGGGAACGACCGTGTGCTCGAGGCCGTCAATCTCGAACTCGGCAACAAGATACTCAGCAACGCCACCAGCCTGACCAGCAACAAGGACGTCATGGGTCATGACCCCCTGCGCGTTTACCTCGACACCAACTCCGGCCTGCGCGACCGCATCAGGAACGACATCCTGGCAGCCATCAAGGGCGTCACGCCGACAACATCACCCAGTTCCGCCGGTCGCTTCATCGTGACGGCGCGCCCCTCCGGCAAGTTCAACACCATGCTCCACCACACCACGCCCACGGGTTCAGGAGCACTCGGCCCGTCGACAGTGGAGATCGACGCGGGTGACGGCTTCTATGGGCAATCCCAGACCGCCCCTTGCGACATGACACCCGAGCAGTCCGGCACCTACAAGTTCTCGGTCTGGTTCGGCAGCGATGCCAAACCCGGCGACAGCGCGAACATCAGCATCACCCGCCCCGGTGCAGGCACCCAGTCGCTCACCATCAAGGCGCCGACGACCAAGTACACCTACGACGACGGCACCTCGATGGAGGTCGTCAACACCGACCTCAAGGCCATCACCAGCTTCAACATCAAGATCGAGGGTGGCGAGGTCGTCGTAACGGCCGATACGCCGACTTACGGTACTGCCGCAATCACGTCAAAACGCAATACCTGGCGTGAGTCTGAGCGACTGGTGGGCTTGGCGTTCAACAGCAATCCCAAGTTCACACCGCCTGAATACAAAGAGCAGCAACCTTACTTCGGTAAGAAGTTTGACAGCACTAGACCCAAAGGCACGACTATCCCCGACTGGGTGCAGGTCAATGGCGCAACGGTCGATGCGATCGAAGTCAAGAACTACGATCTACGCAAAAACAAGAATGGACTCATTGCAAAGCTCACCAAGCAAGTCAACGACCGCAGGGCGGAGCTACCGCCCGGCTCCACGCAGCAGATTCGTATCGATATCAGCGGGCAGAAAGTTAACTCGACCGATTGGACGACCGTCCGCGCCGCTATTGAAAACATCTGGCCTGCTGGCTTGACCGGAAAAGTATCAACTCTTGTCGGCCAGCCCTATTCCACGGCCCCCGAAGCGCCCTGATTCTTAGCTGCTTGCGGCGGCACATGGCAGAAGTTCATTCCAGATGCCGTCGCTCAGGCGCCAATTCGATCAGACTGCACCAACTCTCGAGTAAGGCGATACATTCACGCCAGTTTCCCCGGCCTAGGCTGGCCGCGCCAAATCGGGGCAATTAGATTGAACCTCCAGCCGCGTCGTTTTTACGCCTGGCGCAAAGCGTTTCTCCATCGTTCACCTATCTTCTTTCATGTCTCAAGACCTCAGTCTTTACCTACCCAAAGATCGGTTACCTAGTACGCGCACCTGGAACCGCCTGCTTCGCGAGGCTGGCTTCAAACTGAAGCTTCCCGCCGACCTGGAGCCCGGCGAAGACCAGGGCTGGGTGCCTTGCAACGACGACATCGGCTTTGATTTCAGCAGTGGGCCGCTCGACGAAGTCATCACTGACGGGCCGAACGGTACCCCTGTCGACTGGAGCATCACTCTTGGTTGCCAGAGCGATGCCGCCTTAGCCGCCGCCTACGCCGCTCTTGCCTGTCTGGCCGGGCATGCCGGCGGGTATGTGCTGGACACATACACTGGCGAATCGCTGACATCCGACCAGGCACTGGCTCGCGCGATTACCCTGCAACAAGCCCTGACGCCCAAAACACGGAAGGTCAATCCATTCAGCAACGCATTGCGGACCATCCTCAAGCCTGAGCTTGAAAAGCAGGGATTCAAGAAGCTGTCTGCCACCTGCTACTACCGCATTCGTCACCTGACTTGCCAGTACCTGAACTTCGAAAAGTACCGCCACGACCCCGCGCATTACAGAGCCAGCTGCTTCATTGTGCAGCTGGCCCCAAAGAAGACCTCGACACCCGCTTGGAAGCTTTTTCCTCTTGGCTCGGAGTTCATGGCATACGGCACACCCGCAGAAGTAACTGCTTCGATGCAACGTGTACTGGGTGACTTTAAGCATGTTGCCCTGCCTGGCTTCGCACAGTTTGACACTCTGGAAAAGCTGGTCGCGCAGTTCGATTCACTCTATGCCGATGCAGAGTACTCAAGCCAATGGGCCCACGATTACGCAGATTTTGCCTGCATCCTGGCCTACGCAGGACGTCTGAATGCGAGTCGGCGGTTCGCAGAGTTTGCGAAGCGCGGCTATCAAGAATGGGCCGAGGAAATTCGCACCCTAAAGCCGAGCGCCGTCTGGCCTGACGCGTCTGTGGCATTGATGAACGAACTGCTGACCGCGTTGGATGAAGGGCGGCACATGACGCTGGTCACCGAGTGGCGAAGGGAGTCGCTGAAGGCTGCGAAGGTGCCATACGAAGAGGTCTGAGCACACGAGTCTGTCCACAATCCCGCGTCTATTCCTGGCCTCCGCATGTCTCAAGACCTTAGCCTCCACTTACCCAAAGATCGGTTACCTAGCACGCGCACCTGGAACCGCCTGCTCCGCGAGGCAGGCTTCAAGTTCAAGCTTCCCGCCGACTTGGAACCCGCTGAAGACCAAGGCTGGTTGCCTTGTGACAGTGACATCGGCTTCGATTACGCCAGCGGGCCGCTGGATGAAGTCATGACCGGCGGGCCAAACGGTACCCCCGTTGACTGGGGCATCACGCTGGAGTGCCAGAGTGATGCCTCTTGGGCTGCCGCTCACGCTACGCTCGCATGTCTGGCCGGGTATGCCGGCGGGTATGTGCTGGATATGCAAACTGGGGAAGAGCTGACCGCTGCTGACGCATTGGCACGCGCCATGACCCTACAACAGGCTTTGTCAGCCAAGACACGGCAACCTAATCCCTTCAGCACATCGCTGCGAACCATCCTCAAGCCAGAGCTCGAACAACTGGGATTCAAGAAGCTGTCTTCCATGTGGTTTTACCGAGTTAAGCATCTGACTTGTCAGTATGTGTACTTTGAGAAAGACCGACACGATCCGATGCACTATCGCGCTTCTTGCTTCATTCAGCAGTTGCTTCCTCGAAAGGCCTTTGTAGGTGGGTGGAAGGCTTTCCCGGTGGGATTACAGTTCATGCCGTACGGCACACCCAAAGAGGCAACGACATCCATGCAGATAGTGCTGGACGACATCCAGCATGTTGCGCTGCCTGATCTTGCACAGTTCGACACTCTGGAACAGCTGGCAGGGCACTTCTTGTCGGCCTACGCGGAAGCGGAGTATTTGTTCCCGTTGTCACATGAGTACGCTAGCAGCGCTTGCGTCTTGGCATTCAGTGGGAATCTGGGCCAAGGACGACGGCTCGCGGAGTTTGCCAGGCGCGCGTATCTGGACACTGCGGATGACATCTGGCAGGGCTTGAACGAAATGGCGAAGAAGCCTGATCCAGCAACCAAAAAGGACCTCTGGCCCTACGCCTACGCGGCCATGATGGATGAACTACTGGCTGCAATCGATGAAGGGCGGCACATGGCGCTGCTCACCGAGTGGCGACGGGAGTCCCTGAAGGCGGCGAAGGTGGCATACGAAGAGGTCTGAGCATTCGACCTGATCACTCCAGTAATTTGCGTTTCATCACATCTGCATGTCCCAAGACCTCAGCCTCTACCTGCAACAAGACCGCTTGCCCAGCGTACGCACCTGGAATCGCCTGCTACGCGAGGCAGGCTTCAAGCTGAAACTTCCCGCTGACCTGGAGCCCGCCGAAGATCAAGGCTGGGTACCGTGCGGCGATGAGATCGGCTTCGAGTACTTAAGCGGGCCACTCGACGAGACTGTCGTCGACGGACCGAACGGATCCCCGGCCGACTGGGACATCACGCTCTGCTGCCAAAGCGATGAATCCTGGGCTGCGGCCTACGCTGTGCTGGCTTGCCTGGCCTCACATACCGGTGGCTATGTTTCGGACATGCAAACCGGGGAAGAGCTGGTGGCCGAAGAAGCGCTGGCCCGTGCAAATGCCTTGCAGCAGGCTTTGCCCAGAAAAACCCGCAAGGCTAATCCACTTTTTGGCGCCATCAACTCAATTCTGAGGCCTGAACTCGAGAGGCTTGGATTCAAAAAGCTATCGGCTACGCGTTACTACCGCATTCGTCATCTGACCTGTCAGTACGTGTGCTTCACAAAGTATCTCCGTGACCCCACGCGCTACAGTGCAACGTGCTTCATTCAACTACTTTTACCGGCAGAAAAATACAGCACGCCGTGGCAAAGCTTTGGCCTTGGACGCGCGGGGCCTTCACCAGCTTCAAATTTCATGAACTACGGAAGTACTTCTGAAGCTGAAGAGTCAGTAAAGATCGTGCTTGATGAGTTCCGTGACGTTGCGCTTCCAGGTCTGGCGAAGTTCGATCGGCTGGAGCAATTGATCGATTATCTCGATGCCGTACATACCAATTCAGAGTATTCGAGTCGACATGCACACGGGTATGCGAAATACTCCAGCGTCCTGGCCTACGTTGGACGCCTAGACGAAAGTCGACGAATCGCGGAGTTTGCCAGGCTTGGCTATCAAGAATGGGCAGCTGAAGTTCGTGCCCTAACACCGAACGACGTCTGGCCTGATGCGTTTGTGGCATTGATGGACGAGTTTCTGACTGCGATGGATGATGGGCGACATATGGCGCTGCTCACCACGTGGCGACGGGAATCACTGAAGGCCGCGAAGGTGCCAGACGAGGAGATTCGGGCACACGACTCGGTCCATTTTTCCGTATCTATCTGTCACATCCGCAGTTCCCAAGATATCGGTCTCTATTTCAACCGGCGCCAAATGACGTTTGCAAGTCGTTGGAATCGCGAGATAACTGATCATGGCTTCGAGCTGCAGTTCCCCAGTCGACTTGATCTGGCTCAGGACGCAGGAGTTATTGCTTGCTTTGACGGCCCTGCGTTCGTGTTTTTCAGCAGGCCGTTAGCTGCACCTGTCACCAACTCCCCAAGTGGGGACTTGCTTGACTGGGAAATCACGCTCCGCTGCAAAAGCGACGCATCTTGGTCTGCGGCGCATGTTGTGTTGGCGTGCCTCGCATCGCGTACCGGTGGCTACTTGCTCGACATGCAAACCGGTCAGCAACTTACCCCTGATGCCGCGCTTGCCAAAGCGGCAACCCTGCCGCAAACACCGAAACGTACGATCAGGTTTGATCCGCGCTCAGCCGCCGTCAAGCTCATCCGTAATGCGTCTGTTGCGGAAATGACCAGTGAAGAAGCCGCAGCCCAAGCCAGCCTGCTGCGCGCGCTGGCCGTGCCCTATGCCAAAACAGGCGCCGGGGCTGACGCCTGTACGCTGGTCGGACCGCAATCGCGCCAATATAGGATCGGCAGGGCAGAGCGGGTGCAGGCGTTCTTCCGGTTCTTCCGCGATCAGGCGGAGGCAAGGCAACGTCCGTTATCTTTGCTGCTCGACAAGCTGTATCGCCGCTTCATCGTGCCGGCCGAGGCGATGGCGCTGCGGCGGGAGCTGGGTTTCGTGCACCTGTGGTGGGAGTCGATGAGCGAGGCCGACATCGATTGGGAAGCTTATGGCGTGCCGGCTGACGAGCGCATTCGCTTTGAGTCGGATGCCTCGCTGTGGCAGGACTTCAGCCAGGTGATCATGGTCTTGCTCAAAGGGTGTGACGAGCTGGACGATCTGGAAGCCTCGCTGGCGGGTTGGCCTCGCAACTACATCCACCTGAGCGGCCGGCCCAGCAAGTTCCTGGACTGGCACATTCTCGGCGGGCATACGGGGCAGCTGCCGCGCAGCGTACTGCTGGCCATCAGGCCTGAAACGCCACCGCTGTGGTGGCAGCACGGCTTGCAATGGCGGGCGCAGCGCGATGCCGCCAAACGGGCGCGGGAGACGGGCGTTGCGCCGAAGCTGCCGCCGTTCGCGTTGCCGTCGCGATTCCAGATCGCCCTGATGTTCGGGCCGGATCGTCCTCGCCCGGACCTTGTGGCCTGGCAGCGCGCACTGGACAGGGAGGCGGAAAAATCTGGCGTGCATCTGACGCTGGACGCGAGCCCCGACCCGACACAGACGCCAGAGAACCTGCGCCACGGCACGCTCAATGGCCATCGCGTCAGCTTCCTGGAGCACGAGCTGGCGATCAGCGAGGTGCACAACCTGGACAAGTGGCTACAGACGCTTTCAGGCTACGACAATCTGCAAACCGCCGTGTGCTTTGCAGGCAGTGGCGCACGCAACGCAGCAGCTGCGTTGTGGGCGATGGCCGTGCTGTACGTGCACTCGCGCGCAGCGATGGCTCCCCTCAACGACGTGACGGTTCCTTGCTTGCTCAGGATGGGCGACGAGAACGGCCAGAACGTCGAGACCCGCTGTGTGGACGACGTGCTGGCCGAGATCCGCAGTCATATCGATATCGACAATGACACGTGGCACGTGCCACAGCGTGCGCTGGAGGATTACAACGGCCAGCTGCTGGAACCGACCGACTCGGCGGCCGCAGCGCCTGCAACCAGCGGTTCCGACGCCAAGCTGCGCTTGCATGCCCTGCGTGCTCTGCCCGAGGACGGCAAGCTCGAACTGGACGTCTATCTGCTGCATGGCCCGTTTGACGCTGAAAGGCCGGTCTATTCCGGTGCGCCATTACCGGCGATCGAGGCCCTCAACGAAAAGAGCAGTGACTGGGACGATATTCCGGCAACGGAGTTTTCCGGCGATTTCGCGCTGGGGCACGCTGCGCGGATCAGTTGCCGCGTGGCCGGAAAGGCCGCTGGGTTCGATGTCGCCGCATCCGTGCTCACCGAGACCGATCTTCAGGCCATGCCGACTTTCGGCAATCCGTTGCTGGAGGAGCATCGCGAAAGAATGACCGGCCTGTTGTTGCGGATCTCTGGCACGCGCAATGACTTCGACTGTGTGGCGGCTATCTGGTTTGTGCGTGCGGTCGACGTCTTGCATCGTTGCAGCATCAGCGTGAAGCATGACCGAAACGCCAGGTTTGAGGACCAGGACCGGTTTATGTATTTGAGTAGTAGCTACGTGAAGGCTTTCGGCTGGGCAAAATGAGCGGGCGCTGAGGGCTATGCCGACGCAGAAGGGCCACGCGAGCGGCCCTTCTGCGTTGAAGTGCCTGAGTCGGGTGCCTCAGGACTTGACGAACACCGTGACCAGCGGCTCGCCGGATGCTCTCGCCCTGCGCAATGCCCTTGCCCAGCACCTTGCGCTGGCGTGCTGCGTCGAGGCTGACCTTCAGTGCGGCGTCTGCTGTGGCCTTGCAGTGGTGGCGCAGCAACGCTACGGCGGAGTATTTACTGCGGCAGGTAGTTGACCGGGCGGAACTTCTGCTTGAGGTACTCGCCCTGGGCGACAAGTTTGTCGGCATCCTTGCCATAAACACCCGCCACCAGTTCGCCCAGTTCTTCGTGCAACAGGGTGAGCTGCTCCAGCAAGATGGTGTGGCTGGTCTTGCCATCGCGCACTGCGTGCAAACGCGCAAAGCCGGGCGGCAAGCTCAGGTAGCTTTGCAGGGAGAAGGGCAGGTCGCGTGTCACGGCGTTGCTGATCTCGATGCGCGCATCCATCGGGAAGCCTGACTCGGCCAAACGGGGTGTGAGCTCATGCACCATGGCCTGGATCTGTTGCAGCTTGGCTTTGGCTTCACTGGTCAGACGCGGTGCAAGCTCACGCACGATGACGTCCATTGCGTCGGCCAGGGCCAGTTTTGGCAGCTCGTCGAGCGAGCGGGCGCTACGTCCCGGCACGATCAGCCAGCCAAACAGCCAGGCGCCGGCCGTCAACCACATCCAGCCACTGCGGATGATGCCCGTGAAGTACAAAGCCAGCACGAGGAGCGCGCACAAGCAACCGACGATGTTGCCCGTCCCGTAGAAGAACAGCGCAAGACGTGTGCGTAGCGGAACGCTCACTGATAGCCCCGGATTTCCTTGAAGGCAGCCTGCAGGCCGGACTTTTTGGCGTCGAAGACGCGACCCCCGGTGGGTCGGGTAATGGTCTCCAGTTCATCGGAGCGCGCATCGCCGAACAAGACGGCGAAGACGCGGATACCCCGTTTATCCGGCGGCAAACCGTTGAACCAGCTGACGAACTGGTCGGCCGAGAGGCCATCGCCGTTCTTGCCGTCGGTCATCAACAGGATCGAGTACACGCGATCCGGCGCTTGCGCCTGACGCTTCAGCGCCGCTTCGTAGGCCTGCTGTGTCGCGCTGTAGATTGCGGTGCCACCACTTGCACTCAAGCGCCTGACGTATTCGGCATAATCCTGCAGCCGCTGTGCGTTGGTGCTCTTGTCTTCGACCAGCTGCCAGGCCTGCATATCTTCGACGCGGTCGGAAAAGCGGAACAGGGTGATTCGCTCGCGCTCGCGCCACTTCGCAAAGCGCCCCGAGAGACTCGTGTCAGCCCCCGTCAGGCCCGTCAGCGCCGTTTGCAATTGGCTGATGCGCTCGCCACTCATCGAGCCACTGGTGTCGATCACCAGCGTGGAATCTGCCGGTCTTCGCACTGTGTTGAGATAGGCGTCGAGCAGGCCATTGATGACTTCGAGTTTCGCGGGAAAGGGCAGCTCGAAGTAGGTGTGCGCGGGTACTGCCGAGGGCACGGCCGTGTTGACGGGCTGGCGACGCGTGGTTGTACTCATGGCCTTCTGGAAGGTTTCGCCACGCAGGTATTCGACCAGCTTGTCGTAAGCCGCACGTTGTGCCGGGTTGATCAGCATGAAGGGGTAGTCGGCCGTGATGACGCCGTCCTTGGGATAGACCAACACCAGCGGGGTCTTGAGTTGTCCCGATGCATTGAGGGCGTGCAGCACGGAGGCGTAGTTCACCAGCCCATCGTGCGAATCAGCCTCACGCTGATAGACCTCGGCCAGCCAGCCGGATGATCCTGCCGTCAGCGTTTGAGACTTCGCGAAGGCAGCCAAGGTGCGGAAATCGATGTCTTTGAGCTCCAGCGCATCGCCCTGGCCTGATATCGCAGCGGCCAGCCCCAGCACTGCAGAGAATCCGGTGTTGGAGGTTGCCGGGTTGCTCATGCCGAAGCGGAAGCGTCCTTCGCCGGCCGCCTTGGCAATGGCCGCCCACGTTGGCGGCTTGTCGGCGTTGTCCCAGCCCAGCGCACGCGCTTTATCGGCCTTCACGCCCAACACGACGGGCGAAATCATGGTGCGCTCACTGGCCAGCACGCGCGCCTTTACGGCGGGTGTCAGCAAGGCATAACGGTTGCTGGCCAGCCAGGCGAAATCGAACTGAGCACCGGACTGCAGTTGCTCCACAGCATCCAGCGTTCCGGCGTACTGCAACTTGAGCTTCAAGCCGGTGGCCGCTTCGATCTGCGGCAAGAGCGGCTCGATGTCTTTGAGCTCTGATCCGGCCAGCACAGTCAGTGCACCGCCGCTGCCCGTGTTGTCCGGGCCACCTTCGCTGCAGGAGACAAGACAGGTCAGGCACAACAGCCATAACGCAACAAGCTGGCGCATCGGAATCTCCTTGTGCTTCGTTCAGAGCTTGACCGGCCCGGCCAGCACCGGTGCTGCGCCCGCCACAGCGTCGCGCAGACCCTCGCCCCGCGCACGGTCGACGTATTGCCTGGCGCGGTCGATCTGCTGGGAAATCAGTTCATTGTTCTTTGCCATCACGCCAATGGCCTGTGAGCGAAAGTTGTCCATGGCGTCCATCGCCGCAAACGTCTGGTCGAACATGGCCTGCATGCGCTCCACACCGATCAGCGGATTGCTGGCGAACTCACCAGTCTTCTGCACATGGGTGTTGAGCGCGCGGCCCGACTCTTCGATGAGGTCGCCAATGGTGCCGGCCACACCGCTGAGCATGTTCATCACCTCGATCTGGTTGCCCGTCGCACGCGCCACCGTCGTGGCCACCGCCAGCGCCGACATGCCGGTGGTGGCGACACGGTTGCAGCCATTGATCATCTCGCGGCCGGTCTTCTTGAGCACGTCCATGGCCAGATAGCCATTCACGGTCACAGCCATCTGGGTCTGCATGTCGGTGAGATTCTGACGCGCGTAGAAAAGCACCTCCTGCTCAAGCGCACGGCCCCGCTCGGGGTCACTGACCTTGAGGTTCTCCACCTGCGCGGCAAGGCGTCCGTCAAGCTCGCGGGCGAAATGGATCGCCGAACCCAGCTTCTGCATCGCATCCCACAGCTTCTGCTTGACTGTCTCGATCTCGGCGACGTCGCGCTGCATGTCATCGCGCGACGCATAGACCTGTTGCAGCGCCGTGTTGAGCTGATTGCCTGCGGACTGAAACTTGCGGAAGTACGCCTTGAGCTTGTTGCCGAAGGGAATGATTCCCAGCAGCTTGTTCTGCGATAGCAGATCGCCCTGCTTGCCTGGGTTCAGTTCGTCGAGCTGGCCACGCAGGCTGCTGATGGCCTTGAAGGCTGGACTGTCTTCCATGCCGACAAAGTTGCGCTCCATGAAGTGACCTGTCATCAAGCTGGCCGCCTGCGAGATTTCTTCACGCCCGAGGTGGAAGGCCGAGTCGAGCTTTTTCTTGAAATCGTCACTGTGCAGGTCACCCTCAAGCAGGGTGCCGACGAACCGCCCCACCTGATCGTCCACCGCGGCCTTCAACTCCGGGCCCAGCGGCACCATCTCCGGGGCTTTCTCTGCAACGACTATTTTGACGGGTTCTGGCGGCACGAGGGGCAGGACATCGGGAGCCTGCAGTGTCTGGGTTGCGGTCGAAGTCTCGCTCATCGGTGATCTCCGGTCGTTAGGGTTATTTCATCTGGGCGGCGACGACGTCGATCATGCGTTCGAGCATCGCATAGCTCGGCGGATCGATGACATCGTCAAGAACACTGGGGGCGGACAGCTTCTTCTGCTTGAGGAACTCGACGAAATGCTGAGGGCTGGCACTGCGGAAGCCGTATTCGGCAGCCAGTTTCTGCAGCTCGGGGTCTCGATCGAGTGCCTCGCCGACGCGCGCCCCCGCCTCGGTGAAAGGCACCAGCACATGCTTGGTCAGCACGGTCGGCTGCGGATAGAGCAAGACCATTTCGGCATTGGGCTGCGGAAGGCGGGACTGGTATTCGATGAACTGCGACTCGTACACCATCACCAGTGGCGCCTTGCCCATGCCCATGCTGACGTAGTCCTCGAAGGGGCCGGCGGAACTCGCCTCCAGAAACCCCTGACGCAAGAACAATTGACTCGCCGTGGGCATGACCTTCTGCACCGCCTCGTCGGACTGCACAACGTCGTTGCCATTCAGCAGATAGGACGCCAGCGCGAGGTACATCGCAGCAGAGTTCGATTTGCGTACGTCGGTACTGGCAATAAAGACCACGCGCCCCGAGTCGTAGGCCTTGTTGTCACGCAACTCCCGCCAGCGTTTGCCATCCGCTGTCATCTTCAACAAGCGCGGCAGCCCCGTCAGATAGAGCACACCATCGCGCTGTTCGACGAGGCCATTGCCCTGCAACAGAGGCACCAATTTTTGCCAGGAGGCCACGGCCAGCGGCGTGTAGAAAGGGTTGAAGAGCTGCTTTGCCTTGCTGACCTCTTTGAGGCGCTGAGCTGCGGGGCTGCCTGCCGGATGGCCGAAATCGAATTGCTTGAGATCTGGATGGTCGGCCATTTCGCGCGAGCCCGATTTGAGCACCTCCAGCCTCAGACCCAGCTTCGCAAAGGCATCTACCACCCGCGGATCACGGTAGAAGCCCTCTTTTTCTGAACCGATCAGCCCCCGCACGACAGTCAGTGAATTGGCGGAGTCTCCGCGCTGCTCCTGTGCCGAAAACCAGATGCCAACCAGTACCGCTCCCCCAACGATCATTGCCAGCAGCGGGCCTAAGATCTTGCGCAACGTGCCTCCTCAGCTATCGTGAATGACCATGAATGTGCAACAGCATTACGGTACATTGATGACGGCACCGTGACGGCACACAAGGTAGCACAAGCAACCGGACCGGATATGACAGTCAGCCGGAGGCCAATGTCGGGAGGACCATTGCACAGCCTTCTTTCAGCCCTGCGAGGGATGCCCGAATAGGCGCAAGGTGCAAGTAGTGCCGGCACAAAGCAAAAGGGCCGCTTGCGCGGCCCTTTGATCATGATCGGCAAAACTCAGGCCTTGCGACGACGCGCGAAACCCAGGCCAACGATGCTCAGGCCCACCAGCGCGAGGCTGGCCGGCTCAGGCACTTCGGCGCCGTTGATCACGACGTTGTCGATTTCCAGCTCGCTGGAGCCGCCGGTGATCGTGAACCAGCTGATGTTGCTGAAATCGCTACCGAAGCCGTGCGTGACCGCACCGTAGGAATAGTAATCACCGCCCAGCGTAACCGATGCGCCATTCGAACCGGTCAGAACCCAGTTGCCATACTTGATGTAGGTGTCAAAGCTGGTGAGGCTGAACAGGGCGCCGTTCATATCCACGCGAATGCCGTAGCCACCGTGAATGTCGAAGCCGGCGCTGCTGCCATAGCTACCCGTGATGTGCGCGTGGTCATACTGCCCGGTCAGCGAAACACGTGCCCCGGCCTCGCTCCAGACGCTGCCGTAGTAACCGCCATAGGCCGACTCGTAGTAGGAGCCATACACCAGGTACTGGTAACTGGCCGTTACGCCCGAAGTCGTGGTCACATCACCGGCCGCATCTTCAAAGGTGATGGTCGTGGCGTTGGCCGTTGCCATCAGGGCAAAGGCGGCGAGTGCGGCAAAAAGCTTTTTCATGATTGTGTTTCTCCCTCGGGGCTTGTTCTGGAAACTGCGTGTGCGCATTCAAACAAGTGGCTCCCCGTTGAGCGAGCAACAAATTCACACAACCTCGGTATTCATCAAAATCGACGCCGGATTTCCGTGACGTAGTTGGCAAATGAATGGGCCGCAAAAGACAGCGGGGCCGCATTTGCGGCCCCGCTGTCTTGCAGGCTGTCGCCCGGATCAGGACTTGACGAACAGGGTTACCAGCGGCTCGCCGGCAACCTCGCGGCTCCAGTGGCCGTGGATTTCCGGATTGAAGGTGGCGCCTTCGGGCAGGGTGTCGGCGGAGTAGAAGTGATCGCCAGCGTTGAAGCGGCGGGCACTGCCATCGGCGAGGATGATTTCCATCGCGCCACTGAGGATGAACACCCATTGCGGATCCTTGGTCACGTGCATCTGGCTCTTGAAACCGGTCGGGCTCTGACGCAGCTGCACGCCACTGGCGGGCATGATCTTCGACAGCATGGCGTTGGGGTTGCCTTCGGTAAGAGCGATCTGCTCTTCGCGGAATTTCGCCTTGCCGTCGGTATCGGTGTAGAGGATCACTTGCGTGAAGGTGGTGGTCATGCGGTCTCCTGTGGAAAAAAGTTGAATGGACGAAACGGCAGCTGCGGGGAAATCAATTGAGACCCGACGAAGCACCAAACATGAACAGCTCGCCCAGAAAGCGGACGCTGAGGTTACGCTCCTTGTCGCCCCAACGGCAGGCACGGAAGGGCTGTTCCATCCAGCATTCATCGGGCTCGCCGATCTCCGCCACAAGCCGGCTGTAGTCCGGTTTGCGATCCTGCAATCGCTGGGCTTCACTCAGACTCAGGTAACGACGAGCGGGCATGAGCTGACAGGCACTGACGGCAAAAGACAGAACGATGCAGAGCACGATGCGCATCAACGCGCAACCATGAGAGAAATGGCGCTGGCGAAGGCTCGGAAAGTTGGTGAAATACAAACTCGTCACGGTCAATGCCTCCTTCCGGGTCAGTTGAGGCCGTCTGCCGAACGAACCAGGGCCTTGCCGCCAACGAAGCGTACGCTGACCCCGCGCTTCTCGTCGCCCCAACGGCAGCTGCGCGTCACCAGCACATCGTTGCAAGAGGCAGGTTTGCCGAGGATGCTGACGACTTCGTCGTAAGACATACCGACGCTGACGCGCTCGTAATTGGCCAGGGTGAGCTTGCTGCAGGCGGTAAGTGCAAGCACCAACGCCAGCAGAGTAAGGGCAGAACGGAACATGGCGAGGCTCCGGACGATACGGAAAGGATGCATTGTGAACGCGATTGCGTGCTGGCGGCCAGACCGGACAGCGGCGGAATCGATGAACTCGATTTATGCAGCATTTTTATACGCCGCCTCGTAAGCTGCACTCATCGCATTCCCTGACACGGCTGGATGAAGCGCTCTCCCTCCCCGCACAATGGCTGGCAACACCGACCCGGCATGGGTTTCGTGACGGCCACGCTCGCTGTGGCGGCGCTTTCCGCGGCACTGGCCCCCTGGCGCAACGTGCTGGATGCCGCCAACATCGTGATGCTCTACCTGCTGGTCGTGGTGGGTATCGCACTCGTCTTCACACGCGCAGCGGCGATATTCAGTGCCGTACTGGGTGTGGCGGCTTTCGATTTCTTTTTCGTCACGCCGCGCTTCTCGTTTGCCGTGGGCGACGCGCAGTACCTGCTGACCTTCGCAGTCATGCTGGTGGTCGGTCTCATCCTGACCCAGCTCACCGCAGGTTTGCGCCAGCAGGCCATGCGCGCCACACAACGCGCAGGTCAGGTCACTGCGCTCTACGAACTGGCCCGTCAGCTTGCCGGCGCGGCCAGCAATGCACAGGTTGATGAGCTGGTGCGCGCGTTTGCGGCACGAACCCTGGGCGGCCGCTGCGAGCTGTGGCTGGCGAGCCGTGGCGGGCAACCGGTGCGTGTCGAAGACGGTGCCTCCCAGGTGCCGCTGGAGCTGGGTCTGGTGTTCGCCCACGGCAACCCGCTGGAACACGACGACGAACATCGCCCGGACCATCGCTGCCTGCTGCTGGCCCTGGAAGCCCCGATGCGCCGGCGCGGGGTCTGCCTGCTGTCCCTGCCCGTGTCACTCGTCGATGAGGAGACGCGGCACACAGCACGCATGCTCGCCTCGCTGGCCGCGATTGCGCTGGAACGCCTGCACTACGTCGAAGTGGCACACAACGCGACACTGGAGATGGAGACCGAGAAGCTGCGCAGCGTGATCCTGTCGGCGTTGTCACACGACATCCGCACACCGCTGACCGTGATGCTGGGCCTCGCCGACACCCTGCAGCAAACGCAGACGCTGGACCCGGCACAAGTGCGCGATCTGTCGGGCGCGATCCACGGCCACGCGACGCGCCTCAACGATCTGGCGCACAAGCTGCTGGACATGGCGCGCCTGCAATCGGGCAAGCTGCAATTGCGCAGCGAGTGGCAATCGATCGAAGAAATCGTCGGCGCGGCGCTCGCAGCTGTCACGCCCCACATCAACGCCGCACAGGTACGCACCGAGCTGCCGGCAACATTGCCGCTAGTGGAGTTCGACGCTGTGCTGATCGAGCGCGTGTTGTGCAACCTGCTCGACAACGCCATACGCCACGCGGGGCCGCATGCCAGCATCGTCATCCGCAGCACGCACGATGACACCTCGCTGAGCCTGCATGTCGCGGACAACGGTCCTGGCCTGCCGGCCGATCACGCCGACTGGCTGTTCCAGCCCTTCCAGCGCGGGCCGGCATCGGGCGGAGGGGGTGTGGGCCTGGGCCTCGCCATCTGCCGCACGATTGCACGCGCGCATGGTGGCGATCTGTTGGCCCACAATGCGCCGGAGGGGGGTGCCGTCTTCAGCCTGCGCCTGCCGCGCCGCGAACCGCCACGCATCGAATCGGAAGGAGAGGGCGCATGAACAACGACGCCCCCATCCTCATCATCGATGACGAGCCGGACATCCGCCGCTTCGTCGCCATGAGCCTCACTGCGGAAGGCTGGCGCGTTCAGCAAGCCGCCACGGCCGCCGAAGCCCTGCAATGCATCGCGCAGCAGATGCCGTGTCTGGCCCTGGTCGACCTCGGCCTGCCTGATCGCGACGGTGTTGAACTCGTGCGCGAGTTGCGCAGCTGGAGCAGCCTGCCCGTGCTGGTGTTGTCGGCACGCAGCGAAGAACGCGACAAGATCAGCGCGCTCGACGTCGGCGCTGACGACTACCTCGTCAAACCCTTCGGCGTCGGCGAACTGCTGGCGCGCGTGCGGGCCCTGCTGCGCCGCGCCGCCCCGCAGGAAGAATCGCCGCAACTGCGCTTCGGCGAGATCGACATCGACTTCGCGCGCCGGCGTGTGCTGCGAAGCGGCGACGAAGTGCACCTCACACCCATCGAGTACCGGCTGCTCACCGCTTTCGTCGCTGGGCGCGACCGCGTGCTCACGCATCGCCAGCTGCTGCGCGAGGTGTGGGGCCCGAGCTTCGTCAACAGTCCGCACTACCTGCGCATCTACGTCGGCCACCTGCGCCAGAAGCTCGAAGCAGACCCGGCGCGGCCGCGTCACTTCGTCACCGAAACCGGTGTTGGTTACCGTTTCTGCCCTTGAGCCAGATCCATGCCATGCCTCCTGTACGTCATTCCCGCCAGCTTTACCCCCGGCGCAGCCGCACTGCGCTCCCCTCCCCCGCTTGCGGGGGAGGGGCTGGGGGAGAGGGCTGCGGGAATCCAGTGACTTCCTCCACCCGCACAAACGTCGCTGGATTCCCGCCTTCGCGGGAATGACGGTCTTTGCGCATCTGACATGTAGTGATTCCACCATGAGCCAGTCACACGACAAACAATCGCTCTCCGCCCTCACCCTCGCCGCCCTCGGCGTCGTCTTCGGCGACATCGGCACCAGCCCGCTCTACGCGATGAAGGAAGCCTTCGCGCAGACCCACTACCCGCTGCCCGTGATCGCCGACAACGTGCTGGGCATCCTCTCGCTGATGGTGTGGAGCCTGCTCATCATCGTGACCTTCAAGTACGTGATGATCGTGCTCCGCGCCGACAACCACGGCGAGGGCGGGGTGGTGGCGCTGATGGCACGCGTGGTCGAGCGCGCGAAAGACCGGCCCAGGAAGCGCACCTTCGCCATCTGGGCCGGCCTGTTCGGTGCCTCGCTGTTCTATGGTGACGGCGTCATCACGCCCGCCATCTCGGTGCTGTCGGCGGTCGAAGGTCTCGAAGTCGCCACGCCCGCGTTCACGCCCTTCGTGCTGCCCATCACCGTTGGCATCCTGATCGGCCTGTTCTGCATGCAAAGCAAGGGCACGGCCAAGGTCGGCGCTTTCTTCGGCCCCATCGTCTGCGTGTGGTTCGGCGCGCTGGCCCTCGTCGGCATCAGCAACATCGTCGCGCATCCGCAAGTGCTCGCCGCGCTGTCACCGCACTACGCACTGAGCTTCCTCGCCACGCACCAGACGGTGGGCTTCCTTGCCATGGGTGCCGTGTTCCTCACCGTCACCGGGGGTGAGGCGCTGTATGCCGACATGGGCCACTTCGGCAAGAAGCCGATCCGCCTCGCCTGGGTCGGCCTCGTGTTGCCCGCGCTGCTGCTCAACTACTTCGGCCAGGGTGCGCTGCTGATTGCAGACCCCGAGGCTGCCCGCAATCCCTTCTACCTCTCGGTGCCCGAGTGGGGTCTCTACCCCATGGTGGGGCTGGCCACGGCCGCCACCGTCATTGCTTCGCAGGCACTCATCACCGGTGCCTTCTCGGTCACGCGCGAACTCATCCAGCTCGGCTACTGCCCGCGCATGAACATCCGCCACACCTCGGGCTCGCAGATGGGGCAGATCTACATGCCCTTCGTGAACTGGACGCTGCTGATCCTCGTGATCCTCGTCGTGCTGGGGTTCAAGAGCTCTTCGGCGCTGGCCGCCGCCTACGGCATCGCCGTCACGCTGACCATGCTGGTCACGACCATCCTCGCCTTCTCGGTCGCACGTCGTGACTGGCACTGGCACAACCTGCTGGCGCTGGCCGTGTTCGGCCCGCTGCTCGTCATCGAGCTGGTCTTCCTGGCCGCCAATGCGACCAAGATCGCCGATGGCGGCTGGTTCCCGCTGGTGTTCGGCGGCATCATCTTCCTGCTGCTCACCACCTGGCGCAGCGGTCGCGAACAGCTCAGCCTGCGCATGGCTACCGACAGCGTGCCGCTGGTGCCCTTCGTACAGAGCCTGCAACACGAGACCGTGCTGCGCGCCGACCACACAGCCGTGTTCCTCAACCCGCGCCCTGAGCAGGTGCCCAACGCCCTGCTGCACAACCTCAAACACAACCGGGTCGTGCACGACAAGATGATCTTCCTGACCGTCAGCTTCCTGCCCGTGCCGCGGGTGGAAATGTCGCAACGCGTGCTCGTCGAACGCATCTGCCACAACGCGCACCGCGTAAAAGTCTTCTTCGGCTTCATGGAGACGCCGGACATTCCCGCCGCGCTGGAATGGGCCGAAGAACAGGGCCTGGAGGTCGATGCCGCCAGCGTCTCCTGGTTCATCAGCCGCGAGACGCTGCTGCCCACGCCGGGCGAGGGCATGCCAGTGTGGCGCGAACGCATCTTCGAGCTGATGTTCCGCAACGCCACGCCGGCCACGCGCTTCTTCCAGCTGCCGCCGGGACGAGTGGTCGAGCTGGGTAGCCAGATCGCCATTTAGGGCGGTGCGAGCGGCAGCGCTGCCCGTCAGTCGGGCCTGAGATAGTCGCCCCGCAGCGGCCGAGGCATACTGCGAGGCCGAACGCAGGTCTGTCTCCCATGCTGCACCGTTGTTGCTCACTGCTGCCCGCCTTGCTCCTTGCCGCCAGCCTGCTCACCGGCTGCGGCATGTTTGGCGAAACCCAGCCCGACAAACCGGCTGCACCCGTCGCCGCATCGAGCAGCAGCAGCGCAAAATCCAGCACACACGCACGCCCTGCCGCCCCGCGCAGCAGCAGCTCGTCGAGCGCACCACCGCCGCTGCCTGCCACCTACGACCTGCCGCAAGCCATTACCGCCTTCAAGCGCCTGGTGCCCGCACGCGTCACCGATGCGTCGGACTGGGCCAACGATGTGGGCATCGCCATGGGCGCGCTGCGTATCCCGCTGACGCCTGACAACGTCTGCGCCGTCGTGGCCACCATCGAGCAGGAATCGAGCTTCTCCACCGACCCCGAAGTGCCCAACCTGCCAGCCCTCGTCAAACGCGAGATCGAGGTGCGCCGCAACCGCTACAGCATCCCCGAAGTAATCGTCGAAAAAGGCCTGCAACAGAAGAGCCGTGATGGCCGCAGCTGGGGTGCGCGCATCGAGGCCCTGCGTACCGAATCCGACGTCAGCCTGCTCTACGAAGAAGTCAGCTCGCTGCTGCCCGACATCGCCCGCAAATACCAACCCGAGAACCCCGTACACACGGCCGGTGCGATGCAGGTGAACGTGGCCTTCGCCGAAGAGCACGCCAAGCAGAAGCCCTACCCCTGGGGCCGCATCGCCTCGGTGCGCCGTGAAACCTTCACGCGGCGCGGCGGCCTCTACTTCGGCGTGGCCCTGCTGCTCGACTACAAGGTCGCCTACGATCACCCGCGCTACCGCTTCGCCGACTACAACGCAGGCCGCTTCGCAAGCCGCAACGCGGCCTTCCAGCAAGCCCTGTCACGCATCAGCGGGCAGGCACTCGCACTCGATGGCGACCTGCTGATCTACGAAGGCATCAACCGCCCCTCGCCGACCCCCAGCAACACGCAGAAGGTGCTCGAAAGCCTGTCCGCCTCACTCGGTGTACCGCGCGCCGACGTGCGCCGCGAGTTGCTGTCAGAGAAGTCGGAGGCCTTCGAAAAGACACGCCTGTGGCAACGCGTCTTCCTGATGGCCGACGCCGCTGCGAAGCAGACGCTGCCACGCTTCATCCTGCCGCAGATCGCCGTGCAGAGCCCCAAGTTCAAGCGCACGCTGACCACCACCGGCTACGCCGCTTCGGTGGAACAGCGCTGGAACACCTGCATGGCCCGCCAGCGCGCCAACCACGGGCTCTGAAGCCGGCGCAGACCGCACAGGCCGATCTGCACTTCAGCAAACGCCGACTCGTCGCCCTGTATCGCGGCCGGATCGAACCCGCTTGAAATCCAGCCTCGATCACCTCACCTGAAGGGAACCCGCGCGGCATCGCACTGTCTCTAGCAGTGCGCGCAGAAGCGCGTTTTTCCTGAAGGAAACTGCAATGTTCAACTGGTTCAAGACCACCCTGCTGATGGCCGCCATCATGGCCCTGTTCGGCGTGATCGGTGCCATGATCGGCGGCAAGACCGGCATGCTGCTGGCGCTCGTCTTCGGCGGCGCGATGAACTTCTTCTCGTACTGGTTCTCCGACAAGATGGTGCTGCGCATGTACAACGCACAGGAGGTCGACGAGACGAGCTCGCCCTACCTCTACAACATGGTGCGCGAACTGGCACGCCGGGCCGAGCTGCCCATGCCCAAGGTCTACATCATCAACGAGCAGCAGCCGAACGCCTTCGCGACGGGCCGCAACCCGCAGAACGCCGCCGTCGCAGCCACCACGGGCATCATCCAGATGCTGTCGGAACGCGAGCTGCGCGGCGTGATGGCGCACGAACTCGCGCACGTGAAACACCGCGACATCCTCATCTCGACGATTTCGGCGACCATGGCTGGCGCCATATCGGCGCTCGCCAACTTCGCCATGTTCTTCGGCGGTCGCGACGAGGAAGGTCGCCCGGTCAACCCGCTCGCCGGCATTCTCGTGGCAATCCTCGCCCCGCTCGCCGCCAGCCTGATCCAGATGGCCATCTCGCGCGCCCGTGAGTTCGAAGCCGACCGTGGCGGCGCCGAAATCAGCGGCGACCCGATGGCCCTCGCGCGCGCGCTGGAGAAGATCCACGCTTACGCCAGAGGCATCCCGATGTACACGGCAGAGGCCCACCCTGAAACCGCGCAGATGATGATCATGAACCCGCTGTCGGGCGGCGGCCTTGCGGGCCTCTTTTCGACCCACCCGCGAACCGAGGAGCGTGTCGCACGTCTGGTGGCGATGGCGCAAGGCGGTTGAGGTTCTCAACGAGGTCTTCTGCTGCAAGTAACAATGACGCCCACTGCAGAGTGGGCGTCGTGCTTTGCGGGACTGGATTCCCGATCATCCGCACCCACCGCAGATCATCGACATTGGTGCGCGTCGCCCCGGTGAGGATCAGAGATCGTCGAGCGCGTCGAAGACACCATGGGCATGGTTGTCATCAAGCGGGTCGCGTGACGACAGGGTGAGCCCGGGCGTGCGATGATCACAACCCGCAGCATGGGCACGCCGTATCCACGCTGCCAGATACCCGCATTTCTCCGAAACACCTGTTCCATGCCCGATACCCCTCAGCAACAGGAGTGGCTGGCCCTGCAGAGCCAGTTTGCCGCCCACGAAGTTCATGCCCTGCAGTTACGCATGCTGGCTGTCGCACTTTTCGCAGTGATATCCGGTCTGGGCTGGCACCTGCGCGTGCTGGGCCTGGCCCTGCTGATGCTGTGGCTGCTGGAAGCCATGCTGCGCACCACGCAAAGCCGACTCGGTCAGCGTTTGCTGCTGCTTGAAGCGAGCGGCGCGCCCGGCCTGCAACTGCACAGCTGGTGGGCTGCGCAACGCGGTGGTGCTGTGGCGCTCCTCAGCGCTTATGTCTGCGCAGCGCTGCGCCCCACGGTGGCACTGCCCTATGTGCTCCTGCTGATCGGCACGGCCTGCCTGCGCTTCCTGTAACGCTCAGAGCACCAGCGCCGCGCGGAAATCCTTGGCGCTGGCACGGGGTGGCTCAGCGCGCATGGTCGCAAGACACGTCCGCCGCCAGGCTCGCTCCGGCGCTTTCCTCATTCATCGCAGCGGAACGATCTCGACCCAGTTCGGACCCTTGCCGGTCGGCACGCGCGCGACTTCGGTCAGCCTGCCAGTGGCGGCATCGATGCGATAGCTGGTGAGCGAGTGCGACTTCTGCCCCACGGCAAGCAGGAACCGGCCATCGGGCGAGATGTTGAAGCCGCGTGGCTGTGTCTCCGTCGGCCAGTGGTCGATGAGGCGCAGCTGTCCGTCCGCCGCAGCGACCTCGAATCCGGCCAGCGTGTTCGAGCCACGTTCCGATGCGTAGAGGAATCGGCCATCCGGTGTCAGATGCAGATCAGCCGCCGCCGGCTTGCCGCTGAAGCCGGGCGGCACCACGCTGACTGTCTGCAACAGGCTCGCGCCACCCGTGGCCGCATCGTGGCGCAGCACGTGCAGTCTGCCGTCGAGCTCATCAAGCAGATAGATCAAGGCATGCCGCGTCGAGAAGACGAAGTGACGCGGGCCCGACTGCGCCGGCAGCTGCAGCGCCACCACCGGCTCGCCCTGCAGACGCCCCGTCGCAGCATCGACATCCAGGCGGATCAGCTGATCCGCGCCCAGCACGCTGGCATACACGAAGCGTCCATCCGGTGAGCTGCTCACCTGGTGCGCCATCGGCCCGGTCGGCACGATCTGGCTCGGCGCCTGGGGTACGCCGTCCTTGTCTAACGGGTTGACGCTGAGCTTGTTGCCGCCGTACGAAGCAGAGAGGATCAGCTTGTTGCCGCGATCCAGCGCGATATTGGCCATGCTGTCGGCCAGGGGCGCAGCGCCGAGCTCATGCAGCGTGCCATCGCGATTGTCGATACGCAGCGCCACCACGCTATAGGGCTTTGAGCGTATTGCCGCATACAGTCGCTGACGGTCTGCCGACACCGCCATCGGCATCACCGTGCCACCCACGGCACGCGTTTGCACAGGCTGCAGCGTTCCCTGCGCGGTGTCGAGCCGGAACACCGAGATGTCCTGACTCTCTGCATTCGAGACGTACACCATGGTGGGTGTGGCACACGCAGACAGCAGCACCATCATCAGTGCAGCGGTGCCGGTACGGAAAAATCCTGTTGCTGACATCGGGGCTCCCTTCTCTCTGGATGCGGCATGTAGTTATCGGTCAGACAATCAGCAGCAAACGCAGATCGTTGACATTGGTACGCGTCGGCCCGGTGACAATGAGGTCATCGAGCGTCGCAAAGAAACGATAGGCATCGTTGTCATCGAGCAGCGCGCGCGCTGACAGTCCCTGCGCGCGCGACCGAGCCAGCGTGTCAGGCGCCATGCGGCAGCCCGCGTTGTCCTCGCTGCCATCAATGCCATCGGTATCGATGGCCAGGGCATACACTCCGGGCTCGGCCTCCAGCGCGCAGACCAGCGACAGGAGGAACTCCGCATTGCGTCCACCACGCCCCCTGCCGCGCACCGTCACGCTGGTCTCGCCGCCCGAAATCAGCACGCAGGGCGGTGCCAGAGGCTGACCGTGACGGCGCACCTGCCTGGCCATGCCCGCGTGCATGCGCGCCACCTCGCGCGCTTCGCCCTCGATGGCGTTGCCGAGAATCAAGGGCGTCACCCCTGCCTGCAACGCCACCGCTGCGGCGGCTTCCAGTGCGTCCTGCGCCGTGGCCACCACTTGACAGGCATGGCCGACAAAACGGGGGTCGTCAGGCTTGGGCGTTTCCCCCAGACCACTTTCGAGCAGCGCACGCGCCGCCGCAGGGATGTCGATGGCGTAGCGCTGCAGTATGCTCAGCGCCTCGGCACACGTCGTGGCATCGGGCAGGGTGGGGCCGGAGGCCACCACCGACGGATCATCACCCGGCACGTCCGACAGCACCAGCGTCACGACCCTGGCGGGTGCACAGGCCACGCCCAGGCGCCCTCCCTTGATGGCCGACAGATGTTTGCGCACGCAGTTGAGTTCGGCAATCGATGCGCCAGAACGTAGCAACGCACGATTGATGGCCTGCTTGTCCGCCAGCGTGATGCCCTCGGCCGGCAAACCCAGCAAGGCCGACCCGCCACCCGAAATCAGGCACAGCACCATGTCATCCGGCCCCAGCCCCTGCACTGCCTGCAGAATGCGTGCCGCTGCCGCCATGCCCGCCTCGTCGGGTACCGGGTGCGCGGCTTCGATGACCTCGATCCGCTCGCACGGCAGGCTGTGGCCATAACGCGTCACGACAATTCCCGTGAGCGGCCCGCTCCAGTGCTGCTCGACCACCGCCGCCATCTCGGCCGCCGCCTTGCCGGCCCCCACCACAACCGTGCGCCCACGCGGCGGTGGCGGCAGGAACGGTGGCAGGCAACGCGCTGGCGCCACGGCGTCGATGGCGCGCATGGCCATGTCGTGTAACAGCGTTTGCGGATGGAAGGACATGATGGTTCCCCCTTGGAATGGGTCAGGCACCCGTGCCGATCTCGAAATCGGCGAGGCGCTCCAGCGCACGCACCATGCCGGAGTGATCCCATTGCGAACCGCCCTGCGCGGCGCAGCTGTTGAACAGCTCCTGAGCCGTCGCGGTGTTGGGCAGGGACACGCCGACCGCGCGTGCGGTCGACAACGCGAGGTTGAGATCCTTCTGGTGCAGTTCGATGCGGAAGCCCGGATTGAAGGTGCGCTTGATCATGCGTTCGCCATGCACTTCGAGCACGCGCGAGTTGGCAAAGCCCCCCATCAGGGCCTGGCGCACACGCGCCGGATCGGCGCCGGCCTTTGCCGCCAGCAACAGGGCTTCACTGACCGCTTCAATGTTGAGCGCCACGATGATCTGGTTGGCCACCTTGGTGATCTGCCCGTCGCCGACGCCGCCGACGAGGGTGATGTTCTTGCCCATCTTCTCGAACAGCGGCTTGACGCGTTCGAACACGGCTTCGTCGCCGCCGCACATGATGGTCAGCGTGGCGGCCTTGGCACCCACTTCACCACCCGACACCGGCGCGTCGATGTAGTGCGCACCGAGCGCTGCGATTTTCGCGGCGAACTCCTTGGTGGCTACGGGCGAGATCGAACTCATGTCGATGACGACCTTGCCCGCCGTGATGGCCGATGCCACGCCGTTGGCACCAAACAGCACCTCTTCGACGTGCGGCGTGTCGGGCACCATGGTGATGATGATGTCGGCGTTGCGCGCCACTTCGGCAGCGCTCGCGCAGACCGTGCCGCCCGCCTGCGTCAGCTCGCCCGGCACGCCGCTGCGGCTGTGCAGGTAAAGCGTGTGACCGGCAGCGATGAGGTGACCCGCCATGGGTGCGCCCATGATGCCGAGGCCGATGAATCCGATTTTCTGCATGTGATGCTCCTGACTGAGTGTTCTGGTGGTTCGCCCTCTCCCGGCCTTCGGCCACCCTCTCCCGCAAGCGGGCGAGGGAACCGTACAGCTGCCCCTCTTCCGTAGAACGGGAGAGGGTGGCGCGTCAGCGCCGGGAGAGGGCGGGTTTTCTGGTCATGGGCAAATCACGCCGCCTTCGCACGCGCAGCCTTGAATTGCTGGAAGCGGCTGGCGAGCTGTTCCGATGCACGGGCGAGCAGCGCGATATCGGCGCCCACGGCAGTGAAGCAGCAGCCCCATTCGATGTACTGCCGCGCCTGCGCTTCGTCGCCGGTGAGGATGCCGGCCGGCTTGCCAGCTGCGTTGATGCGCGTGATGGCGTCACGAATGGCGCGCTGCACATCAGGGTGGCCGGGGTTGCCGATCTGGCCCATCGCAGCGGAGAGATCACCGGGGCCAATGAAGATGCCGTCGACGCCGTCCACTGCCGCAATCGCTTCGATCTGCGCCAGCGCCTCACTGGTCTCGACCTGCACGATCACGCACAGCTCGTCCTGCGCGCGGCCGTGGTAGTCCTTGATGCGACCGAAGCGCGACGCACGCGACAGGCCGGTGAAGCCGCGCAGGCCACCCTCGGCGGGGTAACGCGTGGCCGCGACAGCCTCCGCCGCTTCATCAGCGTTCTGCACATAGGGCACAAGAATGGTCTGCACGCCGATGTCGAGCACGCGCTTGATGAGCACCTTGTCGTTCCACGCAAGGCGCACCACGGGATGCGAGCCGCCTTCGACAAGCGCCTGCAGTTGCTGGTGCAGCAGGAAGGTCTCGTTGGGTGAGTGCTCGGCGTCGAGCACGATCCAGTCGAAACCGGCGCCACCGATGACCTCGGTGCTGACGTGGTTCGACAGATGCGACCACAGGCCGATCTGCAGCGCGCGCTGCTGGATGGCCCGCTTGAAGGGATTCAGGATCATTTCCATGTGGACTCCTCAGGCGGCCATGGCTTGCGCCATCTCGCGGCTGTAGTGGCGGCTCGCTTCGACGAGCATGCGGGTGTAGGGATGGCTGGGCGTGCTGCCGGTGAGGCTGGCGCTATCGATGGTGTCGACGATCTCGCCCAGCTGCATGACGGCCACGCGATCGCACAGATGCGCGACGACGCCGAGGTCGTGCGTGACCAGCAGGTAGGTCAGGCCGTCGCGCACACGCAGATCGGCGAGCAGGTTGAGGATTTCGGCCTGCACCGACACGTCGAGTGCCGAGGTCGGCTCGTCGAGCAGCAGGATGCGCGGTTCGAGGATCAGCGCGCGCGCAATCGCCACACGCTGGCGCTGGCCACCGGAGAGCTGATGCGGATAGCGGTAGCGGAAGGCGCGCGGCAAGCCGACCTTGTCGAGAATGGCGTCGATGCGCGCGCTGCGGTCACCGATGCCGTGAATGGCGAGCGGTTCGCTGAGCGCGGTCTCGATGGTGTGACGCGGATGCAGCGAGCCATAGGGGTCCTGGAAGACCATCTGCAGCTTGCGGCAGCGCGCGCGGTCTAGCTTGCGACCGAGGGCCGCGCCGTCGACCGCGAGACTGCCTTGCCAGTGCGTGTACTGCCCGGCGAGGCAGCGCAGCACCGTGGTCTTGCCCGAGCCGGATTCGCCGACGAGGCCGAAAGATTCGCCTTCGGCGACGTGAAAGTTCACATCACGCAGCACGCGGTTAGCGTTCGAACCTTCGCCGAAGCTGAGGTCAAGGTGCTGCACGTCAATCATGGTTTTGTCGCTCACGTCTTTTCTCCTCAAGCGGCCAGCCAGGCGGGGTCACGTTGCAGCACGGGCAGTCGCTCGCGGCGCTGGTCCACACTGGGCAGGGCGGCCAGCAGGCCACGCGTGTAGGGGTGCTGGGCTTTGTCCAGATCAGCCGCAGCAATCGATTCGACGACGCGGCCCGCGTACATGACCAGCACGCGGTCACAGAAGCTGCGCACGAGGTTGAGGTCGTGGCTGATGAAGATGAGTCCGAGGCCGCGCTGGCTGACGAGATCGTCGAGCGTAGCCAGCACCTGCATGCGCACCGATACGTCGAGCGCCGAGGTCGGCTCGTCGGCGATCACCACTTCGGGCTCGGTGATGAGCATCATCGCAATCATGATGCGCTGGCCCATGCCGCCCGACACTTCGTGCGGATACATGGCGAACACCCGTTGCGGGTCACGGATGCGCACCGCTTCGAGCATTGCCAGCGCACGCTGCTCGGCTTCCTTGCGACTCACCTTGTGGTGTGCGAGGTAGGCCTCGGCGATCTGCTTGCCGACGCGCATGACCGGATTCAGCGAATACTTGGGGTCCTGCATGATCATCGACATGCGGCGACCACGGATATCGCGCATGGCGTTCTCGCTGGCCGTCAGCAGATCGGTGTCGCCGAAGCGCAGCGTCTTTGCCTCGATGCGCGCACTGCGCGGATGCAGGCGCAGCAGGCTGCGGCCAACAGTGGATTTGCCGGAGCCGGACTCGCCGACGATGGCGAGCTTCTCGCGGCCCAGCGTGAAGGACACGCCGCGCACGGCATCGACGAGGCCTTCGCTGGTGGCGAAGCGCACGGTGAGGTCTTCGGCTTCGAGCAGGGGTTGTGTGGGTTGATTCATGATTCGAGCCTCTATGCGTGCAGGGCACTCAAAAACTTTCCGTCGTTCCCGCCAGCTTTACAGCCAGCGTTGCTGCGCATCGCTCCCCTCGCCCGCTTGCGGGAGAGGGGTTGGGGGAGAGGGCTTTGGCGGGAACCCAGTGGCTTTTGTTTCAACTGCAAACGTCGCTGGATTCCCGCCTTCGCGGGAATGACGGCACAGGAAAGCGCTGCGTTTCTCATGACGTTCACTCGCTGCGCGGATCAAGCAGATCACGCAGGCCGTCGCCGAAGAGATTGAAGGCAAGGCTCACCATCATGATGGCGGCACCGGGCATGGCGACCAGCCACCAGCACTCGAGCATGTAGCGGCGGCCGGCGGAGATCATGGCGCCCCACTCGGGCACCGGCGGTTGCGCGCCGAGACCGAGGAAGCCGAGGCCCGCGGCTGTGAGGATGATGCTGGCCATGTTCATGGTGAGGCGCACGACCACCGAGGACAGACACATCGGCACGATGTGGCGCACAAGGATGCGCAGCGCAGATGCGCCTTGCAGCTGCACGGCAACGATGTAGTCAGCGCGACGCAACGACAGCGTCTCGGCGCGTGCAAGACGCGCGATGGGTGGCCAGGCGGTGAGCGCGATGGCGATAATGGCGTGATCGAGCCCCGGCCCCAGTGCAGCGACGAAGGCAAGCGCCAGCACGAGGCCCGGGAAGGAGATGAAGATGTCGGTGATGCGCATGAACAGCGTGTCGATCCAGCCACCGAAGTAGCCGGAGACGACACCCACTGCGAGACCCACCGGGCCGACCACCACGGTTACCAGAGCGATGATGTAGAGCGTGATGCGCGAACCGTAGACCAGGCGGCTGAAAATGTCGCGACCGTATTCGTCGGTGCCGAACCAGTGCGTCGCGTCGGGTGCCTTGAGGGTGTTGCTCAGATCCTGTGCGACGGGGTTATGGGTGGCAATCCACGGCGCGAATGCAGCGAGCAGCAACAGCCCGAGGATCACAGCAAGGCCGGCAACAGCAAGCGGATTGCGGAACAGCTTGCGCAGGTTGCGCAGAACGTTCTCACGCAGCGCCTGCGTCGAGGACTGCGGCACGCCGGAGGAAGCGGAAGAGGTTGTGGCAGAGAGTGTCATGGTCGTCATGTCAGGCTCAACGGGTCCGGGGATCAAAGACCTGGTACAGCGCATCGGTCACCAGGTTGAGGGTTACGAAGATGATGCCGATCAGCAGCACGCAGCCCATCACGGCGTTCATGTCACCGAGCAGCAGGCTGCTGGTGAGGTAGCTGCCGAAGCCCGGCCAGGCGAATACGGTCTCGATGAGCACTGCGCCTTCGAGCAGGCCGCCGTAGGCCAGCGCAACGATGGTGAGCAGCTGCACGAGGATGTTGCGGAATGCGTGGTTCCAGATCACCTCGCGCTCAGACAGCCCCTTCACACGGGCCGTGATGATGTATTCCTGCGACAGCTGGGTCAGCATGAAGCTGCGCGTCATGCGCGCGATGTAGGCCATGGAGTGCAGCCCGAGGATGCAGGCCGGCAAGGTGATGTACTTGATCGCGCTGGCGAACACTTCCCACTCGCCAGCAATGGCCGAATCGATAAGCAGCAGGCCGGTGCGCTTTTCGACGAGGCCATCGTAGGCGAGGTCGACACGCCCTGCGCCACCGGCCCAGCCCAGCCAGGCGTAGAAGATGATGAGGCCCATCATGCCGAACCAGAACACCGGCACCGAGTAGCCGCACAGGCTGATGACGCGCACCACCTGGTCACCGGCGCGGCCGCGCCTGGTTGCCGCGAAGACACCCAGCGGCACGCCGACACAGGTACCGAACAGGATGGCCAGGGTGGCGAGCTCGATGGTGGCGGGGAACACGCGGGCAATATCGGCGGTAACGGAGTTGCCGGTCATCAGCGAGCGGCCGAGATCGCCATGCAGCAGGTCGCGCAGGTAGTAGCCGAATTGCACGTAGAGCGGACGGTCAAGGCCCAGCTGGTGATAGACCTGCTGATAGGTAGATTGGTCAGCGTCCGAACCCACGATGGACAGCACGGGGTCCAGCGGCATGACACGGCCGATGAAGAAGGTCAGCGCGAGCAGGCCCAGCAGGGTCACGCCGACGATGGCAAGGCGGTGGCCGAGGCCGGCCGCGCGCTGGGCGGAGAGGCCGGGCAGGCGCAGGGTGAGGGCAGTCATGATGTGTCCGGTGGCTTCAGAACAACTTTGATGGGTGATGGGCGGCGCCCTTAACCCCTCCCAACCTCCCCTTGTCAGGGGAGGCGTCAGTTCGGGCGGGAGCGATCGCCCTCCCCTGACAAGGGGAGGGAGGGGTGGGGTTTGAATCACATGCGATGGATTACAGCTCAGGCGCTCATTGCTTGTAGACGTCACGCCAGTGCGTGGTCGCCGAGGGATGCGAGCGGTAGTTGCGGATGTCCTTCTGCAGCACCACGGTCTCCACCATCTGCGACACGGGCTGGATGGCACCAACCTGGCTGTCGTAAAGGCGCTGCACTTCCTGATACATCTCGGTCTGCTTCTTCACGTCCTTCTCGACTTCCGCCTTCTCGATCAGGGCGTTGATCTCGGGGCTGATGAACGAGGTACGCCAGCCCTGGAAGTTGGTCAGCTTGGCTTCATCGCGGTTGTCCGGGTTGTAGACCAGCGAGCGCAGGCTGCTGTGCGGGTGCGGTTCGGCGCCGCCGCCGCCACGGCCGACGATGATCTCGAAGTTGCGGTCGCGCATCGCGCCATACACCTGGTTGCCGGTGCCTGGCACCACGGCCGCTTCGATACCCCCCAGGGCAAGCGTGGCCTGCAGGTTGGTCGCAATGTTGATGAAGGGCGGGTCAGACAGCACGCGGATGGTGGTCTTGAAGCCGTTCGGGAAGCCGGCTTCGGCCAGCAACTTGCGTGCAGCAGGCACGTCGAACTTGTAGCCGGGCTCGGGTAGCGTGGCCGGCAGGCCCAGCTGCACGGGGCGCTGGTGGAAGATGCCGTAGTTGGGCATGACGGTGTCGTTGATGCCCTTGTAGTCGATGAGGTTGCGGATGGCGAGACGCACGCGCTTGTCAGCGAACTTCGGGTCTTTCATGCTCACCGCGACGTAGTAGACGTTGCCGCGCTTGACTGACTCGACGACCACCTTGGGGTTCTTCTTCATCGCTTCGACATCGGGCACCGACATCCCATTGGCGATGTCGATATCGCCACGCTCCAGCATCAGGCGCAGGGTCTGCGATTCCGTCATGTGACGCAGCAGGACGCGGCGCAGCTTGGGCGCACCGCGCCAGTAGCCATCGAAGCGCGTCATCGTCAGCACGTCTTTCTGGCGCCACTCGTTGAACACGAAGGGACCGGAGCCGGCTTCGTTGGTGGTGAGCCAGGTGCGGCCGAGGTCACCATCCTTCTCGTTCTGCATGACCTTCTTGCTGTCGAGCACGACGGCACTGACCGAAGTGCCCAGCGTGTAGATCACGAGATTGGGATCGGTTGGCTCGGGCAGGTCGATGACCAGGGTCTGTGCATCGGTGGCGCGGATCTTCTCTTCGACATTCTTCGGTGTGAAGCCGTAGGCCTTCCACACCGAAGCGAGCGCAAGATTGATCTTCACGACACGCTGCAAGGACCAGGCGGCATCCTGCGCCGTGAGCGGATTGCCGGAGTGGAATTTCACGCCCTTGCGGATCTTGAACGTGATGCTGGTGTTGTCCGGCGCGATGCTCCAGCTCTCGGCCAGCGCCGGCAACACCTTGTAGGTGTTGGCCGGGTCGAGCTCGACGAGCGAGTCGTACATGTTGGCGTTGATCTCGACCACGTCGTTGCCGGTGGCGTTCGCCGGGTCCAGCGACAGCAGGTTGTTCATGCTCATGCCGATGATGAGCGCGTCCTTCGGTGTCGCGGCCTGCACAGCGGCAGACAACACCATCGACACCGCAAGCGCACAGGCGCTGACGAGCTGTGTGAGTTTCATGACCAGTCTCCTTTTTCTGATTTCTTGATCGCTTAGTACGTCGCGACCGTATGTGCTGCGATGTAGTCAAAGTTGATGTCTTCGCCGAGACCCGGCTTCTGCGACAGATGCACGAAGCCCTCCTTGTCCATGGGGTCGGCAAGGCTGTTGAGGTAAGCGGGCACTTCGTCGTAATCGAGGAAGGGGTGCAACAAGCCGCGCTCGTACCACGCACAGTTCTTGATCGCCGCGCACACGGCCAGGTTGGCCGCGCCGTTGCCATGCACCTCGCAGTTCATGCCGAAGGCATCGGCCATGCCGGCAACCTTGAGCGTCGGCGTGATACCGCCCACGCCCGGCACACCGGCACGCGTGATCGTCGCGGCGCCAGACTTGATCCACTCGGCGCGCGTGTGGTGCTTGCCGCCCATGTATTCCGGCCCGAGGATGGGGATGTCGAGCTGCTGCGTGAGCCACACATAGGACGACATGCTCTGCTCGTCCATCATTTCCTCGAACCAGGCGAAGTTGAGCTTTTCCAGTGCCCTGCCGATCTTCAGCGCGTCGGTGCGGCTGTACCAGTGGTAGCCGTCGAGCATGAGGTCGATGTTCGGGCCGACGGCTTCGCGCACGGCGGCGCAGCACTTGATGTCCATCGCTACATTGGGTGCGAAGGCCACCGGCGGCATCCAGGTGTGCAGCTTGATGGCCTTGTAACCACGTGCGACGAGCTGCTCGGCGAAGGCGGCGTATTCCTCGGGCGTGGACAACCCACCCTTGAGTTCATCACCGCACATCGTGCTGCCGTACGCCGGCACCTTGTCGCGGTAGCCGCCGATAAGTTTGTAGACCGGCACACCCAGCTTGCGACCGGCCAGATCCCACAAGGCCTGATCGGCCACTGCCATCGCGCGGTCAGTCAGCTGACCGGCGCTGCCGCGCTGCCAGTGCGCGAGGTCTTGCCAGATCTGCTCGCGCATGAAGGGGTCGGCACCAACCATCACTTTGCGGAAGAAGGCGTCCATAACGTGCTGACGGATCACTTCGACCGGCCCGAATGCATGACCCTGACTGCCGTCGTCACACGTGATGGTCAGCATCGCCATCTTTGCGTCCTTCTCCGGCCCCGGATGGGAATGCCCGGCGGCGTCGACCGAGCGCTTGCTCGGGTAGGTAAATACGGTGCCTGTCAGTCGTTCTATCTTCATCGGTGAATGTCTCGTTGATTGCGGGATGACTTGTCAGTCGTCATACAAGTTGAATCGTAGCGAGTCACGTGGAAATCTGTCAAAGCCTGCGAACCCCTAGGGGTTAACCTGCATAAACGACGGATTTGTTGGCTATTTTTCGCTGCATCGCAACATTCTGGCTCTGGCTGCTTGTTGTGTTATATGATGAGATCAACCATGAAAACAGAAACTCATCATACAAGTGAACCGGGCTTGCGCAGCACGGCTCTGCCCGGCGCCCGGCGCGAAAAGCTCAGCGACCAGCTATCGCGTGCTCTGGCCGAGCGCATCGCCGGCGGTCGTTACGGCGTGGGTGATCGCCTGCCCAGCGAGCAGGAGCTGATTGAGGAATTCCAGGTCAGCCGCACCGTGGTACGCGAAGCCATCGCCAAGCTGCGCGCCAGCGGCCAGGTTGATACGCGGCAGGGGCGCGGCGCTTTCGTCGTGCAACAACGCGAAGCCAGCGGCTTCGAGATCGACGCCGGCAGCCTGTCGGTCGTACAGGAGATGGTCGCTGTACTCGAATTGCGCATCGCACTCGAAAGCGAAGCCGCCGTGCTCGCCGCCCAGCGCCGCACACCCGAACAGCTCGCCGCCATGCGCAGCGCGCTGGCCGAGATGACCGCCGCCATCGCACGTGGCGAAGACGCGGTGCAGGCCGACATGGCCTTCCACCGCGCCATTGCGGAGGCAGCTGGCAACGCGCACTTTCTCAAGCTGTTCAACTACGTGGGCGAGCTACTGATTCCGCGCGCACGCCTGCAGTCGGTACGCCTCGACGCCGTGCCGATGGCCGACTACCTCGCACGCATCCAGCGCGAGCACGAGCAGATCTGCTACGCCATCGAAAAGCAGGATCCGGAAGCCGCGCGCGCCGCCCTGCGCATGCACCTGTCGGAGAGCAAGGCACGCCTGCAACGCAGCATCGCGCAGCTCAGCACCTGAGCGCCACCTCGCAAAACCGCAGGTGCGACTTCACTCCCCCTCCCCATGACTGCCTCCCCACAGGGCAGTAGGTGCGACTTCAGTCGCACTCCCCTGTTGCCCGCCCGGCAGACCGACTGAAGTCGGCCCTACGGAGTGACGGTGTCGGGAGGTCACAGTGCGCCCCAATAGCCCAAAGAAGCGGGCCATGTCAGCGCATCGTGTCTTGGCAGTGCGCTTCACTCCCCCTCCCCATGACTGCCTCCCCACAGGGCAGTAGGTGCGACTTCAGTCGCACTCCCCTGTTGCCAGCCCGGCTGACCGACTGAAGTCGGCCCTACGGAGTGACGGTGTCGGGAGGTCACAGTGCGCCCCGAGAGCCCTCAAAGAAGCGCTCGTACATTTCGGTCAGGACGAAAGCAGCCCTCACCCCAACCCCTCTCCCGCAGGACGAGGGGCCCGAAACCCCCTTCTCCCGCCGGGAGAAGGGTTGGGGATGAGGGCCTTTGGCTGACAACATCCGTCCGTATTGCTTAAGTGAGACAGACCTACTGAAGTCGGCCCTACGGCGCAGCCTGCAGGGCGCCAATCAGTCGCGTGCTGCCACTGATAACGCGCAACACCAGAGGCAAAGGCGCGTCCTGCACATAGGCCGCATCCGGCACGCTGCCCAGCGCGAGACTCGCCAACACGCCCGCAGCGGGCCAGAAGTTCGGGCTGCTCACATTGGTCGCACCTGACAGATTGGCCGCAGTCGTCGTGTAGCTCGACGTGTTGGTGAACACCGGGCTCAGCACCGACAGGCCACTCAACAGGTTGGCCGTGCCTGCGAACAGGTTGGCCGTCAGCTTCAGTGAGCTGATTCCCGGGTTGGCATAGAGGAAGTTGCCGCCGCTGTACGTGCTCACCAGCGTGTTGTGACGCAGCTCCATCGCGTTGGAGGGCCACACGCTGATGCCCTCGGCACCAAAGGACACGAGATTCGGATTGTCAGCCGACGGCCCTTTCTGCACGAGGTTGCCGCGCAGAAAGACTTCGCCGCCATTCGGAAACTCCAGCTGGTAGCTCGCTGTGCCACTCGTGCCATCCATGAAGTAACTGTTCTCGATCACGCTCGCCTTCGCGCGGCTCTTGAGGTTGTGACCGATCTTCGTCGAGTGGAAGAAGCTCTGCCGCACCGTCAGGCTGTTCACCTGCCCGATGTAGATGCCATGCGAATACCCGTCGCCATACCCGTTGCGCGCAAAGGTGCTGCGCTCGATCACGATGTTGTTGCTGCCCGCCGCCGTGAGGATGCCGTTCTCGTTGTCGTAGAAGCCGCAACCACGCACCGTCAGGTTCACGTTCGGCTCCACGCGGATGCCGGCCCCGTTCTTGTCAGCCACCTTGGCGTCGTGGAAGACGATGTTCTCGACCACCAGGTTGTTACCCGCAGCGACCCAGATGCCCTTGCCCGCCGCGTTGTTGCCGTTGGCGTACAGATGCGCCTGGCCACCGACGCCGCAGATCGTCAGATTGCTGCGCGACCAGGTCACCACATCGCCCGTGTAGTTGCCGGCCGCGATGCGTATCGTGTCGCCGTTGAGCGAGACCGCCGCCGCCGCACTGGGCGTCGCGTACGTCTTGCCCGGCCCCACTTCCAGCACACGCCCCGACGGACTGTCACAGGCAGTTGCCGTGCCGCCTGCGGAAGACGTCGCGGACGACGCACTCGACGCCGCGGCACTTGAAGCACTGCCTGCTGACGAAGCACTGGTTCCGGCTGCCGTCGCACCGCCACCATTGCCGCCGCAAGCTGCCAACACAAACGCAAAACTCAGAACGGGAAAGTAAAGGGTACGCATGATGGGGCGCTGAAGTCAGGTCGCTGCAGCATAGTCCATCCGCCAGCGGCATTGAACGCCACGCGACAGGTGCCGGTCGTCTGCCACCCGAGGGCACAAGCAGTTACGCAACAACGCGATCCGGGCAATGTCAGAAAGGCGAAAGCCGATCAAAGCTGTGCTCCATCATGAGCACCGCGCCCCGCCAATACTCGTTGAATGCCTGGTACACCGTTTCGTACCTGTGCTGGCCATCACCGCCCGATTCGCCGATCAATCCCAGGGCAATGCTGAAATGAAGTTGGATCTCGTCGATCACGCCACGACTCCCCGGTCCGCCGAATTGTTCCAGCCCCCCGACGCCAGCGGCTTCAAGAAATAGCAGCGTGTTTCTGATGCCTGATTCGCGCAGTATGACTGCGCTATCCAGAAACACGCCTGACCCTATCCGGTTGTGCGCAGTCACTGCCATGCCATCCGGATGGCCGAGCGAAGACACTCCGTAGCCGGTGTAAGCAGTGACGGTTCCTCCGTTCTGAGCCAACATGATTTCCGCCAGGCGCCCCACGAAGCGCTCGCACCGGGCGCCCTCATCCGCTTCGTGAAAGCTGATGTCACGGGTACGTAATCGCCCAAGCAAATCCAGCACAGAAGGCGTACGTGTGGTCCCCGCGACATTGCATCCGAGTATTTCGATATGTGCCCCCGGCGCAAACCGACTGGCAATGTCCCCCGAACTGGTCAGATGCGACAGAGTCCCCTCATGCAAGCCCCAGGTAAAGTCCGTGGTATTCAGCGCCAGGCGCCCCGGACTCCCGTGCGAGTAAATCATCAAGTTGCTGATGTCGCCCGTGGGGCGGGCAAGGATCGCCTCCCGAAAGCCATCGACCCCGTTAACACGCACCGTCACGGCATCTGACAAGGCCTCCCTCAAACCTGCCGCGAAACGATGCAACGCATCTGTCGCAGATGAACTGAAGGCGTTGATCACCATATCCGTCATGCGCGGGCTCCCGGCGCTATCGAAGCGCCATTGATTCAGCAAAATCGGGGCCGCATGAGCATGCCGGCCAGTCGGTATGGCTTCCGGTGATTATGGCCGGTAGAACACCATCCTTCCAGCACTGTCTTCTGCCCTTTCAGGGCGCAGCGCAAACTGGCGCGACTGCCGGCCCCGCGACCGAGCGGCTTGGGCGAGAGAAGTGTGTCTCGTGCGCGACGGAAACGGCTGTGCGTCTCAGAGGCCGCATGAGAAGCGGGCATCAGATCACCGTATTGCCACCGCTCCAGCTGTCTGAGCGCAAGGAGGGCTGCCCACTTTGGCGGCTCGCTCGTCGCTTTCATTGGCTTGCGTAGATTTGTTATTTCTCGGCGCCGCTCAAGTTCGGATTCCCTACTTTCATAGCCCGCGCTTTGACTCGACTGCGGCAGCGCAGCAAACATGCGCGCCGGTCGCCCTGAAGGCGCAGGTCTCCTGAGCCCTCCCCTGGCGACCCACACACATATTTCAGGAGAGTCATCCATGTATCCACGCCTCTTTCTAGGCCTGGTGGCCGGTCTGCTGGTCGGTGGCGCGCAAGCAGCCAACCGACCGGCTGGCTACGTGACCATCTGCGTCGAGGGCAAGACCTGCTCGGTCAGCACCACGACCAAGGTCGCCTTCGGCCGCGCCGACAAGTTCTTCTATCGCGATCTCACCGGCAGCTTCGTCTGTAACGAGGCCACCTTCGGTGGTCGCACAGCGGGCGGCAACAACGAGTGCTCGGTACCCAGCAGCAACACCAGCTCCTCGGCCAGCTCGTCGAAAGCCTCATCCGCTGCGTCGTCATCGGTCGCGTCGTCGGTGGCATCCTCCGTTGCCTCCTCAGCTGCCTCCTCAGTTGCTTCCAGTGTCGCTTCGTCAAGCTCCTCGCGCGCCTCTTCGGTGGCATCGAGCAGCGTCGCCTCCAGCAGCGTGGCCTCGTCAGCGAGCAGCTCGGCCGCGAGCTCGTCGACCAGCAGCACGACTGCGCAGTGCACCGCCTACGACGCACCGAAGTACTCGCCCGACCTGAACTACGACATCAAGACCGACACCACCAACGCCTCGGTGGACCCCAGCAAGTTCAAGGTCTACCTCGGCTGCGACGCCAGCCTCGTGGCCGGCTACAAGACTTCGGGCCGTTTCGCCTTCATCTGGGGCAAGAACCGCAATCCGTCGATCACCGATGCCGACATTGATCGCGTGCTCAAGAACCTGAACGAAGACTCCGCCTACATCCGCGACACGATGGGCTGGCCCGTCGACAAACTGCAACGCGACGGCTACTTCAGCAACGTGTACCTGTTCGGTTCGGGCCTTTGCACCGACAATGCCGCCAACACCGAAAAGGGCGGCTGGCAAAGTGGCATCAATGGCTACCCGATGGTGCTGCTGTCGTACTACCCCGTCGTCACCGCCAGCGAACGCGGTGGCATCACACACGAATACATTCACGCCATCATGGCCAGCTTCGGCAACAAGGCCGCCTGGTTCAACGAAGGCGGCAACACCTGGCTGCAAATGAACATGGAAGCCGGCCGCACCGGCACCTACGGCGTCGGCTTCCTCGACGCAGCGCCCTTCCTGGCGCCGCACATGCCGATCGAGAACTACAGCGGCTGGCTGCAGGATGGCACCTTCGGCGGCCCGAACGCCGAGGGCGTCGATCTGCAATCCAACGGCAAGCAGGTCGCCACCTGGCGCGAATACCTTGGCGGCAACCAGTACAACTCGGTGTTCTCGCACTTCATCTCGCTGTATCTCTCGAAGGGCTCGAACGCCTGGATCTGGAAGAACGGCCCCTACAACCACATCGTGCGCTCGCTCTCCAGCGGCCTCGGTGATGCACAAACCAAGCAGCTGATCACCGAGTACCGCGCTCGCCAGGCCATGGTCGACTTCGGCCCCTGGACCAACGCCTTCAAGGTGCCCATCAACGACAACTGGGGTCGCACCATCGTCTCCGAGAAAACCGATGGCGGCTTGCTCAAGGACACCTCCTACAAGCTCACCTTCTACTCGGCGACCACACAAAGCGGCACCACGCTGATCCCGGCCACCGAAACCCTGCCGGGCTGGACCGGCGCCAACCAGATTCCGCTGAAAGTGAGCGGCAACAAGGTGCGCGTCAACTTCCAACCGCTGGGCAACAACATGCGCTTCCAGCTCGCCTACCGCGCAGCCGACGGCAGTGCGGTCTACAGCAAGCCGGTGGACAGCGGTGAAGCCTGCCTCGACCTGACGAAGACACCGAAGAACGGCGTCGTCGTCGGCATCGCTACCAACCTCGACTACGTCTACAACGGCGAAGCCACCCGCAAGCAGAAGAGCGACTACCGCGTTCACCTGCTCGAAGGCGTTACCGGCACCGCCCCCCTGTACGACAAGCATTACCAGTAACCGCTGCAAACAGAAACGCCCACCGCGCAGGTGGGCGTTTTCCCTTTCACAGCAAGCTTGTTCGGCTACTCGAACAACACCTGAACTTCCAGCAGCGAAGTATTGCCCAGCCGCGCCGTACAGAGCCGCCCGACCTCCACGGTTTCCATCAGGATGATCATCCTTCTCGCTTCCTCTGCGCTGACTTTCCGCATCTCCTGAAAGATCGCGACCTTCTCGGCCGACACCTCCTTCGGAGCCTTGTTCTGCGGCACGCAGGTCAGGCTCAGCCTGTCACCCTGGTACGTCGTCGCAAGCCCCGTGGTGGTCTCGTCATCAATGCCCTTCAGCAGCGACTTCCTGTCGATGCTCAGCGAGTAGGTGTCATGCGACATCCTGCCTCCCAGCACGCACAGTTCAATCCGGGCCGCCACGTCACCAATCTGTCTGGTGTCGGCATGACAGACCTGCCTGCCCGGCTGGGGCAGAAGTGTCGGTGGTGCCCCTTCGGCAGCGAACGCTGGCGAAGCGACCGTCAGTGCAACGACAAGCAACGCAAACTCATGCAGGCGATACATCAGCAACCTCCAGGGTGAAAGTCAGGCTCGGGTCGCACCACAACCGGTGCAACGCGGATTGTCGCCCGCCGGCAGCAGCGTGTTGCAGATCAGGCAATGGCTGTTGTTGAGTGGGCTGACCGGATTGCTTATCGGTGGCTCTTTCAAGGCATGACGCAGACCGAAAACGAGCGCACCAATACCCGCGCAGCAGGCGGCTATCAGACCGTAGCGAGTTGCTGCGTCCGCCACGATGTCATCGGCAAGAACGAGCAGCAGGAGCAGGAGTCCGAATCCAAACATGCCGCCAACGTAGATACCCGCCGTTGTCCGCACCCTCGTATGCGGATCGCGATTGCACGAACTGCAGACCCACTTCCTGTACATGCCGAGTGGCAGCAGCGGAATCCAGTAAAGATGTCCGATATGAAAATGCCGGTACTGGTGCGACACCACCTCTTTCTTGCAGAGATTGCACCAGTCGGCGCGATACGCCGTCAGTTTCGGAAAGACCCTGTAAGCCCCGTAGAAAATCAACACTGCTTTCCCTCCCCCGTTTTCAACTTCTCGATTTCAACTGATCGTTTTCGCCCTCAGCCAGGCCTGCGCAAATCAGGTTCAGAAGCCGGCGCGATTGCGCGTCAATCCGCAAAGAACCACTGCTGCAACAGCGATGGGCGCGTCGAGCGCCGTGCGGCAGATGCCGGTCCTGTGCTACAGCGCGCTCGCAACGTAGCCGTCACGCCGCACAGCCACAAAGCTCGCGGGCGCTGCACCGGGCTGCGCCTCGGCACTCAGGTATCCGAAGTGGAATTCGTAGCGGGACTGCGTTCTCAGCCTCACACGAGAACCCGGGTACCTGACACCCTGATACTCGAACGGGTCGATCACCAGCACACCATGCTCGAACTCCAGGCAACTCACATCCACGCGCAGCGACACACGGCCAGGCTCGCGACGTACCGATGGTGCATCCGGCTTCAGGTCCGAGAAACGATAAGTATCGCCATACACCGTGGTCACGCTCATGTGTTCAAGCAGGCTCTCGGCGCCGACAGGCAGCTGGACATTGGCGAAGAAGCCCGGCTTGTCGTTGAACAACCAACCCGGTATGACCGGTGGCAAGGGCACGAGAAGCGACACCATAGCGCTGACCACCCTGGTGTCGCACCCGAATGCCACGCTCATCGTCAGTGGATCATGCGGCTTGAACACACTGACATAGGGCTCAGTCCCCCGCTCGCCCAGCGCGACTTTCAGGCTGTCCTGCCTCTGCAGCACCGACAAGGCGCAACCCGGGCAAACCAGCAGGGCCAGTAACAGGATTGCTGCTCGCATGTCATCTCCCCGTAGACCACAGAAACCCTGCAGCAAAAATCGCCCGACCCGGCTCGCTGCCCGCCATCGCCGCCATGCTCAGCCCGCCAACTGCAGCAGGCCCACCACCCTCTGCGCCAGCGCCTCACCCAGCACCCGGTGTTGTGGCGCATCCAGATGCACGCCATCCACATCGCTTGAGGTGATGACACTACCCGCATCGAAGAAGGCGCAGCCCAGCTCCGCGCAGACCTTCTCGTACGCTGCCGCCAGCCCCACGCACTTCGCCTCGCCGCCTTCGAACTTCGGCGCGATCGGCCCCTTGGGTGTGCGGATCGCTGGCGGTGCCACCACCAGCACAGGCGGCACCGGCATGCCCGGCTCGATGGGCGCGCCACGAATCGCCGCCACCAGCGCCGCGATGCCTTGCGAGGAATGCCAGGCGTTGTGTGCATGCATGGACTGGAAATCGTTGGTGCCCAACATGAGAACTACCAGCGACAACGGCGAATGAATCTCGATGCGCTGCGCCAACCCCACCAGCCCATTGCGCCCCGTCTTGAACGGATCATCCCAGACCGTGCGCCGGCCATTGAGGCAATCCTCGATGACGCGCACGCGCTGGCCTGCGGCGAGCAAGGCGTTCTCCATGACGCCCGGCCAGCGCGCATCGAAAGGCAGGCGCTGGCGTGTGGTCGGGATGATTCCCCAGGAGAGGGAGTCGGAGTAGACGAGGATTTGTTGCATGCGAACCCAGTGAAGATCGTGAAGCTGAAACGTAGGGTGCAGTCGCCCGCAGGGCATTGCACCGAATGCGAAATCGCGCACGCCCCCCAACGACGTTATTTGCTGACCTTACTCTGACTTCGCCTTCGTCAAAGCAAAATAGGTCGGCAAAGTAAGGACGGCGAAATAGCCGATTCCCTTGATTAACACCGCCCCCCAAAACCACCAGGGGCCATGCTCAGCGAGCAGGAAGGTAGTGCACCCGTCGCCGCACAATTCGATCTCACCAGACAGAACCTCGTCAAGCAAGGTTGCGTAAGGCAGCAACAACAATATAGCGATGTAGAGAATCGCCCTACGCTGCGCATGGGTAAAACGCGCGGTCGATTGTATTTGTAATGGAGGCAGAGAAAACGGGACAGACTCCGCATTATGGCCGCGTGACCTGCGCCTCTTTTTCGGCCCTTTCCGCACTGGCTTTTTCACTGAGTATTGACTTCCCTTCGGACACTAGCGGCAGGGACTGCAGGCTAATCGTCTTGGAGTTCTCTCAATCCATTTTCTGCACAAAATGTGAATGCAAAAATTTCCCACGCACCACCTGTGGCGTAGCTAAGGTTGATGCTCGCTCTCACGCTTCTCTTTAGGCATCGCTCGAATCAACCGAGCTCCTGCAAGAAACGCTGTCAAGTAAGGAAGAAAGCCCACAACCAAAAGGGTATCGAAATTCGATTCCCTGTTATACCTAGTGCTAAAAAGAGCGGTCCCTGCAACTCCTGAAGCGAGTACGAAAAGAAATGTACGGACCGGCCATTGAGTAGCTCTGCCAATCACGCCAGCGATAAGGCCCGCTGTGACGGTCCCGAACAGTACGAAAAGTATCTGACTAACGAGCTCGTCCATGCCTGACCCGGGAACACTAGTCGCCGCAGCCAAGCCCGGGAAGAGCGCCAGCATATACAGGACTCTCATGAAAAATGGCATCAATTAGCTCCAAAAGTTGCGTGAACGAAACCGCCAATATCGATTGAAAGATAAAAATTCACCAATGATCGATGCTGCCACAACCCAATGTAGTTCAGCAGACCTTAGAAGACAGCTTGCACGTTGCCAATCGCATAGGCATCACCCCAAAGCCCGCACCGCCCCCCTCCACCCCCACCACCCCGCCTCCTCAAACACCGAATACCCCGACAGATCCGCATGCGCGAAGCGGATGCGGCCGTCTGTCTCGCGCAGCGCCTGCAGGCCGGGGTTGCCGAGGAAGCCGGGCGTGGGGCTGGCCATGGCGTGGGCATGCAGATGGATGTGCACCTGCTCGACGAGGGGCCACAGGGCTTTGCCGTAGACGGCGAGGAGGTCTTGCGCGGCGGCGGCCAGCACATCGCTGTCGCTGGCCTGCTTCATCCACATGCGTGCGCGGTCGGGGGTGGTTTCGGCCAGCGCGTTGTAGGTGGTGAAGACGGTGCGCTCGGGCTTGGCTACGCGGATCAGCTGGTGGGTGGCGACGACGTAGCCGAGGGCGGGGCTTTCGCGCAGCACGTTGTCCCAGGCGAGCGGCACATCACCTTTCTCGTCGGGGAAGCGGCGCAGCAGGAAGTTGGCGACCAGCCAGGGTGCCTGGCGCGGCAGGTGTTCGGAGTGGAAGCCGAGGTCGCGGATGCCTTCGACAACGTGCTGGGCGATGTGCAGGGGCATGGCGCAGATGACGCGTTTGGCATTGATGCACACAAACTTCGGCGCGCCCTGCGGGCCGGCTTGCATGACCAGCACCTCGACCTGCTTGCCTTGCTCGCGCACGCGCAAGGCGCTGCCGGCGAGGCGGCGCGGCCGGGTGGTGTCAGACGAGGAATCATTGCCAAAGGGCACTTGGCGCAGCAAGCCTTGCGCGAGGCTGTTGAGCCCGTCGGGCCAGGTGAGCACGCTGCCGGCTTCGGCATTGGCGGCGTGGCCGTCGCGGCTGGCAAAGTAGTGCAGGCCGGCCCAGGCGGAGATGTCGGTGTAGCCGGTGCCGAACTCGTCGCGGCAGATGTAGTTGGCATACCAGTGCAGGTGCTTGTCGGTGTACTGCTCGCGCTGCAGCCAGTCGCGAAAGTTGAGCGCGTCGAGCGCGCGCCAGTGCGGGTCGGCTGACGAGAGGGCGAGCGGGGAAACGAAGACGCGGCGGCCGTCGTTGCCTCTGGCTTCGCGCAGCGTGGCGATGGTGGCGAGAAAGCGTGCCTGATCCGGCGTGCCGGCGTGGGGCAGCAGTTCGTCTTGCCAGCGGCCCCCGCTGCGCAGGCGTTCGTGCAGGGGGTGGACGAGGATGTTCTCGTCGTACTCGGGCGCGACGGCGTTGGGGTCGCCGCGCAGGATGCCGAGGCTGGCGAGCATTTCGCGCACGTGGATGGAATCCTGCGACGGCAGTGGCAGGTAGTGCGCGGCGGTGGGGCATGGCACGCCGCCGAGTTGTTCGCCTGCGGTGTTGCCGCCGGCGACGGGGCCGTCGAGCAGGATGAAGTTCCTGTAGCCCTCGCGCGCGAGCTTCCACGCGGCCGTGATGCCGGCGGCGCCGCTGCCGAGGATGGCGAGGTCGCAGTGGATCGTCTCGCCGGGGTCGGGCAGCGGGCGCGTGCTCATGGCCAAGTCGCGCGCGGCGTGGCCTTGCTGCATGCCGGTGCGCAAGACGGTGACGGGGGGCGTGGATCTGCCCAACACGCCCTTGCCCCACTCGCAGGCGGTGAGGCTGCTGGCGGAGAGTGCGCCGAGGGTGGTGAGGAAGTGGCGGCGTTGCATGGTCAGGCGCTGGCCCTATGCCGTCATTCCCGCGAAGGCGGGAATCCAGCGGCGTTGAAAGTCACTGGGTTCCCGCCTTCGCGGGAACGACGGGCCAAACGTCCAACCCTGTTGGAGGGGCGCATAGCCTCTCCAATTTCAGGCTTCTCTGCGGAAGGCGATGGTGGCTGTCTCATCGCTGAAACCGCCCCCAGTCCTGCTCGAAATAGCGCACGAGGGCCTGGTCGTTGAGGCGGTTGGGTTCGACCTTGGGTACCTGCAGGTCGGCAGGGAAGCTGAACATGGCGCGTGTGCTGTCGGCGTCGAGGAAGCGTGTGGGCACGCTGTAGCTCGTCGGCACGGTGAAGCGATTATGCGGCGCGGCGAGCACGTAGCCCCATTCGCCGAACGAGGGTACGTGGGCGTGGTAGGGCCAGATGTTGAGACCGGCAGCCTTGAGCGTTTCGGCAACACACCAGTAGGCGTGCGGGGCATACCAGGGGGAGGTGGACTGCACGACGACGTAACCATTCGCGGCGAGGTGCTGGGCGACGAGGCGGTACATGGGCACGGAGTAGAGCTTGCCGAGCGCGTAGTTGGAAGGGTCTGGCAGGTCGATGACGACGAGGTCGAAGCTGTCGCGCGATTGCTCCAGCCACTGCGCGGCGTCGGCGTTGATGACCTGCACGCGCTTGTCGTTGAGTGCGTTGTGATTGAGCGCGGTGAGGTTGGCGGCGCTGGAGAAGAGCTGGGTCATCTGCGGATCGAGGTCGACGAGGGTGACCTTCTGCAGTTGCGGGTATTTGAGCAGCTCACGCACGGCGAAGCCGTCACCGCCACCGAGCACGAGCGCCGTGCGCGCCGCCGGCAGGTTCTGCATGGCCGGATGCACGAGGGCCTCGTGGTAACGGTGTTCGTCGAGCGAGGAGAACTGCAGGTTGCCGTTGAGGTAGAGGCGCAGTTCGTCCTTCCACTGCGTGATGACGAGGCGCTGGTAGGGCGTGCTGAGGGCATGCACGATGCGGTCGCCGAACAGGCCCTGCTCGGCCCAGTGCGTCATGCGGCCAGCACTCGCGAAGCCGCCCAGCAGCACGGCCAGCACGATGAGGCCGCGTGCCATGACGGCACGGAGCGAGCGCACTTCGTCGCGCAGGCAGCGGGCAGTGACGAGAGCGATGATGACGTTGGCGATGCCGAACAGCAGGGCCGAGCGCGCGAGTCCCAGCTTGGGTGCCATGAGCAGCGGGAACAGCAGCGACACCGCCAGCGCGCCGAGGTAGTCGAAGGTGAGCACGCGGCTGACCATGTCACGGAACTCGGCGCGGCGCGCGTTGAAGATGCGCATGACGAGCGGGATCTCCATGCCCACGAGGGTGCCGATGATGATCACCAGCGCATACAGCACGGTGCGGAAGGGCGCGGCGAGCCAGGCGAAGACGATGAACAGCGCCAGCGCCGAGAGGCCGCCGATGAGGCCGACGAGCAGTTCGATCTCGACGAAGCGCGTGACCGTGTCTTCGTCGCGCACGTACTTCGAGAGGTGCGAGCCGATGCCCATGGCGAAGAGGTAGGCGCCGATGATCGACGAGTATTGCAGCACCGAGTCGCCCAGCAGGTAGCTCGACAGTGCGCCGGCAATCAACTCGTAGGCGAGACCGCAGGAGGCGACGATGAAGACGGAGAGGATGAGGATGCGGTCGGCGAACATGGGCGGGGCGGAGGTGGGCCGAAGCGGGAGTCGCGCAAGCTTAAGGGATTGCGGGTGCGTGTGGCGCTTGCTGGCATGTCAAGCGGGTGAACGACAGGGGTTTGGTACGCGGGGCGAATGAGCAAGGCGCGATCATTGCCGTTCCCTCCCCATGAGGGGGAGGGTGCCCCGTCAGGGGCGGGAGAGGGGGAAGGCCTCGCGCTCGCCGAGCTACCCATGCCCGGATGCGTGCGTCCCCACCTCTCCCGGCGCTTCGCGCCACCCTCTCCTCCAGGAGAGGGAACAGCAATGATCGCGCCCTGCCCTGCCAGCGCGCTGCCCGATGGTCGGCGCTGCCGGCAGTGGATTTGCGCTTGCCCGTGTCCCCCCTGCTTGCTAGTCTCGTGCCCTCGTGACGCAATGACGTCAGAGTGACCCCGAGGCGCGCAACGCAATGCACATTCAAGCCATCTACAACTACTTCATCTACCTGCTGGCGGGGCTGGCCATGGTGGGTGTGTTTGTCACGGTCTACACGCGTGTCACGCCCTTTTGCGAGCTCGACCTGATCCGCAAGGGCTGCGTGTCTGCAGCGCTGTCGCTGGCCGGTGCAACCATCGGCTTTTCGCTCACGGTGGCCTCCAGCATCCTGCACAACGACAACTTCATCATGTTCGTGCTGTGGGGAACGCTCGCCGCAGTCGTGCAGGTCGTGGCCTATGCCGTGCTGTCGCGCGCCCTGCCCAACATGAATGCCGAACTTGAAGACAACAACGTGGCGATGGGCGCGCTGATGGGGCTGGTCTCCATCGTGGTGGGCATCATCAACGCGGCCTGCCTGTCCTGATGCCAGACTGCCGGCGCAGCCGCTGCCTGCTCCCCTCGCCCGCCTGCGGGAGAGGGGTTGGGGGAGAGGGCTGCGGCGCGCACATCACCAATGCCGTACCAACCGCTGCTGCACCGAACCACGCAAGGAGCTGAACCATGGGCCTGACCGATTTCATCAAGAAACAGTTTATCGACGTCCTGCAGTGGACCGAGGAGAGCGACGGCGTGCTGGCCTGGCGCTTCCCCATGGCGGGCATGGAAATCCAGAATGGCGGCACGCTGGTCGTGCGCGAGTCGCAGATGGCGGTGTTCGTCAATGAAGGCAAGCTGGCCGATGTGTTCGGCCCCGGCACCTACAAGCTGACGACACAGACGCTGCCCGTGCTGACCTATCTGCAGAACTGGGACAAGCTGTTCGAGTCGCCCTTCAAGAGCGATGTGTACTTCTTCAGCACGCGCCTGCAGCTGGGCCGCAAGTGGGGCACGCCGCAGCCGCTGACGATTCGCGACAAGGACTTCGGCATGGTGCGCCTGCGCGCCTTCGGCATGTATTCCTACAAGCTCGCCGACCCGAAGAAGCTGCACACCGAAATCAGCGGCACGCGCGACACCTACACGGTGGAAGATCTTGAGCAGCAACTGCGCAACCTGGTCGTCACCAGCCTGTCGAGCACGCTGGGCGGAGCGGACGTGCCCTTCCTGGACATGGCGGCCAACCAGCAGCTGATGTCGGACAAGATGCGCGAAGGAATGACGCCGGTGTTCGAGCGTTATGGTCTGGCGCTGGACGCCTTCGCCGTCGAGAGCGTCTCGCTGCCTGAAGAGCTGCAGAAGGCCATCGACACGCGCATCTCGATGGGCATGATGGGCGACCTCGGCAAGTTCACGCAGTACCAGGTGGCGAACAGCATTCCGCTGGCCGCGCAGAATGAGGGCGGTCTTGCCAGCATCGGCGCAGGCCTCGCGGCCGGCGTGGGCGTCGGCCAGATGATGGGCGACGCGATGCGCAATGCCATGGCGCCGGCAGCCGCAGCGCCGGCAACCCCAGCAGCCGAGGCCCCCGAGGTGCGCCTCGAAAAGCTCAAGACCATGCTCGACAAGGGGCTGATTTCGCAAGCCGATTACGACGGCGCGAAGGCCGAGATCCTCAAGAAAATGATTGGCTGAGGCCGGGCCCTCCATGTACCAGACAGCCTGCCCCGCCTGCGGGGCACCGGTCAGCTTTCGCTCGGCCGCCAGCGTCATGGCGGTGTGCAGCTATTGCCAGAGCACGCTGATCCGCGATGCGGATTCGGTGCGCGACATCGGCAAGATGTCGGCCGTGCTGGAGGATTGGTCGCGCATCCAGATCGGCACGAGCGGCATTTTTCTTGGCGTCAATTTCACCATCGTCGGCCGCCTGCAACTCGTTTATGAAAACGGCTTCTGGAACGAATGGCATGCCGTGCTGGACGACGGCAGCAGCGCCTGGCTGTCGGATGCGGGCGGGCAATACGTCATCACCGCCGCCGCGAAAACCCAGCCGCAGTTGCCGCCCTTCGAGCGCCTGACGCCGGGCGGTTCGCTGCAGTTCGAAGGCACGCCTTACATTGCGGCCGATGTGCGCACCGCGCGCTGCACGGGTGGTCAGGGCGAGCTGCCCTTCAAGGCCGGCCCGGGCTGGGAAGCACGCGTGGCGGACTTCCGCAGCGGCAACCTGTTCCTCACGCTCGACTACTCCGACACCACGCCGGTTGCGTATGTGGGCAAGAGCGTGACGCTGGAGTCGCTCAAGTGCCAGATGCTGCGCACGGCTGACCAGATCGCGCAGAGCGCGGGCAAGCTGCCGGGCAGCGTCGCCAACCTTGAATGCCCCAGCTGTGGCGCATCGATTGCATATCGCGCGGGCCTCGCCCAACACCTGATCTGTCAGGTCTGCCACGCCGAGGTTTCGCCAGACCCGCAGGCCCAAGGTGGCACCGACCGCTTCAGCGTGCTGGCCAAACACGAAGAACTCGAAGCGCGCCAGACGACGCTATCACTGGGTGACAAGGCACAGATCCAGAACGTGACCTGGACCCTCATCGGCGTACTCGAACGCAGCGAGGTCGGAGAGGACGATTCCACCTGGATCGAGTACCTGCTGCACAACCCTGACAAGGGCCTCAAGTGGCTGGTGGAGACCAGCGAGGGCTGGGACCTCGTCGAAGTGCTCGACGAATGGCCCGGCACCACGGCGGGTGACGGCGTGAAACTGCGCGGCCTGCAATACCGCAAGACCTTCACCTATGACGCCGAAGTCACCTGGGCGGCCGGCGCCTTCAACTGGCGCGTGCATGTGGGTGACCGCGTCACGATCACCGACTACAAGGCGGGCGACCAGAGCCTCAGTGCCGAGCGCGACACGCAGGAGCTGACCTGGAGCCTCGCCAAGCGCGTGCAGACGCAGGCTGTGCTGCGCTGGTTCGGCAAACAGGCGGACGCCGCACCGCGCCAGGCCCTGAGCAACCGTCAAGCAAGCCGTGAGGTCGACACGCGCACGTGGTGCCGCAACGCCGCGGTGTACGCCACGCTGGGTCTGGGCGCCGTCAATGCCCCGGCATTGTTCATGGACAACACCAATCTCATCTGGCCCATCCTGGGCATCGTCGCGCTGTGGTATCCACTCTTCAAGTTCAGTGATCAGCTGGAGGATGACGACTGATGCGCTTTCTCTACGTCATCTACGCCACGCTGGTTTCAGTCATCGTCACCTCGTGCAACTACGGCGCTGTCAGCAGTAGCAGCGGCAACTACCGCAGCTGGAACAGCGGTGGCAGCAGCTACAGCGGTGGCGGCTTCAGCGGCGGTCACAAGTGATGGCCGGCCAGCATCTGCTGCTCGACCTCGACGGCGCCGCGCCCGCCTTGCTCGGCGACGCGCCGGCCATCGAGCGCCTGCTGCGCGAAGCGGCCGCGCTCGCTGGCGCGACGGTAATCCACAGCCACTTCCACCACTTCGGCCCTGGCATGGGCGTCACGGGCGTGCTGCTGCTGCGTGAGTCGCACATCAGCATCCACACCTGGCCCGAGAACGCTTTCGCGGCGGTCGATATCTTCATGTGCGGCGAAGCGCAGCCGCGCCTCGCTGCGCGCCACATCGAACAGGGCTTGCAAGCGGCCGGGCAACTGCGCGTGGTGTCTCGCCACAGCACGCACGTCAGCGATACGGCAGCGTAGGCGGCGCGCTTTTGCCACAATGTGGCCATGCTGAAACGTCTCATCCGACTCCGCTGGTGGCTACTGTCTGGCGCGCTGCTGTGCATCGCCGGCGTGTGGCTGCTCGGCCGCATCGCGCTCACGCAGCAGCGCGAGGCCTTCGAGACCGATGCGCGCATCATGCATCGCGTGCTGAGCCAGCGCGTGGTGCAGCACGATGCGATCCTCGCCACCGTGTCACTGCTGCAGGCCGAGCAAGGCAGCGAGCGCGAGCAGCGTCTCAGCGCGCTGTATCCACAGATCCTCGGCATGCAACGCCGGGCGGCCGGTGAAGCCTGGAGCGATGCGCGTCTGACGGCGGCAGAAGCGCGCTCCCGCGAACTGCGCCGTCCGGAGCTGGCCTATGCCGACTTCGCGCAGGGGCGTTACGTGCTGGTGCTGGCCGGACAACCGGCAAGTCACGCCATGACCGTGGGCCTGCGCGAAATGCTGCCCTGGGCCGAGTGGCCGACCGACCCGAAGGCCAGCCCGGTACGCGTGCTGTTGCGCCATGACGCGCAGACGCTTGTCCTGCAGGAAGGGCGTTACCTGCCCTGGGGAAAAGGCTTCAGCTTCAGCAAGCATCTGGCCGCCGACAGCCAGCCTTTCGAGGTCTATGCCGAGCGCATCGTCGGCTGGTTGCAGCTGCCCTGGGGGTGGATGGCCGGCTGGTGTGCGCTGGTTGTTGCCGGCTGCGTGGCGGCCTACCAGTTGCGTACGCAGCGTGCGCAACGCCTCCGCGCCGAAGAGCTGTTGCGTCTGGGTCAGGTCGCGCGCCTCAACACGCTGGGCGAACTCGCGGCCGGCATGGCCCACGAACTCAACCAGCCGCTGACCGCCGTGCTCGCCAACACGCAGGCTGCACGCCGCCTGCTCGACGATGATGAACCCGAGCTCGACACCGCGCGCAGCGCCATGGGCAAGGCAGCCGAACAGGCGCAGCGCGCAGCCGAGGTGGTGGGCCGTTTGCGCCGTGTGGTGGAGCGCCCGGAAGCCGGCGCCGAACGCGTCGCCGTCGACCTCGTGCAGGTCGCACGCCAGGTGCTCTACCTGCTTGAACCGGAGGCGCACAAGCGTAGCGTGGCCGTCACACTGGAAGGCGACGCTTCGCGCGTGGTGCTGGCCGAGCCGGTGGCACTCGAACAGGTGATCCACAACCTCGTCATGAACGCGCTGCAAGCGCTCGAGAAAGTGCCGACCGCGCAACGCGCGCTGACGCTGCACATCAGTCACGACAACAGGCAAGGCGTGCTGCGCGTCGCCGACTGCGGCCCCGGCATTGCCCCCGAGGTGCTGCCGCGCTTGTTCGAACCCTTCTTCTCGACGCGTGAAGATGGCCTCGGGCTGGGCCTGAGCCTGTGCGAGACGCTGGCAGCCGGCATGGGCGGCGAGCTGCGTGCGGCCAACCGTGTGCCGCAGGGCGCCGAGTTCACCTTGCGTTTGCCGGAAGCCAGCACATGAACAGCTCGCCCCCCTCATCTCCTTCCTCCCTCTCACCCCTGATCCACCTCATCGACGACGACGCCGCCGTGCGCGAAGGCCTCGCGCTGCTGATCGGCACCGTGGGACTGCGCGTCGAGACCTGGGCCGACCCGCAAGCCTTCCTCGATGGCTTTTCGCCCGAAGGCATAGGCGCGATCCTGCTCGATGTGCGCATGCCCGGCATCAGCGGCTTGAGCGTGCTCGACACCCTCATCGCACGCGGGGTCGACCAGCCCGTCATCATGCTGACAGGCCACGGCACGGTTGACCTCTGCCGACGCGCCTTCAAATCAGGCGCCGCCGAATTCCTCGAAAAGCCCGTCAACGACGAGCTGCTGCTCGACACCCTGCAGAACGCCGTACGTCAGCATGTGCGCTCGCGCGAACGGCACGCCGCCGACCGTGTCGCACGCGAGCGCTACGGCCAGCTCTCGGAGCGCGAGCGCGAAGTGCTGGGCCTCATCGTCAGCGGCCTCACCAACAAGGAAATAGGCCGCGCACTGGACGTCTCGCCACGCACCGTCGAGACCCACCGTGCCAACCTCTTCGCCAAGCTGCAGGCCGAATCGCTGGCGCAGCTCATTCGCCAGTACGCGACACTGGTCGAGGCGGCGGACGGCGCCTCTCAGTAGTTTTACGGAGGGCCAGACGTAGCCCTACGAATGGGCCGCAGGCGGCGCGATCCCTAGAGTTCTCCCCATGGCAGCCGCATCTGCGGCGCCCAACCCAAAGGAGAACACCATGCGCAAGATCCACACCCTCACCGCCATCGCCCTGCTCGCCGCCGCCGGTTTCGCCAGCGCCCAGAGCACTGCTGTGCGTACCGAGAAGAACATGTCGCTCGATCTGGCGAACCAGATCGCTGCCGCCAGCGTCGCTGCCTGCAGCGCCAATGGCTACGCCGTCACTGCCACCGTGGTGGACCGCGCCGGCACCGTGCGTGCCGTGCAGCGTGCAGACAACGCCGGCCCGCACACCCTGGCCGCCAGCCAGCAGAAGGCCTGGACCTCGGCTTCGGCGAAGAACACCACGCTGGCCATGATGGAAGGTGCGCAGAAGAACCCCGCAGCCGCCAACCTCGTCTACATCCCGGGCTACCTGCTGCTTGGCGGTGGTGTGCCGGTCAAGGTCGGTAACGACGTAATCGGCGCAGTCGGCGTTGGTGGTGCGCCCGGGGGCCACCTGGATGAACAGTGCGCGATGGCGGCGCTTGAAAAGGTCAAGGATCTGCTCAAGTAAGTCGGTCTTTGCCTGTACCGTCATTCCCGCGAAGGCGGGAATCCAGTGACTTTACGAACGACGCTGGATTCCCGCCTTCGCGGGAATGACGATCTGAACCGCTTGTAACCGTAAAGCACGGAGGACACCATGCTGAACCTCTCCCGCTTCGCCACACTCCTGCTGCTGGCACTCACCACCACACCCTCAGCACAAGCCCAGACCGCCCCCAGCGCCAGCGAAGCTGCCCGCTACAGCGGCCTGCACGCCGCCGCCCACCAGGGCGACACGGCCCGCCTGCAACAACTCATCGCCAGCGGCGCTGACCTCAACGCACGCGACGGCCACGGCCGCACGCCCCTGCACGTTGCCAGCTTTGCCAAGCAACGCGAAGTCATCCGCCTGCTCGCCAAAGCCGGCGCAAAACTCGATCTGCTCGAAGACGACCGTTACGACTGCGTCACCATCGCCAGTGTTGCCGACGATGAAGAAACGCTACGCGTGCTGTTGTCGCTGGGCGCCAGTGCGAAGCAGGTCACCAGCCGCTACGAAGGCACGGCTTTGATCGCCGCTGCCCATCTCGGCCACGACGGCGTCGTGAAGCAGCTCATCGCTGCGGGCGCACCGCTCGACCACGTCAATAACCTGCACTGGACAGCCGTCATCGAGTCCATCGTGCTCGGCGATGGCGGCCTGCGCCATCAGGCCACACTGCGCGCCTTGGTGGAAGCTGGTGCGTCGCCAAGACTCACTGACCGCGAGGGCAACACGCCCCTGGTGCTGGCGCGGGCACGCGGTTACACGGCGATGGCGAGAATCATCGAAGAGTCGCGGACGAAGCGCTGACGGGCGCACCCATCTGTCAGGTCGCGTGACATCATACGACTTCTCTGACCCGATGGAGATGAGCCATGCCCGACACCTTGCGCTACCTGTGCGAACGCCAGATCGGTTACAGCACCAGCCTGCTGGGCTTCCCCAATCTCGCGGACTGCATGGCGCTTGTCCTGCAGAATGACGGTGGCCTTTTCGGCATGCATCTGATCGGCGGTGATCAGGGCGGCAAGAAGTTCGCGGAGTGGATTGGTCAGCACAGCGGGTTCATCCAGGACCCGAAGTGGAACGCGATGTACGTCGCCGGCTTCTTTGCGAAACGCTATGGCACGGGCCAGGACGGGGATCTGTCCAGCGAAGTGGCCGCACTGGCCAAAGCCTTGGGCTACAGGGGTGATGTGCTGTGTTACGACACGGTGGAATCCGGCTTGCCAACCTCCACAACGGATTCCATCTACGTGCACTTCCAGCGCACCGGAGCGACGTCGGTGCAGGTGCACTACAAGCGCAGCAGCAAGCTGAACACGGTTTCGGGGCCGGGGGTTGCAAGCAGCGCCGACCACGGCGAGATCACGGGTATCGGCAAGCAAACCCTCGCCTCCAACCTCGGGTACCAGGTCACCAGCGTGACGGGCAAGGTATCGCTACTGCACTCCGGCAAGATGCATGTCTTCAAGGGGCCGTCAAAAACCATCACGGTTGGCTGACCGGAGCCCGTACGGCCGACTCAACTCTGCTGTGTCGCCTCCATTGCATCCTCCAGCACTTCCCAAACCTCTTCCTCCTCGAAGTTCACATGCCGTTGCATGGCATTCGAGAACTCGCGGATGAGTAGCGCGCTGGGCTGCTCATGCAAGGCTTCGATGAGGCCGCGCATGTGCATGTGTTCCTGGTAGGTGCGGTCGGCCAGGTCGTCGCGGCCCAGCTCGCGCAGGCGTGGCAGTGCGTGGCGCTCTTCTTCGAGGAAGTGGGGTTCCATCTCCTGGATGAAAATGTTGCGGATCCGCTCGACAAACTCGGGCAGGTCCTCATCACTCTGCGGCATGGCATCGCGCGCAGCCGTAGCCAGCAGCATTGCTGCACGGTGCTCCTGGGTCAGATGTTTCAATCGCAGACTGAGTTTTCGCATGATGGTCGTTCCTGTCCCGCCGGTGGCGTTTGCCGGCTTTGCCGTCTACTCCTCCAGCAAACAACAAGCCAGTCTGGACTCTAACTGCAGCGCGGCGCAGCATGGCTTGATCCAGGTCAACGCGGCTCGGCTCCCGCCCTACGGCCTACAATGGGCGCTTCGCCGTTGCCCTGCCTCACTGGAATCCCCGCATGAACGCCCCGCAGACCATCTATCTCAAGGACTACACCCCCCCCAGCCACCTGGTCGACACGGTCGAGCTGGATATCGCCATTCACCGGGGCTTTGCCCGTGTCACGGCCCGACTGGCGATGCGTCGCAACCCGGCGTCCAGTGCCAGTGCGCTGCGGCTCGATGGCGAAGAGCTGCACCTTGAGGCCCTGCGCCTCGACGGCCGCAGCCTGCCTGAAAGCGCCTACCAGCTTGACGAGACCAGCCTGACGCTGGCCGACACCCCGGACGCCTTCGTGCTGGAGACGGTAGTACGCATCGAGCCCGACAAGAACACCCAGCTGTCGGGGCTCTACCGCTCCAAGGATGGCTACTTCACGCAATGCGAGGCGCAGGGTTTCCGCCGCATCACCTTCTACCCGGATCGGCCGGACGTGATGGCGAAGTTCCGCTGCACCCTGCATGCGGACAAGGCCAGCTTCCCCATCCTGCTGTCGAACGGCAACCCGGTTGCGCAGGGTGAGGAGAGCGGTGACGGAAATGAGGGCCGCCACTGGGCGACCTGGGAAGACCCGTTTGCCAAGCCGGCTTACCTGTTTGCCTGCGTCGCGGCGAAGCTCGACGTGCTGGAGGACTACTACACGACGACCTCGGGCCGCCGCGTGCGCTGCGCCGTGTATGTCGAACCCGGCAAGCTCGACCAGTGCGACCACGCAATTGCCGCGCTGAAGAAGTCGATGAAGTGGGACGAGGATGTGTTCGGTCTGGAGATGGACCTTGAGCACTACATGATCGTCGCCGTCGGTGACTTCAACATGGGCGCAATGGAGAACAAGGGTCTCAACATCTTCAACACCAAGTACGTGCTGGCCCGCCCGGACACCGCGACCGATACGGACTACCAGAACATTGACCGCGTCGTCGCGCACGAGTACTTCCACAACTGGACGGGCAACCGCGTGACCTGCCGCGACTGGTTCCAGCTCTCGCTGAAGGAGGGCCTCACCGTCTTCCGCGACCAGAACTTCGGCATGGACGTGCACTCGGCCGGCGTGACGCGCATCCAGGAAGTGCGCACTTTGCGCGCCGCGCAGTACCCGGAAGATGCCGGTCCCATGGCCCACCCGATCCGCCCGGCGAGCTACGCCGAGATCAACAACTTCTACACCGCGACGGTGTACGAAAAGGGGGCGGAAGTCATCCGCATGATCTACACCCTCATCGGCAAGCAGGCCTTCCGCAAGGGCATGGATCTGTACTTCGCGCGCCACGACGGGCAGGCTGTGTGCTGTGAGGACTTTGTCGCCGCGATGCAGGACGCATCCGGTCTCGACCTCACGCAGTTCCAGCGCTGGTACAACCAGGCCGGCACGCCGCGCCTTGTGGTGAAGAGCGAGTTTGATGCTGCTGCGAAGCGCTACACGTTGACGGTCACGCAGCAGTACCCCGCCACACCTTACGAAGAGCGCATGGCCAGCGAAGGCCTTCCGCAGGAGCGTGGCCCTTATCACCTGCCGCTGGTGATTGGCCTGCTGGATGCTGCGGGCAAGGAGCTGCCGCTGCGCCTCGCCGGCGAGGCGGCCGTGCAGGGCACGCAACGCGTACTCACTGTGCGCGAGGACACGCAGACCTTCGTGTTCGAGGAGATCACCGCTGAGCCCGTGCCTTCCCTGCTGCGCGGCTTCTCTGCGCCGGTGATCCTCGACTACGACTACAGCGAGGCCGCGCTGACGCACCTGATGGCGCATGACACTGATGCAGTGAATCGCTGGGAAGCCGGCCAACGCCTCGCCACAGGCATCCTTATGAATGGCGTCAGGATGCTTGCGGCCCCCCGCCCCACGGGTTGGAAAGAAGCGCCCTCCGATGTGGAAGTCGGCGCGGCGACCTTCCTCCCCACGCCGTGGGAGCCCGCGTGGGTCCCCGCCAGCTACACCAGCGCCATCCGCAGCCTGCTGGCCTCTGCCTTCACGCCTGGTGGTGACCCGGCCCTCGTTGCCGAAGCACTGGTCCTGCCCTCCGAAACCTACCTCGCCGAGCAGATGGAAGTCGTCGATCCCGATGCCATCCACGCTGCCCGTCTTGCCCTGCGCCAGCATCTCGCACAGGCGCTGCGGGCCGACTTCGAAGCCGCTTACGCACGTCTGGCCATTCACGGCCCGTACTCGCCCGATGGCGAACAGGCTGGCAAGCGCGCGCTGCGCAATGTCTGCCTGGGTTATCTGGCCGAGCTGGGCGACGAAGCGTCGAACGCATTGGTGGTCAGCCATTACGAGCAGGCTGCCAACATGACCGACACCATGGCCGCCCTCGGCGCGCTGGCCAATCTCGACATCGCGGCACGCCACACCGCGCTGGACAGCTTTTATACGCGCTGGAAGGCCGAGGCTCTGGTGGTCGACAAGTGGCTGCAGGTGCAATCGACGTCGCGTCTGCCCACGACAACTGCCGATGTACGCGCCCTGATGGCGCACGAAGCTTTCGACATCCGCAACCCGAACAAGGTGTACTCGCTGGTGCGTGCTTTCTGCGCGGCCAACCCCAAGCACTTCCACGCGGCAGATGGCAGCGGCTACAGGCTTGCGGCGGATGTGATCCTGCAGCTCGACAGCATGAACCCGCAGGTCGCATCGCGCATCGCGCGTACATTCGACCGCTGGAGAAAGTTTGACGACACGCGTCAGGGCAAGGCGCGCGAACAGCTCGAACGCATCCGCGTGCACGATGGCCTGTCGAGCGACGTGGCTGAAGTCGTCGGCAAAGCCCTGGGTTGAAGCAAGCACCATTGACGGAGAGACAGATGGAACTGGATGCAGAAATCGCCCGCGCCGCACTGCAGGAGAAGACCCTGCAGTTCGCCGAGTTCGACACCACCACCGCCTGGGCGCTGGGCGGCCTGATCAAGAGCGTGGCCGAGGCACGCGGCATTGCTGTCGCCATCGACATCACGCTGGCCGGCGCGCCGCTGTTCTTCTACGCCATGCCCGGCACCAATCCCGGCCACTCTGACTGGATTCGCCGCAAGCGCAACAGCGTGATGCGCTTCTTCAAGAGCTCGCACCTTGTCGGGCTGGACACGCAGAAAGCGAACACCACGCTGGACGCGCGCACCGGCTCGACGCGCGCCGAGTACGAGGCCGTGGGTGGCAGCTTCCCGATCCGCCTGCGCGGCAGCGCCGCCGTGATCGGCGCGGTGACGGTGTCGGGTCTCGCACCGCGCGCCGATCACATGCTGGTCGTCACCGCCATCGCGCAGCACCTGGGCATCGACCCGGCACCGCTCGCGCTGGACTGATACTCAGCGCGCTGCGTCACCCAAGGCCGTTGCGTCGCCCGACAAGGCGTCGGCGAAGCCGTGGTTGACATCGCGATGCCCTGCTTCGTCTTTTCGTACGGCAATCACGACCTCGCGCAGCCTGGCGTTGGCAGGCAGCTTCCAGTAGTCGATGGCGATCTGCGGGGCCGGCACGTTCTCGTAACGCCCCGCATCGATGCCCGCGAGGTACTCGGTGTAGCTGCGGCAGGCTTCTTCCTCGAAGTAGCCGACGATGCGATGCGCCGTGCGCGCCGACACCAGGTACACCACGAAAAACAGGTTGTAGAACACGCCCTGTGCGAGTCGAACCAGAACGCGCTCGAAACGCGAAGGCTGCGTAATCGCGAGGAAGGTCATGAGGTGCATGCGCTCGTTCTCGGCCTCATCAAGCAGCTGGCGCACCCAGCCCCGGTCGTCGCACATGTTGCGCAAGGCGCGCAGGTGCTGCAGCGTGCCGGCCACCATGCCGGGCACGGCCGCCACGGTCTCCAGCACCACGGCGCGGTGGCCGTAACGCCTGGCAAAGAACAGGTCAGCGCAGAAGCGCAATAGTTTCGTGAAGGCCAGCGCGACACGGTCGTGCAGGTCGCGCGGTGCGCGGTGGGTGAAGCGATAGGTGGTTGGGGGGGTCATGATGGCTCCTTGTCGGGGTCTTCGGATACGCTATTGATACATATGAAATGCAACTTTTAAAGCCCGTCTAAGCACGCACTGCGGACAAAGCCGACTCCGCATGAAAGGCGTGCAACTGGCGCAGCGATTCGCCAATGTGCCGCGCACGTGCCAGCCAGGGCTCGGCCAGCTCGGGCGGCAGGCTCTCGCGCACCGTGTCGGCAAACAGGGCCAGCCAGTCTTCGAGCAAGGCCGGCGTAAAACCCGATTCGATGTGCTTTTCGGCCACGCGGTAGCGGTAGTCCATATAGCGCTTGCCACCCAGCGTGACCCACCAGAAGTGCGTCAGCACCGCCTCGTGCGCCGGCCAGTCGCCTACACGCGCAAACGGCGCCGCCAGGGCAGGATGCACGCGCACCGCGGCGTAGAAACGCGCCACCACCTCTGCCACTCGCGGCAGGCCCAGTTCGCTGGCTACGTCATGCATGGCCAGCCCCCATCGTGGTGATGAAGTCACGATGCAGCGTCACGATGGCGCTGCCCGTCTTGCCACGGCTCACGTCGGCCAGGCTCACCTCGTTCATCTTGTCGTAGAACGCCGCAAGCCCTGCATTAAGTGCGGCCTTGAGCAGGCAACGGCCGTTCAGTGCACAGGGCTGCGACGCACAGTCGATCAGCGATTCGCTCTCTTCGAGCTGGCGCAGGACGTCGCCGATGCGCAAGCGCTCGGCATCCACGCCCAATACCAGCCCGCCCTTACGCCCGCGTACGGCAGTGACCCAGCCAAGTTTGCCGAGGCGGTTCGCCACTTTGACAAGGTGGTTGTGAGGTACTTCGAATTGCTGAGCAATCTCGCCGATGGTGACCGGCGTGTCGCGCTCGTGCGTGAGGTACATGAGGATACGCAGGCCGAAATCGGTAAAGCGGGTGAGCTGCATGGCGAGTTTCCGTGGGGGCTTGCCTGCACTCTAGTATTGATGCATTTGAAATGCAACTATTTGGCGCTTCTACCCGACTCAACGCCTCCGCTGCGAACGCGCCCTGCCGCGCTCACCCAGTGCACCGACGGCGGCCGCGCCGAGCAGACGGCGGAAGGTCGGGCATTCCATGTGGCTCGGTGCGGGGCAGACGGCAGCGTGCCGCAAGCCGTCGCGCATCGCGCTGAGTTTGCGGATGGTCGCGTCGAGTTCGTCAGCCTTGGCGGCCAGCAGCTCGCGGTCGATGTCGGGTTGGCCGTCGGCGCCGAACATGCGCGCGATCTCGTCGAGCGAGAACCCGGCAGACTGCCCCAGCGCAATGAGCGCCAGGCGCTCCAGTACGGCCGGCGCAAACACGCGCCGCAAGCCCTGCCGACCGACCGAGCGGATCAGCCCTTTCTCTTCGTAATAGCGCAGGGTCGAGGCCGGTACGCCGCTGTGTTTCGCGACTTCGGCAATGTCCATACAAAACCCCTTGACCTCAAGTTGACTTGAGGTGGCACTGTGCGCTTACGGCCATGCCATGGCAAGCCTGAGGAGCACGAAATGGAATCACTGGGGCATATCCTGACAAACACCTTGTTGATCGGCATTGGCGCGACCGCGATCACGGATCTTTGGGCGCTGCTGCGACGGCGCCTGCTGGGCGTCGCGCTCCCCGACTACGGCCTCGTTGGGCGTTGGTTCGCACACATGCCGCGCGGCCACTTCCGCCACGAGGCGATTGCGCGGGTCGAAGCTGTCGCAGGTGAAAGCCTGATCGGCTGGGCAGCGCACTACCTCACAGGCATGGCCTTCGCCGCCCTGCTGGTCGCGCTGTGCGGCCCTGCCTGGTTGCAATCGCCACGTCTCGCATCGGCGCTGCTGTTCGGACTCGTCACGGTCGCCGCCCCCTTTCTGCTGATGCAGCCGGGCATGGGCGCAGGCATCGCGGCGAGCCGCACGCCTCGCCCGAATGCGGCGCGTTTGCAGAGCCTCATCACTCACGCGGTGTTTGGCTGCGGGCTTTACGCCAGTGCGCTGCTGATCCGCGTCATCACCGATTTCACCCCCGCGTCCTGAACGCACATTCCGCCCCCCTCATTCAACAGGAGAACATCATGCGCAACACCCCACGCATTCCCGCCCGCTTCGCCCCGATCCTTTTCGGCGCGCTGCTTTCCGTGATCATGGTCGCCATCGTGTCGGCCTTCGTACTGGCTGTGAGCCAGGGCATCAGTGCCGACTTCCCCGCGCGCTGGCTGAAAAGCTGCCTGACGACCTGGCCGGTGGCCTTCGCTTCAGTCACCTTGCTTGCACCCTGGGTGCGCCGTGTCGTCGGACGGCTGACTACATGAAAATCGGGCGCACGACCATCGACCGTGCGCCCGACAGGACGTGCTCCGTGAATCAGGCGCGGCGCGCGTCCACGCTCAGAGCCGTGGCACCGCTCGCAGCCAGCAGGAGGAAGCCGCCCGCCATGGCGAGGTTCTTGAGGAACATGATGAGCTGTATCTGATCAGCGAAGTTGCTGTGGAAGATCACGCCGGAAACCACGCTGAAGCCCGCCAGTGCGAGCGCTGCCCAACGCGTCTGGAAGCCCGCAATGATCGCAATGCCGCCAAGCACTTCGAGCGCAATGGTCGGCCACAGCAGCACGGTCGGCACACCCATGGCAGCCATGTAACCGGCGGTGCCAGCCGTGTCGGCGAGCTTGCCAAAGCCGCTGATGACGAAGATGAGGGCCAGCAGGATGCGGCCGGCGAGATGCAGATAGTTGTTCATGATGGTTTTCTCCAGTGTTGGGTTGCGCTGCAAGCTTTGCTGCAGTGGTGGGGGCTGCTTGCGTGGTGTCACTGTAGGAGATATCGCGCCGGTCAATAAGCCGGGCTGGCGGAACACATTGTTGCGCCTACGGCATCAGAGAATGCCTTCGAGCCATCTGTATCCCGTTTTCTGCTCGGGCTACAGTGTAAGCACCCCAACCTGTAGAAAGCATCATGCCGTCCACCCTGCACTACATCTTTGACCCGCTCTGCGGCTGGTGCTATGCCGCCAGCCCGCTACTGCGCCATGCAGTCACCGCGCTGGGCAATGGGCTGACACTGCAATTTCATCCGGGCCTGATGTTCGATTCACCACGCAACCTGGGACCGGATTGGCGTTCATACATCCTCAATGCCGACCAGAGAATCCATCAGCTGACCGGTGTACCTTTCGGCAAGCCTTACATCGACTGGTTGCTCAGCGACGCCCCCATGGTGCTCGAATCGACCACACCAACGCTAGCCCTGCTGGCCGCTCGCCAGCTCGAGTCGTCGTTAACACTGGATATGCTCGAGGCCATTCAGGCCGCGCGTTACCAGCGCGGCGAAGACATCTGTGACCCGGCGCATCTCGCAAAGCTCGCTGGCGCATTGGGTTTTAACGAAGCCACCTTCACAACCGCAATGACAAAACAGGCGACGCAACTGGATGAGTGCGTGAGTGAGGCGCGCCAGCGCCTGCATGCCGCAGGCGGTCAGGGCTTTCCGACCTTCATTCTGGAGACGGCCAGTGGCCTGCACCGTCTCGACCATGGTCGCCACTACGGCAACCCGCAAACCTTCATTGACCAGATCAGATCCCTCACAGGAGCCACAGCATGAGCCTTCCCCTTCCCGATCAAGCCTACGACCTTGCCTTCCGTACGGCACGCACCTTCAACCGCTTCAGCGATCGCGAAGTCAGCGACGCCACGCTGTACGAAATCCGTGAGCTGATGAAGTGGGGGCCGACCTCGATGAACAGCCAGGCGGGACGCTTCGTGTTCCTCAAATCGAAGGAGTCGCGCGAGCGCCTGCGCCCGGCGCTGTCCGCCGGCAACCTCGAAAAGACCATGGCGGCGCCGGTGACCGTTATCGTCGCCACCGACGCACGTTTCTTCGATCATCTCGCCACGCAGTTCCCGGCATACGACGCCAAGCCGATGTACGAAGCCAACCCGGCACTCGCCGACAAGGTGGGGCTGCGTGACGGCACTTTGCAGGGCGCCTACTTCATCATCGCCGCACGCATGCTGGGACTCGATTGCGGACCCATGGGCGGCTTCGACGCCGACAAGGTGAATGCCGAGTTTTTCGCGGATGGTCGCTGGCGTGCCAACTTCCTCATCAATCTGGGTTATGGCGCCGAAGGCGGTACGCATCCGCGTGGTCCGCGTCTGTCGTTCGATGAGGTAGCGCAAATCCTCTGAGGCTTGTTTCACGCTGAGCCCCTGCAGTAGCGCGTGTCAGAGAAATTTCGACAATTCTTTCGTGAAGAATTACGCGTGGAGCAGGGGTTCTTCCTGATGCATGTGCACATCGTGGACAGCTAAGGTATCCCTACGAACTCCCCCAAATGTTTGTCGGATACATCAGATTGGATACCAACGTGATTCCCCTCAAGACAGAAGCCGGCGCAACGGAAATCCGTACGCGCGCCATGCGACTTGATGCACGCTTGCGTTCGCTGCTGATTCTCGTGGACGGGCACAAGCCGCTCTCCAACCTTCAGGCTGCGCTCGGTGATGGCGCAGAAGAAAACCTGCGTCGATTGCGCGAACTGGGTCTGGTGACTTGGGACGACTCGCTGTCTTCGCAGATGCAGCGTCCGTCCTGATCACAAATTGATCGCCCTGCCGGCCTCACTTGATGAGGCCGTGCTCCATGAGGTACTGGTGGATGATGGTCAGACGCATGTCTGCGTCGTCCAGCTCCAGCAACTTGAGCCGCGCCAGCGGCGGTATCGGCAGGATCTCCGCAAAACGGAACGCGAGCCAGTTCGCCTCGTCGAACGCATGCGGCTCGGCAATCACGTCCCTTCCCTTGTCCGCCGCAATCAATCGCAGCAGCGACTGCATGGATACGAACTTCGGCGCAACACTCGCCGTCTCCTGCATCAGCCAATCGACCTCGGCCGCAACCGTTTGACGCTGCGTTATCTGGTGACTGCGGATACGGAAGCGTCGCCCACCGCGCACAGTGATGTGCAACACACCCGGCTGGGTCATGTCCCAATCGATAATGTGCGCTTCAACGCCCACAGCATGCGGCGTCGCCGCCTCGCCCACTTCGCGGCCCTGGTCGATGAGGCAGATACCGAAAGCGGCATCGTTGCGCATGCATTCGCCGATCATGTCCATGTAACGCGCCTCGAAGATGCGCAGCTTCATGCGTCCTTCGGGGTGCAGCACATTGCCCAGCGGGAAGATCGGCAGCTGCGAGGCAGCGGGCGCAGTGGAAACGCCCGGAGCAGCGGGTTTCGAAGTCATGCACGATTGTAACCACGTGCGGATGTGCAGCGACGTTCGGTCCTACAATCCGCCCCATGAAAGAAATCAATACGCTGCCACCGCCCGGAGCCGATGCACTGGCGCATTCCGAAGCACTTGAAGCACAGATCCGCCAGCGCATCGCCGATGCCGGTGGCTGGATCAGCTTCGCCGACTACATGGCACTGGCGCTCTACACGCCGGGCCTCGGGTATTACAGCGGCGGGTCGCGCAAGTTCGGCAGTGACGGCGACTTCGTTACTGCGCCAGAAATCTCGCCGCTGTTCGGCGAAGCGCTGGCCGCACAAGTCGCGGAAGTAATGGCGCAGTCTTCTGCACACCTGCTCGAAGCCGGCGCCGGCACCGGACTGCTGGCTGCCGACCTGCTCGCCACGCTCGAATCCCTCGGCGCGTTGCCGACGCACTACGACATTCTCGAACTGAGCGGCGAGCTGCGCGAACGCCAGCGCGAAACGCTGCAGGCGCGCGTGCCACACCTCGTCGAACGCGTGCGCTGGCTGGACGCCATGCCGACGATGTTCAGCGGCTGCGTGGTGGCCAACGAAGTGCTCGATGTGATGCCTGTGCATCGCCTGCGCTGGCGCAAAGGTGGCTGCGAGGAGTTGGGCGTGGGCATTGCGGAAGGCCAGCTTGTCGATGCCACACGCCCGCTGTCCGCCGGGCTCGCTGCTGCCGTGGCGAAGCTCCCTGTCACGCCCCCCACATCTGGCGACTATGTCAGCGAGATCTGCCCGTCGGCTTTTGCCTGGGTCGCCGAATGGGCGCGCTGCCTGCAGCAGGGGGCCTTGTTGCTGATCGATTATGGGTATCCGACTGCCGAGTACTACCTGCCCTCGCGCAGTCAGGGCACGCTGCAGTGCTACTACCGGCACCGCGCACACACGGCGTTCTACCGCTGGCCGGGGCTTAACGACATTACTTCCTTCGTGGACTTCACGGCTTGTGCCGAAGCGGGCTTTGACGCCGGGCTTGAAGTGCTGGGCTACACGACGCAGGCGAGCTTCCTGGTCAATTGCGGTGTGCTGGAGAGGCTGGCGCTGCGTGGCGAGACGGACAGCGCGGATTACCTGCGTGCATCGCGCGCGCTGCAGCGCCTGATCGGCGCCCATGACATGGGGGAGGTTTTCAAGGTGCTGGCACTGGGCCGCGGTCTGGAGGCGCCCCTGAGGGGATTCGCGCGCGGCGACCGTACTCACGCGCTTTGACGGGCTGCAGTCAAGCGGCAGCCATCAGCGACCGACCCACACGGAGTCGGCCGCCGGAACGATCATTCCTGTGCGCTGTAGAGGCGCGCCAGGAAGCCGTCGATATCGGTAAACATCGCCGCTTCATGCTTGGACTGCGTGGCCTGGGTCTGCAAGCCCAGCGCCAGGGCCGGGTGAGACAACCAGTTCGCGTTCAGCACTTCATCGCCGTAACGTTCTGCATCGGTAAGGGTTTCGCCGGTTCTCATATCCATGATCTTCACCGCCATGTTGAGTTCTCCCGCCAGGGTTCTGGTCCGTTGCAGTCAGCCGGAAATTTCCGACCGCCCACAAGCTCTATAACGAACCATTTCGCAAAAGGTTTAAAGCGGAATCACGCAGACAATGTAAAGCCTGTCACGCCTGATGAAACCACCTACACACTCTCCGCAAACCCTTGCGGTGCAACAATCTTGAGGAATCATGCGCCTTGCGCGCACACGACACGGCAACTATGCCCCGAGGTTCGTGACACTTGCCCGAAGGTCTGATGACAGGGGGATGAAAAACGAACGACGAGCGTATCGCCAGAGCGATGAACGGTCGTCGTTGAGGTAACCGGAAACTGCGGAGCGGATACGCCGCTTTCGTTCAGTGCTTGCCTCTGGCGCCAGAGAGCTCGATGAAGCGCGTACGGTCCATCTCGAAGCGCGTACGGATGGCTTCGATGTCGCGCTGCTTGCTGTCGATGACCGAACGCGTCGCGGCAAGCTCGCCGGAGTTGGTCACGAGGTCTTCCGCGACATCCCTGGGAATCTGGCCCGTGGCGGGCTTGAGCTTTTCGAGCGCAGCACGCTTGGCCAGCAGCTCGGTCTCCTGTGCGCGGGCGCGCTTGAGGTCGGCTTCGACGCTGGCGATTTCACGATCGCGACGCGCATCGATCTCTTCGACGCGGGCATAGCTGTCGAGCAGCACGCGGTCGCGCCGCTTGGCTTCAGCCTCGCGGATGGCGCGCTCGCGGGCCGCCTTGAGTTCGGCGTCGTACTTGGCACGCTGTTCGGCGGTCATCGGCGCGGCAATCTCGCGCATCGTGCGACCGGAGCCAGACAACTCGGTGTACGCCCGGTCGTAACAGACTTGCGGCAGCGTGTCTCCGCAGATCTTGCGCCCGTTGTTATCCGCACAGCAGTAGGTCGTACGTGCCGGCGTCGTGCCCTGCGCGAGGGCGCTGCCCGCAAACAGGGCCAGGACTGCAAGACTCCACCAGTGCTTCGGCATCGGTTCTTCTCTCTCAGGCAACACCGTAAGTGTCGCGGTAACGCTGCACGGCTTCCAGTTGCACCGCCATCTGCGGACTGTCAGCCAGGAATCCCAACAAGTCGGTGAGGCTGGCCACAGCCACAACCGGTACACCGAAAGAGTCGCGCACTTCCTGCACGGCGCTCTTGTCGCCGGTGCCGCGTTCCATGCGGTCCAGCGCGATCACGACGCCTGCCAGCTCGGCGCCTGCCGCGCGGATGATCTCGACTGATTCACGCACCGAGGTCCCTGCGGAAATCACGTCGTCGAGCACCAGTACGCGGCCCTTGAGGGGTGCGCCAACGAGGGTGCCGCCTTCGCCGTGGTCCTTGGCTTCCTTGCGGTTGAAACAGAATGGCAGATTGACACCTTGTGCAGCAAGCTGCATGGCCGTGCCAGCGACGAGCGGGATGCCTTTGTAAGCCGGCCCGAACAGGGTGTCGACCGCCAAACCACTGTCGCGGATGGCTCGGGCGTAGTAACCACAGAGTTCGCCAAAGGATTCACCGTCATCAAACAACGCACTGTTGAAGAAATAGGGTGACAGGCGACCCGCCTTGGTCTTGAACTCGCCGAAACGCAGCACACCTTTGCGGACCGCCAGGCCCAGAAACTCACGACTAAAATGCACGATCAATCTTTCTGATGGAATTGCCCGATGTTACGCGTCATCACTGCCAACCTCAACGGCATCCGCTCGGCCGCCAGCAAGGGTTTCTTCGAGTGGCTACCGGCCCAGAACGCCGATGTGGTCTGCCTGCAGGAGGTCAAGGCGCAGGAGGCCGACCTGACTGCGGACATGCTCAATCCGGCCGGTTACACGGGCCACTTCTTCTGTGCCGAGAAGCGCGGCTACAGCGGCGTGGCGCTCTACGTGCGCCAGCCCGGCAACATCTCGCGCGGTATTGATAACGCCGAGTTCGATGCAGAAGGCCGTTACATCCAGACCGATTTCGAGCACGGTGGCAAGAAACTGACCGTCGTGTCCCTGTACATGCCCTCAGGGTCTAGTGGCGAAGAGCGCCAGCAAGCCAAGTTCCGTTTCATGGACTTGTTCTACCCGCGCCTCGCCGCCCTGCACGCCAGCGGACGCGAAGTCATCGTCTGCGCGGACTGGAATATCGCGCACCACGAGATCGACCTCAAGAACTGGAAGAGCAACCAGAAGAACTCCGGCTTCCTGCCCGAGGAACGTGCCTGGATGACGCGTGTGCAGAACGAACTGGGCTGGGTCGATGTGTATCGCAAGCTGCATCCGGAAACGACGGGCGAGAGCTACACCTGGTGGTCGAACCGCGGTCAGGCCTGGGCCAACAACGTGGGGTGGCGGCTCGACTACCAGCTCGCCACACCGGGCATCGCAGCCAAGGTGAAGGCCTGCAGCGTCTACAAGGATCAACGCTTTTCAGATCACGCACCGCTGATCGTCGACTACGCAGCCTGAGCGTTGCGGGTCCGCTTGTGCCAGATCTGCTCGAAGTTGAGCCCGACCAGCGCCTTGTCGAGCGGCATCACGGCGGCCACGCCGAAGCCCGGTTCATCGGTCTTGCGCTGCACCGGTTCGAGAAAGGGCATGCCCTTGCTGTTGATGAGGCCCATCACCAGCGGTGACTTGGCGGTCGCGCCACGCATGTACACGACGCCGATCTCGCCATTGACGAGCTTGACCAGGGTACCGGGCGGGTAGATGCCAACCTCTTTGACCAGCATGCCGGGCCAGGGGTTGGCCGGGTTCTGGCCCAGCTTGGTGAACAGGATCTTGGTCGCCTCGCTACCCACCACCGGCTTGCGATAGGCGCGCGGGCTCAGCTTGGCGGCAAAGATGTCGCAAGCGTTGATGAGCAGGGCGATGTCGCTGGGGTTCTTCACGCGGCGCGGGTAGCCCGTGCCTTCCGGCAGCTCGTGGTGTTCGAGCACGGCACGCAGCCACTCGTTGTCATCGACTCGGCAGACCATCAACGCCTTGGCCCCTTCGGCCGGGTGCTCGTTGATGCGCGCACGCTGCTCGGCTGTCGGTGCCTCGCGCTGGTTGCGCAGGGTCAGTTGCAGCTCGGCCATGGCGATGTTCATGGTCAGCGCGGCACACAGCGCCGTCTCACGCTTGTCGTCGTCCCAGCCAGCGCGGCGAGCCAGCAGGCAGGCCAGCACGGCTGTGTGCATGCTGTGGGCAATCGGATAGTTGCGGTGTTCGAGGATCTGCATCGCCGCAATCGCCAGATCGGGGCTGCGCTGCGCAAGCTGGCTGACCTGCTCGCTCAGCTGTTTCACCTCGGCGACGAAGCTGCCATCACAGGGCTTTGCTTCGAGCAGCCAGGCCAGGCGCGCCTGCACGGCCTCCATGAGGTACATGGGGTCGTACACCGCCACGCGCTTGCGGTTTTCGTGCGCGCGGTATTCGGCCGCATCGACGTACATGCCGCGCTCCAGCAACTCCTCGCGCTGCTCTTCATTGCGCAGCACATAGCCCTTGCGCAACAGCAAGGTACCGCCCATGTCGAGCACGTCCCAAGGCAAGGGCTCGCCGAGCATGAGCTGGTCTGCTTGAAGTTTGTGGAGTTCGGCCATCCACCTTTTACGACGGAAATGCTAGCGGGCTTGAATCCGGCGCGTCGCTACGAAGATGCCCCCGAGGATCAGGGCCATGCCGGCAAAGTGATAGAGCCGGGGCGCTTCGCCGAGGAACAGGGCCGACAACAAGGGCGTGGCGACCGGCATCACATGGATGTACAGGCCGGCCACCGTGCCGCCGACCTGCGCCACAGCCCGGTTCCAGAACACGTAACCGAGGAAGCCGGGAAAGATGCCGGTGTAGGCAATGCCGGCCAGGGACGCGGCCGACAGATGAATCAGACGTCCGCTCGCGATCTCCAGCACATAGAAAGGCAACAGGCAGACGAGGCCAACCGCTGTCAGGCTGACCAGCAAGGCCGCTGGATGCAGACCGGCAGGACGGAACTGCAGCAGCACCGTATAGCCCGCCCAGGCCAGTACGGCCGCCATGACCCACAGGTCACCGGGATTGACGACCAGATCCAGCAGCCTGGCTGGCTCGCCGTGCGCAACGATGATGAGGACCCCCGCCAGCGACAGGGCGACCCCGGCGGCCTCGCTCCCGCGCAGCCGCTTGCCCAGAAAAGCCCAGGACAAGCCGATGATGACGATGGGAATGAAGGAGTTGAGCAACACCCCGTTGGTCGCCGTCGTGGTCTGCAAACCCAGATAGGCCAGCGTGTTGTACCCCGCAATACCCAGCAGACCCAACAGACAGAGCACACCCCAGTGCGACCGCCAGGCCGGCAACAGCTGGGCGCGATGCGGCCAGGCCAGCGGCAGCACGCATACGAAGGCAATCACCCAGCGCCAGAAAGCGAGCGCCACAGGCGGCACCTCGCCACGGAAACCCCGGCCTACCACCCAGTTGCCCGACCAGAACAGCACGGTCAGCAACAGCAAGATCCAGGGGCGGTCAAAACGCGCGATCAGTGAGTGCATGCAGGGATGATAGCGCCCGCCGGGAGAGGCCATAACCGATAAAATCGACAGGCTAGTCCCTCCGACTCCCCACGCCCCAACGGTCCGCCCGGACCGACCTGCGCTGCACCACCCCATGCCTACCGAACTGCTCATCCTGCTTCCCATCGCCTTCATTGCCGGCGCCATCAACGCAGCGGTCGGCGGCGGCGGCCTGATCCTCGTGCCCGGCCTCTACGCCATCCTGCCCACCGCCTTGCCGGCACAGCTGATGGGCACCGACAAGCTGGCCTCCATCTTCGGCCACGCCACTTCGATGCGGCACTACGCCCTGCGCATGGACCTGCCCTGGAAGCTGCTGTGGCGCGCCGCTGCGGCCGCCTTCATCGGCGCCCTGGCCGGCGTCAGCCTCATGAGCCTGGTGCCCGGCAGCTGGATGCGGCCTATCGTCATCGTCGTGCTCGCCGTCATGCTCGCCTACACCTGGTTCCGCCCCGCTTTCGGCCAGCAAGACGAATACCGCGAGATCACGCCCGTCGAACTGCGACGCGGGCTACTGCTGGGCTTTGCCATCGGCTTCTACGACGGTTTCATCGGCCCCGGCACCGGCAGCTTCCTGTTGTTCCTGTTCGTGCGCTGCTTCCACTTCGACTTCCTCCGCGCCACCGCCTGCGCCAAGGTCGTCAACTTCGGCACCAACCTCGCCGCGCTGGCATTCCTCATCCCCACCGGCATGGTCTTCTATCACTACGCCATCCCCATGGGCATCGCCAGCATTGCCGGCGCCATGCTGGGCGCGCGCCTGGCCATGAAGGGTGGCAACCAGTGGATCCGCCGTCTATTCCTCATCCTCGCCGTCAGCCTGCTCGCCAAGCTGGTGTGGGAAACCGTGCGTCCATGGCTGTGAGCGCTCTGATGAAACGCTGGAGCAAGGTTCTGCATCCGTCAGACGAAGGACGCCAGAAGCCGGGACTGATCGGGAGTAACAGCCCATGATGCTTGTCACGAACGCCGTACGGCGGCTGATGCAAACTTCCCCGCCCTATGACCGTTAACGGTCTAATGCGCCCCATGAAAAACCTATTGCCCGCGCGAACGCCCCCGCTTGCTTGCCTGCTGCTGGCCGGCGCGCTGCTCATCGGCAGCCCGCTCACACGCGCCGGCAACATCTACACCTTCGTCGATGAGCACGGCACCACGCACTTCACCGACCGCAAGGACGACCCGCGCGCACGCCTCTACTGGCGCGACCCCAATGGGCCCAAGGGTATCGAGCAGACACGCCAGTTTGACGTGCTGCGCCGCCCCCCCGACTGGCTGATGCCGCACATCGAGACAGCCGCAAACGCCCACCGCATCGAACCGGCCTTGCTCGCCGCACTGATCGCCGTCGAAAGCCGCTACAACCCCAAGGCACGTTCACCCAAGGGCGCCATGGGCCTCACCCAGCTCATGCCGCAGACCGCGCAGCGCTTTGGTGTGCGCAACGCCTACGACGTGCAGCAAAACCTCCACGGCGGAGCCCGCTACCTCGCCTGGCTGCTCGACACCTTCGACAACGACGTCCAGCTCGCCCTCGCGGGCTTCAACGCCGGCGAGGGCGCCGTCATGAAGCACGGCCGCCGCATCCCGCCCTATGCCGAGACGCAGTACTACGTGCCGGCCGTCCTCGCCCAGCTTCGCCTGCTGCGACGCGAAGCCAAAGAGGCGCGCAACCGCTACTGACACGCAGCGTCCCACACCATGCGCGCGGCATGCGCCGGACCAGTCTCCGCGCTTGAAGAACATTTACACCCTGCAGGTTGATACCTGCAATTCAAGCCATGTACCCTCCCGCGCATGCCCCAGGCCACACGAGAGAGAGCACGATGAAACGACAACACATGCCCCACGCTCTGGCCGCTTGCGCACTCGGCCTGACGCTCGGTCTGGGCGCGCCCGCCAGTCACGCCATTGTTGGCGGCTCTGGGGCTGACACAACTTCGTCCTGGACTGGCGTCGTCGAAGTCAATGGCGCCTCGGGTGTGCTGCTCAGCTCCGGCTACATCCTCACGGCAGGTCACGTGGCCTACGGTGCCATCAACAACCCGTCGAGCCTCAACGTCACCTTCTCGATCAATGGCGTACTGACCTCGGTCGCCGCTGAAGCGATCTACGTCGACGGCTTCAACTGGAGCACCGATAGCGGAGGCCGCTTCAACAACGACATCGCCCTGATCAAACTCGCTGGCGCCGCGCCCGCCGGCGCCACAGGCTTCGACCTGTTCAGCGGCACAGCCACCACCAACACCCTGGTCACCATGGTCGGTTTCGGCAACATCGGCAACGGCGGAACGGGCGAGGTCAGTGGCACCTATGGCACGCGTACCATCGGCAGCAACCGCATCGATCACCTGTATGCCGACGGCAACAGCGTCGGCACTGCCGGCTATACCGGCACGACCGAGATCGTCGAGTTCGATTTCGACGGTGGTGGCAAGAACGCCTTCGCCGGCACCATTTCCTCACCCGCCGAAGCACAGTACGGCAGCGGGGACTCCGGCAGCCCCATGTTCGTACAGTCCGGCGGCCAATGGCTGCTCTACGGCATCGGTTCCTATCATGGACAGACCTGCGCAGCAGTCTCCGCCGGCAGCTGCAGCAGCTATTACTCGCTCAACGCCTCGTCCTTCGGCTCGATCGGCGGCGCCACCTACGTGCCGGCCTATGCGGACTGGATCAACACCACCATCGCCGCCGTGCCCGAGCCGCAGGCCTGGATGCTGCTGCTGGGTGGGCTTGGTGTGCTGGGCTTGCGCCGGCGCAGCGCACCGCCAGACCTCTGACGCGCGGCCGCGAACGGCAAGCATCCGGGGGCCGATCTCAACGCAGGCGGCGCATCACGATGCCATCCTGTGCCGTGTGAGCATCTGGCTGGAAGAAGCCCGGCAGCCGCCCACATTCGGTGAAGCCTGCGGCCGTGTAAATCCTGCGCGCGAATGTCCAGGTCTCATTGACCAGCAGTAGCGCCTCGCGCAGTTGCGGATGCCTCGTCATGATGTGCGCGATGCCAGACTCCAACAGCTCACCGCCCAGCCCGCGCCCGCGAAACGCCGGCATCAGCGTCATCGACGCAATGTACAGAACCCTTCCCGTCGGCACATGCCGTGCGCGGATGTCGTGGCCCAGCGCAAAATCCGCTGCCACAAGCGCGGCTTCGTCTGCCCAGATCTCGGCAAACAGACAGCCTGCGACACGATCACCACACATCGCCATCAACGATCCCTGCGGGAAGTGCGCGATGCGATGCGCATACACCTCGCGCGCCTCGCTGTCGCCCGCGGCAAACCCGGCACGCTCCATCTCCATGATGAGATCAAGATCGGCAACCGTGGCCTTACGAAGCAAGAGCGGGGAATACATGATGCGTCTGGTACGGAGCCGCTACGCCCCACCGGAATCCTGCGGATCTGCCTCCCGGATCTTCTCCAGTCTGGCCTCCTGATCCTGAATGGCCGCCATGCAGAACGGGTCGTTCCGGTAATCATCAAACGGCGACAGCCTCAGACGCCATGCGGGCCCACTCGGAATCCCTGGTTCAGACGCATTGCGCGATGCCGCATCAACACCTCCGCGCAACCTGCACCACACCCTGTCCATCAGAGACCGCGCCACCGGCATGCAGAAGGGCATGGCGGTCTCGATATGCAGGTCATAAAAATAATCGCCGTAGAAATGCAGACGCAAACACGTCGCAGAGATCGGCCAATGCGTATCCAGAAGGAAGGAGCAATACATTGCCCCCAGGCCAGTCTCGGCGAGGGTATTGAACTGCGCATCGAGCAGCACGCAATCACAGGACTCCTCGAACAGGCAGTCCTGCGAGAGCACCAGCAGATACCCCGCCGCGCAACGGTACTGCGCCTCGATCACATAGCCCGCCACAGTCCTCTGCGTGTCTCGCCCATCCACATACAGCCGGGTTTGCCGCGGCCATTTCCCGTATGGCCCCTCGTGCTTTTCCAGCGACAGCGAAGAAATCCTCTGCATGCCGGGTATCGAGTCAGGCAGCTCTTCACGCATCAGAACGCTCCGCGCTCCGGCTCGCTGTTCCACATCTCTGCACGAGGCGCCCAAGCCACGTCCGCCTCACGCTCCAGCACCGCACACACCGCCTCACCCAGATCCATGCCCAGGTGCTCGTGCGCCGCAGCAGCGCCCGCATCGGCAAGGTTTGCCGCGCGCGCAAAACCTCGAAAACGCTCCCAATCGGCCGCGAAATGCGACACCAGAATGCGTGCGAGGTCATACGACAGCTCGTTGCCCTCATCATTGCGCAGGAAGGACTTGCCGGACCAGAACTGCTGGATCTCCGCTTCGCCCCAGAACGCCAGATGGCGCGCATGCTGCCGGCGTGCGTCCGGCATGCCATGCGGTGACGGGCACAGCCGGTTCTCCGTATTCACCGCCAGCCCCTCGTTGAGCCAGGCCGGAATCGGCAAGTGTCCGAGGCAGGCATGCGTCAGCTCATGCGCAATCACCGGCTCGATGGTCTGCAGATCATCCTTCACCGTCACGAAATGCCCGCAGCCCGCATGGATGTACATGCCGCTGCTCGCCGCAAACTCACCCGCCTCCGGGTAGGCCTGCGCCACATAGCGGTAGTACGACTCCTGGTCATCGAACACGATGAGGATGTCATGCCCCCAGGCCGGCGACTCCGCCACCCCGTCGAGCACGCGCACGATGCGCTGCACCGTGCGGATCACGAAGGCCAGCGTCGCCGCCGCCACATTCGGCTCCAGCGACGACAGCAGGAGCGCCGAACCCTGCCTGCGCAACTGGTAGCTACCACCCAGAGCGTCACGCAGATGCGACAGCCAGGCCAGCTCGCAATCCGCCCAGGCCCGCGCCTGTGCATCGGCATCCGCCACGCTCTCCACCCAGCGCTCGGCTGCGGCCCAATCCATGACGGGCAAGCTGTTCTCCAAGCGCATCGCGGCGGCAACATCGAAGTGGGTGACGCCTGGGGCTTCGAGATGCGTGTGTGCAGTAACCGCGATCAGGTCTACGGCGGCGGAGTCTTTGGTGGTCGGTTGAATGAGGGATTTGAGTAGCTTGAACATGGATGGCGAGGCGGTTGCAGGGGAGTTCATCAGCACACAGCTCAACCCACTATCGGTTGTTCCCGGAAAGAAGTGAGTTGCTTCGCGAACCCATCATGCGCGCTAGATTGGGAGAAGTCCCTGCGCAAGTTCAGGTATCCCGGGCAAGGACCGCGCACCCGGAAATCCGCCGCAGGCAAAGCACTCACGCAGATAATTGACGAAGCGCACATCACGTCCGTCAATCCTGGACATAGCGTCCACGCTTCCATCGGGCAGGTAGATGCCGTATGCCTCCCCGCCACTCACATTGATCTTGTGGAACGCGTCTGGCGCAAACGGGAGTGCAAAGCGTCCGACGTCATCGAGACCGTATTCAGCAACGTTCTCGCTCCAGTTCCGGAACTCTTCCTCAAAGTAGTCTCGTGCTGATTGGTCAGGATATCGATCTTCGTATGCACTCAGCTCGAACTCAACAACCAGCGCATCCGTCTGCATGTCGCGCTCTGGCCAGGCCGGATGATTGCCGAGAAGATTCACATCACCGACATTGAGGATCCAGCTGGCGATGGTCAGCGGCAAAGGCCCGACCAAGGCTTCCAGAAACTCAATGTGAGCGGGCGCATCCTTGCTCGGAGGCACATGTGGTGTGTTGCGAGCATGACTGCCTGAATTGGTGTCCACAAATTCATAGCCTGCGCTGTTCAGGCGAGCGATCAGCAACGCGATGTTGTGCCTCGCCCTGCGCATGGTCTCGTCCACCACTTTTTGGGCTTCAGCTTGCAGGGCGGAGCCTCGGGGAACCGGGTCAAGCGAGTGAAGCTCTTGCCAGACCGCAAGCTCCTCTCCATTGCTATACCTCTCAATCCATCGTGCTGACACAGTTCTCTCTCTTCGTTACTTAACAGCGCCGCAGAGCGTGGGGTGGTTCAAAGCATGGAGGCAACTCACCCCCACGCGCTGACAATATGCCACCGCGTACCCCGGAATCTCGCAGGGCGGATGCCAGCGGCGATCCGCCACGCCCCCCGGCGAAACCGGATCGGGCCCGACTCGCGGCGGAACCGCCTGCGGCGTTCCGCCCTACTTGCTGACCGGTGATGTCAGCCCCATCGAGAGGTAAACGCTGGTCAGCGTCTCGACGCTGATCTCTGCCGGGCGCACCCAGTCCGCGCGTACGAACAGCAGGCCGCCGCCCACGGGCACAGGTGCGGTCGGCACGAGGACAGTCAGATAGTCGTGCTCGCCGAGGCGGATCGGCTTCGGATTCGGCATGAGCGCGAGAACGGCAGTGTTGCCTTCGCCACCGAAGAAACACCAGACCGGCGCCATGGCGCGCACGTCCGCCTTGTTGTCGCGGTCGAACATGCCGACGAAGTGATTGGTCGCGTCATACAGGGTGCCGATCAGCGGGATGCGCCGCACCGTGCGGTCGACGAGCTGCGTGAAGGTCTGGCGCAGGCTTGTCTGCACCACGAGGCCCAGCAACAGCACCCCGATGAGCAGGATGGCGATACCCACGGCATAGGTGACGACGGGGTTCTCCACGTCAACGATCTGGACGCCGATGCCCGACAGCAATCGACCTATCAGGCTGCCGGGCCCCACAAGGCTGCGAGCGAGGCCGACAGCCCACCCCAGCAGCACAACGGTCAGCACAAGCGGCAAGGAAGCCAGACTGCCCGCGAGAAAAGTGCGCGAGAGCGATCGGAGGAAACGCTGCACGCTCAGGCCCCGAACAGATCGTTGTCGGCGCGCGGCGGCAGCAAGCCGAAGTGTCGCCAGATCGCCGGTGTCGCCACACGCCCGCGCGGGGTGCGCTGCAGGTAGCCCTGCTGGATGAGATAGGGTTCGAGCACGTCTTCGATGGTGTCGGGTGCTTCGCCGATGGCGGCGGCGAGATTGTCGAGGCCGACGGGGCCGCCGTTGAATTTTTCGAGCATGGCGCCGAGCATCTTGCGATCCATGAGGTCGAGGCCGAGATGGTCGACGTCGAGCATGGACAGCGCCGCGTCGGCAACGGGCTTGGTGATGCGGCCGTCGGCTTTCACTTCGGCGTAGTCGCGGCAGCGACGCAGCAGGCGGTTGGCGATGCGCGGCGTGCCGCGTGAGCGGCGCGCGATTTCGAATGCGCCTTCGTCGTCGATGCCCACTTCGAGCAGGCGCGCGGAGCGGCTGACGATCAGCGCGAGTTCCTGCGGCGTATAGAACTCCAGCCGGGCGTTGATGCCGAAGCGGTCGCGCAGCGGATTGGTGAGCATGCCGGCGCGCGTGGTGGCGCCAATCAGGGTGAAGGGCGGCAGGTCGAGCTTGACCGAGCGCGCGGCCGGGCCTTCGCCGATCATGATGTCGATCTGGAAGTCTTCGAGCGCGGGGTAGAGGATTTCTTCGACGACGGGCGAAAGGCGATGGATCTCGTCGATGAAGAGCACGTCGTGCGCTTCGAGGTTCGTCAGCAATGCAGCGAGGTCGCCCGCGCGTTCAAGCACGGGGCCGGAAGTCTGGCGCAGGTTCACGCCAAGTTCTGCCGCGATGATGTTGGCGAGCGTGGTCTTGCCGAGGCCGGGTGGGCCGAACAGCAGCACGTGGTCGAGCGCCTCATTACGGTTCTTGGTCGCGTGGATGAAGATTTCGAGCTGTTCGCGGATCTTCTGCTGGCCGACATAGTCGGCCAGGCGCTTGGGGCGCAGGGCGCGCTCGATGGCGTCTTCCTGCGGCGTGGCGGCGCCGGGCGAGACGAGGCGGCCGGGCTGAAGCTTGTCGGTTTCTATCATCGGGCGAGTATAGGAGCGGGGGTGGGGGGCGTCAAAGCGCGATCAAAGCCTATGAAGGCGGACGCGCAGCGGGGGCGAAAAGTCTCTCGGAACCGCGAACCGCCGGCTTCAGACGCTGCTAATCGGGAAACATTCGTCGCGCATGTATTGCCATCTCGTCATGTGGATATCGAAGTAACGGCTATTCATTACCCAACGATGTCCATTCTTACCGCCATTAGAAATGGTCGTTCCCGTTATCCAGATATCACGCATCGCGATCAACACAGGTAGTGCGGCTTTTTCAGTACTGCTGATCCGTCGCACGCTCTCATAACCGCTCAAGAATTCACCAGAGCGTTGGAGATGCTTCTCCTTGATACGTGCTGCCCATAAAAAAACTGCAATGTCGTAGGCAAGCCAACCCATACCACAACAATCAAAATCGAAAAATGTCACAGTTTCGCTTTGATCGCGGTGCGCATTGCCTCCATGCGCATCTCCGTGACACAGCCCTTTGGTAAGCCCCTCTTGGTCCAACTCGCCGATCCGCGCCTTGAGCAAATCGGCAAACTCCAGCAAAAATTTCCAGTCTTTCACTCTGTCACGCAAATGCGGCTCGATGAGCCGCAATGGGTTGGTAATCAGATGCTCTTCGTCAAGAGAAAACCTTGGGCTCACTGCCAAAAATCCTCTGGCTCGATTGTGCAGGTCTGCAAGGGCACGACCATAGGAGACGCATTCTTCCCTTTCAAGGGCGCCGAACTCGGCAGGAGCCCCTTCCGCATAGGAAAACATCACCACAATCCGTTCCCCCTCGGGAGCACCTATGACGCCTAACAGAGCGCCATCACGCCTTTTGATGGGCTGCGACACACTTGCACCTTGCACAAGTAACCACTGCAATGCCTCCATTTCGAAGGCAACTTGAGAAGGAGTTCTCCACTCTGCGTGGTACACCCGCAATATGAATCGATTGTTCTCTCCCTTTATCAGGTAAGTGTCGTTGCAACCTTTCTCCACGAAGAAACAGCGGAAATAGTCATCCTTGGCCAGCGAATAGTGAGTGAACACGTAGCCAAGAAGATCGCGTTCCGATAGCGTGGAATGAAGCACAGATACGTGCATGCTATTCGCGACTCATCAGACAAAAACGAATTGGTGCCGCGCTGACAGGCGATGACAAACGTTGGGCACGCTTTGTCGTATGCGGATCAGCTTTCGAAGAGATCGGAGTTCAGGGAAGTCTTGGAAAGTGTCAGGTACTTCGCCTATTGCTGCTGCTAGGTTGTCGAAGCCGACCGGGTCTCCACTGAATTTCTCGAACATGGCACTGAGCATCTTACGGAGCATGGGGTCGAAACCTGGGGCGCTGAACAACAGCGCGCGCTCGATGGCGTCTTCCTGCGGCGTGGCGGCGCCGGGCGAGACGAGGCGGCCGGGCTGGAGCTTGTCGGTTTCTATCATCGGGCGAGTATAGGAGCGGGGGTGGGGGGCGTCAAAAGAGGACCGTGCTTTCACCGCGGCGACAGAAAGGCTGGCATCCCCGTTCAGACGACAACCCCTCCCAACCTCCCCTTGTCAGGGGAGGCGCACGATCTGGCGTGTGTGATCGCCCTCCCCTGACAAGGGGAGGGAGGGGAGGGGTTGAGCATTCGTCCCTCAGTGCGTTATGCCGATCTCGCGTGCCGTCGCCGGGCCGATCACGCAGTCCTTGAGCGAGTGCGGCATCTCGAGTTGCGACGCCGACAGCGGAATGCGGCCTGCCATGATTTCGCACAGACGCTGCGGGTAGCGCGGACTGGCGCCGGGCTCGGCAAAACCATCGGGGAAGACGGGCATGAGGTCGGGGCCGTATTTGTCGGTCGCGGCCATGGTGTGCAGGATCTCGTGCGCGATGACCACGTTGTTGGTGCGTTGCATGTCCTGTTGCACATGCACGTTGCTGATGGCGATTTGCCCCTTGGCAAGACCATGGGAATCGGGAATGCGGCCCTCGGTCTGCGTGGAATCCCAGTAGATGACGAAGGCGCGGACGCCGGCGCGCGGGCTGCCTTCCGGCTGCTTCCAGGCCCACCAGCGCAGCTGCAGGCTCCACACCAGAATATCGAAGGCGCTACCGGTACTTGGCGGGCGCGGCGGCAGGCTGTTCAGGGCCGGCTGCAGGCTGACGCGCAGCGGATGCGTCTCCCGCACGCCATGGGCATGCGCCTGCTCGACGAAGAACTCTTCGATGTCGCGGAAGCTGTCATCGCTGAGACCCGCGATGCGCTTGGCGGCTGCCGTACTGCCATCGCCATTGATGGGGAAGATGGCGACCTGCACGGTGTTGTGCCAGTCACGGGCACGGGCCTGACCACGCCAGGCACTGAGTGCCACGGTGGCGAGGATGAAAAGCAGGATCAGGATGCGCAGTTTTTTCCACATGGCACGAGCTTACTGCATCGCGCCATGTGGCCGAGCACCTGCTGTCAGTGGTCGCCGCCGGCCCCTGCCTTGCCGCCGCGCACCGGCGTCGCGAACCACACGGTCACCGTGAGCAGCACGAACAGTATCGCGCTGGCCCAGAACAGCTCATCGGCCGCGAGGGTGAAGGACTGCTGGTTCAGCAGGCGGTCGATCACGCTCAGGGCCTGCTGTTCGCTCATGCCGCTGGCCTGCATCTGCGCAAGCGTGTTGGCGGCTTCGGGCCGGAACGGGTTGATGCCTTCGGCGAGCTGCGCGTGGTGCTGGCCGGCACGGCTCTCCCACAGCGTCGTGAAGATGGATGCGCCCAGCGCACCGCAGGTGATGCGCACGAAACTGGACACGCCCGAGGCCGAGGGAATCTGCTGCGGGGCGACCTGCGACAGGCTGATCGACACGAGTGGGATGAAGAAGGTCGCCATCGCCGCACCCTGGATGAACTGCGGCAGGAACAGCGTCCAGTAATCCACCTGGGTGGTGAATTGCGAGCGCATGAACGACACCAGCGCGAAGATCACGAAGGCGATGCTGGCCACGTAACGCGCGTCGAATTTCGGCAGGTTCTTGCCGACCACGGGCGAGAGCAGGATGGCGAGAATGCCGATGGGCGCCGTCGCCAGCCCGGCCCAGGTCGAGGTGTAGCCCATGAACTGCTGCAGCCACAACGGCATCAGCACCACGGTGCCGAAGAACAGGCCGTAGCCCAGCGACACGGCGAGCGTCGCCACGGTGAAGTTACGCTTCCTGAACAGATGCAGGTCGACCACAGGATGCGCCTCGCCCAGCTCCCACACAATGAAGAAGCAGAAACCGACGAAGGCGGTGATGGCGAGCAGGATGATCTCGCTCGAATTGAACCAGTCGAGCTCCTTGCCCTTGTCGAGCGTGAGCTGCAGGGCGGCGACCCACACCACCAGCAGCACGAGGCCGACGAGGTCGACGGGCACAAGCCGGCGCGGCGTCTCGCGCGTCTTGAAGATGCCCCACACCACCCAGGCGGCGAGCAGGCCGGCGGGAATGTTGACGTAGAAGATCCACGGCCAGGAGATGTTGTCGGAGATCCAGCCGCCGAGGATGGGCCCCATGACCGGCGCGACCAGCGTGGTCATCGACCAGGCGGCGAGCGCGAGGCCGACTTTCTCTTTCGGATAACTCGACATCAGCAGGGTCTGCGACAGCGGGATCATCGGCCCGGCCACCGCACCCTGAAGGATGCGGAAGGCAATCAGCATGGGCAGGCTGGTCGACAGGCCGCACAGCAGCGAGGCCAGCGTGAACAGCAGGATGGACGCCACGAACAGCCGCACCGCGCCGAAGCGTTGCGTGAGCCAGCCGGTGAGCGGCACCGAGATGGCATTGGCGACGGCGAACGATGTGATGACCCAGGTGCCCTGATTGGGCGACACGCCCACGTCGCCTGCGATGGCAGGCAGGGAGACGTTGGCGATGGTGGTGTCGAGCACGTTCATGAACGTGGCCAGCGACAGGGCCACGGTCGCCATGGTCCGCGCGCGGCCTTCAAGCGGAGGCGGTGGCGTGTGGGGGCTTGCGGGGGCTGAGGGGGCTGACATGGGTTTACTCCGGTGGTGCTTGAAGCACGGCTCACAGCTGCGATGGCGCTGACAGCAAAGAACTTTCATGCCGTCATTGCGCTCGTCGTTCCCGCGAAGGCGGGAACCCGGTGACTTTCAACGCCGCTGGATTCCCGCTCTTGCCCTCTCCCCCAACCCCTCCCCCGCAAGCGGGGGAGGGGCGCGGAATGCGGTTTCACCGGGAGTAAAGCTGGCGGGAATGACGGTCTTGTAGGCAGATCGAAACGGCTTCAGCGGCCCAGGTTGTCGCGGATGATGCGGGCGATGTGCTCATGGGTTGCCTTGAGCACGGCCTCGTCGACGCTGGCGAGCGGCGCCGCTTCAGCACGTGCTGCCGCCACCGGCTCGCCACCCGACTGGCGCACATCCACTTCGGCTTCGACCGACAGGCCTGCGCGCAGGGGATGCGCCTTGAGCTGCTCGGCATCCAGCGCGACACGCACGGGCACACGCTGCACGACCTTGATCCAGTTGCCGGTGGCGTTCTGCGCGGGCAACAGCGAGAACATGGCCCCGGTGCCTGCCGACATGCCGACGATGCGCCCGGCATAGTCGACGCTGCTGCCATAGACGTCAGCCTTGACGCGCACCGCCTGACCGATGCGCATGTCGCGCAGCTGGCTCTCCTTGAAGTTGGCATCGACCCACACATCGTTGAGCGGCACCACGGCCATCAGCGGCGCCCCCGCAGCGATGCGCTGGCCGAGCTGCACGTTGCGACGCGCCACGACGCCATCGACGGGCGCACGCAGGGTGGTGCGGGCGAGTGCCACGGCCGCCTCTTCGACCTTGCTGGCGGCGCGTTGCACGGCGGGGTGATCCTCGATCTTCAGGCCCGCGGTCTGCACGCTGGCGGCGGCGAGTTGCTCGCGCGCCACACGCAGGGCAGCGCGTGCCACCTTGTCGGCTTCGCGCGCCTGGTCGATTTCTTCCTGCGCGACGGCGCCGGTACCGGCAAGGCTGGCGCGGCGTTCGAGCAGGTCGCTGGTGCGCGCGACTTCGGCCTCACGCACCTTGATGGCCTCGCCCAGCGAGTTGAGGTTGGCATACACGCCACGCAGTTCGCGCACGCTCTGGGCGAGTGCTGTCTCGGCCTGTTTGAGGGCGAGCTGGGCATCGACCGGGTCGAGTTGCACCAGCACATCACCTGCCTTCACGCTCTGCGTGTCGTCGACGCGCACCGCGGTGACGGTGCCGCCCACTTGCGGCGTGATCTGCACGACGTGGGCGGCAACGTAGGCATCTTCGGTGCTCTCGTGACCACGCAGGACGAAGTACCACCATGCCGCGCCGGCAACAGCCAGCAGCAGGAAGATGACGGCAAGGCGTGCCATGCCGCGCTTGCGGGCACCGGGGGCTGGCGCGGCGGGCGCAATAGCTGCGACGGGTTGGGCAGCGGGCGCGGCGTTGCTGGGGGAGGTCTGTTCGTTCTGGCTCATGATTGATCCTTCTTTGAAGCGGTGTTCGCGTCGGCACGCGCGGGCAACAATTCCTTTAGGGCGACGGCACCATCGCCGCCAACCGCGCGCACCAGCTGCACGCGGGCGTCGAAGCGACGCGCCGCGAGATCGGTGAGGTTGCGTTCGGCGCCCAGCACCTGCAGGTCCGCATTCAGCACGGGCAGATGGTTGATGAGGCCGCGTTGCTCGCGCCGTGCGAGCAGGGTGGCGGCTTCGAGCGCCTTGTCGCGCACGGTCTGCTGTTCGGTGAGTTGGGCATCACTACCCTGCAAAGCGGTGAGGCTGTCGACGATGTCGCGCAGTCCATCGACGAGGCTCTGGTTGTATTGCGCGACAGCGGCGTCGACATCAGCCGTCTTCATGCCGTAGGTGGCACGCAGGCGACCTGCATCGAAGATGGGCAGACTGATGACCGGCCCCACCTGATAGGCACGCGAGCCGAACTCGATCCACTTGTCGAGGCCCAGCGCCTGAAAGCCGATGAAGCCGCTGATGTTGATGTTGGGATAGAAGCCGGCTCTGGTGACGGCGGCATCCTTGCTCGTCGCTTCGACACGCCAGCGTGCAGCGACGACTTCGGGGCGACGTGCCAGCAGTTCAGCCGGCAGGGCTTGCGGCAAGCCCGGCGGCAGCTCGCGCAGCACGGGGTCGGGCAGCGTTTCACCATCGGCAGGGTTGAGACCGGCGAGTGCGGCGAGCAGGTGGCGCTGTGTCAGGGCGCGTTCTTCGAGCGCACGCAGTTCGCTGCGCAAGCCGGCCATTGCCGCTTCGGTCTGCGCGCGTTCGACGCCGGGCTCGAAGCCTGCCTTCTCGCGCAGGCGTTGCAGATCCAGCGCGGTGTCTCGCGTGGCGAGCAGCTTGCTGACGAGAGAGCGCTGGTGCGTGATGCGATCGAGCTCGCCCCAGGCCCGCACGATGGCGCTGGAGATGGCGAGGCGCGTTGCAGCGAGTTCGGCAGCGGCAACTTTCTCTTGTGCCACGGCACCGTCGAACGCGGCCTTGTGCTTGCCCCAGAGGTCGATCTCGCCAGCGAAGTCGAGCGCCAGACGGTTGTTGGTGCGCACCGAACCAGCCAGCGGCTTGGGCGTCAGGTGATTCTCGGAGAAGCGCTGCTGCGTGGGGTTGGCATTCAGTGTGACACCCGGGCCGTAGGCGGCTTCGGCCGCGTCGATGACGATGCGTGCGCGCTGCAGGCGCATGGCCGCCACGGTGATGCCGGGTGCATCGCGCAGGGCGGCGTCGACCAGCCTGTCGAGCGCGGGGTCACCCAGCGCCTGCCACCAGCGCTCGCCGGGCAGTGCAGCGGATTGCAGGCGTGCCGTGCTGCCCAGCGCAGTCGGCACAGTCATCGGGGACACGGTGGGGGCGATGCCGCGCGACGAGACGCAGGCCGACACGGCCAGCGCCAGCGCGGACAGCACCAGGGAATGACGCAGGGCGCTCATTCGGTCTCTCCTTCGCTTTGCGCCACCTGGCGGGCAAAGGCCTGCTCGGCCTTGTCGAGCGTGCGGCGCAACAGGCCCTTGAGCGTGGCCACCTCTTCGGGGTCCATGTCTTCCATCAGCACGTTGCCGATGCGGCAGAAGCGCTCGGGCAGCCTGGCGCAGAGCTCGCTGCCCGCAACGGTGAGTTCGAGTTCAACCACGCGACGATCCGCCGCGCTGCGCTGACGCGCGACAAGGCCCTTGTCTTCGAGCTTGTCGAGCATGCGCGTCATGGCGCCGGTGTCGTAACCACTGAAGCGGCACAGCTTGGCGGCCGGCAGGCCGGGGTAGAGCTGGATGCGCATCAGCACGATGGCCTGAGCGGCCGAGATGCCCAGATCGGCGACCTCTTCTTCCAGCGCGAGCTGCATGAGACCGCGCAGCTTGCCGACGAGGTAGCCAAGGGATTCTTCGAACCTGAAGTTTTCGGGTTGGAACTGCATTTCACTGTCCTTGCAATGATTGCCTTGGCAGCAATCTAGCCTTGCGGAAATTAGCTGTCAAGGCAGTAATTGTTAAAACAGTGATTGCCAGGGCATTTTCCAGCCCTGACCCCAGCCCTCGCCCGACGGCTAGAATGTCGCCATGTCTGCACCGCAAACCCTTGATTCTTCAGCCGCTCAGCCCGCCGCACTGCCGCCCCGCACCCTGTCGGTCGCGCCCATGCTGGACTGGACGGACCGGCACTGCCGCTTCTTCCACCGCCTGCTCGCGCCCCACGCCTGGCTCTACACCGAGATGATCACGACCGGTGCGCTGCGCCATGGCGACCAGCCGCGCCACCTCGATTTCAATGCCGAGGAGCATCCGGTGGCCCTGCAACTGGGCGGCTCCGACCCCGCCGAGCTGGCCCACAGCGCCAGGCTCGGCGAGCAATGGGGCTACGACGAGATCAACCTCAACTGCGGTTGCCCGTCGGAACGCGTGCAGAACGGTGCCTTCGGCGCCTGCCTGATGAACGAGCCCGAACTGGTGCGTGATGGTGTGAAAGCCATGGTCGACGCGGTAAGCATTCCGGTGACCGTGAAGCACCGCATCGGCATCGACCAGGTGGAAAGCTATGACTTCGTGCGCGACTTCGTCGGCACGGTGGCCGAAGGGGGTGCTGCGACCTTCATCGTGCACGCCCGCAATGCCTGGCTGAAGGGCCTGTCGCCCAAGGAGAACCGCGAGATTCCGCCATTGCGGTACGAATTCGCGCAACAGTTGAAGCACGACTTCCCGCAGCTCGAAATCATCGTCAATGGCGGCATCGCCAATCTGCCGATGATTCAGGACCGCCTCGCCGAAGTGGACGGCGTGATGGTCGGCCGCGAGGCCTACAACAACCCCTGGTCGCTGGTGGAGTGGGAAGCCGGCCTGTTCAACGCTGACTGGGCACCAACGCGCGAGGAAGTGATCGCCGCCATGGTGGCCTATTGCGAACGCGAACAGCGCGAACGCGGCACACCGGTGCGCGCCATCGTGCGCCACGTCCTCCAGATGGCGAACGGCCTGCCGGGCGCGCGCAGCTTCCGCCGCATGCTGTCCGACGCCGCCCTGCTGCGCGACGCCAGGCCGGACCTGCTGTGGCAGGCCTGGCAGCAAGTGGGCGTGGCGACCGAGTCCGCTGCCTGACGAGTCATCACAGCGGGCGCCGATGCGTTATTGAAGCCATGCCTCTCACCCGCCTGCTGCCCGCCCTGCTATGCCTTGCCCTGAGTGCTTGCGCCTCACTCAACGAGGCCGAATGCCGTCGTGGCGACTGGCAGGCGCTGGGCCAGAAAGAAGGCCTCGCCGGCTACGCCGCGCAGCGCCTCGACGATCACCGCAAGGCCTGCGGCAAATACGCCATCCAGCCCGACAGCGCGCTGTGGGAAAACGGCCGCCAGCAAGGCCTGAAGCAGTTCTGCACGCCACACAACGCAGTCGAAGCCGGCTACCGCGGCTATTACTACACCACCGGCACCTGCCCGGCAGACATGGAAGCCGCCTTCCTGCCGGGCTGGCGTATTGGCAATGATGCATGGCGCGCGGAGCGGGAACTCGAACAACTGCGCCAGCGCATCCGCAACATGGAGCTCGACCTCGCGCGCCTCAAGCCTGGCCCGCAACGCGATGCGGTTGAACGCGAATACCGCTACAGCGTCGGCATCTGGGGCGGCATGCCCGGCATGTTCAGCTCACAACTGAGTCTGGCCGAACACAACGCCTGGCGTGCGCGCGAACGCATGTGGGACTACCAGCGCAAACTCGCTACACCCGCCTCGTAGGTGCGATTTCAATCGGACACCCCACTGCGCAAAACGTCGGGCGTGTTTTGATCCACTGATGACGGACTGAAGTCCGCCCTACGCCCCTCCCTGCATCACGCTCTGCGCGCGCTCAGGCGAACCGCTTGCGCAGTGACACCACGTTGAAGCGCTCGTAACCCATGCGCTCATAGAACTGCCGCGCCGGCGCGGCTTCACCTGTCTGCAGATAAGCACCCGTGAAACCCTTGAGCCGCAGGTACACCTCGAAGGCCTCGAACAGACAGCGGCCATAGCCCTGACGCTGCTGCGCGCTGTCAACGAACATCTCCTTGATGTGGAATACCCAACTGTTGACCCAGCGTTCGCCCCAGCCGAGCACGGCGCCAACCGGTTGCCCGTCGCACAGCAGGACCATGCATTCGAAGCGCGGAAACTGCGCGAAGGCCTGCAGGCGCTCCAGCACCACCATCGGATGCCAGCCATCATTCCAGGGCTCGGCATTGAACACCGAGACGTAGAGCGGCACGATCAGGCCCATGCTGTCGTGATCGAGCAGCCTGAATTCCAGCGCGCCCTGCGGCGTGCCTTGAACGGCCGGCTCAGTTGCCGCCCGGTTTTCCGAAGTGGTCATAGCCTCTCCCCGCCAGTGCTTCACGCGAACCATCCTGCCTGCACAGCACGATGCCTTCACCTTCCACGAGACAGCCGATGCGGCTGAGTGGCAGTGCCAGTTTGTCACTCAGGGCCTGCAGCGTATCGCGCTGCGTCGATGGCGTACAAAACAGCAGCTCGTAATCATCACCACCGCGCAGCAGTGCATCGCGCGCAGCCTGCGCATCACCACAGGCGGCCAGCACGGGCGCGAGCGGCAGCGCGACCTCCTCCAGCTGCGCACCGCAGCCTGAGCGTTCGAGGATGTGCTGCAGATCACCCAGCAAGCCGTCAGACACATCGAGCATGGCCGTTGCCACACTTCGCAGTGCCAGACCCAAGGCCACGCGCGGCTGTGGCCGAAGCAGGGCAGCGAGGCAACTCGTGCGTGCTTCGCCAGCCAGCTCACGCTGACCCAACAAAGCCTGCAGTCCCAGCGCAGCCAGCCCCGGCTGCCCTGAAACCCAGATGTCATCGCCGGCACTGCCGCCGCTGCGCAATACCGCCCGCCCGACCGGCACTTCGCCAAACACCGTGGCACACAGGTTGAGCGGCCCGCGCGTGGTGTCACCGCCGATCCAGTCGACGTTGAACGCCGCACAGCAGGCCGCAAAGCCCTCTGCAAAGCGCGCGACCCAATCGACTTCCGCGGCCGGCAAGGCCAACGCCAGGGTGATCCAGCGCGGTTGCGCCGCCATCGCCGCCATGTCGGAGATATTCACGGCGGCCGTCTTCCAGCCGATGTCGGCAGGGTCGGCGTCGGGCAGGAAGTGCGTACCCGCAACCAGCATGTCGGTCGACACCACCAGCTGCATGCCGGGTGCGACGCGCAGCAAGGCGCCGTCGTCACCGACAGCGAGATCGGTGTGCGTCGTCGCGCGCGTGAAGTGCTGGCGGATGAGGTCGAATTCGCTGGTCATGGGTGTCGAGCAAGCTTGTCGTGGCGCTTGCTCAGCACGCGGATAAGCGCACACAGGATGAGTGATGGAACCCACACCCACTGCAACTCGGACAACAACACGGTCAGGCCTCGCGCGCTGAAGATGCGCTGCACACCTATCGGTGACACCTCGATGAACCGCCACGCGGCGAACAGTCGCTCGTCGGACCACGGCCAGAACAGCGCCACACCCAGACCGCCGTCGGTGAACATGTCGAGCAGGGTGTGCGAGACTGCGGACAAGAACACGAAGGCCGCCGCCACAGCGCGCCGGGCCTGCAGTGGCCTTGCTGCCAATGCAGCGAAGACTGCCAGCATCACCGCAAAGACGATGGAGTGCGTCGCGCCGCGATGGCCGAGCGCATCGGTGTAGGCAATGCCGAGCTTGAAGGCAACGACATCGAAGTCCGGGCAGATGGATGCAAAAACGCCTGCAGCGAGCAGGCGTCTCGAAATGCGCGGGCGTCCGAGACCCAGTCCGACCGCCAGTGGCACGGCGGCATGCGTCAGGATCGTGGGCACTGTTTCTTCTCAGCGCTTGTTCTTGGCTTCCACTTCCGCCGCGCGCAGCTGCGGCGCGAGCTTGTCGAGCACGCCGTTCACGAAGCGGTGGCCGTCAGTGCCGCCAAAGGACTTGGTGAGCTCGATGGCTTCGTTGATGACGACGCGGTAGGGCGTTTCGATGCGCTCGGCGAGCTCGTAGGTGGCGAGCAGCAGGATGGCGCGTTCGATGGGCGAGATTTCGCCGATCGGGCGGTCGAGATAAGGCAGGAAGCGGGCTTCGAGAGCGTCAGCCTGTGCGGCGGCGCTACGCAGCAGCAGGCGGGCGAGCGGCTTGTCGGCGCGCGCCCAGGCCTCGGACTCCTGTTCGAGATGGTCTTCGACGACCTCGACGGAGTTGCCGCTCATGCGCCACTGGTAGAGGCCTTGCATGGCCAGCTCGCGCGCGAGGCGACGCGGGGACTTCTTGGGTTCTTCAACCTGGACGGTGTCGTTCATGTCAGTGCAGGGCTTTCAGCAGGTTGGCCATTTCGATGGCGACTAGGGCGCATTCCTGACCCTTGATGTGCATGCGCGCGACGGCCTGGTCATCGTCCTCAGTCGTGAGCACGCCGTTGGCGATGGGCGTACCGGTGTCGAGCTGAACGCGGGTGATACCGGCGGCCATCTCGTTGGAGACGATTTCGAAGTGGTAGGTATCGCCGCGAATCACGGCGCCGAGCGCCACCAGCGCGTCATAGCGGCCGCTGCGCGCCAGGGTCTGCAGGGTCAGCGGCAGTTCGAGCGCGCCGGGCACGGTGACGACGAGCAGATGCTCGGGGTCGGCACCGCGCGTGAGCAGCTCGGTAATGCAACCGCTGAGCAGGTTGTCACCGATTTCGCTGTTGAAGCGCGCAAGCACGATGGCGATGCGCAACGATTTGCCTTCGAGACGGGGCGTGATTTCGGGAATGTGTTCGAAACGGGGAGCCATGGTGAATCCTTGTGAATCAGGGGGCTTCGAAGCCGGTGACTTCAAGACCGAAGCCGGACATGCTGGGCATGCGGCGCGGCGTGGCGAGGACGCGCATCTTGCCGACACCAAGGTCGCGCAGGATCTGCGCGCCGATGCCGAAAATGCGCGGGTCCCACTTGGTGGGCGTGGGCAGACTGGTCTCGACGCCCAGCGTCGCCAGCATCTCTTCGGCGCTGACAGGACGACGCAGCAGGATCACGGCACCGTGGCCATTCGCTGCAATGCGGCGCAGGGATTCGTCGATGGTGTAGCTGTGGCGTGTGCCGGCGGGGTCGATGAAGTCGAGCACTGAGACCGGTTCGTGCACACGCACGAGGGTTTCGACGTCATGGCGGATCTCGCCCAGGTACATGGCGAGGTGGATCTCGCCGGAAATGCGCTCGCGGAACGCAGCCAGGCGGAACTCGCCATGCGCAGTTGGCACCGGCTTGTCGGCCACGCGCTCGACCATCTTCTCTTCGGCCGAGCGGTGGTGGATGAGGTCGCGGATGGCGCCGATCTTGAGGCCGTGTTCCTTGGCGAAGACCAGCAGGTCAGGCAGGCGGGCCATGCTGCCGTCTTCGTTCATGATTTCGCAGATCACGCTGGCGGGTTCCAGCCCGGCCAGGCCGGCGAGGTCGCAGCCGGCTTCGGTATGGCCGGCACGCACGAGCACACCGCCCGGCTTGGCCATGATGGGGAAGACGTGACCGGGCTGCACGATGTCGGCCGGCTTGGCGTACTTGGCCACGGCGGCGGCAACGGTGCGCGCACGGTCGGCCGCCGAGATGCCGGTGGTAACGCCTTCGGCAGCCTCGATGGAGACGGTGAAGGCCGTCGAGAACTGGCTGCGGTTGTCGCGCGCCATGGGGTTGAGGCCCAGCTGGCGGCAGCGCTCTTCGGTGAGCGTCAGGCAGATCAGGCCGCGCGCGTGGCGGGCCATGAAGTTGATGACCTCGGGCGTGGCGTACTGAGCGGCGACGACGATGTCGCCTTCGTTCTCGCGATCTTCATCGTCGATAAGGATGACCATGCGCCCGGCACGGATGTCTTCGATGATGTCGCGGATGGGAGAGAGGTTGCAGGCTTCCATGGTGTTCCGGCTCTCGGGCTCGACGCTCACGCCTCACCCTGATGGAAAGAGGGTCATATCATGCCCGATTGAAATACCGGGCCTTCGTACCCAATTGATAGCGTCACCGACGTCGGGCGCGCAGATGCTTGAAAGATGAGGAATTTTACGCCATCGACGGCAGCTGCGCCCGGTAATGCGTCAATAACCCCGACTGCCTTCACGCAGCACGCGCAAGAATCCGGACAAACCCCGGGTGTAACATGGCCGGCCGTCAGCTGGTCTGCTTGATCTGACCGGCACACACAGGAGTACCGATGGTCCCGCACCTCACCACCGCCCTCACCGGCCCGCTGCTGGAACTCGAACGCAGCTTCCTCGACCACTCCACCGCCATCGAACGCTGGTTCCGCAGCCAGTGGCAGGACTACACGCCGCCGTTCTACGGCTCGGTCGATCTGCGCAACAGCGGTTACAAGCTCGCGCCGGTCGACACCAACCTGTTTCCGGGCGGCTTCAACAACCTGAATCCGGAATTCATGCCGCTTTGTGTGCAGGCTGCCCAGGTCGCCATCGAACGCATCTGCCCGGACGCGCGCAGCATCCTGCTGATTCCCGAAAACCACACGCGCAACCTGTTCTACCTGCAGAACGTGGCACGCCTGGTCACCATCCTTGGACATACCGGCTTGCGCGTGCGCGTCGGCTCGCTGCTGCCCGACATCACGGCGCCGACCACCATCGACCTGCCGGACGGCAGCCACCTCACGCTGGAGCCGCTGATCCGCCGCGGCACGCGGCTGGGCGTGGAAGGGGCCGACCCCTGTGCGATCCTGCTCAACAACGACCTGTCGGCAGGCGTGCCGGAGATCCTGCAGGGCCTCGAAGGCCAGTGGCTGATTCCTCCACTGCACGCGGGCTGGGCGACGCGCCGCAAGTCCAAGCACTTCGCGGCCTACGACCAGATCGCCGCCGACTTCAGCAAGATGCTGGGTATCGACCCCTGGCTGCTCAACCCCTATTTCGGTGTTTGCGGCGAGATCAACTTCCACGAACGCACGGGCGAGGACTGCCTCGCCAGCCAGGTCGACTTCCTGCTCACGCGCATTCGCGAGAAGTACAGGGAGTACGGCGTGACAGAGAAGCCTTTCGTGATCGTCAAGGCCGATGCCGGCACCTATGGCATGGGCGTGATGACCGTGCATGACGCCAGCGACGTGCGCGACCTCAACCGCAAGCAGCGCAACAAGATGAGCGTGGTGAAAGAAGGCCTGCAGGTCAGTGAAGTCATCATCCAGGAAGGCGTCAGCACGCTGGAAACCGTGAACGGCGGCGTTGCCGAGCCGGTTGTATACATGATGGATCACTACGTCGTCGGCGGCTTCTACCGCGTCAACACAGCGCGCGGCCGCGACGAGAACCTCAACGCACCGGGTATGAGCTTCGAGCCGCTGGGCTTTGCCACCGGCTGCAACCTGCCGGACTGTCGCCAGGCGCCCGACGCACCGCCCAACAGGTTCTACGCGTATGGCGTGGTTGGCCGACTTGCCCTGCTGGCCGCTGCGCTGGAGATCGAACAGACGGCACCGGCTGAGGCCACGGCATGAACATCGCCTTCATCGTCGACCCGCTGCACAAGCTCAAGGCCCACAAGGATTCTTCCATCGCCATGATGCGGGCCGCTGCGGCACGTGGTCACGCGGTGTCGGCCATCCAGCGCGAAACACTGAGCGCCCGGGATGGTGTGGTCAGCGCACTGGCCGTGCCGCTGACGGTGCGCGCCGACAATGCCCACTGGTATGACGAAGGCCCGGCCGAGAAGCGCGCGCTGAACAGCTTCGACGCTGTGTTGATGCGGCAGGACCCGCCATTCGACGCCGAGTACGTCGCCGCCACCTGGCTGCTGGAACGTGCCGTGGCGCAGGGCGCACGTGTCTACAACGATCCGCGCGCCATCCGCGATCATTCCGAGAAAGTCTCCATCCTCGAATTTCCGCAGTTCACGCCGACGACGCTCGTCGCCCGTGATGCCGACGACATCGACGCCTTCATTGACGAGCTGGGCGACGTCATCCTCAAGCCGCTCGACGGCATGGGTGGCAGCGGCATCTTCCGCGTGCGGCACGACGACCCGAATCGCAATGCGATCATCGAGGCACTCACCGGCGACGGCACACGCAGCATCATGGCGCAGCGCTATCTGCCGCAGATCGCAGAGGGCGACAAACGCGTGCTGCTGATTGGCGGTGAAGTGATGCCGTACTGCCTGGCGCGCATCCCCAAGGCTGGCGAGACGCGCGGCAATCTCGCAGCCGGCGGAAGGGGCGTCGTAATGCCCATCAACGCTGCGGAGCGCGAAATTGCAATGCAACTCGCACCGGTGTTGTGGGCACGCGGCCTGCTCATCGTGGGACTCGACATGATTGGCGGCCGCCTCACGGAAATTAACGTCACCAGCCCCACCTGCATGGTAGAGATTGCGCAGGGCAGCAATCTGGATATCGCGGGGCGGGTGATCGACGTACTTGCGGGCCGCGCCTGAAGCCAGAAGATTTTCCGACACCCGCTGTCACGCTTTTTGACAGTTCAAACGGAAGTCACAATTCGTGACAGTACGTTGCATGTACGAAAGGGCAAATTGCCTTTGCATGCAAGATGGCTACGCATAATTCAAACAGGTGCAGCGCCCTCAAACGCGCTGCCTTGTTCAATGCGAGCCCCTCTCCAGATGCGCCACCCCGCCAGCAAACCTGTCAGCCCTGCCGAGATCAATGCCTTACCGGCATTGATGCCGCGCTCCGAGCGGACGCGGGGAGGGCGCCTTCTCGGTCGCCTGACCGGTGACCGCCTCAGCCGGACTCACCGCTGGCTGCTGACGCTGCTGGGCGTCGCGCTGCTGCTGACCGCCTTGTCACACCCGATCGAAAGGTTGCTGGGCGGCATGATTGCCAGCCGCATTCCGAGCAGCTGGGTGTATTCCGGCTCAATCCAGTCCCTGCAGCGCCTCGACGCCGCCTCGCTGGCCCCCAGCCAGCTGCCCGAAGCCGTGCAGATGCAGATCCGCAGCCGCTTTGCCGCGCTGCGCATGCCGACCAGCAATGCCCCGCTCTACGAACTTGTCTTCCGCCGCAGCGACCGTCTCGGCCCGATCAGCTTCGCTTTGGCCGGTGGCCAGATCGTGGTCACCGATGCTTTCGTCGCACAACACCCGTCTGAAGAAGACCTGATGAATGCGCTGACCCTGCAGCTGGGCCACCTGCAGCACCGCCACGCCCTGCGCGCCATTACCGATCATTCATTGCTGAGCATGGTCCGCTACCTGGTCAGCGACGACGCCAGCAACGGCATCCGCCTGATCAGTCAGGAACAGCCCGTGCTCCAACATGACGAACACTGTGTGGCCGAGGCGCGCTCATTTGCCGAAGAAGTAATGCGCCTGAACCCCCCGCCCAACCTGGCCCTGAATGCATCGGGCCAACACGTCGCCGACTCACTGAGCAACTGAGCCAGCGACAGGAGCGGGCATCTGCCGATTGCTGCAGTGCGGCTATCATGGCGGAATGCTCGCTTCGCCTTTCTCCCGCCGCATACGCCGCGCCATCCTGCTGATGCTGGCCGCCCTGGTGTGTCTGGGCCTGTCCGCCTGCCAGCGCAAGCAACTGGTTCAGCGCGAAGCCTTCGTCTTCGGCACCCGGGTCGAGCTGCTGAGCGTGGGTAGCAACCCTGAAGCCACGGTCAGTGCGATGGCCGAGGTATTGCGCGAGTTCGATCGCATCCATCGCAACTACCACGCCTGGGAACCCTCGGAGCTGACCCGCCTGGCCGATGCCTGCCGTAACGGCCAGCCCTATCCGGTATCCGCTGAACTCGGCACGCTGCTCGACAAGGCCGGAATGCTCAGCGCGCGCAGCGAAGGCCTGTTCGATCCCGGCATCGGCGCCCTCGTCAGGCTATGGGGCTTCCACACCGACACTTTCGTACCGAAGCTACCTGATGCCGCCGAGCTGGCACGTCTCGTTGCTGCCCGACCCGGCATGCGCGACATCCGGGTCAGTGGCGGTCAGGCGCGCTGCAGCAACCCGGCCGTGTCGCCCGATTTCGGCGGCTTCGCCAAGGGCTGGGCGCTCGACCGCGCGGCAGCGATCCTGCACGCAAAGGGGATCCACGATGCGCTCATCAACATCGGCGGCAACGTGATGGCGCTTGGCAAGAAAGGTGACGTGCCGTGGCAGATCGGCATCCAGGACCCGCGCGGCGGCGGTGCCATCGCCAGCCTGGCCCTGCTGGATGGCGAGGCCGTCGGTACCTCCGGTGATTACCAGCGCTATTTCGAGCTGGAGGGTCATCGCTACAGTCACCTCATCGACCCGCGCAACGGCAAACCTGCCGAAGGCACGCACGCTGTCACCATCCTGATGCCGCCCGGCCCTGACGCCGGCCTGCTGTCCGACGCCGACAGCAAGCCGATTTTCGTAGCGGGCAAGGATTGGCGACAGCTTGCCGATAAGATGGGGGTACAGCATGTGCTGCGCGTCGACGCCGAAGGTCGTATTGCCGTCACACGGGCCATGCTCGCGCGGCTGAACTTTCCCGCCAACCATGGGCCTGACCTGGTTGTAGATTGATTTCGCTCATCGGACGAACTGATCATGATTGGCATCTTGCTGCTGACGCACGGAACACTGGGGGAGTCCCTCATCCAGTGCTGCTGCCACGTGCTCAACCGGCGCCCATTGCAGATCGCGCAGCTGGGCGTCTCGGCACAGGACGACCCGCTGGACCTGCTGCCCACTGCTCGCCAGCTTTGCAGTTCGGTTGATTCCGGTGAAGGCGTTGTGGTCCTGACCGACATTTACGGCGCCACCCCTTCCAACATCGCGATGAAGCTGGCGCTGCCCGGCGAGGTCGAAATCGTTGCGGGCTTGAACCTGCCCATGCTGCTTCGCATCTTGACCTATCGGGACAAGAACGTTATTGAAACCGTTATCCAGAAAGCCGTCGCCGGGGGTTGTGACGGCGTGCTGCACGTGAAGTCCAGGGAGTAGTGAGCCATGCCGAAAGCCGAAGCAGAAATCTCCAACCGTCTTGGCCTGCATGCCCGGCCGTCAGCCAAGCTGACGCAGCTGGCGACACAGTTCAACAGCGAGATCTGGCTCGAACGCGCCGGCCGCCGCGTCAATGCCAAGAGCATCATGGGCGTGATGATGCTGGCAGCCGCCCAGGGCGCAAAGCTGACCATCGAAGCCGAAGGCGATGATGCCGAGGCGGCCCTGAGCGCCATTGTCGAACTGATAGGCAGCCGTTTCGGCGAGCGCGAATAGTCCGCATAGCCAATTTGTCCCGGCTGTGCGATCCTGCGGGTGATCGCGTTATTGCGCGATGACCCGCGCTTCTCCGGATTTCGCAGCATGCCTTTCGTCATTCATGGTCTCCCCGTCTCGCAAGGCATCTCCATCGGCCACGCGCATCTGGTGTCGCATGCGCTGCTTGAGGTAAACCATTTCCTGATCGCCCCGCGCCACATCGACGCCGAAGTCACCCGCCTCGATGATGCCGCCGCCAAAGTGCGCTTCGAACTGCGCGCCCTGCGCGAAACCTCGACCGCTGCACAGTCCGAACTGACCGCCTTCGTCGACCTCCACACGCTGCTGCTCGACGACCCCATGCTGGTCGAATCTTCGCGACGTCTGATCCGCGAACGCCGCTGCAACGCCGAGTGGGCACTGGTGCAACAGATGGAGCAGATCGTCGACCAGTTCGAGGCTATCGAAGACGCCTACATGCGCGAACGCAAGGCCGACGTGGTGCAGGTGGTCGAGCGCCTGCTCAAGGGACTGCTCGGTCACCCCGGCTCGGTACCTGGCAAGCAGCAGGATGGCCTGGGCACCATCGTTGTCGCGCACGATCTGTCGCCAGCCGACACCATTCACTTCAAGAACAACCAGATTGCCGGTTTCGTCACCGACGTTGGTGGCGCCACTTCGCACACCGCCATCGTCGCGCGCAGTCTCGGCATCCCGGCCGTGGTCGGTCTGCGCCATGTACGCCACGTTGTACGTGAAGACGACATCGTCATCATCGACGGTTCGCGGGGCGTTGTCATCGTCGACCCCGACGAGCGCGTGCTCGAAGAGTACCGCCTGCGGCGCAGCGAATACGAGCTCGAACGCTCCAAGCTCAAGCGTCTGCGCAGCACTCGGGCGGCCACGCTGGATGGCGAAATCGTCGGCCTGCACGCCAATATCGAGCTGCCCGCCGACGCGGCACAGGTGCGCGATGTCGAAGCCGATGGCGTCGGCCTGTTCCGCACCGAGTTCCTGTTCATGAACCGCGATCAGCTACCGGACGAGGAAGAGCAGTTCGAAGCGTATCGCGCCGTGGCGAAAGCCATGGGTGGCAAGCCGGTCACCATCCGCACGCTGGACATCGGTGCCGACAAACCTTTGCAGTCAGGCGGGCCGCGCACCGAAACCAACCCTGCGCTGGGGCTGCGCGCGATCCGCTACAGCCTCGCCGAACCGCAGATGTTCCTCACCCAGTTGCGGGCACTGCTGCGCGCCTCGCACTACGGCAAGGTGCAGATCCTCGTGCCGATGCTGGCGCATGCCCACGAGATCGACGCAACGTTGACTGCCATCACGCTGGCCAAGGCCCAGCTGCGCGCCGAGAAGGTGAAGTTCGACGAGAATGTGGCCGTTGGCGGCATGATCGAGATTCCCGCGGCCGCGTTGTCGCTGGGCGTCTTTGTCAAACGCCTGCAGTTCCTGTCAATCGGCACCAATGACCTGATCCAGTACACGCTGGCCATCGACCGCACCGATGAATCGGTCGCCCACCTCTACGACCCGCTGCACCCTGCCGTGCTGCGTCTCATCTCGATGACCATCCAGGCCGGTGCCAAGCACGGCCTGCCAGTGTCGGTGTGTGGCGAAATGGCGGGCGATTCGAGCTACACGCGACTGCTGCTGGGCATGGGCCTGCGCAGCTTCTCGATGCACCCGGCGCAGATCCTTGAAGTGAAACGCGAGATCCTGCGCGCCGACAGTCAGGAGCTCGCCGCCAAGGTGACGAAGCTGATGCGCCAGGACGAACCGGATCGCATCAACGAGGCTGTCGATAAGCTCTAACCCTAGAGCGAGCCGTCCTTGCGCGCCGCCTCCAGCGTGACCTTCATCAGCCCCTGCAGCTGCTTGTCGATGTCGTCCGCCATGCTGCTGGCTTTGCCGGACCAGCGCAGCTTGCCACTGCCGACCTGGGTGATGGCCGTGTCGGAGGTGTAGTTGTTCGACGGCGTCACGGTCGTCGTCGTGCCGGGAAATGGAAACTGGATGCCGACGCCGCTGCCGAAGCCACCACGCCCACCGCCCACGCCGAAGCCAAACGAAGGACGCTGCTCCGCAACCACCACCGGATTGAGGCGGATGGTTGCAACAATCATCCAGGGCGTACCGGCGGCGCGCGCCGCACTGAGCGCACTGTCGAAACTTTGCGAGCCGGGTAGTACAGGTTCGGCCCCCATCAGACGCAACTGCGCCGCGAGCTTGTCGAGGCAGATGCGCTGCAGGGTCTGCTCTACGGCGTCGCAAGCAATGAAGACCTTGCTGCCGGGCAGCACTGGGTCGGTCAGCTGGGCGTCGCGCCATTGCGCATCCATGTGTGCGGTGGAACAGGCGGTGAGCAGGAGGGCTGACAGAAGAATCATCGGGTTCTTGCGCATGCGGGCTCCACGGGACCGGTGATGTGCGGATTCTGCGCCGCGACCTTGGCGCTTGTCACCCGTCATTGCTGCCATCCGTCGCGCCGCCGTGCTTTAATCCAGAGACAAGACCAAGCGGAAAAGCGCCATGTCGTCCGATGCAGTCGACTTCGATGTACTGGTGGTAGGAGGGGGCATCAACGGTGCCTGCATAGCACGTGATGCCGCAGGTCGTGGACTGCGCGTCGCGCTGGTGGAACGCGACGACCTCGCCGGACATACCTCTTCGGCCAGCACAAAACTGATCCATGGCGGCCTGCGTTACCTCGAGAACTTCGAGTTCTCGCTGGTGCAGAAAGCGCTCGCCGAGCGCGAGGTCCTGCTGCGCGCCGCGCCGCACATCACCTGGCCACTGCGTTTCGTGATGCCGCACAACGATGCGGTGCGCTCGCGCTGGCTGGTGCGCGCCGGCCTGTTTCTCTACGACCATCTTGCACGACGCGACCGCCTGCCATCGTCGGAGCCCATCGATCTATCGCGTCACGTTGCGGGGCAAGCCCTGCAAGCCGGCTGGCGACACGGGTTCGAATATTCCGATGCCTGGGTAGACGACGCCCGCATGGTGGTGCTCAACGCCGTCGACGCTGCCGAGCGGGGCGCACAGGTTCTTACCCGTACACTTTGCGAACGGGCCGAGCGGCGTGATGGTGTCTGGCACGCAAGCCTGAGGAACGCGCAGACTTCGCGTGCGGTCACGGCGCGTCTACTGGTCAACGCAACAGGCCCGTGGGTCGCCAGCTTCCTCAGCGATCACGCCGGGCTGCGCTCGCACCACCGCGTGCGGCTCGTGCGCGGCAGCCACATCGTTGTGCCGCGTCTGTTCGAGCACGACAAGGCCTACCTTCTGCAGAACGCGGATCGCCGCGTGGTTTTCGCGATCCCCTACGAGCAGCATTACACCCTGATCGGCACCACCGAAGTGGCACAGGATGACGATGCGGCGCAAGCGCACATCGACGCCGCTGAAACCACTTATCTCTGCGAAACTGCCAGCCGCTTCTTCCGTCTGCCTGTGAGCCCTGCCGATGTGCGCTGGCATTACTCCGGCGTTCGCCCGTTGCTGGACGACGAACATGCCGCCCTGTCACGCAACACACGCGATTACCTGCTGGAGCTGGACAGCGGCGAGGCGCCGCTGCTGTCCGTCTTCGGCGGCAAGATCACCACCTGCCGCAAACTGGCCGAAGAAGCGGTGGACCGCATCGCGGATCTGCTGGAGCACGGCGCCCCAAGCTGGACAGCGGAGGCGCCCCTGCCAGGCGGTGACATGCCGGGTGCCGACTTCCCCGCCTTCGCTGCTTCGCTACGGGCACGTCATGCCGACGTCGACGCCAGTCAGATACTGCGTCTGGCGCATGCATACGGCACGCGGGCCGAACACATCCTCGCCGGCAACCGTCAGGCCGTACTGCCGGGTGTGAGCGAAGCCGAGCTGCGCTACCTCTACGACGTCGAATGGGCCCGCAGTGCCGAAGACATCCTATGGCGACGCAGCAAGCTTGGCCTGCACCTGCAAGCAGATGCGGTCGCCATACTTGACGACTGGCTCGCCCGCCAGAGGGCGCGCAGCCAATAGACGCTGCACCCTTTTTCCTTCTTCGATCCCCTTTCATTCATGCGCCCCAGCCTGCGTCTGCTCGTCTCACACCCCGCTCATTTCATCTCGCTGGGGCTCGGTAGCGGCCTCGCGCCCAAAGCACCCGGCACCTTCGGCAGCCTTGCGGCATGGGCGCTGTTCGCCTTGTTGCCGGATTCCACCCCACTGGCTTTCCTGATCGGCGGCATCGTGCTTTCCTTTGCACTGGGCTGCTGGCTGATTCCCGTCACGAGTCGCGCACTGGGTCAGGCCGATCCGGGCTGCATCGTGTGGGATGAGTTCGTCGCCGTCTGGCTGGTTCTGGCCTTCACGCCATGGACCCTCGCCTGGCAAGCCTTCGCGGTGATCACCTTCCGCGTCTTCGACATCGCCAAGCCCTGGCCGATACGCTGGGCAGACGGGCGCTTCAAAAATGGTTTCGGTGTGATGTTCGACGACCTGCTGGCCGCGGGCTACACGCTGATCTGTATCGCACTTGCCCTGCGTCTGGTACCGACGGCATGAACGAAGCGCTAACGAAACTTGCCGTCGAGGTAGGCGCCTTCCTGCATGCGCGGCACTGGACGCTGGCGACTGCCGAGTCCTGTACGGGCGGCCTGGTGGCGGCGGCTATCACTGAAGTGGCCGGCTCCAGCGGCTGGTTCGACAGCGCCTGCGTGACCTACTCGAACGAAGCCAAGATCCGCATGCTGGGCGTCGCAAGCGACACGCTGAAGAACCACGGTGCCGTCAGCGAAGCGACCGTACGCGAAATGCTGGCCGGCGTGCTGACACGTTCGGGCGCCGACGTAGCCGTCGCCTTGTCGGGCATTGCCGGCCCCAGCGGCGGAACGCAGGACAAACCCGTCGGTACGGTTTGGATGGCATGGGGAACCTCCACGGCACAGCACGTGCATCATGCTGTTTTTCCCGGCAATCGCGCTGCGGTGCGCGAAGCCGCGGCGCGCTTCGTACTCGAGGCAATCTTGCGGCTCAAGTAAAGCGCCTCAAATGAAAAACCCGGCTCACGCCGGGTTTTTCATAGGTTGATTCAACGCGCTCAAGGTGTGGGTACCCAACCCGCGTTGCTGTTCCACTGAGAGAACACCTCTGCGCGGGTGTCCAGGCCAGAAAGGTCTGCACTGGTCGTCGAGTAGGACGAGCGTGCGCTCGTGTCGATGGTATTGCCCGTCAGATCCTTGCTACCACTTTCACGATAGCCGGCCGCAGCAGTCGGCGTGGTGATCGGCGGCGTATTGGTGGCCAGCCAACCGGCAGCAATGATGTGGGTGTCCATCTTGTTGTTGATGAAAGCCACATTGTTGCAGCCAAAGTAGGTATTTCCGCTCAGGCTGCCAGAGCTGGTCCATTGCGCCGAGCAATAGCCGCTCGAGAAGTTGCTGGCCTGACGACCGAGGTACGTCGCCCCTGCGGGAACGCCAGATTCCTTGGTTAGCTGACTGTTGAGCACTACGAATCCAGGGTAGCCATACGCCGTGCGTGATTCGATGACGTAGCCGCCGCTACTGGCGCTGGTCGTATCGACGATGGTACGCAGCTCACTCTCTTCAATCAGCATTGCAAACGGCGATCCCCAGATGTAGTCCACGTCACCCTTGATGAGCGACTGGTAGATCCACACCCAACCCTTGACCTGGATGGTGTCCTGCGTGCTGTAGAAGTTCATATAGGTACCGATCATGCGCGAACCGGCCAGCGTCGAACTGTTGAAGTAAATCGTCTCGGCCTGGTTGTTCATCGATCCTGTCACGCCTTCCCAGACGTTCTTCACGTGCGTGTTCTGCAGCGTGAAGTTGGTCAGCTTGAGCAGGTCAGTGCCTTCAACCAGCAATACGGCACGACCACCATTCAGGCGCGGACGATTACCGCCGGTTTCGGCCACCACCGTGGTGGTCGGCGTCGTACCGCTGCCGCCGGTACCGGGGTTGTACTGCTCGAAGTTTTCCGACTGCACAATCACGCCATTGCGGCTGGTACCGGAGATGGTCAGGTTGCTGATGTTGCGGATGAACAGGTCGCCCGTATAGGTGCCGTCGTTGACCGTGATGGTCTTGGCCACCGAGACGCTATTGCAAGCGTCGGTCGACGTGCCGCCACACTGGCCCATGACCCAGTTCAGCGCACCCTGCACGGTGCGGAAGTCTGCCGTCGTGCCCGTGTCGTCAACCGTTACAGCCGTCTTGGAAGCAGGTGCCGAACGTGTCGTGAAAGCCCAGGCCGTCTTGCTGCTGACGCCAGCAAACGCCGTACCGCCAACATTGCCTGTGAGCACGCCGTTGTCGACTGTCACGTAGTAACCCGTATCCGGCGACAGCACGTTGTCGTGCAGGCGGATCGTCGCCGTCTTGCCCGAGATGCTGACCGGCTTGTAGAACATCCAGCGGTATTGCGTCAGGGTTGAGACGTTGTTGCCGAGCTTGTCGATCTCGGTGTTGTTGCGCGGAATCACGGTCTGCACGTCGTTGGCCTGCAGCGTTGCCGCCGCGTAGCTCGAATAGATCGCGCTGCCCGTATTGAAGACGTTGAGGCTGATGGTGTCGACGAGGGAATCATCACTGGTCTTGTAGACCTTGATGTAGCCCGATGTGCCCAGCGTGGGGGTAGCGTCAAAAGTGATGGACAGGCGCGTGTCGTAGTGGATTGCCGTTGCGCCATTCGACGGGACATAAGCGCTCACCGAAGCTGCACTTGACGAGCTGCTCGACGACGAGCTGGCAACGCTGGAAGACGAGCTCGACGAAGAGCTGGAGACCGAACTGGCCGACGAGCTGCTGCTCGACGCGACGCTGCTCGACGACGAACTGGCCACACTGGATGTGCTGGATGCACTCGATGCGCTCGATGCGCTGGAAGAACTGCCCGAAGCCGGTGCGGCGCTGCCGCCGCCACTACCGCCACCGCAGGCAGCGAGAGTCATTGCGATGGCAGTTGCCATCCAGGGTACTACGCGATTCATGTTTGTCTCCGTCCACTTGCTACTGCCGGGTACCGCTCTTTGTCGGGTCCGGCTGGGGTCATTGCCGTTCTGCGGCCTGAAACACTCGGCGTGTTATCGGTCACATCGCGTCCTATCTTAGCAAGACAGAAGGCGTTCGCCATCCTTCTTTTTCGCAAACATGAACAATTTGGCGTAGGCACTCTTGACACAACACATCGACATGTCTAAGTTTATCGATATGAATCGCGATTACTCCCGAGCCATTCCTCCGCAATGGCAGCACATGGCCAAGGTCTTCGAAGCGCTCGGCGACGAGCATCGCCAGCGCATTGTGCTGAGCTTCGAGCCCGGCGAAGAACTCAACGTCGGCCAGATCGCCGAAGTGTCCACTCTGGCGCGCTCGACCGTCTCGCACCACCTCAAGATTCTGCGCGAAGCCCAGGTGCTGGTCGCGCAGAAGCAGGGCAAGGAAGTCTGGTTCCGCGTGAACAAGCCTTTTCTCGAATCCGTTTTCGGCGACGTGACGGCCTATCTTCGCGATTACCTCTGAGCACGCCGGGCAGGGTCCGGCGTTTTTTGACTACAACATATCGATAAATTTAGGAATTTCGTTATGAGTGCTGCCGCAATGCCCGAACTCCAGATCGGCGACCTCGTCTTCATCCGCATCCCGGTCCTGTTCTTCCGCAAGGTCGCCGACACGACGGCGAGCTGGACCAACCATGTCGGCATCGTCACCGGTCAGAAAGACGGCGTCTGGCAGGTCGCCGAAAGCTGCGTGCCTTTTGCCCGCCAGCGCAGCTTCGACGCCTTTGTCGCCCGCTCGGAAAACCGGCGCTACTGCATTCGCCGCCTGCCCGTGCCGCTCGATGCAGACCAGCAGCAACGCCTGCAGCAAGCCGTGGCCCGGCGACTCGGCACGCTCTATCACACTGGCTTTGCGCTGCATTCGCGCCGCCAGTTCTGCTCCAAGTTCGTCCATGAAGTGCTGCGCGAAGCTTGCGGCATCCGCGTCGGCCGGATCGAGACCTTTGCGCAATTGCTCGGACGCAACCCTGATGCACAGCTGGGCTTCTGGCGCCTGTGGTTCTTCGGCCGCATCCCATGGCGGCGCGAGACCATCACGCCGGCCAGCGAACTGAGCTGCCCACACATGACAACCGTGTTCGACTGCGCCTGATACACGGACGGCAAGCTTGCCCGGATTGCCGAGCGACATGGGTCGCTTCCGGGTGACAATCCCTTGCATAACCCGACTGGATCCCCGCCATCATGTTGAGAAGCCTCATCAAGTCCCTGCTGCGCACCATCACCGGCCTGCTGTTCCGCGTCCAGCTGCGCGGCGATCCCGCGCTCCGCGCCGAGCGCCTGCTGATCATCGCCAACCACGAATCCTTTCTCGACGGCCTGCTGCTGGGCCTGTGGCTGCCGCAGAACCCGGTGTTCATCGTGCACACCGGCGTTGCAGCCAACCCGATGTTCAAGCTGGTGCTGATGCTCTGCGACTACCTGACGGTGGACCCGACCAGCCCGCTGGCAATGAAGAAGGTCATCCGCCTGCTCGAATCGGGTCGCCCGGTGGTGATCTTCCCCGAGGGCCGCATCACGCTGACCGGCAGCCTCATGAAGACCTATGACGGCCCGGCCTTCGTGGCCGCGAAGACGGGTGCGACGGTGCTGCCGATCCGCATCGACGGCGCAGCGCGTACCTATTTCTCGCGCATGTCGGGCCGCTTCCCGCGCCGCGCGCTGCCGCAGATTTCGCTGACCGTCTGTGAGCCGACGCGCATAGCCATGCCCCCCGGCAACACGGCGCGCGAACGCCGCCGCCGCGCCGGTGAGGCGATGCGCCGCGTGATGCAGAACATGATTTTCGCCAGCCGGCCGCAGCAGACGCTGTTCGAAGCCTTCCTCAATGCGATGAGTCTGCATGGCCGCAAGCGCCGCCTCGTCGAAGACATGAAGCAGATCGAGTACAGCTACGGCGACCTGCTCAAGATGGCGCTCGCCCTGGGCCGGCTGGTGGCGCGCTTCACGCAGCCCGGGGAGCGCGTCGGCGTGCTGCTGCCCAATCTCGCCCCCACGCTGGGGCTGATCTTCGGCCTCAATGCGCAGCGCCGCGTGCCGGCCATGCTCAACTACACGGCCGGCGTCGACGGCATGCAGGCCGCCTGTACGGCCGCCACCATCCGCCATATCGTCAGCTCGCGCGCCTTCATCGAGCAGGCCAAGCTGGGCGACAAGGTCGCCGCGCTGCAGGGCGTACAGATCCATTACCTCGAAGACCTGCGCCCCACCCTGGGCCTGGCCGACAAGCTGTGGCTCGCACTGTGGGCGCTGCCCTTCCCGCGTCTTGCCACGCCGAAGGGCAACGCCGAGGAGACGGCGGTCGTGCTGTTCACATCCGGGTCGGAAGGCAAACCCAAGGGCGTCGTGCTGTCCAACCGCGCGCTGCTCGCCAACGTCGCGCAGATCCGCGCGGTCATCGACTTCTCGGTCGACGACAAGATCCTCAACGCCCTGCCGCTATTCCACTCCTTCGGCCTCAACGCCGGCGGTCTGCTGCCGGTGCTGGGCGGCGCGAATGTCTTCCTGTACCCCTCGCCGCTGCACTACCGCATCATCCCCGAGCTGGCCTACGACCGCGCCTGCACCGTGTTGCTGGGCACCAGCACCTTTCTCGGCAACTACGCCAAGCACGCGCATCCCTATGACTTCTACCGCCTGCGTTATGTCATCGCTGGCGCCGAGAAGCTCAGCGAGCCCGTGCGCGCCGCCTGGTTCGAGAAATTCGGCGTGCGCATCTTCGAAGGCTACGGCGCGACCGAGACGGCGCCGGTACTGTCGGTCAACACACCAATGGCCTACCGCACCGGCACCGTCGGCCAGCTGCTGCCGGGCATTGCATCGCAACTGATGCCCGTCGCCGGTATCGAGCGCGGCGGCATCCTGCACGTCAGCGGCCCCAACCTCATGTCGGGCTACCTCAAGGTCGAGAAGCCCGGCGAGTTGCAGCCGCCCGAATCAGAGGCCGGACAGGGCTGGTACAACACCGGCGATGTGGTCGAGCTCGACGACGACGGCTTCATCCGCATCGTCGGCCGTGTGAAGCGCTTCGCCAAGATTGCGGGCGAGATGATCTCCCTGGAGTCGGTCGAGAAGCTCGCTGCGCAGGCCTCGCCCAACTTTGTCCATGCCACGTCGAGCGTGGCGGATGAAGCCAAGGGCGAGGCGCTGGTGCTGTTCACGACCGACAAGAGTCTGAATCGTGAGGCCTTGCAGAATGCCGCCAAGACCGGCGGCTGGCCCGAGCTGGCGGTGCCGCGCAAGATCGTGGTGGTGGAGGCGCTGCCGCTGCTGGGTACGGGGAAGACGGATTATGTAACGCTCAAACAATGGGCGGAATCCAGCTCCCCTCTCCCGCTCGCGGGAGAGGGGTTGGGGGAGAGGGCACATGCACGAACCCCAGCAGATTGATCGCGCCAAGACATTGCGCCGCGATCAGACTCCGGCAGAACAACAACTCTGGTATCACCTGCGCGCGCATCGCTTCGCCGGTTTGAAGTTCAAGCGCCAGAAACCTGTCGGCCCTTTCATCGTGGATTTCGCGTGCGTGGAAAAGATGCTGGTCATCGAGATTGATGGCGGCCAGCATCAGGATGCTGCGGCTTATGACGCTGCAAGGGATCGCTGGCTGGCAAAGGAAGGTTTTACGGTGCTGCGTTTCTGGAACAATGAAGTCATGAACCAGCTGGAAGACGTTCTGGAGAAAATCCGGCTGACGGTGGAACAACCCTCTCCCCCAACCCCTCTCCCGCAGGCGGGAGAGGGGAGCTGACTGGACACACGCCTGATCCCCTCTCCCACTTGTGGGAGAGGGTGGCCCGCAGGGCCGGGAGAGGACAACAACCCGCACAACCCGCCGACAGAAGAACCATGAGCACAACACCCAACCTCCTCACCCAGAAACGCTTCGGCCCGCTGTTCCTCACCCAGTTCCTCGGCGCCTTCAACGACAACATCTTCAAGAACGCGCTGGTGCTGCTCGTCGCCTTCCAGAGCGGCAAGATACTGGGCCTCGACCCCGCCATCGTCGTGCAGCTTGCGGCGGGCCTGTTCATCCTGCCCTTCTTCCTGTTCTCGGCCATGGCCGGGCAGATTGCCGACAAGTTCGACAAGGCGCGCGTGGTGCGCATCGTGAAGTTCATCGAGATCGGCATCGCGGCGCTGGCGCTGGCGGGCTTCGCGGCGCAGCACGTGGAGTTCCTGCTCGCTGCGCTGTTCCTCATGGGCCTGCACTCCACCTTCTTCGGCCCGCTCAAGTACTCGATCCTGCCGCAGCACCTGCATGACGACGAGCTGGTTGCCGGTAATGCCTGGGTGGAGAGCGGCACCTTTGTGGCGATCCTGCTCGGCTCGGTGCTGGCAGGGCTGTTCATGGCCATCAAGCCTGAAGGTCCAACCATCGCCGGCATCGCCTGCGTGATCGTCGCCATCGCCGGTTACATCGCCAGCCGCAGCATTCCGGCCGCGCCTCCTTCGGCGCCCGACCTGAAGATCAACCTCAACCCCTTCTCCGAAACCGTCGCCAACATCCGCATGGCCTGGCACAGCAATGGCAACCGGACGGTGTTCCACTCGCTGATCGGCATCTCGTGGTTCTGGTTCTACGGCGCCATTTTCCTGTCGCAGTTCGCTCCCTTCGTGAAGACCGTGCTGGGCGGCGGCGAGTTGCTGGTCACCGCGCTGCTGGCCACCTTCATCGTCGGCATCGCACTGGGCTCCTTCCTCTGCGAACGCCTGTCGGGCAAGCATGTCGAGATCGGCCTCGTGCCGCTGGGTTCGATCGGCCTCACCGTGTTCGGCATCGACCTGTGGTGGGCCAGCCCGGCGACACCGCCGCATATCGCCAGTGTCAGCGGCTTCATGCTCGACACGGCCAACTGGCGCTTGCTGTTCGACCTCGTGATGATCGGCGTGTCGGGCGGCTTCTACACGGTGCCGCTGTACGCCATGATCCAGGCGCGCTCCAAGCCCGAAGAGCGCTCGCGCATCATCGCCGCCAACAACATCCTCAATGCGGGCTTCATGGTTGTCTCGGCAGCGTTCGCGGCTGGCGCGCTGGCCGGTGGCGTAACGATTCCGCAGATCTTCCTCATCACGGCGTTGATGAACATCGCGGTCGCCTTCTACGTCTACAAGCTGGTGCCCGAGTTCCTCATGCGCTTCCTGTGCTGGCTGCTGGTGCACAGCGTCTATCGCGTGCGTGCCAAGGGCCTTGAACACATCCCCGACGAAGGCGCCGCCGTGCTGATCTGCAACCACGTCAGCTACGTCGACGCGCTGATCATCAGCGCCGCCTCGCGCCGGCCGATCCGCTTCGTGATGGATCACAACATCTTCAGGATCCCGCTCGCCAATTTCGTATTCCGCGAGAACCGTGCGATCCCGATTGCACCGGCGAAGGAAGACCCCGCCCTGCTTGAAGCCGCGTACGAAGAGATCGCCAAGGCCCTCGCCAACGGCGAGCTGATCGGCATCTTCCCCGAGGGCGGCATCACGCGCGACGGCGAGATCGCCCCGTTCAAGGGTGGCATCCGCAAGGTGCTCGAACGCACACCGGTACCGGTCGTACCCATGGCCTTGCGCGGCCTGTGGGACAGCGCCTTCGCCCGCAAGCCGGGCTCCAGCCTGCTGCGCGCGATGCGACGTGGGGTATGGAGTTCGGTCGAGCTGGTCGTTGCGCCGACTGTGCCCCCCGCCGAAGCAACGCCGGAAGCGTTGCAGCAAATCGTCAGCACTCTACGAGGAGACGCTCGATGAAGCTGCGCCCAAGCCTCTGGCAAGCCATCGGAGCAGCCCTCCTGTTCCTTGCCCTCTCCGGCATCTTTGGTTTCGGCGGCTGCATGATGCTGGCGGACTCATTCCGTAACGACATCACGCTGACACTGGGCTTCCTCTGGTTCGGCATCATCTGTGTAGCTGCGATGTGGCTGGTATTGCGCATCTTTGGTTCGCGACACAGCAAGCAGACAGATCCTTCAGACGCCTAGTGCCCCCAAAGTCTCATGACAAAGATTTTCCAGGTACTGCTGTATCTGCTGCTTCTCCTGATAGTTGGTCCGGGCGGCTGCCTGATACTCGCTTCGATGGGAGGCTCGACAGGCGCCTGGATCGGACTGGCTTGGTGCGGCGTGTCCGCGTTCTATCTGGGCCGAATGATTTTCGGTTCACGCGCTGCCGATGAAAAAGCCATGAATGAAATGGTTGAAGAATATAAAAGGCGCCACCCGGTCGAAGATGATTTCAAATCCTGAAACCGCCCACATTGTTCATGCCTGTTTCGAAGGGGCGGCTATGTTCATCGGTGCGCGCTACTACTTCCTCGCCCGCCGCCGCCAGCCGGGGGCATCTGCGTTAATGGGCAATGCCTACTGGATCCTGTTCGGCTGCCTGCTGGGTGCGGGCATCGGCAACAAACTGGTGTTCGCCATCGAATGGCCGCATCTCTTCACCCGCGACAACGTCTGGCAGCAGATCTGGGCCGGGCAGTCCATGGTGGGCGGCTGGCTGGGCGGGCTGATCGGCACCGAACTCGCCAAGCTCGCGACCGGTGAGCGGCGCTCGACCGGCGACCTGTTCGTCGCGCCCCTATTGCTGGCGCTGGCCATCGGCCGTATCGGCTGCTTTCTCGCCGGGCTCAACGATGGCACCTATGGCGTAGCGACGACGCTGCCCTGGGGCATCGATTTCGGTGACGGCGTTTCTCGCCATCCGACGCAGCTGTATGAAATCGGCTTCGCGCTGACGCTTTGGGCCGGCCTGCATCGCATGGCACCGCGGCTCAGCGACGTGCCGGGCCTGCAATTCAAGCTCGCGACCTCGGCCTACCTGCTCTGGCGTCTCGCCATCGACGGACTCAAGCCCGTGCCCTTCGAATACGCGCTGGGCCTGTCGGGCATCCAGTGGGTGTGCCTCGCCGCACTCGCCGTCTACCTGCCGCTGACGCTGCGGCCTCTCTTTCAGCACCGGGTTTCCGCATGAGCCGCAAGAACCGCCCCTACGATTTCTACGACACCACCAGCTCGGTGTGCACGACCTGTCTGCGCCAGGTAGAGGCCAAGATCCTCATCAAGGACGGCCAGGTGTTCATGGACAAGTGGTGCCCGGCGCATGGCACCGAGCGCGTGCTGATGGCCGACGACGCCGACTACTACCGCCTCGCCCGCGAGGTCTACGTGAAGCGCCCGGAGATGCCGGAGCACTTCTCGACCGCGATGCAGTACGGCTGCCCCTATGACTGCGGCCTTTGCCCGGACCACATGCAGCATTCATGTCTGACCGTGCTGGAGATCACCGACCACTGCAACCTGCGTTGCCCCGTGTGCTACGCCGACAGCGGGCCGGAGCGACTGACGCACAAGCCGCTGGCAGTCGTCGAGCAGATGCTCGATGCGATCGTGAAGAACGAGGGCGAGCCTGATGTGGTACAGCTCTCGGGCGGCGAGCCGACCCTGCACCCGGACTTCTTCGCGATTCTGGATGCGGCACGCGCGCGACCGATCAAGCACCTGATGATCAACACCAACGGTATCCGCCTCGCCCAGGAGCCGGACTTTGCCGCACGCCTCGCCGAATACGGGCGCGGCATCGAGATCTACCTGCAGTTCGACTCCTTGCGCGGTGAAGTTCACCAGGCGCTGCGTGGCGCCGACCTCACGCGCATCCGCCGCGAGGCGCTGGAGGCCTGCAACCGCCACAAGCTGTCGACCACGCTGGTCGTCACACTCAAGCGCGGCCTCAACGATGGCGAGATCGGCGACATCATCCAGTTCGGGCTGACGCAGCCCTGCGTGCGCGGCGTGACCCTGCAACCGATCCAGGATGCTGGCCGCAATACGGACTTCGAGTCGGCGCGCCACCGCCTCACGGTCAGCGAGATACGCCGCCGCATCGCCGAGCAGTCCGGCGTGTTCACGCTCGACGATGTGGTGCCCGTGCCCTGCAACCCGGACACGCTGGCCATGGCCTATGCGCTCAAGCTGGGCGACACGGTGACGCCACTCACGCGCCACCTCGGCCCCGACGTGCTGCTGGCGGGGGACGCCAACACCATCGTCTTCGAGCGCGACCCGGCGCTGAAAGCCCAGCTGTTCAAGCTGTTCTCGACCAATCACTCCCCCGATTCTCAGGCCAGCTGTCTGTCGGATCTACTGTGTTGTCTGCCGAAGATCGACGCGCCGGCGCTGAGTTATGAAAACGTGTTCCGGGTGCTGATCGTGCAGTTCATGGATGCGCAGAACCTCGACATCCGCGCCCTCAAGAAGTCCTGCATCCACATGGTCCAGCCCGATGGCCGCATGATTCCCTTCGAGTCGCACAACCTGTTCTATCGGGATGAACGACAGCAGACGCTGCAGCAGATCCGCGCCGAGATTGACGCGGCCACTCTGGCCCGGCGCCAGGTGTTCCGCGTGCATCCGGTTTCATAGCGGCTGCCACGCCGCAAGGCGCGACGGAGCTTGATGAGCCGCCTGTAGGTGCCATGCAGGACATCGGGATTCCGCCGATCGAAATCCGCGGAAATCGGGGGTCGCCGGATGAGTGGCGTCATTGAGCTTCGGTCCTGAGCCTCACTGTTGCCCCGGCATCCGCCCCCGGCAAGGGGTGCCCAAACAGGCGAACGGCCTTGCTGCTGCGAAGCATTAATGACAGCATATTGTTGTTTTGTTTCAGCTTTCGCGGCAACCCACCCGCACGCCAAGGTCATTACGATGAACTTCCAATGGTCCGCTCCCTTGATGCTTGCAATGGCATTCGGCCTTGCCGCCTGTGGTGGAGGAGGCGGAGGCGGGGGCGGAGGAGGGAGTGGTGGGGGCGCAACCGATCCCTGTGCAGGAACCAGCGCGGCTGGCACCTACACCGTATGCGGTACCGTGTCACTGCCAGAAACCTCGGCCGTCGACAATGACACCAGCGATCCGCTGCAGCCGGGATGGAAGTCCAACGACACTGCCGGTACGGCCCAGCCGATCAGTACGCCGGTAGAGCTCATCGGTAGCGTCAACAACCCCGGCACTGGCGACCCGGATGCTGCTCGCTATGCCGCAGGCGACGTCTATGACTGGTACCACACCGATCTGAGCGCCGGGCAGACCATCGAACTGACGTTCAGCGAGAGCACCAGCACCAACGACCTGGATTTTGGCGTTTATGACGCCTACACCGGCGCACTGGTCGGTGTCTCGCAGGGTACAGGCAGCCGCGAATGCGTGAAGATCTCGCGCAACAGCCACTACTACATCCTGGTTTTTGGCTACAAGGGTGCCAGCCTCTACAACCTGCGCATCGGCGCCCCGGGCGAAGGTGGCGCCTGCAGCGTGGTGGCAACCTCGACCCCGGCCTTCGTGCAGGGTGAGCTGGTGACCCGCAGCGACGACGCCACGCCGCCAAGCCGCGTCAAGGTTCCCGATGCAGAGGCCATGCTGACCCTGGGTCTGCGCCCTGCGGCCCACAGCCCCTGGCAGTCTTCGCCCTCCACCCAGCCGGCGAACATCCGGCGCATGGAACGCTCGGTCGATACCCTGTTCTACGCCCGTGCACTGCGCAAGTCCGGGCAGTTCGACTATGTCGAGCCGAACTACATAATGACCAGCCTGAGTTATACGCCGACGGATCCGTATTACACGCCGCAGCGCTGGCACTACGAGCTGATCAATCAACCTTCTGCGATAGACCGCATCATCGCTGCCGCACCGACTTCGCAACGCCCCATCGTCGCCGTCATCGACTCCGGCCTGGTCACCGACCATCCGGACTTCACCGGCCAGCAGGTGGCCGGCTACAGCTTCGTCGGTGGCTCTGCCACGGCGGGTGGCAATGACCCGAGCACGCAGGCCGACTCCCCTGCCTGGCATGGTACCCACGTCGCGGGCACCATCGCCGCCAGCGACAACAATGCCGTGTTCGGCGCCAGCGTCGCGCCTTATGCGCTGATCATGCCCTTGCGCGTGTTCCAGCCCAGCGTGGCCTACACCACCAGTTACGATGTTTCGCAGGCCATCCTCTACGCCTCGGGTCTGAGCAATGTGTCGGGCAGCCTGCCGGCGCGCAAAGCCGACGTCATCAACATGAGCCTGGGGGGCAACAGCGTATGCCCCACGGTGTACCAGAACGTCATCGACCAGGCACGCGCGCAGGGCGTCATCGTTGTCGCCGCTGCGGGCAATTCGGCGCGTAACGACCAGGACAACGCCGTGGCTGTCGCCACACCAGCCAATTGCAACGGCGTCATCTCGGTCGGCGCTGTCGCCCCGAACAAGCAGCAGACTTATTACTCGCAATCCGGCCCCAATCTCATGGTCGCAGCACCCGGTGGTGATGCGCGCTACTCGACGACAGGTACCGGCTACCCGGATTACGTCTTCAGCACGCTGGGTGCCTTCAATAACAACGGCGCAACCCGCATCCCCTCGTTCGGCGGCATGATGGGCACCTCCATGGCTGCGCCGCACGTGGCAGGCGTAATGGCGCTGATGCGTTACGCCAACCCAGCCATCACACCGGCACAGATCGACACCCTGATGGTACTGGGCAAGCTGACCGATGATATCGGTAGCAGTGGTCGTGACGATGCTACGGGTTATGGCCTGATCAACGCCCGCAAAGCCGTCGACGAATCGCTGGCATTGGCATCAGGTTCAGGCTCAGCGCCCAGCGGCGTGGTGATCGCCTCGCCCGCCGGCATCGATTTCGGCAGTGCGACCAATAGCGCAGTGCTGACACTCAAGCTCACCGCCGCGAGTTCCGAAGTCGTTACCTCGATCACCGATGACAGTGCCGCCATCACGGTGACACCGCTGTCCATCGACAACACGACCAAGCTGGGGGACTACACGGTTACGGTCGACCGCAGCAAACTGGCCGTGGGTACCAGCTACCCGGTGATCACCGTGGTGACGACCAGCCGGACCTTCATCGTACAGCTGGCGGTGACACGCACAGCCACGTCGGCTGCCAACACCAGCGCCAGCTTTGGCCGCCTGTGGATCGTCGCGCGCAATGCCAACACCGGCGCCGTCATCAAATCGACGAGCGTGAACCCCTCGAATGGCAAGTACGTGTGGGGCCTGACCGGCATCCCGGCCGGCAACATCACCTTCCTGGCAGGCACTGACAACAACTTCAATGGCTACTTCTGCGATGTGGGTGAAGCCTGCGGTCTCTATCCGGCAACGGGCAGCTTCATCTCGATCGCCAGCAAGACGACGGGTGTGGACTTCTCGGTGGGCCTGATCGGCACCACCGGTAGCAGCAGTCTGCCTGCACCCCTGAGCGTCAGATGAGAAAACTGGCATTCGTGCTGGGCCTGACGTCCTGCACCAGTCTGGCGACTCAGCCGCAGCTGGAAAGCAGCCCCGTCAAGCAATGCCAGTGGGGCAGGATGGAGGCTGGCGTGCATGTGGTGCGCAGCGCCGCCGAGTGGTCGACGCTGACCGGCAACGCCGCACACGGCTTCGGCTCACTCGACTGGCGACGTGACAATCTGCTGGTGTTCAACGCCGGGCAACGCCCGACGCCGGGTTACCAGCTCAAGCTGATGCGTGTCGAAGGCAGCGAACGCGCTGCGCGTTGGCAACTGGTCGTCGATGAAGTACCGCCCCCGGCCGATGCGATGCTGCCACAGGTCATCAGCTGGCCCTGCCTGATACTGCGCGCCTCGCAGCGCGCCCCTGACGCGCTTGAGGTCGTCGACTCGCGCGGCAAGGTACTCGCCCAGTTGCGGCAACGCTGAATTGCCCGCGGGGCAATGATCCGGCGCAATCCACAAGGCGTCCGCGGGGTTAAAGTCGCATTCCCGCCCTGCGCTGCACCGCCGTGAAAATCCCCTACCCGCTGCTGGCCGTGATCCTCGCGGCACTCAACGCGATCGGTCCCTTCTCGATCGACACCTACCTGCCCGCCTTCCCCGCCATCGAGAGCGGGCTGGTCACTACCACCCTGTCCGTGCAGCAGTCGCTGACGGCCTACATGCTGCCTTTCTCGATCATGATGCTCTGGCACGGCGCCCTGTCGGATGCGCTGGGGCGTCGTCGCGTCATCCTCGTCGGCATGAGCTGCTATCTCGTCGCATCGTTGCTGTGCGCATTCGCTCAGAACATCGAGATGCTCTGGCTGGGCCGCGCGCTGCAAGGCCTGTCGGCCGGCTCGGGCGTCATCGTCGGTCGCGCCATCGTGCGTGATCTGCTCGACGGCCCCGCCGCGCAACGTCTCATGTCGCACGTCGCCCTGGTGTTCGCCATCGCGCCGGGCGTGGCTCCCATCATCGGCGGCGCGCTGGCCCAAGCCTGGGGCTGGCGAGCGATCTTCGCCCTGCTGGCACTGATGGCCGCCGCATTGATGGTGCTGGTGTGGACGCAGCTGCCGGAGACCCTGCCGCAGGACAAACGCCAGTCCCTGCACCCAGCCAGCCTGCTCAAGGCCTACTCGTCCGTGCTTGGCGATCATCGCTTCGTGCTTCTGTCGCTGGCCATGGCCAGCCTGTTCGGCGGCTTCTTCCTCTACGTGATGTCGGCACCGGTGTTTCTGATGCAACACCTGCATCTCGATGCCACCCAGTTCGGCTGGCTGTTCGTGCCGCTGGTGCTGGGCATGATGGGTGGCTCCATGCTCTCCGCACGACTGGCGGGGCGCCTGTCACCCATTGCCACGGTGAAGCTCGGCTACACCATCGCCGCTGCCGCCACCTTGCTCAATCTTGTGCTCAGTGCCGCGATGCCCGACACCCTGTCGATGCGTATCCCGCAGCTGGCGCTCTACACCCTGGGCATGTCCGCCGCGATGCCCACGCTGACCCTGCACGCGCTTGACATGTTTCCGGCACGACGTGGCCTCGCAGCGAGTTGCCAGGGCGCCATCCAGACGCTTGTGATGGCCTTCGCGGCAGGCGTCATCGCGCCGCTTGTGTGGGGCACCACGCTGCATCTGGCGCTGGCAGGGGCGGCGAGTCTGCTGCTGAGCACGCTGGCCTGCTGGTGGTCGATGCGGTCGTAGTTTTCCGGTGCGCCGTGCGCACCCTACAGTGCGCCGAAGACCTTCTTCGCCAGCTTGCCGACTGCCTGAGCGGGGTTCTCGCGGATGGCCTTCTCTTCATCGCCGATGCGCATATAGAGCGCATCGAGGGCGCGCCGTGTCACGAAGCGGTCGAGCTGCGCATCGTCCTGGCTGATGAGGCCGAACTTGCTGGCCTGGCGCGCGATGCGGTCATAGCGCTCAGCGAGCTTCTGGCCAGCGACGACCTTGCTGACCACGGGCAGGAATTTCTGCGTCAGCGCATCGAAGGTCTTGCCACGGAAGAACTGCGTCACCGAATCGTCGCCCCCGGTGAGGATGCCCTTGGCGTCCTGCACGCTCATGCTCTTCACCGCCCCCACCAGCAAGGGCCTGGCCTCGGACACCGCCGTTTCGGCTGCGCGGTTGAGCGCGAGGTGAAGCTCGTCGAGCGCCGCACCCTGGCCGAACGTGCGCAGCACGGGCTCCAGTTGCTGCAGGCTGTCGGGCAGAGGCAGGCGGAAGCGGTCACTGGCGAAGAAGCCATCCTTGGCGCCCAGCATGGCCACCGCCTGACCGGCGCCCTGCTCCAGCGCCTGCTTCAGGCCAGCGCTGGCGTCCTTGCTGGAGAGCGCGTCGAGCAGGCTGGCACGCACGGAGAAGGACAAGCCGGAAAAGGCCAGGGCCGCAAGGAAATGACGTCGCTGCATGGTGTTCACCTCGTGTTCGGACAGGTATGGGAGAGTAACGGCCTTCGAATGCCACGCAGTGTCTTGCCGACCGATGGAGCAACCCAAGGAACCCCAGCCCGACCTCGCCCGCCGCTTGCGCCGCGCAGCAGGTTTTCCCGTCGTGCTGCTGGCAGCCCTCATCCTGTGGCTCGAAGAGTGGCTGTGGGAGCCGCTGGGCAAGCTGATGCACGGTATCGGTCGCCTGCCGGTGATCCGCCAGATCGAAGGCCTGATCCAGCGCGCGCCGCCCTGGCTGGCGCTGGCCTGCTTCGCCATTCCGCTGGTGTCGCTGCTGCCCTTCAAGCTCGCCGGCCTGTGGCTGCTCGGCAAGGGGCATGTCGTCTCGGGCGTCGGCGTCTTCCTGTCCGCCAAGGTTGTGGGCACTGCACTGGGTGCGCGCATCTTCGCGCTGACCCGCCCGGCCCTGATGCAACTGGCCTGGTTTGCCCGCCTGTGGGAAGGGTTGCAGCGCCTGCGCGCCTATCTCTACGGGCGGCTCAAGGCACACCCGCTGTGGCAGGCCGTGCAGCGTCTGCGCGCGCGTTGGCTGCACTGGTCCTCGGCCAGAAGGAACGGCAGCTCCGGCAACTAGGCAGTGTTCGGGATTGATCACGGCCTTCGTGATCAATGTCATTTATTTGCTCATAGATTTTACTGCTCTTAACAACTCTGTTGGTTTTGTTGTTTTAGCATTGTTACCGGTCGCAAAGGCCGGCGGGTTGCCCATTGGGGGTGCCTGCATCACAACAGAGGAGACTCCCATGCGTTACAGCAACCTGATGTTCGGCCTGGTTCTGGCAGCCACCGCCACTATGAGCCACGCCACCTCCACTATCTCCGGCACAGTTGATTACAGCGGCGCCACGGTCGGCACGTCCTGCGACGGCCAGTCCGAAAGCCAGGCGCCGGTGTTCGTGCTGAAAGCTGGCGCCACCATCAAGAACGTCGTGATCAAGGCCGGCGCAGCCGCCGACGGTATCCACTGCCTGGGCAACTGCAAGCTCGAGAACGTGACCTGGGCCGATGTCTGCGAAGACGCCGCCACCATGAAGGGCGGCTCGGGCACCGTCATGTACGTCAAGGGCGGCGCGGCTTACAGCGCCGCAGACAAGGTATTCCAGCACAACGGTCTGGGCTCGACCATCCAGATCTACGGCGGCTTCTATGGCGAGACGATCGGCAAGCTCTACCGCTCCTGCGGTAACTGCACGACCAACACCAGCAGCGGCGCCCGCAAGGTGATCATCGACAGCGTCAAGCTCAACGGCGTGTCGGCCGCTGTCGTCGGCATCAACAGCAACTACGGCGACACGGCGACCATCACCAACCTGTCGATCAAGGGCTGGACCAAGGGCAGTCCCAAGGTCTGCGTGGCCTACACCGGTAACAACACTGGTGCCGAGCCGACTTCGCTGGGTGAGAAGTGGGGTACGACCAACTGCGTCGTGACGACTTCCAACATCACAGCCTACTGAGGTCCGCCTCAGCCTGAGCTGCACGGGCCGGCCGCGCGAGTGGTCGGCCTTATCCCCGCGCCGCCCCGATCCGGAGAACGCCATGAATGCCTTCCGCCCGTTCCGCATGTCGCGGAACCTGCTGGCCGCTGTTTGCGCCACTTTTGCCACGGTTGCGAGCCTGCCCGCCACGGCCGCCACCAGCACCTCGACCCGCCCGCAGCTCACCAGCACCACGGCAGCGAGCTACACCATCGCCAAATACATGGCGCAGGCCGGCACCATCGGCTCGCTGACCACGGATAACTGGGACCCCACCGGCGGCGTCGGCACTTCGAGCAGCTTCACCGCCAACTACACTGTCGCCAGCGACGGCACCGCCAGCTACAAGACCATCCAGGCCGCCATCAGCGCCGCCGTGGCCGCGGGCGGCACGACCCGCAAGTACATCAGCGTCAAGGCCGGCACCTATCGCGAAGTGGTCTGCGTGCCCGCTTCGGCGCCACCGATCACGCTGTACGGCATCAGCACCACGGCGTCCGATACGACGCTCGTCTACAACAATGCCAACCTGACGCCGAAATCTACCGGCACCGTCACCAACGGCTGCGTCAGCAACTCGTCCGCAACGACCGTCGGCACGCTCAACAGCGCCACGCTGACCGTGCTGGCCAAGTACTTCCGCGTCATCAACCTGACCATCTCGAACGATTACGCCGAGGGCACCTACAGCGGCAGCAACCAGTCGGCGCTGGCGCTGGCACAACGCGGTGACCAAGGCATGTACCAGAACGTGCGCCTGCTCGGTAACCAGGACACGGTGTATGTCGGCTCGACGAGCTACTCGACGGTGATCCGCGCCTACTTCCGCTCCAGCTTCATCAAGGGCGACACCGACTTCGTGTTCGGCCACGGCACTGCCGTCTTCCACGGCTGCACCATCCAGTACTCCGCCGCGCGTCTCGGTGCCGGCGTCGCGAGCTACATCTTTGCGCCCAGCACGGTGGCGGCCAACAGCTACGGCTTCCTGGTGATCAGCAGCACGATCAACTCCACAGGCAGCGCCTCGACCGGAACCATCTACCTCGGTCGTGCCTGGGACGAAGGCGTCAGCAGCGTGTCGAGCTACGTGAATGGCTCCTCGCCGAACGGTCAGCTGGTGATCCGTGACACAGCTATCGACAGCTTCATCCGCAGCAGCGCGCCTTGGGGCACCTCGACAGCCGGCCGCCCGTATTGCTCTAGCAGCTGCACCTATTCCGCCAACCGATTTAACGAATACAACAACAGCGGTTACTGATTGCCGTCGCACCGGTCTGTCTCCTTGCCTGCCACGGTTCACCCTGGCAGGCTTTTTTTCGTCAGCAGCAGCCCTCGCCGGATTGCGGATGGGCCGTTGCAATAGCCACAGGCTGGTCAGTCTGCAGTGCACCGGGAATGCCGCATGTGGCGACCACATCGCTGCACCCGCAGCTGACGCGCAAGTCCTGCAGTTCGTGCAGGAGCGCCTGCTATTCCGTGATGCGGTGTTCGACGTGGCGGATGTGCGCCGTCACGCAGGCGTCCACGGCTTCGCAGTTTTCGCCGGGCCGGGACTGCAGGTCGAGCAGGGTACGCACTTCGTCCTGGCTCATGCCCAGCGCCCGACAACGTCGAATGAAGCGCAGGCGCTGCACATGCGCCTCGCCATACAGGCGGTAATTGCCTGACGTGCGCGCCACGGTTGGCAGCAAGCCTTCGCGTTCGTAGTGGCGCACGGTTTCCACCCCGCAGCCAGCGAGGCGGGCCAGGTCTCCGATCTTCAGATTGGCCGCTTGCATGACAACTCCGGCAAGAGCTTGACCCTGTATTGGCTACAGGGTAGCTGATGCAGGCATTGCCGATTTGTTCCGGAATCACGCCATGCCCGGCTGCTGCCACGACGACCATTGCCACGCTCCCAAAAAGACCCGCACCCGCGTGCGCCGCGCACTCTGGATCGCATTGCTGATCAATGCCGCAATGTTCGGTGTCGAGTTCGCCGCCGACTGGAAAGCGGGATCAGTATCCCTGCTCGCCGACGCCATCGACTTCCTCGGTGACGCCGCCAACTTCGGCATTGCGCTGGCCATGCTGGGCATGCTGCCGGTGTGGCGTAGCCGCGCAGCGATGCTCAAGGGTCTGTCGATGGCGGGCTTCGGCATCTTCGTACTCAGGCGCGCGATCTGGCAGGCAAGCCAGGGTCAGCCGCCGGAGCCGTTCACGATGGGCGCCATCAGCCTGCTGGCCCTGCTCGCGAATGTCTCGGTGGCGGTGCTGCTGTATGCCTTCCGCGAAGGCGAGGCGAACATGCGCTCGGTGTGGCTATGCACGCGCAACGACGCACTAGGCAACATTGCCGTACTGCTCGCTGCGGCAGGCGTCTTCGGCACCGGTCAGGGCTGGCCGGATCTGGCCGTCGCCGTGGTCATGGGTGGCCTCGCCCTGTCCGCCGGCAGCTCGATCATCCGTCAGGCCAGACAGGAATTGCTGACGCCCGTCAGCGCCTGAAGCCGAGGATCAGGACGCCGGCAGCGACCAGCGCAATGCCCAGCCAGCTGCGCGCATCCGGACGTTCGCCGAGAAAGAGCACCGCGAAGATCGCCACCAGCACAAGACTCAGCTTGTCGACCGGCGCCACCTTCGAGGCCTCGCCCAGCTTGAGCGCGCGGAAGTAGCACAGCCACGAAGCGCCGGTCGCCAACCCCGACAGCACGAGGAAGACGATGCTGCGTGAGGGCAGAGCCAGCGGATTGCGCCACTTGCCCAGCGCCAGCACGATCGCCGCGAGCACGACGAAGATGACGCCGGTGCGGATCAGCGTCGCGTAGTCCGAATCGACACCATCGAGACCCAGCTTGGCAAAGATTGCGGTCAGTGCTGCGAAAACAGCTGAGAAGAGGGCCCAGTGAAACCAGCTTTCGCTCATCGCCGCCCTCCGTTTGCCCCGCTGACTTTCAGCCGAATACGTGAATGGCCAGCCGCACCGTGCGCGGCCCGGTCCAGGCCACGCGGTGCACACAGCGCGCCGGCAGCAGCAGACTGTCGCCTTCGCGCAAGGTGCGCAGATCACCGCTTTCGAACTCCAGCGTCGCCTCACCGCGCAACAGCATGACCCATTCGTCATGTGGCTGGTCGTACCAGAAATCGGGGTCACTGCGCTGACCGTCCGAGACGATGCGCTCGATGCGCACGAGATCGCTCTCGAACAGGGTCTGGAAGTCCTCTGCCTCGCTGGTCAGCGGCAGCTGGGCGAGCAGGTTGAAGAGCTCTGGCGTCACGCAGCGTTACTTGAGCCGTGCCAGCAGACCGTCAAGCTGATCAAGGCTGCCGAAGTCGATGGAGAGCGTGCCCGCACCCTTCTTGTTGGCCTTGATCTTTACCATGGCACCAAGTTTGTCGGAGAGGTCTTCTTCGAGACGCAGCAAATCGGTGCTGGCTTCGGCGCGTTTGGCCGTCTTCGCATCCTTGGGCGCGAGCTGACTGTTGACCAACTTCTCGGTGTCGCGCACCGACAGGCGCTTGGCGACGATCTGGTTGCCGATGAGGATCTGGCCTGCGGCGTCGAGCGCCAGCAGCGCACGCGCGTGGCCCATCTCGATGTCACCGACCATCAGCATTTCGCGCACGGGGTTCGACAGTTGCAGCAGTCGCAGCAAGTTCGACGTTGCCGGGCGCGAGCGGCCCAGTGCGTCAGCCGCCTGCTGGTGGGTCATGCCGAATTCGTCGATGAGGCGCTGGATGCCAAGTGCTTCTTCGAGGGGATTGAGGTCTTCGCGCTGGATGTTCTCGATCAGCGACATGGCCAGCGCGGCTTCATCCGGAATCTCGCGGATGATGACCGGCACCTCGGTCATCTCGGCGATCTGCGAAGCGCGCCAGCGGCGCTCACCGGCGATGATTTCGTGTTTGCCCCCACCGATGGGGCGCACCGTGATCGGCTGCATCAGTCCCTGAGCCTTGATCGACGCGGCCAGCTCTTCGAGCGAGCCGGCGTCCATGCGCGTACGCGGCTGGTACTTGCCGGGCTGCAGGTTGTCGACGGGCAGGGTGGTCAGGTTGCCGACGTTGTCATACGGCAAGGTGTCGCCGCCCAGCAGGGCTTCGAGGCCGCGACCGAGGCCTTTCTTGATCTTGGGTGGATTCATGTCTGTTTCTTACTCGCCCAGACGCTGAGCGAGTTGTTCAAGTTGCACAATCAGGGCCGGAATTTCCTGCCGGGCGGTCGCCCACACCAGCTGGAGGTCGACCTCAAAGTAGTCGTGAATCAGCTTGTCGCGAAATGCTGCCATGTAGCGCCACGGAATATGGGCATTTTCGCCACGAAATTCAGGGGCCAGCTTTTTGCTCGCTTCGCCAATCACTTCAAAACACTGGATCACTGCGCGCTGACGCATGCGGTCAGCCAGAAAATCTTCCTTGCTCAGTGTCGTGTAAGTCTCGATCTCGCGCGCCGCCTGCACGATGTCCGCAAGATAGAGATTCTCGTTGCGACGCGACGCATTCATAGCATCCGCGCCTCACGCAGCACCTGCTCGCGAATGAGGGGATGGAGGCCTTCCCGCGTGGCCAGTTCAACGCGATGCTTCAACAAAGCCTCCAGCGACTCCTGCAGGGCGAAGGCATTGAACAAGGTAGCGCCCTCCTCAAACTCCGCGATCAGATCCAGATCACTGCTGTCCGTATCCTCACCGCGTGCAACCGAGCCAAACACCTGAAGGCTGCGCACATGGTGCTGCGAGGCCAGCGCCAGCACTTCGCTGCGATGTTGTTGAAGGGCTTCAGAAGGTCGCATGGCGATCACATCGTCTTGATCCGCTCGATCATCTCGGCGGCGAAACTCAGGTAAGCCTGCGAGCCCTTGGCGGCCTTGTCGAACACCACGCCCGGCAGGCCGTGGCTGGGCGCCTCGGCAAGCCGCACATTGCGCGGGATGACGGCCTTGAAAACCTTGTCGCCAAAGTGCGCTTCGAGCTGCGCCGACACCTGCTGACTCAAGGTGCTGCGCGGGTCGAACATCACGCGCAGGAGACCGATGATCTTGAGGTCACGGTTGAGCTTGGCGTGCACCTGCTTGATCGTGTTGACGAGGTCGGACAGGCCTTCGAGCGCGAAGTATTCGCATTGCATCGGGATGATGACGCCGTGCGCTGAGCACAAGCCGTTGAGCGTCAGCATCGACAGCGAGGGCGGGCAGTCGATGAGCACGAAGTCGTAATCGGCATCGACCGTCGCCAGTTCGTCCTTGAGGCGCTTTTCGCGGTTGTCGATTTCGACCAGCTCGACCTCGGCACCTGCCAGTTCGCGGTTCGAAGCCAGCACGTCGTAGCCCGACTCCTCGGCGCGGACGAAGGATTCCTTCAGCGTCTTGAGGCCCACCAGCACCTGGTACACGGTGGAAGGCACGGTGCGCTTGTCGACGCCGGAGCCCATGGTCGCGTTGCCCTGCGGGTCGAGGTCGACAAGCAGCACGCGCTGGCCATGGGCGGCAAGCGCGGCAGCGAGATTGACGGTGGTGGTGGTCTTGCCGACCCCGCCCTTCTGGTTGGCAACAGCAAAGATGCGGGCCATTTCAGCCTCTGGAATCAGGTTTTCTGGATGAGGATCAGGTGCCGCTCGGCGTCCAGCCCCGGCACGTGCAGCGGAATGGATCCGGCCACCGTCACCCCGGCCGGCAGCCGCGCAATTTCGTCAGAAGGATACACGCCTTTCATGGCCAGCCAGCGGCCCCCGTCGGCCAGCAGATGCCCGGTCCAGTTCACGAAATCCGCGAGTTCGGCGAAGGCGCGCGACGTAATGGCCGGAAACGGCGTCAGCGCCAGCTTTTCGACCCGCGCATGATGCACGGTCACGTTCTTGAGCCCCAGCGTGCCCGCCGCCTGGCGCATGAAGACGCACTTCTTGTCGACCGTATCGACGAGATGGACTTCCAGATCCGGCCGGCAGATCGCCAGCACGATGCCCGGCAAGCCGGCCCCGGCGCCGATGTCAGCGAGGCGGTCCACCGTGATGTGCGGCAGGAGTGTCAGCGAGTCGGCAATGTGCAGGTCAATCGCCTGCGCCTCGTCGCGGATGGCCGTGAGGTTGTAGACCTTGTTCCACTTGAGGATCAGGGCAACGTAGGCCAGCAGCCGCTCACGCACCGTCGCATCGAGCGACAGGCCGAGGGCTTGGATATGGGCGTCGAGGCGTTGGGCGGCGTTCACGTGACGGCTGCGGCTGGCAAAACGCGGCATTTTACCGGCTTGCGACAGCGAACCCCAGGCATGTTCACATTCACCCGGCGGGTTGCGGGATAAGGGGTGAAGCGCCAGGCCCACCCGCGATCACTTCAGAAGCCGCAGGCCGCAACCAGTTTGCCCTGGGTGATCGGCCCCGGAATGCCGTCAACGGCGATGCGCTGCGCTCGCTGGAAAGCCTTCACCGCATCACGACTCGCCACATCATGCACGCCGCTGACCGGGCCCGTGTAGAGCTTGAGATAGCGCAGCCGGTATTGCACGCCGGTCAGCCATTCGGCGCGCGGCGCCTGCGCGGCTTCCGGTGGCGGAGCGGCCGGTGCTTCGGGGGCCGGGAGGCTGATCTTGCTCCAGCTCACGACGCCATCGTCAGGCGCGCGCACGATGCCGGGATACTCACGCCGCAAGCGCTCGGTGATAACCCATTTTGGCGGGGGTACACCGGGCAGGGTCAGCGATGATGGCTCGTCGGGCCAGTAGTAATAGCTTCGCGACACCAGGCCGGAACGCTGCAGCATCAGATACACCTCGCGCGGAGTGACGATGCCACGTGGCCGGAATTCCGGCCCCGTGCCGCGCACCAGGGCGGCTGCGACCTGCGAGCTGCAAACGCCATCGGCCGCGTACTGATCACCCGCCTGGATCGATTCGACCAGGTAGGTAGCGATGGGTTTGAACTGCACGCTGCGCGTGAGCTCCTGCACGATCGCAGGGCGCGTACGGTTCATCTGCAGCAGGTACTGCCGGGTGTTGAAGAACATCCACGCATCACTCGGCGCCTGCCAGAACGCCCAGTCTTCGAACGAGTAGGTGTCACTGCCGACCACCAGCGCGGTATGACCCGGGCCGATACCGCCCGCATTACCCAGCATGGTCACCACGGCCAGACCCGAATTGACTGCCATCACATTGACTCCTGTGATTCAAACCAGAGCCGCGCACACCAGGTGCGCGGCATCCTGCAACATCAATAGCTATAGCCGCTCTTGGGCGCCTCAACCGCGGCAGCCTTCTTGGCCGCAGGCACGACGTGCCAGACGCCACCCGACTTGTCGCCATTCACATCGCCCGGCTGCGCATCGCCGACGAAGAAGTACAGGGGCTGACCCTTGAAGGCCCACTGGCTGCTGCCATCGTCACGCTTGATGATCGTGAAGTCGGCATCTGCCGCGGCCGGGTTGGCAACCGCAAAGGCCGGCCAGGCGGTCAGGCAGGCGCCGTTGCAGTTGCTCTTGCCGGCGGCATCCTTGTCGAAGGTGTAGAGCGTGCGGCCTTCCTTGCTGGCGAGGATGCCGTTCTTTTCGATGGTGGGATTGGCCTGTGCCATACCGGTCAGGGCAATGAGGGCGGCAGCGAAAGTGATACGGATGGTGATGCGATTCATGGTGTGACTCCCTGTGTGAGTTGAAGGTTTGCCGGATTCAAGGCCGGACACCCCACATACGGAATGGCCCCCGGAATCGGATGCAGCTTTCGCAAAATACTTTTGCGGCGTGTTGTGTGGCGTGTTGCCCTCAGCGCCGGCAGACTCTGAAACGTCAGGCCTTCGCCAGATAGCCCCAACATTGGGGCCACGCGCGCATGACAAATCCGTTGCCAAGCCCCGGGGGCGCCGATACGCTCGGGTGATGACAAACGGGCCTGCCCCTCTCTCTGCACCTCACACGGCACACAGCAGCGCCATGCTGCCGATCGCCGTCGCCGTGGTGGATGACGAAACCCACGTGCGCCGCCTGTTCGAAAGCGCCGTGCAGGCCGACAGCGGGCTGACGCTGGCTTTCGCCGCGCAGACCGTGGCGGAAGCGAAGGCGCTGGCGCAGACCCATGCCGCCCAGGTCTACCTCGTCGACCTCGGCCTGCCCGACGCGGACGGGCGCGAGTTCATCCGCTGGATCACCAGCAACCAGCCCGGCGCGCTGGTGATGGTGGTGACCACCTTTGGCGACGACGAACACATCGTCAGCAGTTTCGCTGCCGGCGCCGTGGGCTACCTGCTCAAGGATTCATCGACCGGCGAGATCGCGCAGCGCATCGCCGAGCTGGTGGCAGGTGGCTCGCCGATCAGCCCCAGCGTGGCGCGGCGCATGCTGCAGCACTTCGTTTCCACCCCCCCTTCACCAGCCGCACCCAGCGCCCCCGCTGTGCCCGAATCAGAGAACACGCTGAGCGTGCGCGAACACGAAGTGCTGCGCCTCATCGAGAAGGGCCTGACCTACGACGAGGTGGCGCAGGCCCTGGGCATCACCTGGCACACCGTGACGGGCTACCTGCGGCGCGTGTATCGCAAGCTGGAAGTCAATTCGCGCGGCGAAGCCGTGTTCGAGGCCCGCCAGCGCGGGTGGCTGTAAGCTGGCGAGACCCAGCTACCGCGAAAGCCTTACGTGCCCAAGCCTCACTCCCTCAGATGGTTCGCCAGCCTCAAATGGGCCACCGGTCTTTTCGCTTTGCTTGCGGCCTTGCTGTGTGCCAGCGTGCTTGCCCAGAGCACCGCCGGCAAACCCACCACCCCACCGAAGCCCCCCGCGCCAACGCGTCTTGACCAAGCGCAGATCCTCTTCAGCGACGCGCTGACGCCACCGCCTGACAGCGCAGCCTGGCAGCCGCAGCAACTGCCGGACAACTGGAGCCTGACGCGCCCCGGCGTCGGCGGCTTTGCCTGGTATCGCATCGAGTTCACGCTCAACGCAAAGCAGCTGCAGCTCTCGGCCCTGCACGTGCCCAAGGTGAGCATGAACGGCGCGGCCTTCATCAATGGCGAGTTCGTCGGCTCGGGCGGACGCTTTACCGAGCCGATCGCGCGGCAGTGGTACCGCCCGCAGATCTACGTCATCCCGAAAAGCCTGCTGGTCGAGGGGCGCAATGTCATCCACTACCGCGTGAAGGCCTATGCCAACGACGCGGGCGGTCTCTCCGAGCTCTACTTCGGTGTGGGCACGCCGGTTGCCGAGATGTGGCGCGACCAGTACTTCTGGCAGCTCATCACCGTGCAAATGACCAGCGCGCTCAGCGTGGGTCTGAGCTCGCTGGCCCTGCTGGCCTGGATGCTGCGCCGCTGGAGCAGCGCCTACGGCTACTACGGCGCCTCGGTGCTGCTGTGGGGCATACGCAATACGCATTTCCTGTTCCGCGACCTGCCGCTGCCCGTGCACTACTGGGAACTGCTGGTCTCCAGCTCGCAAATCTGGGTGGCGCTGCTGATGTTCATGTTCGTGCTGCGCTTCGAGAACCTGCGCCGCCCCTGGCTGGAGCGCGGCATGGCCGCCTTTGCCGTGCTGGCGCCCTGCGTGCTGTGGGCGGTCGACGCGCTGCAGTTCCGCAGCACCACCACCGCCTGCTACGCCATCCTGCTGCTGATCGGCACCTACATCCTCGGCGCGCTGGCGCGCGTCGCCTGGCGTGACCGCAGCGCCGCCACCGTGCTGCTGCTGGGCGCCACCTCGGTGGTGTTCGGCCTCAGCCTGCATGCCTGGCTGGTCTACGCCAACCTGCTCGACTACAGCACGCCCTACTACCTGCACTACGGGCCGCCCGTGCTGTTCATCGCCGTGGCGTGGAACATGTTCGTGCGCTTTGCGCAGGCGCAGGACGAAGCCGACCACCTGACGCGCACACTGGAGTCGCGCATCGAAGAAAAGAGCGCCGAACTCGCGCTGACCCATGAGCGCATCCGCGCCGCCGAAGCCGCCAATCTGCGCATCATGGAGCGCGAGCGCTTCATGCAGGACATGCACGACGGCCTCGGCTCGCAGCTGGTCAGCTCGCTGGCCATGGCGCAGGCCGGCGAGCTGAGCCGCGAGCAGACCTACGAGCTGCTGCGCAGCTGCATCGACGACCTGCGTCTGGCCATCGACACCTCGAACGACGCCGACGATTCGCTGGCCCTCGCGCTGGGCAATCTGCGCTTCCGCATGGAGCCGCGCCTCAAGTCCGCCGGCATCGCGCTGCAGTGGCATGCCGAGCTCGACCACAACGAGCAGAGCCTGCCGCCCGAGTGCAAGCTGCCCATCCTGCGCATCGTGCAGGAGAGCATCACCAACACGCTCAAGCACGCGCGCGCGCGGACACTGTGGGTGTCAATCAGCCAGTCGCCGACCGCGCTGGTCATCGAAGTGCGTGACGACGGCTGCGGCTTCAAGGTCGACGCCACGCGTCAGGGCGGCCAGGGCAAGGGACTCAACAGCCTCGACAAACGCGCCCGCACGCTGGGTGCCGAGCTCTTGCTGAGCAGCTCGCCAGCGGGCACAACGGTTCGCCTGACCCTGCCGCTGCCGCGGCCCGGCGACTCAGGTACCAACTGCGGTACCAACGGAGGTACCAACTCTGGCAGCAACTCAGGCAGCGCCTGAGCCCCGCGCGTCTTTCGCGCTGACGGGCCGTGCCGCTGGCAGGGGCAGGCCCTCGTGCAGGGCAACGTACTCCAGCGCAGACTCGAAGCGCGCCCGCGCGGCGGCGGCCACGCGGCGCAGATAGCCATGCAGTTCGGCATCGGCGGCGCTGCGGTTCTCGCACTGCGCGCTGTAGGCCTCGAAGTGCGTGAGCTGTGCCAGCAGTTCGGCCACATGGCGCGGGCATTCGCAGGCGATGGTCGATGAGCGCACGGCAAAGTCGGCCAGCGCCGTGACATCCCAGCGCACCGGTGGAACGCTCTCGGGCTCGTGCATGGGGGGCGCCGCTGCAGGCGGCGTCGCCTGGCTCAAGGCGCGCAACCACTGGGCCAGTACGGCATCGGGCTGCGGCTCGCGCAGCAGCGCAAAGCCGGCGGCGGCAAGGGCCTCGCAGGTTGAATCGGCGGCGAAGCCGTAGAGCACGGCGCGCGGCACATGCGCCAGCGCGGGCGCCTGCGTCACCTCGGCGTCGAGCCAGCCGGCGTGCAGCTGCGGCGCATGACACAGCACGGCATCCACCTCCGCAGCAGGTAACGCCGCAGCCGCCTCGGCGAAGCTTTCGAATGGCCCGAGCAGCACCAGCGGCCGCCCGAGGCGGCGCAGCAGTGGCCGCGAACGCTGGATGCGCCGCGCCAGCCCGGCGCCGATCACGGCCAGCCGCCAGGGCCGCGCCTGCGGGGCCGCTCGGGGCTCGCCCAGCTCGCCCTCTGCGGTGCGCGCACGCGTCCTGGCGTGCGTGGCCGCCACACCCTGCAGCTGCGAAATGTCCATGCCGGCGAGGCTGCCGATGGCGTGGCCGCGGTCTACCAGCTGTTTGATGAGCGCGAGGCGCTGCACATCGTCGGCCGAATAGAGGCGCTGTCCGCTGGCCGACAGCGCCGCCCGGGTCAGCGCATAGCGCCGCTCCCAGACGCGCAGGGTCGTCACCGGCATGCCCAGCATGCGGGCCACGGCGCCACTGCGGAGGCCCGACCTGTCAGCCGTCCCGGCCAAGGGCTTGCCCGACAGAGGGCCGACCAGCTTTTTTCCCATGTTTACCCCTGATTTCGTGTTTGTGACTTCATTTTGACTCGCTTTGTCGCAGATTGTCTTGTCTATATTCGCTCGTGTAGTCAAACCGAGTCGTTATTGCTCGGCCTTTTGCGGCATACCCACCCAAGTCTGTTGCCACCGGCTTGTCTCACACTCAAGGAAGGAACTGCCATGAAGCACCCAGTCTCCCGTCGCGTTTTCCTGCTTACGCTCGCTGCATCCGGTGCCGCCCTCGCCACACGGGCGCAGGCGCAGGCCACGCTGGATGAAAAGGATCCCCAGGCTGTTGCGCTGGGCTATGTCGCCGATGCCAAGCGGGCCGATGCGAAGAAATTTCCGCAGTACGCGGCCGGCCACAACTGCGGCAACTGTGCGCTGTTCCAGGGCAAGGCCTCTGACAAGCTGGGCGGCTGCCCCGCATTCGGCACACGCAAGGTCGCCGCAGCGGGCTGGTGCAGTGCCTGGGCCAAAAAAGCCTGAGGCTGACGCCTTGCTTCACGCACCAGGCGGCCAGCATGGCTGAAGACTTCGCCCCCACCCTCGCGGCAGCCCATGCCCGCATCGCCGCCGTGCAGCCGGCCGCTTACGCGCGCACGCGCAACGCCATCGACGGAGCGGTGACCGGGCTGTCGCCCTACATCACGCATGGCTTCGTGACGCTGGCCGAGGTGCTGGCGGGCGTTGCGGCACGCCATGCGCTGGATGTGCAGCACAAGTTCGTCTTCGAACTGGGCTGGCGCGCCTACTTCCGTCATGTCTGGCAGCACCGGGGCGAGGGCATATTCCAGTCCCTGCACGCGGGGCCCCTGCCGGATGCGGCCTACAGCCGCAGCCTGCCCGATGACATCCGCCATGGCTGCACGGGTGTGCCGGTCATCGACACGGCGGTGCGCAGCCTGTACGCCACCGGCATGCTGCACAACCACGCGCGCATGTGGCTGGCCAGCTATGTGGTGCACCTGCGCAAGGTGCATTGGCGCGTTGGCGCCGACTGGCTGTACGGCCACCTGCTCGATGGCGACCTCGCCAGCAACCACCTGAGCTGGCAGTGGGTGGCCGGCACCGGCAGCTGCAAGCCCTACCTCTTCAATGCCGAGAACGTGGCGCGCTACGCGCCGCCCGCCTGGCATAGCGCAGGCTCGGTGATCGACACCACCTACGCACAGCTGGAAGAGTGGGCGCGCGACCCGGCCTTCCGCGCGCAAGGCTCTGCCACCACGCCCGCCGTCACCGAGCCCCCGCTACTGGCGCACCCGCCCGGCGATGCGGGGCTGAGCGCGCCCGATGCGGCCCGCGTCAAGCATCGCGACGTGTGGCTGGTCCACCCTTGGAACCTCGGCAAGTTGCCAGCCGATCTGCCGCCCGATGTCTGCGTGATCGGCCTCGTGTTGACCGACTTCCATCGCGCCTGGCCCTGGAGCGAGCGACGCTGGCGGTTTGTCAGCACGCGCATGGCCGAGCTGGCGGAATGCTGCTGGGTGGGCGACGCGCAGGCCATCGCGACGGCGCTGCACTCGGCGCGCAGTGTATGGAGCGTCGCCGAGCCGCACCTGTCGCCCTGGCTGTCGCAGCTCGCCACCTGTGTGCCCGAGGCGCCGTTATTCCCGACCATCGACAGGCGCTGTGATGCCTTTGCGCAGTGGTGGAAGCGTGCCGCGCCCGGACTCGACATCGGCGCCGCGCAGGAGGCTAAGCAGTAATGCCCGAGACCTCACCCAATACCGCGCCACTGACCGTGCTGTACGACGGCGACTGCCCCCTGTGCCGCCGTGAAATGGCGCTCTACCGCAGCCTGGAGCCGCGCGCGCCGCTGTGCTTTGTCGACATCAGCGACACGAGGACCGCGCTGCCGCCGGGGCGCACGCGCGCCGAGTTGCTGGCGCGCTTTCACCTGCGCAATCCCGATGGCGAACTGCTCAGCGGCGCCGCGGCCTTTGTAGCCCTGTGGGCGGCGCTGCCGGGATGGCGCTGGCTGGCGCGCATGGCGCACCTGCCCGGCGTGGAGTGGCTGCTGGAGCGTTGCTACAGGCTTTTCCTGCGCCTGCGGCCTCGCCTGCAGCGGTGGGCCGCAAGACTGGACCGCAAGCGTGCGAACCACTGAAACCGATTGCTCTCTTTCAAGGAACAAGCCTTCATGACTCCCATCGTTCTCATCACTGGCGCCAGCGGCGGCATCGGTCGTGCCCTCGCGCGCCGCTTGCACACGCAGGGCTACCGCGTTGCCGCAGTGGGGCGCGATGAATCACGGCTCGCCGAGGTCGATGCCACCGCGCGCATCGTGGCCGACACCACCACGCCCGGAGGCGCTGCGCTGGCGGTCGCCAGTTGCCAGGAAGTGCTCGGCGCCATGCCGACGCTGCTCGCACACTGTGTCGGCAGCACACTCATCACGCCGCTGCATCGCACGCGCCTCGAGAGTTATCACGACGTGATGCGCGTCAATCTCGACAGTGCGGTGTTCATGCTGCAGGCCTGGATCACGGCCCTGCAGGGCGGCAGTGGCGCAGCGGTGTTCGCCAGCTCGGTCGTGGCGCGCATCGGTGTCGCCAACCACGAGGCCATCGCCGCCGCCAAGGGCGGCGTAGAGGCGCTGGTGCGCAGCGCAGCCGCCACCTATGCCGGTCAGGGCCTGCGCGTGAACGCCGTGGCGCCGGGCATGACCGACACGCCGATGACGGCCGGCATGCTCAAGGTCGCATCCTTGCGCGAGGGCGCCGCCCGGCAATACCCGCTCGAAGGCGTGCAGACCGCCGAACAGGTGGCCGAGGTGATGGCCTGGCTGCTCAGTGATGGCGCCGCGCGCCTGACCGGTCAGATCATTCCCGTGGATGGCGGCTTCACTGCCGTGCGTCCGCTGGTGAAGTAGGCCGCTACGAGGGGAGAGCGCGTTCTGATGAGGCTGTATTCCCCGCCCAAGCCGTTGGCCCCCCGGCGCCTGGCTCGTTGCCTGGGCCATTCCGGCCTCGTCCCCTTCGTAATACCGGCGGCACTGCTGTGGGCCGGACCCAGCGCCTGGCACGCGTTTGCCAGCCAGGCACTAGGCGCCTATGCAGCGGTGATCGTCTCGTTTCTGGGCGGCATTCACTGGGGCCTCGCATTTCGCGACGGCGGCGCGGCGCGCTTCCTGTGGGGTGTGCTGCCCTCGCTGGTCGCCGCTGCGGCCCTGCTGCTGCCCGCGCGACACGCCTTGCTGCTGCTCGGGCTGATGTTGCTGCTGTGCTATGGCGTGGACCGCCGGGTGTACCCCGCGCACGGCCTGCAGGCCTGGCTGGGCTTGCGGTTGCAGCTGACCGCGGTGGCAACGATGTCCTGCCTTTTCGGGGCCGCGCGCTGCTGAACCAACGGGCGTTAGCTACCAGAGCTTGACGCAATGCCCCGTCAGCACGAAGGCTTCAGCTGAAGCGGGCGGCGCATCACCGGCCGCAGCCGGCGCTTCCTGCAGCGTCACGCCCAGCCGCGTCACGTTGCTGAGCAGACTCTCGGCGCTTGCGGCCATCTCGAAGCCACCCTTGGCAGTGGCAGGCACCACGCCGAGCGGGAAAGCGGCGAGCGGCTTGCCCGCCTCGTCCTGCGGCAGGGCCCACAGCTGCAGCACCTTGCCGGTCGGCACGTCGAGCGGGCGCAGCAGCTTGATGGTCATGCGCGTGCCCTGCCGGGTCGAACTGGCGAGCACCGTGGGGCGGCCCTCGCGGTCGGTCAGCAGGCCCACGTAGCTCTGCGGCAGGGCCTGCTCGCGCTGCGCCAGCGCGTCGAGCGAGACGAAGCGCTGCGGCTGTAGCATCACCGCGCCGACACCGATCACCAGACCCACCGAGAAGACCATTGCCGGGCGTAGCCACGACCACAGTGAAGCCCGGGGCTTGGTCGCCCAGCCCAGCTGCGCTTCGATGGCCAACAGGGTTTTTGCCGGTGGCGCCACCGGCGGCACCGACACCGCCAGCGCAGCAAGGCGCGTCTCCCATTGCTGCACGGCCTGCCGGATCTGCGGCGATTGCTGCATGAGGCGGCGGAAACGCCGCAGCGCCGGGCCGCGCAAGGTGCCCAGCGCGTACTCGCTGGCCAGCCTGTCGATCAACTCGGGGCGTTGGTAGTTCATGCCTGCGCCTCCAGACAGCGCTTCAGGCGATCCAGCCCGCGCCGTACCCAGGCCTTCACCGAACCCAGTGGTGCCGCCATCTGCTCGGCCACTTCGCTGTGCGACAGGCCGTGGTAGTACGCCAGCGCGAGGCTCTGCCGGTGCGGGGCATCCAGCGCGTCCATGCAGCCGCGTACCGACAACGCTTCGGTGGCCTCTCCCAGCATGTCGAGCAGATCCCCTTTCCCGTCCTCGATATCGAGCTCGCGCCCATCCTCGTCCTGCGGCAGCGCCGTCTCATGCCGCTGCGCCGCACTGCGCACCAGGTCCAGCGCACGGTTGCGCACTACGCTGATCAGCCAGGTCATCGGCGCCGCCATCGACGCCTGGTAGTCCCCCGCCTTGTGCCACACGCTGACGAAGGACTCCTGCAACACCTCTTCCGCCAGATCGCGCCGGTTCAATATACGGAGCGCCACGCCAAACAGATGCGCTGAACTCAGTTCATATACGCGCCGGAAGGCTGCACGGTCGCCCAGCGCCACACGGGCAAGCTGCTCGGCGAGCAGGGCGGAATCAGGATTGGCAGGTTTGCTTGAATGCATCACAGGCTGAAGTATCGCAGTGAAAGAGGCCGAAGCTAAGAAACTCCTGCATCCCTGTCTGCCCCCAGAACTGGGGCCGCAGCGGTGTCAGTCGGGCAAGTTCATCCCGCGATAGCCGGGTTGCGCAGCAACGCGCGCCAGCCAGGCCTTCACCGCCGGGTAGGCCGCAATGTCGAAGCCGCCCTCCGGCGCGACGTGCGTGTAAGCGTAGAGCGCAATGTCGGCGATGCAGTACTGCTCGCCCACGAAGAACTGGCGGGTAGCCAGATGCTGCTCCATCACACCCAGTGCGCGATGCCCGCCCGGCATCTTGTCCTGCAAGGCCTGCTCCTTCGCAGGCGGCCGCCCCAGGTAGCGCACGATGTAGCGCGCTGTCGCGATATACGGCTCATGACTGTACTGCTCAAAGAACATCCACTGCAGCACCTGCGCACGCAGCAGGCGATCGGTCGGCAACAGCGTCGAGCCCTCAGCCAGGTAGTGCAGGATCGCGTTCGACTCCGCGAGGCAACTGCCATCCGGCAACACCAGCACGGGAATCTTGCCGTTGGGATTCATCGCCAGGAATTCGGGCGTGTGCGTCTCCTTGTTCAGGATGTCGACGTGGCGCCACTGGTACGGCAAGCCCAGCTGATCCAGCACAAGGCGGATCTTGAAGCAATTGCCGGACTGGATGTCGCCGAACACCGTGTAAGTCACAACTGTTCTCCCGTCTTGCGGTCTGCCGGATGATTCACCCCATCGTATGTTGGAATGCCTTCGATCCTGAGGGGATTCACACCGTCCAGACAGGCCACGTTGAAGCCGTATTGCGTCGGGTTCGAGCGACGCTGATGATGGGTATAGATCCCACAGACGCGGCAGAAATAGTGGCGCGCCGTGCGTGTGTTGAATTGGTAGAGCGTCAGATGCTCCTCGCCCTTGATGACATGAATGCCCGCCAGAGGCACCGATGCCACGATCGCTCCCCGCCGCCGACACAGCGAACAATCGCAGCGGCGCACATCGATCAGACCATCCGGCAAGTCCAGCTCCAGCTCGACACTGCCGCAATGACAGCGCGCACGATGCCGCGGCTGGATGGCTACCCCATCGACCTCTGTCAGATTGATGCTCATGCGTTGTCTTCCCCACCGGTGATAACCGAAAACCGCAGGATATCGTCCCGCCTCGCCCAGCCCAGGTGCGCCCAGAAGGCCTGCGCCGCTGCGTTGCTGACGAGCACGTCGCAATGCGACTTGGCGATGCCCTCTTGCGCCAACGCGGCGAGGCAGGCGTCGACCAGCGCCCGCGCGATGCCCTGCCCGCGATACGCAGGCAGCACCAGCAGATGCTGCAGGTAGCCGCGCCGGCCGTCGTGGCCGGCCATGAGGCAGCCGACCACTTCGTCTGCCACTTCGGCAACGAAGCTCAGACCCGGATTGCGGGCGAGGTAGCGCGCCGTGGCCTGCATGAGGGCGAGCAGGTGCAGATGATCGGCAAGGTTCAGGGGGCGCAAGGTGTAGCTCATGCGGAATCCTTGGCAGGCATCAGGCTGAGGGTGAAGCTCACGCCATCTTCTTCATTGCGCGCAGCGATGGTGCCGCCCATCTTGGCCATGTAGGTGCGGGCGACGAACAGGCCCTGGCCACGATTGCCCTGCGCGGCGGAGTCGGGCTGGTCAGAGACGCCGTACTCGAAGATCTTGTCGAGCATGTCAGGCGCGATCTGCGGGCCTGCGTTGTGAATGCGGATGTGCACGCGCTCGGCGTCCCGGGCGAGTTCGATGCTGATCGGCGTGTCGGGCAATCGGAAGCGCGCGGCATTGCTGAGCACGTGGGTCACCACGTCTTCGAGCGGAAACTCGTCGGCACGCGCCAACACGGGCGCGCCGGCCGGTGTGTAGCGCACATCGGCAATGCCGGCGGCGGGCGCGTTCTGTGCGATCGCCTGCAGGAAGGCGTCGACGTCCAGCGCCTGCAGCTGCAGCTGGGTAGTCTCGAAGGCTTCGCTGGGCGAGGCATGGCCGTACAGCACACGGATGGCCTGCTGCATGCGCAGCAGGTAGCGCCGACTGGCGTCCTCATCACTGCCATGCAGGGCGAGCAGCGACTGCAGCGGCGACATGATCTCGTGGCCGACGGCATGCCACATGTCCTTCTCCTGTGCGGCGCGGATCTTTTCGCGGGCCATGTCTTCGCGCACGCGACCCTGCAACTCGTGCAGGTTGGTGGCGAGGATGCCCAGCTCGTCGCCGCCGCGCAGGTCGGCCACGTCGAACTGTTCCAATCGCTCTGCCGCCGTCGCCAGTTGGCGCGCGGCACGCGTGCGGCGGGTGAGGATGGCAATGCGCCGGATGATGCCCAGCTCGATGAGGAACCAGGCGATGCCAATGGCCAGCAGCAAGGCGCCAACGATCCAGGACATGCGCGTCGCCGTGCGCGCGAGGATGCGGTTGGCGTTGCGCACGTCACCGGCAAGCAACAGCTCGTAACGACCGCCCGGCGTGCTGATGAATTCCTGCGCGTCGAGTTTGAGCGTGCCGGCGTCGACGGGCAGGCGACGGATCAGGGCATTGATCAGCGGCGACACCGGGTCTTCCGAATCGTCGGTGCCCACCATGCGCAGCAGCTCGGCGCCGGGCTTGCTGCTACCGACCTTGCGGATCATCAGGCTCTCACCGGGCAGCAGCAGACTGCGCAGGTCGTCGAGCTGGAAGACCATGCGCGCTTCATCGTGGTTGCTGTCGAACAGCGGCGTCGCATTGCCCGGCGCATGCAGGGCCAGGCTCACGCGCATGTCAGCAAGGTCAGGCGGTGGCCACACGGTGTTGCGACGCGTGTCGAACTCTTCGGCCAGCAAGGCCACGGGCAGGCGCAGCGAATAGAACACTTCGCGCGCGCAGTCTGCCGCACCCTGCGGCACCTCCTGCGGGCGCGCACATTCCGGCGATTGCCATAGCCAGCCGCGGAAGTCGCGCTGGGGCCGCATGCGGCTGTAGTCGCCATCGGCACGCTCGACAAAACCCGTGAGCCGGCCGCGCTGGGCGCGCGCCTCGGGCGGTGTCTCACCCTCGAAGACGGCCAGCCAGTTGTACTGCACACCGCGCAGCGCCAGCTGCACGCGCATGCGATGCGCCAGGCTCAGATCACGCTGACCCTGACGGTGCGACACCAGGGTGTCGACGTTCACACGTCCGGCCACATAGACGAAAGCACCGGCCCACTGCCGCGAACCGACGGCCACGCACATCGCCGCATCGTCGGGGTACTGCACCAGGCAGCCCGAGGTCTCTACCGCTACGCGTACCTTGCCGGGATCGTCGAAATCGAGCGCGGCATAAGGCAGCAACAAGGGCCGCAAGGGCGTCAGGTGCTGCCCGCCTGCTTCGGGATTCAGAAGCGCCAGCTGCCCCGTGGGGTGACGCAAGCGCGCCGCAATCTGGTCGGCAGTCTTGGCGAAGCCCTCGCGATAGGCATCGAAGCCCTGCTGCTTCTCTTCGCGCAGCACGAACACCGCCAGCGCAACGATGGCGCACGCCAGCAGCAGAAACACCACGCGGAAAAAGAAACGCAGGCGGATCGACGCCAGCCAGGCCAGCGCGCGGCTGAGCGATTGCATCAGCGCTCGCCCTGCGCCCAGCGGAAGCCGCGCATGGGCACGTTCTCGATGCCGTCGAAATCGGGGTCGATCTCGCGGAAGGCGTCGCGGATGGTGCTGACATGCTTGCGGATGTTGTCGCGGTTGCGCCCGCTCTTCACCACCTGGAACAGGTCTTCGTAAGACACGACCTGCCCGGAATGCTCGTACAGCGCCAGCAGGATGCGCTGGGCCGTCAGCGGCAGGTTCACGCGTTTGCCACGCCACTGCGTTGCGCCCTGCCGCAGCGGATCGATGGAGAGCTCCTCCCTTGCAGGCGCTGCCGGTGCGGCTTCGCTACGCGGTTTGGCACTGCGCAGCATGTCGAGGAAGGTCTCGACGAAGTCGCTCTCCTCGAACGTTGTTTTCTGCAGATAGTCCCATGCGTCCAGCGCCTTCATGATGCTGCGGTAGATCGCCGCAGGCATCGCCGACACCACCAGCACGGGCGTCGTGCCGGCCTTGTTGATGGCATTGATGATGGCCACGCCGGCGTTGCGTTCGCGGCCCAGTTCGATGTCGAGCAGGATGACGTCGTACTGCTCGCGCGCAATCGCCGCCTCGGCCTCGTCGCGTGTGAACCACTGCTCGACGACGATGCCGGGGCGCGCCGCCTCGATCCAGCCGCGCAGCTGGTTGCTGGTGGGAATGTCGTCTTCGATGACGGCGACTTTGGTCATGCTGAGTTTCCTCTGCTTGCAGATTGCAAACTAGTCACGTGTTGCTCGTTTTGCGTTCAGTTCCGAAGTGTAAGGACGAAGCTCGCCCTCGAAGTGCTCGACAATCTTCGTCCCCTCACACTCACAAGTCTCGCCTTCCTTCAGGCCATCACATTCGCAGACTCTGCCATAGAGCCACAGTTCAAGGTGCCCATCTGCGTTCATATCCGTTACATAGCCTACGCTTCCGGAGGCGTTCATGAATCCGTACTCTGAAGCATTGGCAAGCTCATAAATGCGATCTTCGCGGACCACTACCATGATCTTGTACTCACGTTCCAGAACGTCTTCCTGCCCTTCCTTCTTCGGCTGACTGACCCTCTCGCAGCGCGACACAACCAGCGATTCCGGGTGGTCGCGCCGGGTATATACGGTCACATTCTCTGACTCACATTTGTGGGCGCGGAAAATGAGCCAGACCTGCTCGGCAATCTCGTCAGAGAACATCAACGCCAGCTCGCCCTGACCTTCGAGGCGGGAGACCTCAAACCTGGCTTGTTCCCGGGGTTCACAAGCGGCGGCGATTTCCGCGCCAGACGCCTGTTCGCATGTCTCGTCCTGACCCTCCGCCGATTCATCACCTTCGTCCGCGGTCTCGACGGTCTCCGTCTCAGACTCTGTGGTCACGACGGCATCGGACTTCAGGACAAAGTAGATGCCACCCAGCAACAGTGCAGTCATCAGGAGGACCAGCACTATTTCGGTACGGGAGGGTTGGCTAGCGGGCTTCATCTTGGTTCCTCGTGGAATGACGAGGCCATTCTGCCCGGTTTGATAGAGCGAAAACGGCTTGTGAAGATTCCTTCCGCGCCCCGGAAGAAAGTCGGCCGGTAGCGGCGTTGAGCCTTCCACGGGCGCAGTTTGAAGATGGCATCACGGCCAGGCGACATGCCGGCCCTCTTCAGACAAACCGGGAGGACACCATGAACAAGAGCATCACCCAGACCTGGCGCAACCTGCGCCGCTACAAGGCGCACTGGCTGTACCTGCTGTGCATGATCGGCGCCATCGCACTGGCGTATTCGACCGCTGCCAATGCGCAGGACACTCCGTCGCCCACTCCCGGTTTCGTCAGTCTCGGAGACGGTGGCCGCTACGAGCGCGACGCGCTGCCGCGCAGCCCCGGCTGGCAAGGCCTGTTCTGTGACAAGAAGGGCTGCGAACTGCGCCGGGCGCGCGTGCGCATCGCGCTGGCCGAAGAAGAAAACGTCCTGGGTGAGCTGGAGCCCAGCGAGGAGCTGCTGATCGACGATTCGCCACTCGCCGTTTTCAACGCACTGAACCTTGCAACAGGCCCGGTCACCACCCATTACCAGCCGGACGAGAACCATCCGACCACGCAGCATCGCAGCCTGCACAAGCTGGGCTACTGGAAGCTGCCGGGCAGTGACTCGCTGAAGCTGTCGTGGGTGAAGCTGGCCGACGGCAGCTTCCGCTACCACCTCGGTGATGGCACGACGAAGCAGTTCCTCTTCCGCACCGACGCAGAAGGGCATTACGGCGAAGACACCACGCCCATCGTGCACTGGGTGGGAGATCTGGACAGCGACGGCCGCATCGACTTCATCGTGAGCCTGCCGGGCAGCAGCTGCGGCTACGACTATCGTTTGTATATGTCATCGCAGGCCCGTGAGGGACAGCTTGTGGGCAAGGCCGCACACTTCACGGGCAGCATGCCGGCCTGCGGTTGCTGAACTGTCTTTTCCAGCTGAAGGCGAACCGGGCCTTGCCCGGTTCGCCATTTTCATTTCTGGTTGGCAACAGATCCCGCGTCTTTGGCAACAACCCCACACCGTCATTCCCGCGCAGGCGGGAATCCAGCGACTTTACGAGCTTGCGATTACGACACAGGATTCCCGCCTTCGCGGGAATGACGGCATTTGTTCATTTGTCCCCGACGTGAAGATTCCTTCCGCCCCCCGGAAGAAAGTCGGAAGGCCGCGTCATTGAGCCTTCCACGGCCCCGGTTCGAAGATGGCATCACGGCAAGGCAATCACGCCAGCCACCACCGAACCGAAGGGAGCACCGCCATGAACATGCCTCGTATGAACCGTATCTCCGCCGCCCTGCGCGCCCTGCGCATGAAGATCTCCGGCCGGCTGCAGACGCCTGACGCCGTCAAGCTCGACGGCCTGCGCAGCGTCGTGCGCCCGCTGATTCTCGTCACCCTCGTCGGTGGTGTGGGCTACGCGGTGATCAAGCATCCGCCCGTGACGACGGTGGAGCGCGGCGAAGTGGGCCTGCGCACCAACCAGCTGACGGGTTCGGTGACCGAGGTGCGCGACAGTTCGACCCTGCTCATCCCCGGGCTGCACCAGATCCGCCGCCTCTCGCTGCGCGACCAGATCTACCGCGCCGAGCGCAGCGCGACAGCGGAAGGTGAAGCCCCCTTCCAGTCGCTCGAGGGCATGTCGCTGGGCGTTGAGCTGACCGTGCGCTACGCGCTGGACCCGGCGCGCGTCAGCGCGATTGCGAAGTCGCTGCCCGATGACATTGGTGGCCAGGTCGTTGAGCCCGAAGTGCAGGGCGTGGTCTACAAGACCTTCACGCGTTACACGGTGCGCGAGATCTTTTCGACCAAGCGCGCCGAGATCCAGCAAAGCATCGAAGCCGAGCTCAAGCCCAAGCTCGCGGCGGACGGCATCATCCTGCGCGGCGTGATGATGGGCAAGGTCGACTTGCCGGCCGAGTACCGCGCCGGTCTCGACCACCTGCTGTCCGAAGAGCTCGCCACCGAGAAGATGCGTTACACGCTGGAGCTCAAGGAAAAGCAGGTCAAGCAAACCGAGCTGGAAAGCGCTGCCGAAGCCGTGCGCCGCGAGAAAGCCGCCGAAGCGGCCGGCAACGAACAGGTAATCGCCGCCAAGGCGCAGGCTGAAGCGATGAAGCATGTGCTGCCGTTCAAGGAGAAGCAGATCCAGCAACGCGAGCTGGAAGCCAACGCCGAGAAAATCGCCCGCATCAAACGCGCCGAAGCCGAGGCTGAAGCACGCAAGATCGAAGTCGTCGCCGAGGCCGAATCGCGCCAGAAGCTCGCGAGTGCCGATGCCTACCGCGTCGAAGTGATGGGCAAAGCCGCCAGCGCGCAGATGGAGCGCGATGGTGCCTTGCTGTCGAAACACCCGCTGCTGATCCAGAAGGCCATGGCCGACAAGCTCAGCGACAAGATCTCGGTGATCATCGCCCCGCCCAACACCGGCGGCTTCATTGGCAGCAACCTCATCGGCAACGGCGCTGCGCCGGCCCCCGCGCCCAAGACCGCTGAAGAAGGAGCCGAATGATGCTCGCCACCGCACTCACCGTCATGGCCATCGTGACGCAGGACCAGACCGCCCTGCGCGCCGCACCGCGTGACTCGGCACCGCAGCAGGTCCAGCTCGCGCAGGGCGAGAGCCTGGAAGTGCGCGGCCAGAAGGGCGACTTCCTGCAGGTGTGGGATCACCGCCGCGAGCGCGGCGGCTACCTGCGCGCCACCCAGGTGCGGCGCTACACCCTCAACGCCGAATCCGCCCCGGCACTGCTCGCCGTCACACAGTTCGTTCGCGACACGCCGGGGCAGGAGGCGCTGGGCATCAGCCACGCAGCGGCCTTCCTGCACGCTGCACCGGCCGAGGCGATCACGCCGGAAGCCTTCGATGCCCTGGGCACCATGGCCGATCGCCTCGCCCGCCGCGCTTCGCAATCACGCGGCAAGGCCGGTGACGTGCTGACCGCGCAGCAACTCGAAGTCGTCGCTGCGTATGGGGTCTCGATGCAGAGCTTCGAACGCGACGGCCAGATGCAGATCTGCTACGACGGCGAAGCCTTCCGCCGCGTGATGGCACTGCCGAAAAGCACGCCCGAGCAGAAGGCCCGCGCCGCGCTGGCCCTCACGCGCCACGACTGCGTGAGCCCCACGCTGACGCCCACCGAGCGTGCCAGCCTCGACGCCTGGCGTTACGACGTGCTGAGCCGCGTCGACACCACGCCCCTGCCCGAGCACCTGAAGAACCGCATCCACATGCGACGCGCCGGTGTGCTGTCTGCCATCGCGTATCAACAGGCACGCCGTAACGAGAACCCGATGGAAACGGCCCAGCGTGCACTCGGCAGCCTCGCCGCGATCAACAAGAGCGAGCTCACCGAAGACGACGCCAACAGCTACAGCGATGCCGCCGTGCGCGTCGGTGCCGTGCGCTGGGCCGCCGAACTGCCGGGCAAGCCCGCCAGCCTGAGCCTGACGACCCGCGCCGGCCAACCCGGTGAAACCTGCATCCAGTTGATCGACGCCAAGGAGAACAAGAAAATCGCCGGGCCGTCCCAAGATTTTCGCAGCCCCCCTGGGGGGCAGCCTGGGCCGAATGGCCCAGGTGGGGGTGCAAGCAGTGCGGTGTTCGAGCGCTGCACCTGGGGCACGGTGTGGACTGCCTCGGCCAGCGTCAACGCGCAACGCACAGCCGTCACGGTCGCTGTGCAGACCGGGGAGACCTGGCGCGAACTGTGGCTGTTCCGCAAGGGCGAAGAAGGCTGGAACGTCGATGTGATCCCGCCTTCCGCCAACTTCACGACCGAAGGCCCGGCCATCGGCTACATCGAGTTCGCCGGCTGGGTGCCCGGCAACCAGCAGATCCTTGCCGCGCGCGAAGTACGCGTCGACGGCCGCTACAAGCGCAGCTTCGAGATCCTCAACCTCGACAGCCTGCAGGTCGCCCGCTGGGCCGACCGCTTCGAGTCACTGGCCGCCTTCTACAAGTGGCAGGACCCGCGCTGGAAGGGTACGACGGTGAGCGTGCGCTGAGCACTACGCATTGCGCATCTTTGATTTCGCTATCGTTCGGGCAAACTGCCGGTAAGCTCAGTACAAGGATGCGCAATGCGTACATCACAACAGGACTTCCTCCGTAGCCACCTGCAGGCCACGAAGCTCACCCGCGAGCAGTTCGCCAACCAGCTGGGCATCAAGAAGCGCGCGCTGGACACCTGGCTGCTGCCAGATAGTTCGAAGGAGGCGCGCCGGATGCCGGACGCCGTGCGCCAGCTCATCACGCAACGCTGGCCGCTGGGATCAGGGGCGCTCGCCGACGGCACCCTGCTCGACAGCCTGAAGTGCGAGGGCGTGCCTCACGTGCTGAGCGTGAGCCAGTTCAACCGCGACTCGCTCGAAGCCCTGTTCCGCATCGCGCAGCTGCTGGAGCCGGTCGCCCAGCGACGCAAGGTCTGCCCCGTGCTCGACGGCGCGGTACTCGGCAACCTTTTCTTCGAACCCAGCACGCGCACGCGGCTCTCCTTCGGTGCCGCCTTCGCGCGGCTCGGGGGATCGATCTGCGACACCACGGGCTTCACCTTCTCGTCGATGGCCAAGGGCGAATCACTCGCCGACACGGCACGCGTCGTCGCCGGCTACTTCGACATCCTCGTGCTGCGTCATCCGGACACCGGCTCGGTTGCGCGCTTCGCTCAGGACATCGAAGTGCCCGTCATCAACGGCGGCGATGGCGCGGGCGAACACCCCACGCAGGCTCTGCTCGACATCTACACCATCGAGCAGGAGTTCCGCCGCCTCGGCAAATCCATCGACGGCAGCTGCATCGCCCTGGTCGGCGACCTGCGCCACGGCCGCGCCGTGCAGTCGCTGTTCCGCCTGCTGCAGGTGTTCAAGGGCGTGCACTTCAAGCTCGTCGCACCGAGTGCGCTGGCCATGCCCGCCGAGCTCATCGAAACCGCTAGCGCTGCGGGCCACAAAGTGACACAGCACAGCACGCTGGACACCGGCCTCAAGGGCGCTGACGTCATCTACGCCACACGCATCCAGCGCGAACGCATGACGACCGAAATCATGGAGAGCTACCCGGAGCGCTTCCGCATCGACAAGGCGGTGATCCGCCGCGTCGCGCAGAAAGACGCCGTGATCCTGCACCCCCTGCCGCGCGACAGCGACCCGGCCGCCAACGACCTCGCGACCGACCTCGACGACGACCCGCGCCTCGCCATCTTCCGCCAGACCGACAACGGCATTGCCGTACGCATGGCGGTGTTTGCGGTGTTGCTAGGGGTGGAGAGCCAGCTATCGTCCGCGATGCGCGATGCCCGGTGGCGACGGCCTGCTCGAATCGGCAAACAGGATGCGGCTTTTCACCGACCTGTTGGCGGGTGAGGCACGCTGGCGAATGCTGCAGGCCTCCAGGCAGCAGGCAAGATGCGACGGTCCGCGACAGCCCCACACCGTTGGCTCAAACCTGAACGCTCGGAAAAACTCATGTTCATTGCACTTCAATGAACTCTGTCGCCGGCATGCGCACCACAGCTGGCGCTCCCTTTGCAGATACTGAAATGGAAATCGGTACATCACCAATTTCTGAGCACACGTCGTGTCCATCGGAAATCAGCAGCGAACCACCTCGATACACCTTTACCCTGACACCCGTTCGTGTTGCACACCAACCAACCGGATGCCACCGCAGCGCAAACTCCGGCTGCACGACAACGCGCACGGCAGTACCGGATAGCTTGCAGGTCACGGTCTTGCGATGCTGTTTAGTACGATAGTGCACTTCATCGCTGGAGGTAATCGTGCGGAGCTCTTCCGTATTCCATCTTTTGGGATACCAGTCGGCAAGAAGCTCCACTCCATCTTCATTCCAGGCTCGCTCGATCTTCACTTCAAGTTGGGTGGGCGTACACATTACGCCGACGACGACATGCAGTTGATCGGCAAACGCCGCTTGCGACAGCAACATCAGCGGAAGAAGAAGTATCCGTTGCATGCAGGAAGCCCGTAGTCTGATGTAAGTAATGAGTCTCGGTTGTGTTCCGGAAGTCGAAGCCTGGCGATGAATGCTCCGGATCAGAGCGATACTCACGCTCGTTCGTCAATCCACTTGCGGCGGACGTTTCCCAAAAGAGCAGGCAAGCAGGGACAGCGCAAAGCGACTTCCAGCCTCCTGTCGAATCCACTACACGGGGAATTGCTTCGACAGCCTTGCCTCCGCACTCAATTTGTCGCCGCGCTCAGAAGTTTCTCCATGAAGATCTCGGCGACGTTGTTGTTGTTGTATTTCGGGATCTCGTAGAAGCCAAATTTCCTGAAAACGATCAGCGCTGCCTCGGACTTCTTCATCGTGTCCAACCTGACCCTGCGCAACCCGCTCTCTCTGGCCACGTTGATGGCGTGGTGCATCAGGTCACCGCCTATTCCCCGCCGCTGGTATGAGGGCAGTACGAAGTAGCGTTTGATCTCTCCGATGCCCGCGTCGGGGTCGAGGGCTCTCAATGCAATGCTGCCGACAATCGCGTCGTCGTTCTTCACAACCCAAAGGTCGCCTCCGCAATCCTTGTATGCGGTTTTAACGTTGGCAATGTCTGGCGGCAGTTTGCTGCGGTCGAATTTGTAACCGCGGGACTCCTGCATGATCTGAAGGAATGCCTCCAGCGCGCCCTGCATCTCCGGTCTGAACGACACCAGGTTCATCAGCTCACCCTTGAAGACTTTGTGGCGCAATACGCTTCGTCTATTGACGCCCTGCGCCCACCGCCTTCGCACGCGCCGCATGCAGCTTGCGGTAGCTGTCAAGCAGGCGCTGATGCCGGTCCAGCCCCTCGAGCTTCATGCTGGTCGGCGTGAGGCCATGGAAGCGCACGCTGCCGTTGGCCGAGCCGATGGCGGCATCCATGCGCGCGTCGCCAAACATGCGGCGGAAGGCGGGCTCGTAATCGGCGAGCTCCAGCTCGTCATCGAGCAGCACTTCAAGCACCACGTTCAAGGCCTGGTAGAACAGGCCGCGCTCGACGGTGTTCTCGTTGTATTGCAGGAATGACTCCACGAGATCCTTGGCGGCATCGAGCTGCTGCAAAGCGAGATTGATCAAGAGCTTCAGTTCAAGAATCGTCAGCTGCCCCCAGTCGGTGTTCTCGTCGAACTCCACGCCGATGAGGGTAATGATGTCCATCTGCTCATCAAGCTCGCTTTCCTCCAGCCGTTCGAGCAGGGCTTCGAGTGCGTCGTCATCGAGGCGATGCAGGTTGAGGATGTCTTCGCGGAAGGCGAGCGCCTTGTTGGTGTTGTCCCAGATCAGGTCTTCGACCGGATACACCTCGGAATAGCCGGGCACGAGGATGCGGCAAGCCTGGGCGCCCAAGTGGTCGTACACCGCCATGTAGACCTCCTTGTCCATCGCCTCACAGATGCCGAACAGCGTCGCCGCCATGTCCTCGTTCGAGGCCTTGCCCGCGTCGGTGAAGTCCCACTCGACGAATTCGTAGTCGTGCTTTGCGCTGAAGAAGCGCCAGGACACCACGCCGCTGGAATCGATGAAATGCTCGACGAAGTTGTTGGGCTCGGTCACCGCATTGCTCTCGAAGGTGGGCGGAGGCAGATCGTTCAAACCCTCGAAACTGCGCCCCTGCAGCAGCTCGGTGAGGCTGCGTTCCAGCGCCACCTCGAAACTGGGGTGCGCACCGAATGACGCGAACACCCCACCCGTGCGCGGGTTCATCAGGGTGACGCACATCACCGGGTACTCCCCGCCCAGTGAGGCATCCTTCACCAGCACCGGAAAGCCCTGTTCCTCCAGCCCCTTGATGCCGGCCACGATGCCGGGGTACTTCGCCAGCACGTCCTGCGGCACATCGGGCAGCGCGATTTCGCCTTCGAGGATTTCGCGCTTCACCGCGCGCTCGAAAATTTCCGACAGGCACTGCACCTGCGCCTCGGCCAGCGTGTTGCCCGCGCTCATGCCATTGCTGAGGAAGAGGTTGTCGATCAGGTTGGCGGGGAAGTACACCACCTCGCCGTCACTTTGCCGCACATAGGGCAGCGCGCAGATGCCCCGCTCGACGTTGCCGGAGTTGGTGTCGTACAGATGCGAGCCACGCAACTCGCCATCGGCGTTGTAGATCGCGAGACAGTATTCATCGAGCAAGCCCTTGGGCAGCGCATCCTTCTTGCCCGGCTTGAACCAGCGCTCCTCGGGGTAATGCACGAAGGGCGCATTGGCAAACTCTTCGCCCCAGTACTGGTCGTTGTAGAAGTGGTTGCAGCTTGTGCGCTCGATGTATTCGCCCAGGGCGGACGCCAGCGCGCTTTCCTTGGTGGCGCCCTTGCCATTCGTGAAGCACATCGGCGAATGCGCATCGCGGATGTGCAGCGACCACACGTTGGGCACGATGTTGCGCCAGGACGCGATCTCGACTTTGATGCCCAGATTCGCCAGCAGGGCCGACATGTTGGCGATCGTCTCTTCGAGCGGCAGATCCTTGCCCGCGATGCGCGTGCTCGTGCCCTCGGCACTCGGCAACAGCAAGGCCTGCGCGTCGGCATCGAGATTCTCGACTTCCTCGATGATGAAGTCGGGCATGTTCTGCACCACACGCTTCACCGTGCAACGGTCGATGGACCGCAGGATGCCCACGCGGTCTTTCTCCGAGATATCCGGCGGCAGCTCGATCTGGATCTTGAAGGTCTGCTTGTAGCGGTTCTCCGGATCGACGATGTTGTTGTGCGACAGGCGCATGTGCTCGGTCGGAATGCCGCGCGTGTCGCAATACGCCTTCACGAAGTAGGCCGCGCACAAGGCGGAGGAGGCGAGGAAGTAATCGAACGGCCCCGGCGCCGAGCCGTCGCCCTTGTAGCGGATGGGCTGGTCGGCAATGACCGTGAAGTCGTCGAACTTCGCTTCCTGGCGAAGCTTGTCGAGAAAATTGACTTTGATTTCCATGAGGATTCCAGAAAGGGCTTTCAGGCGCGCGGTTTGTCGAGTCGGTAGAAAGCGTAAGGAACGGAAAGCCCCGCCAGAGTGCGCACTTCTTCATGGCTGAAGCGGGCACCGATCTTCTCTGCCGCGCGACGCGAGCGCAGATTGCTGCTGCCGATGTGAAGCCATACGGTATCCACATGCCCAAAAGCATGGTCGAGCATGAGACGCTTCATCTCGGAATTGGCTGCTCCGCCCCAGTGGCTGCGAGCGAGAAAGGTGTAACCGATGGCAACTTCGCGTCGATCCGGGTTCCAGTCGTAATAGCGTGAAGAGCCGATGATGCCGCCTCCGAGCTTGTCAATGACGATCAAGGCGCCCGGAGAGGAAATGGCACCCGCGAAAAAATTCGCCAGAAAGATTTCGCGACGATGACGCTGCGGATCCGGGTGTTGCGCCCAGATCAGTGGGTCAGCGGCAGCCGCGTAGAGCTGCTCGAAATCGTCCTCGCTTATCGGACGCAAACTGAGTTGCGCACCCTCAAGCCAAGGGCGGAAATCGAACGTGCTCATGCGGCATGGTCGGACGCTTTGACGAGCAACTCACCCCGCTTGAGCCACACCAGCAGGATGCCAATCGCCGCCGGCGTCATGCCTTGGATGCGCGAGGCCTGGCCGATGGTTTCGGGCTTCTGCTGGTTGAGCTTGCCTTGCAGTTCGCGGGACAACCCGGGGATGCCGGTGTAGTCCATGTCGGCGGGCAAGCGGGTGTTTTCCTGCGTCGCCGCGCGGGCGACTTCGTCCTGCTGGCGGTCGATGTAGCCCTGGTACTTCGACGAGATCTCGACCTGCTCGATGACGTCGGCTTCGGTCAGCGGATCAGTCGGCGCACCGGACAAGGCCATCAGCTGTGCGTAGCTCACGTTGGGGCGACGCAGCAGGTTGAAATAGTTGTACTCGCGTTCGAGCGCCTGGCCGAAGGTGGCGTTCATCTCGTCAGCGGTGAGGTGCTGCGGGCGCGCCCATATCGTCTTGAGGCGCGCGACTTCGGCTTCGATGGCGTCGCGCTTGCGGCAGAAGGCGTCCCAGCGGCGGTCGTCGACGAGACCCAGGCGGCGGCCATGTTCGGTGAGGCGCAGGTCGGCATTGTCTTCGCGCAGCTGCAGGCGGAATTCGGCGCGCGAGGTGAACATGCGGTAGGGCTCGGAAACGCCACGCGTGATGAGGTCGTCAACGAGCACGCCGAGGTAAGCCTCGTCACGACGCGGGCACCACGGCTCCTTGCCCTGCGCCTGCAAGGCCGCGTTGGCGCCGGCGAGCAGGCCTTGTGCGGCGGCCTCTTCGTAACCCGTCGTGCCGTTGATCTGGCCGGCGAAGAAGAGGCCGGCAATGCTCTTGGTTTCCAGCGAGGACTTGAGGTTACGCGGGTCGAAGTAGTCGTACTCGATGGCGTAGCCGGGTCTCAATATGTGAGCATTCTCCAGGCCACGGATGGAATGCACGATGTCGAGCTGCACGTCGAAGGGCAGCGATGTCGAGATGCCGTTCGGGTAGAACTCGTGCGTCGTCAGCCCTTCCGGTTCGAGGAAGATGTTGTGGCTGTCCTTGTCGGCGAAGCGGTGGATCTTGTCTTCGATCGACGGACAGTAGCGCGGGCCGACGCCTTCGATGACGCCGCAGTACATGGGCGAGCGGTCGAGGTTGGCGCGGATGATGTCGTGCGTGCGCGTGTTGGTGTGCGTGATCCAGCAGGGCAATTGTTTGGGGTGCTGGGCGCGCGAGCCGAGAAATGAAAACACCGGCTCGGGATCGTCGCCGGGCTGTTCCTGCATCACCGAAAAGTCGATGGTCTTGCCGTCGATGCGAGGCGGTGTGCCGGTCTTCAGGCGGCCGACCGGCAGCTGCATTTCACGCAGGCGGTGCGACAGCGTGATAGCCGGCGGATCACCCGCGCGGCCGGCCGAGTGATTCTGCAGGCCGATGTGCACGAGGCCGTTGAGGAAGGTGCCGGCTGTGAGCACGACGGTCTTGCCACGGAACAGGATGCCGGTCTGCGTGACCACTCCCGACACGCGCTCGCCATCGAGCGCGATGTCGTCGACGGCTTGCTGGAACAGGGTGAGGTTGGGCTGGTTCTCGAGTCGGCGGCGGATCGCGGCCTTGTAGAGGATGCGGTCTGCCTGCGCGCGCGTCGCGCGAACGGCCGGGCCCTTGCTGCTGTTGAGCGTGCGGAACTGGATGCCGCCTTCGTCCGTCGCCTCGGCCATCGCGCCGCCGAGCGCGTCCACTTCCTTGACGAGGTGGCCCTTGCCGATGCCGCCGATCGAGGGGTTGCAGCTCATCTGGCCGAGCGTCTCGATGTTGTGGCTCAGCAAAAGCGTCTTCACGCCTGTGCGTGCGGCCGCCAATGCGGCTTCGGTACCGGCGTGGCCGCCACCGACGACGATGACGTCGAAGTGATCGGGGAACGTAGTGGCAATCGTGGAAGTCATGACAACAACAATCGGGTGCCTCTTGTGGGCACCCGCATCTCTGCTCGGGAAGCCCGGATGATACTGCCGAGGGGCTAGAAATCCTAGATGAAACAGGAACTTGTTGGCATTTCCGAGCGCCGGTACCGATTGCAAGGCGCAATCGCTTGCAGAAGCGCTTCGGTCAATCCCGCGTGCTAAGGTTGGCTACACCCCTGCCGGAGCCCCCTTCTGATGAATGCCGCACTGCCACCGCGCGATCTCCTCCTCAGCCGCCTGCTGGAACTGAGCCAACAGGATGGCGGCAAGCCCTGCGTCTGTGTGCGTTCGGTGCATGCACATCAGATCAAATCAGTCGAGATTGATCGGCCGACCCTCATCCTGCCCTTGCGCGGCACCAAGCGTGTTCGCGAGCACGAGAACTGGGTGCAGGTGGTGCCCGGCGAAGGCCTGCTGGTGCCTGGTGCGCGGCATGTGGATATGGAGAACATCCCCGAATCGCCGGCCGAGCCCTACGAAGCCGTCGCTATCGGGCTGGAGGCGCATGTGCTGGCCTCGGCGCGCCAGTTGCTGGCCGACGTGCAGTTCCCCGCGCCGGGTCCGTTGGTGCAGGTTCCGCTGGACTCGCTCTGCGACGCTCTGTTCAGCTGGCTCGACCACACATTGCGAGGCGATAAGGTTTTGGCCTGCCACGCGATGACGGGTGTGGTGCTGCGACTGCATGCACTAGGGTATGGTGGCCTGCTGGCGGCGACCGCGCCGACGCTGGCCCAACGCATCCGCGACATGGTGCTGGCTGACCCTTCGCGCGACTGGAGTTCGCCAGACCTGGAAGCCGCGCTTGGCATGAGCGGCGCCACCCTGAGGCGCCAGCTGGCTGCCGCCGGCACTTCGCTGCGTGACATCATCGCCAGCGCGCGCCTGGCGCAGGCCCTGACGCTGCTGATCAGCACACGGCTGCCGGTAAAGTCGGTCGCACAACGTGTGGGTTACGCCTCGGCCGCAAGTTTCAGCAAGCGCTTTACCGAGCGCTACGGCGTCGAGCCCTCGCGCGTCAGCTCGGCCTGAGGCCCGTGAGCGCGGGCTGATCGTTTCGCGTGCGATTCTGAGCGTTTCGCATCGGGGGACGGTTCTACACTGAACCTCATCCCGCCTCGCCGGGACAACCCGATTGTCATTCCGGAGAATTTCATGCCTTCCCTTTCCCTGCTCGTACGTCGCGGGCTGCTTACAGCGCTGTTTGCCTGCGGAGCCCTCGCCGTCAATGCCGCACCCACGCCCGTCAAGACCCAGGTCCCAGGCTACTACCGCCTCGCCGTCGGTGACTTCGAGGTCACCGCGCTGTACGACGGCTACGTTGACCTCGACACCAAGTTGCTCAAAGGTATGCGCGCCGAACAGGTGCAAAGCCTGCTGGCGCGCATGTTCCTGCAATCGAACAAAGGCGTTCAGACCGCAGTGAATGCCTATCTCATCAACACCGGCAGCAACCTGGTTCTGGTCGACGCCGGCTCGGCAAGCTGCTTCGGGCCAACACTGGGGCAGGTGCAGGACAACATCCGCGCCGCCGGCTATAAGCCCGAAGACGTCGACACGGTGCTGCTGACCCACCTGCATCCCGACCACCTCTGTGGCGTGCTGGACAAAGCTGGCAAGCCAGCGTTCCCGAATGCCACGGTCTGGGCCGGACAGGAAGACGTCGACTTCTGGCTCAACGACAAAGTCGCGGCTGCAGCGCCAGAAGGCAACAAGCCCTTCTTCCAGATGGCCATGGCGGCCGCAAAACCCTATCTGGACGCCGGCAGATTCCGCGGCTACAAGGCAGGTGAATTGCTGCTACCGGGCGTCAGCGTCGTGCATACCCCAGGCCACACACCGGGGCACAACTCCTACCTCATAAGCTCCAAGTCGCAACAACTCCTGGTGCTGGGCGACATCGTGCACAGCCATTCGGTGCAGTTCCTCCACCCGGAGGTGTCGCTGGAATTCGACGTGGATCAGAAAGCCGCCATCGCCACCCGCAAGGCCCTCTTCAAACGTGCCGCCAAGGCCGGCTGGGGCATCGCGGGCGCCCACCTGCCCTTCCCGGGGCTCGGCCATATCCGCAAGGATGCCAAGGGCTACGCGTGGGTACCGGTGGAGTTCGGGCCGATCCGCAACGATCGCTGAGTCTCGCAACACCGCGTCAAGCCAAAGCATCCGGCGGAGTAAGATCGCAACTCCGCCGGATGCCGCATGACTAGCCAGATCCTCATCGTCGAAGACGAACCCGCCATTGCCGACACGCTTTGCTACGCTCTGCGCAGCGAGGGTTTCGCGCCGCAGTGGGTGGCGACGGGCGAAGCGGGGCTGCAGGCCGTGGCGGCTGAAAAGCCAGCGCTTGTGATCCTTGATGTGGGCCTGCCCGATCTGTCGGGCTTCGAGGTGTGCCGGCGCATTCGTGCGGCCAGTGAATCGCTGCCGGTGATGTTCCTCACCGCGCGCAGCGAGGAGATCGACCGGGTGCTGGGTTTCGAGATCGGGGCGGATGATTACGTGCTGAAACCCTTCAGCCCGCGCGAGGTGGTGGCGCGGGTGCGGGTGATTCTGCGGCGCCAGGGTGCGAATGCCTGCACGACGACGGCCGCCATTGCAAACGACGGCTTGCAGCTCGACGAGGCCGCCGCGCGCATCAGCTGGCAGGGCACGGCGCTGGGACTGACGCGCTTCGAGTACCTGTTGCTGCGTCACCTGATGAAGCACCCGGCGCAGGTGTTCTCGCGCGATCAGCTGCTGGATGCGGTTTGGGGCAGCGAGCGCGACAGCACTGACCGCACCGTCGATACGCACGTGAAGACCCTGCGCGCCAAACTGCGTGCGGCCTCGCCCGAGGCCGATCTGATCGCTACGCATCGCGGGCTGGGCTACTCACTGCAAGCATGAGCGTCCTTTGTTTCGTCATTCCCGCCAACATTACAGTCGGCAACGCCGCAGTTCGCTCCCCTCCACTGCTTGCGGGGCGAAGCAGGGGTTTCGAGTTGCATGCAACTCGCGTGCGCAGCCGGTTGGCAATGCCATGCCAACCGTGGGGCGCGGAGCGGGGGTTGGGGGAGAGGGCATTGGCGGGAATCCAGTGTCGTTATCGCAAGCTTGCAAAGTCGCTGGATTCCCGCCTTCGCGGGAATGACGGCATTACGCGTGAAGGGGTTCGGCGATGAACCTGCCCCTGCGCGTGCTGCTCGGCTACTTTATGGTGCTGGGGCTGGCCGCGTTCTTCGTGCTGCGCATCTTCGTCAATGAAGTGCGGCCCGGCGTGCGCGAGACGATTGAAGAAACCATGATCGACGCGGCCAACATGCTGGCCGTGATGGCGGCCGACGACATGAAGGCTGGCCGCATTGCCAACGGACGCTTTGCACAACAGCTCGATGAATACCGCCATCGCGAGATCGACGCGCCGGTGTGGCATTTCCGCAAGCAGACACTCGACTTCCGCGTGCTGGTGACCGACGACAAGGGCATCGTGCTGCTGGATACCGACAAGGTCGCTGTGGGCCTGGACCACTCGCGCTGGAACGACGTCTACAAGACGCTGCTTGGCGAATATGGCGCGCGCTCAACGCGCACCGACCCCAAGGACGACCGCAGCAACGTCTTTCACGTCGCGGCACCCATCACCGACCAGGGCCGCATCATCGGCGTGCTGACCGTCGCCAAGCCCATCGCCAGCGTGGAACCCATCATCACGAGGAGCGAGCAGGCGATCGTGCGCGAAGGCGCCTGGCTGCTGGGCGGCTCGGCCCTTATCGGTCTCGCGGTGACGCTGTGGCTGATGGGCTCGATTGGCCGGCTGCGCGCCTATGCGCGCGACGTGGCAGCCGGCAAGCGGGTGCCCCCACCCACGGGTGGCGGCAAACAATTGAGCGAGCTGGCGCTGGCCATGGACGCGATGCGCGCCGAGCTGGACGGCAAGCAGTACGTCGAACGTTACGTGCAGGCGTTGACGCACGAGCTGAAGAGCCCGCTGGCTGCGTTGCGCGGGGCTGGCGAGATTCTCGCCGAGCCGGATCTGCCGACAGCCGAACGCGCGCGCTTCGCCAGCCACGTGCTGGAGCAGGGTGCGCGCATGCAGCAGAGCATCGAACGCATGCTGGCGCTCTCGCAGCTGGAAGCACGACAGTCGCTGGATCATGCCGAAACGCTGCAATTTGACGTCCTGATCGCCGAAGTTCTGGAAACAAGACGCGGGCGCGCCGACGCCGCCAACATCCACTTCTGCAGCGAAATACAGCCCTGCAAGCTGCGCGGAGAACGTGACCGGCTGGCACTCGCGATCGGCAATCTTGTCGACAACGCGCTCGATCATGCGCCGAATGCTAGCGAAATAGCCGTCAAATTGTCAGAAGTGGATGGCTTCGCCATGCTCACCCTGCACAACGAAGGCGCGGCCATCCCCGACTACGCCCTGCCTCGCCTGTGCGAGCGCTTCTACGGCCTGCCCAGGCCCGACGGTAGCAAGGGCTCGGGCCTCGGCCTGGCCATCGTGCAGGAGATTGCGGCCCTGCATGGTGGTGAGGTGCGGCTGGACAATGCAGCAAGCGGGGGCGTGATGGCGACGCTGTCGCTGAAGCGCTGAACAGCTGCCCTCCCGGCCCCGCGGGCCGCCCCCTGCCCGGCTGGGAAGGGGGATAAGGAGGTAAGGCGCACTTCACGCTGGCTTCACACAACACACCGGGCGCTCATTTGCGCCTCACTCAGCGCCCGCATGCTCGGTCCCGGATCAAACACCGGAGCCTTGCATGAAGATTGTTCTCGTCAATCCACCGCACACCGCCATCGGCAGCCGCATTCCACGCGAGCACTTGCCACCACTTGGGCTGCTGAGCATAGGCGGCCCCTTGCTGGACGCCGGCTTTGCCGTATCGCTGGTCGACGCGGATCTGGCCGACCTCGCCCTGCCCGCCATCGTTGAAGTCGTGCAGGCTGCAGCGGCCGACGTGGTCATGCTCGGTCACTCCGGCTCCAGCTCGGTGCACGACACCGTGGTCGTGTTGTGCGATCTGCTCAAGGCAGCGAACCCTGAGCTCATCATCGTCTATGGTGGCGTTCATCCCACCTATCACTGGGACGAAATCCTCGCGACCTGCCCGGCAATCGATTTCATCGTGCGCGGCGAGGGCGAAGAGACCGCTACGCGGCTGATGCGCGCGTTGTGCAACGGTACGGCGCTGGCCGACATCGCAGGCATTGCCTACCGGCAGGATGGCGTGCCGGTGGCAAGCGCAGCGGCCACGATGATCATGGATCTCGACAGATTCCGCGTTGGCTGGGAACTGATTGATCACAAACGCTATTCGTACTGGGGCGGCAAGCGTGCCGTGGTGGCGCAGTTCTCGCGTGGTTGCCCCTACCTGTGCAGCTACTGCGGGCAGCGTGGATTCTGGACAACCTGGCGACACCGCGACCCGGTGCGCTTTGCGAAAGAACTGGCGCAGCTGCACCGCGAGCAGGGTGTCGAGCTGATCAACTTTGCCGACGAGTTGCCAACTGGCTCGCGCAAAGCCTGGCGGGCATTCCTCGAGGCCCTGATCGCCGAAGACGTACCCCTGCTGCTCGTCGGTTCGACGCGCGCCAGCGACATTGTGCGCGACGCCGACATCCTGCACCTCTACCGCCGCGCCGGTGTCATCCGCTTCCTGCTGGGCATCGAGAGCTATGACGAAGACATCCTGCGCACGGTGAATAAGGGCTCACACACCAGCGAGGACGCCAAAGCCATCGCTCTGATGCGCCAGCACGGCATCATCTCGATGGCCACGTACGTTGTGGACTTCAAGGAACAGACAGACCGCGACTACTGGCGCTCGTACCGGCACCTGCTGCGCTATGACCCGGATCAGGTGCAGCTGCTCTATGCCACGCCGCACCGCTGGACACCTTACTACGCCACCGTGCAGGACAAGAAGATCATCCAGGCCGACACGCGACGCTGGGACTACAAGCATCAGGTACTGGAGAGCGTGAAGGTCCCGCCCTGGCGGGTCTTCCTGTGGTTCAAGTGCATCGAGGTCGCCATGCAGATGCGGCCCAAGGCGATTGCGCGCGTGCTGCTGCACCCGGATGCCGACTTCCGCCACGCCATGCGCTGGTACACACGCATTGGTCGCCGCGTGTGGTGCCACGAGGTTTTCGAGTTCTTCTTCCGCACCCGCCATCTGCGCATCCGGCCGACTCTGGAACGCTTCCTCGGCAAGTCACTCGCCGAGCGCGAGTACGCCCTGGCACGCCAGCGCAAGTCGCCACAAGCCGTGACGGTCGTGCGCTTCAACGGCCACATCCGCAACGACGCGGCGAACTCTCCAGCTGCACAACTGGAACGCTCGTGATCACAACTTCATCGTCACTTCACACAGCACTCACCGCCCCCTCATTTCTGCCTCACACCCGCGCTGCAAGCTGTCCCCGTCGTATTCAACAACGGGGGAAAACATGAAGGGCTTTGTAACGAAGTTGCTGGTGGTGGGTGTCGTCGGCGTGTTGCTGATGATCGCGGGAATGATGCTGAATTCGGTGGTGCGGGATCGATTGTTCAACCGCCAGCAGGCGCGCGAATCGGTCACCGAGAGCATGGCCGATGCGCAACGCATCGCGGGCGCCAGTCTGGTGATTCCGTATGTCGAGCAGTATCAGGACGTCGAAACTGACCCGGTGACACGTAATTTGCGCACGGTGACACGGCGCGTTGATCACCAGCTGGAAGTATTGCCGGAGCGCACCGACTTCAAGGGCGACATGGTCACCGACCCACGCTACCGCGGCCTGTTCCGTGTCAATGGCTATGTGTTGGGCGCCGCCATGAATGGCGACTTCGACGTTCCGCCGCTCGACAAGCTCACGCGCAACAAGACGGACTCACAGATCAAGCTGGGCACAGCGCGGCTGGTAGTCGGCATCAGCGACCCGCGCGGTCTGCGGCGGCTGGAGATGAAGCTGGACGGCACGCCGTACGCGGTTGAAGCAGGCACGGGCGAAGGCCGCCAGCGGCAGGGCGCGCAGGCACTCATCGAAAACAGCGCGGCTTTGTTCGGTCGCAAGCTGCGTTTTGAAATGAACATCGACCTCGTCGGCACTGACTCGCTGCAGCTCGTGCCGCTGGGCCGCGAGAGCACCGCACGCATCAGCTCGCCCTGGCCGCATCCCTCGTTCGGTGGCCGCTTCCTGCCGGTCGACAAGCAGATCAGCGAGCGCGGCTTCAGTGCCAACTGGCGCGTATCGGCGCTGGCCACCACGGCGCGCAGCACCTGGAAAAACCTCAACGAGACGCCCGATGCCTTCTCGGTGTCACTCATCGACCCGGTCGACATCTACGTGCTCGCCGACCGCGCCAGCAAGTACGCCAGCCTGTTCGTGGCCATCACGCTGGGCGGCTTCCTGCTCTTCGAGCTGTTGCGCAGCCTGCGCCTGCACGCCCTGCACTACCTGCTGGTCGGTGCGGCGCTGCTGATCTTCTTCCTGCTGCTGCTGGGCCTCTCTGAACGCCTCGGCTTCGCCCTGGCCTATGCGGCCGCCAGCACGGCCTGCGTGTTGCTGATCAGCATCTACGCCATGCCGCTGCTGCGCAGTGTGTGGCTCGCAGCAGGCTTCGGCGCGGGTCTCGCGGCGCTCTATGGCGCGCTGTACATGATCCTGATCTCGGAGCAGAACGCGCTGCTGATGGGCTCCCTGCTGCTGTTCGGCCTGCTTGCCGCAGTGATGCTCGGCACGCGCAAGGTGGATTGGCATGCACTGCTGGCGGAACGCGCAGTCCCTGACGTTCTTCCTGCTGAAGACTGATCCGCCCTCCGCCCCTGCCCCTGCCCCGCAAACCCTGCGGGGCGAACACCGCCCGAGAGAGAACACATGCCCTTCACCGTCTCACACATCGCCGCCGTGCTGCCCCTGCGCCGCACGCGCCACGGCCAGCGTCTGCCGATCACGGCCCTGATCATCGGCAGCATGGCGCCGGACTTCGGCTTCCTGATACCCGGCCTTGATCGCAGTCTCAGTCACAGCTTCAGCGGCCTGTTCGCATTCAGCCTGCCCATGGGCTGGCTCGTATGCCTGTTGTGGCGCTACGTGCTGCAGGCGCCCTTGCTGGCCCTGCTGTCACGGCCGCTGGAACGGCGCCTGTACTGCGTGCTGGGTGAGGAAGCACCACGTAGTTTTCTGGTCACCTCGGCAGCCTTGCTGATTGGTGCGGCGAGCCATGTGGTGTGGGATGCCTTTACGCACTTCAATGGTTTCGGTGCGCAATGGATCCCTTTGCTGACCAGACCGGTCGCGACCTGGAGTGGCTTCACGCTGCCTTGGTGCGATCTGTTCCAGCATCTGAGCAGTTTGCTGGGCCTGCTCTACGTCGGCGCCTACGCCTGCCGCTGGCACACGCGTAGCGGCCCGCAGGAGGCCCGTGACAGCCTGCGCCGCACCCTGTGGGGCCTGGCACTCGTCTGCGCGCCTCTGGCGGCCGGATACGCGGCTTTGCTGGCCTGCTTGCCGCCTGCTTCGATACAGGCTGCCGCGGCCTGGGCGGCTGGGCTGATGCTGAAGACCAGCGCGCTTGGCATCCTGATCTACGCGGCTTGCTGGCACGTCCAGCATTTCCGGCGACACAGCGGCGGACTGCGAGGCGCTCCGCGAAGAGTCTGAAGGGCCTTGCTGCTCGCCGCGAGCGGGTGGCGCTGTGAAGACGATGGCTGCCGTTATGATGGAAGCTTCGATCCTTCATGACGCGGAGCCCGGCATGACGCATCCCGATACCGTGACGCTTGCCGGCCTGGGCCAACTGAGTGCGCAGGCCCTGACACTGGGCACCGAGGCGTTTGCGCAGGCCATGTGGGATTGGCTGCGCTCACAGATCCGCCATGACCGTGCCGCGCTGGTCACCTCCGGGCCGGCCGAGCCGGGCTATTTCGACGCGCATTTCCTGGGTTTTCCGGACACGGCCGCGACGCTGGCGAGCTGGGAGTCGGTAGCGCATCTCGACGACGTGACGCCACGCCTGCTGTCGCCGCCGCTGCAGGCACGGCGTCAGGATCGCCGCATGCCGGACCTGTTCGACGAAAAGTACCGACCGCTGCGCGAGCATCTCGAACGGCACGGCATCGAACATGTGATTGCCATCGCGGTACCGGTCGTGGGTGAGCCGCGCGTGATGATGTTCTTCCTGATCCGCAGCACGCCTGAAGATCGCTATGCGGACGCCGAACTGCAGCAGCTGGAATCGCTGGCGCCGCTGGCCTGCAACCTGTTCACCATCCAGCGTGCGGCGATGTTGTGGCGCGCACCGATGCGCAGCGCCGAGCCTGCCGTCGCCATTGCCAACGCACAGGGTCAGCTCTTGCAGACCAGTTCGGCGTTCATGCGGGCCATGTGGCCCGATGCGCCGCCACAGACCAACTATCTTCCCCCGGATTGCTGGCAGGCCCTGCGGGCGGGTCGCTTCTGGCCGTTACCGGATGGCAGGCACCAGCTCAGCGCGCTGGCGATCGAAGCGGACAACTGGCTGCTGCGCGTCAGCACTGGCTCCCGCGCGGCCTTGCTGAGCCGCCGGGAACGCGATATTGCGCTGCGCTTTGCCGAAGGCGCCAGCTACACACGCATTGCCGACGAGACCGGTCTGGCCCCTGCCACGGTGCGCAACCACCTGCGCAACGTCTATCTGAAACTTGAGGTCAGCCACCGCGCAGGTTTGATTGCTGCGCTGGATGGCTTGCGGCAAACCTGAGCAAGCTGGCCCGGATCACGCCAGCACGCTACCCAGACGGGCAATCAGGGCTGGATTGATGCAATTGCATCATTGCTGACCTGCCCCACACACCCTAGCCTGACAGCATTCCAGAACAAGGCTGGCAGCGCACGACGCTCGGCCAATACACAGATGTCATGCCGGTGACGGTCATGACACCGACGGAGAGTGTGTGATGAATGCCGGGACTGTTATTCGGGGAGCCCTGTGCAGGGCAGGGTGGATGCTGCTGATTACCTTGCTGGCTGCCTGTGGCGGCGGCGGTGGTGGCGGTGGCGGGAGCACTACTGGCTCTGCCGGCAGCGGCGCAAGCAGCAGCGCCCCGACCAGCGTGGCGGGCGGGCAAAGCAGCACCCAGAACATTGGTAGCGCCGGTGGCAGTGTGACGCTGACCACCAGCGAAGGCGTGCAGTTCGCCCTGCAGATTCCGGCCGGGGCACTCAGCGCTTCGACGACCATCACACTCAGCACGGCGTCAGCCACCGCCTCGCAGCGCTTTCACCTGCGTCTGCTGCCGGAGGGTCTGGTCCTGCAGGGCGGCAAGCAGGCGACACTGACAGTAACCCTGCCGGCGAACCTCAGCCTGCCCGCCAAGGGCGGCCTGGGTTATGACGGCGTACCGGTGCCCTACACGCATCCAGGCGCGACGCAATGGCAGATCCAGCTCGCGCAGTTCGCCGGGACGACGGCAATCGCCGGTTCACTGGAAAAGCTGTCGGGCTGGTTGACCAAGCAGATGCCTGCACTGACCACGATGACGACGACTGCTACGCCCTGCAACGGCGTACCGGCAATCGGTGACTTTACGGACGGCGGGCTGACGGCTGCCGAAGTAGTCAGTGCCGAGAAGTACGGAGAGTGCATGGTCGGCGCCGTCCAGGCGCTTGCCAACACCGGCCAGTACGCCGAGGCCGTGAAGCTGGCGAGTGCAACGGCGGCTTACCTGCAATCCACGGCTGCGAGTGGCGCGGATGGCTTCATTGCCCAGGCCAGCGCGGCTGCCTGCGCGGCCTATCGCAATGTGCTCGACAATGCGCTGGCCACCACCGTCAGCAGTATGGGTACGCTGAACACCCTGGTGCGTCCCATCCTGTTCTGGGAAACGGCGGTGGAACAGCTGGGTGCTTCCTGCAGCAATGTGAGCAGTACCGAATACCAGACGGTCATCAATGCCAAGGTCGCCGAAGCGAAGGCCCACTACGCGAGCCAGAAGGCATCGATCAACAATGTCGACGACGCCAGCTACAGCGCTGCCGTGACGGAAGCCAAGGCCAGCCAGATGACGATGACACAAGCTCTGTCATTGCAGCCGGGCGCGACAGTCAGCGCGACTGTTGATCAAGCCATCAAGCAAACCGCGCAACCGGCTTTGCTCGACGCCATCCTGCAAGCCCCCTGGAAGAAGTGCCAGGACTCCGGCGACTACGCGGGGCTGATCGACCTCATGCTGGTAATGGACAGCCCTGCTGCGGTCAAATCGGCCGCGCAGTACTGCGGCACCACGCTGAACGCCGAGGCGCGGGAGAGCAGCGGCGCCGTGGCGAGCAACTTGTCGCCAACACTGGGCGGCAGCATTTCGAACGGCGTCACTCGCGCTACGGCGCAGGGTTATCTGCTCGATGTGCCGAAAGATGGGCGCATATCGCTGTCTGGCCCGATACGCACATTGCAGTGCCCGGCAGGCCTCTCAAGCGCCGGTGAAACCCTGGAAGTCCGCTTCAATGGCGTGCTGGTGCAAACCCTCGCAACGGGGCCCTACCTTTCCAGCGGTATCGAGCTGTCTGTCACCGCGCTGCTCAACGGCGCAGGTTTGACGGCGGAGAGTTTCACGGATGGCTTGCTGACCATCTCTCGTACCGGGACGCCTTGCGCCGGCTTCTGGGGAATTGGCCCCGTAGAGTTGATCCGCTTGAACATCACGCCGACAGGTGACGTCGCCGTGTTCGAGGTGCACGCGTACACCGAATATCGCGGCATCTATCCCGCTGCGGGCGGAAGCTGTGGTGCTAGCTACACCTACACCGACATTCCGAGTGAGGTCACGGAGCGCTTCCATCTGACCTTTCCCAAGGACGGCAGTACCGGCAAGTTGCGACGCATGAACAGGCAATCAGCATGGTGGGTTGGCGGTGCCACCATCGACCGGATCCTGCTGTCGTCGGCCTGGGATGAAATGTTCAGCAGCCTCCCCCATCTGTCACCGCTTCCGGATGGCAGCTATCCCTGGCAGTGGACGAGCGCACCGAACTTCGACACGACCATACAGAGAGCGATCTCTTTCAATTACACGCCCGGCGCGACCAGCTTCCGGCAGGGTGTTGCCGATCTGGTCTATGACGAGGCGAGCACCACAATCATTCCGCCCTTCCATCCCGGAGAGCCCACCATCACGGTGAAGGATCTGTATCGAAACAAGTGGAAACTGACGATCAATGGCAACACTGCGCAAATCCTTGAAGACCCCCAGTGGTTTCACAATGGCGTGCGTATCGATTGCCGGCCCTGGCGACAATTCGAAGCGCGGCGTATCCGCTGAGCTGTCCGTTTCAGAGTACGGTCAGCTTCAGGATCTGGCCAGCTGTCTCGTCCGTGAGCAGGTATAGCCAGCCGTCCGGGCCGACACGGACATCACGCACACGCTTGCCGATGCTGATGCGTTCCTGCCCGGTGATGGTGCTGCCGCTAAGGGTCAGACGGTTGAGTGAGGTGTCCTTGAGCGCCGCGACGAAGAGGTTGCCAGCCCAACTGGCGACCTTGCCGCCCGTGTAGAAGACGAGGTTACCGGGCGCGATGGAGGGGTCCCAATAGCAGCGTGGTTGCTCCATTCCGGCCTTGGACGTGCCCTCGCCGATCTTGGAGCCGTCATAGTTCAAACCGTAGCTGATGACCGGCCAACCATAGTTTTTACCTTTTTCCGGCGTATTGATCTCGTCGCCACCCATCGCACCGTGTTCCGCCGTCCACAACTGGCCGGTTGTGGGGTGACGGGTCATACCTTGCGGATTGCGGTGGCCCAGCGTCCAGATTTCCGGCAGATATGCGCTGTTGCCGACGAAGGGGTTGTCGATCGGCACGCTGCCGTCGGTGTTGATGCGCACGACTTTGCCCAGAGTCTGCAGGGTGTTCTGCGCGGGGTCGAACTTCTGGCGCTCGCCCAGTGAGATGTAGAGCTTGCCGTCAGAGCCGAAGACCAGACGCGAGCCGTAGTGGCCATCGCCGGTGACTTTGGGGTTCTGCCTGTAGATCACGGTGACGTTGCTGAGCGAACTGCTACCCAGGGTTGCACTGGCAACAGCGGTACCGGAGTTGCCGCTGCCCGTCTCGGAGTAGCTGAAGTAGATGCGGCTGTTGCTGGCGAAGTCGGGGTCGAGGATCACGTCGAGCAGACCACCCTGCCCTGCAACGTAGATGTTGGTCGGTAAGCCACCGAGGGCGGAGCCGAGGCTGCCATTGGTCTCGACGATGCGCATGCGCCCCGGACGCTCGGTGACGAGGATGCGGCCATCGGGAAGGAAGACCATGCCCCAGGGATTGACGAGGCCGCTGGCAAAGGTCGTGACGCTGAGACCGCTGGTCGTGCTGGCCGTATTGGAGTTGCAACGACTGGCCAGCGCGGCGGCGCTGGAAGCCGCACTCGAGGAAGATGCACTGGTGGCTGAGGCGCTACTGCTGCTGGTACTGGCAGTCGCCGTAGTACTTCCGCCACCGCCGCCGGTTCCACCGCAAGCGGCCAGGCTCAGAACCAAAGCACTCAGTAGTTTCTTTTTCATCGACTCGCTCCTCTTACGGGAGCTTGGAGCATGGATGCGGGGTCAGCCTAAAACAAGGCAACGCTGACGAACGTGCTGTTTCACGTGAAACACTCAAGTGACAAGCAGATCGCGACCAATCTTCGCCAAGAGGATGCCGACGATCACCAGCAAGGCGACCCTGACAAAGCGGCTGCCGTGCTTGAGCGAGAGATGTGCGCCCACCTGCCCACCCGCAAAATTGGCAACGGCCATGATCAAACCAACTTGCCACAGCACCGAGCCGGTGGAGGCAAAGTAGATCAGGGCTGCGAGATTGGTCGCCACGTTCACAAACTTGGCACTGGCCGACGCGTGCAGCATGTCCAGCCCGAACAGAGCGACCATGCCAAAGATGAGGAAGCTGCCCGTGCCGGGACCGAAGAATCCGTCATAGAACCCGAGGGCAAAGCCGAGCAAAGCGGCAACCCAGCCACGATGCCGCTGGATCCTTCCATGCCCTTGCAGATGACCGAAGTCCGGCTTGAGCCAGGTGTAGAGACCGACCACCAGCAGGAGTACAAATACCAGGGGGCGAACACTGGCAGGCGGCAGGAAGGAAACCGCAGCAGCTCCCAGACCCGAACCCGGCAGGGCGGCAAGCGCAGCGGGCATGGCCAGCTTCCAGGGTACGTCCAGCGAGCGGGCGTACTGCCAGCTGGCCCCACCTGTGCCGACAATGCTGGCGAGCTTGTTGGTGCCAAACAGCAGAGCAATCGGCGTGTTGGGGAAAACTGCCAATAGCAACGGCACTTGGATCAGGCCACCTCCACCCACGACCGCATCGATCAGGCCGGCAGCAAATGCCCCACCCGCCAACAACCAGATTTCAGGCGTCATGTTTCACGTGGAACAGGTTTGATCCCTTCGTGTTGATCCCAAAGCGCCTTGGCGAGTGCCTTCCAGGCATCGCTCCCGTGAATCCACTGCCCACTGTCTGCCCCTTCCTCCATCGTCCGGAGCATCAGGCTGATCAGACCTTGCAGATCAAAAAAACTCTGATTCGCACTGGCCGGGATGCCCAGTAAGTCGAGCGCAGACTTTTTATCCTCAGCAAGCACCGACTGGGCAAGCTGTTGCATTGTTACGGGGTTATGCCAGTCCAGACCCAGAATCACCAGCTTGCGCTCGATTTCCAGCGCAATGTTGGATGCGGTCTGACTAAAGTTCTCGAAATCAGCCATGCCTACTTTCCGATGCAGAAACGCGAAAAGATGACGCCGAGCAGATCGTCAGCGCCGAACTCGCCCGTGATGCTGTTCACCGCATCCTGGGCCAGACGCAATTCTTCCGCCATCAGTTCCAGCTGTGTCGTACTGATCGCCGCTTGCCTGATGTGACGCAAACCTTGTTCAAGCGCTTGCAGGTGTCGCTCGCGAGCAAGGATCACATCTTCGCTGCGACCCTCCCAGCCCGCGATCCTCAGCAGGGCTGTGCGCAGCAGTTCGACCCCTTCGCCCGACTTGGCCGAGAGATGAATCGCCGCACCATCCGGCAGGGTCTCGGTCGAGGCTGGCTCCGCCGTCAGGTCACTCTTGTTGAACACCCAGATCACCGGCACGCCCGCGGGCAGCCGGGCATCAATGGCATGGTCTTCAACCGTAATGCCATGGCGCGCATCAACCAGCCGCAGGATCACATCGGCCTGCTCTATCTCCTTCCACGACCGACCGATGCCGATCTGCTCGACCTCGTTGTCAGTCTCGCGCAGACCGGCCGTGTCGATGATGTGCAGGGGGATACCCTCGATCTGGATTGCCTCGCGCAGCACGTCACGGGTCGTGCCGGCATGGTCGGTCACGATGGCGCGATCCTCACCAGTCAGGCAATTAAGCAAGCTGCTCTTGCCCACATTGGGCTGACCTGCCAGCACCACCTGCAAACCATTGCGCAGCAGGCTACCCTGACGCGCCCGACCGAGAAGCCTGTCGAGTTCCTCGTCGAGTCGTGCGAGCTTGCCGAAGGCATTGGCCGCTTCGAGGAAGTCGATCTCTTCCTCAGGGAAATCCAGCGTCGCCTCAACCAGCATGCGCAGGTCCACGAGGCGATCCCGCCAGTCATGCACCGAGCGCGAAAATTGACCAGACAGGGAACGCTGGGCCGAGCGGGCAGCGGCCTGGGTACTGGCGTCGATGAGGTCGATGACGCCCTCAGCCTGAGCCAGATCGAGCTTGCCGTTGAGAAAGGCACGCCGGGTGAACTCACCCGGTTCAGCCAGCCGCGCACCCAGCTGCAGACAGCGCGACAACAGCATCTGCATGACCACCGGGCCGCCGTGGCCCTGCAGTTCCAGGACGTCTTCGCCCGTGTAGGAATTCGGGCCAGGGAAGAAAAGAAGAAGCCCCTCGTCGAGCACGCTGCCGTCCTCATCAAGGAATCGGGCAAGACTCGCCACGCGGGGCCTGGGATCACTGCTGCGCCCGGTCAGTTGCCGGGCAAAGGGGGCCAGATTGCCACCCGAGATACGCACCACGCCAACGCCCCCGCGACCGGGTGGCGTGGCAATGGCAGCGATGGTGCTACTTGGACTGGGCACCTTCGATGGACTTCGTGATGTACCACTGCTGGCCGATCGACAACACGTTGTTGACGACCCAGTACAACACCAGCCCGGACGGCATCCACAGGAACATGACACCGAAGATCAGCGGCATGGCCAGCATCATCTTCGCCTGCATGGGATCCGGCGGCGTCGGGTTGAGCTTGGTCTGGATGAACATGCTGATGGCCATCAGCACGGGCAGCACGTAGAAAGGGTCCATGGCCGACAGGTCATGAATCCACGCCAGCCAGGGTGCCTGGCGCATTTCCACCGCGCCCAGCAGCACCCAGTAGAGCGCCATGAACACCGGGATCTGCACGAGGATGGGCAGGCAACCACCCATGGGATTGACCTTCTCCGTCTTGTAGAGCTGCATCATTTCCTGATTCAGCTTCATGCGGTCGTCTTTGTAACGATCCTGCAGCGCCTTCATCTTCGGCATCAGCGTCTTCATCTTCGCCATCGACTTGTAGCTGGCCGCCGACAGCGGGAAGAACACCGCCTTGATCAGCACCGTCAGCAGGATGATGGCCCAGCCCCAGTTACCGACGATGCCGTGGATGAACGAGAGCAGCATGAACAGCGGCACGGCGATCAGCGTCACCCAGCCGTAGTCCACCACCAGATCCAGGCCCGGTGCGATTTCCTTGAGCTTCTTCTGCTCCTGCGGACCGACATACAGCGGCATGTCGATCTTCGCACTCTGGCCAGCTGCCACGTTCACCGGCAGCTTCACGCCCGTGCCGAAGAAACCATCGGACAGCTTGCGGTTGAAATAGGTGCGCTCAACACCTTGCTGCGGCACGTACGCACTGACGAAATAGTGCTGCACCATCGCGACCCAACCGTCTTTCGTCGTCACATCGCCAGCCTTTTCCTTGCCCTTGGCGATATCGTCAAAACTCACCTTCTGAAATTTCTTCTCTTCGGTGTAGTGCGCCGGACCGGTGTAGGTCGACACGCCACCAAAGAAACCACCCGTGTGCTCGGCCGCCTTGTCGTCACGTGCCAGTTCGAAGTAAGCCTGTGTAGCCAGCGGCGCACTGCCGCCATTGTTCACTTCGTAACTTACGTCGATGAGGTAGCTACCACGACGGAAAGTCAGCACCTTGGTGACCGCCACACCATTGACGGGTTGGGCAGCCAACTTCAGCTGCACGGTGTCCTGGCCTTCTGCGAGCGTCAGAGCCTGGGTCGGCAGGGCGAACACCGTACGGTGGTTGGGCAAACCTTCGCTGGCCAGACCGCTACGCGCCACGTAGGTGTGGGTCTTGCCATCGTCCAGCACGGTGAAGTTCTGCGACTTGTCTTCCGTCGCTTTGTGCTTCAGCAACTCAATACGAACAATGTCGCCACCAAGAGCCGACACTTCAGCACGTACCAGATCGGTCGTCACCACGGCACGCGGTGCGGTCTTGTAGTCCATCACAGCGCCACTTGGCGCTGCAGCAGTGGCCGTTGCAGCAGCACCGCTGGAAGCGGCACTGGCAGCCGGGGCCGAAGCACTGCCCGGCGCCACCGAACTGGTCGTGGAAGCAGTCACCGGTGGCCTGTTGTAGATCTGCCAGTTCTGCCACAGGATGAAACAGGAAGCCGTGAAAATCACGGTCAACACAATGCGTTTGAAGTCCATCTGCATGATGAGATCAGATCAGGGAAAGGGAAGAAGACGAAAGAGGGAAGGCGCGACAGCAAACCTTGTCAGGGAACCGGATCATAGCCCCCCGCTGACCAGGGGTGGCAGCGCGATATGCGCCTGACCGCCAACCAGCTGCCGCGCAGAGCGCCATGGCGCTCAATGGCTTCCAGCGCATAGGACGAACAACCCGGGTGGAAGCGGCATTGCCGCCCCAGCCAGGGACTGACGAAAAACCTGTAGAAGGAAATCAGGCCACGCAGAACGGATTTCAACGTGGCAGCCTCGCAAACAGCGACGCAATGTCCTCACGCAGTTCCGTACGCGTTGCCGCGTCGGTCTTCTGTGCAAGACGCAAAGCCAGATCATGGCTGGGCAAGGTGTCAGCAATATGGCGGAAATGCTCGCGCGCCAGGCGCTTGAGCAGATTGCGGGTGACAGCACGTTTGGCCATCTTGCGCGACATCACAAGACCCAGACGAGCCATCGCCAGCTTGTTCGGCATGAAGTGCAGAACAAAGTAACGCCCACGAATGCTGCGCCGGAAAGTAAAAACGGATGAATACTCATCCGTTTTTCGCACGCGACGTTCGGCTGGAAAGCCCGAAGAAACTGATTCGCCGCTCATCTGAGACCAGTCGGACTGGACAAGCCAGACACGACCAGAAACTTAGACGGACAGACGATGACGGCCCTTGGCGCGACGGGCAGCAATCACCTTGCGACCGCCACGGGTAGCCTGGCGGACGAGGAAACCGTGGGTGCGCTTGCGACGGACCACGGACGGTTGATAAGTACGCTTCATGATTCTTCTCGTGTTGACCGGAAACCCGCGATTATCAATAACTTGGCGCTTGCCTGTCAACCACTTGTTAACAATGCCCAAAGGTCGGGAAAGCTTCGATCCTGTGGATAATTCGTCAGAAAACGCTTATTATCCACACCTCACAGAGCGGACAGGAACAGGTTTTCTGCCCGGGCCCATGTTTCAACGGCGAACCCGGCAGTCAGCCACTCAACCGCCAGCCAATCAGGGACGGAGATTCTTCGTATGCAAAGCCTTATCGGCACCATGCATTGCAATCTGCGACGCCGCAAGCGATGTCGCCCATCAGAGTCCCGACCGGCCCTGAGTAGTTAATCACCGACCTCCGGTCTCCCGGGTCCAACCCGGAAATCCCCGTTTTCAAGCTTCCCGCGCGGCCAGCTCCGCTGGCCCGGTAAGCCCCATTTTCGACACGAATTCCAAAGAACCAACGTGAGCCACGATTTCTGGAACGCCTGTCTGGTCCGGCTTGAACAGGAACTGCCACCCCAGCAGTTCAACACCTGGATCCGCGCGCTTGAAGCCGGCGCTGTCGGTCCTGACAGCGCCGAACAGATCAACCTGCTCGCGCCCAACCGTTTCGTCCTGCAATGGGTACGCGAGCGCTATCTGCATCGCATCGAGCAGCTGGGCGCCGAGTTCTTCGGCAAACCTGTCGGTATCTCGCTTGAACTTGGTGGCAAATCACCAAAAAGTGGCGCTAAAGTCACCGAAAGTGCCGGCACAGCACCTGCCGTAGAGCGTCGCAACCTCAAACCGGCAACCAACGGCAGCGAAACACGCGCCAGGGAAGACGCCGACGACACAGTCGCCAGCGAGCTGTCTTCGGTCAAACCCGCTGAAGTCACCACGCCTGCCATCAGTGCACAGCGCGAAAAGACCCGCCTCAACCACGATTTCACCTTCGAAACCCTGGTCACCGGCCGTGCCAACGATCTGGCCCGCGCTGCGGCCATGCAGGTGTCTCAGAACCCCGGCAGCTCTTACAACCCGCTGTTCATCTATGGCGGCGTCGGCCTCGGCAAGACCCACCTTGTGCAGGCCATCGGCAACGAAGTGCTGCGCGACAACCCGCGCGCCATCGTGCGCTACGTGCACTCCGAGGATTACGTCGCCGACGTCGTGCGTGCCTACCAGCAGAAGAGTTTCGACCAGTTCAAGCGCTACTACCGCTCGCTCGACTTGCTGATCATCGACGACATCCAGTTCATCCGGAACAAGGAACGCACCCAGGAAGAGTTCTTCCACGCCTTCAACGGCCTCGTCGAAGCCCGCAAACAGATCGTCATCACCTGCGATACCTACCCCAAGGACATCGAAGGCCTGCAGGACCGCCTCATCTCCCGCTTCGACTGGGGTCTGACCGTGCAGATCGAGCCGCCCGAGCTCGAAATGCGTGTCGCCATCCTCAAGAAGAAGGCGGACGCCGACGGCATCGAGCTGGCTGATGAAGTTGCCTTCCTCATCGCCAAGAACCTGCGCTCCAACGTGCGTGAGCTTGAAGGGGCGCTCCGACGCGTCATGGCCTACGCGCGCTTCCACGGCCGCGACATCAGCCTGGAACTCGCCAAGGAAGCCCTGCGCGACCTGCTTGCCGCCTTCAACCGTCAGCTCACCATCGAAGTGATCCAGAAGACGGTCGCCGACTACTACAAGATCAAGCTCACCGAGCTGCTGTCGCAGAAGCGCACCCGCAACATCGCCCGCCCCCGCCAGATCGCCATGTACCTCACCAAGGAACTCACGCCCGCCTCACTGCCCGCGATTGGCGAAGGCTTCGGTGGCCGTGACCACACCACGGTGCTGCACGCCTGCCGCACGATTGCCGAATTGCGCCTGGCCGATCAACAGATCAACCACGACCTGCACGTCCTCACCCAGACCCTGCGCGGATAAGGACATCGGCACCAGTGAACAAGCTTGTTGAAAACCCCCTGAACTGCCTGCGGACAGATTGTGCAGAACCGCTCTTCAGCCTGCTCAGCGCAATTTCATCCCCATTTCCCCACAAGCCTTTCCTCCCCCTTTCCAACACGGTCTTGCACATGCCTAAGACCCTGAAAAAATGGGACAATAAGCGCTTGTCCACAGTTCTTCCCTGCAATCAGTAGACGTAGGAGATTTATATAAATGCTTCTGTTAACAACATCGCGTGACGAACTGCTGGCTCCCCTGCAATCCGTCTCCGGCATTGTCGAAAAGCGCCACACCCTCCCGATCCTCTCCAACGTCCTGATCGAAAAGAAAGCCGGTGCGCTGACCCTGCTCGCGACCGACATCGAGATCCAGATCCGCACCACCACCGAAGGCGCTGGCAGCGGCGAAGAAACTTCCATCACCGTCGCGGCCCGCAAACTGCAGGACATCCTGCGTGCCCTGCCCGAGGGCACCGAGGTCAGCCTGGTCCTCGACGACAAACGATTGACCCTCAAGGCCGGTAAAAGCCGCTTTGCGCTGCAAACGCTGCCCGCGGCTGACTACCCCCGCATGCAGTTCAACGAAGGCGCTGCAATCGAGTTTTCGCTCACGCAGAAGGCATTCAAGCGCCAGCTCACCCAGGTTGCCTACGCCATGGCCGCCCAGGACGTGCGCTACTACCTCAACGGCCTGCTGATGGTGGCTGACGGCAACGAGCTGCGCATGGTCGCCACCGATGGTCACCGCCTGGCCCTCGCCAGCACCGACCTCGACAGCAGCGTCGCCCGCACCGAAGTCATCCTGCCGCGCAAGACCGTGCTCGAACTCGCCCGCCAGCTCGCCGATAACGATGACCCCGTCAGCATCACCCTCATCGGCAACCAGGCGCGCTTCCGCTTCGGCCCGATCGAGCTCATCACCAAGCTCATCGACGGCAAGTTCCCCGACTACGACCGCGTCATCCCGCAGAACAACCCCAAGCTCGTCAAAGCCCAGCGCCTGCCCCTGCTGCTGGCCCTGCAACGCGCCGCCATTCTCACCAACGAGAAGTTCCGCGGCCTGCGCGTCCAGCTCGAATCCGGCAGCCTCAAGGTCATCAGCTCCAACGCCGAGCAGGAAGAAGCCCAGGACGAGCTCGAAGTCGATTACAGCGGCGACACCCTCGAAATCGGCTTCAACGTCAGCTACCTGCTCGACGTGCTCAACAACGTCGGCACCGACGAAGTGGAAATCCACCTCAACGAACCCATGTCGAGCGCCCTGTTCACCCTGCCGGGCAACACGCAGTTCAAGGCAGTCGTCATGCCCATGCGGATCTGAGGACTTATCCACAGATTTTTAACAGGCCGGGCATTCACAGGATGCCCACAGCTTGTAAACAGTTTTTCCACAGGTTTTTGCGCACCGATTCACAGCTTTTCCCGGGTTTTCCAACAGGTTTATCGACAGCTTGTCCCCAGGAATGGGCAAAACCCGGTTGAAACTGACCGAAAAACGCGCCAGAACCCCGATTTTCTGAATCGGCCCGCTTCGCGGGCAAACGCGGCCCGTCGCCCCAGGCGCCGGGCACAACCACCGGGATTCCCGAACCATGTCCGAAGAAAACCAGCAACCGAACGAACAACCCAAGCTGCCGCAAGGCAACGATGGTTACGACGAAGACAGCATCCAGCAGCTTGAAGGCCTGGAAGCCGTCCGGAAGCGGCCCGGCATGTACATCGGCGACACCTCCGACGGCACCGGTCTGCACCACATGGTGTTCGAAGTCGTCGACAACGCCATCGACGAAGCCCTCGCCGGTCACTGCGACGACATCGTCGTCACCATCCACACAGACAACTCGATTTCCGTCACCGACAACGGCCGCGGCATCCCCGTCGGCATCAAGTTTGACGACAAGCACGAACCCAAGCGTTCGGCGGCCGAGATCGTCATGTGCGTGCTGCACGCCGGCGGCAAGTTCAACCAGAACAGCTACAAGGTCTCCGGCGGTCTGCACGGCGTTGGCGTCTCCTGCGTCAACGCGCTCTCCAAATTCCTGCGCCTCACCATCCGCCGCGATGGCAAAAAGCACTTCATGGAGTTCCAGCGCGGCAAGCCGCACGACCGCCTCGTCGAAGTGCAGAACGGCGTCGAAGTCTCGCCGCTCAAGGTTCTCGGCGACACCGAAAAACGCGGTACCGAAGTGCACTACCTCGCCGACGAAGAGATCTTCGGCAAGATCGAATATCACTACGACATCCTCGCGAAACGACTCCGCGAACTCTCATTCCTCAACAACGGCGTCAAGATCAAGCTCATCGACCAACGCTTCGGCAAGGAAGAAGACTTCGCCTTCTCGGGCGGCGTCAAAGGCTTCGTCGACTACATCAACCGCGCCAAGAGCGTGCTGCACCCCAACGTGTTCTACGCAGCCGGCACTACCAAGGTCACCACCGGCAGCGTGCAGGACGTCGAGCTCTCCGTCGAAGTCGCCATGCAATGGAACGACTCCTACCAGGAACAGGTGCTGTGCTTCACCAACAACATTCCGCAGTCTGACGGCGGCACCCACCTCACCGGCCTGCGCGCGGCGATGACGCGCGTCATCAACAAGTACATCGAAGAAAACGAGATCGCCAAGAAGGCCAAGGTCGAGATCAGCGGCGACGACATGCGCGAAGGCCTCGCCTGCGTGCTGTCCGTCAAGATGCCCGATCCCAAGTTCGCCTCGCAGACCAAGATGAAGCTGGTTTCGGGTGAAGCCCGCCCGGCCGTGGAAGAAGTCGTCGCCGCCAAGCTCGCCGAATTCCTGCTCGAACGCCCCATCGACGCCAAGACCATCTGCGGCAAGATCGTCGAAGCCTCGCGTGCCCGCGAAGCCGCCCGCAAAGCCCGCGAAATGACCCGCCGCAAAGGTGTGCTCGACGGCATCGGCCTGCCCGGCAAACTCGCCGACTGCCAGGAAAAAGACCCCGCCCTGTGCGAGCTCTACATCGTCGAGGGTGACTCCGCCGGCGGCTCCGCCAAGCAGGGCCGCGACCGCAAGTTCCAGGCGATTCTTCCGCTTCGCGGCAAGGTGCTCAACGTCGAGCGCGCACGCTTCGACAAGCTCATCTCCTCCGAGCAGATCGCCACCCTCATCACCGCGCTCGGCACCAGCATCGGCAAGGACGACTACAAGCCCGAAAAGCTGCGCTACCACCGCATCATCATCATGACCGATGCTGACGTCGACGGCGCCCACATCCGCACACTGCTGCTCACCTTCTTCTACCGCCAGATGCCCGAGCTCGTCGAAGGCGGCCACATCTACATCGCCCAGCCGCCGCTCTACAAGATCAAGCACGGCCGCAGCGAGATGTACATCAAGGATGACCACGAACTCTCCGGCCACCTCCTCAAGCTCGCCCTCGACGGTGCCGCGCTCAACCCCGGCAACGGCAGTGCCGAGATCGAAGGCGACGCCCTTGCCGAACTCGCACGCAGCTACCTGCTCGCCGAAGCCGTCATCAACCGCCTCGCCGGCTGGATCGACACCGAAGTCCTGCACGCCATCCTCGCGCACGACCTGCGACTCGACCTCGCCAACGAAGCCGCCGCGCAGGCTTCCGCCAGCGGCCTGCAGCAACGTCTCGGCAACGCAATCACCGTGCGCGCCGAATTCGACGCCGTCAGCGAAGGCTGGCAGCTCGCACTCGAACGCATGCACCACGGCAACATCAAGCGCACGCGTATCGATGGCGACTTCCTGCTCTCCGGCGACTACGCCACCATCCGCCGCGCTGCCGAACAGATCAGCGGCCTCATCAACGACGGCGCCTCCATGCGTCGCAACGACAAGAGCGCCAACGTGAAGAGCTTCAGCGAAGCCATCACCTGGATGCTCAACGAAGTCGAACGCGGCATCAGCAAGCAGCGCTACAAAGGCCTCGGCGAAATGAACCCCGAGCAACTCTGGGAAACCACCCTCGACCCCGCCGTCCGCCGCCTGCTCAAGGTGCAGATCGACGACGCCATCGCCGCCGACGAAATCTTCACCACACTGATGGGCGACAACGTCGAGCCGCGTCGGGACTTCATCGAGCGCAACGCGCTTAATGCGCGGAATATTGACGTTTGATATTTCGCCGTCATTCCCGCGAAAGCGGGAATCCAGCGACTTTGCAAGTTACCCACGAAAAAAGAGGCTCCCGACAGGAGCCTCTTTTTCTGTCCATCACACGCTACAGCCCCCCGTGCGCCGCCCAGAACGCTGCAGGCGTCACAATCGGATATCGATCCGCAAGCACCAGCAGATCCTTGTCGCCCGTAATCAGATAGTCCACCCGCGCTGCAGTCAGCCCGGCCAGCAAAGTGCCCAGCACCGGTTCATCATTCGCATCGCGCAGAGCCAGAACAGCTTCCGCGACGGGCTCGATCAGCTCCGCCTGAATCGCCAGCACATCCACCAGATCATCGATCTCCGCTGCCGTTAGCCCATGTCGATTTGCCAGGCGCGGCAGCACGCGGCGCAGCTCCTCGAGAATGAAGTCCGACAGCAGCACCTCGACCGACCCATGCCGCCAGGCCGCCATGATCTTGCCCGGCACACTGCCCGGATAAGCGATGCCCGACAGCAGCACATTCGTATCCAGTACCACCCGCAAAGTCGCCAAGACTCAGGCCTTGCTCGATGCGCGTTCCGCCGCCACCACCGCCTCGATTTCCGCCAGCCCCTCAGCCTCAGGCACCGCCGTAAAGCCCGCTTCGATGCGTGCACATAGCGCATCGAAGCGCCCTTGCATGCGGCGGATACGCTCGAACAGCCGCGCGTCCACCAGCGCCGCCACCGGCTTGCCGTCCTTGTTGATCACCACGCTGTCGTGGCGGTACTGCACCTGGTTCAGCATTTCGCCGAGGTTCTGGCGGAAGCTCACGGCGTTGATTTCGGTAATCATGGTGTGTTAATCAGTATGATCATGCTGGTTAGCATGGTTTAAGTCTCCCTTCAGGTCAAGATTGCCGATGAAATCTTCACCACCGTGATGGGTGACAACGTCGAGCCCCGCCGCGACTTCATCGAGCGTAACACCTTGAATGCGCAGAACATTGATGTTTGAGCGTGGCTGAAAATCAACCACGCAATGGTTGATTTTCAGCCATTGAGACGGTGCCAAGAAAAGGGCTGTTTTCTATTCATGTCGGCAGAACGTGTATAGGAAACAGCCCATTTTCATACACGTCATCCGGAAATTTGATCTTGATTTCAGATCAATTGCTTCTGCATCAAGAACATTTGTTCTAGAATAAAGTGCATGGATTCCGTCGCCTCAGTCCTTTTCGGCAAAACGCGCCAAGCCGTCTTTGCGCAGCTCTTCAGCTTTCCAGAAGAGAAGGTCTATCTACGCGAACTCGAAAGGCGTACCGGCATCAGCAGTGGCAGCCTGCAGGCCGAGCTCAACCAGCTTGTCGCCGCTGACCTCGTGCGCCGCCAGCAAGACGGCAACCGCGTGCTGTACGCCGCCAACACACAAAGCCCGGTTTTTGAAGAACTGCGCGGCCTCATCCTCAAGACCACTGGCCTGCCCGAGCAGATCCGCGCTGCCCTTTCGCCTTTGCAAGCCGACATCAAGCTCGCCTTCATCTACGGATCGATGGCCAAAGGCAATGCCAGCGCCGGTAGCGACGTCGACCTGCTCGTCGTCGGCAAACTCGCCCTGCAAGATCTCATCACCGCGCTGCAGCCCGTCGAACAACGCATTGCCCGCGAAATCAACACCCGCCTGTTCGACGAAGCCGAATTCGCCCAGCGCAAGCAAGATGGCGAGCGCTTCATCACTGGCGTACTGAGCGGCAAGCTCATCACCCTGATCGGGGACCTCAATGACGCTTGAGAACCTCATCGGCAAAGGCCTGCAGCGCGAGCCCAGCGACGCGGCCGAGATCGCCCGCTTCCTCGACAAGATCCGCACTACGCCTTCCATAAACAGGAATCACAGTGAATAAGCAACAACTCGCCGCCAAAATCTGGGCATCTGCCAACCAGATGCGCTCGAAGATTGAAGCCAATGAATACAAGGACTACATCCTCGGCTTCATCTTCTACAAATACCTGTCCGACAGACTGGAAAGCTTTGCCCTCAGCCAGGACATGGGAAAAGACGACCTTCAGAGTCTTTCGGAAGATGACGAAGAAACCGTCGAGTTCTTCAAGAGCAGTATTGGTTACTTCATCGCCCACGAGCACCTGTTTTCCACCTGGATCGACCACGAAAGTGACTTTGACGTCTCGCATGTGCGCGACGCGCTCTCTGCCTTCAGTCGCCTCATTCACGCGAACCACAAGCGGCTCTTCGAAGGCATCTTCAAGACCCTTGAAACCGGCCTGAGCAAGCTGGGTGAGTCGGCCGCCAAGCAGACCAAGGCGATCAGCGATCTGCTGCAGCTCATCAAAGACATTCCCATGGATGGCCGCCAGGGCTACGACGTACTCGGCTTTATCTACGAGTACCTGATCAGCATGTTTGCCGCCAACGCGGGCAAAAAGGCGGGCGAGTTCTACACGCCGCACGAGGTGTCCGTCCTTATGTCCGAGATCATCGCGCACCACCTCAAAGACCGCGAGACCATCCAGATTTACGACTCCACCAGCGGCTCTGGCTCGCTGCTGCTCAACATCGGTCAGGCCATCGCCAAGCACATGTTGAACAAGGACAAGGTCAAGTACTACGCCCAGGAGCTCAAGGAGAACACCTACAACCTCACCCGCATGAACCTCGTCATGCGCGGCATCAATCCCGCCAACATCGTCACCCGCAACGCCGACACGCTCGAAGACGACTGGCCGTACTTCGACGACCAGGACCCGGTCAACACCTACGACCCCCTGTACTTGGATGCCGTCGTCTCCAACCCGCCCTACTCACAGAAGTGGGACCCGCAGCACAAAGACGCCGACCCGCGCTATGCCCGCTTTGGCCTCGCGCCCAAGTCCAAGGCCGACTATGCCTTTCTGCTGCACGACCTCTACCACCTCAAGCCGGACGGCATCATGGCCATCGTCTTGCCGCACGGCGTGCTGTTCCGGGGCGGCGAAGAAGGCGCGATCCGCAAAAACCTCATCGAGAACAACCATCTCGAAACCATCATTGGCCTGCCGCCCAACATCTTTTTCGGCACCGGCATTCCCACCATCATTCTCGTGTTGCGACAAAAGCGCGAGAGCAGCGATGTGCTGATCGTCGATGCTTCCAAGGGCTTCGCCAAAGAAGGCAAGAACAACAAGCTCCGGGCCTGCGACATCAAGAAAATCGCCGACGTTGTGACGGGGCGGCTTACCGTGCCGCGCTACAGCCGCCGCGTGCCCAAGACCGAGCTGCAAGCCAACGACTACAACCTTAATATCCCGCGCTACGTCGATTCGTCCGAGCCCGCAGAAACCTGGGATCTTTACGCCTCCATGTTCGGCGGCATTCCGCAAAGCGAGCTGGATGCGCTGGCCGATTTCTGGAAAGCCTTTCCCGGCCTGCGCGCTGCACTGTTTGCCGACGATGGCACGCCCTACGTCCAGCCCAAAAATAGCGATCTCGCCCAGGCCACCCGCGCACACGCCGAGGTCACGCAATTCAAGCAAGCCTTCACCTCTGCTTTTGCCGGCTTCACCCCCTGGCTGCGCGACGCGCTGCTCAAGCAGATGCTCACGCTGCAAATTCCCCGGCAAGAAGCACTCATCTGCGAAGAGCTGTTTGCGTGCCTGGCGAAGGTCAGCCCTGTGCCGCTCATCGACAAATACCAGGCCTACCAGATCCTTGATGACCACTGGCAGCCCATTGCAGTTGACCTCGAAATCCTCCAGACCGAGGGCTTTAGTGCCGCCCGCGTCGTCGACCCTCACTACGTCATCAAAAAGAAGGATGGCAAGGAAGTCGAGGTGCAAGAGGGCTGGCGCGGCCGCGTCCTGCCCTTCGAGCTGGTGCAGGCCGTGCACCACAAGAAGGAACTGGATGCGCTGCGCGACAAGGAAAACCGCCTCAGCGAAATCACCGCCTCGCTGGAAGAAACGCTGGAGAGCTTCAGCGAAGAAGACAAGACCAATGACACCGTCAATGATGCGGGCGACAAGTTCGTCGCGGCTGCCGTGGCCAAAGAGGCCAAGCTCCTGCTCGCTGACGCAAAAAAATCAGGCGACTTCGAGCCTGAATCTTTCGAGGCCAAGATCATCCAGTCCGCCGACTGGCTCGCCGAAGAAAAAACCTTGAAAGCGGTCATCAAACAAGACGCTGCCGCCCTGCACCTCAAGACCAAGACGACCATTGAAGGCCTGAGTGATGCGCAGGTGCACGAGCTTCTTGAACGAAAGTGGATCGCGCCCCTCAATGACGCACTTCACGGCTTGCCCGATCAGCAGATCGATGTCCTGAGCACCAAGCTCGAAGCCCTTGTCGAAAAGTATCGCATCACCTACGCCGACAACGCCCGGGAGATCCAGCAAGCAGAAGCCGCGTTGGCGGGCATGATTGGGGAACTAGACGGGAACGAGTTCGACCTCAAAGGCCTTGCGGAATTGAAAACCTTGCTGGCGGGGAATTGAGATGACGGCGCAAACTGATAGCAAGGCGCCCGGAATTCGGTTTGGAGCATTCAGCGGCGATTGGGATGAAAAGGTACTGGGAGAGCTGTTCCCAATTACATCCGCTGCACGCGTCCATAAAAATGAATGGACCAAATCGGGCGTCCCGTTCTTCCGATCGAGCGATGTCGTCTCTCACTTCAAAGGCCAAGCCAACGCCAAGGCTTTCATTTCCGTTGAGCTTTACGAAGAGCTCTCCGCAAAGGTGGGGCGCATTAAGAAAGGCGACATGCTGGTCACCGGCGGTGGCTCAATCGGTATTCCCTTTCTGGTCGAAAACGATGATCCGCTGTACTTCAAGGACGCAGACCTTCTTTGGTTCAAAATTCGCGAGGCAGTAGATAGCCACTATCTCTACACGTTGCTTTCGGCGGCTCCATTTCGCCGATACCTCAAGAGCATCAGCCACATTGGCACGATTGCCCATTACACAGTTGAGCAAGCTAAAGGCACGCCAGTCACGCTGCCGCGCGATTCAGATGAACAAACCAAAATCGGCGACTATTTCCACGAGCTGGATAGCCTGATTGGCTTGCATCAGCGCAAGCATGAAAAGCTGGTGGCGCTGAAAAAATCGATGCTTCAGAAGATGTTCCCGCAACCCGGTGCAACCATCCCCGAAATTCGGTTTAAAGGGTTCTCGGGAGAGTGGGTAGATAAGACGCTGGTGGAGCTTTGCGATCTATTTGCAGACGGAGACTGGATAGAGTCAAAAGATCAAAGCCCAAGTGGAATCCGACTTCTGCAGACTGGAAATGTAGGAATTAACCAATTCATCGACAAGGCAGATAAAGCGCGATGGATTTCAATTGATACTTTTGAGCGTTTAAAGTGCGAGGAAGTGTTTGCTGGCGACATTCTGATCTCAAGATTGCCCGAGCCAGCTGGGCGTGCGTGCATCGTTCCTAAACTTCTGCACAGAGTTATTACGGCAGTGGATTGCACAATAGTTCGAACGACAAAGATCTGCGATCCTGCGTTCTTAGTGCAGCATTGCTCTTTGGATAGTCATTTTGAAACAGTTAAAGATTTTTTAGGTGGCGGTACAAGGCAGCGCATTTCACGAAGTGCTCTTGGGAAATTTGTCGTCAAAGTCCCTGAGTTTGAGGAGCAGAAACAAATCGGAAACTACTTTCGTACGCTGGACGGGCTGATTACCAAACACGCCACTCAGCTCCAAAAACTCCAGCAGATCAAGTCTGCCTGTCTGGAAAAGATGTTTGTCTAAAAGGCTTACCGATTAATCATGAGCACCTTTGCCAAAGAATCCGAATTTGAAGCCGCCGTGATCCATGCGCTGCGACAGTGCGGCTGGGGCGACCTGGATGTCATCAAGAATCCGAGCGAAGCCGATTTACTGGCGAACTGGAAGCAGATCCTGTTCGAGAACAATCGCGGCAAGGATCGGTTGAACGAAGTGCCACTGACCGACAGCGAGATGCAGCAGATCATGGAGCAGATCACTGCGCTACGCACGCCGCTCAAGCTCAATGGCTTCATCAATGGCAAGACGGTGTCCATCACGCGTGACAACCCGGCGGATGCGCTGCATCTGGGCAAGGAAGTGAGTCTGAAGATTTACGACCGGCAGGAGATTGCCGCCGGGCAAAGCCGCTACCAGATCGCGCAACAGCCGCGCTATGTGCGCGGCTCGCCGCTGCTCAAGGACCGGCGCGGCGACTTGCTGCTGCTCATCAATGGCATGCCGGTGATTCACATCGAGCTGAAGAAGAGCGGTGTGCCGGTGAGCCAGGCCTACAACCAGATCCAGAAGTACTCGCGCGAGGGGATCTTCAGCGGCCTGTTTTCGCTGGTGCAGATCTTCGTGGCGATGGAGCCCGCAGAAGCGCTTTACTTTGCCAACCCGGGGCCGGACGGGAAGTTCAACAAGGACTATGCCTTTCACTGGGCGGACTTCAATAACGAGCCGATTAACGACTGGAAGATCTTCACTACCAGCCTGCTGTCGATCCCGATGGCTCATCAGCTGATTGGCTTTTACACTGTGGCGGATGAGTCAGACGGCGTGCTGAAGGTGATGCGCAGTTATCAGTATTACGCTGCGCATGCCATCTCGGACAAGGTCGCCAAGACTGACTGGAAAAACCCGAGCCGTCTTGGGGGCTACATCTGGCACACGACGGGCTCGGGCAAGACCATGACGAGCTTCAAGTCTGCCCAACTCATCGCGAATTCCAATAAGGCGGACAAGGTGGTGTTCCTGCTCGACCGCATCGAGCTGGGTACGCAAACCTTGCAGGCTTATCGCAACTTTGCGGGCGACAGCAATTCGGTGCAGGCCACGGAGCACTCGGGCGTGCTGGTCAAGAAACTCAAGAGTACGGACCCTGCCGATACCCTGATCGTCACCTCCATCCAGAAGATGAGCCGCCTCAAGGATGAGGAGGATGGGCTCAAAACTGACGATCTGGAAAAGATGCGCGCCAAGCGCATCGTGTTCATCGTGGATGAATGCCACCGCTCCACGTTTGGTGACATGCTCATCGACATCAAGAAGAGCTTTTCCGGCGCGGTGTTCTTCGGTTTCAGCGGCACGCCGATCCACGACGAGAACATCCGCAAGGACAACACCACCGCCGATGTCTTCGGCGATGAGCTGCACCGCTATAGCATTGCAGACGGCATCCGCGACAAGAACGTCCTGGGCTTTGACCCTTACCAGGTGATGACGTATCGCGACAAGGATTTGCGGCAGGCCGTCGCGCTGGAGAAGGCCAAAGCCGCGACGCCAGCAGAAGCCTTTGCCGACCCCCGGAAGAAGAAGGTCTTCAACCGCTACATGAATGAAGTGCCCATGGCTGGCGACCGCGATAGCGCGGGCGTTTATCAGAAGGGCATCGAAGACTATGTGCCAAACGCCCAGTACGACTGCGATGAACACCGCAGCGCGGTCGTTCAGGATATTGCCGACAACTGGGTCACCCTGAGCCAGGGCAACAAGTTCCACGCCATTCTCGCCACCAGCAGCATCCCGGAAGCGATCAGCTACTACCGGCTGATGAAGACGCAATGCCCGCAGCTGAAAATCACCGCGCTCTTTGATCCCAATATCAATGACGACGACGGGGGCTGTGATCCTGTCGTGAAGACTGAGGGGCTGGTCGAGATCATTGGCGATTACAACGCCGCATATGGGCAGACGTTTGATCTTGGGACGCACGCCAACTTCAAGAAAGACCTCGCTGCCCGCCTGGCTCACAAGAAGCCATATCTGCGCATCGAAGTTGAGCCGGAGAAGCGGCTCGATCTGCTGATCGTGGTGAATCAGATGCTGACCGGCTTTGATTCGAAGTGGGTGAACACGCTCTACCTCGACAAGCTGCTGGAATACGAGAACATCATTCAAGCGTTTTCGCGCACCAATCGCTTGTTCGGGCCAGACAAACCTTTTGGCACGATCCGCTACTTCCGCAAGCCGCACACAATGAAGCGCAATGTCGCTGCGGCAGTGAAGCTCTATTCCGGTGACAAGCCGATTGGCCTTTTCGTCGAACGCCTCGCGCAGAACGTGGAGCGGATGAACGCTTGCTTTGTCGAGATCAGCGCGATTTTCAGCGCTGCAGGCATCACGGACTTTTCAAAACTGCCAGACGATCTGGCAGCACGGGCAGCGTTTGCCAAGCAGTTCAACCAATTCAGCGCCATTCTGGAAGCGGCGAAGATCCAGGGATTCACGTGGGAAATATCGGCTTATGAGTCCAGCGAAGCGCCCGGAACACAAGTCACGCTTGCCGTGACTCATCATGAGTATCTGACGCTTGTGCAGCGCTACAAGGAGCTGGGCGGTACGGGCAGCGGTGGCGGGGGTGAGAGCATTCCCTTCGACATCAGCAGCCACATCACCGAAATCGACACCGGCAAGATCGACGCCGACTACATGAACTCGCGTTTCGAGAAGTTTCTCAAAGAGTTGCATGGCGGGGATGCGCAAGCCAAGGAAGTAACCCTGGCGGAGTTGCACCGTTCCTTTACATCGCTCTCGCAGGAAGAGCAGAAGATTGCCGAAATCTTTCTGCATGATATCCAGCGCGGCGATGTACAGATCGACGCCAGCCGCACATTCCGCGACTACCTTGCCGACTACCAGGCGCAAGCCAAGAACAAGGAAATCGAAGCCATTGTGGGATGCTTTGGCGTGGATGCGGCCAAACTGACTGCCTTGATGAGCGCCAAGACGACCGAAGCGAACCTGAACGAGTACGGACGCTTTGACGTGTTGCTGACTTCGGTCGACAAGCAAAAGGCCAAGGCCTATTTTGACGCGCTGGAGGGGCAAAGCATCCCGCTCTTCAAAGTGAACATCAAGACAGAGTATCTGCTGCGCAAGTTCATTATTCAGGGTGGGTTTGACCTGAAGCCGCCGGGCGATACGACGTGAGATCGCATGTGAGCATGGTCGCAGCGCAGGGGAGCCTTTGAAATGACCCGCCGAAAATCGCCCCAGGCTTCAAGCTCAAGCGAGGTCTCCACCGTCCGCTCTTCCGCAGCGGAGTACCTCACCTTTGTCGCTGCGGGTGGCCAGTCGGAAACCAGCGTGGAGATGCGTTACGAAGATGAAAACATCTGGCTGACGCAGAAGATGATGGCGACGCTCTACGATGTGTCGGTGTCTGCCATCAGCCAGCATCTGAAGCGCATTTTTGCGGACAACGAACTCGACGAGGCGGCAGTTGTTAAGCAGTACTTAACAACTGCGGCCGATGGCAAGAGCTATCAGACCAGGCACTACAGCCTGCAGGCCATCATTGCCGTTGGCTTCAAGATCGAGAACGAGCGGGCGGTGCAGTTCCGCAAGTGGGCCAACCAGATCGTCAAGGACTACACGATCCAGGGCTGGACGATGGATGTGGAGCGGCTCAAGAGCGGCGGCAGCATCCTGACGGAAGAGTTCTTCGAGCGGCAGCTGGAGAAGATCCGGGAGATTCGTCTTTCGGAGCGCAAGTTCTACCAGAAGATCACCGACATCTACGCCACCTCGGTCGACTACGACGCGAGCGCCACGGCAACCAAACGCTTCTTTGCAGCGGTGCAGAACAAGTTGCACTACGCCATTCACGGCCAGACAGCGGCAGAGGTGATCGTGGATCGCGCGGACCACACGAAGGAGAACATGGGTCTGACCCATTGGGAAGGTGCGCCCCGAGGGAAGATCCACAAATATGATGTGTCGGTCGCCAAGAACTACCTTTCGGAATTCGAGCTGGCACAGATGCAGCGCATCGTTTCCGCCTATCTCGATATGGCGGAGCTCCAGGCCATGCGGCGCATGCCCATGACGATGCAGGACTGGGAAGAGCGCCTGAGCGGCTTCCTGAAACTGTGGGATCGAGAGATTCTGCAGGACGCCGGCAAAGTCACCGCTGAGCTTGCCAAGGCCCACGCCGAAAGCGAATTCGAGAAGTACCGCATCGTGCAGGATCGTTTGTTCGAGAGCGACTTTGACCGGATGCTGGGGCAGCTCGAATCCAGCGAGTCTGATAAGACGGGCGGCGAGACGCCGGGCGATTAAAGCTTTCTTTAATCTCTCTATCCGATATTGAAGTTCTCTTGAATGCCCCGTCGCCCTCACCACCACGTCTACGTCGTCGAACTCTCGCGCCGCGTACTCGACGAGCCGCGTTTCCTGAAAGCCAACCCGCATTACTACCCGCTGCTGCCGGACGCGAAACCCTGCGTGTATGTGGGCATGACGGGGCTGCAGCCGGATGAGCGTTTCGACAAGCACAAGGCGGGGGTGAAATCGAATCGCTTTGTGCGGGAGTACGGTTTGCGGCTGTTGCCGGCGCTCTACGAGGTCTATAACCCGATGCCCTATGAAGCCGCCCGCGAAATGGAGGTGGAACTGGCGATCGGCTTGCGCGAGGCGGGGTATGCGGTGTGGCAGGCGTGATTGCCGGCGTGCGAGGCTTTGCCAGCGCTGACACGACAGGGCATGCTGCGCGATCACTTGATAGGGGTCGGACATGAATCACGCCAGGTCACGCGAAGTGGTGCTCGCCATACGGATGACGCCGGAGCTGCAGCAGGGGCTGGAGGTGCTGCACGAGACCTGGCGGCGCGACCCGGCCTCGGTGCCGCGTGGGCTGTCGTGCAGCGAGTCGCAGGAGGGCGGCTTCGTGATCGTGGCGGCCGAGTCGGTGTTCGTGACGCTGCCGGGGGCCTGCGTGATCAAGGGCGTGGGCGCGGTCGAGCTGCTGGGCGAGGGGCCGGTGTTCGAGGAGGGGGCGAATTCGAAATCGCTGATCCTGCGCCAGACTGCCGAGGGCTGGCGCTTCTCGGTGAAATTCGTGCCGCCGATTGTGCGGGAGCGGCATAAGAAGGAATGAACACCGTCGGCATTTTCAGCGCTCCGAACGTCGCTGGATTCCCGCCTTCGCGGGAATGACGACATGCGGGTCCGGCTGTCTCGCATGCGCTGCGCTAGTACGCCGCGCCATCCTTGTGAAAGAACTTCCATTTGCCGTCCACCTGCCGCGCGGCGAGGTCGTCGTCGGGGTAGTTGGCTTCGTCGCCGGGGGTGCGGTCGCCGATTTCGAGGTAGGTGACGGGCGCGCTGGATTCGTTGCGCAGCTGGTGGCCGTTGCCGGTGCCGGCCTTGAAGCCGGCGCACATGCCGGGGGCGAGGGGCGTGGCGCCTTCGTCGGTGTAGAGCGTGGGGTGGCCGCTGAGGATGTAGATGAATTCGTCCTGCAGCGTGTGGCTGTGGCGCAGGGCGGAGATGGCGCCGGGTTCGAGCGTGGTGATGTTCACGCCGAAGTTGCTGAGGCCGAAGAGGTCGCCGAGCGTGCGCTTGACGCGGCCATTGACCATGCTGGCAAAGGGCTCGGGGTAGAGCGAGGGTTTGCTGCGCGGTGGGGCGTCGGCGGCAAGGATGGCAATGGGGGGCTGGCTCATGGTGGTGGCGATGTCTGTGTGAAGAGCGCCGCGGTTGCGTCAGCAGGCGATGCGGTTGCGGCCGGCGTTCTTGGCGCGGTAGAGGGCTTCGTCGGCGAGGCGGTAGAGGTCTTCGGCCTGCATGTTGACGGCCAGGGTGGAGATGCCGATGGAGACGGTGAGGTGGATGGCGGTTTCGTCGACAAGGAAGGGTTGCGACTGGACGATTTCGCGCAGCGACTCGGCGATGAGGCTGGCCTTGTCGAGCGGGGTTTCGGGCAGGACGGCGCCTGCCAAATCGCCCTGCCAACAACCAATCCGACTCAAAAGTACCCAAACGGGCACATTAGCGGCGGTGCCTCTAAGTGCGTGCCATGAAGACTAATGGCACGCATGGCGTGACCATTCAATACACCTAAATATCCCGGGGAGCGATATGAAAATCGCGATTGCATCCTGTTCGAAGCTCCAGCAAACGAACCCTCAGCCCGTGTGGTCGGAAATCTCGGCAGAAAAGCCGGACATCTTGCTGCTCACGGGCGACACGATCTATCTTGATCACGACCATCATTCTAATCCAGCAAAACTACAATCAGAACTTCGCCAGCTGTATGAAAATCAGCTAGCGGAGCAGCACTTTGCGGCATTGCTGGCCGACATGAAGCAGCGCGGCGCAGATGTGGTCGCCATTTATGACGACCACGACTTCCTCGGCAACAATCGATATGGCGGTGATGAAGACCCAGCACTCCGCGATGTCGCACGAGCGGAATTGATTCGTGCCTTCGCTCCCAGAATGACGGGCGCAGACGTGTACTCGGTTGCCAAGCTTGGGTTGGTTGATCTTGTCGTGCTGGACGAGCGCTTCTACAGGAAGTCTCCCCTTCGATCGTTAGGGAGTCGCGACGCCATCCTCGGCGAGCGTCAATGGTCATGGCTCGAATCGGTCGTTTCCAGCTCTGTCGCACCCTACCTGGTCATTGTGTCGAGTACCACGATTCACCAGTTTGGAGATGAAAGCTGGGAGCAATACCGGGGGGCCTTTGAACGACTTCGAAATCTTATCGCTGGCCGTGCCGGCGCAATGGTGATTTCCGGGGATGTGCATAGAAACGCGCTATATGATGACAGTGGAATTTTAGAGGTTGTTTCATCAGGTGTGGCGCGTAACGGTGTGATATTCGGATCACCCAGACAAAACTGGGGAGTTCTGGAGTTCTCTCCCGCATCAGTCCGGATTGAGCTGAAGGGACTGAAAGCCGGCTCCCGTTTCAGCGCCGACGTTGCCCTGAACGACTGGCGTTTCTGATTCTCGACGCAGCTACCCGGAGGTTACGTGAGCGCCATGCCCTATGACCCGACCCGCGTCTCGTTGTATCACCCCGAACGCCAAGACACCGTGTTCATTGCGGACAAACAGTATTCGGCGACCCAGATTGCGGTGGAAGCTTCGCGTCTTGCCTATGTGCGTGCGGAGCACTCGGAATCTCCGGAGTTTGCACGCCTTCAGAAAGCATTGGAGCGAGTAGGTTATGGCGACCTGGTGCTTCTTGAAGACAAGAAGACAAACTCGCAAGGTTTCGGCTGTACCCGGATTTCAGATGGCTGCGCACTACTGGCTTTTCGCGGGACACAGGCCGATGAACTGGGAGACATCGCAGTTGATGTCCAAGCATCACTCGTTAATTGGACTGAAGCAAAGGGTCAAGTACATAAAGGGTTTGCACAGGCTGCACTCGCTCTGAAATCGCAAGTGTCCAGCTGGATTCAATCACGGCAGATCAAAGCCGACAGATTGACGATATGCGGCCACAGTTTGGGCGCCGCAATTGCTGTTTTGACTGCAAGCAATCTTCGACCGAAGAGGCTCGTGACGATTGGTTGCCCTCGCGTTGGTGATACCCAGTTTGTGACCACCCTAGCGGGGGTTGACTGTACGCGCATCGTGAACTGTTGCGATGTCATCACTGAGGTGCCGCCATCTTTGTTCGGCTACGAACACGTCGGGCCAACCACCTACATTCGACGGGACGGGTCCGTCATATCGAATCCGGCTGCCGACGATATCGTCGATGACAGACGCGAGGCTCGCGAAGAATACATGCTCAATCAATCATGGCGGGTCGGCACTGTACTGTTTCGTGATCTGTCTGACCATGCGCCCATCAACTACGTCAGGGCTTTCTTCGCGTGAAGCTCACAGCATACGCACAAGCAGCAAGTCCCGGCGTCATCCAGGTATGGGTGGGGATGTTCGGGACAGAAGCTCCACCGGCTCCTTCGTTCCGCCTCGACCAGACTCAAGCGACTCCGTTTGCTCCGTCTGTCATGACGCCCATTCGCGATCAACGAACGGGGGTATCAGGCAAGCCGATAAACCATCGTGGCATTTTCCGCTTTGCAGTACCCGATCTAGGGCGACCGTATCTTGTGGAAATTGTCGCTGGAAGTGAACGCTACGTGTTCACTACTAATTCACTTCCTCTGGAAATCCCGAAGCTGCTGGAGGGTAGTTTCAACATTCTGCTGTGCTCGTGCTACTTTCAGCCCGAAGATGTGAAGGGGTTGCTAGGGAGCACGATTTCGCAGATACAGCTGCAGCCGCACCTGACGGTCATGGCGGGCGACCAAGTCTATGTGGATTTACCTTTGCTCGAAGACTTGCCGGAGGCAGATCCCGGGTTATCCCAGGTCATTGGCGACAAGTATCTCGTCAATTGGACCTCGACGCAGCTACAAACCCAGGGACTGGAACCAGTCCTGGCGAGAGCCCCGGTGGTGAATGTTCCTGATGACCATGAGTTCTGGAACAACTACCCCTTTCGGCAAAAACAACTGCCGAACACCTGGCGAGACACTACGCGGAGAGATTGGAGCAATGCCGCGCGGGCGCTGTATGAGGACTATCAACTCGCGGTACCTCCCGCTGAATCAGGTGCGACCAGGCTGGACGTCGAACCAATCAAGATGTTGTTTCTAGATATGCGTTGCAATCGTGACGGGGACTTCGACGAGTTGATGAATCCGGTCGCCGTAACAGCACTTTCAGAATGGGCAAACGAGCTCATTGCTGACAGGGCTGCCGGGAAGGCTGCAGTCGGTCTTCTTTCTTCGGGACAGGCACTTTTCATCAATTCGGCGACTGATGCCGACAGAGTAACCGTCGACGCCGAGATGGGGAACTACAAGCAATTTGACTTTGTCCTGACGCAGCTAAAGCGACTGGCCAATGAGGGAATACCGGTTGTCTACTTGACAGGCGATGTGCATTGGGGGCGGGTCACCAGAGGAACCAATCTGGCGAATGGCCACGCTGCACTGTACGAAGTAATTTCGTCACCCTCCCGTTTGATACGGGTTCCATTTCTCGATGCGGCGAATGAGTCTTTCAATGCCGTCAAAGGAATTTTCGGCAAGAAAGATCCTTGGCCTCGCCACAGCAACCCGGAGAATGCACCGTCGCGCTTCTGCGACGGTCCGGTTTTTAGCCTTGAAACCTTGCATAAGCAACGCGGGGATCACGTCGCTATCGTGTCATTCACACGCAATGGCACCGGAGTCGACTTCAGTGTTACTTACTACGCCATACATGAAGACAAAGCTATTGCAAAGTCAGTTAAAAAAGGACCTTACGCGCTCAGGCTTGCATAGAAAGGATATGTCATGGTTAAACAAACTCGCTCCAAGTCCGCTGTCAGCAATCCCGCGATGCTTGAGCTTGAGCGTGGCCCAAGCCAGAACAATCTTGAGTGGGGTGAGCAGGCAGTTTACGAAATGGGAACCGGTGACGACAAGAACTGGACCTATGTCGTGCTCCTTGGTGGTAGCGATACGATGTCATTTCGGCTCAGGGTGGCGCAATCCCATATCCGTAATGACATGCTCCCGTCGTATTGGTCTGAGTCGATTCTTGTTGAGCTGAAGGGAGCCTCTGTATCGAAAGCCAATGCCATACATGTACCCTTGCTTCAGCCGGAGGGGCCTGAATTTCCCACTCGCTCCAATGGAGTGCGCGTACGCTCGCTGAGGGACTATGCTGACCCACAGCGCTATCCCAACATTGCGGTCATTGCGTTGCCTGTTGCTCAAGCAGAGATACTCAAGCGGGTAGAGGCATTTCGTAACTCGAAGTCGACGCTTGACGCACTTGAACATGTTTTGAGGTGGCTCGCATTTTGTTGGGGCGCAGCGGCCACCCCCAACCCACTACACGACAACTATGGCTTCCCTTCAGCATGCATGCTGGAAACAGTTTTCGCGGCTGCAAACCTTGATCTGACACCAGGCCTTGAGGCACGGGCGTCTTGTCCTGAAGCGATATGGGTGGCTGCGCGATTCTGGCAAGACTACTTCGAGGCATTTCGCGGTGCTGTCCCACAGGGGCGTTACTGGACACCACACGCGTACGCAATAACCGAGCCCGATGATGGCAAGTCAAGCAATAGCAAGAAGGATGTGCGTGCTTCAGCCTCTAGAGCGCGCACGCGCCGTGGTCGGTGACGTAGATCCCAGAGGCTGTCGCCGGTTGGCGCAGTCGCCAATTTCGGGGTAAGTGGCGGGTGCCCCGCGTTTGCGTCAGCAGGCGATGCGGTTGCGGCCGGCGTTCTTGGCGCGGTAGAGGGCTTCGTCGGCGAGGCGGTAGAGGTCTTCGGCCTGCATGTTGTCGGCCAGGGTGGAGATGCCGATGGAGACGGTGAGGTGGATGGCGGTTTCGTCGACGAGGAAGGGTTGCGACTGGACGAGTTCGCGCAGCGACTCGGCGATGAGGCTGGCCTTGTCGAGCGGGGTTTCGGGCAGGACGGCGCAGAACTCTTCGCCACCGAAGCGGCCGATCTCGTCGCTGGGGCGCAGGCGCTGGCGCAGGGCTGTGGCGATCTGGCGCAGTACGGCGTCGCCGATGAGGTGGCCGTGGGTGTCGTTGATGCGCTTGAAGTGGTCGACGTCGAGCATCATCACTGACAGCGCGCGGTTGTAGCGGCGCGCGCGCAGCACTTCTTCGGCCAGCAGGGTGTCGAGGCGCATGCGGTTGCTGAGGCCGGTGAGGCCGTCGGTGATGGCCATGCGATTGACGGCGGCGTGGTACTGGGCCTCGATGTCGCTGCCGGCGAGGAACTTGAGCACGGTGTCGCCGATGCGGATCTGGTCGCCGGGGATGAGGCAGCGCACGTTGATGCGTTGTGGCTCGTTGTTGGCGTAGGTGCCGTTGGTGGACTGCAGGTCTTGCAGGAAGAGGTCGGGGCCGCGACGTTCGAGCCGCACGTGGTTGCGCGAAACGCTGTCGCTGAGGATGACGATGTCGTTGTCAGCCCCCCGGCCGACGCCGACCGTCGGTTTGTCGAGCAGGTAGCGGCGGCCGAGCTCGGTGGCGGTGGGCGAATGGATGACGACCAGGCAGTCTTCGCCGGGTATGCCCATCAGCGATTTGATGCTGGTGAGGCGGGTTACGTTGTCGTGGCTCACCGCGGAATTCCTGTGCCGGAAGGGTGCCCGACAGGATGCCGGGCAGGGTTTGCAGGGTGGGGATGGGCACGAGATTACTGCGCGGGAGGGGGGGCGTCCAGCGCCGGTGGTCTTTCAGGCAGTCAGCCAGTTCAGGATCTGCCCGGCCTGCATGGCGCCGGCCTGGCGCTTCACCTCCTGGCCATCGCGGAACAGGATCAAGGTAGGGATGCTGCGGATGCCGAAACGCGCGGCGCTGTGCGGGTTGGCGTCGGTGTCGAGCTTGGCGAGCAGGGCCTGGCCCTTGAGCTGCTCGGCGACTTTGGCGAAATGCGGCGCCATGCCCTGACACGGCCCGCACCAGGTGGCCCAGAAGTCGACGAGCACGGGCAGCTCGGTCTTCGTGATGACGCGTTCGAAATTCGCGTCGGTGAGCGCGACAGGATGATCAGGCAGCAGGAGCTGTTTGCACTTCGCGCAAACGGGATCTTGCGAGGCGCGCTCGGCAGGGACGCGGTTGAGGGTCTGGCAGTGGTAGCAGGCGACGATGGGCATGGTCGTAGTCGTAGTCGGAATGAGGGTCTGCGCAGCAGATGCCACCGGGCCCCGCGTTTTGCAAGGGGGAGTGGGGCGGTGCCGGGACTGGTCAGACCGGCGGAAACGGCGTCGTTCCGCGCCCGTGACCTCGCTCACGAAACAGTGTTTGAGTGGTGCACTGCGTCTACGGCAGACTGCGGGCAGTTCTGCCGCTGTGAGGGTGTTCGAAACACCACGCGAGACGAAGCAGGACAAGCACAACGAACTGGAGATGGAGACGATGTTCCTGAGAAGCCTGATCGGCGCTGCCTTTGCAGTCGCCGCCAGCGGAGTCATGGCTGCGGCCGATGCACCGACTGGCTACACCAAGTGCGTGCAGCTGGGGGCAACCTGCAGCATGACGGGTACGCACTCTGCTGCCATCGGCAAGTCCGGCGTGTTCGCCTACAAGGTCATGACTGGTGCATTCCTCTGCGCGCTGGACACCTTCCCCGGTGCGCCGACGAATTCGACCTGGTGCTCGTACAACCCGGCTGCCGTCAGCAGCAGCGCCTCTTCTACGGCATCCTCCGTTGCCTCTTCGGTGGCTTCGTCGAGCGCCTCGTCAGCAGCCTCCTCGTCAGCCGTTTCCAGTGCTGCTTCATCCAGCGCGACTTCATCCAGCGTCGCGAGCAGTGTGACCAGCAGCGCGTCGGCTGCGCCGCTGGCGCCCGTCAACCTCGCCGTGCCGCCGCTGGCTTTCGAAGACACGCACATCACCGTAGCCTGGGAAAAACCCGCGAGCTACGCCGACATCACGGGCTACAACATCTACGCCAACGGCACGCTCAAGGGCACGGTCAGCAAGATCGCCTGGCCCTCGGGCATCACCAACCAGCAGCTCTACTACGACGTCACCGGCCTCACGCCGAGCACGGCCTACAGCATCAGCGTGCGCGCCTATAACTCGGCGGGCATCGAGTCGGCCAGCGCCACGGTGTCGCAGACCACCACGGCCACGCCGACGGTGATCAACGTGACGAGCTATGGCGCAGTCGGTGACGGCGCAACGCTCAACACCAAAGCCATCCAGAACGCCATCAACGCCTGCCCCACCAATGGCAAGGTGCTGATCCCCTCGGGCACCTTCAAGTCGGGCGCGCTTTACCTCAAGAGCGACTGCACCTACCAGATCGACGGCGTGCTGCTGGGCAGCGATGCGGCGGCGGACTACGAGTTCGGCAACAACCGCTTCCCCGTCTACGGCACTACAGGTTTCGGCACGGTGAAGTACCCCGACAACTACAAGGCGCTCATCAACACCTGTGGCTACTACACCGACTGGAACGCGCGCACCGGCTACGTGGCGGACAACCTCTGCACCAGCCCGAAGAACATCCGCATCGTCGGCAGCGGCAGCGTGGTGGGCAGCAGCGGCAGCTCGGCCGACGCGTCGAACAGCGGCTACTACCTGACGACGCTGGCGCACAACCAGCGCGCCGCTCAGGGCGGTGACAACGACACGGGGGATCCTGCCCGTGCCGATCTGTTGAGCCTCACCGGCATCAACGGGCTCTACGTCGCCAACCTCAAGTTCAGCCTGCCGCCTGACCACATGCTGTTCGTGGCACGGTCGAGCAACATCACCATCGCCAACATCAACGCCAACTCCTGGCCCACGGCCAGCACCAATGGCATCCACAATGGCGACGGCATCGACCTGTCGACGGCCTGGGCCAGTTCGCTGACGGCCAGCGGCCCGGTCGGCCTGTTGCCGACGAATGCCTGGATCTTCGGCTCGACTTTCGACAACGGCGACGACTGCATCAACCTCAACGCCGGCACCAGCCTGCCGGGCACCATCGCGGCAACGCCGGTCAATGGCGTGAAGATCTTCAACAACTACACCCTGCACGGTCACGGCGGTGTGGTGCTCGGCAGCTTCACGGCAGCCGGCTTCAAGAACATCGCCATCACCGAGAACACCTTCAACGGCACCGAGATCGGCCTGCGCTTCAAGACCGGCACCAACCGTGGCGGTGGCATCGCCACGCTGGGCGCGGGGGACTTCGGGGTGCGCGCGCTCGACAACAAGGTCAATGCCATCACCAAGCGTGCCGTGGTGGTGATGTCGTCCTATGCCGACTCCACCTTTGCCAACGCGCCCACGCCCGGCATCTTCCACGCCATCGAGATCAACAACCTCACGGGCTCGGTGGGCAGCAGTGCCTACGCCATCGAGACAAGCGGCAGTGGGGGTACGGCGACCAACAGCACCTCGGGCGCCGAGCACTACAACCTGAAGTTCAGCAACATCAACATCACGGCCGGCAAGGGCTTCACGATGTACAACGTGAAGGGCAGCAGCGCCAACACGTTGTTCACCAATCTCACCAGCACGGCCGGCACGTTTGCCTATTCGTCCAGCCTGCTGACGAGTGCGAACTTCGTGGGCTGCTCGCCGACACCGACGGGCAAGTAAGCAGCACCTGCTTCCGTAAAGAATGGAAAGGGCTTCGCAAGAGGCCTTTTTCATTTCCGGTATCCGTTCGATGTACGGCGCCCTCCCGCTGTCATGATGTGCGCTTAGAATGCGCCTTCCGCATTCAGCCCGGTCGCACAGACGATGCAGCTCGGTGTTAACGAAGTTCTCCAGCTTTCGCCCGACGACGCTTCGGCCAAGGCCGCCAAGGGGCTGGTGATTCCCGCCAAGTGGCCGCGCCTGGAGTATGACGACGAGGCGGTGTGGGGCGAGTGTCAGGGCAGTGGCAGCAAGCCCTACCAGGTCCAGGTCGACAAGGCCGGGCCGGCGTTCAAGTGCTCCTGCCCGAGCCGCAAGTTTCCCTGCAAGCATGGCCTGGCCCTGCTGTTGTTGCTGGCGCAGCATGGCGGCAGCTTCAAGCCCGCCACGCCGCCACAGTGGGTGACGGAATGGCTGGCGACGCGTCGCCAGCGTGCCGAGAAGCAAGCCGAGAAGCAGGAGCAGAAGAAGGCCGACATCGCCAGCGCCGAGGCCGATCCGCAGGCTGCCGCAAAACGCGAAGCCACCCGCCTCGCGCGCATGGGCAGCGGGCTCGACGATCTGGCGCGCTGGTTGGGTGACCGGCTGCGTCAGGGCCTCGCGACCCTGCCGACCGAGCTCGCGCAATGGGAGGCCATGGCGACGCGCATGGTGGATGCCCAGCTGCCGGGCGTGGCCTATCGGTTGCGCCTTATTTGCGCGGCGGTCGACAAGGGCGAAGGCTGGCCTGCACGTGTGCTGTCCGGCATGGGCCGGCTGCAACTGTTGATTGAAGCCTTCTCGCGACTCGACCAACTGCCCGCTGCGGTGCAGGCCGATGTGCGCAACGCGCTGGGCTTGAACATGGATCGCGATGAGGTCATCGCCACGGGTGAGCGCGTCAGCGATGACTGGCTGGTTGAAGCCCAGGCCAGTGATGAAGAAGGGCGGCTATGGGTGCGCCGTGTCTGGCTGCGCGGCCAGCAATCGGGGCGCTCTGCCCTGCTGCTCGATTACGCCCACGGCGGACGGCGCTTCGAGCGGAGCTGGGTGACCGGCACCGTGTCGGCAATGACCCTTGCCTATTTCCCCGGCAATGCGCCGCTGCGTGCACTGGTGGTGGGCGATCAGAGCTTGCGTCCAGCGTCCGCACACGTCCCGCTGGGTTTCGATGCGGCGCTGGATGCCTTGTCTGCCATGGTCGCGGCCAATCCCTGGCAATCGCCACTGCCTTTGCGCGTTGACGATGGTGTGCCGGTGCGTGACGAAGCGGGTTGGGGTCTGCAACTCGGTGAGCGACGTTTGCCCTTGAAGCTGCGTGAAGACGATGGCTGGCAGCTGGTTGCCGAATCGGGTGGGACCCCGTTGTCACTGGCCGGTGAATGGGATGGCGAAAGCCTGCGACCGCTGAGTGCCTGGCGCGACGGACTGGTGTGGTTCGAAGAGGCGGAGGGTGCATGAGTCAGCTCGACCAGCTTGCGACCGAAGTGCTGCTAGGTACCGAACGCCGCGCACCAAACCTGCCCGCCCTGCCGGACGCCCTGAGCAACCTGCTCGATGCGGCCTGCCCGGCCGACACCGCGACCGAAACCCGTGTGTTGCGCGCTGCTGGCGTGCTCGCTGCCTGCGCAGCGGCCGGCTATGTGCCGCCAGCGAGCCAGCGTGAGGCGCCTGCGCCCAGTGCGGCCGAGCGGCTGCAGCCGGTTGCCGATGCAGCGCTCGGCGAGGGCCTGCGCCAGCTGCTGGATGCCGGGCCGGACGCCTTGCGCGCCGAGGCCTGCCGCCTGCTGACTGGCGCAGGGTCATGTCTGCCACCGCGCCTGTTGCCGCGTGCGCTCAGCCTGGGTCAGAAGACGCCGGCATTGCGTGGCGCGCTGCTGCCGGTGCTCGGCCAGCGTGGTGACTGGCTGGCACGTCAGGATGCCGCATGGGCTTGGGCGGTGGGCGCACAGGAAGAAGTGCTCGACCCTGCCCTGTGGGAACACGGCACGCTGGATCAGCGCAAGCTGTACCTCGACAAGCTGCGTCGTCGCGACGCCAGCGCAGCCCGCACGCTGCTGCAGACCGGCTTCGGCCAGCTCGATGCACGCGAACGCGCGGCCCTGCTGGAGCAACTGGCGACCGGGCTGGATGCGGCGGATGAAGACTTTCTCGAATCCCTGCTTGCCGACCGCAGCAAGGAAGTGCGCCAGCTCGCCGGCCGCTTGCTGTCGGTCTTGCCCGCCAGTCGTTATGTGGCGCGCATGGGTGCGCGCATGGCAGCCTGCCTCGCGCAGGAGCGCAAGCTGTTCCGCCAGGTGCTGACGCTGGATGCCCCGACGGCCTTTGGTGCGGACTGGAAAGATGACGCGCTCGAAGAGACGCGCGCCAAGAGCGAGACCCTGGGTGATCGCGCCTGGTGGCTGTACCAGATCGCACGGGCGCTGCCGATGGCTTGGTGGCCGGCGCAGACCGGCCTGACGCCTGCCGAGCTGATCAAGTGGCTGCCGGGCACCGACTGGAGCGAGGCCGTGTCGCGGGCCTGGGGCGAGGCCATGCAGCGCGAAGCCGCCGCAGATTGGGCCGAGGCATTCCTCGTCGCGCCGCCCATCAAGGGCTTCCTGTTCGATGTGTTTGCGTTCATCGAATGTCTGCCGCTGGCGCAGCGCGAACAACACTGGTTGCGATTGATCGAGGCTGGCGGACGGCGCTTCGCGATGGGCGACTTGCTCATGCGCCTGCTGCAGAACCTGCCACACGAGGCGGAGTTGTCGGCGGACTTCGTGCAGCGCGTGCTGCGCGAGGTGCGCAAGGGCTTGCCCAGCGACAGCAGCAAGTACGACTACAACCTGCGCAAGGCCCTGCCGGAATTCGTTTGCCATATCCCCGCCGCCAGCCTCAAGGACGTTACCGACGGCTGGCCGATGGGCCGCCCCGACACCGAATATTTCACCGAGACCCTGGCTGCCGTGCTGGCCATCGTCGAGCAACGCCGAACCCTTCATTCCACCCTCACCCAGCGGAAATCCCCATGAGCGCTACAACGAACCAGGTCCTGCGTCAGCATGCCGAACAGCAATTCGCCGAAGAACTCGACGCCATCAGGAAGGCCGACACGCGCGAGCGCTCCGGCAACTGGGCCATGTCGCCCTGGGCCGTGGCCACCTACCTCATGGGCGGCAAGCTCGACAGCGGCTTCGAGGTCAGCGCCAAGTACATCGGCAATCGCCGCATCATCGAGACCGCCATCGCCACCCTGGCCACCGACCGCGCACTGCTGCTGTTCGGCGTGCCGGGTACGGCCAAGTCCTGGGTGTCGGAGCATCTGGCGGCCGCCATCAGTGGCGATTCGACCATGCTGATCCAGGGCACGGCGGGCACCAGCGAAGAGCAGCTGCGCTACGGCTGGAACTACGCCGAGCTGCTGGCCAAGGGGCCGTCGAAAGCCGCGCTGGTGCCCAGCCCGCTGATGCGGGCGATGGAGCTGGGCAAGACGGCACGCGTCGAAGAGCTGACGCGTATTCCGGCCGACGTGCAGGACACGCTGATCACCATCCTCTCCGAGAAATCGCTGCCGGTGCCCGAGCTGGGCATCGAGGCGCAGGCGGTGCGCGGCTTCAACGTCATTGCCACGGCCAACAACCGCGACAAGGGCATCAACGAACTATCGAGCGCGCTCAAGCGCCGCTTCAACACGGTGATCCTGCCCGTGCCTTCGAGCGAGGAAGAAGAGGTCTCCATCGTCACCAAGCGCGTCGGTGAAATGGGTCGCGCCCTGCAACTGCCGGGCGAACCGCCCGCGCTGAAGGAAGTGCGCCGCGTGGTGCAGATCTTCCGCGAGCTGCGCAACGGGCAGACCGAAGACGGCAAGACCAAGCTCAAGCAGCCCAGCGGCACGCTGTCGACGGCCGAGGCGATCTCGGTCATCAATTCGGGCGTGGCCATGGCCGGGCATTTCGGCGACGGCGTGCTGCGCGCTGCCGATGTGGCTGCCAGCCTGGTCGGCGCCATCGTCAAGGATCCGGTGCAGGACGCCGTGGTGTGGCGCGAGTACCAGGAGACGGTGATGAAGGAGCGCAGCGACTGGAAAGACCTGTACCGCGCCTGCCGCGACCAGGATTGAGAAGCCCCGGGAAAATGGTTCTGCCTTCGTTGCGCCGCCTTGCCGTACCAATTCGTACTGTCTGCGTCGGCGCGCCTTGCCAGAACCGCTCCGCTTCGCTTCGCTCCATTTTTCGGGGCTTCTCCTGAGAACGAACATGGCCGACACCCCCTTCCACCTCTTCGGCATCCGCCATCACGGCCCCGGCTGTGCCCGCAGCCTGCTGCGCGCGCTCGAAGCACTGCAGCCGGATTGCCTGCTCGTCGAAGGCCCGCCCGACGGTGAAGAGATGCTGCCGCTGTTGGGCGACCCCGGCCTCGTGCCGCCGGTGGCCCTGCTGATATACAACCCGGAAGATTCGCGCGAAGCCGCCTTCTATCCCTTCGCTGCGTTCTCGCCCGAGTGGAACGCGTTGCATTTTGCGCAGGCCAAAGGGATTCCCGCGCGCTTCATCGATCTGCCGATGACGCATCAGTTCGCGCTGTCGCGGCCGCCTGAAGAGGCTGAGGCAGCCCCCGATGATGCGCAGGCGCAGGCGCTGGAGTCTGGAGCGGAGACGGTTGCGGCTGAGGAAGCGGGCACGGAAGTCGATGAAGGCTACGCCGGCGACCCGCTCGACTGGCTGGGCCGCGCAGCCGGATACGGCGATGGCGAGTCCTGGTGGAATCACATGGTCGAGGAGCGTGGCGACAGCCTGGAGCTGTTTGCGGCGATTCGCGAAGCCATGACCACGGTACGCAACGAAGCGTCCGCACGCCCACAGAGCGAGAAAGCACAGCATCGCGAAGCCTTGCGCGAAGCGCACATGCGCAAATGCCTGCGCCAGGCGCAGAAGGAAGGCTTCCAGCGCATCGCCGTGGTGTGTGGCGCCTGGCACGTGCCGGCGCTGGCCGAGATGCCTGCCGCCAAGGCCGACAACGAATTGCTCAAGGCTTTGCCCAAGACCAAGGTCGCCGCTACCTGGGTGCCCTGGTCCTATCGCAATCTCAGCTTTGCGAGCGGTTATGGCGCAGGTGTGATGTCGCCGGGCTGGTACGAGCATCTGTGGAACGCGCCGGCCGAACAGCGCGCCACCTCGTGGCTGGCACGCGCGGCCGCGCTGTTCCGCGACGAGGGGCTGGATTGCTCCTCGGCCCACATCATCGAGGCCGTGCGTCTGGCCGATGCGCTGGCGGCGCTGCGCGAGCGCCCGCAGCCGGGGCTCGATGAATTGAGTGAGGCCCTGCGCACCACGGTGTGCATGGGTGACGATGCGCCCATGCAGCTCATCGCGCAGCGCCTCATCGTTGGCGAGCGCCTTGGCAGCACGCCTGAGAACGCGCCGGCCGTGCCGCTGCAGCGCGACCTCGCGCAACAGCAGAAGAGCCTGCGCCTCAAGCCAGAAGCTACACAGAAAACGCTGGACCTCGACCTGCGCCAGCCCAACGATCTGGCGCGCAGCCACCTGCTGCATCGCCTCGCGCTACTGGGTATCCAGTGGGGCAGCGTTACGCAGGCCGGGCGCAGCGCCAAGGGCAGCTTTCACGAAGTGTGGCACCTGAGCTGGGAGCCCGAGCTTGCCATCGCCGTGATCAACGCCAGCCGCTGGGGCAACACGGTGGAAGAGGCAGCCAGCGCACGTGCCATCGACAAGGCGCGCAGCGCTGAGGCGCTGCCTGAACTCTCGGAGCTGGTGAACCAGGTGCTGCTGGCCGACCTGCAATCGGCTATCGCGCCGGTCACGCAGGCGCTGGAAGATCTCGCCGCCGTATCGAGCGACGTGCTGCAGCTGCTGGCCGCCATACCGCCGCTGGCCAATGTGGCGCGTTACGGCAATGTGCGGCAGACCGATGCCGGCATGGTCGCGCATCTGCTCGCCAGCCTTGTGCCGCGCGCTGCCATCGGATTGCCCGGTGCTTGCGCTTCGCTCGACGATGAGGCGGCGGCGAGCATGCGTGATGCCATCGTGGCGACGCAGCAGGCCCTGCGGCTGATGGGTGATGCCGATCTGCAGCAGGACTGGCAGCTGGCGCTCAAGCGCCTGGCCACGCTGGGCAGTTGTCATGGTCTGGTGTGTGGCCTCGCAGCGCGACTGCTGTTCGACGATCAGCAGGAAGACATCGAAGCGACTGCGCAGCGCATGAGCCAGGCACTGTCAGCGGGCAATGACCCGGGCCCGGCTGCGGCCTGGCTGGAGGGCTTCCTCAACCGCAGCGGCATGGTGCTGCTGCATGACGATCAGCTGTGGGCACTCGTCGATGACTGGTTGAGTGGTCTCAGCGGCGATCATTTCCTGCGCGAGCTGCCGCTGCTGCGTCGCGCCTTTGCGGCTTTCAACGTGCCCGAGCGTCGCCAGCTGGGTGAACGTGCTGGCCGCCCGACCGGTGTGGTTGCGGCAAAGCCTGTTGCGGCGGATTGGGACATGCCGCGCGCCGAGCGCGCCCTGCCGCTGTTGCGGCAATTGCTGGGAGTGGCCGAATGAGCGAGCTGAACGACGTGCAAGCACAGGAAGTGGAAGCACAGCAGAACGCCGCGCCCGCTGATCGCCTGCGCCGCTGGCGCCTCGTGCTGGGCGAACCGGCCCAAGAGGCCTGTGGCGCGGCCGGGGCGCTGACGGGTGACGATGTGCGCATCGACCAGGCCCTCACCGCGCTCTACGATGCCGACGGCCCCGGCGGGCTGCGCGGTGGCAGTGGTGCCTCGTCGCCGCGCGTGGCGCGCTGGCTCGGCGACATCCGCCAGTACTTCCCGGCCTCGGTGGTGCAGGTCATGCAGAAGGATGCCTTCGAGCGGCTGGACCTCAAGAGCATGCTGTTCCAGCCCGAAATGCTCGACGCGGTGCAGCCCGACGTGCACCTCGTGGCGAGCCTGATGTCCTTGCGCGGCATCATCCCTGCCAAGACCCGCGACACCGCGCGACTGGTGGTGCGCAAGGTCGTCGATGCGCTGATGAAAAAGCTCGAAGAACCGATGCGCAGCGCCGTGACCGGCGCACTCAACCGCGCTGAGCGCAACCGCCGCCCGCGTCATGCCGAGATCGACTGGAACCGCACCATCCGCGCCAACCTGCGCCACTGGCAGGAGAGCTATCGCAGCATCATCCCCGAGACCCTGATCGGCTACGGCCGCAAGGCGCGCCGCACGCAGCGAGAGGTGATCCTGTGCATCGACCAGAGCGGCTCGATGGCCGCGTCCGTCGTCTACTCCAGCATTTTCGGCGCGGTGATGGCCTCGCTGCCGGCGGTGAAGACGCACATGGTGGTGTTCGACACGGCGGTGGTGGACCTCACCGAGCAACTGAGCGATCCGGTCGAAGTGCTGTTCGGCGTGCAGCTTGGTGGCGGTACCGACATCAATCGCGCTGTGGGTTATTGCCAGGGCCTGGTGCGCGATCCGCGCAACACCATCATGGTGCTGATCTCCGACCTCTACGAAGGCGGCGTCGAGAAGAACCTGCTGCAGCGCGCCAGCGAACTGGTGCAGTCCGGCGTGCAGCTGATCACCCTGCTGGCGCTCAGCGATGAAGGCGCGCCGTCCTACGACCACCAGCTGGCCGCCAAGCTCGCGGCGCTGGGCGTGCCCTCCTTTGCCTGCTCGCCCGACCAGTTTCCGGCGCTGATGGCGGCGGCGATCAGGCGTGAAGACGTCAGCCTGTGGGCGGCGAAGGAAGGCATCGTCACGGCGCGCGCCGAGCGCTGAACAAGGCGCGCACGCAGCCGTACAGCACCAGGCCATTGAGCGCATGCCAGCCCCAGTGCGTGCCGATGGGCCAGGCGTCGCACAGTGCGTTGTCGAGGCTGCGCAGAGTCAGCGATAGCGGGAACACGCAGGCGGCGACGCGCAGCCAGCGCAGACCGGGCTGACGCAGACTTAAGACGATGAGCAGCGCGCCGGGTAGCAGGTAGCCCTCGGAACCGTTGAGGCCCAGACTGCCGATGGCGGCCACGAGACGATCCACGACGATGAAGGCAGCCAGCCCCAGTGCGGCGAGGCGCGCGGAAAAGCCTTCAACGCGGCGCTGGTACTGATACAGCCAGGCGAGGATGAACAGGGTGATGCTGCCGACATCCAGCACCGCGCTCCACACCGTGCCGAAGAAGTGGAACAGGCCGCTGCAGAGGCCGATGAGGGCGACGAGCGCGGCGAAGCGGCGCTGGCACTTTGGCGCGGCGCTGTTCTCCGCCTGCTGCCACAACAGCCCAGCGGCGATGAGGAAGCACAGATTGCTGAGCGCGTTGACCGGCTCGGCCCACAGCCCGGGGTCGGTGCGTTCGCAGTAGTTGTCGATGTGGTCGAGCAGGCTCATGGAATGGAAATGTGCTTTTTTTCGCCTTTGCGCACGGCTGCGCAATGCGGAGCGTCAGCAAAGAGGGAGCATGGACACCAACTGCAGGGCGGGCTTCAGCCCGCCGACAAGCTCAGGCAGAGGCATTTGCCGGTTTGTGACGGGGGATTGTGCGGTTAAAACCGTACCTGCGGATCTGCCTTTGCATGCGATGCCAGATTTCCTGCAAACCCCTGAGTTTCGCCGGAGCAATGCGCGAAGGCGGGAATCCACCGCCTCGCCGCCGGCGAGCAGGAGCCGGTGCTTCAGTAGACCTCGGGCACGAACATCTCGGCCGGAATCGGCATGCGATAGTAATCAGGATTGCGCACGCGTTCGGGCAGGGTGATGCCGGGGCGTTCGACTTCCTGGTAAGGCATCTGCGAGAGCAGGTGGGCGATGGCGTTGAGGCGCGCCTTCTTCTTGTCGACCGCCTGCACCACCCACCAGGGTGCTTCGGGGATGTGGGTGCGCTCCAGCATGATCTCCTTGGCGCGCGTGTAGTCCTCCCAGCGGCGGCGCGACTCAAGGTCCATTGGCGAGAGCTTCCACTGCTTGAGCGGGTCGTGAATGCGGCCGAGGAAGCGCAGGTGCTGCTCGTCGTCGGTGATCGAGAACCAGTACTTGATGAGCTGGATGCCGGAGCGCACAAGCATCTTTTCGAACTCGGGTACCGAGCGGAAGAACTCTTCGTACTCCTCGTCGTTGCAGAAGCCCATGACGCGCTCGACGCCCGCACGGTTGTACCAGCTGCGGTCGAACAGCACGATCTCTCCACCGGCCGGCAGATGCGAGATGTAACGCTGGAAGTACCACTGCGTGCGCTCGCGGTCGTTCGGTGCCGGCAGCGCGGCAACGCGGCAGACGCGCGGGTTGAGACGCTGCGTGATGCGCTTGATGACGCCGCCTTTCCCGGCCGCGTCGCGACCTTCGAAGAGGATCACAACCTTGTGTTTCGTCTCCACGACCCAGTCCTGCAGCTTCACCAGCTCGCCCTGCAAGCGGAACAGCTCCTGGAAGTAGCGCCGGCGTGCGTCGCGATCGGCCTCGCTGCGCATGCGCGGCAGGCCCTCGGCATCGAGGTCCTCGTGGCTGCGGTCCTCGATTTCCATTTCCAGCTCTTCGTCGTAGCTGTCGATGAGTTCGGCGTGGATGCGGCGCATCAGCGCGTCCTGCTCGGTGCGTTGCGGGTCGAAGATGGGGTCGTTCATGGCGGGTGTTCCGGCGGCAACAAGGGATGGTGACGGTGAACCTGCCGCATGCGTGTGACGCGGCTGTGACAGCCGTGCTGTGGCATGCTCGCCCCATGCTGCTTTTCTACGCCGATCACTTCGTGCTGCCCCTGCCGCCGGGGCATCGCTTCCCGATGGACAAGTACCGTCGGCTACGTGAGCGTTTGCTGGCAAGCGGGGAGTTCGCTGCGGCAGACTTCCGCGAACCGCCAGCCGCCAGCGACGAGCAGCTGATGCGCGCGCATGACGCGGCCTACATTGCCCGTGTTGCGGCGGGCGAACTCAGTGCGGCCGAACAGCGGCGTATCGGCTTCCCCTGGACGCCGGCGATGGTCGAGCGCTCGCGCCGCTCGGCCGGCGCCACCATCGAGGCGGCGCGCTCTGCCCTGCGCGGCGGCAGGGTCGGCGTGAACCTTGCGGGTGGTACGCACCACGCGTACCGCGACTTCGGCAGCGGCTTCTGCGTCTTCAACGATTCAGCCGTCGCAGCGCGCGCCATGCAGGCCGAAGAAGGTGTGGGGCAGGTCGCCATCATCGACTGCGATGTACACCAGGGCGACGGCACGGCGGCGATCCTCGCAGGTGACGCGAGCATCTTCACCTTCAGCATGCACGGCGCGAAAAACTTTCCGGCCCACAAGCAGATCAGCGATCTGGATACCGAGTTGCCGGATGACTGCGACGACAAGGCCTACCTCGATGCCTTGCAGCGCGGGCTCGACGAAGTGTTCCGCCGCGTGCGGCCAGAACTCGTGCACTACCTTGCCGGGGCTGACCCCTTTGCGGGAGATCGTCTGGGCCGACTGGCAGTCAGCAAGGCGGGTCTGCTGGCGCGCGACCGCTTGGTGTTGCAGTGCTGCCAGGCCGAAGGCATACCGGTCAGCGTGGCCATGGCAGGTGGGTACGCCGACGACATTGATGACATTGTCGATATTCATGTGGCGACTGTCCGTACCGCTGCAGCGTTTGCGCGCGACGGCTAGCAGATTCACGTGCATCGGCCTGCCTTGCTGCAGGACCGTGCAGGCGACAAACCACTGCTCATCTCCGAAGGCATGCAGCGCATGGCGAAGCAGTACGGACGCTCGCGCAATCAGCGACCGCGCCCGCCTTCCGGGCGATCCGGTCGGCGCTCGTTGTCGTTACGCATCGGGCGCATGCCACCTTCCTGGCGCGGCGGTTCCTGCGGTGCAGGGCGGGCGGCAGGTGCTGGCACCGGGTCGTTGCGGATCTGCGGCTGCTGCATGCGCGGCACGCGGTCTTCAACGGGGGGTGTCGGTGTGGCGATGCTGGGCAGGCGGCGCTCGAACTGCGGCTTTTCTGGCGTGCGTTCGGGCATGGCCGGTGCGGCGGGCGGGGCTATAGGTGCGGTGGCGGGCGCACGCACTTCACCAGCATTGCCGTCGCGCTGGCGGCGGAAGTCGCGCTCACGGTCGCGCTCCCTGTCTCTATCCCGATCTCGCTCACGGTTCTGGTCGCGTTCCCTTTCACGCTCCGCACGTTCCCGTTCGCGTTGTGCCGAGTCATCGTTAGGCACGATTTCCGGTTGGCGCATGCGCGGCACGCGGTCTTCGCCAGACTGCGGTGGCGTGGCATTGCCGTCGCGGCGACCACCGAAGACGGGTGCATTGCGTTCGCGGTTGTCGGGCATGGCGTCGCGTGCGGGACGGTTGCCAGCGTCGACGTCGCGCTGGCGACGCATGTCGCGCATGACGGGGTTGTCGCGTTGCTCCACACGTTGCTCGAAGCGGGGCTCGGCACGTTCGGGGGCGCGCGCGTCGGGGCGCCCATCGCGACGGTCATCGCGGCGCTCGTCACGGCGGCTGTCGCGGTCGTTACGATCCTCGCGGCGTGCGGCAGCATCGCGCATGGGGCGTACCACGGGTGGCTCGAAGACCCGGCTGGGCGGTGCAACGGTGACGCGTTCGGGCGAACGGCGCCACTCTTCGCGCGGCGCATCGACGGGGCGGCCCTGGGCCACGGGCATGCGGCTGAAGTCATGCTGGCCCCAGCGGCGGTCATCGGCACGGTGCGGGCGGCCACGCGCGAAGTCTTCGGCGGGCATCACGGCCACGGCATGCGGCACACGCTGGTTCACGTACTGCACCGGACGGTCGCCGCGTACGCTGACATGCACATTGACGCGTTCAACATAGCGACGGTTGCGCGTGTAGGCCGGCTGGTAGGGCTCGTTGGGGCCCAGCGCGAACCAGGCTACGCCGGGCAGGCCGATCGACAGGGAGACACCGACGCGCACATTGCTGTGGCTGCTGCCGACAAAGGCGACGAGGGCCGGGGCATAGACGGCGCGGCGCACGCGCGGGCCGGGCACCCAGCACCAGCGGCTGTCCAGCCAGGCCCAGCGACCGTAGTGGAAGGGCGCGAAGCCCCAGGGCGCGTCGTCGATCCAGGTCCAGCCCCAGGGGGCGATCCATTCCCAGCGGCCGTACTGGTAGGGCGCCCAGTTGGCGATGCGAACACGCGGCGTCCACACCGCGCCGTAGCCTTCGACCTCCCGCCAGTCGCCGTTGGCGTCGAGGTCTTCGTAACCGGTCATGCTGCGCGAGACGTAGCGTGCGCTCTCGGCGGCATCTTCACGCGCGTCGCGGGCGGCGGCCCAGCGCTCGAACTCGTCACGCGGGGCGACGCCACCGTTCTCCAGCGGGAACAGATCCTGACCGTCGACGCGCAGACGCTGGCCGGCGTCGAGCCGCATGCGCTGGCGCGAGGCGTCACTGCCGTAGGCCGTGCCGCCACCACGGCGCACGCTGACGGTGGTCATGTTGCGGTCTGCGTCGACATCGAAGCGGTACTCGCCGTTTTCGCGCACGCTGAACGAGAGGTTGGGTGTGGCGATCTCGATGGCGTCGTCGTCCTCCAGCTCGCGCACGCGAATCGTGAAGCTGCCCTGCGTGATCTTGACGGCGAGGTCTTCGTCGCCGAGATCAATGACTTCCATGGCTGTCGAGCCGGCCAGGCGCAGGGCGGTGGCGCCAACGTGAAGTTCAGCGCGGCCGCCCTCCTCGACCCACAGCCGGTCGCCCGCCGTCAGTGGGCGGTTGAGGCTGGCGGCAACCCAGTCCTGCGTTCCGGCAGCCGAAAAGCTGGCCTTGCCGGTCAGGTAGTTGAGTCGGGCGACCCGCTCCGGCGGGCTGTTCTCTTCATCGGCGGCGAGGGCGCCGCCGGCCGCCAGGCCCAGCAGCATGATGCCCAGTAAGTGCTTGAAATGCCGTGCCAATCGGGCGATATGCCACATGGTGGAAGTCTCCTGTCCCGGCAAGTGCCGGTCCGGTGAACAACGCATGAGCAGCCGGCGGGTTGGCGGCGAGCTTGTAACAGTTCGTAAGCCTTTGCCCAGACGGGCAGTCGCCGGAACCGGCACAACAGAAGCCGGGCACTCTGCCGTAAACAGTTGAATATGCGACCGGAATGGCCTTCAATGCACGGTAGATGCACATCGAAGGCTCGGTCGCGGGAGTAAGGGAGCCGCGTAACGGCCGCTGTTTTTCGACTTGTGGGGGTGGAATGGCAGTTGGCAGTCCGCACGGATTCCGCAATGCGTTCCGCGTGGCCGTACTGGGTGCCACGACAGCCATCGCACTGGTTGCGGGCTTGTGCGCTTACGCCCTCTACGAGAGCCACAAACGCTACTGTGAAAATGCGGAACATGTGGCGCTCAGCCTCTCGCAGAGCCTCGAAACCTTTCTTGTCAGCCACTTCCAGAGTATCGATCTGGCCCTCCAGAGTGCCGGGAGGGAATTCACCCGCCTGCACGCCCAGGGACGATTCAGCGAAGCCGAGTTCAGCCGCTACCTGATCAGTCTGCGGGAGCGCCTGCCGTTTGCTGTCTCAGTGCGTGGCGCCGATCATGAAGGCATGGTGGTCTATGGCGAGCAGATCGACAGGGCGAGGCTGGTGTCCCAGCACGACCGGGAGTTTTTCCAGCGCGCACGCGACACCGGCAAACTGACATTCGGTGTGCCGGTCATCTCACGCTTGACGGGCGAAGAGCTGTTTCCCATTGTCATGCCGCTGCGCAATCCCGACGGCAGCTTTGCCGGGACGGCTAACGTCAATACATCCACCCGGCGCATGCAGGAGGTGTTCTCCAGCGTGCGTCTGGGCGAGCACGGCAACGTAAGCCTGCTCGACAGGGACCGGCGTCTTCTTGTGCGTTATCCGCGTCTTGAGAAAGTACGCATCGGCACCGTCGTACCCGCGTCTTCCGCGACCAGTGAGGCGGCTTTCTCTGGCGGCGCGAAGCTGGCGGTTTTCAGCTCGCGCAACAGGCTCGACAACTTCCAGCGCATCAACGTACTCCGCCGCGTCGGTGACTACCCGATTTTCGTGATAGTCGGTCTGGCGGAGGAGGACTTCCTGGCGCCCTGGCGAACCGAGGTGCTAGTGGTGTCCGTGGTCTTCAGCGTGTTCTGTTTGTTGACGCTGATGTTCTGCTTCAACATCCGTCGTCGCTGGCGCGCCGAAGTCGCGTTGCAAGCCATGCATGCCAGTCGCGCCGTGCATGAGAATCTGCGCACCTTGCTGGCCGCCATCCCGGATTCCATCTTCGAGGTCGGGCGTCATGGTCAGGAGATTGCTCTGGCCAATGAGCGGGCGGTAAACATCCTTCCACCTGATATTGATCCGCAGGGCAAGCACCTGAAGGACCTGTTGTCGCCCGAAGCCATGAAGGTCGTGCTGGCCGCGATTGATCAGGCAAGTGTGCGTGGCGTGCCCGTCAGCACGCAGATCATGGTGCCTCACAAGGACGGGCCGCACTGGTACGAGCTTTCCATCGCCAGCAAGGATCGCGACAACGCAAACAGCCGCTTGATCGTTGTGTCGCGCGACATCACCGAGCGCAAACAGGTCCAGGCGCAGATCGAGCAGCTGGCTTTCTCGGATCTGCTGACGATGCTGCCCAACCGCCGCCTGTTCATGGACCGGCTGCGCCAGAGCATGGCCAGCAGTCAGCGCAGTGGATGTCACGGCGCTGTGCTGTTCCTCGACCTTGATCACTTCAAGACCGTGAACGACACCCTCGGGCATCAGTACGGCGACGAGTTGCTTGTGCAGGTGGCCAGTCGCCTGCGGCACATTGTGCGTGAGGAAGATACGGTCGCCCGCCTCGGTGGTGACGAGTTCGTCGTCATACTCGAGCAGCTGTCCGCCTCCCACGAAGAAGCGAGCTCGCAAGCGATGGTTGTGGGCGAGAAGATTGTCAGCAAGCTCGCGGGTGACTACGACTTGCGGGGGCGTCACTACACCAACACGGTCAGTGTGGGTGTCACACTGTTCCTGGGCCACGAGCTGACGGTAGAGGACCTGCTCAAGCGCGCCGACACTTCGATGTACCAGGCCAAGAATGCCGGCCGCAATGATGTGCGCTTCTTCGACCCTGCTACGCAGGCCAGCATCGAACAGCGCAGTGCGCTGGAGGCCGAGCTTCGTCACGCCGCTGTCCACCAGGAATTCGTGCTGCACTACCAGCCACAGCTTGATGCCCAAGGGCACTGTGTGGGCGCCGAGGCGTTGATCCGCTGGCATCATCCGAAACGCGGCATCGTTCCGCCGATGGAGTTCATCCCGGTGGCAGAAGAGTCCGGCCTCATCCTGCTGATCGGGCATTGGGTCATTGCCGAGGCCTGCCGTCGCCTGCAGGCCTGGGCGACGGACCCCACGCTGTCGCAGCTGAAGATTGCCGTTAACGTCAGCGCACGCCAGTTCGCTCACCCCAACTTCGTGCGTGAAGTCGAGGACCTCATCGCCTACTTCAATGCCAACCCCGAGCGACTGGTCATCGAAGTCACAGAGAGCATGCTGGTCAGTGGTGAAGACTGTGTCATTGCGCGCATGAACGAATTGCGTGACATGGGCATCGGCTTCGCGCTCGACGACTTTGGTACCGGCTACTCGTCCCTGGCCTATCTCAAGCGCATGCCGTTGTCCGAGATAAAGATCGACCGTTCATTCACTGACGACATCCTGACCGACCCCTATGACAGCGCGATCTGCAACGCCATCCTCGCCATCAGTCGCACCATGGACTTGCGCGTCGTTGCCGAAGGTATAGAAACCCTTGAGCAATGGAACAGCCTGCGCGATGCGGGCTGCCACTTTGCGCAGGGCTACTACTTTGCGCGCCCGATGCCCGAAGCGGATTTCGTGGCCTGGCTGATGATGCGCAACGCCAGGACTGATCACCCGTAGCAGCGCAGGCCCGGCGTAACAAGGCTACTTTGCCGCAGCAGGGGATGCGGGAAAGCGTGCCAGGGTAGCCAGCAACACGACCTCGGCGCTGCTGCCACTGACGTCGCATTCGTAGTGCAGCGGCTCCTGCGCCCACTGATCCTTGAGAAAGCTGCGGATCATGATGGCGCCCTGGTACTTCTCGCCGCGCACCTCGTCGACGATGTTCGTCAGCGCATTGAGAATGGCCTTGGTACAGGCGCCTTCGCGACCGAAGCGGCGGATGCTGGCATCTTCACCGAATGTGTCGGGGCCGAAAGTATCGGTGTGGGCCGGCACATTGTCTTCGCCAAAGTGCAGCGGCACGTTGCCGATGATTTTCTTGCCAGCCTCCGACTCCAGGATCGGTGCCAAGGGCAACAGCAGCACGTTGGGTGCAAGAGGACGGTTGCGCAGCTTCGCCTGATACTCGGGGCTTTCGCGCTGGGCTTTGAGCTGGGCTTCGTACTCACGACTGCGGGCAAAGCGGGAGGACAGGGCGACGTCGGATCCGCGGAAACCCGGCTTGCAGACGAAAGAGTCCGGATCGGGCGAAGGTACGCGCTTGTACTGGCCCTGGATGTCGATGATGTGGTCGTAATTGCGGATCTTTGCGTCGCGCAGGATCGCGTTGAGCGCGTAGGAGAAAGCCACCAGACAGGTCTCGCGATCGTTCCTGAACCCGCGATCCCAGTCGCTGCGTGAGTAAAGCTCCGGTTTGGCAACTTCGCCGAGCTCAGCAGTGGCCTTGTTGTTGCCCCAGACCAGCTTGACGTCAGGTGTCAGGTCGAGCTTGATCTTCGGGGCGCGCAGCGCTTCTTCGAACTTGATGTAGACCAGACCGTCATCGTCGGCAGCGATGGCCTGACCGATCAGGAAGCTGCATGCAAGCAGCAAGGCGGTAAAGCGGTTGCGCATGTCATGTATCCGCAAGTGTTGTGGCGGGTGAAATTCTACCTGTGCCTTATGCATCAGGCTATAAATGGCGTTCTGTTGAGAACGTGAATTGCTGCGCGGTGCTGGCGTACAAGGCGTCGACGCACTTTACGCTAACGAAATCCGGCACCTGGAAATATGTCACGCGACTTTCCGGCAAGCGTCTGATTGCACGCCTTTCACAACGCTGCGCGAAAAGCGATGGAGCACTTCTTGCTGGAAAACGCTATCGCGAACATGCATTGACAGCAGGTCTCGCTGTCAGAACGCAGTGTCCGTTCATTCAGGAAGAATCAATGAAGCGCATCAAGAAACTCATGTTACTGGCAGCCCTGTTGCTCGCAGGCACGGCGCAGGCTACCTATCTGCCTGTTGGTGTGCAGACCAATGTGTCGGTCAGCACGGTCAATGGCTGGGGCTGGACGCAGTGCTACAGCGACAGCGGCAACGTGGTCGCCAGTCTGTCCAGCATTCTCGGCAGCTGCAGCGGCAACTACCTCATGCTTGCCGACATCGTGCCGGGCAGCAACAGCTTCAGCGTGCTGGCCGCTGCGGCACGCGCCGATGTGCTGTTCGACACTGGCGTGCAGTCCGGCTACGGCTCCGATGTGACGCACACCGCCAATGGCGCCGAGTGGTACTTCAGCAACAACTGGTCGTGGGGATTTGCCGAGCTGGGCGCCAAGGTCGAGCTGTATTCCTGCGACATCAATTTGTACTACTCCAGCAGCAAAGGTTCCTGCTGGCACACCAACAGCGCCATGCTGACCTATGGCTGGGGTTACAACGACGGCAGCTTCCACTACGGCGGCACCCGCGTGATCCTGATGGCCGACAGCATCGACGGTAATGTGCCCGAGCCGGGTACGCTGGCACTTGTCGCTTTGGGAGTGCTGGCCGTGGCGGGTGTGCGTTCGCGCAAGCCGGTCTGAGCTGACGGCATCGCAAAAGAAACGGCCGCCTTTGAGGCGGCCGTTTTCATTTCTGCCTGGTTCAGGCGGTGTAGAAGTAGCGCACCGCGTGGAAGAATACCGGTGCCGAGAAGCACACCGAGTCGAGGCGGTCGAGCATGCCGCCGTGTCCTTCGATCATCTGGCCCCAGTCCTTGACGCCGCGGTCGCGCTTGATTGCCGACATGACGAGTCCACCGACGAAACCCATCAGCGTGATCAGCAGGGCCATGGCCGCCGCCGCTGGCGGGCTGAAGGGCGTGATCCACCACAGCGAGGCGCCCAGTGCGGTGGCGCTGGCGATGCCACCGATGAAGCCTTCAACGGTCTTGGATGGCGACACGTTCGGCGCGATCTTGTGGCGGCCGAACAGCTTGCCCCATACGTACTGCAGCACGTCGCTCGACTGCACGACAAGAATGAGGAACACGATCAGCAGCAGGTTGCGATCCTCAAACCCCTCAATGCGCAATGCCAGCAAGGCCGGTACGTGCGAGATGGCATAGACGCAGATCATCAAGCCCCATTGCGTCTGCGTTGCGCGCGCCAGGAAGTGGGTCGTGTCATGCCCCAGGCAGGCCAGAAAGGGCATCAGCAGGAAGGCATACACCGGCACGAAGATCGAGAACATGCCGTACCAGTCGTGCCACACGAACCAGTACTGCAGCGGCAGGAAGACGAAGAAGCAGGCCAGCAGCGCGAGATGATCGCCACGCCGCGTGTGTGTGAGGGTCAGGAATTCGCGCAACGCGAAAAAGGACACCAGGCCGAACAGCACCACCACGCCGGTGCGCCCTCCCAGCAGCGCCAGCCCGATCACGGCCACCATGACCCACCAGGCATTGATGCGCGCATTGAGGTTGGCGACGACGGCGTTGTCTCCGCCCAGCCGCCAGCGCAGCAGCCACCCCACCACGCTGGCAAACAGCAGCACGGCGCCTATGCCCATGAACAGCGTGAGGGTGGGTACGCGCGCCGCTTCGGGCACGTTGCTGGAGATCGAAGGCAGGCTGCTGGCAAGGCTCATGGTCAGGCTCGCAAATCGAGAATGGTCTGGCGCGCGCGTTCCAGGAAGGCGGCTTTGGTTTCGTCCTCGCCCAGTGCAACCGGAGCGCCGAAGGTGAGGATGCACACCAGCGGCACGGGCAGCAGCTCGCCCTTGGGCATCACGCGGTTGAGGTTTTCCATGCGCACAGGCACCAATGCCAGTGTCGGGTTGGCTTGCGCAAGGTGGTAGAGGCCGCTCTTGAAGGGCAGCATCTCGTCGGTCTGCGAGCGCGTGCCTTCGGGGAAGAAGATCAGCGAGTCACCCGCATCGAGTGCGGCCTGCAGGGGGGCGAGCGGATTGTCACCCGCGTCCTTGCGATTGCGCTCGACGAGCACGCCACGGAACACGCGGTGAATCAGGTAACGCCGCAACGGCGTGGCATTCCAGTAGTCGGCACCCGCGACGGGGCGCGTGCGGTAGCGCAGCGCGGGCGGCAGCAAGCCCCACAGCAGCAGGAAGTCGAGATGGCTGGAGTGGTTGGCGAAGTACAGGCGCTGCTGCGGCTCGGGGCGGCAGCCTACCCAGTTGGCATAGGCGCCGGTGAGCAGGCGGGCGAGGAGGATGAGGAAGCGTCCGGCGAGTCGGTCAAGCATGGCGGGCGAAGAGTCCGGCGGCGACGAAAAGGAATTCCAGCAAGACGATCAGTGCCAGCCGCGACACCATCTTGCGCGTGGCAGCGGCACGTTGTTCAAGACCCCGCGAGTCCGTGCCATCGCGCAGGCCCAGGCGCTTGAGCGCCAGATCGAAGTTTGCCAGTGCAGCGCCGTCGTCGCGCGCGATCAGTTCGAACGCGGCGATGTCAAAGCGCATGCGCAGACTCTGCCAGGCCAGTGCAAAGCCTGCGGTCAGCGCCAGTCCGTGAAGTAGCAGTGCGACGCTGTCGCCGTGCATGGCTGCTTCCAGCGCCGCGAGCCCGGCCAACAGGCACAGCAACCAGCCGAATCCAGCCAGTCCGCGCGCACTGCGCAGGAAGGCGGCCGTCAGCGCGGCGAGTTGCTGGTCGGGCGTCATGGCTGTGCCTCCAGCGTGGCAAGTGCGGCCAGCGCCGCCGCCGACAGAACGACCTGCGGTCGTGCGGCGCGCACGCGTGCGAGCGCTTGCTCCAGCGTGTGCTGGCGATGGCGAATCAGCCAGGCGACCACGGCCGCCGCGCTGCGCGACATCCCCAGCGCACAGCACACCCACACCGGCCCCTGCTGGCGTGTCGTGTCGATGGCTTGCGCCACATGCGCCAGTGACTCGGCATCAGGCGGTAGCAGATCGAGCTGCGGATGCGATGCATGGGCAGCCACTGCCGCGCGAAAAGGCAGCTCGGCACACAGGTCGATGACGGTCTGCACGCCATGTGCCTGCAAGTGAGCGGCATCGGGTTGCCGACCGAGGAAGACGCCCTCGTCGACGACCGTGCCAACAGGCAGCTTGCGCGTCCACAACCAGGCATTGAGGCGCGCAGCGAGCAGGTAGGGGCCCAAGGCCATCCAGCTACGCCAGGGCATGCGCTTGCCCTGCTTGCCGAAGTGCGCCGGCTCACCCGCGAGGTAGATGGCGCCGACCAGCGCCAGTGCGGCAGCGAGCCAGTAGAACAGCCAGGCCGTCACGGCAGGGAACAGCATCGCGCCTGCAGCGGCGGCCAGCAGTGCGCCCGCGCCATACAGCACGCCCAACCGCAAACGCTGCGGCTGATCGCCGAGCCAACGCCAGCGTGCGGCCTGGTCGGGCACCAGCAGCAGGCACAGCGCACCGGCCCACAAGCCGGTCAGCAAATCGATGCTGTGATGCTGCCAGGTGGTCAGCACCGACACGCCGATCAGCGCGAACCAGACATGCGACAACCAGCGCCAGGCGCGCTGCCCGGCCAGATCGCTGTAGTGGCGCCACAGCACGACGAGCAGGCAGATGTGCAGCGAGGGTGCCTGGTTGTAGGGCAGATCGAAGCCGGCAAGTGCGTCGAACAGCGCACCGAAGAGTCCGTCGCTATGCGGCCGTTCGAACGTGAAGCGTAGCGGCCACAGCAGGAAGCCGCTGATGCAGATCACCTGTGCAGCCAGCAGACGCTTGCCGAGGCGGAACAGCTCGGCCTTGCTGCGCGAGGCGAACAGGGCGATGCCGTAGAGGAAATCGATGGACCAGTAGGGCACGATGGTCCAGGCGAGGAAGGGGATGTGGCGCTCCCACGCCAGCACGTAGGCCCCGACGTCACTGCGCTGCGCGGTGAAGCTGTTGACCGTGTTGTAGCTGCTGAAGAACAACACACCCAGCGCCAGGCCCCAGATGCAGGCCCAGCCCCAGGGTCGTTGCAAACGACCCGCCTCAGCCCGCACGGTGCTGCGCTACCCGCTGTGCGACAGAAACGCTGAAGATGCCCCACTCATCGCTGAGCGTCTGCAGCTTGCTGAAGCCGGCGGCCTCGACCAGTTGATCCATCTCGGCCTGCACGCGACGACGCATCACCCAGGGCTTGCCATCGCGATGGCTGGACAGCACGCGGGCGATGAACTCCAGCTGTGGATGCCAGGGCTGGCCGGTGTAGACGAGGTAGCCGCCTTCGGGCACCGCATCGGCGAGCCCGGCGAGCGATTCGCGCAGCAGCGCGTTGTCGGGGAAGAGTTCGTAGAGGCCCGACACCACCGCTACCGTGGGGCGCGGCGTGAGGCTGGAGAGCGAGGCGCGCTCGAAAGCGTTACCGGCTACGAAGCGCGCGATACCCTGCATGCCCTTGGCGGCGATCAGTGCATTGCCCTTCTCGACATTGAGCGGGCTGTAGTCGCGCAACAGCACCGAGTCCGGTTGCTGCGGCAACTGCGCGATACCTTCGAGGATGTAGCGACCGTGGCCGGCAGCGATGTCCAGCACATGCACCGGCTGGCCTGCCGCACGCAGCTGGCCGATGGCCCACTGCAGCAACTGCTCCACGTGCAGCTTGCGCTGGCGGATGCCGCGCCAGCCGATGGCATCGAGGTAGTTGCGGTCGAACAGGCGACCGAGCAGCGAGACGCCGCGTGCCTCGTTGCGATACACATAGTCCAGCGTGCTGCCCGAATCGAAACCGGTTTCCAGCCCCAGGCGTACGCCCTCGGACAGGCGCCCCAGGGTCGCCATCGACAGACGCGAGATGGCGAAGGCCCAGCGCTTCGGGTTGAACACGGACAGCGGTTGCTCAAGGCGCTTGTACTCGTCGTAGCTGTAGCCACTCTTGTGCGCGTCGAGCAGGGCCGGGCGCTGCGGCGCTTCGGCAAAGCGCGCCAGCAGGAAGCTGCGCAGCTTGGCCAGCGCGAGGTGACGGTCCTTCTCGCCCAGCGTGTCGTGGAAGAAGCCGTCCAGCACATGGCGTTCCTTGATGCGGCTGCCCAGCCCGTCGAAGAACGCATGCTGCGGGCCGTGGTGCACCACCCAGTCAGCGCCGGATATCAGCAACTGCGTGGGCACATGGATCGCTCCGGCATCGGACACCACGCGCTCCGCCGCCTGATAGAGCGCCAGCAGGATGTTCACCGAGATCGGCCGCGTGATCAGCGGATCGCTGTCGTAGGACGCGATGCGTGCCGGGTCATGCGTGAGGAACTTCGCCTTCACGTAGGAATTGACGAAGAAGTTGCCACGCAGCTTGTGCATCAAAGCCAGCCCCGGCACGGCAAGCGGCACGTAGAGCTTGACCTTGAAGGCAGGCGAGGCGAGTGACATGCAGCGGATGTCGGGCGCGTAGTCATGCACCCAGGTGCTGACCAGCACGGCGCCTACGCTCTGCGCGATGACGCCAACATCCGACAGCGCCACGCCACTCTGCGCGGCCGCGAAGCGCACGAACTCATCCACATCACGCACCGAGCGACCGAAACTCGGGCTGAAGCCGCGCACACCGGGCGAGCGGCCATGGCCACGTGCATCCCAGGCGTAGAAGGCGAAGTCCGGCAGGTCGAGTTCATCGACCACGTGGGCCATGCGTCCGGAATGCTCGTGACCGCGGTGGAAGATCACGATCACACCGCGCGGCTTGTCGCTCTGCGCGGGCCAGTGGCGGTAGAAAAGCTGCTCGCCATCACTCGTCGAAAACTGCGCTTCCATCACCTGACGACTCATGCATGCTCCATGGCACAGCTGTGCCGGTTGATTGATATGGGAGAAATTACGACTGCGCCTCCTGCAGGCCACGCTGCACGCGACGCCAGATGGTCAGGCCGCACAGCATGCTCATGAGGGGGAAAACGAAGGCATGCCAGCCTTGCACGGGCAGACCGAGGCCGATGGCCAGCGCCAGCGCGCCGATCACGAAGGCGCGGTCGCTCTTGCCGAAGGGGCCGTCATATCGCCGCGATGCGCCGACCATGAGGCCGACGACGCCCGTCATCTCGACGACGATGGACAGGGCGATGAACACCCCCACCCACAACGGCGCAAAGTGCGGCAGAAAGGCGAAGGGCAGGTACAGGCAAGCGTCCGAAATCACATCGGTGAGCTCGTTGAGATAGGCCCCGAGCTTTGATTTCTGGCCGAACTCGCGCGCCAGCATGCCGTCGACCGCGTTGAAGGCCATGCGCAGGAACATCCACAGCGGCAGCCACAGGTACAGCACGGGCTGCGGCTGCAGGCACAGCCAGATGCCGAGGGCGACGGACACCAGGCAGGCGATCAGGGTGACCTGGTTGGCGGTGACGCCGACGGCGTGTAGCCGACGGACGATGGGGCGCAACAGCGCCTGAAACTTCGGCTTGAGTGCATAGATGCTCATGTGGCCCGCAGTTTCCCTGAGTGCCCCGGGGTAAGCAAGGGACATAAGGGCAGACGACGCGTTGCAGGCTACAGCCGGAAAACGAACAGCCGGGCGAGCCCGGCTGTTCGTGACGGCACAAGTACGAAGTTCAGGCTGCCACAGCTTCAGGCGCCGGTGTGCGGATCAGGTAGTCGAACGCCGACAGTGCGGCTTTCGCGCCATCGCCGGTGGCGATGATGATCTGCTTGTACGGCACCGTCGTCACGTCGCCGGCGGCGAAGACGCCGGGCAGGTTGGTCTGGCCCTTGGCGTCAACGATGATCTCGCCATGCTTCGACAGCTCCAGCGTGCCCTTGAGCCACTCGGTATTGGGCACCAGACCGATCTGCACGAATACGCCTTCGAGCTCGATGTGCCTGGAGGTGTTGCTGCTGCGATCCGTGAAGGTGATGCCGTTGAGCTTGTTGCCATCGCCCGTCAGCTCCGTCGTCTGCGCCATGGTGTGGACCGTGACGTTGGGCAGGCTCTTCAACTTGGCTTGCAGCACCGCGTCGGCGCGCAGTTGCTCGCCGAACTCCAGCAGGGTGACGTGCTCGACGATGCCGGCCAGATCGATGGCGGCCTCGACGCCCGAGTTGCCGCCACCGATAACGGCGACGCGCTTGCCCTTGAACAGGGGGCCGTCGCAGTGCGGGCAGTAGGCCACGCCCTTGTTGCGGTACTCCTGCTCACCGGGCACGTTCACGTTGCGCCAGCGGGCACCCGTCGAGATGATCACGCTGCGGCTTTTCAGCACGCCGCCATTCTCCAGTTCGATCTGCACCAGACCGCCCGGCTCTTCGGCGTGGATCAGGCGCTTGGCGCGCTGCAGGTTCATGATGTCGACGTCGTAGGCGCGCACGTGGGCTTCGAGCGCAGCGGCGAACTTGGGCCCTTCGGTTTCCATGACGGAGACGAAGTTCTCGATGGCCAGCGTGTCATTGACCTGACCGCCGAAACGCTCGGCCGCCACACCCGTGCGGATGCCCTTGCGTGCGGCATACACGGCCGCTGCCGCGCCAGCCGGGCCACCGCCCACGATCAGCACGTCATAGGGTTCGCGGGCCGAGAGCTTGGCCGCATCGCGCGCGGCGGCGCCGGTGTCGAGCTTGGCGAGCAGTTCTTCGACCGTGACACGACCCGAGTTGAAGGACTTGCCGTTGAGCCACACGGCGGGCACAGCCATGATCTCGCGCTGCGTCACTTCGTCCTGGAACAGGCCGCCGTCGATGATGACCGTCTTCACCTTCGGGTTGTAGATCGACATGAGCGTCAGCGCCTGCACCACGTCCGGGCAGTTGTGGCAGGTGAGCGACATGTAGACCTCGAAATTGAAGTCACCGTCGAGCGCGCGGATCTGGTCGAGCACGCCGTCTTCGACCTTGGGCGGATGGCCACCTGTCCACAGCAGCGCCAGCACCAGCGAGGTGAACTCGTGGCCCATGGGGATCGCGGCGAACGTGAGGCTGGTATCGCTACCGATGCGCTTGAGCGCGAACGAGGGCTTGCGCGCGGCCTGGCCATCGGTGCGCAGCGTGATCTTGTCGCACAGCGCGGCAACCTCCTGCAGCAACTCGTGCATCTCGCGCGCCGAGTCCGAGTCATCCAGCGAAGCGATGATCTCGAAGGGCTGCGTCACACGTTGCAGGTAACCCGCGAGTTGTTCTTTCAGATTGGCGTCGAGCATGGTGCGTTCCTTTCTTGCTGCTGAACCGGCTTCTCTGCCGGTATCCGGTGAGGTGACACGGGATCTCGTTGAAAGCGTCCGTCGGCGAGTCAGGGATCAGCCCTCTCCCCCAGCCCCTCCCCCGCGTGCGGGGGAGGGGAGCGGGAAGCGGCTGTGCCGTGCGTAAAGCCGGGGCACTTTCAGCGAAACCCCGAAGGGCTCGCTGTTGGGGCTGGGGTGCTGCTTTTTGTCTTTTTTAAAATGACTCAGGCAATGCCAGAGACCGTAGCGAGCGGGTGGAGGTCGAAGGGAGGCGCGCAGACGTACGTGTTGTACGTCGAGCACCGCAGCTTCGAGATCCGCCCGCGCAGTAGGTCTATGGCGTTGACTTAGATTTTGCCGACCAGATCGATGCTGGGCGTCAGGGTCTTGGCACCTTCGTTCCACTTGGCCGGGCACACCTGGCCGGGGTTGGCGGCGGTGTATTGGGCGGCCTTCAGCTTGCGCAGGGTTTCCTTGACGTCACGGGCGATCTCGTTGGAGTGCACTTCAGCCGTCTTGATCACCAGGTCGGGGTTGATCACGAAGGTGCCGCGCAGCGACAGGCCTTCTTCAGGGATGTGCACGCCGAAAGCGTTGGTCAGGGCATGCGTCGGATCGCCAACCAGGGGGAACTTGGCCTTGCCCACGGCGGGCGAGGTTTCGTGCCACACCTTGTGCGAGAAGTGGGTGTCGGTCGTGACGATGTACACCTCTGCGCCGGCCTTCTGGAACTCGGCATAGTTGTCGGCGGCGTCTTCGATCTCGGTCGGGCAGTTGAAGGTGAAGGCGGCCGGCATGAAGATCAGCACGGACCACTTGCCCTTGAGGCTTTCATCGGACACTTCGACGAACTTGCCGTTGTGGAAAGCTTGCGTCTTGAACGGCTGGACTTGCGTGTTGATGAGGGACATTTCACTGCTCCTTGTGGTGGGTAGAAGAACAAAGTGGGTGCATCTTAAAGCCGGCCGATAAATAGCTCTAATTGATTGTCGGCATGTTACGAATTGACTAAGCCTATCGTTCGACCAAGCTGGCGGGATGCAGCGGACTATCAGTCTGGGCGATCCGGCCACATATTGCTGCTCCGCAAAAGCCGGTCGGATAGCCGGGTTTACGGGTTAGCATTCTGCCTGCGGCAGATCTGCTGCCCTGCAATACCCCCATCTGGGTGCATTCCACCCGTTTCCAACCTCCCCAATCCGAGAGAGAACAAAGATGAGCACAGTTACCCTGGGCGGCAACGCCATCGACGTGGCCGGCACTTTCCCCAAGGCCGGTGACACCGCTGCCGAATTCAAGCTGGTGGGCGGCGACCTCGCCGACTACGGCCTGGCCAGCTTCGCCGGTCAGCGCAAGGTCCTGAACATTGTCCCAAGCCTCGACACCCCCGTCTGCGCCACCTCGACGCGCAAGTTCAACGAAGAGGCATCCAGCCTCGCCAACACCACCGTGCTGGTCATCTCGGCTGACCTGCCCTTCGCTGCCAAGCGCTTCTGCGAAGTCGAAGGCCTCGCCAACGTGAAGACCCTGTCGACCTTCCGCGACAGCGGCTTCAAGAAGGCCTACGGCGTGGACATCACCAGCAGCGTGCTGGCTGGCCTGACCGCCCGTGCCGTCGTCGTCGTCGACGAAAACAACAAGGTGCTGCACGCCGAGCTGGTGCCCGAGATCAAGCAGGAGCCGGACTACGCTGCTGCCCTCGCAGTGCTCAAGTAAGAAGAGCCCGGCAGGACGAGACGGCCGCGCAAGCGGCCGTTTTGCTTTGTGAGCGTCGGGACACTAGCCGTCATTCCCGCCGGCTCTGCAACTGGCGCACCAACCCGAAGCGCCCCTCTCCCGCAAGCGGGAGAGGGGTTGGGGGAGAGGGTTGGCGGGAATCCAGCGTCGTTCGGGCAGGTTCAAAAGTCACTGGATTCCCGCCTTCGCGGGGATGACGGGATAGGCGGACGTTGTCACAAAACCCCGACCTGCCGCGTCTAGCGTCTTTCTCCGGCAGACTCCGCCCATGCAAGCCTCCCCCGCTGACACCTTCACCGCCCTGCGCCCGCGCTTGTTCGCCATCGCCTACCGCATGCTCGGCACGCGCGCCGATGCCGATGATGTGCTGCAGGACGCCTGGCTGCGCTGGCAGGCGGCGGACCAGACCGCCCTGCAATCGGCCGAAGCCTGGCTGGTAACCGTCACGACACGCCTCGCCATCGATCGCCTGCGCGCCGCTCGCTCCGAGCGAGAGGCCTACGTCGGCTTCTGGCTGCCCGAGCCGCTGGTGGAGCTCGACGAGCGCACGCCCGAGGCCGCCGTCGAGATGGCCAGCGAGCTCTCGGTGGCCCTGCTGTGGGTGCTCGAACGCCTCGCGCCCGAAGAACGCGCCGCCTTCCTGCTGCGCCAGGTGTTCGACTACGACTACGCCGAGATCGCCGAACTGCTGGGCAAGAGCGAAGCTGCCTGCCGGCAGATGGTGCATCGGGCGGCTGAACGCGTGCGGCAGGAATGCCCGCGCTTCGAAGTCACGCCCGACCAGCACCGCGACGTGCTCGCCCGCTTCATGCATGCGGCGCGTAGTGGCGAGCGTACGGCGATTCGTGCGCTGATGGCGGATGACGTGCAGTTCATCGGCGACGGCGGCGGCAAGATGCCCTCGTTCGGCAAGATCCTGCGCGGCGCCGAACGCATCGCCAATCTCTACTGGGCCGTGTGGCGGCGACTCGGTGCCGTGGTGCGCTACCAGACCGTCAGCATCAACGGCGAACCGGGCCTGCTGCGTTTCATCGACGGCCAGCTCGAATCTGCGCAGAGCTTCGTCACCGACGGCGAGCGCATCGTCGCCATCTATTCGCTGCGCAATCCGGACAAGCTGGCACGGATTGCGACGGAGGTCTGAAGCTATGCACAGCGCGATCCCTCGATGACTCGTCATTCCCGCGAAGGCGGGAATCCAGCGTCGTTCGAGCCGGGTGAAAAGTCACTGGGTTCCCGCCTTCGCGGGAACGACGACGCATTTTGAGATTTCGGAGCCCCGCCTGTCACAATCCCTCCAGTCGAAGCGTCTTGTGATCAGACGGCGCCGCATCGTGCGGCCCGCTTTTCACCAAGGACGTCTCATGACACACACAACTCCCCGCCTGCAGCACACCCAGCTCGCTCCCAAAGCCTTCCAGCACATGCTCGACCTCACCGCCACGGTCAAATCGGGTGCACTCGGCGCGCGTCTCGTCGATCTGGTCTGGCTGCGCTGCTCGCAGATCAACGGCTGCGGCTTCTGCATGGACATGCACTGGCAAGACCTCGTGCGTGCCGAGGTGCAGCCGCGCCACATCAACGCCGTCGCCGGTTGGCGCGAAGCCCCCTTCTTCAGCGAGCGAGAGCGCGCCGCTTTTCACTGGGCCGAGCTTGTCACCAGCATCCCGCAGCGCGATCCCGACGACGAAGCCTTCGCACAGCTCAGCAAACACTTCAGCGAAGTCGAAATCGCCGAACTGGGCTTTGCCATCGCCACCATCAACGCCTGGAACCTGATGAACGTCAGCTTCCGCAAACCCATCCCGGCCAGTGTCTAAGGTCTGCGGTTTCCCGCTTTGCCCCAGCCCAGCGCACTCGCCGCCGCGCTGTGGTGCAGGGCCCATGCGGCCTGCCAGCCAATCCGGCTGGCCTGCAATGGGCTACTGCGCGCCAAGCCGCACGGGCTGGGCCTCTGCTATTTTGCATACAAAATGGCACACGGTATGCGTACACAAAACCGAAACAACCTGGCTGGAGCGAACCCGACATGCGCCAACTGCTCATCATCAACCCCAATACCTCGCTGACGGTCACCCAGCTGCTGCAGACACGCGTGCAGACCATGCTGGGCGACGGGGTAACGGTACATACGGCGACGGCCCGCTTCGGCGCGCCCTACATTGCCTGCGAAGCGAGCTACGCGGTGGCCGCGCATGCCGCGCTGGATGCCTGGGCGGCCTGGCTGGATCAGGCGGCCGCAGCCGATGAACCCGACGCCGTCATGCTCGGGTGCTTTGGCGACCCCGGCCTCGAAGCCCTGCGCCAGGGCTCACCCGTGCCCGTCAGCAGTCTGGCCGAGGCAGCGTTCGAGGAGGCCACCCGCCATGGCCGTTTTGCCATCGTCACCGGCGGCGAACGCTGGAAGCCCATGCTGCAACGTCTCGCCAGCGCGCAGGGCTACACGCAGCTGGCGGGCATCCAGACCGTGCAGCCCAGCGGTGCGCAGCTGGCGGCCGACCCCGAATGGGCGCGCAAGCTGCTGCGTGAAGCCTGCCGCACGGCCGCGCGCGATTACTCGGCCGATGCCGTGATCCTTGGCGGTGCCGGCCTCGCCGGTGTGGCCGCCACCCTGCAGGACGAACTCGACGTGCCCCTCATCGACAGCGTCGACGCCGGCGTGCGCCACGTCGTCGCCCGCGTCGCCGACCAGGCGGGTCAACCGCGCCGTGCACCCGGTTTCGACTTGCCCTGGCTCAACGTCTCGCCCGAGCTCGGGAAACTGGGCATCGCGGGCCATTGATGCCGCCTCCCGCCGGGCCTCAGTCCCCTAGTACCCCGGCCTGCCGCAGCTGCGCAAGGATTTCCGCATGCAGTGGAACCCCGTTGCGCAGGTTGCGCGCGGCTTCTTCCCAGCCACGTTCGCCGGGGAACAGGAACGCCTCGCGCGAGCTCGCATCCTGCCGCAGGTAGTCGAGATAGCGCTCGACGCGCGCGCCGAAGTCCTCCGCACCAAAGGCCGCGATATCCAGCGCGATGAACAGCTTGCTGGCGTCCGTCTCCACCGCGCCGCCACTGCCCGTTACGTCGGTGCAGAACAGCCCACCGCCCAGCGCAGCGGTCATGAACTCCATCATCAGCGCCAGCCCCGCGCCCTTGTGCCCGCCCATGGGCGACACCGCCCCACCGAGAATTGCCTTCGCGTCCGTCGTCGGCTGGCCCTGCGCATCCACGCCCCATCCCGCAGGCAGCGGCTTGCCTTCGCGCAGGAAGGTCGCCACCTTGCCCACGGCGGCCTGACTCATCGCCATGTCCAGCACCACCGGGTTCTCGCCCGCTGCGCGCGGCACGCCGATGGCGATGGGGTTGTTGCCGATCACCGCCGAGGTCGCGCCCCAGGCCGCCATGGTGCGGATCGCATTGGTCGTGCAGAAACCGATGCAGCCGGCCTGTGCCGCCCGCAGCGCATAGGCATGCGCGCGCCCCCAGTGTGTGGTGCGCGTCGCCAGGCAAACACCCACGCCGAACTGGCGCGCGCGCTCGACGGCTTTCTCCATAGCCATGGCTGCGATGTAACGCCCGGGCCCGTTGTCCGCATCCAGCACGCTGATCGCACCGAACTCGCGCAGCACGCGTACGTTCGGCTGCGTCTTCGCACGGCCCTCATCAAAACCCCGCAACAGGGCCGGCAACATGCGCACCCCATGCGAAGGCGTGCCGTGCAGATCGGCCTCGGCCATGATCTGCGCTTCGATCCGCGCGACCTCGGCAGGCAGGCCGTGCGCTTCCATCGCGGCTTGCACGGCAGCGCAGAGTTGGTCGTAAGGGATGCGCAGGGTGTCGGTGGTCGTCGTCATGAGCGTCGCAGTGTGAGGCTGAGCGCAGATTCTAGTTCAGGGGGTCTGCATGCACTGTGCGTCGCTGCAATCCCCGCATTTCACCGACAATGACGCAATGCGCCCTGCCCCTTACCGTACCCCTGAGCAATCCGCCCAGGCTTTCCTGACACCACGCCGTTCGACGCGCGCTGCCGCGCCCTTCCTGCCCGAAGCGCGAACCGTTGTCGTTGACGGGCCCGTCGGCAAGCTCGTTGGCCGTCTGGTCGGTGAAGGACCTTGCGTGCTGCTGCTGCATCGCTGGGAAGGCGCCGCCAGCGAGCTGGGCAACTTTGTGCCGCCCCTGCTCGCGGCGGGCTTCAGTGTGTTGGCGCTGGACCTGCCTGCACATGGCGCGTCAGAGGGCGAACAGGTCTCCATCCCCATGGCCGCGAAGGCGCTGCTCATGCTGCAAGACGAGTTGGGTCCGCAGCATCGCTTCCACGCGGGGATCGGTCATTCGCTCGGTGCTGCCGTGCTGATCCACGCCATGGCGCTGGGCTGCCGCATTGACCGCGCCGCCCTGCTCGCCGCGCCAGCCCATGCCGAGGACTACGTGCGCGACTACTGTCTGCGTGATGGGCTGGACGACGCGCAGACCGAACAGATGCTCGACATCCTGCGAGACGAACACGGTGTCGACATCCGCGCCATCTCCATGCCCGTGCACGCCACCAGGCTGTCACAGCCCGCGCTGTTTGTGCATGCCGACGACGACCGCGTGATTCCGCATGCTGCCAGCGTGCTGACGGCGAGTCACTGGCGTGGCGCAGAGTTGATGACGGTGCAGGGCCTCGGCCACGCCCGTTTGTTGCGTGACCCCGGCGTGGTGGCGCGCGTCACGGCTTTTGTCAGCGCCACCACTGATTGAGGAGACGACCATGTGCCGCAACATCCGAACCCTCTTCAATTTTGAACCGCCCGCAACCGAAGCCGAAATCCACGACGCGGCGCTGCAGTTCGTGCGCAAGCTCAGCGGCTTCAGCAAGCCTTCACAGGCCAATGCGGCGGTGTTCGAGCAGGCGGTGGAAGAGGTCACGCTGGCCGCGCGTGCACTCATCGCCGGCATGGTGACGACGGCGCAGCCGCGCTATCGCGAGGTGGAGGCGGCAAAGGCCAGGGAGCGCTCGGCGGCGCGCTTCGCCCGCCCACACAAGGCCGGGTGACCGAACCCTTCGGGCAAATCCAGCCGGCCCGTATGTACTTACAGGCAGAACCACGGCGCGCTCGCCGGGGGAGGCGATGATGTCGGGTAGAACGCGTTTGCATTGCAAGCGCATGCACCTTGCGGAGATCGTCGATGCTTTCCTATGCCCAGCTCAACAACATCACCGATACGGCGCAGCGCACGCGCACCATAAGCGGCTTGCAGCGTTTGCGCGCGGCCTTGGCGACGGCGCTGCCGGTGCGCACCATGGCCGATACGCTGATGCTGGCGACCTGGAACATCCGTGAGCTCGATTCGGGCAAATACGGTTTCCGCTCCGACGAGGCCTATTTCTACATCGCCGAGATCCTCAGCCGCTTCGACCTCATCGCGATCCAGGAGCTGCGTGACGGCCTCTATCCCCTGCAGCGGCTGCGTGCCTTGCTGGGTAGCTCGTGGGACTTCGTCGTCACCGACGTGACGCTGGGTACGGCGGGCAATGCGGAGCGCATGGCCTACCTGTTCGACAAGCGCAAGATCAGCTTCAGCGGGCTGGCGGCCGAACTGGTGTTGCCGCCCAACAGCGCGGATGCCGAGGGCATCGTGCAGTGGGCGCGCTCGCCCTATGTGGCGGGCTTCCAGGCGGGTTGGGCGCATTTCTCGCTCGTCACCACCCACATCTACTATGGCGACGACACCGCCATCGAGCCGCGCCGTCTCGCCGAGATCACAACGCTCGCCAAAACCATCGCGAAGTACGCCGGCAAGTTCTCCAGCGCGCCGCAGGCCGCGCCGGGTGACAAGCCGACGGACAGCGATCTGCTGTTGCTGGGCGACTTCAACATCTTCAATCGCGAAGACGTCACCCTGCAGGCCATCACCAAGGCGGGATTCGTGGTGCCCGAAGCGCTGCAGAACGTGCCCGGCAGCAACGTGGCGCGCGACAAGCACTATGACCAGATTGCCCACCTCGGCCAGCTGCGTCGCCTCAAGCCGACCGGGCATGCAGGGGTTTTCGATTACTACGAACACGTCTACCGCAAGGAGGACGCCGAGGCTTACGCAGCCGAGCGTGCCAGCAAGCCGGGGCGCAGCTTCAACGAATGGCGCACCTATCGCATGAGCGATCACCTGCCGATGTGGATCGAGTTCGGCCTGGACAACGAATTTCCTGCCTGACCGGGCGCGTCACGCGTCAGCCATTCGCGCCACGATGATCTGCTTCGACGACGTCGACCCAAACGGGGCGCCGTCGTAGTCACCCGACTTGCGCTCGATCACAAAGCCCATTGCGGCGATCAGTGCATCGAGCTCCTGCGGGAAGAACAGGCGCATGCGCAGCGTGTCCGTCGCGGCTTCGGCTTGAGCGCCTATCGTGTAGAACCACTGCACCGTGTCGATCTGCGTTGCGGGCTCGTAGTGATGCTCTTCGTGCAGCAACACTTCCTGCTGCAGATACGGGTCGAGATAGCGCAGGATCGGCCGTCGCTGCTCGGGATGATTGCCCAGAAACTGCAGGCTGGGCTGAAAGGTGTCGATCACGAGGCGCGAGTCCGGCGCCATGTGGGCACGGGCGCAGTCGAAGAATCGGCGCTGGTCGGTCAGCGTGTGCAGGTGGTTGAGTGAGTTGTAGCTGAGGATCAGCAGCCTGAATGTGCGCTGGCAATCGAAGGCGCGCAGGTCAGCTTGACGGAAGGTGACAGGCAAGCCGAGCTGCGCCGCCTTAACCCCGCCCTGCTCCAGCAGGCGACTCGACAGATCGACGCCTTCGACTTCGTAACCCTCGGCGGCCAGTGCGAGTGCCACGCGCCCGGTGCCGCAGGCAAGATCCAGCACCGGTCCGCCGAACTCCGCAGCCAGCGCACGGTACATCGGCAGATCGGCCGGCGCCGTCATCTGGGCGAGCAGGTCGTAGGCCGTCGCGTCCCGGTAGATGGCGGGCAGCGCCGCCTGAGCATGCCGCAGGGCGTCGATATTGGTCATGGCTACGTACTTTCCGCCAGCCAGTCCTGCGCGGACTGCTCTATGCTCACAAGGACTCTCCCTGTCTGCCGGACGCCGCCATGATTGATCACCTCGACCATCTCGTACTCACCACCACCGACCTCGATGCCACCGTGCAGTTCTACACCGGGGTGCTGGGCATGCGGCTGGAGACTTTTGGCAACGGGCGTTTCGCACTGAAGTTCGGCGCGCAGAAGATCAACCTGCATGTGCGCGGCGGCGAATTCGAGCCCAAGGCCCACCTGCCGGTGCCGGGTGCGCTGGATCTGTGCTTCATCGCGTCGATTCCGCTTGATGCGGTGATCGCGCGTGTCAAAGAGTCGGGCTGGCCCATCATTGAAGGGCCGGTGTTGCGCACGGGCGCCACGTCGAAAATCCGCTCGATCTATCTGCGCGACCCCGATCTCAACCTCATCGAGATTTCGGAACCCGTGCCCGAAAGCTGAAGCGCACACGCTGCACCCCTCAGTCGCGCGCCCGCAGCCCCTGCAGGGCATAGCGCGGAAAGCTGACGAACTGCTCGACCACGATGCGGCTGAAAAAGTCCGCAGCGCCATCGAAGGGCACCGGCGGATTCTGCTCGCGACGATGCCCGATGCCCTGCGCGAGGAATGCGAACAGCATCAGCCCGAAGCCGATGCCCAGCGACAGGAGTGAGAACGTGATGAGGGCCCGTAACAGCATGGCTGCGCCCAACCAGAACAGCGGCACCGTCAGCACATGGATGACGAGGTTCACGCGGTCCTGGTGATTGGCGGGATAGCCGGCAAACTGCCAGCGCAACAGGTCGGGGCGGATCGGCATGAGGGCTCCGGGCGGGTTTGGCTAAGCCCGCAGTCTGCCACGCTCTGACGCCGGGCTGCGACTCAGTGTCGCCGGTTGCCGTGATGCCGCACCACGCGGCGTTGCGGCTTCTTGTCGGGCTTGTGGTGACTGGCCTTGCTGCCGTTCTGCGCGGCGAGCATGCGGTCGACGCGTTCCGAGGTTTCGCGCGCAATCGCAACCGCCGCCTCCGCATCGGGGAAGAAGTCGGGTAGCCGGTAGCCCAGCCAGGCGTAGGCCGAGTATTTCTTGCACGCGTCTTCGGCGGCCTGCAGCGGGTACTTCGCGCGCTCGAAGGATTCGAGGTCATGGCTGAGGTAGTTGGGCCGGTTGTTGGCGACGTTGCGCGCCCAGTTGTGCCAGGCATCGCTCAACATGGACACGCGCATCGAGATCGGCACCAGCGAAAAGGTGAAGCGCTGCGTGAGCGTGAGGCGCAGGGTGTCGAGCCAGCGGGCGCGTTCGATCTGTTCGCTGAAGTCGCCGGGCAGGAAGAAGTCGTCTGACAGGTCGATGTTGCGCGAAAAGAGTTCGAGCAGCTTGCCGAGCTGGTTCTCGTTGGTGGCGCTGGCGATCTGCTGCAGCTGGTCGAGCGAGGGGGTGACGAAGAAGCCGCGCGTGGGCAGGGCGTCGGGGCGGATCTTGAGCAGGCGGGCGATGGTGCGATGGGTGGCGTCATCGAATCCGGCCACAAAGCCCGCCTCGTGCATGCCGTAGCGACCGGCGCGACCGGCGATCTGGTGCGTGAGCCACACCGGCAACTGGTCCTGCGAGATGCCGTCGTACTTGTCGGCGGTGGTGAACACCACGCGGCGAATCGGCAGGTTGAGGCCCATGCCGATGGCGTCGGTGGCCACAACGATGTCGGCCTCGCCCTCGCGGAAGCGTTGCGCCTGCGTGCGGCGCACCTCGGGCGAGAGGTTGCCGTAGATGGCGGCGACCTTGTGACCCACGCGTGCAATCTGTGCGGCCCACTCCAGCACGTCGCGGCGCGAGAAGGCGATCACCGCATCACCACGTTGCAAACGATTGAGCCCGCCGATGGCTTGCGGGGCGACTTCGAGTGGCGACTTGCGCTGCAGGGTGACGACTTCCAGCGCACAGTCGAGGCGCTGCGCCAGTGCTTCGATGGCGGCACGGGCCGACACCGAACCGAGCAGGAACACGGTGTCGGCCGGCACGCCGCAGACGGCGGCGGTCCACGCGGCACCGCGCTCCAGGTCTTCGAGCATCTGGATCTCGTCGATCACGGCCACCTCGACGCGGCGGTGGATGTCGAGCATCTCGATGGTGCTGGCCACGTGCGTCGCGCCTTCGGTGATGCGGCGTTCCTCGCCGGTGACGAGGCTGACGGCCACGCCCTGCTCGCTGAGGCGCTCGTAGTTCTCCAGCGCCAGCAGACGCAGCGGGGCGAGGTAGACGCCATTCTTCGCACGCGCCAGTGACTCCATGGCGCGGTGCGTTTTGCCCGAGTTGGTGGGGCCGAGAATCGCCACGAAGCGGCGGCGCAGCCCGGCCGCCAGCGTGAAGGATTCGGGATAGCGCGCCAGCGGCACGGTGCGCAGCGCAACGTCGCGCTGGCTCTCTTCGCGCTTGTGGATGATGGCGTCGGCAAGCCGGTCTTCGACGATCTGGCAGCGCCGGCTGGCGAGCTCGCGGCCGCTCTGCAGCGCACCCAGGAAGCGCGCCGGCTCCAGCCCGGCCTTGAAGGCGCGGCGCTCGACGGTGAGGATCAGCGATTGCAGCTGCGTGTGCAGGGCGTCCAGCACATCGGCGTTGAGGCGTTCCTGCACGAGGGCGAGGCGCTGTTCTGCGGTGAGGCGCCGCCACTTGGCCACACGCGCCAGCACGCCCTGGTCGGGCACGAGGCGGAACGGCACGGACAGGTTCTCATCGAGCTCGCCGCGCAGCTCGCCAGCCACTTCGATGGCGATGCTTTCGTGGGTGTGGATGAAGCGCGCGCCGAAGCGGCCGAGGTAGGCGGCGATCTGCTCGTCGGGGCGCGCGACTTCAGCGATTGGCTCGGCGCCGGTGTTGTCGAGGGGGTCGTAGGGCGTGTTCGCAGTAGGCAAGGGATTCTGCCGGGTCAGGCTGGCGTCATTGCAAGGCCGGGGATGCGCATCATGACAGACGGGCTCACACTGTGCGCTGTCGCCGCTGCTACGGAAACCCGCCATGAGCCAGATCGAACAACGCCTCGCGGCCCTCGGCCTCGAATTACCGACGCCGCCCGTGCCCATCGCCAACTTCGTGCCCTGGACGCAGCAGGGCAGCATGGTGTTCCTCGCCGGTCAGGTCTGCGAGTGGAACGGCAGCGTGCCTTATGTCGGCAAGCTGGGCCGCGACTTCGTGCTTGACGAGGGCGTGCGGGCTGCCCGCCTGTGCGCGCTCAACCTGCTGGCCTGCCTCAAGCTGGCCTGTGATGGAGACCTTGATCGGGTGCGGCGTTGCGTGCGCGTCGGTGGCTTCGTCAATTGCGCGCCCGAGTACGAGTTCGTCCCGGCCGTCATCAACGGCGCGTCGGATCTCTTCGTCGCCGTGCTCGGTGACGCGGGTCGCCATGCGCGCACGGCGGTGGGTGTGGCCTCGCTGCCGCGCTGTGCGGCGGTCGAGGCGGATGCGATTTTCGAGATTGGCTGAAGTCGCGACGCTGGGTCGGGCTCAACCCAGTTCACCTACAACGTTGCCGTAGATCCGCCTCTCGAACTCCTCGCCCTCTTCACCGGGCCGGTCAATGCCCATCTTGTCGTCACCCCAGTGCACCAGCTCGTGCAGCAGGGTGACTACGGCGAAATGCACGCTCCCTTTGCGGAAACTGTTGCGCAGATCCATGCCGCTCTCGTAGTCCTGCACCAGCTTCTGTGAGATGCGGATTTCATTGGATTGAGCACCCGAGGTGAACTCGCCATAAGCGCCCAGGTTGGCAACAACGGCAATATCGGGGCCATCGTTCCAGCTGAGCGCCCGCACCAGCGCGGCATTGTCCAGGCCGCCGATTTCGCGCATCGCCAGCGCAATTTCGGTGTCTGCTGCGTACTTGGGCAGATCATTTTTTACGCAGCGGGTGAAGTTCGGATACAGCGTCATGTCAGTGTTTTTCATTCTCATGATTTCTCTCCTTTCAAACGTACCGGATCAGCCTGCATCAGGGCTGAAGCCAGATTCATTCTGGTGAGGGAAAACACGGGACGCGACACGTCTACACGGGCACGGTTGCGCCGGATTGGCGCGTTCCGGATCTGTGACAATAAATTACCCGGATGAAATCTTGACGGACTGATTTTATCCGGGTTTAATGCGGTCTTTGGCATAATTCATCCGGGTAAAACCATGTCCTATACCGCTTTCGCGGCCCAGTCCCGCGTTGCCAGCGGCTCGCTGGTCGAGGTGGTCACTGCCCTCAAGGCCCTGTCGCCAGAACGTGCAACGCTGGTCTTCGACGACTCGACCGGGCACTGCGTCGAGCTGGATTTGCGCGGCACGCTGGCCGAGGCACTGGCGCGCCTGCCGGCCGACGCGACCCCGCCCGCCAAAGCCGGCCCGGGGCGGCCCAAGCTGGGCGTGGTGCCGCGCGAGGTGACCTTGCTGCCGCGTCACTGGGACTGGCTGGCCAGCCAGCCGGGCGGCGCGTCGGTGGCGCTGCGCAAGCTGGTCGAGGCCGCCAGCCGTGCAAACCGGGCCTGTGATGCCGCACGCCTCGCGCTGGAGGCCTGCCACAACTTCCTCGCTACCATGGCGGGCAACCTGCCTGGCTTTGAGGACGCGACGCGCGCCCTGTTCGCCGGCAACTTCAACGCGGTGCCAGCGTTCATGCAGGACTGGCCCGCCGATATCCGCGCGCATGCCCGGCACCTGCTGCACGAGGCGCAGAACGCAGCCTATGAGGCACGAGAAGACTGATGAAAAAGAAAGGCCCGTCGAAAGAAGAAACCGATCTGCTGCCACCTTTCCCGGTACTGACGCTGGCGCAGATCGTGGTGCCGGTCAGCGCGGCCGAATTCGAAGCCGCGCGTGACGAGATTCTGTCTGCCGGCGTGGCGGGTTTCGATACCGAGGCGCGGCCCACCTTCCACGTCGGCCAGGTCAGCGACGGGCCGCACGTGGTGCAGTTCGCCATTGCGGGCAAGGCCTTCATCTTCCAGACGCATCGCGCCGAAGGCCACGACAGCCTGATCGCTCTGCTGCAATCGCGCGAGCTGCTCAAGGCCGGCTTCGGCCTGCAGTCCGACCGTGGCCAGATCAAGGCGAAACTGGGCGTGCACCCGCAGTCCCTGCTCGACCTCGACAGCGTGTTCCGCAAGGACGGTTACAGCGGCGACATGGGCGTGCGCGCTGCCATCGGTCTCGTGCTGGGGCAGCGCTTCCACAAGTCCAAGAAGGTGACGACGTCGAACTGGTCGTTGCGTGAGCTCTCGGCACAGCAACTGCTCTATGCGGCCAACGATGCGTATGCGGCATTTGCCGTTTACGAGGGGCTGCGTACGACGCGGCCGGAGCTGCTCAAGGCCTAGTCAGACTCCGTCATTCCCGCGAAGGCACACTGCTGTCCGGGAGCCTTCAGGCCTTGTCGCCATGCCAATCGCACCCGAAGCAAGGTCGTTCGTAGGTGCGGTTTCAACCGCACAATCCCACGCCGCAAACCGCGTGACACCTCTGCTGAGCATGTCGGCGGATTGAAATCCGCCCTGCCCTGGCGCCCGTGCCTCTCGTTTGCGAAGCCTCCAAATTTCGCAACCTTGAGTCTCGACGGCCACACATTGCCTCCGTGCCCAGCTCGGCAAGGCACTTCGATGCCGGGAGAGATTTTCCCCGGACAGCAGTGCGCGCAGAGGGAATCCAGTGTCACTACCCATATCGAAAGTCGCTGGATTCCCGCCTGCGCGAGAATGACAAGCCTGACCGAATGGCCTGGGTCCTATTTGAAGAAGTCACTCGGCGACACACCAAACTGGCGCTTGAACATGGTGGCAAACGCTGTCGGGCTGGCGTAGCCGAGCTGCAGCGCAACGTCGATGACGCGCGTACCCGCCGCGAGCTGTTCCAGCGCCGTGAGCAGGCGTGCCTGCTGGCGCCATTGGCCGAAACTCATGCCGGTCTCGCGCAGGAACAGACGGTGGATGGTCTTGGGATCGACGCCCAGCTGCGTCGCCCAGTCACGCAGGGTGCGCGTGTCGTCGGGCTGCGCCACGATGGTCTCGCAGATGGCCTGCAGGCGCGCATCGCGCGGGTTGGGCAGGGCAAGAGGTAGCGACTCCATCATCGACAGCTCGTCGAGCAGCAGCTGCGCCACGCGGTCGGCGCGCGAACCCTGCACGTAGGGCGGGGGCAGCTCGATGGCGGCGAGGATCAGCTCGCGCAGCAGGGGCGAGACGCGCAGCACGCGGCAGGCCTGTTGCAGGTCGGGCAGCAACTCGGGGCGGATGAAGGCAGTACGCATGCGCACTTCGCCGACCATGCGTATCCAGTGCGGCGTGTCGGTCGGCATCAGCAGGCCCCGCGTGGGCGGCACGATCCACTGGCCCTGCTCGGTGCCCACCACCATCACGCCACGCACGGCGTGGATCAGCTGGATGTGCGGATGGCTGTGGCGACCGGTTTCCTCGCTGGGCAGGTAGTCAGCGGCGAGTGCGGTGACCGGCATGTCGCTGCGGTCCAGGCCGTGCAGCCTGGGGATGACGACGCGTTTGGCAGATTCGGTTGATGGGCTGGGTGTCATGGCAACGGGGTTGTGTGGGTACTTCAAGGCCTCTTCCCAACCCGTCCACGGTTGGCTTTGCACAGCCAACCGGCTGCAGAGGCGACGAGCAGGGCTCGTCGAATTCCCTCTTACGCCCCTTGTCAGGGGAGGAGGCGCACGGGCCGAACTGGTTAGGGTCCTCCCCTGACAAGGGGCGGTCGGGAGGGGTTGCCTTTGGGCTGGCGCGCCATTTTCGCGAAGCTTGATGCCGCATTCTCGCAGGACGGGCGTCATCTGCGCCACTAGCATTGCCCCTGTCATCCCCCGACTACGCTGTCCACCATGCAGACCCGCTCCACACAAACCGCCCCGGCCAGCCCCGCTGCCCCCCGAACGCACTACCGTGTGCTTGGCGCCATCAGCTTCGCGCACCTGCTCAACGACATGATCCAGTCGTTGATCCTTGCGATCTATCCGCTGCTCAAGGAGAACTTCTCGCTGAGCTTCGTGCAGATCGGCCTGATCACGCTGACCTACCAGATCACGGCCTCACTGCTGCAGCCCGTCGTGGGGCACTACACCGACCGTTACCCCAAGCCTTTCTCGCTCGTCGTGGGTATGGGCAGCACGTTGTGCGGCCTCTTGCTGCTGGGCTTGGCGGGTGACTTCCACACGGTGCTGATCGCGTCAGTCCTGGTCGGCACGGGCTCGTCGGTGTTTCACCCGGAGTCCTCGCGCATCGCACGCCTCGCCTCGGGCGGCCAGCATGGTCTCGCGCAATCGATTTTCCAGGTCGGCGGCAATACGGGTTCGGCCATCGGCCCACTGCTGGCGGCGTGGTTCGTCATGCCGCACGGCCAGCGCAGCCTCAGCTGGTTCGGCCTTGCCGCGTTGCTGGCCATGTTCGTGCTGTGGCAGATCGGTCTCTGGTACCGCCACCAGCACCTCGCGCCACGTCTCAAGCGCGCGGCCGAAGCGCCTGTGCCGCTGCCGCGAAACCTCGTCGTGCGTGGCATTGCCATCCTGCTGGTACTGGTGTTCTCCAAGTACTTCTACATGGCGAGCATCAGCAGCTACTACACCTTCTACTTGATGCACCGCTTTGCGCTGGGTGTGCAGGCCGCGCAGATGTACCTGTTCGTGTTCATGTTTGCCGTCGCCGCCGGCACCCTGCTGGGCGGACCCATCGGCGACCGCATTGGTCGCAAGCGCGTGATCTGGATTTCCATTCTCGGCGTCGCGCCCTTCACGCTGATGCTGCCTTACGTGGGCCTCGCAGCGACGGGCGTGCTCAGCTTCATCATCGGCTTCGTGTTGGCTTCGGCCTTCTCGGCCATCATCGTCTATGCGCAGGAACTCGTGCCCGGCAAGGTCGGCACCGTGTCTGGTCTGTTCTTCGGCTTCGCCTTCGGCATGGGCGGCATCGGCGCAGCGGTGCTGGGTGTGCTGGCCGACAGCCATGGCATCGCGTTTGTCTACCAGCTGTGTGCCTGGCTGCCGCTGCTGGGCGCGCTCACCGCTTTTCTGCCAGACGCTGACGCCGCCAGGGCGTGTTCACATTCACCCAGCGGATTGCGTTGAAACGCGGGGCTTGCCAGACAAGGCGTGCGACGCGGTGCAGGGTCTCAGTTGGCAACATCGCCCTGCACAAGGAGCACAACGCAGGATGGCGAGCCCCGCGCTTCAATCCTCCGGGCGGGCACTGAATTCGCCACAACACTGCGTTGCAGCGCCTCATCAGGCTCAGTTGGCAACATCGACCCTGTCAGCGTCGCTGCGCCTTGTTCTGTGCCGAATTCAGTGCCCGCGCAACCGTCGGGTGAATGTGAACACCCCTAGAGCGAGTAACCCAGGATAAGCGCCACACCGGCGTTGCCCGCTGGGCTGTTGAACGACTCGCGCAGCATTCTCGACATGGGAATGTTGAACCCGTCGGCCTGGAACCAGCGCTTGTAGATCGCGCCCATCGCTGGCGAGGCGTAAAGCTTGCGCAGACCGGCGTTAACGAGCTTCCGGAATTCCGGATCGTCCTTGGGCAACATGATGCTGTTCGGCTCGACCGACAGGGACTCTTTGGTCATCACGAGTTCATTGGCTTGCGCCGATTGGATGCGCATGGTTTCGAGCACGACATCGATCTGGGCGAAGCCCTGCACCTGGCCTGACTCAAGCGCCTTGAAAGCTTCCTGGTTGCTGGCAAATGTCACCAGCCGCATCTGTTGCAACATGCTGTCGCGCAGTTGCGGAAACAGCTTTTCAGCCGTTGTGCCTTTGGTGATGGCGATGATTTTTCCGTTCAGCGAAGACAGGTCCGTGATGCCCGCCGATCTGCGCGACAGCACTTGCTGACCACTGATGAACAACGCGTAGCTGAAGTCCGCATCTTTCTGCCGCGACTCCGTGTTCACCGTGATGCCGCATTCCATGTCGATCTCGCGGCTCTTGATCTTGGCCATGCGCGAAGTCGAGTTGACCGGCACGTAGTTCACCGTCAGCTCACGCAACTTCAGATCTTTCTTCACGTGCTCGATCGCACCATTGCAGATCTCTACCGAGTACCCGGTTGGCACTTTGCTGCCCTCGGGGAACCAGGAAAACGGCTTGGTCGCCTCGCGGATACCCACCTCAAGCGGTTTTCCCGCCTTCAACTTGTCGATGACCGAAGCACTTTGCGCCTGCCCCGTCGAAGCGTGGATCGACAAAGCGAGAACAACAACGCAGTACTGGAAGGCGCGGGGAAAAACGATAGGCATGGCAAGCGAACTCTGTGCGTGGCGGATGAGTCAGAACGCCCCCAAGACTACGGGTTTGATCTCTGCACACAATGGAAGACACAGAAAACGCTACGGGTTTACCGCAATGCCGCAAATGGCTGTGCGCTTGACAACGACAGGCGGTCGGAAAAGGCGGCCGATTGCTGCGTCAACGCGACACACGGCCCGCCATTTCAGAACGCCCATGGGGCGACTCGCCAACGGTGTGGGAGCGATTTGAAATCCACCCTGCGCCAGGCAGGTCGCTGGTGCGACCTGACCAAAACAGAACGCCGCCCGGACTTCAGCCCCAGCGCACCATCGCGTACTGCTTCTTGCCCCGACGCAGCAGGGTGAAGCGGCCGAACAAACGCTCGGCATCACCGAACTGGTGATCCAGCGCCTCCGCCTTCACGCCGTTGATTGCCACGCTGCCGCCCTGGATGAAGGTGCGCGCTTCCGACTTCGACTTGGCCAGACCACACGCGGCCAGCGCGTCGATCAGGCTGGTCGCGCTCTTGTCGATCTCCACACCCGGCACACCGTCCTGGGCAAGCTGTTCGAGGTCGGCTTCGGTGAGGCTGGCAAGCTCACCCGAGAACAGGCTTTGCGTGATGCGTTGCGCGGCTTCGAGCGCGGCCTTGCCATGCACGAGCTCGGTCGCTTGCTCGGCAAGAATGCGCTGCGCCTCCGGCTTGGTGCCGCTGGCCTTGTCCTTGGCCTCAATCGCGTCAATCTCGCTCACCGACAGGAAGCTGAAGTAGCGCATGAACTTGTAGACGTCGGCATCCGCCGTGTTCAGCCAGAACTGGTAGAAGGCGTAGGGCGAGGTCTTCTTCGGGTCCAGCCAGATCGCGCCTGATTCGGTCTTGCCGAACTTGGTGCCGTCAGCCTTCGTCACCAGCGGCAGCGTCAGGCCATACACCTGTTGCTGATGCAGGCGACGCGTCAGGTCGGTGCCGGCAACAATGTTGCCCCATTGATCGGAGCCCCCGATCTGCAGCACGCAGCCATGCAGTTCGTAGAGTTTGGCGAAGTCGTAACCCTGCAGCAGGCTGTACGAGAACTCGGTGTAGGAAATGCCCTGGTCGTCACGGTTGAGGCGCTGCTGTACCGACTCCTTCTTGATCATGGCGTTGACCGAGAAGTGCTTGCCAATGTCGCGCAGGAACTCCAGCGCGCCCATGCCGCCGAACCAGTCGTAGTTGTTGGCCATGATGGCCGCATTGCCGCCTTCGAAGTTCAGAAAGGGCGACACCTGGCCACGGATCTTCTGCACCCAGCTGGCGATTACATCAGGCGTGTTGAGCTTGCGCTCGGTGGCCTTGAAGCTCGGGTCGCCGATCATGCCCGTGGCACCACCAACGAGGGCAATGGGCTTGTGCCCCGCCTGCTGGAAGCGCTTGAGCACCAGCACCGGCACAAGGTGGCCGAGGTGCAGCGAATCCGCCGTCGGGTCAAAGCCGCAATACAGCGTGACGGAACCCTTCGCGAGCATCTCGTCGAGCGCAGCTGCATCGGTGGTCTGCGCAATGAGGCCACGGGCCTGCAGATCCTGCAGAAGGGGGGATTGGTACATCGGGGGTTCTCCACAACAGGAAGCGTGGCGCCCATCGGTACGCTACGCGGTCAATTCGAACCCGCTATTCTACAGGGCCGCTCAATCCTGGCTGCGCTCTGGAGGGTGCTGAATGCTTCTTGTCAGGACATCGTTGTTGTACGTGATCGTGCTGGTTCTGGCGGGCTGTGTGTCCATGCCGCTGCCGCCGGACTTGTCGGACAGCGAATTGCACGCATTGGCGCAAGCGCAACCGGCCGCATTGCGGGTCGCGATCACGGAATGTCGCCAGAGCAAGACCGGCGAACCTTATGCCCCCTTTGCGGATGAACACTGCCAGAACCTGATTCCCAAAGTCAGCGCGCTGCTCAAGAAAACCGGACTCGTGGGGGCCGTGAGTGAGAGTGATCAGACGGCGGACCTCTCTATCCTCATTCACGAAACGCCGCGCAGGATCTATTGGTCGACTGCCGGACACAACCCCGGTATTGCCTTGTTCGGTCTGGCGATTCCCATCTGGTGGGCAGATCGCTTCGGCTATCACCTGAGCCTGACCGACAGGAAGACCGGCCAGCGCATCGAACTGAACAGCCTGCGTGAAGGCACCAGCATACAGGGCAGTTGGGGCACGCTGACGGGTATGCTTCCCGGTCGCACTCTCAGTCCGGTAAAGATGGATGAAGCTGAGGTTGCGCGCATCAAGCTCGCCCTCCTTCAGTTGCTCGAAGCAAGGCAATAACCCGGGAGAAAGAAGTTGAAATCAATCTGGATCACCAGCCTGATCATTTTGTTTGCTGGCTGCACTACGACACCCGTCAATATCAATAGCCCCCTGATCGGCAAATGGAGTGGCACGGATGAAAAAAACATCACGGGCAGCTTCGTTTTTGAAAGGAATGGCGAAGTCAGTGTCAGTGTTTCGGGCGAGTCCCTGATGAGTGCGGAGCAAAAAGCGCTTGGTGTTAGAACCATTTTTGAACTGGATGCGATTGCCAGGCCGGAACGATTTGATGTGTTCGCGGTTTTCCAGGGACGTAAATCGCCAATCACTTCCTGCATCTACCGCTTCCTGAACCCCGATGAAATCCAGATACGATGCAGCCAGGGTGGCGCACCCTTGCCCACCGCGTTTGAATCCGGTGAAGCAAGTCATGCGGCGCTGAAGCTTTTCCGGCAGAAACCTTAACGCAGCACACGTGCCGGGGCACCCACGAAATGCCTCCGCTTGTTGGCTCGGTTTACAGCCGATAGCTCGCCACGATGCGCTGCATCGACTCGGCGAGCTTGTCCAGCTCGCGCGCCGAGCTGGCGCTCTCACCCGCCGCTGCACTCGATTCTTCAGCCATCTGCGCGATGCGCTCCACCTGCTGGGCGATGCTGTTGCTGGTGCTGCTCTGCTCGCGGATGGCGTCGGTAATCTCGCTGACCATCTCGATGGCGCTATGGCTGGCCACGCCGATCTGCTGGATCGCCTGGCTTGCGTCCTGCGCCCGGCTCACTCCGTCGCTGACGCGCGTTACCGCCTCTTCCATGCCTTCCACAGCACCGCGAGCACCGGCACGCACGGCTTCCACCATGGCAGAGATTTCCTGTGTCGATTGCGCCGTACGCTCAGCCAACTTGCGCACCTCGTCCGCCACCACGGCGAAGCCGCGGCCCTGTTCGCCAGCGCGCGCCGCCTCGATGGCGGCATTCAGCGCCAGCAGGTTGGTCTGATCAGCCACTTCGCGGATCACCGCGACGACCGACGAAATCTTGTCGGTTTGCGCGCCGAGCTCGCGGATGCGCTCCGAAGCCTGGCCCACGGTGTTCGAGATCTGGTTGATGTCGCGGACGGTCTGACCGATCACATCCTCGCCAGACTTCGACAGGCGTCCGGATTCCTTCGACAGGTTGTTGGCCTCGCCGGCGCGATCGCCGACGTGGTTGATGCTGACTGTCATCTCTTCCACTGCAGCGGCCATGCCGGCAGCGGCCGAGCTCTGGGCCTGGGCCGAGCTTTCGACCTGATTCGAGGTGGACGCCACGCGGCTCAATGCGGAAGCTACCGAATGTGCGCCCTCTGCAATCGCCTTGAGGTTGCTACGCAGGCTGTCCAGCAGACGATTCAGGTCCTCAGCCATGAGGCCCAGCTCGTCACGTTGCAGCACCGGCACACGCACAGTGAAGTCGCGGTTGCGCTGGATCTGCCCCACGGCCTGCTGCACGCCCCGCAGGGCATCGCTGATCCCGCGCACGAGCAGAAAGCCCATGCCGCCTACCAAGGCGATGGCCAGCGTCATCACGACCAGCGAGAAAACGCGGGCTGTGCGGCCGAAGCTCTCGGCAGCGTTGCCTTCCTTGAGGGCCGTCTCCTCGTTGCTTGCCGCGACGTCTTCCAGTGCTTTGTAGGCCGCCACACCCGCAGGCAGCAAGTCCTGCTCGATCGCCTGCCGTGCAGCGTCATCGTTTCCCTGGCGCGACAGGTCCAGCACCTTGGCTACATGTTGATCGAACGCCTTGATCGCTGTCTGCGCAGCGGTCAGCAAAGCTCGATCTTCATCGCTGTCGATCAGCTCATCGCTGTACTTTTTCAGCTGGGCTTCAAGGTCTGCACGGGTTTCCTCAATGTCCTTCTCGATCTGCGCCAGCTTGGCGTGATCATTGATGAGAATGTCGCGTAATGCCCAACTGCATGCGCAGAAGGTCGATTTCGGCCTTATCCACCGCACCGATGCTCGGAATCGAATCGGTGTTGGCGACCGAGATCGCCGTCGTCAGACGTGAAGCCGTCACCAGCCCAATGACGCCGACCACCAACAAGGCGGCGGTCGAGGCCATGATCATGATCCACAGGCGTTTTGAAATTGTCATGCTCATGAAGTGCTTCCTCAGCGTATTCCGGAGACGGAGCTCAGCCAGCTGCACACGGACGCAGTTAATCGACCTTTAGCGGGCGACTTCGACGGTCAACGGCAGGGAGACGAAGAGCTTGAAGGCGGGCCTGGAATCGGCTCAACCCTGGATCTGTCGTCAGGCCAAGGCGGGCAGGCGTTTCAGTCCGGGGTCTGTGGAATGCGGGCCAGAACTCCGGTGCCGAAGTCCTGGTAGAAGGGCAGGTCCTGGCGGTGTGCGTAGCCGATGAAGCAATCGCAAAGCTTGCGGGAACAAGGTTCAGGTCTGAGGATGCTGTCGAGATCAGACTCGTACAGATTGCCCAGTTTCTGCGGCAGGAAATGGCAGCGCTGCAGATTGCCTTGCCCATCCACCGACAGGACTTCGCTGCCGCCACGACAGGGCTTGCCCAGCGATGTGACGGGCTGGCGGTTGTAGCGGAACCAGGGGTCAATGGCGTCCAGCCAGGCGATGTCTTCAGCGCTGTAGTAGCGGCTGCCCCGCCGGTCGTAGGCGTTGAGCCACATGTAGCAATCTGCCGGCAGCGCAGCGCGCAGCGCACGGATTGCATCGAAGTGTTCGCGCATGGCGACAACACCCACCGAGAAGGCGATGCCGTATCGCCGCAAGGTGTCGCAGTGTGCAATGAAGCGTTCCAGTGTGGTCTGGTCCGGATGATAGGTGCACCACAGGCTCAGCTTGCCGGGGCTGACCTTCGCCAGCCAGGACAGCGGGCCGGACAGGTTGGTCTGCAGGGCGACCTGCGCGACATGCGGCATCGCGGCCAGTTCGGTCATGGCCTGCCGGTAGTGCTGCCGCACCAGCGCTTCGCCCCAGGGCGTGAACAGCACGCGCATGGGGCGCTGCTGCGCAGCTAGCCAGGCCACGAAGCGCTGCACTTCGGCTGCGTCGCGCTGCATGGTGGCGCGCGTGTCCTGGCGCTTGGCAAACGGGCAGTAGTGGCAGTCGTAATTGCAACTGGACAGGGTGCCGCGATAGAGCAGCGTCAGCACCGGTGCATCGCTGCCGGCGTCATGCGCCATGGCCTCGGGCACCAGGCTCAGCATGCGGCCTCCGTCGCCTCCATCAGGCTGCGTACCTTGGCCGATACCAGCCAGGGGCCGATGGTGTCGGCATGCGCGTAGCCTTCGTCATTGAGGCGGATGCCGCTGCCGTCATCCACAACAAGCTGCAGCGCAAACAGCTCATTCAGTTGCGGCAGATCTTCAAGGCAGTGCGAGCCAAAGCGTTGCAGATAGTCGGCGTAGCGCAAGCCAGGCTCGGTGAGGATGGACTGGATGACGAAGCGCCGGCGCTGGTCTTCGGCATCGAGCTGGAAACCGTGCCAGGCCTGCGCGAAGTGCGCGTCGTCGAGTGCCACGTAGTTGTCGATGATGTGGCGGGTATCGCTACGACCGATGGCGTACTCGCTGGAGTAGTGCAGCGCGCGGGTGTAGGAGCGCGCACCGGCACCCAGCCCGACCATGCCATCGTTCTGACAGCAGTAGACAGGTCCGCCCTGGTCCGGCGCGTGGGGCGCGCGGAACATGCGCATCGAGGTCTGTGTGTAGCCAGCCGCACGCAGGTGATCACGTGCTGCGGTGTAGAGATCAAGGCGCGTGTCTGTCTCGGGTATCAGGTGCAGGTAGTCCCTGGAGCCGTCGTCATGGCGACGCTTGATGCGACCCAGCCCCGTCTGTTCCCGTATGTAGAGCGGGTACAGGTAGATCTCTTCCGGCGCGAAAGACAATGCACTGTCGATGGAGGCGAGCAGGCTTGCCTTGGTCTGGCCGGCAATGCCATAGATCAGGTCGAGGTTCAGCACCGGGAACGCCGCCTCGCGGATGCGTTCGATGGCCGTACGGACCACCGAGTTCTGCTGCAGCCTGACGAGGGCGCGCATCTCGGCGCTGGAAAAACTCTGGATGCCCAGACTGACGCGGCTCACCCCTGCGTCGCGACATACAGCCAGCTTCTCGGCGCTCACCGTTTCGGGCGAGGCTTCGATGCCTGACGGTACGTTATGGAGATCAACGCCCAGGATGCCCTGTATGCCATCGAACAACTGCCCCAGCTGTGCAGCTGACAGATACGTGGGCGTGCCGCCACCGATGGCGAAGCGTGCAAAGCGGCGCTTACCCAGCTGCTCGTCCATGACCCGCATCTGCCGGACCACCTGTGCAACGTAGCGATCCACCAGCGCAGGCTCGGGCCTGGCCATCGCGAACAGGTTGCAGAAGCCGCAGCGCATGCTGCAGAAGGGCACGTGGATGTAACCGAACAAGGCCGAGCGGTCCTCCCCTCCCCACAGTGCCGCGAGCGACTGCGGTGCGGGCAGCTTGCGGTAGGCCGACTTGTGCGGGTAGGAATACGAATAGGCCTGGTATGGCGTCAGCCGCAGGCGCTGTGCAAGCGTGTCGAGTGCTTCCGGTTTGTTCACGGTGTGGCGGCATCCCGGGCGGGGATGAAGAAGTGTGCGTAGGGCACGTTCCAGACGGTGTCGTGGGCGAGGCGATGGCCATGGTAGCCGTCCTCTCCGAACGCGGTGCCGTGGTCCGAGCAGATGATGGCGAAGGTCGGTGCGCGTTGCGCGCAGGCTTCGAAGAGTGGCGCCAACGCGAGATCCGCATGCCGCAGCGCTGCCGCGTGAGTCGCCGGGCTGTCGCTGCGGCTGCCCGTCAGGTAGATGTGGCTTGGCGAGTGGATGGCAGACACGTTGATGAACAGGAAGACACGTTTTCCGGTCGCCTCCATTCTCTGGATGGCCAGCTCGGCCTGGTTCTCTGTCGAGCGTGGATGCGTCACGCCGAGTGCAGGGCGCCAGTGGCTCTCGGCAAACATGTCGGGCAGCACACGGCCCAGCGCCGTCAGCTTGTTGAAAAAACCCACGCCACCGATGCAGATGGTCTGGTAGCCGCGTGCGGCAAGCCCGGCGGGGACTGACGCCTCGTCGAACACACAGGTGTGTGTCGACGTTGTCTCGCTGCCACGGAACGCCGTTGCGAACAGCCGAGCATGACGACCGGGTGAGGCTGGCGTCGGCAGGAAGCCCGCAAAGAACGCCTGGTGTGCTGCAAAGGTGAAGCTGCCGGGGGTATGCCGCTTCTCCCAGCCGCTGGCGGGCAGGAACTTGCGCAGAACGGGCAACTCGCCGGCTTCGAAAAGTTGCTGGGCAACGTCGTAGCGCAAGGCATCGAGGGTGATGAACAGGATGTCGTGGCTACCGACAACTGCATTCATGTCAGGAATATCGTGAGCATCCAGCTTCATGCGGCCAGCGCCTGCAACTGTGCGGCATAGGTGTCCTGCCCCTGCCACTGCAGGCCGGGCAGCAGGTCGCCGAACGCGTTGGCTTCAAGAATGCTGGCCTTGCCGCCTTTGACGACCACGTCAAAGCCCGCGACCAGGCTTTGCGGAAAGCTGGCCGCTGCATGCATCGAGACGGCTTCCAGCGCAGCCAGATCAGGCGCGTTCAACAGGCTCGCCGCATCACCGCGACGGTTGCCCAGGTGCAGGTTGGTCATGATGTGTTGCCCGACGCGCGCAACACGATGCGCCACCCTGCCCGCCAGCGTCACGACGCGGAAGTCGTAGCTTGCATCGCCATGACGGGGTTTGGGCAGCCAGGCCTCAACATAAGCCTGCTGGCCCGCGAGGGCATTGATGAGGTCGGCGATGTCATGACGCGTGCTGTAGCGGCTCATGCGCTTGAGGTTGAACAGGCGCAGGCCTGACGATGTGCGTTCGATGCGGGCCGTCGTGGTGGCCTGCTCGCGCCCACCGCTTGCGCGGCGATAGGCGACGACGCCTGCCGCAGAGGAGCCGTAACGCGCCTTGATGAACACCCGATCGAGCTGGTTCTGATCGAGCCTGGACTGCAAGTCGTCATAGTTGATGACAGGCCCCAGCAAGCGGGGCGTGGAGACCGCGTGCCGCACCAGGTGTTGCTGGCAGGCCAGCTTGTCGGTCATCAGCAGCACTTCCGCAGGAGCGTTCACCATCTGCAGATGCGGATGCTGCGCAAGGAGCGCGGCCAGCGTGCCGAGCGCGGCCGAGAATCCCGCAAACCAGGCATCGGTGTCGCGCAATTCGCCATGCGCAGGCAGCGAGGGCACATCGCGCCCCAGAAGGCGGCAGCCGAGGACGCATAGCTTGTGTTGCGCTACGGGGTCGTCACCCGGCGATTCGATCTTGAACACGCAAGGTCGTTCGAGGTAGCCGAGCAGGATCTCCGGCGCGTCCAGCCAGGCGGACCACTCCACGACCTGTGCAGGCGGCAGGCCGAACCCTGCGCGGGCCGCCTGCAACAAGCGCAGGCGTTTCCCTGTCGCGACGCCGAGCACCACCTGCGTGCCCGGCGACACGGCCTCACGCGCTACGCTGTCGGCAGCACACTGCAACATTCACTCGCCGACAGCCACGTACTTGTAGCCTTCGTCCTCGTCCTGCGCATCGTCCAGCTTCACGCTGATGGGCAGGGAGCGCAGCTTGTCCTGCACTGCCTGTGAGATGTAGTGGTGGCTCAGATCCAGGCAGCGCAGCTTGCGCACGTGCGGGCTGTTGAAGAGCGCCTCGGCACCGGTGTCGCCGAGCGTGCCCAGCGAAAGATCCAGTGTATCGAGCTGCTCGATCCAGGATTGCCCCGCCAGCCACACGGCCAGATCATCGGCGATATCCGAATCACGCAGACCCAGATAGCGCAGGCCCGGCGTACGCAGGCTGCCCAGCACGCGCTCGTACAGCGCGACGTCGCCGTCGAAACCGTAGCCGTCCGTGCCCAGCCACAGCTCCAGGTGTTCGAGTGCCGGCAGGCTCGATTCGGCCAGTGCATTGGCAACACTGCTCGGCAAACCACCGCTCTCGATGATCAGCTGCTTCAGTGCGGGATGCGAGAAGGGCTCCAGCTCCAGCTGGTTGCCGCCACGGATGCGCAGGGTTTCCAGCGACTGGAAGTTCTCCAGCAGCATGTTGTAGTCCGACTGGATGATCCACGAGATCTCGCAGTCTTCGTAGGTCATGTCACCGATGAACAAAGCTTTCAGCGCCGGCAGCTCGGCGGCATGGGCAACCAGCACGCCGAGGGTTTCTTCCGAGCTTTCTTCTGCCGGGTTGTTCCACTGTCCGATGATCAGGGCATCCAGCTTGCTCTTGTCGACCTTGGACAGGAACTCTTCGATCAGGTCCCCGATACGGCGCTCATCGTCGTATTCGAGTGTCAGCCGATAGACCTTGGTCGCGATGTCGGGCTGGCCGCCGTCATAAGTCTCAACTTTCTTGCCGTGAAAAACGTCGCTGTACTCTGAAATGGTCACGATGAATTCCTGTCTCGGAGGTTTGAAAATGCCAGGCGGCGGGTTGGTATATCAAAAGCGGATACGAGCGTCAAAGACCAATGATGATGCGGGACTGCTGTTGCAAACAGCCTACAACGCAAACGCCAGCACCACCGGCAACACCACCACGGCCAGCAGGTTGCCGATCAGCACGATGGAGGCGACCTTGTCGGGCTCCTGGTTGTAGCGCTCGGCGAACAGGTAGTTCATCACCGCTGGCGGCAGTGCGCCATAGATGATCAGCAGCGCTGCCTGCAGCCCATGCAGGCCCAGTGCCCAGGCAATCGCTCCGGCCAACGCGCCACCGATGGCCGGTCGCGCGAGGCCGCCGATGAGACCCACGCGCCAGCCTTCGAGGCGGATGTCCGTCATGCGCACACCCAGCGAGAACAGCATCAGCGGAATCGCGATGTCGCCCAGCAGCTTCAGCGCCATCACCAGCGGCGGCCACACCACGATGCCCGACAGCGACACCGCAAGGCCAAGCAAGGTCGCGATGACGTTGGGCACTTTCCATAACTGGCTCAGATGCAGCTTGTGATCCAGCAGATAACTGCCATAGGTGAAGTGCAACAGCGTCGACACCATGAACAGGATGACAGCGGGCTGCAGCGCCTGGTCGCCATAAGCAAGTACCGCCAGCGGAATACCCAGATTGGCCGAGTTGCTGAACATGATGGTCGGCAACAGCGTGCGCGGATCTTCCTTCAGCACGCGCGACAAAACATGCCCAGCCACACCGCAGGCAACCGTCAGCAGCAGCATTGCCAGCGCAAGTTGCCAGTACTGCGCGACGTGGAAGTCACGCCCCGCCAACGCACCGAAGATCAGCGCCGGCGCAAACACATCCATGGTCAGCTTGTTCGCCACCCCCATGTCCGGCCGCTCGCGCCGTGCGACGAAGTAGCCGACGGCGGCGATGGTGAAGACGGGGAAGAGGATGGAGATGATGCGTTCGAGCATGGCGGGGTGCCGCGTGAAGAGCTGCGTGGAAACAGGATTCTAGTCTTCACACGGCGTAACCGGACTGAATGTGGATTTGTCCTTCATCGGGAGGCATTATGCTGTCGTCCAATTTCACGTAAGGCACAACATGCGCGTGGCTGCCGTATTCGTTTTGATAGGTGCAGTTCTCGGCGCTCAAGCCTCCGAGTCATCGGAGTGCGAACGTATTGACTCCCGAGGTCAGAGGAGTGTGGGCTTTCACCCAAGACTTTCAGCGACGGTTAGCGGAGTCGGTCGTGCCTGGCTCTATGCGGCCCCCACTGAAAAATGCAAAACCAAGCGTTTTATCGTTCCGGGTGATTCTGTGACGGTGTACACCCCGTACAAAGGCTGGTTCCATGTCATGTACATCAACGTCAGTACAGGAGAGGACTTCGAAGCTTGGGTCAAAGAAGATCGCCTCAAGATAACTGGGGATCTGGGACCACGTTGACGAGTGACATTGCCCCGGAATTTGCCCGCCCATCGTTCGCCGCAAATGCACTTTTTGCCCCCTGCTTACCAACCCTATAACCGCCAATGCTCGAAGCCATCTTTGAATTAATCGGGGAGTTCCTGCTCCAGATCGTCAGCGAAGCGCTCATCGAGCTGGGCTTCCACTCTCTGGGAGAGCCGTTCCGTAGAGCGCCTGATCCTTGGCTTGCAGCACTTGGCTATACGCTCTTCGGCACGATCCTTGGGGGCATCAGTCTGCTGGTGTTTCCGGACAATCTGGTTCCCGACGCCTGGCGTCTGGCAAATCTGATCGTGACGCCAATTGCCGCAGGCGGTCTCATGGCCCTCATGGGGGCTTGGCGGGAGCGTCGTGGTCAGTCCGTACTGATGATCGACAAGTTTTCCTACGGCTATCTGTTCGCCCTGAGTTTTGCCCTGATCCGTTTCTTCTTCGCAGCGTGATTCGCTGCATCGTCCTCAGCCCGGCAGGGTGAGCTCGGTGAGCTCACGCGTTCAGGTCATACATGGCACCAGACGCTCCGCGTGGGCACACCGTGCCCACACTACAACTTCGCCGGCAGCAAATCGCCTATCGCATAGAAATTCCCGCCCGCCACATGGTGAATGCTTCGCAGTGAAGGGTCCGCATCTTCGAAGTGCCAGTGACCGTCGCGGAAGACGCGGGTGTCGGCCCACGCAGCGACGACTTCACCGATGAAGAGGTCGTAGGCCTGCTGGTTGTGCGGCTCGGCGATCAGCTTGCAGGCAAGCCAGGCGCTGCAACCTTTCACGAAGGGCAGGTCGTGATCTGCCAGGTCGAACAGTTCTACGCCGCAGTGAGCAAGCTTGTCGGTGTCGTCTGCGAGTGAGCTTCGGCCGACAGCGCGGGTGAGTTCGGCTTGCGCGACCGTGGGCACCTGGATGACGAACTGGCCGCTCTGTTCGACGAGCTTTCGTGTGTAGCTGCTCCTGTCGAGCACGACCGTGAGCTTGGGCGGGGCGTAGTCGAGCGCGCAGGCCCAGGCGGCAGCCATGACGTTGTCGATGCCGGCGTGGCGTGCGGAGACGAGCACGGTGGGGCCGTGGTTGATGAGGCGGTAGGCTTTGGACATTTCAACCGGAGCAATGTCGGGAGGCATCTTGATTCTGCGGGTTGTGGAGTTGGCGGGCGAGATGGAGAGCGCTTCTGGTTAGAATCCTGTACCGGCTTCTGCCGGCATTCCTTATTCAATCAGGGTGACGAATGTTCAATCTGTTCAGGGCAGCAGTAGTTTCGGTGTGTATGGCGTGTGTGGGCTGCGTGACGGTTCCGCCGGGTACGCAGGTCACCAATATCCAGCCCGGCATGGGCTCAGTTGTCGTCAAGGTGGAAGGCGGGCGATTGGCGCTGTCATACGTGGCCTGGACAGGTTTGACGGTACGGAATCTCCAGCGCGACACAACCTACACGATAACTCCTACCGGTACACCGCGTGCCCCCAGCCTGATTTTTGTCAGCCAGTTGCCGCCTGGCGAGTATCGCTTCGAGAAAATCGAAGGCAACACGGCCGGGCTGCTGATTGACCTCATGATCAGCAATACCGCGCGGGCAGACATCGAGAAGCAGGGTGCGCTTTTCCGCGTCGAAGCCGGGACGGTCACCAACCTGGGTGTGCTGCATGCATACCTGCCGGCGGAGAAGTCGGATCGCAACCTGCGCCTGGCACCGGGAGGAACGGTTTCGGATCGGCGCGCTGTCTTTCGTGATCTTCAACTCGACCCTGCCCTGTCAGACAAGGCTATTGGCGGGTGGAGTCGTGCTCCGAATAGCGCCGCAACAGCTATCGATGAGCTGAAGAAGAATGCCATGGTGACCAATGGCCGCTACCAGATTGCTGCGGATGGCAGCTATTGGGTGGGTGCGCGTACAGGGCAGGTGCTGCGTCGTGATCCGTCCGGTCGCTGGAGCAACTTCGATACGGGGCTCGCCGCGCCGATTACAGCGGTGCTGCCGCAGGCGAATGGGTTCATGCTTGCCGGGTCCACAGGTGGACTGGTGATGCATTCAACCGATGGCAAGCGCTGGAATGACATATCGCTGCCATTGGGCGGCGAGCTTGTTGCACTGAACGCGGCGGCAAATGAGCAGATTGTCGCGGTGGTCGCACAGGGGGCCGCTATCAAGGTCTTCTCCTCGCGTTGCTGTGACCAGGTTGCTTGGCGTGAGCTGAGCTTGCCTGCCATCAGCGGTACGCCCTTTCTGGTGACGGCACACACGCTGGGAACCAAGCTGATCGTGCAGTTCAGCGAGGTGGCCTTCCTGTCGACTCGCAAGCAGCTGGTCATTAATCTGGACTCGCTCGAAGCGGCATATGTCGCTCCGTTCGACGCGATGTTGCCAAACGCGCAGCCAGCTGCAATTCGCAATGTTCTGTGCGGAAACGACTATCTGTCGACAGATGGAGGCAAGACCTGGTCTCGACCGAACCAACCGGGCTCTGCACTGATATGCCGTAGCGCCAGCATTCTCTACTCGGTGAGCCTTGCGGGTGTGGGTTGGTCGAGCAGCTCCTTTAGTTTCCACCGTTCGACAGACCGGGGCGTGAGCTGGGAAGAACGTGTCGCCCGCTTGCCCGAGGCGGCAGATGTCGGTGGTTTGATGACGGGCGGACACGGCATCGTGCCTTTGCCCAAGGATGGAGAGCTGCTCCTGCACACCGGGCATGGCCGTACCTTCTTCTCGGCGGACGACGGCAAGACCTGGACGCTTGAGCGCGAAGTGAGTGACTCGCTCTATCCCTTCCTCAGGAAGTAACCGCTTCGCCAGCCCTGCTATTGAAGAAGGGCTCTGCAACGCTCGGCAATGAAGTCGCGCAGCACACTCACCGCTGGGTTGAGCAATCGCTGGTTGGCGCACATGAGGTGCAGCGGTGCGGCTTCGCCCTGCCAGGACGGCAGCAGTTCGACGAGGCGGCCGGCAGCAAGGTCGGCCGCAATGTCGAGGCGCGACTTGTAGGCGATGCCCAACCCGGCAATGGCCCAGCGGCGCACCACGTCGCCATCGTTCGAGACGTGTGCAACCCTGACGCGCACGGCGACCTGCTCCTTGCCACGGCGCAAGCGCCAGCGGTCGAGCACGTCGGCTTCGCCCGGGCCCGTCACGTAGCACAAGGCATCGTGCGGCCGGATGTCGTCGGGGTGCTTGAGCTTGTCGTGACGCGCCACCCAGTCGGGCGAGGCGCACAGCACGCGGCGATTGCCGGGCGCCAGCGGTAAGGCGATGAGGCTGGAGTCTGCAGGCTCGCCGTAACGCACGGCCAGATCGAGCGGCAGGCTGTAGAGGTCGGCCATGCGGTCTGACAGGTACAGGCGAAAGCTCAGGGCAGGATGCTGTGCGTGAAACTCGGCCAGCCAGGGCAGCAGCAGGTTGCGCCCGAGGTCGGACGGTGCGGCGAGTTGCAGCGGCCCCTGCACGGCGTGACCGATGCTGGCAAGGCCGTCGACGGCCTCGCGCAGCGCGTCGAGTGCGGGTTTGCTGTGCGCGAGAAAGTGTTCGCCATCGCGCGTTAGTCGCAGGCTGCGCGTGGAGCGCACGAACAGCGGCACCTGAAGGCGCGCCTCCAGCCGCTTGAGGGTGGCGCTGGCGGCGGCGGGCGTGATGTCGAGTGCGCGGGCGGCCGCCGACAGGCTGCCGGGCTCGGCGTTGCGCTCGAAGATCTCGCTGTCCTGGAGCGATGTCATCTTCAACAGAAATTTGAATATGCATTCAATTCAGCGCCCCTGTATTGAAACTGCAAAACCCCCGATGATGGCGACACGTTTCCTTGCCGGAGTCCCGCACCATGTCTCACCTCTTCGCCCCCTTCACGCTGCGCTCGTTGACCCTGCCAAATCGCATCACGGTGTCGCCGATGTGCATGTATTCGTCGAAGGACGGTTTCGCGACCGACTTTCACCTCGTGCACCTCGGCAGCTTCGCGCTGGGTGGCGCTGGCCTGGTCATTACCGAAGCGACGGCGGTGAGCCCAGAGGGGCGCATCAGCGCGGACGATCTGGGCATCTGGGACGACGCGCATGTCGCGCAGCTGTCGCGCATCACGCGCTTCATCCGCCAGCAGGGCGGTTTTTCAGGCATCCAGCTCGCGCATGCGGGCCGCAAGGCCAGCGCTGCTGCGCCGGGCAAAGGCGCTGGCGAGGTGAAGCCGGCCGACGGTGGCTGGCAGACCGTCGCACCGTCGGCGCTGCGTTTCTCTGACACCTATCCCCTGCCGCTCGCACTCGACGCGGCGGGCATCCGCAAGGTGATCGACGACTTCACGACCGCCGCGCGCCGCGCGCTGGCTGCGGGTTTCGATGTGGCAGAAGTGCACGCCGCCCACGGCTACCTGCTGCACCAGTTCCTGTCGCCCGTCGCCAACCAGCGCACCGATGATTACGGCGGCAGCTTCGAGAACCGCATTCGCCTCACGCTGGAAGTGACGCAGGCCGTGCGCAAAGTGTGGCCCGAGCATCTGCCGGTTTTCGTGCGCCTGTCGGCCACTGACTGGGCCGAGCAAGGCGGCTGGACGCCTGACGAAACCGTCGAGCTCTCGCGTCGCCTCAAGGCGCTCGGCGTCGACCTTATCGACATCAGCACGGGCGGCATGCTGCCGACGGCGAGCATGCCCATTGGCCCCGGCTACCAGACACCTTTCGCGTCACGTGTGCGCAACGAGGCCGGCATCGCCAGCAGCGCGGTGGGCCTCATCACCAATGCGCAGCAAGCCGACCACATCATCCGCACCGGTCAGGCCGACGTGGTGATGCTCGCGCGCGAGCTGCTGCGCGACCCGCACTGGCCGCTGCATGCGGCGCAGGCGCTGGGGCACGCTACGGCCTGGCCGCGCCAGTACCTGCGCGCGGGCCCGCAGGGTTCGCCGGCACAGGCGGCGCGCTGAGCCCGCCATCGCCCGGGCGTTGCAAAAGGAAGTCGATGAAGGCGCGCGTCTTGGCCGCCAGCAGGCGGTCAGGCAGGGTCACGAGGTAGAGCTGGCGCGGCGGCACGCGGTAGCGCGGCAGCAGCTCGACGAGCTCGCCGCGCCGGAGTTCCTCTTCGACGAGGTAGCGCGACATGGCGATGATGCCCACACCACCCACGGCAGCAGCGCGCAGCACGGCGACGCTGTTCACCATCAGCTGGCCGCGCACCTCCAGTTCGATCTCCTGCTTCTCGGGCGTGATGATGCGCCAGGGGTTCTGCGTCAGTTCGCCCGAGTAGAAGATGCAGTTGTGTTCGAGCAGCGCCTGCGCCGTCTGCGGTGCGCCATGGCGCGCGATGTAGGCCGGTGCCGCACAGATCACATAGGGCAGTTCGGCCAGGTGGCGCGCCACCAGGCCCGGCGCGGGCGTGTTGGTCATGCGGATGGCGACGTCGACGGCGCTGGCCGCGAGGTCCGCAATCTGGTCGTTGAGCTGCAGGTCGATGCGCACTTCAGGGTAGCGCTGCAGGAACTGCGCAATCTGCGGCCCCAGCACCTGGTTGCCCCAGGAATGCAGGGCCGACACACGCAAGGTGCCGCGCGGCGCGCTGCTGAGTTCATGCAGGCTGGCTTCCGCCTGGTTCACTTCGTCGAGCACACGCCGGCAATGCACGTACAGCGCTTCGCCCGCTTCGGTGAGGCTTTGCCGCCGCGTCGTGCGGTGCAGCAGGGTGACGCCGAAATCGCGCTCCAGCGCCGCGATGCGCTTGCTGAGCACGGCGCGTGAGCAGTCCAGCCGGTGCGCCGCCGCCGAGAAGCCACCGGCTTCGACGACCTCGGCAAAGCTCGCCATGTGGATAAGGCGCTCCATGATTTGCATTCCAATAGAAACAATCTTGTTCAACTGTAGCGCTTTTTAAACATATCGACGCGGGCTAGAGTCCACGCATCGCAGTCCCGACGAGGTCGTCACCATGTCCAGCCAGAAGTCAGCCGCTCCACTCCCCCCCGCGCTCGCCGCCAGCCTGTGCCTGGCGCTCGCCACGATCATCTGGGGCGCCGCATTCCCGGTTTCCAAGCTCGTTCTCGCCGACATGGACGCCCTCAGCATGACCCTTGTGCGCTACGGCTTCGCCGCACCGATCTTCGTCGCCTTGCTGGTCTGGCGCGAGGGCACGGGCGCCCTGCGCACCGAGGGCGCCACCTGGCGCCTGCTGGGCCTCGGCACCCTGGGTTTCGCCGGTTTCAACCTGCTGATGTTCTACGCCGTGGGTATGTCACGCCCCGAGTTCGGCGCCATCGTCATGGCCCTGCAGCCCCTCATCGCCGTGCTCATCCACGCCCTGCGCAGCGGCTCGCGGCCGGCTGCACGTACCTGGTTGGCCCTCGCGCTGGCTGTCGTCGGTGTCGTGCTGCTCACCACTGACGGTCAGCTCTCACGCCTCACCGAACACGCTGCCGTGCTGCCCACGCTGATGATGATCGCTGGCGGCAGCTGCTGGGTGCTCTACTCCATGGGCGCGGCTGCGTTCCCGACCTGGTCGCCGCTGCGTTACACCGCGCTCACCGGCAGCGCTGGCGGTCTCGCCCTGCTCCTCATGTGGCTCGTGCTCGGCGCAGCAGGTGGCCTGCGCCTGCCTGCCCTCAGTGCCCTGCCCGCGCTGACGCCCGCCCTGCTGTTCCTCACCCTGCTGGCGGCCGTGCTGGCCGTGTTGAGCTGGAACGCCGGCATGCGCAAACTCGGCGCCCAGCGTGGCATGCTGTTCATCAACCTCGTGCCCCTCACTGCGCTGGCCATCGGCGTGCTGCGCGGGCATCCGCTGGGCTACGGTGAACTGACCGGCGCCGTGCTGGTGCTGGCCAGCCTCGCGCTCAACCAGCTCGGCGCAGCAAAGCCCGGCAGACCGGTTGCGACGCCCCCCGTTGTCCTCGCCACAGCCAAATGATTCGCACCTGAACAAGGACGCACAGACATGAAAGCCATCGCCTACACCGCCGCCCAATTCGGCCTGCCCATAGCCAACGCAGAAGCCCTGCTCGACGTGAGCCTGCCTGAACCGCTAGCCAGTGGGCGCGACCTGCTAGTCGATGTGCGCGCCATCGCCGTGAACCCCGTCGACACCAAGGTGCGCAAAGGCAACAACCCGCCCGCTGGCGAACACAAGGTGCTCGGCTGGGATGCCGTCGGCATCGTGCGCGCAGTCGGGCCGGATGTGACGCTGTTCAAACCCGGCGACCGCGTCTGGTACGCCGGCAGCATCGCCCGCCCCGGCGCCAACAGCGCGCTGCACCTTGTCGACGAACGCATCGCCGGTCACGCGCCGGCCTCGCTCAAAGATGCCGAAGCCGCTGCCCTGCCGCTGACGGGGCTGACTGCCTGGGAGATGCTCTTCGACCGGCTCGAAATCAAACCCGGCCAGAGCGGCGACGCCATCCTCGTCGTCGGCGCTGCCGGCGGCGTGGGCTCCATCATGGTCCAGCTGCTGCGCCAGCTCACCGGCCTCACCATCATCGGCACCGCCTCGCGACCCGAGACGCAAGCCTGGGTGCGCGAACTCGGCGCCCACCACGTCATCGACCACAGCCAGCCGCTCGCCGAAGAACTCAAACGCATCGGCGTGCCGCAAGTGCGCTACGTCGTGAGCCTCACGCAGACCGACCAGCACATCGCGCAGATCGTCGAGGCCCTCGCGCCCCAGGGCCGCTTCGGCCTCATCGACGATCCCGCGCCCTTCGACATCAAGCTGCTCAAGCGCAAATCGATCTCGCTGCACTGGGAGCTCATGTTCACCCGCGCGATCTTCCAGACCGAAGACATGATCGCCCAGCACCGCATCCTCGAAGAGCTCGCAAAACTCGTCGACGCCGGCCGCATCCGCAGCACGCTGGGCGAACACTTCGGCAGCATCAACGCCACCAACCTGCGCCGCGCCCATGCCTTGCTGGAGTCGGGCAAGGCGAAGGGGAAGATTGTGCTGGAGGGCTGGGGCTGAGCTGCAGCCTGGCTGGTGATATCCAGGCGGGATGGTTAGACTTGGCCATCGACAACCGGATGACGGCTTGATGTCGTCTACTTCACGTTAGGTTTCACCATTTCAAATAGGGGAGACATTGATGCCAGCAAAAAAGCGTGTGTTCATTAGTTTTGACTACGACAACGATGAAGGGGCCAAGATCATGTTGGCCGGTCAAGCCAAGCTCCCTGATAGCCCATTTGATTTTCAGGATGCATCTGTCAAAGACCATCTAACCGGAGACTGGAAAGAGAAAGTTCGCCGGCGCATGGACAACGTCGACGTTGTCATCGTGCTATGCGGTCAAAAAACTCACACAGCGGCGGGTGTCGCTGCGGAGTTAGAAATTGCCAAGGCCAAGGGAAAGCCATATTTCCTTCTGGCCGCGTACTCAGATAAAACCTGCACTAAACCAACAAGTGCAGCATCAACAGACAAGGTCTACAAATGGACCTGGGACAACCTAAAGACACTGATTAATGGTGGTCGATGATGGTCGATGTGCCCAAAGGAAAGTTATGGAATGACATTCAAGAAGGAGCCACTTACCCTCCAAATGAGAAGTGGCACTCTCACCTCTTGGATCAGTACAAACTTTACGTCGAAATGGCAGATCGAATCAGTCAGCGACGCACAAATGCCAACACCTACTTTCTCAGTGTCAATTCAGCGATCCTTGCATTTGTTGGCTACTTAACAACAGCTGCGAGTCCTAGCTATATGTGGCTGCTCGCACTGGCTGGCTGCATGCTGACTCTGTTTTGGTACAACATAATCATCTCGTATCGGAACCTTAACTCCGCAAAGTGGCAGGTAGTTCAAGACATAGAAAAGCGTTTGCCTATAAGCCCGTACGATGCGGAATGGGATGCGGTTCAAAGAGGTGGAAACCCAAAACTGTATCGTCCGATTTCACATATCGAAAGCTGGGTTCCGGGTGTTTTTTTGTTTCTCCATCTCATCGTTTTTCTTCGTACGTTCCCGTTGGCTGATGTGGTTGGTGCCTTTCACCGCTTCTATGCATGCACCATCACCTAACAATTCCGTCGAGAGGGACCGCCTGCAAGCTGCGCTTGCAGGTTCCCTTCGCGGCTTCGCCGCTACGGCGGCCCCTCACGTCAAACGTTAGACGCCTGCTAAATGGCCACAAAGTATGTGATCGAAGATCAAGTTCATGCGGAATGGCAGAGCACACATGACAGCCTGTCGTCTGCACAAAGCGAGCTTCGGAGAATCTCAACAATTCCTTGGGGCGAGGCGCCTAACAGATGCCCATGCCAAAGTTGGGGAACGTGCGAACGCGCATACGAGATCATTGAATACAAAACCGACGAAGAACCATGGACCGAAATGCAACGGTTCGCAGGGTTTGATATCAGTGCGTCTAAGCTTGTCTGGAGTGCAGATGAAAGCAAAACCGCAAGTGCTGGCGAGTAATGCGTCTAACCCTACAGTCGAGAGGGACAGCCAACAAGCTGCGCTTGTTGGTTCCCTCCGTGCTTCGCACTCCGGCTGCCCCTCACTTTCACGTCAGTCAATCCACAAGGCGCACAGCGCCAAGCAGCCACAGATCCCCAACACTGCATCACGCGACATCACACCAAGGCCTGTGCCGACGACCTTGACCCATGAGCGCTCACGCCCTGCAGTCGCTGCCGATCGCATTCCTCACAATGGCACCTGGCATTTTTCTGCTTGCGGCCTGCACGACACCCGCTCCACCTTCGGAACCCAGGCCTTCAGCTTCGCAGCCCAGGGCGATTGGCGGTGACCGTGATGCGCATGCGTGCCTGGTGCCCGCCGGGTTCATCTGGTGCGCCAGAGAGCGGGCCTGTGTGCGGCCATGGGAGCTTGCCGGGGCGAGAGGGTTCGACCTGGCAAACGACGGGTTTGCGAAACACTGCAACCCGTAAAGCGGAGTAGTCAGGAGAACGCAGGTCGGAGTGATCGAAATGGCCGCAGGCTGTACTGACCGCTCTCCCGGAACGGCCAAAACGCTTCTCATCACCAGCAGTCCAGCATCCACCAAACAAAGGGGCGCAGCCAGGCCGGTGCGCGTTGACGTGCGAGCTGGCGACCGAGTCGGCGGCAGACGTGGCGCATGCTGTCGAGGCCTGCCTTGTGCGGCGTGGCGGCGGTGAAGGCACTGACTGCGCCCATCAGCTTCTTTGTCTGCACTGACTGGTTATAGGCCTTCAGCACATCGAGCATGGGCTTCATCCACTGTTCGGGCTGCCATTCGTTGAGTCTGCCGAGTGCGCTGGCGAGTTCGTCATGCTGTTCGCGTGCGGCGAAGTCGACGAGCTGCCATAGGCGTGCGTCGTCATTTTGCGGCGCAGTGGTGAGGACGCGGCTGGCGATTTCGCCGAGCGGCTCGAAGTTGCCGGTTGAGGCGTAGGACAGTGCGACGTTGCCGAGTGCCCAGTGCGGTGCCTCGGGACGCTCGCGCCAGTCGTGCATCCACTGGCTGGCGCGTTTGTATTCGCTGAGGCAGTGCATGGCAAAGCTGACCTGACCCCAGGTGTTGTCGTGCTTGCGCAGCAGGGTTTCGTAGCGCTCCAGCATGGCTTCGAGCAGGCGCTTGTCACGCTTGTCGCCGGCGTGGTCGAGCAGGGCCATCTTGAGCACGGTGCCCCGTTCGTTGCGGATCAGTTCGTCGAGGTCCTTGATGGCGCCATTGACGTAGCGCAGATGCAGGATGTCATTGACGAATTCCTTCACCGCAAACCAGGCGCACTCACCTTGCTGGATGCAGCGCTGCACGGCGTCCTTGGCCTGGTCGCGCCAGCCTGCGCCGCGCACTGATACCAGTGCCTTCTCGGCAGGCTCAGCTTCATAGCCGGCCATCTGCAGCGTGCGCTCCAGCCAGCGCAGCGCGGCTTCCTGGTTGTTGGCCCTGGCTGCGGCTTGCGTGGCGCGCGAGGCGAAGGCGGCGCTGCGTTGGTGTGGCCACAAGGCGTCGATGGCCTGCACCGATAGCTCGGGCAGTTTGCAGGCCATGGCGGCGTCGTGCAGGTACCAGACGGCAAAGCCGTAGTCGGGTTGCAGGGCAACGGCTTTTTCGAATTGCGGCAGGGCTTCGGCGTGGTTGCCTTTGCGCAGCAAGGCGTGGCCGAGGTAGCCGTGCGAGGGCGCATGGTTGGGGGCAATGCGCACCAGCTCGCGCGTAGCGGCGATGTAGTTGTCGAGTTCTTCGTCTTCGTCGCACCAGTCGGCGAGCAGCTGCCAGGCGGCGTAGTTGTTGGGCGTGCTGGCCAGATGGGAGCGCAGACCTCTGAGCGCCCCGACCTTGTTGTGCAGGCGGCGTGCGCGTAGCCCGGCCAGCACCAGCGAGTTGGGCACGGGGCCGTCGGGCCATTGCAGGGCGTCGACGAGTTTCTCTATCTCGCCATGGCGACCGAGCTGCGCAAGGCGATCGAGCCGCGCTTCCCAGGCGGCAATGAGCCAGGGCTCCAGTGTGAGGGCGTGTTCGGCTGCTGCAAGGGCTTTGGCGTGGTCGCCACCGTGCTGTGCACGTGCCACCCAGGCCCAGGGGTCGCCGGGGCGCGCCTGTTCGATCTCGTCGAGCAGGGTGTCGAAGTCGGCCAGGGTTGCGCGCTTCTCGCAGCTGCGCCATGCACAGGCCCACACCCAGCGCGGTTGCGGGTCGCGTTGCAGTGAGGCGCGTGCGGCGTCGAGCGCGCCGGTGTAGTCCTTCTTCTGCTCCAGCAACCAGGAGAGCAGGCCGCGCATGTCGGCGTTCTCGGGGTCACGCGTCAGGCATTGGCGGATCAGCTGCTCGCACCGCTCCCAGTGCGCATTCCACTCCGGGCTCTCTTCCGCCACTGTGTCCGAGTAGAGGCGGATCGCGCGGTTCCATGTGGGGTTGATGCTCAGTGCCGCTTCGAGCTGTTTGCGTGCTTCATCGCGGCGACCGACGAGCTTGAGCGACTGGGCGTACTCGACGAACAGGCGCGGCAGCATGGTGAAGCGTTGCAGGGCCTCTTCGAAAATCGGGAGCGACTCTTCGGCACGCCCCATGTCGGTGAGTTGCATGCCCAGCGCTACCCAGGCATGCCAGAGGTCGCTGCGCGCAGCATGGGCTTCGCGCATCACGGTCAGCAGCTCGTCGGGCGGGAGTCGCGTTTGCGCACATTCCTGGAAGGTCATCAGGCTGTCGCCCGTGGTGACCTGCCGGACCAGCTCGCTGCGCACGAAGGCGATGGCATCGTTGGCCGTGGCGGTGTCGGGCGCTTCCTGGATGAGGGTGCGCAGGGCGTAGTCGTAGTCGACGTCGCGTGCGATGGCGCGCCTCAGGATGGGGGCCGAAGCGGCGTAGCCATCCGTGCGCTGCACGAGCCAGGCGAGGATGCCCAGCGTGACGGGGTCTTCGGGCGAGCGCAGCAGGGCGGCATCGGCCAGCTTGCGCGCCTCTTCGTAACGCGTCTGACGGCCCAGCTCCAGCGCCAGTTCGCGCAGCGTCCATACGTCGCCGGGGTGCGCGGCTTGCAGGCGGCGCAGGTGGGCTTCGACGCGTGGCGGATCAGCAGGCAGCCACTCGTGCACCAGACGGGCCAGGGCGTAGTTGCGCGGATGCTGGTTGCTCGCCGCTTCGAGCCACGCGATGGCGGCCTCGCGGCCTTCGCGGCGTGCCAGCTGTGTAGCCACGCTGCGGTGGTGGCGCAGCTGCAGGGGCTCCAGCGCGCTGGCCTCGCGTGCATGTTGCAGTGCGCCTTCGAAGTCGTTGCGGGCGTCGCACAGCAGGCTTTGCGCGCGCAGCCAGCTGGCACGGCGTAGCGGGGTATGGATGCCTTGCAACAGCGCTTCGGCGCGGTCGAGACGGCCGTAACGCAGATGGGCTTCGGCGCAATAGACCGCGAGGTGACTGTCTTCCGGGTGGCGTTGCAGGGCCTCGTCGAGCACGCCGAAAGCCTCTTCGGTGTGTTCGAGCGCTTCGAGCTGCTCGAACAGCGTGATCATCGGCGCCGCAGACTTGCCGCCCAGTGCGACGACCCGTTCGCGCAGCAGCGTGATGCCGGACTGCGAGTCGCCAAGAATGCGGCAGGCGCGGGCATACGCCGAGGCTGCATCTTCGTCGGTTTCGTACAGGGTGCTGGCGAAGCGATACAGCGGCAAGGATTCGCGGTAGCGGCCGTCCTGCCAGGTCAGGATGGCCCATTGCAGCCACAGGCGGCCGTTGAGGCTCGCCCGTTTCAGGGCGCGATGCACGATGCCGAAAGCCTGTGGCAGGCGACGGCCGTCTTCGGACAGCCGATCGGCATAGCGCGCAAGGATCAGCGGATCGGGCCACGGGCGCGAAGCGAGCTGGCCCAGCCATTCCAGGTGCGCTGCGCGGCCACCGATGACGCCCAGCGAGGCTGCCTTGGAGAGCTGCAGGTTGGTGTCGTCCGGGAACAGCGCGAGCAGACGTTCGGTGCAGGCCAGGATGCCGGGTTCGTCACCGTCGTACATCGCCAGCGTGCGCTGGCCCTGCAGGGTGAGGCGGTGATCTGCGTCGCTGGCCTGCAGGGTTTGCAGGGCTGCAAAGGCGGCATCGCGGTCGTGCTCGCCGAGCGCGCGGTTGATGACGTGGTAGCTGTCCCAGAGCTCGGCGTCTGGCAAGGTGATGCCGGCAAGCCGATGCGCCTGCTCGTGCGGCACCATCACCATGCCGCGCGGCCCGCTGGAGGCATGCTGGGTGAAGAGCGCCTCGGCATCGAACTCGACGTGGGTGGCCTGGAAAGGGTCGCGGATCAGCAGCGAACCGCGCAAACGGTCGTAGCCGATGACGGCTTGCAGGTGGCCGCCAGCGGTGTAGGTCGTGACCAGTGTGAACGGGATGCCGGCATCGAGCAGGGTGGTGGCAGTTTGCCAGTCGACGCGGAACTCGTGCGTGATGAAGCCGTTGTTGCTGGCCCAGTTGCGTTCCGAGCTGTCCGAGGTGCCGTCATAGCAGATCTCTTCGGCAATCTCGAGATGGTCGGCGGGCTTTTGCCAGTACTCGGCGAGAGCGGCCAGCGTAGCCGGGGCGCAGGTGTTCCAGTGCTGGCGCACGAAGGCAACAGGCAACACCAGGCGATGCGGCGTCTGCCCTTGTGCGATACGTTCGGCAACGTTGTTGTAGAAGATGCTGCCTTCGACACGCCCGGCTTCCTCGCGCGCCACTTCCAGTTCGCCGCGCGCCATGGCGAGGTCGGCCCGCCGCGCAGCATGCGCCGAGAGGCACCAGCGGTCGGCACGCGGCTGCAGCCGGAGCACTTCGGCCAGCAGGGTTTCACACTCGTCGAACGCACCGTCTTCAAAGCGCAAGTCGAACAGGCGCATCACGATGCCCGAGCATTCGCTCTGCTGCATGCTTTCGCGCAACAGGGCGATGGCTTCGTCACGCCGCCGCAAAGACAGCAGCAGTTCGGCTTTCTGTTGCACGGCGGCGCGGTAGCCCGGTGAAAGCTGCAAGGCTTCGTCGCAAGCGGCCAGGGCTTCTTTGTAGCGATCGGCGCGTTCCAGGCAGTAGGAGCGTTCGATCAGCAGCCAGGCATCCCGCGGTGCCAGCCGGCGCGCTTCGTCGTTGAGCTGCATGGCCACCGCGAAGTCGCGCAGACTGGACAGCATGAAGCCACGCAGGGACAGGTAGTCTGCGCGTTCGGCGTCAGTAGCATCGTCGGGCAGGGGGTAGCGCTCGAACTCGCGCCAGGCCACGAAGGGGCCGCGCCGGTACAGCCGCGTGCGCAACTTGCTGACGAGCGCCGTGCCGTTGTGGCGATGGCGGCGCCACACCTGCAGTGCCAGTGCGTCGCCACGGCGGTCCGCCCCGAGGAAGCGCAGCGCCCGCACGGCCATCGCGATGGCGCGCGGGCTGCCATCGGCGACCAGCGCCTCGATGTGCGGATTCACCTGCAGGTAGTTCCCCCGGTCGAGCTGTTGCTCGATTTCGCTCAACAGTGCGTCGCTGCAAGGTCCGACAACACCGTGCGTCTGTTCGTCATGTGTGCTCATGAAAACCATTCTAACGACAGATCAATATCTCGTTCGTGATCTATATCCGCCAAGTGACGTGATCATTCGGGCATGTCCCGATGAAACGGGACGAACCCAGGTCGGGCGCGACGACGATGTGGCCTCCCGGAGCAAGGGTCTCGATGCGTGCTGCCCGAGTCGGTTTGGCAGTGGTTGGCTGCTTGCCGCACTGAATTGCATCCCACTCTCACTCGCCGCTACCCGATAGACATGAATCGTCGAGGATCGTAAGCTGCCATGCAGATGACGGATGCGCTCGCATGTTAGATCAAGAGCTTTTCAGGCGTTAAAGGGCTCGTCTGTAAATGAGGTTTTTTAGCGCGTAAGAGATTGCAGAAATCGCTAACGCTCCGCGCTGCGAGCCACTCCTTGCTACAAGACCGCGTCATGTCAGGGGCGTGCGCTGATATCGGGCAGCAACTGTTTCTTTAAACGCAGGCGTTACATTGGAGCGCGCCAGATAACTATGCCACGCAGTTTCAAGCTCATCGCCGAAATATTGGTTGTATTGGTTGTCAGTTTTCTGTGCGTACTGGCTGTTGACGCTTTTCTCCTGAAAGAAGAGATGGACACAATAGTCCACCGTGTCGCCGGACAAGGCGATCAGATAATTTATAACCTTCCTCTGAGCGGTGGCGATGAGGACTCTTGCTCTGTTGAGGCAAGTGAGTTGGGGACGCTAAAGCCCCGTTCGGAGATCACTGTAGAAAGGACGTTGATACTCGGAATATGTATCAATTTAAGACCGCTGCATTGCGTAGGGGCAGTGTGCTCATCCGATTCACACAACAGCATAAATGCAGAATTTTTGGTGCGCGAGGCTGTTCGTATCGCTTACGGAGGTCGGTACGACAATGCCATGAGTCTTGCTGCCGATCATCCAGGGTTCTCTCCTCAAATCAGAAGATGGCCCGTTATTAGGGGGGTTCTGGCCCCAGAGCAGTATTCAGTGAGGCTGCCAGATCGGATCGTTATCTTTGACAGGAACGCCAACTACATTGGTTCGCGCGAATGCGGTAGCGAGGGTGGCTACTGTCAGTAAGTCAACCGTATCCAGGTCGAAAAAATATTATGGCGTGCCTGGAGCGCCCGATATCCGGCTCAAAGGGACGTAGGGCTGACCCCGCCTTGCTTGATACCCCGAGTCGCCAGCTGCTCAGCGCGCCATCCGGGCATGTCCCGATGAAGCGCGACGAACCCGTGACTACCGTGGGTAGGTCGGGCGCGACGACGGTGTGGCCTCCCGGAGGAAGGGTCTCGATGCGTGCTACCCGGGTCGGTTTGGCAGTGGTTGGCTGCTGGCGCAGACCGTGCAGGTGTTGTCGCTGCCAGCACTGTCGTCGAATGCCAACTGGCAGACCACGCTGCGGGTGCTGAAGGCCTGTTCGGTTGCGACCGGTGCTGCGGACACCTCGCCAAACCGAAGCCCCGGGGTTGCAGGCCAAGTGTATGGCGACGTGATCTGGATAGCCCAGGGGGATCTCCGATATCGGAAAATGCTCTCTACTCTTCCCCGTCGGCGATGAACGCCGGACGGTGGCAGTCGCTCCGCTATTCCACCCTGAGCCTGATCCGCACTATACGGGCCTTGCCATGTGCGCCTCGCTGCTGGCATGCGATAGTGAAACCGTCTGCGTTACCGGGTGTCCATCATGCGCGTTCTTGCCGTCTCTCTCTCGGTGCCCGGCACCGTCACCATTCGTGGCAAGGCTCAGCGCACCGGCATCTTCAAGGTCCCGACAACTGAGCCGGTGCGCATTACGGTTGAAGGTCTCGCGGGCGATGTGCAGGTCAACCGCAAGGTGCATGGCGCGCCCGACAAGGCGGTGTACCTGTACCCGAACGAACATGGTGCGGCCTGGGCGCGTGAGTTCGGCATTGCCTTCGGTCCCGGTGTGCTGGGCGAGAACCTGCTGATCGAAGGCCTGCTTGAAGCCGAGGTGGCAACCGGCGACCGCCTGCGCGTGGGCGGAGCGATTCTGCGCGTCACCGAGCCGCGCATGCCCTGTGCCACGCTGGTGGCGAAGTTCAACGAGCCACGTGTCGCGAAGTACATGCTCGCCGAAGTGCTCACCGGCTTCTATGCCACAGTGGAACAGGAGGGCGATGTGGTGGCGGGCGATGCGATCGAGATGCTGTCGCGCGCTGAGGGCGGCATCACGATTGCCGAGCAGGTGCAGGGCGGGCGCAAGACGCACGCGCTGCGCTAGCGCGCCGGCAGCAGTCGATACACAAGGCTGCAGCGGCCCGGCGCGAAGTTGCGGCTGCCGTCGCCAGAGGTTTCAGCGAACCCGCGCACTTCGTAGCTGGTGTTGGGCGTGCGCGCCAGCGCTGCCAGGGTTTCGCTGGCAGGCGATTCCAGCAACATCGTCGACATGACGATGTGGCGTGCGCCGGCCGTCGTCTTCAGCACATGACCATCGCCCGTTCCCACTTCATCGACCAGCCTGCCCTGCGCGACCAGGGGCTGTGCCGCTGTGTTGCGCGGTGCGGCCACCTCGTCGAGTGCCGGCGGTATCACGGCCACCAGCGGCATCTCGGGCGGCAGGTCGCGCTGCAGCACCGAGGCCCCCGGCTGCAACGCGTGCAAGGTGGCGAGTCGCGACAGGTAGACGCGGATCAGGCAAGTGGCGTCCTTGCAGGCGCCGCGCACGCTGCGTAGCCAGGCCGTCTGGTCGGCAGCAAGGCAGGCGTCACCGCGCCCGACTGCTGTGCGCGCGGCTGAGTAGTAGCGACCGAGGTACTCGTCCAGGCCCGACAGTTCGGCATCGTTGCAGATCGTCTTCTCGATGGGCGTGCGCGCCTTCTCGCAGGGGAATGAAGCGGCCAGGGCGGCTGGCATCAACAGGGCACCGAGCAGCGCGCCGACCATGTGCTTGGCGAGACCGTATCCAAGGCGGTGCCTGAAAGCAGAGAAAACAGATTTCATCGAAGCCCCTCGCCTGGTCCCGGATGTGTGATGCGTCGATGCCTCAGAGCGGAATATGGTTCAGCTCCGCCCAGCCCGTCCACATGATCTCCACCCCGATGCACAGCAGGATGAAGGCCAGCAGACGCATCATCACCAGCGTGCCGACTTCGCCCAGCCGCGACAGCAGCGTCACGGCATGACGATAGACAAGGTACACCACCAGCACGGTCAGCGCGGCGCCGATGATGGCCACCGTCGCCCCCAGCAGATACTGCACCGGCGAGCGCGGGATATTGGCGCCCAGCGCAATTGATGCGGCAATCGAACCGGGGCCGGCAGTAAGCGGAAAGGTGATCGGAAAGAAGCTGCGACGCACGATCTCGGCGTCCGGCAGGTCAGCCGTCTGCTGCGCAACAGCCGCGTGCATGTCGTCGTCGGCCTTGGCGTTCAGCATGCGCCAGGCTGCCGAGGCCACCAGCAGGCCGCCGCCGAGGCGAACGATGGGAAGGGATATGCCGAAGATGTCCAGCACATAGGTGCCGACCAGCATCGACACCACCAGGATGCACCAGCAGTTGATGGCAATCTGCCGCGCCATCTTGCGCACTACCTGCGGATTGCTGCCCGCCGTCGCCATGAACACCGGCGCGCCACTGAGCGGGTTGATGATGGGCAGCAGGGTCAGCGGCACCAGCAGCAATGACTTGAAGAACGGGCCCAGCAGCAGGTCGTTGAGTTCCATGTATCTACCGCTCTGCGTCTTTCAATCCAGCCAGGGGTTGAAAAACTGCAGTGTCGGGATACCAGCAAAATCGGCGGTATTGCGACTCACCAGTACCAGTCCATGCGTGATTGCCGTGGCGGCAAGCAAGGCATCGACTGTCGGCAGTGGTCGACCGGCATCGACGCGCAAGCGGCCCCAGCAATGTGTCACCGCTGCATCGACGGCCAGTACGCGGCCAGCAAATTGTGCGGGCACGGCTTCTTCCAGCCATTGGCGCAGCGCGGCCTGGCGCTGACCCGGCTGCAGTTTCTCGACACCGTAGCGGATTTCGCCCAGCGTCAGCGTGCTCAGCCACTGACGGTGCAGGGGCTGATCAGCCATCCAGGCGAGTACGCGTGCGTCGGGTTGCGAGCGGGTGATTTCGCTCAATACATTCGTATCAAGCAGGTAGTTCAAAGTGCGATCTCGCGCGGCAGCGAGCGGTCGCGCTCCAGTTCAAGCCCGGTGCCACACAGGGGCGAGGCACGCAGGAAGTCGAGCAGCGATACTTGCCCGGTCGCGGCGCCAAAATGACGTTGGTAGTCAGCGAAGGACATCACCACAGCGGCCGGGCGATTGTGGATGGTGATCTCCTGCGGACCCGACTCGTTTGCACAGCGCACCAGCTCGCCAAGCTGTGCCTTGGCGTCAGCCATTTGCCAGATTTGCATGATGCTTCCATAAATTGACCAATATGGTCATATATTAGAGGGCGCCTATGCAAAGCACAAGCAAAGACTCGGGCGTGTCGATGGCAGCAACCGGCTTACCATGCACCCCTGATCAGTTCGCCCGCCGCCCACCGTGGACAACATCCGCTCCCTCTTCAGACAACTCGCCCCTGCCGTCGATTTCTGTTCGCTGCGCCTGCTTGACGAGCGAAGCGAACGGACCTCGGTGCGGCAGAACGTGCTGCAGCCGCTGAACACCAGCCTCGACCGTGGCGCGATGATCACGGTGATACATCGCGGTGGATATGGTTACGCGGCGACGAGTGACCTCAGCGCAGCGGGGCTGAAGGCGGCCATCGCGAAGGCGCAGGACTGGGCGGCGGCGAGTGCGGGGCGCTCGGTGGTGGATTACAGCGCCATCGAACTGCCGCGCCCGCAGGGTGTCTATGCGAGCCCGCAGAGTGGCGCGGCGCAGCCTTCGCGGCGCGAGATCATCGACATCCTGATGGCGGAGTCGGTGGCGTGTCCGCTGGATCCGCGCATCGTGGATTGGTCGGCATCGCTGTGGACGATTGCCTGCGACCAGCTCTACCTCACGGCCGACGGCGCCGAGATCGCGCAGCAGTTCCGCTATGTGATGCCCGATCTTTCGGTGAGTGCCAATGCGGGCAGCGAGACGCAGACGCGCAGCTTTGCGGGTGGCGGCTTGTGTCAGCAGGGGGATCTGGCGCTGCTGCGTGACAGCGGCTTCATCGGTTGCGCGCCGGGCATTGCGCGCGAGGCGCTGGCCCTGCTGGAAGCGCCGAACTGCCCGACGGGGCGCATGGATCTTCTGCTGATGCCGGCGCAGATGATGTTGCAGATACACGAGTCCATCGGTCACCCGCTGGAGCTGGATCGCATCCTCGGTGACGAGCGCAACTTCGCGGGCACGAGCTTCGTCACGCTCGACATGTTCGGCCACTACCAGTACGGCTCGCGGCTGCTCAACGTGACGTTCGACCCGACGCGGCCCGAGCAATTTGCAAGCTATGGCTGGGACGACGACGGCAGCCCGGCGGAGAAGGTGTTCGTGATCCGCGATGGCATTCTGCAGCGCCCGCTGGGCGGCGCCATCTCGCAGGCGCGGGCGGGCATTGATGGTGCGGCAAGCTCACGCGCGAGCAGCTGGAACCGGCCGCCGCTGGATCGCATGTCCAACCTCAACATCGAACCCGGCGACAGCACGCTGGACGAGATGATTGCCGGCGTCGAGCGCGGGGTGCTGATGGACGCCAACATCTCGTGGTCCATCGACGACTCACGCAACAAGTTCCAGTTCGGCTGCGAGTACGGCCGCCTGATCGAGAACGGCGAACTCACGAGCGTGGTGCGCAACCCGAATTACCGTGGCATCTCGGCGACCTTCTGGCGCTCGCTGCGCGCGGTGGGCAATGCCGACAGTGTGGCGGTGATGGGCACGCCCTTCTGCGGCAAGGCCGAGCCTTCACAGATCATCCGCGTCGGCCACGCTTCGCCGGCCTGCCTGTTCAGCGATGTCGAAGTGTTCGGGGCGGAGGCGTGATGCAACACTGGTTCTACACACTTGCCGACGAGATCACTGCGCGTCTCAGGGGCGATGAGCAATTCACCTGCTGGCTCAGCGCCGAGGCCTCCGACTTCGTGCGCTTCAATCGTGGCCTGATCCGCCAGAGCGGCCATGTGCAGCAGCGCTACCTCACGCTCAAGCTCATCAGTGGCCAGCGCCAGGCGCAGGGCGAGCTGACGCTGAGCGGTGCGCGTGATGAGGACACGGCGCTCGTTGCGCGGCTCATCGACACCTTGCGCACGCAGCTGCCCGATCTGCCCGACGATCCCTACCTGCTGGTCTCCACCGAGGTGCAATCGAGCGAGCGCATCGTGGCATCTGCCCTGCCCCCCACGCAGGACATCGTGGACGAAGTGCTGAGCGTCGCGGCGGGGCACGACTTCGTCGGCATCCTCGCCAGCGGGCCGGTGTATCGCGGCTTCGCCAATTCACTGGGCCAGCGCAACTGGCACGAGGTGGCGAGCTTCAACCTCGACTGGAGTCTCTACCACGCGGCCGACAAGGCGGTGAAGAGCGGTTATGCGGGCTTCCGCTGGGACGGCGCCGCCTTCCGCGACAAGTTTGCCGAAGCCGCGCGCCAGCTGGTGCTGCTGCAGCGCCCCGCCGTGAGCATTGCGCCGGGGCCCAGCCGCGTCTTCCTCACGCCCACCGCGTTGGCCGAGATCATCGGCATGCTGAATTGGGGCGGCGTGTCGGAGAAATCGCTGCGTACCAAACAGAGCTCGCTGCGCCGCATGCGCGATGAAGGCCTCACACTCAACAACGGGGTGTCGCTGTTCGAGAACACTGCCGATGGCCTTGCGCCGAGCTTTCAGGCCGAGGGCTTCATCAAGCCGCCACGCGTGAACCTCATCGAACGCGGCCAGCTTGTCGGCTCGCTGATTTCGCCACGCACGGCGCGCGAGTACGGCCTGGTCACCAATGGCGACGAATCACTGGCAAGCATCGAGGTGGCGGCGGGCACTCTGCCTCAGGCCGAGGCGCTGAGCGCACTCGACACGGGCGTGTGGATCAGCAACCTCTGGTACCTCAACTACTCGGACCGTGCGAGTTGCCGCATGACGGGCATGACGCGCTTTGCGAGCTTTCGCGTCGAGAATGGCGAGATCGTTGCGCCACTCAACGTCATGCGTTTCGATGAGTCGTTGTACCGCATGCTCGGCGATAACCTGATGGCGCTGACGCGAGAGCGCGAGTTGCTCATCGACGGCATGAGTTACGGGCAGCGCGGTACCGATAGCGCTTTGCTGCCGGGTGCGCTCGTTGAGGATTTCCGCTTCGTGCTTTAGCGCTTCGCGGATGGAGGCTGCGCACGGTTAACCCCTCCCAACCTCCCCTTATCAGGGGAGGCGCTCGATATGGCGTGCATGTACTCCCTCCCCTGATAAGGGGAGGGGTGGGGAGGGGTTTGCGTCAGCGTCAGCTCGCCAGCTGGCAGGTATTACGCCCCGCATTCTTGGCGGCGTAGAGGGCCGTGTCAGCGCGCGCGACAAGGCTCTCCAGCGTCTCGCCGACCCGCCAGCGCGTTACGCCGCAGCTGATGGTGACCACCAGCTCGGAGTTGTCGTCGAAGGGTTCGCGCTCGATGCTGGTGCGCAGGCGTTCGGCAACCTGCATGGCCTGGCTGTCGTCGCTCATGGGCAGCAGTACGGCGAACTCTTCGCCGCCCCAGCGGCAGGGCAGATCTTCGGCGCGCAGTTGCTGACGCAGGCGCGCGGCAAGCTGGCGCAGCACCTTGTCACCGATGTTGTGTCCGTGCTCGTCGTTGATGCGCTTGAAGTGGTCGATGTCGAACAACAGCAGTGATAGCGGCTCGTCATGACGTTCGGCCTGGCTCATCAGGCGTGCGGCATCGTCGAGGAAGCGGCGGCGGTTTGGCAGGTCGGTCAGCTCGTCCTCGCTGGCAAGGCGTGCGAGCTCGCGCTCGGCGATTTTCCAGCGCGTGATGTTGAGGTGGGCGCCGACGATGACGGGAGAGCCGTCGAGGTCGGTACTGCGGCGCTTGATGACGTGGCGGTAGCGCTCTTCGCCGCTCAGCGGGTGCACGAAGTGCTGTTCCTTGTCGATGTCGGTACCGGCCAGTACAGCGAGATCTTCCTCAGGTGTGCCGCGCGCCAGTTCCTTGCTGAAGGCGATGACGTGCGCGACCTTGCCGATCAGCTCGTGGCGCGGGGTGCCGCGCTCACGCGCGAAGGCTTCGTTGACAACGAGGAAAGCACCATCCTTGTTCTTGATGTAGAGCGGATCGGGGATGACGTCGATGAGGCGCTGGATGAAGCTCTGGGTGCGCTGACGCTGCTGCGTCTCGCGCTCGAGCGCCTGCTGAAGCGCGCGCTCGGTCTGGCGCCAGTGCGTGGTGTCGTAGAGCGAACAGACGATGACGTACTTGCCCTCAGTGTCGAGACAGCGCGCCTTGGTGACGATGCGGAACTGTTCTTCGCCGGTTGCTGCGTGGCGCTTCTCTTCTTCCTTGTAAACGATCTCGCCACTCAGCACGGCTGCGTCTTCAGTGCGGATGGTGTTGGCGACTGTGGCGTTCGGCGCGAGGTCGGGCGAGCACACGCCGAGCAGGGACTCAACGGGCTTGCCCCACTGTTCGCACTGCGCCTTGTTGACGATGAGGTAGCGGCTCTCTGCGTCCTTGACGTAGATCGGCATTGGCACGGCGTCGAGTACGCGCTGGATGTAGTCACGTGTGGCGCGGTGTTTGTCGAGCTCGGTCTGCAGTGAATCGCTGAGGCGCTGCGTGTCAGCACCCAGCCGGATGCTGGCGACGACACCCGCGGCAATGGCCGAAGCGATGACGGCGAAAGCCGCAGGCATGCCGGCGAGCAGTCCAAGGCTGCCGGCTGCAACGGCAGAGAAGCTGACCAGCGCACCATCGCGCAGGATCTGACGCATGGGAAATCCTGTCTCCTGAACGAACGGGCCGGTCAGCAGCCCGTCATGATGTGAGCATTGTGAAGCAATATGTGAAGAATATGGCGCCGCTGCGCGCGACGCCCCGGACTTTTTGCCGTACGGCCATGTCGTGAGGGTCGCAGTCTACGATGTCCGGGAGGCTGCGTGCGATGTTGCGCACAAGCCGCTACAGTACGAGCATGGCTAGCGCCGTTCTTTGCAGGGGTACAGCATGACCATTCGCATTCTCGTCATTCCCGCCAGCGTCCGTCAGGGCTCGCTCAACCTGCGCCTTGCGCGCAACGCCATCCGGCTCGCTCGCGATGCCGGCATCGACGCCATCGAGATGGACCTGCGCAGTCTGGCCCTGCCCATCTACGATGGTGACCTCGAAGCCGCAGAGGGCGTACCGGCTGGCGCCCTGACCCTGCTGCAGGCCGTGCGCGAGGCGGACGGCATCCTCGTCGTGACGCCCGAGTACAACGGTTTCCCGACGCCGCTGCTGATCAACGCCTTTGACTGGTTGTCGCGCATAGAAGCCAGCGACGCTCACCCCGCCGGCCTCGCCATCACGGCCAACAAGCCGGCGGCATTGCTGTCGGCTTCGCCGGGTGCGGGCGGCGCCTTGCGCTCGATGAACTTCGTACGCCAGTACCTGCAGATGGCCTTCGCGATGATCGTCGTGCCGCAGCAGTTCGCGCTGGGCAAGGCGCACGAGGCCTTCGATGCCGACGGGGCGCTGATCGATGCGCGTGCGGTGAAATCGGTGAGTGGTGTTGTCGCTGCGCTGGCCAGGCTGGCAGAGGCATTGCGACCCCGCAACTGAACGGTGCGCTTATCCACATCACCAGGGCATTAGTGACGTGCCGCCGCCGGCAGCCCGAAAATGTGGTCGAAGCACCAGTTGAAAACGAAGCCATAGACCACGAAGAACAGCAGCAGGCCGAATTCCAGGCCCAGCGCGGCGAGCACGCCGATGTTCAGCCACCAGGTCATCACGGGCAGCAGCAGTACGACCAGCCCCAGCTCGAAACCGATGGCGTGCACCGCGCGGCGGCGCAGGCTGCGGCCGCGCTTGGTCTGGCGTGCTTCCCAGCGCTCGAAGGCCCAGTTGTAGGCCATGTTCCACAGCACCGCGATGGCCGAGGTCACGACGGCGAGACCGCCCGAGCTGGCGGCGCCGTGATCGGTCGTGAACATCACGGTGATTGTCACGCAGACGATGGCGAAGAACTCGAACAGGATGGCGTGGGTAATCTTGCGGCGAAGGCCTTGCATGGGAATTTTATGCGCAACGCATGACGTCGCTTGAGTAAACAGTGGAGCTAGAGCTGTCTGCGGCCCTTGAATCTGGAGAGGCTTTTTCGGTAGTTGAGGTGGCCAGCCACCGTCGAGTGCAGGCTGCCGTAGATGAGACTGATACCTATGATGGATGCGATCAGCGGAGACAGCCAAAGCTCAGCGAAACTGTTGATCCGCGACTCCTCCCGAAGTTCCGGATCATGCAAGACAGTGACCTGTGTACCCATGCCGAGTGACGGTTGCTCGCTGCCGGTTCCTGACTTGAATACGTGTTTGCCTCCCGCATTGTCGGAGTACTCGATAAGAGGAAAAAGCACGTCACCATCTTCATGCATGTCGACGACCCTGCCCGGCAGCTCGATTGCGCGAGCGATGAACGTGTGGGTTTGCCAGGCCATGAACAACGCCGAGGCAAGTACGCACAGTCCCAGAAACATGAGGACGCCAAGTACGATCCTGTCGAAGGCGCTCTTTCGCTTCGGCTTCCTGGGTGGCCTGACTGGATACTGCGGCTCCCACAAGGCCATGGTCTGCCACGGCAATCCGCTCCGGTAGGCTTCGAACATGAGCAGCATGCGTTCGTGCGGGATATCTGCTTCCAGCGAACTGAAATGCGTTTTGCCCGCGCCCTCCCGATACTCGATCAGGTATCCGCCCTCGGGGCTTGTGGCAGCCTGCAGGTAGTGCTGACCACTTTTGCTGAGAATCGCAAAGCGATTGCCGGGGCGGCCCAAGCCTGCAAGCGCCTGTCGCAGCGCTTCCTGATCGGGCTTTCGGATGACGGTGCCGTCTTCCAACTCAAGTTTCATGGCGCTTCGTCAGGGCGGAGCTTGTTCCTTACTGTCGAACGCAATCTTCGCTGCCATGGTTGCCGCCCTTGTACTCGGGCTCGTAGTAGTACTTGTGGAACTGCCACTTGCCGCTCTTGCTCTTGCTGAAGCGCGCAAGGCCAGTGCCGTAGTCTTTTGTCGCCGGGTCTTCGTGGCCGAAGTAGATGGCGAGATCGTTGCCCTTGCCGGTGGCGTGGCCACGGTAAGTGCCATAGCCCGGCACCTCCAGCGTGAACTGATAGGCGTTGTAGCCCGCCGTGCTGTGGGCTGCGACGCGCTTGAGCGTCACTTTGCCGTTGTAGGCGCCTTCCGAGGCATCCACGCCCTTGCAGTCGTAGACGCCGCTGAAATCAGGCGTGGCGGCCAGGCTGATGGCGGGGAGCGCCGTGGCCAGCAGGAAGACGATGGCGTGAACGAACTTGCGCATGGAAGACTCCGCAGGGACAGAAGGTCGGGATGATCGCACAGCGCTCCCCTTGCGGCGCTGAGAGTTGCATGGGGCACCAGACTGGCGCAGGTGGGTGCAGCGGGCGCCAGCTTGCGGTGCGCAGGCGATGGAAAACTGACCGATTGATCAGCTTTTTGTCGGGCACGGATCTGGCTTGTAGAGTTTGCGGAAGCTGACCATCCGGTCAGGAATTTACCGTCAGCCGGAGGTCGCCCATGTCTGATCACATCGTCCTGACATCCCACCCGCGTGGCAAGGCAGGCCCCAGCTCGCCGGTCAGCTGGGGCGCGGCGACCGCTGCCGAGCGCGGGCCGCTGGTGGCGGCCAGCCTCAGCCAGCCGGCGCTGCGCAATGCCATCGGCACGCATTCCGGCTCCTACTCCGTGTATCGCGCGCTGGCCGTGGCAGCAGGTCATCTGCAACGCGATCACAAGCCCGACCTGACTGACACTGCGCCGGTCGTCACCCTCGGCCCGCACCCGCAGTGGGCCGATCCGCACAAGATCATCTCGCTTGACCCCTGGGGTCACCGCGTCGCCGAATACTTTGCCGAGCAGATCGCCGCCGGCCTCGACGTGCGGCCGACCATTGCCATCACCAAGGCCCACATCAACATGCCCGAGCTGGTGGCCGCCATTGCGGCGGGTCGGCTCAAGCCGGATGGCGACATCCTCGAAGCCAACGGCGACGTGCGCGTGACCAAGGCCGCCATCGAACCCGTGTGGTACCTGCCGGGCGTGGCCGAGCGCTTCGGTATCAAGGAGTCGGCGCTGCGCCGTGCGCTGTTCGAACAGACTGGCGGCATGTTCCCCGAGCTCGTCACGCGCCCCGACCTCAAGGTCTTTCTGCCCCCCATCGGTGGCATGACGCTTTACTTCTTCGGCGATGTCGAAAAGCTCGGCAAGCCCGAAACGAAAGTCGCCTGCCGCCTGCACGACGAGTGCAACGGCTCGGACGTGTTCGGCTCCGACATCTGCACCTGCCGACCCTACCTCGCGCATGGCATCGAGGTGTGCATCGAGATGGCCCAGCAAGGCGGCGTCGGGCTGGTGGTCTACAACCGCAAGGAGGGTCGTGCGCTGGGCGAAGTCACCAAGTTCCTCGTCTACAACGCGCGCAAGCGCCAGGTGGGCGGCGACCGTGCCGAGACCTATTTCGAGCGCACCGAGTGCGTGGCCGGCGTGCAGGACATGCGCTTCCAGGAGCTGATGCCCGACGTGTTCCACTGGCTGGGCATCACGCGCATCGATCGCTGGGCCTCGATGAGCAACATGAAGCATGGTGCGCTGGCGGCGCAAGGCATCGAGGTTGTCGAGCGCGTAGCGATTCCCGATGCGTTGATCCCGGCCGATGCGCGCGTCGAGATGGACGCCAAGAAAGCGGCCGGGTACTTCACCGAGAAAGTGCCTGATGCGGCCGAACTGGTGGTGGCCAAGGGCCGGGGGTTGCACGAATGAGTGGCTGGCATACCCCTGTGCCGGACGATCACCCGGCGGCCAGCCTGCTGTCGGCCGATGCCGTGCGTGCGCGCTGCGGCGAGGTGCTGCGCTGGGTCGAGTCGGGGCAATCGGCGCACTTCCGTTTCGACGATTCGCAGCTCACGCCCACTGCGCGCTATGTCTGCGACACCATCCGCCAGCGCTATCCCGATCTGCAGGTGCCCTATCACAGTCGCAAGCGGCACTTTGATGCGGGCGGGGTCGACCGCTGGGCGAAGTTGGTGGAAGAACGCGGCCTCGACGCCGACCCTGCCGAATGCGCACGCGTCGCCATCGACCTGGTCATCCCTTCAGTGTTGCTCGACGCCGGTGCTGGTGCGGCGTGGCGTTACGTCGATGCACTGACCGGCCAGACCCTCACGCGCAGCGAAGGGCTGGGCGTGGCGAGCTTGCGCCTGTTCATTTCCGGCGCCTTGTCGGCCGATGTTCGCCACCCCTTGCGCAGCGATGCCGTGGCGCTGCAGGGCCTGACGGCTGATCGCCTCGCGAGTGCTTTCCAGGTCGATGCCGAGAATCCACTGGTCGGCCTGCAAGGGCGCACTGCCTTGCTGCGCAACCTGGGCATGGTGATGGCGGCCACGCCAGCGGTGTTCAGCCGCAGCGGTAGCCACGAGAGCCGCCTCGGCAACCTGTTCGATTACCTGCGCGCCCAGGCCGATGGCGACCGTCTCGAAGCCTCCGTCATCCTCGACACCCTGCTGCGCGCTCTCGGCCCGGTGTGGCCCGGCCGGGCGCGCCTGCAGGGCGTGCCGCTCGGCGATTGCTGGCAGCACCCGGCGCTGGCCGATGGCTGGGTGCCGTTCCACAAGCTCACGCAGTGGCTCACCTATTCGCTGCTCGAACCGCTGGCCTGGGGCGGGCTCACGATCACCGGCCTTGATGCACTGACCGGCTTGCCGGAATACCGCAACGGTGGGCTGCTCATCGACACGGGCCTGCTGGTGCCGCTGGACCCCGCGTTCGCCACGCGCCGCTGGGCGGTGGATGACGAAGCCATCGTCGAATGGCGCGCCCTCACCGTCAGCCTGCTCGACCGCCTCGCTGCGGGTGTGCGCAGCGAGTTGGGGCTCAGTGCCGAACAGTTTCCGCTCGCCTGCGTGCTCGAAGGCGGCACCTGGGCAGCAGGTCGCCGCATCGCCGCCGAGCGCCGCCCCGGTGGCGGCCCGCCACTGACGCTGGTGAGTGACGGGACGGTGTTCTGATGCAGTCAGCAAGGTGCGCGGTGCGCACCCTACTCCTGCGGCCCAACCCTGTAGGGTGCGCAATGCGCACCAGCCATTGCTGTTTCCCTGAGTGAAGGAGAACCCCATGCCCGCCACCGATTTCGACAACGTCTTCGTCATCGACCACCCGCTGCTGCAACACAAGCTCTCCTTCGTGCGCAGCGCCGACACCACGACTGACAATTTCCGCCGCTTGGTGCGCGAGATCGCGCAGATGATGGCCTACGAGATCACGCGTGACCTGCCCACCGAAAAGGTGCCGGTGACGACACCGCTGACGACCTTCGACTCGCCCGTGATCAGCGGCAAGAAGCTGTGTCTGGCCTCCATACTGCGCGCCGGCACCGGCATGCTCGACGGCATGATCGACCTGCTGCCGGGCGCACGCGTGGCGCACATCGGCCTCTATCGCGACCCCGAGACGCTGGAAGCGGTTGAGTACTACTTCAAGGTGCCCGAAGACATCCAGGACCGCACGGTGATCGTGCTCGATCCCATGCTCGCCACCGGGCATTCGGCGATTGCGGCCATCGACCGCCTCAAGGAAGTCGGCGTCACCAGCCTCAAGCTCGCCTGCCTGATTGCCGCACCAGAAGGCGTCACCAACCTGCGTGCCGCCCACCCTGACGTACCGCTGTGGCTTGCCGCGCTCGACTCGCACCTCAACGACCACGGCTACATCGTGCCGGGCCTGGGCGATGCGGGTGACCGGATCTTCGGGACGAAGTGATGGCGCGCACCATGGTCTCCCCTCTCCCGCCTGCAGCGGGAGAGGGTGGCGCGAAGCGCCGTGAGAGGGACGCGCAGTCGCAGGTTTCGCGCGCTCCCCGGCCCGCTCGCGCGAACCCTCTCCCCCAACCCCTCTCCCCGGCAGGGGAGAGGAGGCCGCGGTCGCAAGTTGCCCTCTCCCCCAACCCCTCTCCCCGGCTGGGGAGAGGGGAGCAGACAGCGGTTGCGCCGGTTGTAAAACCGGGGCGCATCCGGCAGGCGCAGGAGCAGACCATCCTGCAGGCTGCCGAGAAGCTTTTTGCACGCACCGGCTTTGCCGGCACCAGCATGAACGAACTGGCGCTCGCCGCCGGCCTGCCGAAGTCGACGCTGCATTATTACTTCGGCACCAAGGAGACGCTCTACCGCGCCGTGCTGGCGAGCATCCTGGAGGACTGGCTGGTTGGCGCTGAGGCCTTGCGCGCCGATGCCGATCCTGCCGAAGCGCTGCGCACCTACATCCGTTACAAGATGCGCATGACCGCAGGCCGCCCCGATGCTTCGCGCGTGTTCGCCAGCGAGATGCTGGCCGGTGCGCCGCACATCCGCGATCTGCTCGCTGGAGAATTGCGTCGCCTCGTCGCCGCCAAATCACGCGTGATCCGCGAGTGGATCGCTGCCGGCAAGCTCGCCCCTGTTGATCCGCCACACCTGTTCTTCACCCTGTGGGCGATGACGCAGACCTACGCCGACTTCGAGCCGCAGGTCGCTGCCGTGCTCGACACGGCCACGCCACTGTCGTCACGCCACCAGTCGCGCGCTACGGCGCATGTTGAGAGCTTTGTGCTGCGCGCCTGCGGGCTGAAAGCCTGACGCGGGCGACAAAACGGGGCCCGCAGGCCCCGTTCAGTGACTGCATCCAATTGCTCAGAGCTTGATGATGGGCATGCCGGTCAGATAGCCGACGGCAGCGCCGTAGCGATCCTTGTAGTTGGCGCGCACCAGCGGGTCCAGCGTGGCCTTCACCGTGTTGTGGATCGAGCCCCAGTCACCGGGGTGCTGGAAGTTGCTCATGATGTAGGTCCAGCCATTGATGCTGTCGACCGCATGCAGACCGGTCGACTCGCCGCCGGAGGGCACTGACATCAGACGCGAGAGCTTCTTGGTGTCGACGTTGTAGGCCCACAGGAAGTTGTTGACGTGCTGGCTGCTGTCCTCGCCGATGAAGAGGGTGCGCAGCTTCTCGGAGAACTTGAGGTTGTCCGGGTTGCCGATCTTCTCGGGGTTGGCGGTGTTGCCCAGCGCGTCGGCCGTGATGTCTTCGCCCAGCAGCAGGAAGCTGGTCTGCGCCGGCACCCATTCGCTGTCAATGGCTGTGCCGGCCGTGTCCTTCTGGCTGCCGGTGAGCTTGTGTGCCAGCACGCCGCCAGCGCTGATCGCCTTGTCGAGCGACACGCCACTGGCGGCATTGTTGGCGGCATTGCCCTTGACCATGGCTGACTGGATGTTCTGCAGGGCCGAGTAGGCGATCTTGTCCTTGATGTTGACCGTCGTGCCTTCCATCTTGGTGAAAGACATGGTGGCGCCCATGAGGTTGGCATAGCGGTGCGTTTCGAGGAAGGCAGCAGCCTTCTCCATGCCCGGCTTGAGCTTGACCCACTGCGCGCTGCCGTCGAGGTACATCTTGGTGTAGCTGGTGTCGACCGGATCGGTCTTCACTGCGGTCAGGATGTCGCTCGGCGCGAGGCTGCCTGCTAGTGCTTCGATTTCGGCGCTGGTGGCGTGACCGAGGTTGATCCAGCTCAGCGCAGCACCGGCTGCCGTGACGTCGGCGACGAAGCCGCTGCCGACCTTGGCGACGTAGAGCGTGCCGGCCGACAGGTCTTTCTCCTTGTCGGCAACGAACATGAACAGGCCGCCGTTGGTGTAGTCGTCGCCCATCAGCACGGTGCGGTTGTCCGGCATCACCTGGATCAGCTCGTGCGAGATGCGGCCCAGGCAGTAGTGCTTCTTGATCGAGCCCGTGCCGTCGGCATTCACCGTCACTTCCGGCAGGTGACCGTAGTGATAGGGGTTGGCCTTTGTGGCGTCGCCAAAGAGATTCTTGCTGTAGGCCTGGAACATCGTGTTGCTGGAGATGAACTGGGCGTCGGGCTCGTACTCTTCGCTGGAGAGGTGCGTGTTCCACGGCGACAGGCTGGCGCCACAGGTGATCCACAGGCCATGCACGCCCGAGGTATCGACGTTGTGGTACTTCACGAGGCTGAGGCTGCCGGTGGCCGGGTCCTGGTCGAGGGTCAGCACGGCGATGGGTGAAGGCAGGGTGCCATAGGCCGAGGTGCCGGCCAGGTCGCGCGTGGTGTATTCGAATTGCACGACGGCGAACACGGTGTTGCCCTTGACGCCGCTGACGCTGGCGCCGGGGATGGCCAGCAGGGATGAGCCATCGGGGCTGTCGGAATAGAACTGGCGTTCGCTGCCCGCGACCGATTTGTCCATGATGGCTGCATTGTTGATGTCGTAGTAGCCACCGGCGAGGATCTTGCCGCCCTTGCCGTCCGACACCATGTCACCGGTGATGAAGAAGGGCTGATAGCTCAGGGCATAGCTCTGCGACGTGCCGTTGCTGTAATTGGCGACCAGCGTCGATTTGACCGTCGTCGTGGCCATTTCGGCGGGTACCGCCAGCGTCGGCGCAGCCATGCCCTCGAAGCTGACCGAAGTCAGTGTCGCGGCGGAGCTGCTGCTGGAGGACGCCGTGCCCGAAGCGCTGCTGCTGCCGCCGCCACAGGCAGCGAGCATCGCTGTGCTGGCAAAGCCGCCGGCAAGGGGAAGAAGGGGCATGCCCGCAAACGTGCGGAGCGCCCGACGACGGGCAAGATCAAGTTCCTGTTTCATGATTCTCTCTCGGTTCTGCCCGGCTGCTGTGTCGTCCGGGTGGGGCGCGAGTATGGCGAGGGAAAATGACAGATTTGTTATCGCTCCCCGCCGCTTTCCCGGTGCGCAGCGTGCACGCCGCAGTCGGCCATGGGGCCACAGCGATCTTCGCCTTCATACCTCTGCACGAATAGCGAAAATGCGTCACTGCACGCGCGTCGCAGGCCGTGCGATGATCACTTCAACACGCCTGCCAGGGCATCTGCCCGCTGACTCCCGGGAGCCACCATGCTTGATCTCGTCATCCGCAACGCCAGCCTGCCCGACGGTCGCACGGGGCAGGACATCGGCATCGAAAGCGGCCGCATCGTCGCCGTGCAGTCAGCGCTTGCCTCACAGGCTGCGGAAGAGATCGACGTCGCAGGCCAGCTCGTCACGCCGCCTTTCGTCGACGCGCACTTCCATATGGACTCCGCGTTGAGCTACGGCTTGCCGCGTGTAAACCAGTCCGGCACCCTGCTTGAAGGCATCGCCCTGTGGGGCGAGCTCAAACCTACGCTCACGCAGGACGCCATCGTCGAGCGCGCACTCGCCTACTGCGACTGGGCCGTCGCCAAAGGCCTGCTCGCCATTCGCTCACATGTCGACATCTGCGACCCGCGCCTGCTCGCCGTCGAAGCCCTGCTCCATGTGCGTGAGAAAGTGAAGCCTTACCTCGACCTGCAACTCGTCGCTTTCCCGCAGGACGGCGTGCTGCGCAGCCCCGGTGCGCTGGAGAACCTGCAGTGCGCGCTCGACATGGGCGTCGACGTGGTCGGCGGCATTCCCCACTTCGAACGCACGATGGCGGATGGCGCCGAGTCGGTGCGCATCCTCTGCGAGATCGCCGCCGAGCGCGGCCTGCGCGTCGACATGCACTGCGACGAAAGCGACGACCCCTTGAGTCGCCACATAGAGTCACTCGCCTTCCACACGCAGCGCCTCGGCCTGCACGGCCGTGTCGCGGGTTCGCACCTTACGTCCATGCACTCGATGGACAACTACTACGTCTCCAAGCTCATCCCACTGATCCGCGAAGCCGGCGTCGCAGCCATCGCCAATCCGCTCATCAACATCACGCTGCAGGGCCGGCACGACACCTATCCCAAGCGACGCGGCATGACGCGCGTGCCGGAGCTGCTGGCCGCCGGCGTGCCGGTGGCATTCGGGCATGACTGCGTGATGGACCCCTGGTACCCCATGGGCAGTGGCGACATGCTCGAAGTCGCGCACATGGGCCTGCATGTCGGCCAGATGACCGGGCAGGACGCCATGCGTCAGTGTTTCGCGGCGGTGACCGAGACGCCGGCGAAGATCCTCGGGCTCGACGGCTATGGCGTCAGTCCGGGCTGCAAGGCCGACCTTGTGCTGCTGCAGGCGCGCGACGCAGTCGAAGCGATCCGCCTGCGCGCCACTCGCCTCAAGGTCTGGCGTGGTGGCAAATTGATTGCAGAGAGCCCTGCCAGCACCGCCGCGCTGCACCTGCCGGGGCGCCCCGCGCAGGTCAGTTGGCAGTCCTGACAAGGCTCATGCGCCGCTGCCCGCGCGGCGCACGTTAGCCCACTCCAGCCCGAATCGCGCGAGGTACTTGCGCAAGCGGTCGGCATCGTTTGCAACCTTCTTCTCCTGCCGCGACATGGCGAACAGCTTACGGCCCGCGTCGGAGAGACTGTCGGCCTGACGGCAGACATTCAGCACCGCGTCCAGCTGGCAGCGGTCGAACAGGTCCAGGGCATCGGCCGCGTCGCCCAGCACTTCCTGCACCAGATCGCGTGCGACTCCGCCAGACCAGCCACTTCGCAGCCGGGCGATTTCCTCGACGACCAGCGCCTCGGTGATGCGGCCCGATTCGGCCAGCGTCGCCATGCGCGTCAGCGAGGCCGACAGCTCGCGGAAGTTGCCGCGCCACAACGCCTGCGACGAGGCCGCGAAGTCGAGATAGCGCTGACGTGCTTCCACATTGAAGCGCACCTGCTGGTTGTGTTCCTGCGCAAAGCGCTCCAGTTCGAACTCCAGGTTGGGCGCGATATCCTCCGGGCGCTGCGCGAGCCCCGGCAGATCGAAGGTCCACAGGTTGATGCGCGCGAACAGGTCTTCACGGAAGCGCCCCTCGCTGACCCACTGGCGCAGGTCGCGGTGGGTACCGGCGATGAGCTGGAAGTCACTCTCCACTTCCTTATCACCACCGAAGGGGAAGAAGCGCTTCTCTTCGATGGCCTTCAGCAGCATGGCCTGCTCGTCCAGCCCCAGCTCGCCGATCTCGTCGAGGAACAGCAGCCCGCCATCGGCCGCGCGCAGCAATCCCGGCCGTTCGCTCTGCGCACCCGTGAAGGCGCCCTTCACGTGACCGAACAGCGTCGACATCGCCGAATCGCCGCGCAGCGTCGCGCAGTTCACCTCGACAAAGCGCCCGGCCAGGCGCTGCTTCTGACGCTTGAGTTCATACACCCGCCGCGCGAGGAATGACTTGCCCGCTCCAGTGGGCCCCACCATCAACATCGGCGCCTTCGAGCGTCCGGCCACCTTCTCGATCTGCTCGATCATCTGGTTGAACGCCGCATTGCGCGTCGCGATGCCCGACTTCAGGAAGCTCACCGTGTCGTCATGCTCGCGCGCAAAGCGCTGCGCGATCTTGTTGTAACGCGATAGGTCGAGATCGATCAGCGCGTAGCTGCCAATCGTGTTAGCCACATCCTTCTTGCGCGGCGGCGAGGTCTGCACTAGGCGCGCCGGCAGGTAGCGCGCCTCTGCGAGCAGGAACCAGCAGATCTGCGCCACGTGCGTCCCCGTGGTGATGTGGATCAGGTAATCCTCGGCCTCCACGTCGAAGGAATAGCCCCGCGCGAAGTCATGCAGCGCCGTGTAGACCTCTTCGAAGTCCCAGGGGTCGCGCAGCGCCTGCAGCACGCTCACCACCTCGGTTTCGGGCGACACGGCGGCGATGTCGCCCTTCACGCGGTCGAACAGGCTCTGGCTGCGCGCATCGTGCAGCAGCTCCAGGCGGTGCACCACCAGGTCTTCCTGCTGGCACAGCCCGACCGTGGGCCGCCACTTCTCCCAGCGCTGGCTGCCCTTGCCACCGTAGTCGAGCTGGGTGCCGAGGAAACCGATGACGACGTTTTTCCGCATGACTATCTGTATGGATAAGTTACTAGCTATAAGTCTATCGATACTGGCGCCTGGCGTCTTCCTGGAATTCAGGCAAATAACAGGAATAAAAGTAAAAACAATCACTTGGAACATTTCTCGGCTGTGTATGCCGCGCTGGCACGCAACTCGCAATAAGGAGTGCATTGCAGCCTGAAGCAACAGCCCACGAGCAGGGGATCAAAACCCCGCTGGTGCCGGAGAGCCGGATTCCGATCTGTCGTTCGCCGGTATGCCGCCGCAGACGACTGTGATGAACGGGTGATCTCGTTGGGAGCTGGCCGGGTTCGATTCCCGGGTCACCCCCAAATTGGATAGCTCAATTGGGTAGAGCAATCGGCTCATAACCGATGTGTCGCGGGTTCGACTCCCGCTCCACTGCCTTAACAAGGCAAAGCAATGCAGTACCCGTCGGTCGCGGAATGCGTGAGCACCCGCCACCGGCCCGGATCGGCCTCCCGCCCGCACAGGTGGCAGGGCGTCCGGTGAGAGGAAGACGTCTGGCGTGGTGCGGGCCCTCTGGCCCTTACTGAACCCGGACTGAAGCCCCCACCGCTCGCCTCCCCGCCCGTGTCGAAGGGCAGGCCCTCCGGGCCGGTGAGGACCGGCACAAACGGAAATCAAAAGGGGAATGAAGATGTTGAAGCGCTTTGTGATCAAGAAGAACGAACGTGGTGTGTTGCTCAGGGATGGCGATTACCAACGCATCCTGAACGCCGGCCGTCACTACTTCTTCGACCCGCTCGGCAGCCTCGCGGTGCAAACCTGGAAGCTCGACGCGCCCATGACCGATGTGGCCCTCGTCGACTACCTCGTGCAGACCGACCCCGATACCGCAGCCGAGTGCTTCGAATCCATGGAGCTGAGTGAAGACGAAGCCGGGCTGCGATATGAGAATGACGTGCTGGTTGAAGTGATGGCGCCGGGCTTCCGTCGTGTGTTCTGGAAAGGCTTGACGCGCCAGCGCCTCGAACGCGTCGCGCTGAACGACGGCTACGTGTTGCCTGCCGAACTGACGGCTCGCATCCTGCAGCCCAGCTTGCGCGGCCGTCCTGTCGCGGGTCTGGTTGGCGTGCTGCTTGTTCAGGTGCCCGCCTATCACCTCGGTGTGCTGCGGGTCGACGGCAAGATCGAGCGCCTGCTCAAACCGGGTGCCGAAGCCTTCTGGCGCTTCAACCGCGATGTGCAGGTCGAGCTGGTCGATACGCGGCTGCAGAGCATGGAGGTCAGTGGTCAGGAAATCCTGACGCGCGACAAAGTGAGCCTGCGCCTCAACCTTGCCGCAACCTGGCGTTACACCGACGTACTGCTGGCTTTCGAAAAGCTCGCCAAGCCCGCCGATCATCTCTATCGCGAACTGCAGTTCGGTTTGCGCGAAGCGGTGGGAACGCGAACGCTCGACGAACTGCTGGAGAACAAGCAGGTCATCGACGAGTTTGTCGGCAACTACGTGGTTCGGAAGCTCGACGGTTTTGGCATCGAGGTCGGAAGCATCGGCGTGAAGGACATCGTCCTGCCCGGTGAGATGAAGACCATCCTCGCCAAGGTGGTCGAGGCTGAAAAAGCCGCCGAGTCGAACGTGATCCGTCGTCGCGAAGAAACCGCTGCGACCCGGTCGCTGCTCAACACGGCCAAGGTGATGGAAGACAACCCCACCGCCCTGCGTCTCAAGGAGCTCGAAACCCTTGAGCGTGTGGCCGAAAGGATCGACCGCATCTCCGTGTTCGGTGGGCTGGATCAGGTCCTGAACGGACTGGTAACTATCAAGGGTGCATGAGCCACCCACCCTCTCCCGCGTTGGCGGGGCGAGCTGGGGTTTCGGAAAGCATGCTTTCCGCCAGCGCAGCCGGTCGGCAGTGCAATGCCGACGGTGGGGGCGCCGAGCGCGGGTGGCGCGCAGCGCCGGGAGAGGGCGTTACAGCAACAGGTTTGAGCCCCGCTACCAATCGGGTAGCGGGGCCTGGGCCAGGAGGGCTCATCGTGAAAAGCGGAAAGCAACGCAAGGCAGAGATCAAGTCAGCACGGCTGCGTCGCGCAGCGCGCTCAAAGGCTGGTGCAATCGGCCAGCCCTGGCGCCTGCCTGCCAATGTGATCGCCTGCAACCCCAGCCAGCTGGCGCACTACAACAGCTACGGCCAGCCGGCTTTCGTGCAGCGTGGCTACTACGAAGATCAGTACTTCCGTTGCTGGGACTGCGGCGCGTCGTGTGTCTGGAAGGCTGAACGACAAAAGTGGTGGTACGAAGTGGCGCAAGGCTCCGTGTATTCCATAGCCATCCGCTGTGCAGCCTGCCGTGCGGCAAAGCGCGAAATCAGTGCCCGATCCCGTCAGGCTATGCAACAACAATGAATCAGCCTCGCTACCATTCGGGCAGCGAGGCGGGGCCCGGAAAGCCCCAACGAAAGGAATGAACATGGAATACCAGCTTCTCGAAGTCGAAAACGGCAAGCCCATCAAGATGTGGACGCAAGGCGTGCCTGTCGAAGACGAAGCGCGTCAGCAGCTCATGAACACCGCGAAGATGCCCTTCATCTACAAGCACATGGCTGTGATGCCCGACGTGCACCTCGGTAAGGGTTCGACCATCGGCAGCGTGATTCCCACCCTGGGTGCCATCATCCCGGCCGCCGTGGGTGTGGATATCGGCTGCGGCATGATGGCCGCGCGCACCACGCTCGTCGCCAGCGACCTGCCCGACAACCTTGTCGGCCTGCGCAGCGCCATCGAACGCGCCGTACCGCATGGCCGTACCGTTTCACGCGGATCGCATCGCGATAAGGGTTCATGGGACACGCCGCCCGCCACCGTCGACGCCATGTGGGGTGAACTGGTCACGGGCTTCAAACGCATTGCCGACAAGCACCCGCGCCTGAAGAACACCAACAACCACAAGCACCTCGGAACGCTCGGAACCGGTAACCACTTCATCGAAGTCTGTCTGGACGAGGCCGACCGCGTGTGGTTCATGCTGCACTCCGGCTCGCGTGGTGTGGGGAACGCCATCGGCACCCACTTCATCGAGCTCGCGCAGAAAGACATGCAACAGCACATCGCCAACCTGCCCGACAAGGACCTGGCCTACTTCGAAGAAGGCAGCCAGCACTTCGACGACTACGTCGAAGCCGTCGGCTGGGCGCAGGACTTCGCACGCCGCAACCGCGCCGTGATGATGCAGAACGTCATCGCCGCCGCGCGTACGGTGATCGCCAAGCCCTTCGACGCCGATGTGGAAGCCGTGAACTGCCACCACAACTACGTGCAGAAAGAGACCCACTTCGGCGCCGAAGTCCTCGTCACCCGCAAGGGCGCCGTGTCGGCACAGAAAGGTCAGCTCGGCATCATCCCCGGTTCGATGGGCGCGAAGAGCTTCATCGTGCGCGGCCTCGGTAACGAAGAAGCCTTCTGCTCATGCAGCCACGGCGCCGGGCGCAAGATGAGCCGCAACGAAGCCAAGCGCCGTTACACCGTCGCCGACCAGGTCGCTGCGACGGCGCACGTCGAGTGCCGCAAGGACGCCGAAGTGATTGATGAGATCCCGATGGCGTACAAGGACATTGATGCGGTGATGGAAGCGCAGCGTGAGCTGGTGGAGGTGGTGCATACGCTGCGGCAGGTGGTTTGTGTGAAGGGGTAATAGAACTAGTTCAGCGGAATCGAACTGGCTACGCGGCGAAAAGGAGATTGGAATGGTTAGCGTTTTGTGGGACTGGTCTCCCGAAGAGGCCTTTCAGAAGCCCTATGAGTACGACACACAGAGACAGTTCTCCGAGGAGTGCCGTGGTTTCCTGCGCGCGCTATTAGCGGAGTTAGGCAAACAAAACATGAGCTTTGGGCGTGATGAGACAACCTTCGAGAAGGCCGCTTGGATGCTCAGCCTTGACCTTGTAGATGGCCTCCTCGAGTTGGTCCAACTTGTTGATGAGAAGCGTCATCGAGCAGCAAGCCGCATGTTTCGCGATGCCATTGAAACTATCGACTTACTAAAAGTCTTGAATCAGAAGACAGACCAAGCAGCAGAGGTTCTGCGCTCGTGGTACGCCAATGACACGCTGAGTCACGGTAAGTGCCGAGCCATACTTGCGGGCGGATATGGCGAGTCGTGGAAGAAGGATCGATCGGATTATTACTATGCCCTTTCGAAGTTTACTCATAGAACATATCGCGCTCTTTTGAAGAGCTACATCTTGGGAGGAAACGACCGACTTGTTTTCGATGGCATGAGGGGCGGTAAGGAGCTTGTTCTACCTCATACAATCTCGGCCTACTACGCGATCTCAGCAAGTCTCGTGCGACAGGCTCTGGAGGTTCTGCAAGAGTGCAGGATGTTGCCGAATTCGCCGGTTCAACCAATTTGGGCAGTGAGTAGCCCGGATGAAGCGCAGCGGAATCCGGGACCGGTGGACGTTCAATGACAACAACCCCGGATTCCGGCCTTTGGCCTGCATCCGGGCTACAGCGGCGGTTCGCAAGCGCCAGAACAATGAGCTATTGAAATGAACACGAAACCCGCGCTGCTGAGCGCCCACCCCATCGCCGACAACATCCGCACACGCGTGCTGCAAGCCCTCGACCAGATCGAAGCCGAGCACCACGTGAAGGTGCTGTTCGCCTGTGAATCCGGCAGCCGTGGCTGGGGCTTTGCCTCGCCGGACAGCGACTATGACGTGCGCTTCGTCTACGTGCATCGCCTGCCCTGGTACCTGACGGTGGAGCCGCAGCGCGATGTGATCGAGCTGCCGATCAGTGATGAGCTGGACGTTAGCGGCTGGGATTTGCGCAAGGCCTTGCAGCTGTTGCGCAAGTCCAACCCGACCTTGCTGGAGTGGCTGGATTCGCCGGTGGTCTATCGCGAAGACGCGGCGCAGGCGGCGCGCATGCGTGCGCTGGCGCCGAAGTTCTTCTCGTCGCTGCGCGGGCGCTATCACTACCTCGCGATGGCGAAGAAAAACTTCCGTGGCTATCTGCAGGGCGAGTCGGTGCGGCTGAAGAAGTACCTCTACGTGCTGCGCCCGCTGATCGCCGTGCGCTGGATCGACGCAGGCAAGGGCATGCCGCCGATGCGCTTCGCCGACCTCGCCGCTGGCGTGCTTGACGATCACGCGCTGATTGACGAGATCAACCGTCTGTTGGCGATCAAGATGAGTGCCGGTGAAGCCGAGTACAGCCCGCGCTGGCCGGCGATTCACGCCTTCATCGAGGCGAAGCTGGAAGGCGCTGAGCGCAACCCGGACTACAAGCGGCCGCAGGGCGATGCGAGCGAGCTGGATCGTTTCCTGATGGATGTGGTGATGGCACAGGAGTCTGCGTGATGAACGTGCTGTTCCTCTGCAGCCAGAACAAGCTGCGCAGCCCGACGGCCGAGCAGGTGTTCGCGGAGTATCCGGGCATCGCCTGTTCATCCGCCGGGTTGAACCACGACGCCGAGAACCCGCTGACACCGGAGCTGCTGGACTGGGCCGAGCTGATCTTCGTGATGGAGAAGGCGCAACGCAGCAAGCTGCAGGCGCGCTTTGGCGAGCATCTGCACGACAAGCGCGTGGTGTGCCTGAACATCCCGGACAACTACCGCTTCATGGAGCCGGCATTGGTTGCGCTGCTGGAGAAGAAGGTGATGCCGCATCTGCCGGCGTGATGCCTCGGAGTGTGGCCCCACCCTCGTCATTCCCGCGAAGGCGGGAATCCAGCGTCGTTAGGAAAGGTTCAAAAGTCACTGGATTCCCGCCTTCGCGGGAATGACGGTCAAAGTTGAAGAAGCAGAACAAATGAACATGATTGAACTCGATGGCTCGCAAGGCGAAGGCGGCGGGCAGATTCTGCGCACGGCGCTGACGCTGTCGATGATTACCGGCACGCCGTTCCGCATCGAACGTATCCGCGCAAAGCGCAGCAAGCCGGGGCTGTTGCGGCAGCATCTGACGGCGGTGAAGGCGGCGGCGGAGATCTGTGGCGCGCAGGTGGAAGGTGCCGAGGCGGGCTCGCTGACGCTGAGCTTCACGCCGGGAGCGATTCGCAGCGGTGACTACCGCTATGCCATCGGCACGGCGGGTAGCTGCACGCTGGTGCTGCAGACGGTGCTGCCGGCACTGTGGTTTGCCGATGCGCCGAGCACCGTGCATGTGAGCGGCGGTACGCACAACCCGGCGGCTCCTCCGGCTGACTTCCTGATCACGGCCTGGCTGCCGCTGCTGCGGCGCATGGGAGTGCAGATGGACCTTGACTTGCTGCGCCACGGCTTCTACCCGGCGGGTGGTGGCGAGGTGCGCGCGCGTGTGCAGCCGGTGGCGGCATTGCTGCCTCTGACGCTGGATGCGCGTGGCGAGTTCGTATCGGCGCAGGCGACGGCCATCATCGCAGGCGTGCCCGGCGAGGTGGCCAAACGCGAGCTGGATGTGTTGCAGCAGGAGCTGGGCCTGGCCGATCTGCAGGTGCGTGGCCTGCCGGGCAACCAGGGGCCGGGCAATGCGCTGCTGGTGGCGCTGCACTATGCGGCAGTGAGCGAGGTGTTCATGGCGCTTGGCGAGAAAGGCCTGCCAGCCGTGCGCGTTGCAGAGGGTCTGGCGCGTGAGGTGACGGCGTATCGCGACGCTTCAGGCGCGGTGGCCGAGCACCTGGCCGACCAGTTGCTGCTGCCGATGGCACTCGCCGGCGCGGGTAGCTTCACGACAACGGCGCTGTCGTCGCACCTGAAGACGAATGCCGAGGTGATCGCGAAGTTCCTGGCGGTGGAGATCCATGTGCATGACTGCGGGCAGGAGCGCGACGGCGCCTGGCGCGTGGCGGTGTTGTAGGAGGAGGCCATGCCCCCGACTGCGGGTGAGTTGGTCGCGTGTGTGGCCCGCTCCTACAGCTGCGCCGGAGTGATGCGCCTGTAGGTCGCTGCCTGCCCCACGCGCTCGCCGTTCTCGATGAGGTTCCACACGGTCACATCCTCGATCCAGAAACGCTGCCCCTGCTTGCCGATGCGCAGGCCGCGGTAGCCGGTGGAGAAGCCCTGGCGTCGCACATCGGCGAGCAGGGCTTCGCGTTCTTCGCGGCGCGGGGCTTCGGCAGACAGGCGCGAGGGCATGCCGAGGAATTCGTCGCGGGCGAAGCCGAAACAACGCAGGGTGGCGGCATTGGCGTAGACGAAGCACGGGTCTTCGCTGGCGTCGTGGGCAAGCACGCAGAAGGGAGCGTCGTCGCGCAACCAGTCGAGAAGAGCCTGCCCTTCAAGCGCCAGGTCGGCGAGCGGCCGGCCGAGCAGGCGCAGGTGCGAATCGAGGATCAGGGCAGCCCAGTCAGTTTCATTGCGTGTCATGCGCGGTCCTTCTTCGGGGAGCGGCGCTTGCCGGGGGCGATGCCCAAGGCATCGAGGCGCAGCAGGATCTCGGTGCGCTGCTCGCGGGCGACGTCTTGCCAGGGGCGGTTCTCGATGGCGCCGATGAGGCCATAGAGCAGGTTGAGGCTGATGCCGGGTTCGCTGGCATGCAGGCGGGCGTAGACGAGGTAGGGGTCGGCAGCCTGCAGTTGTGCAGCGGTGTGGATGCCGATGCGGGCGAGCATGTCGCGGCTCTTGGGGCCGAGGCCGGGCAGGGCGTCTGGCGTGGGCGGTGTGGCGGCGGCGCGGGGCATGGCGGCTCGTTGCGGGAGAGGACGATATTGTCGGCGATTTGCACGGAGCGCGGTCCGTCTGGCCGATCACTGTCGCGTGTCATGGGTTTGTTGTCGACGCTGGGCTATGCTGGGTCTTCGCGAGCTTCGGAGTGAATCATGAAATCTGTTCAATTGCCTTCGGGCGAGTCTGTGCCTGCATTGGGTCTCGGTACCTGGTGCATGGGTGATGAGCCGGGCGCGCGTGCCGAAGAGATTGCAACGATCCAGCTGGCCATCGACAGTGGCATGCGTGTGATCGACACCGCCGAGATGTATGGCGAGGGGCGCGCGGAGTCGCTGGTGGGCGAGGCGATTGCTGGGCGGCGGGAAAACTGCTTTCTGGTGAGCAAGGTCTATCCGCACAACGCCTCGCGGCGCGGCGCGGTGCAGGCTTGCGAGCGCAGCCTGGAGCGACTGGGCACCGACTGCATTGACCTCTATCTGCTGCACTGGCGTGGCAATGTGCCGCTGGAGGAGACGCTGGAAGCCTTCCTCTCGCTGCAGGGCGCGGGCAAGATCCGCTACTTCGGCGTGAGCAACTTCGACACCGATGATCTGGCCGAGTGGTGCGAGCTGGATGAGGGCGCCTCGCTGGCGACCAACCAGGTGCTCTACAACCTGACACGGCGTGGCGTGGAGCGCGACCTGCTGCCCTGGATGCGCGAGATGGAGATTCCGCTGATGGCTTACTCGCCCATCGAGCAGGGGCGACTGGCGGGCAACGCGAAGCTGGCCGGTTTTGCGAAGCAGCACGACATGACGCCCGCGCAGGCGGCGTTGGGCTGGCTGCTGGCGAACGAGGATGTGCTGGTGATTCCGAAAACCGGCAACCGCGCACGCCTGCGCGAGAACCTGCAGACCATAGAGAAGGCGCTGGACGAGGCGCAGCTGATCGAGCTGGATGCGCTGTTCCCGGCGCCCAAGGGGCGGGTGCCGCTGGAGATGCTGTAGCGGACTGCGGCTGCGAAAATCCGCAAGGATGATCAAGTGCTGTCGCCGAGCATGTCGTGACAGGAACACGCATCGGAGTGCCCCGTGAAAACCACCACCCGCGAACGCTACGCTGAACGCATCGAGCGCGTTGTGCGCTTTCTGAACACGCATCTGGATGCCGACATTGATCTGCATCGGCTGGCTGAGGAGGCTGCGCTGTCGCCGTATCACTTTCACCGTGTCTATCACGCCCACATGGGTGAGACGGTGCAGGAAACGGTGCGACGCATGCGCCTGCATCGGGCTGCGCAGGGTTTGCAGGAGAGTTCACACCCGGTGGCGCGGATTGCGCGTGAGGCAGGGTTTGGCAGCGTGCCGGCATTCAGCCGGGCTTTTCGTGCGGCCTACAGCTTGCCGCCGGCAGCGTTTCGCGCGCGTCGCTTCGTTGCGTTTCCTGTTCTTCCACTTCCCGGCAAACAGGAGATCGCCATGCAAACCGTCACTATCGAAAACCGTCCCGCCCTCAAGGTCGCCGCGCTGGCGCACCAGGGGGATTACCAACTGATCGGCAACAGCTTTGACCGCCTCACTGCCTGGGCCGGTGGCCAGGGCTTGCTGGGGCCGCAAACGCGCAGCTTTGGCATTTACTACGACGACCCCGACGCGATGCCGCTCGCCCAGCTGCGTTCGGAGGCCTGCCTTACCGTGCCCGACACGTTTGAGGGCATGGGTGACTATCGTGCCCTGCACACGCCCGGTGGGCGCTGCGCAGTGCTGGAGTTCGTCGGCCCATACGTCGAGCTGCACAAGGCCTACACCTGGCTGTTCCGCGAGTGGTTGCCGGGCAGTGGTGAGGAGCCGGGCGACGCGCCGGCCTTCGAGGAGTATCTGAACGATCCGCGCGACACGCCACAGGAGGCGCTGCGCACGGCGATCTGCATTCCGCTGAAGCCGCGCTGAGCAAAACAGAAGGGCGCCAAGCTCAGCGCGAGGCGCCCGTTTCTGGGCCCGACTGAAGTGAGGGGCAGACCTATGGCGGCCTGCGCTTCAGACGAGGCAGGTGGTTTTTCCGCAGAGCCGCCTCAAGGAAAAACCGCAACCCCCTTGGGGGGTGGTGACGGCTACCGCAGTGTGCCGTCACCGGGGGTACAAGGTTTCCGCAGAGCCGCCTCAAGGAAAAACCGCAACCCCCTCGGGGGGTGGTGACGGCTACCGCAGTGTGCCGTCACCGGGGGCGCCAGCCTTCGCAGAGGGCGCCCGGTTTTTCCGCAGAGCCGCCTCAAGGAAAAACCGCAACCCCCTTGGGGGGTGGTGACGGCTACCGCAGTGTGCCGTCACCGGGGGCACAGACTACTTGCCCATCTGTTTCTTCATCTGCTCCATCATCTTCTGGATGTCTTCCTGCGACATCTTGCCGTTGCCGCCGGGGGGCTGTGTGCCGCCCTTGCCGAGGCTGTTGATGACCATGCCGTTCACACTGATGTCGCCGGGCTTGAGCCCGCCGGTACAGGCGCCGAGGTAGCGCACCTTCACCTGGCTCTTCATCTCGCCCGTGCCGTTCTTGGGTGGCGGGTCCATGCGCATGGTCATGTCGACCTGGTAGCTGGAGTTGAAATCGCCAACGGCGATGGAGTGCATGGTGGTCGTACCGCGCTCGTTCCTGCAAACCACGGTGGCGTCGTAGCCATTGGGCAGCTTCTTGACCACCGCGGGCTCGCACTTCATGTTGGGCTGCTGGCCCTGCTGCATGCTCTTGCTCTGCAGCTCGGCGTCGGTAGCGGGGTCGCTGCACTGGAGCATGGTCATGCCGCCGGGGATGGGCATCTGGGCGCTCTCCATTTTCATCTCCCACAGACCGGGTTTGCGCTTGGGCATGTCCTGCGCGGTGGCGGCGAGGCTGAGGGCAAGCAGGGGCAGACAGAACAAGGATTTCATGCGACGTCTCCTGTGGATCGGCAAGCAACCTGCGGATGCTACGCCTTCAGGGTTTCAGCGTCACCAGCATGCCCCGAAGGCGCACATCGACCGAGCGTCCCCCCACCGTGCAGTCGAACTGATCGTCGGACGACGCGCGCTGGTCACCGAGCCAGCTGTGCAGGCGGATGGCTGCATCGAATTTCTGATCGTCCAGGCCGTCGAGGACGCGCACCAGCGTGTCCTGGAATGCAGCGAGGCAGGCGGTGCGGGCATCCGCATACTTATCAACCCGGGCGCTGCCTTCGAAAGCGTCCGGGCCGAAACGCTGTGTGTAGGCGGGTAGATCCTGAAAGCCCCAGTGCAACTTGTAGCTGTGGGCACGCAGCAGCCGCTGCACGCTCGACGTGGCGAGGCCTTCGCTGATCGGGATGCTGATGACGCTGGAGCGGATTTTTCTGGGTGCGAGCGGTGGCGCTCCACGCTCCGCCAGCTTCCTTGCATGATCTGGCGTCACGATGAGCTCGGCCAGCAGCTTGATGTCATTCTTCGCAAAGCCCATGCGACAGTGGAAGGTACCCACGGGCTGGCTGCCCGGGCCCATGGCGTCCTGGATGAAGACCGCGTCGTACTCGCGTGCACGTGCGATCTGAACGATTGCGCCTACGGCGCTGGCGAGCGCCTCAATGCAGCGGTCTTTTTCGCTGCTGCCGAAACTGAGCGCACTGCTGCGCTTGTGCTCATCGGGCCGGGCGCGTTCCACCCATTGTGGAATGCTCGCTGGATCGACGATGACGTTAACTGCCGGGTCCAGCACTTTGGGCAAGAGATCGCCAGCCAAGGCTTCAGACCAGGTGATCGGCATGCTGGAGGCGGCAAACGTGTTTGAGGCGGATAGCGACAGCGCGACAAGGCCAGCGACGAACAGTTTTGCAGCCACGAGAATCCCGGAGTCCTGTTGAGCTGCGGGATTCTACCCATGTGTCAGGCGAGGATGCTGCCGACATTCAGGGCGATGATGGCCGCAGTGATGCCGCCCATGGCGATGCGTGCCCGCATGCTAATGACGCGGTCACCCATGATGCTGCGACGTGACGCAATGATGACCAGTGGCACAAGGGCGAAGGGCAAGGCGATACCCAGAACGACCTGGCTGCCGACGAGCAGGCTGTCGGCATCGGTCTTGCCGCTGATTGCCATGATGCCCAGCGCTGCAAGCGCGACCACGATGCGTGTCACCACGCCGCGCCAGCGTTCGAAGCGTGAGCGGGCAGCACCGCCTTGCGCGAAGCCCCGGCTGATGACACGACCCGCCATCACGCCGGTGATCGCCGAGCTCTGGCCGGCCGCGTAGAGGGCAATCGCGAAGAGGATTGCTGCACCGACGCCGAGCACATCGCGCATGGCGTCGTGCGCGCCTTCGACGCTGCTGACCTGAACACCGCTGGCCGAGAGCGAAGCGGCTGCGACGATCATGATGGCGGCGTTGACGAACATGGCGAGGCCGAGCGACACCACGGTGTCGTTGCGCGCAATGCGGTAGGCGATGGCCTTGTCGGCATTGCGGATGTCGCGCATGCGTTCTGCGAGCATGCCGGAATGCAGGTAGAGGTTGTGTGGCATGAGCGTGGCGCCGAGGATCCCGAGCGCGAGCACGAGGCCGGCGCGTTCGCTGAGTGCCTTGCCGGTGTCGGCCACACCCTGCGCGGCAGCGCCCCAGTCCGGCCCGATCTGTACGAGCAAGACGATGAAGGCAAGTGCGACGACACCGATGAGGATGTTGACCACCTGCTCGTGCGCGCCTTTGCGCAGGCCGGAGAGCGCGAGAAAGGCTGCGGTGGCCACACCGGTCACGACGATGCCGACAGGAAGCGCGAGGCCGAAGAGCAGCTGCAGTGCAATTGCGCCACCCACGAGTTCCGCAAATGCCGTGGCGAGGATGGCTGCCTCGCCGGCAAGCCAGGCTGCCTTGGCTACCGGGCGCGGCATGTGGCGCGCGCTGAGGGTGGCGAGATCTTCACCCGTGGCCAGCACTACGCGTGCAACAAGGGTCTGGAACACCATGGCGATGAGGCTGGCGAGAATTACGACACCGAGTAGCTGGTAACCGAAGGCCGAACCGCCGGCGATATCGGTTGCCCAGTTGCCGGGATCGACGTAGCCGACTGCGACGAGCAGACCGGGTCCGACGAGACGGCGCAAGGGAAGCCCGCCCGCTTCGCGTGAAGGTGCGCCAGATACGGCAAGAATGAGTGCGCTCATATGTTTCCCCGTTGCGATCAATGCCCGTGCAAACGGGCTTGATGGCATTCTGGGCGAGCGACATCAATAGATCCAATTGATTGAATGCGTCACGGCGATTGCCAGTGCCTATCAAAAAGCCGGCAACTCAGCCCTTCGCATCCTTGTTGAAGTAGGGCTTCAGCCCGCAGGGCACGAGGGAGTTTTCGGCTTGCAGGGCCTGGGCGCCGTCCGGGTCGGTCGAGGCGCCAGCGTAGTGGGCGATTTCGTGCAGTACTGTCGCCGCCATCCTCTTGACGTCGCCGCGGCCATCGATCAGGGCGAACAGGCTGATACCGATGTCCTTGCCGGCGCCGTTGCCCATCGGCAGATCGTTTTCGGTGTGCTTGCCGATCGGGGTCAGCAGATGGAACACCAGCTCGTCTTTTTCCATGATGTCCGCAAGGCTGCGGGCTTTGTGCAGCGTCTTGAAGTAGCCATTGCATTTGTCGCTTTTCGCGCAGTTGTCGGCAATGTGTTTCCAGGCGTCGGTGAGCTGCTTCTCGGGGGTGATGGTGATGATGTCGCTGCCATCGAGGCGCAGGCTATAGACCGCGTCGAAGCGTGCGTACTTGTAGACCTTGCTGAGAACGCGGGGAATGGAACAGTGGTTCTCCCCGATGTGAAGTTTCATGGGCATGGCAGATCCTGACCTGGGAAGAGTGTTTACGCATTGTCACGACCTGCCCGCACAGGCACAAGTGACCGCCTGGGGCGGCCAGCCTCAAAGGAGTGAGGGTGTTCAGCGCTGGCGGTTTTTCACGGCGCCGAAGCGCACGCCGATCATGACGGCGAAGAAGGTCAGCACGGCGCCCACCAGGTGCATGGCGAAAGATTGCCGGCTTCCCAGCAGCACGCCCAGCACGACGCTCATTACGGCCATGACGGCGCCGAGCGCAAACTCGTTCTCACCCGCTTTGCGCGCACAGACGTAGCCACCCAGGGCCGAGAACATGCAGCCGCCGACGTAGCCGACGATCATGATCCATGAGTCCATGGGCAGGTCACTGGCGTTGGCGGCAATCTGCTCTGCCGACATCCCCGACGCGGCCAGGCTGATGCTGTAGGCAATGCCCAGCGCGACGGACAGCACCAGGGTGCCGCCGATGTCCACCGCCAGTCCCCATAACAAGGCCTTGACGCGCGCGCCCTTGCGCGGCCCCTGCGGCGATTCCTTCGGATCTTCAACCGGTGCATTGGGCGGGGTGAAGGGGTTGCTCACTTGGCGTTCCTCATGGATTCATATGGCATGCGCGGCATTGTGCATCAGGATGCTGCGCAGAAGCTTTGCCAATCACGGCGGATTTGTGTTGCAACCTGTTGCGCGCTGCGCAGCAGAGGAGTCCGCCAGCTCTTTCGCGCAGCGAAGTTCTGCAGGGCTTCGATACTGTCGCTGCCGTGCTGCCCGGCGCTGCGTAGTTGCGCCCAGGCCAGCACCTCGGCCTGTGTCTGCAGCAGGCTGGCGAGTCGCTTTGGTTTGCGCCGGCAAAGGGCGAGGTCGACGCGGTCCTGCGCGGGTTGCAGGTCGCGCAGTACGAAATGCTGGAGGCGCCATTCGAGCGGCTGCAGGAAGGCATTGGGAATCGCCTGCATGCGTGTCTGGATGGCGATGAGTCGCTGTGCCGGGTCGTGCCGCACCATGCTGTGGTCCGTGCCGGGCGTAGCGAACTTGAGGTCGAGCAGTGCGTTGCCATCCGGCGAACCCTGCCCCCGCACGAGCACGATGTAGCGCGGCAGACCGAGACTGGCGTTGCCACTGATACGGCGCGCTGCGTCCAGCGGCTTGAAGAAATGCGGATCGTCCTGAAGCAGCGCGAAGTCTTGCATCCGCTGCAGCAGGGCATCGTGTTCGTCCTCGTGCAGCGGCAGCGCCTTGCCGTTGTCGAGGCGGATGCGCCGCTGTTTGCCGTGGCGCCGCGTGCGGCTGTCGAGGAACGCGCGCTGGCTGCGTTTGCGCAGGCTGGACAGCAGGTCGCCGACGATGCCGCGCGCCGTGTCGCGTTCCACCCAGCGAGGCTTGCCGCTGGCGAGTGTGCCGACCCACACCTCCAGTGCTTCTGCGCACAGTGCCTCGACGTCGTCTGGCGCGATGGCCAGCCCGGGGGCGGCGACATGGACGCTGCTCAGCAGACGCAGCAGATCCAGCGTCGCGGGTGCGAGGCGAGCTTCGTCGAAATCGTTGATGTCGAAGTAGACCAGGCCGTTGTCGCCACGGTAACTGCCGAAGTTCTCAAGATGCAGGTCACCACAGGCCCAGGCCAGCGGTGCGTCGCGCAGCGCGGCAATGGCAGGCAGGCGGCTGTTGAACAACCAGGCTGTGCCGCGCAGGAAGGCGAAGGGATCGGCACGCCAGGCGGCGTACTTGAGCGCCAGCCGCTCGGGGTCGCGATCGGCGTCGTTCTGGCGGATGCGTTCCAGCAGGGTATCGGCAGCAGAGCTCATGACCCGCATTGCGCCACCAGATGTCCGGGCAGGTCAATCAGTGCCACTGGTAGATGGCCTTGAGCAGCATGGCGACGCCGACCAGTACCAGCGCGATGGCGAACAGGCGCTGCAGGCTTGCCGACGGCAGGCGGCGGTTGAGCAGGCGGCCAGTGACGAGGCCGGCCACCGTGGCCATGGCGAAGCTGAGTGTCAGAGCGGGTGGCGGCGATACGCCATGCAGCAGCGCGAGGCACACGCCACCCGAGCTGACGAGTGCCATGACCAGCAAGGAAGTGGCGACCGACCCGCGTTGCGAGAGATGCGTGAACCGTCGCAGCATGGGCACGATGACGAAGCCACCGCCGACACCGAACAGGCCGGTCATCATGCCACTGGCGGCACCCACGCTGGACATCACCGCCGCCGTCGCAGGCGACCAGAGAAACCTCCCGGTGGCGGCGTTGATGATGCCCACGTTGCGGAAGGTAGGCGTACCTTCATCGCGCATTGGCGCGAACAGCATGCGCAGCGCCGAGATCAGGCAGATGCCCGCGAAGCCCAGCACCAGCCAGTGCTGGGACAGGATTGCGGCGAGGTGCAGACCCAACGAAGTGAAAGGCAGGCTGCAAGCCGCGATGACGCCTGCGGCGCGGTAGCGCGCGAGACCGGCACGCAAGCCGTCGATGGCACCGATCGCAGTGCTGCTGCAGATGGCGACCAGCGCGATTGGCGCAGCCTCCTGCATGCGCAGGCCCAGCGTCGCAATCAGCAGGGGCACGGTGAGGATGCCGCCGCCCGCGCCGCAGCTACCCATGATGAGACCAATCAGTACGGCACCCACAATGGCCGTCAGCATGCGCAAACCCTTCCTGCGATCTTCCGCACTGCACGGAATTGGTGATCATGCTGCACGAAAATCAACAGTGCTGCTGCAAATGCAGCACGCGGCATGCCGGGGCCGATATCCGTCGGACTGCCGCAAATCCAACGCTGGTGCGGCTTGAGGGGAGTTTCGGGGAAGCTGCCGGTGTGTGGCATGGCGTTTGCTCGTCCTGACTTGTCATAACAAGTTATCGCGGACGCAAATTGCGTACCGCGAGCGGAACCGACAGAGATGAAACAAGCCAGACGTACAGCTACCAGGCTGGGCGCAGGCGCGGCGGTTCAATCGCCGGGCCGCCCCAAGATTGAACCGGCCCCCTTGGGGGGCGGCGTGGCTCCGGAGGAACACGCCGGGGGCCGTAAGATTTCTCGCTTGTCGCCCCAGCCCATGTACGCGCAGATCAAGGAGGAGCTGCGCGCACGCATTCTCGACGGGCGATACACGCCGCACGAGCGCCTGCCCTCCGAGAGCGAACTGATCGCCCTGTTCGGCGTGAGCCGCATCACCGTGCGCCAGGCGCTGGGTGATCTGCAGCGTGAAGGCCTGCTGTTCAAGATCCACGGCAAGGGCACTTATGTGTCCAAGCCCAAGACCTTCCAGGAACTGGGGCAGCTCGAAGGCTTTGCCGAGGCCATGAGCAAGCGCGGCTTCGAGACCTTCAACCGTGTCGTTGCCCAGCGCACGGTGAAGGCCGCACGCGATGTGGCCGACCATCTTCAGGTTCCTCTCAACACCAGCGTCACCGAAATCCGCCGCGTACGCTTTCTCAACCGCGAGCCGATCTCGCTCGACGTCAGCTGGTTCGAGCGCGAGCTCGGCGACCGGCTCCGCCGCGCGGACCTCGCACACCGCGACATCTTTTCCCTCATCGAGAACGAATGCGGCATTCCGCTGGGGCGTGCGGAGCTGCAGATCGAAGCCATGCTCGCCGACGAGACGCTTGCCGGCCTGCTGCTGGTCGAAGAGGGTTCGCCCATCCTGCGCATGGAACGTCTCACCTACAGCGCGGCCGGCAAGCCACTCGATTACGAACACCTTTACTACCGGGGCGATGCCTTCCAGTACCGCATGCATATTGAAAGGCATGCCGGGCAGGCTCCCTCCATCAAGCGCGCAGGAGAAGCCGAATGAACACCGTGGAATACGAGGTCGACGTACTGGTAGTGGGTGGCGGCACGGCGGGGCCGATGGCCGCCGTGAAGGCCAAGGAGCGCAACCCTTCGCTGCGTGTGATGGTGCTGGAGAAGGCCAACGTCAAGCGCAGCGGGGCGATCTCGATGGGCATGGACGGGCTCAACAACGCCGTCATCCCCGGCCACGCGACGCCCGAGCAATACACCAAGGAAATCACCATCGCCAACGACGGCGTGGTGAACCAGGAGACGGTGTATGCCTACGCGAAGAACAGCTATCGCGTGATCCAGGAGCTGGACAAGTGGGGCGTGAAGTTCGAGAAGGACGAGACCGGCGACTATGCCGTGCGCAAGGTGCACCACATCGGCACCTACGTGCTGCCGATGCCGGAAGGTCACCACATGAAGAAGGTGCTCTACCGCCAGCTCAAACAGAAGCGCGTGGAAGTCACCAACCGCGTCATCGCCACGCGCGTGCTGCTTGACGAGAACGGCGCAGCAGCAGGTGTGATGGGCTTCGACTGCCGCACGGGCGACTTCGTGCTGATCCGTTCCAAGGCCGTGATCCTGTGCTGCGGCGCTGCGGGTCGACTCGGTCTGCCGACCTCGGGTTACCTCTTCGGTACCTACGAGAACCCGACCAACGCGGGAGACGGTTACGCCATGGCCTACCACGCCGGTGCCGAGCTGGCGAACCTCGAATGCTTCCAGATCAATCCACTGATCAAGGACTACAACGGCCCCTCCTGCGCCTACGTCACGGGTCCCTTCGGCGGCTACACCGCCAACAACAAGGGCGAGCGCTTCATGGAGTGCGACTACTGGTCGGGCCAGATGATGATGGAGTTCTACAACGAGCTCTCCAGCGGCAATGGTCCCGTCTTCCTCAAGATGAACCACCTCGCCGAGGAAACCATCCAGACCATCGAGACCATCCTGCACAGCAACGAGCGCCCGAGTCGTGGCCGCTTCCATGAAGGGCGTGGCACGGACTACCGCGAGAAGATGGTCGAGATGCACATTTCCGAGATCGGCTTCTGCTCGGGCCACAGTGCCTCCGGCGTATGGGTGAACGAGAAGGGCGAGACCACCGTCAAGGGCCTCTACGCCGCCGGTGACATGGCCGCCGTGCCGCACAACTACATGCTGGGTGCATTCACCTACGGCTGGTTCTGCGGCGAAAACGCGGCGGACTATGTCGGCGAACTCGGTGAGCAGGTCGTCGATCCCGCGCAGATAGCTGCCGAGCGCGCACGCATCGAGGCGCCGCTGTTGCGCAGCGATGGCCTGCCACCGAATCAGGTCGAGTACAAGCTGCGCCGCGTGGTCAATGACTACCTGCAGCCGCCCAAGGTGACTCGCAAGATGGAGCTGGGCCTCGATCGCATCGCGCAGATCCGCAATGACCTCGAACAGATGTCGGCCAGCAATCCGCACGAGCTGCTGCGCGCGATGGAGGTCTATCACATCGCCGACTGTGCCGAGATGGCAGCGAAGGCTTCGCTCTACCGCAAGGAGAGCCGCTGGGGCCTCTATCACTTCCGCGTCGACTACCCGCAGAAGAACGATGCCGAGTGGTTCGTGCATTGCCATCTGAAGAAGGGCGCGAATGGCGAGATGGAGCACCTCAAACGCGCCATCGAGCCCTACGTCGTGCCGCTCGAAGAGAGCGAGAAGAGTGCCTACGACAAGCTGCGCATTCCGCGCCAGCCGATCGCAGCGTAGCAAATGCTTCGTCATTCCCGCGAAGGCGGGAATCCAGTGACTTCTCAGAGATTTGCAAGTCGCTGGATCCCCGCCTTCGCGGGGATGACGGTAAGAACGAGTTGCCAAGAAAGGAAAAGTGTCATGCCCCTGGCCGCCACCCTCACCAGCGTCCCCGTCGTCATCGACGAAGAGAAGTGCATTGCCCACAAGGGCTGCACCGTCTGCGTCGACGTCTGCCCGCTCGACGTGCTCGCCATCGACCTTTCCAAAGGCAAGGCCTTCATGAAGTTCGACGAGTGCTGGTACTGCATGCCCTGCGAGACCGACTGCCCCACCGATGCGGTGAAGGTCAGCATCCCTTACCTGCTGAGATGAATGTGATGTGGTCGTCTGGTCAACGATGCGTTGCCGTTCCCTCTCCCTTGAGGGAGAGGGTGCCTCGTCAGAGGCGGGAGAGGGGGAATGGTGGCTTGTCCATGAGTGCAGCATTTCCCCCTCTCCCGGCCTCCGGCCACCCTCCCCCTCAGGGGGAGGGTGCGGCAACGCGGACGCAGTGATGAACCGGCGTGCTTTGAAATGACGAAAAAGAAAGAACACCCATGAGTAACCCTTTCACAGAACCCAACAGCCTGCGCGCCCGCCTCGCCGATCCTGATGCTGAAGTGCGCCGCATCGCCGTACTCGATCTGCCCTACAGCGACGAAGACGACTACATCGAGTTGCTGACTGCTGCACTCGCCGATGAAGCCGCCAGCGTGCGCGCCGAGGCCGCGCATGCACTCGAAGGCGTCGAGGAAGAAACCGTGGTCAGCGCCCTCGTGCCCATGCTCAAGGACCCCGACGCCGCCGTGCGCCAGGCTGTAGCCGACACCCTGGCCGAACTCAAGGAATCGCGTTGGGGCAGCCTGCTGCTGGGCATGGCGGGCGACGCCGAACCCGGCGTGCAGGCCTCTGCGCTGCGCGCCCTGCGTGCGCTGCGCGTGCCCGAAGCCTTCGCCCCCGCGCTGGCGGCCAGCAGTTCAGCCGATGCCGGCGTGCGACGCGAAGCGGTCGGCGTGCTGGCCTACCTCAAGAACCCCGAAGCGCTGAGCCGCCTCATGCAGCTGGCCACCGGCGACAGCGAGCCCGAAGTCCGCAAGGCCGCTGTGGGAGCCATGGGCTTTGCTGGCAGCAGCGACGTCAGCAGCGCGCTGGAAGCCGCGCTCACCGACAGCGTCTGGCTGGTGCGCGAAGAAGCGGCGCACACCCTGGGCAAGCTCAAGGCACTCAGCGCTGTGGCAAAGCTCATCGCGGCGATGCAGGACGAGTACTGGCAGGTGCGCGTTGCCAGTGCGCGCGCGCTGGGCAAGATGAAGGCGGTGGAAGCTCTGGCCGTGTTGCTGCAGGCCCTGGGCCACGAGATGAGCAATCTGCGCAAGGAAGCGGCGATTGCCTTGGGCAGCCTGGGTGACGCGCGTGCGCTGCCCGCGCTGGAAGCCGCATCGAATGACCCGGATCCAGACGTGCGCAAGCTGTCGCGTCTGGCGGTGGCGAGCATTGCCGCCGCGCAGGGTGCGTGAGGGGGCAGGCTGGGTTCGGGAGCACAGGGGCGTGCGAAGCATGGCCCTCATCCCCAACCCTTCTCCCGGAGGGAGAAGGGAGCGAAAAGCCCTCTCCCTGCGGGAGAGGGTTGGGTGAGGGTTAGTGGAGGGTTGGGTGAGGGGTCAGTCAGGGCGCACGGAGGAATGGCATCGACCCCTGCGGTGTGGCGTCGATGGGGCGCAGGAATTCAAATCCGCACCAATGGCGGTGCGGATGTGTGGCTATCAAGGTCGGTAGCGTGTTGGCGAAGGGAGAGCGGTCATGGTGAGCAAGTGGATCAAGCGCGCGGGAAGCGGACTCGCGCTGGTGCTGATGGCAGGCCTGTCAGCGAGTGTCTGGGCACAGCAGGAAGTGGTGGTGGGCATCGGCACGCAGAGCACGACCACCAATACCGTCACCGGCGGCATCGTGCTGGAAAAGCTTGGGCTGCTTGAGAAGAACCTGCCGAAGACCGGCAAGTACGCGAACATCAAGTTCAAGATCGACTGGCAGAACTTCACCTCGGGTCCGCCCGTCACCAACGGCATGGTCGCCAACAAGCTGCACATCGGCATGATGGGGGACTACCCGCTGCTGGTGAATGGCGCCACCTTTCAGGCCGGCAACGAAACGAAGAGCCGGCTCATCGCCATCCTCGCCTACAACCAGTTCGGTGCAGGCAATGGCGTGGTGGTGCACAAGGATTCGCCCTACTACCAGCTCTCCGATCTCAAGGGCAAGAAGGTCTCCGTGCCCTTCGGATCAGCCGCACACGGCATGATGCTCAAGGCCATGGAAGACCGTGGCTGGAAGGAAGACTTCTGGGATCTCTCCTCGCAATCTCCCGAGGTCGGCACCACCAACCTGCAGGAGAAGAAGATCGATGCGCATGGTGACTTCGTGCCCTTTGCCGAGCTGCTGCCCTTCAAGGGCTTCGCGCGCAAGATCTTCGACGGTGTTGAAACCAAGCTGCCGACTTTCCACGGTGTGGTGGTGCGTGAAGACTTCGCCAAACAGTACCCGGAGTTTGTCGTCGCCTATCTGAAGTCGGTCATCGAGGCCAACGAGTGGGTGAACAAGAACCCCAAGGAAGCCGCCGAGAAAATTGCCGAATGGACCAAGATCGACAAGGAAGTGGTCTACATGTTCCTCGGCCCGGCCGGTATCCACACGCTGGACCCGACGATCAAACCCAAGTGGATCGAGACCATCAAGTACAACACGGGCGTGCTGCAACGCATGGGCCGCGTGAAGACATTTGATGCCGACGCCTGGGTGGATGAAACCTACGTGCGTCAGGCCTTCAAGGAAAAGAACCTCGACTACGACAAGCAGAAAGCCAGCTTCGCCGGTACCGAGGTCAAGGGTACGGACCCCTTCTGCAAGAAGCCGATTGCCAAGAGCATTGAAGCGGGCGAGATCTGGCTCAAGAGCGGCGAACTGACGGCCTACAGCTCTGCCGCCTGCACCCTGGGGGCGATCAAGGCAGCGCAGGCTGCCGGCAAGTCGATCGGCGTGGCCTTCCTGTTCGACCAGAACCTCAACATCAAGCTGTTCGCCGACCACGCCTTCTTCGCCTTCAGCGACAAGGATGCGAAGAACCTCGTGATCGAACCCTTCCTGCTCAAGAAGGATGCCGAGGCTTACGCGGCCAAGGTGGGCGGCAAGGTGCTGGAGTACGAGCAGGTGTTGGCGGCGGTGAAGTGAATGGTGTGCCCTCTCCCGCTTGCGGGAGAGGGTGGCCGAAGGCCGGGAGAGGGTGTCGCGCGATCTGCCCTCTCCCCCAGCCCCTCTCCCGCAAGGCGGGAGAGGGGAGCGTCAAGTGGAATGCCCGCATTCCAAATGTAAATCCGGGAGCAAGCAATGTTGATGGCACACAGAATCGAGGGATTGGCTGGCAGCGAGGTCGAGGAAGCGCCCGCCAGCGCGACGCCAGCGCTGCACACAGCGCCTGCGGCACCTGTTGCCATGATGCCGCGCAAGCCGCCCCTCATCGCACCACGCACGCTGCTCACCTGGCTGTTCGGTGCGCTATCGCTGTGCATGCTGCTCACCCTGTGGCACTTCGCCGTCAAGTACCGCGTCGATTTCTACATCCGCTTCAACAACATCCCCGCACCACAGGCGGTGCTCGAAGACGCCATCGCGCTGATCCGTAACACACGCTTCCAGCGCCACATCCTGCTGAGCCTGCAGCGCATTCTCACGGGTTTCAGTATTGCTGCGCTGATCGCGATTCCGCTGGGTCTGCTGATGGGCCGCAACCGCATTGCGCGCGAGCTGATCTTCCCCGCGCTCGAAGTGTTGCGCCCCATTCCGGCGATTGCCTGGGTGCCCATGTCCATCATGCTGTGGCCCAGCAATGAGGTGAGCATCATCTTCATCACCTTCCTCGGCTCCTTCTTCCCCATCCTGCTCAACACCATTCATGGCGTACAGGCGCTCGACAAGGTGCTGGTGCGTGCCGCGCGCTGCCTGGGCGCCAACCAGCTCGCACTCTTCTGGCATGTGGTGCTGCCTGGTTCGCTACCGCATGTGTTCACCGGGCTGACGATTGGCATGGGTGTTGCATGGGTTTCGCTGATCGCGGCGGAGATGATCTCGGGCCAGTTCGGCATCGGCTACTTCACCTGGGAGGCCTATTCGCTGGTGCGCTATTCCGAAATCGTGCTGGGCATGATCGTCATTGGCGTGCTGGGGCTGCTCTGCTCGGGCCTGATCCGGCTCATCGGCTCCTGGGTCATGCCCTGGGCGCACCGCGCGCAAATGGAGAGTGACTGACATGAACGCAGCAACGGCAGAAGCCACGCAGACCGGCTGGATACGCGTCGAGGATCTCAGCGTGCGCTTCACGACGCGCACTGAAGAGGTGGTGGCCATCGACCGCGCATCCATCGACGTCAAACCCGGTGAGTTCGTCACCCTCATCGGCCCCTCGGGCTGCGGCAAATCCACCCTGCTCAACGTGGTCGCGGGCTTCCTCAAGGCGAGCAGTGGCAGCGTGACCGTCGATGGCGAGGCCATCAACGGACCCAGCGTGCAGCGCGGCGTGGTGTTCCAGCAGTATTCGCTGTTCCCCTGGCTGACGGTGCGCCAGAACGTCGAGTTCGGCATGAAGATGAAGGGCGTCGGCCGCTCGACGCGCGAAGCCTCGGCACGCACCCTGCTGGGCCTCGCCGGCCTGCTGGCGTTCGAGAACCACTACCCCGATCAACTCTCGGGCGGCATGAAGCAGCGCGTCGGCATCGTGCGCGCACTGGCCACCTCGCCGCAGGTGCTGCTGATGGACGAGCCCTTCGGTGCGCTCGATGCGCAGACCCGAGTGGTGATGCAGGAGATCCTCACCAACATGTGGCAGAAGTTCCGCCTCTCGGTGCTGTTCATCACGCACGACATCGACGAAGCCGTGTTCCTGTCTGACCGCATCTACGTCATGACCGCAAGGCCCGGGCGCATCAAGGCCGAGATCAGGATTGACCTGCCGCGCCCGCGTACCGCCGCCATGACCTCCAGCCCCGAATTCATTACCTATGTGCAGCAGCTGCGCCAGTTGATCCGGGAGGAGAGCCTCGCCGCGATGGGCAGCGAGCTGCATGACGGTGCGCTGGCTGGCTTTGCAACCGATGTGGGACCGGGCGGGGTGGCCGGAATAGTGAACGCCTGAGTTGACCGTGCGCGGGAGGAAAAATGCAGATACTGAGCTTGCAGACGGATGACCGTATCGCGACGATGTTTCTCGAACTGGACGACGGCTCGCGTCGCCCGCTTCCCTACACGCGGCTGCGCGCAGCCTGCCGTTGCGCCGAGTGCATGGCACTCAAGCTGCAGGGCGGTCACATTCCTACAGATGGCGTTGCGTTGCAGACGCTCAAGCCGATTGGCACCAACGCGCTCAACCTGGCTTTCTCTGACGGGCATGAGCGTGGCATCTACCCGCTGAGTTATCTCATCGAGCTGACGACGGCGCAGTGAGTAGTCAGGTCAGGGTTTTGCGTAAGGGTGTAGCAGTAATGCCGAACACGACGACTGCCTCGTCCGTGACCTGGAACCCGTTGCGCAAGTAGAAGTCCAGCGCACTGCGAGTGCTGTGAAGGCGCAGCGCCGTCAAACCACGCTGACGTGCGCAATCTTCCATGGCTGTTAGCAGTACTTTGCCCGTGCCGGTAAAACGCGCTTCGGGCAGCACGTAGCAAAGCGCTACTTCGCCGGCGTTATTCAGCAGGGCGAAGCCGGTAATCGCGGCATCCTGCACCGTCACGAACGAGGCGTTGCCCGCGCTGAGCAGCCAGCGCGATACGTTTTCCGGCGTCTTGTTCCTCAGCCAGGCGGCTAGCCGCTCTGCATCGTTGGCATGATCCGCGACACAGCATTCCGTGATGGAGCGGCGCAACAGCGTACAGATGGCAAAGGCGTCCGCAGCGTCGGCAGATCGCAGCTCGCGCGGCATGGCTCAGCGCGAGTTCTCGCCCGGCTGCAGCTTTACATCCTGCATCTTCAATCCCGGTGCGTTGCTGACCACCCACGGATTGCCTTTGCCCTTCCAGTTCCTGTAAGTGATGTTGCGCAGGAATCCATTGCGTACGCCATCGAGCTTGATCGGGAAGCTGTTGATGAGCACGAGGTCATCAACCACGATGTTGTCGTGATAGGCCTGGTTCTTGATGTCGCCTTGCAGCAGCAGGGCGGGGAAGTCCACCACGGTCAGCTTGCGATCCGGCCCTTGCGGGATGGGAGTGGGCTTCCAGTCGCCGGTGAACTCGACGGTGTTGCGCTGGATCAGGAAGTCGCGGAACTGGCCAGTGGTTTTCGCGGGCTTGTAGTCGATCAGTGCGTTGGGGTCCGAGTAGTCGGTGGTGAGGATCAGGGCTTCGCGTGACAGGTCGCGGTGCGCGTTGTCGCGGTAGACGATGCGTCGTGCGCCGCCGCCATTGAGGTTGTTGGTCTTGGCGCGCAGGCCATGCCAGGTGAGGTTGATCACGTTGTCTTCGGCCAGCACGTCCTCGATCCACGCTCCCGTATGGCTGCCCAGCACGATGGCGCCGTGGCCGTTGCGCAGGTAGTTGTTGAACAGCCAGGCGCTGCGCGTGGGTTGCTGTTTCTCGGCCTCTTCGCCAGTGCCCGCCGCGAAGTTGATGCAGTCGTCGCCTGTGTCGATGAAGTTGTTGAACACCTTGATGCCGGCACTGTTGCCGAACTCCAGGCCATCGGCGTTGTTCACGTCGTAGCTGGTATGCGTCACGCCGTTGATGGTGACGTCTTCGCTCTCCAGCACCATGATGCCGTGGAAGGCCGGGTTGCGAACCGTCACGCCCGCAATGTAGAGACCTGCGACGCCGCGCAGCGTCATCAGGCTGGAGCGGCGCTGACCGTAGGCGACCTGTAGCGGCATGCCTTCTTTCACCGCTGCGTCGACCTGGCTGGCGGCTAGCAGGCCGCCTTCCTTGTAGTTGCGGTTGGTGGTGAAGACGTACTGGGGCAGGCTGCTGCCGATCTCGCTGGTCACGCTGTCGGGCGTGGCGCGGCGCATGCCGCTGCCGTCAATGATGCCTTTGCCGACGATGCGGATATTGTGGAAGGTGCCGGCTTCGCGCTTATCCGGGTCCAGCGCATTGATGAGCGAGGGCGGGCGTTGCGTGGTGGTGTAGGTGTAAAGCTTGTAGCCCTGTGCGACGGGGTAGTCGGCTGCGTCCTCGGAGCCGAGCAAGTTGGCACCTTCGGCGAGCTCCAGGGTCATGTTGCTCTTGAGGAACAACGCGCCGCTACGGAAGCTGCCGGCAGGGATGCGTACCTTGCCGCCTGCGGGACACGCGGCGATGGTGTCCTGGATGGCACGTGTGTTGAGTGTCTGCCCGTCGCCGACAGCGCCTTTCTGCAAGATGTCGCAAACCGGCGCGCTGGCCTCTGTCCGTGCAGTGATCGCCTTCGATGCGGGCGAGAACTTGCCGTTGGCGAGCACGGCACGCACGCTGAAGCGATAGCGTGTCTTCGGCTTGAGGCCGGTGACCGTGAAACTCAAGGGCTGCACCCGCACGTGCACGTTCTGCTTGTCGCTCTCGTAAAACTTGTCGATCCACGGTTGTGCCGGTGAATGGCGCTGCGCGTTGTCGCGCGCGCTGCCAAGCAGCTTGCCGTTCATGAACACCTGGTAGTCACGGATGTCACCGTAGGTCTCGGGCTTGCGCCACACCAGCACGAGGCTGGTGTCATCGGCTGATAGCGAGGGCACTTCGAGGTCAGCAGGTGCCGCAACAGGTGGCGCCGCGATGGCGACGGAACTCGCAAAGGCCAGGCTGATCAGTGACAGGTGCAGCATAGAGCTGGGGTTCATGAGGGCTCCGCAGGATGTTGCTGAAACGCAATGAAGGCACGGATCGCTCGATCCGGCCGGATGGGCAAGCGGCACTCTACCGCAGCTCGTCGCACCACATTTGCTGCATGACACCATGCCCGCGCCATGCTGGCGTATCCTTGCCAACCTCTGGATATCCTCCATGCACATGAGTACAGCCATTCATCCCTTTGTCGAGGAATCGCGTTTCGGTAACTGGTTCCTCAATACAGGCATCTGGAAAGTCCACGTCATCCGCCGCGCCCTGGACCTGTTGCAACCTTTGTTGCCCGATCCGTCGCAGCGTTTCGCGCGCATCCTCGACGTGGGTTGTGGCTTCGGTCATTCCTTTGCCGAACTCTCTGCACGCTTCGCGCCGGACGAGATCGTTGCGCTCGACGCCGATCCTGCAATGAGCGCGCGAGCCGGTGCTGCGGCAGCGAAATGCGCCAGCAAGGTCACCCTGCACGCGGCCAACGCCGCCCAGATCGACCTGCCCGATGCGAGCTTCGACATGCTGCTGTGCCATCAGACTTTCCATCACATCGTCGAGCAGGAAGCCGCGATGGCCGAGTTTTTCCGCGTGCTCAAACCGGGAGGTGTGCTGCTGTTCGCCGAGTCGACCAAGCGCTACATCCACTCCTGGATGATCCGTACTTTCTTCCGCCACCCGATGGAAGTGCAGAAGACTTCGGAGGAATATGTGGCGATGATTCGCGCGGCGGGATTCGACTTGCCTGACGCGCGCATCAACCTGCCGTACCTGTGGTGGAGCCGCGAGGATCTGGGCTTTTTCGAGACCGTTCGTCTGGTCACGCCGCCTCCGCCCGGGCAGCGTGAAGAGACACTCGTTAACGCTGTGGCACTCAAACCCCTGTGAAAACCCCTAATTTCTCGCGTTTTTCGCACACCACAAAGAAATTTGAGCGCTAGAATCGCGCTGCTGAAATACATGCAGCACGGTCACCCTGCAGGGTGACATCCCTTAGTCCTTTACGACAGGAAACCTATGGCAACCGCAAAGAAAGCAGTGAAAGCCCCCGCAGCCAAGAAGGCTGCTGCCAAGCCCGCAGCGAAGGCTGCCGCCAAGGCACCCGCCGCCGCACCGAAGGCCGTGAAGGAAACCTTCACCAAGGCCGGTCTGGCGACCTACCTGGCCGCTCAATCCGGTGTTGAGCCGAAGGCCGTCAAGGCTGTTCTGGCCGCTCTCGAAGCCACCGTGCTGGGCGCCGTGAACAAGAAGGGCGCTGGCGAATTCACGCTGCCCGGTCTGCTGAAGATCGGCGTGCAACAGATCGCAGCCAAGAAGAAGCGCTTCGGCAAGGATCCGTTCACGGGTGAAGAGCGTTGGTTCGACGCCAAGCCTGCTACCGTGCGTATCAAGGCTCGCGCTCTGAAGAAGCTGAAGGACGCCGCTCTCTGATCGGCTCTGCACTTCGTGCAAAGAAAAGGCGCCCTTGGGCGCCTTTTCTTGTTTACATGGTCGGCTAGCGATTCCCTAGTTGCGACGCAATGAACACCGGGAGCAGCACTACAGCAACGCCGGCCACCAGCACGATCAACAGCCCGTCTGCAGCGAGAGTGATGGGCGTGCCCACGACTTTCACGGCGATGCTGGCGGCATTCTCCGGTTCGCTGACGATGATCGAGTATTCCTTGTTGAGCGCCTGACGGGCACCGGCCTGCACGCCATTGGCGCGGAAGCGTTGCCCCTTGAGCGTGACCGTACCCCGGATGGCTGTTGCAGGAGGCGGCGCGCCTTTGCGGGTACCTGTGTCGCTGAGTCCTGCAGCCAGCGCGGCCTGCACGACGGAATCGGCGGCCTTGTCATCCAGTGATAAATGCACCTCGCCCGAAATGTGGCCACCGGTGTCTACGTTGAAGTGGTAGAACATCGCCCGCACAGACGATTGCCACTCGCTGCCCAGCACGTTCGACAGCAGGGGTGGCATGTCAAAGATGTAGTGATACTTTTCGCCAAGTACCATCAGCTGACGGCGGTCCGGTGTGACGAGCACGCTGCTGATTTTCTCGGCGTAGGTCGGACGTTGATCCTTCGAGAGAAATTCCGAAGTGAAGCAGCCCGTCAGCGGCACCATACCCGGTGCACCTAGGATGCCCCAGCCCAACACGCCCAAACCCAAAGCCTTGCGTCTTTGCATATTCATTTCATTACTCCCCCGAGGTGGCTGCATGCTACCTGCGTGCCGTTGTCCGGGCTATAGTCGTGCCCGTTTTACCCAGTCTGTCCCTCTTTCGCATGCCTGAATCCAGATCGATCTGCAGCGTTGCCGTCATTGGAGCCGGCCCGGCTGGCCTCATGGCGGCAGAAGTGCTGTCGCAGGCTGGCGTGTCTGTCGAGGTGTTCGACGCCATGCCTTCCGTGGGGCGCAAGTTTCTGATGGCCGGCAAGGGCGGCATGAACATCACGCATTCCGAGGCGACGGATACATTCGTGACGCGTTACGGAGATCGCCAGACGCAGTTGCAACCCATGTTGCAGGCTTTCGGTGCGGAGCAACTGCGTGAGTGGATTCACGGACTGGGTGTCGATACCTTCGTGGGGAGCTCTGGTCGCGTCTTCCCTGCCGACATGAAGGCGGCGCCCTTGCTCCGGGCGTGGCTGCATCGGTTGCGTAACGACGGTGTCCAGGTCCATGTGCGACATCGATGGACAGGGGCGTGCGAACGCGGCACTGACGGATCTTTCCAAACCGCCTTCACGACTCCGGATGGTGAGGTGTCGCTGCGCTGCGACGCTGTCGTGCTGGCGCTGGGTGGTGGCAGCTGGGGGCGTCTGGGGTCTGACGGTGCATGGGTGCCCTGGTTGCAGGCGCAGGGCGTCGAGGTCGCACCTCTGCAACCCAGCAACTGTGGTTTCGAATGTGCATGGAGCGAGCACTTCAGGGAGCGTTTCGCTGGTGAGCCACTCAAGTCGGTGAGTGCCAGTTGCGTCGACGCCAAGGGCATTCGCCATGCACGGCACGGCGAATGCATGGTGACGGCACAAGGCATCGAGGGCGGGCTCATCTATGCCTTGTCTGCGCCGTTGCGCGAGCAGATCGCACGCGAAGGCAGTGCTTTGCTGGAACTGGATCTCGCACCCGGACGCGATCTGGCTCGTGTGACCCAAGAGGTCGCCCATCCGCGTGGCTCGCGCTCCTTGTCCAGTCACTTGCAAAGCCGTCTTGGCATCACCGGCGTAAGAGCCGGTCTGCTGCGCGAGTGCCTGAGCAAGGAGGCTTTCGCCAATCCGCAACAGCTGGCTGCGGGCATCAAGGCACTGCCCTTGCGCCTGCTGGCAACGCGGCCGCTCGATGAAGCCATCAGCAGCGCGGGCGGTGTGTGCTTTGGTGCGCTGGATGCGGGGCTGATGCTGCGCGCACGCCCCGGTGTTTTCTGCGCAGGCGAGATGCTGGACTGGGAGGCGCCGACAGGAGGGTATCTGCTGACTGCTTGCTTTGCGACGGGGCGCGCAGCGGCACTGGGTGTGCTGGGCTGGCTCAATCCTTGATGCAAATGCCGGGCTTGTCGTCGCGAACCAGCCAGTTGAAATCCTTGGGACAGCTGACCTTGCGTTCGCGGCGGATCAGCACGAAGCCGCGTTGCTCGCCAAAGCTGCCACTGCAGCTGCGCGTGTCGCCGGCGGCGAAGCCGACGAACTGGATGCGCATGGCATCTTCACGAATGGGCCATGACCAAAGATTGGCCGTTGCCGTGTAAGGCGCTGGCGTGAGGGCATGGGTGATGCCGCAGGGATAGGCTTCCCGCAACAGGCGCACGGCGTCTTCGATGGCCTGTTCTTCGCTGGGACGCAGCGGACCGGTCTTGTCATTGACCACGTAGCGCCACATTGCCCATTCGCCCATCACGGGTTGGCGGCAATTGGCGTCCGTCATGCCGGCGGCACTGCATATCGCGTCGGCGGCGTGCGCCGGGCCGCAGAGCGCGGCTGTCGCAAACAAGGCGGGCGTGAGACGCTGAAGGAAGAGGCGAATGTGCTGCATGGTGGGCAGATGATACGGCTATTGCCATTCCGCGGGGTCGAACCGGAACGATTGTGCGTCGCGTCGCCAGAGAATCTCGCTGCGCGTGGTACGCAGCCACCAGGACTGTGTGGCGCCCTCGGGCTTGCGTGCCGCGAAGGCCAGCGGCGTCAGCAGCGCTACGCACCAGGCAGGCTGCGGGTCGCGCACCGAGCGGTAGATGATGGCCTGGAGGCCGGCATCACGTGACTGACGGGCGAGAGATTGCGTCGCGCTGTAGTCGCGCGTTGCGGTCCACTGCGCGGTGTATGCATCCAGCGGCGGTTTGCGCAGGTCGATGGCAAGCGCGGTCGATACCTTGGCCTTGAATGCCGTATGCGCCACGGGCCCCAGCTGCGTGAGGGCCGGGCTATCGAGCAGGAAGCGCCAGCGCCAGTAGCCCAGCTCGGCGCATGCCGTGCGTACGGTTTCAGCGCCGTAGAAAACGCCGGGGTCTGTTGCAGCCCGGAAGCGCGAGCCGCCGGGATAGGGCGGATAGCGGAAAGGGCTGGCCAGCAGGTAGTCGAAATCGCGCGTGCTGACCGCTTGCGGCGGCTTGCCCTGCTCCAGCAGGATTTCCAGCAGGTCCTGTTCTGCCGCGTTGTCGACAAGTTTCATCGTGCTGGCCACGTGCTGTGACTCGACCAGTCGCCACAGGTTGGCCTGCAGCGGCACAGCGGCAGCGCGCAGGCTGTCGGTCGTGATGCTCATGGCGTTCAGATACGGGCTCGTGAGGCGTCGAGGTACTGCACGACGCGCACCAGACCTTCCACGTGCTCGATCAGCTCCACCGGTTTGCCGGCCAGCGCGAGGTTGTCGTGTTGCAGCCAGGTGCGGGCGGCCTCCTGCGTGCCGACGATGGAGTCGAGCGAACGGAACAGGCGCAGGAACAGGATGGCCAGATCCCAGCTTTTGCTGTCGGCAGCGATCAGGTAGGTACCAGCCATCAGACGCGAGGTTGTGGCCGCGCTGAGCCCCAGCACACGTGCCAGCCGGCTCTGCGTGAGCCCCAGTTCCGCACTTGCGCGTGCCACCGCCTTGGCCAGCACGGTGGCGGCCTCGGCGCTGGCGATCGGGTAGTCCGCGACTTTCTCTGAGACTTGCCGGGCATTCATGGATGGCCACCCAAAATTCTTTGAGAAATATATAGCACGATATATTTCTCAAGAACAGGCCTGTCTGTCCGGGCGGACGGCTTCTCAGTCCCCCAGCCACTTCTGCATCAGCAAGGCCTGGCCGGCGGCCGGGTCCAGCACATAGGGAGCAAAACCTGCACGCTGGTAAAGCGCCATCGCCGAGCGGTTGGCTGTCAGCACCTCCAGCGTCAGCTTGCAGCAGCGACGCTGGCGCGCGGCAGCCTCCACCGCATCCAGCAGCAGTTGCCCGACGCCCTGCCCGCGCCGGCTCTCCAGCACCACGAGGTCGTGCACATTCAGCAATGGTGCGGCTGCGAAGGTCGAGAAGCCTTCAAAGCAGTTGATCAGGCCGATGGCCTCATCCCCCTGCCATGCCAGAAAGCCGCAGTAATCCTTGCGCTGCCGCAGGCCCGGCACCAGACGGGCACGGGTTTCTGGTGTCAGCGGCTGGCTGCCGCCCATGGGGCCGGCAGCGTAATGGTCGAGCAGAAACAGCAACGCAGCCACATGGGCTGCGTTGTCGAGATCGACCGGAGAAGTCCGGGGAGTTTGTCGGTCTGAGTTCGGCACGCCGGAATTCTACCGGGGCGCGGGCACCGACAGCCCAATGAAGAGGTGAAGAGTCTTAGTTGGCCTTGGCGACGACTTTTGTGGCGTCCAGCGAAACCATGCTGCTATGGATGCCAGCGCTGGCCGACGGGATGTGGTCGGCGTAGGGTTTGACCGTGACGGGGGCAACGAACTGGCAAGCGAGAAACACGCTGGTGCCGGCAATGGCTACGTAGCGGATGATGGCGTTATCAAACATGATCGATCCCTCTGAATGGTTATATTGCAGTGCACCTTAGCGATTTCATGTTTCAGCCGAATCTGTGCGAAAGGGCATGTGCCCCGGTGGACAGTGATGTATTTCACGCTTCGGCCGAACTTCTTCTGGTCGTTCCGGCGGGTGCTGCCGGTTTGACTTTCGGGACATCCGGGTTTAACTTGCCTCTGCGCCGATTTGACTCAGCTTGCTGGCGCGTAATAAATGAGGCTAAAGCGAGTGGGAGTGACCGCAGTACCAACGCCAGCCCAGTCGCGCAGCCGCCCCTGCAACGACTGGGCTTTTGCTTTTCTGGAATATGACTGAACCGAATTCGTCCGTGGGCATCGTCGTGCCACAGACTGCGCATTTCGACACGCAGATCGCATTAAAGGGCGGGGGCTCCCTGCCGGCCTACGAGCTGGTCTACGAGACATACGGCACACTCAACGCCGAAGCCAGCAACGCCGTGCTTGTCTGTCACGCACTGTCGGGCTCGCATCACGTCGCCGGCTACTACGCCGACAAGCCCAAGAGCCTGGGCTGGTGGGACAACCTCGTCGGCCCCGGCAAGCCACTCGACACCAACAAGTTCTTCGTCATCGGCGTGAACAACCTTGGCGGCTGTTACGGCAGCACCGGCCCCATGTCGATCAACCCCGCCACCGGCAAGCCCTGGGGTTCGGCCTTCCCTTTCGTGACAGTTGAAGACTGGGTCAACGTCCAGACCCGCCTCGCTGACTACCTCGGCATCAGGCAGTTCGCCGCCGTGCTGGGCGGCAGCCTGGGTGGCATGCAGGCGCTGGACTGGACCCTGCGCTACCCGGACCGCGTGCGTCATGGCATGGTCATCGCTGCTGCGCCCAAGCTGTCGGCCGAGAACATCGCCTTCAACGAAGTCGCGCGTCAGGCCATCCTCAGCGATCCGCAGTTCCACGGCGGTGACTATTACGAACACGGTGTAGTACCGGTCAATGGCCTGCGCCTGGCGCGCATGCTGGGTCACATCACCTACCTGTCGGACGACGCGATGGCCGAGAAATTCGGCCGCCGCCTGCGCGATGGGGGGCACAAGTTCGGCTTTGGCGTCGATTACGAGATCGAGTCCTATCTCCACTACCAGGGTGACAAGTTTGCAGGCTTCTTCGACGCCAACACCTACCTGCTGACGACCAAGGCACTCGACTATTTCGATCCGGCCTTTGACTACAACGGAGATCTGCAAGCTGCGTTGGCGCGTGCCAAGGCAGACTTCTTCGTCGCCTCGTTCACAACCGACTGGCGTTTCTCGCCCGAGCGTTCACGCGAACTGATGTTCGGCCTGCTGCACAATGGCCTTAACGTCAGCTATGCCGAGCTCGACAGCGCTGCCGGGCATGACTCCTTCCTGCTCGACGATGTGCACTACCACGCCGCCATGCGCGCCTACTTCCAGAACATCGAGGTTTGACATGGTATTGACTCAGAATAGTCGCTTTGACTTCGGCCTCATCACGCGCTGGATCCAGCCCGGCGAGCGCGTGCTCGATCTTGGATGCGGCGATGGCGATCTGCTGCAACACCTCATTACCGAACGTGGCGTGAAGGGCTATGGCATCGAGCGCGACGTCACGCACGTCGTCAACTGCATCGCCAACCACCTCAATGTGCTGCAGATCGACCTTGAGAAAGGCCTGGCCGGTTTCGAGGATGCGCAGTTCGACCACGTCATCATGAGTCTCTCGCTGCAGGCCGTGCACAACGTGGATGGCATTCTCGGCGAGATGCTGCGCGTCGGCCACGAGGCTGTCGTCAGCTTTCCCAACTTCGGCTACTGGCGTAACCGCGTGTCGATTGCCGAGGGCCACATGCCGGTCTCGGATGCGTTGCCCTACGAGTGGTACGACACGCCCAATGTCCGCTTCTTCACGATGGCCGATTTCGAGCTGCTGTGCCAGAAACGCGGCATCAAGATTCTCGACCGCGTGGCCTTCGATGAGGACCGTCTCATCGAGACTGATCCGAACAACTATGCCAGCGTCGCGATCTACCGGCTGGGGCGTGCAGCCTGACGTTGATTGCGCAATGCAAGTTTCGCTGGACTGGTCCGCGCCCTGGTTCGGTTCGATTGTCGACACTGCCAGCGCCGTACTCGCGCACGCCGACTGGCTTGCCGCCCTCAATGTCACGCACCATACGCCATCACTGACCAATCATCGCGGCAAGCCGCTGCGCTTTGTCGCCCAGTCGGCCCTGCCCGCTGATACGTCTTACGAGGCATTCATCAGCGACACCGGTTGCGTGCCGACCCGCAACAATCTGCACGACTTCTTCAACGCCCTCGTCTGGCTAAGCTTCCCCCGCATCAAGGCCCAGCTCAACGCATTGCAGGCCGCGCAGATTGCGCAAGAAGGAATCGGCCCCTCGCGTGGGCGCACGCGCGACACCGTCACCCTGTTCGACGAGAACGCTGCCATCCTCGCCGTGCGTCAGGGCTCCGAAGGGCAGGCGCTGGTCGAGGCGCTGCGCGCGCATCAGTGGCAACGCGTCTTCCTCGACTTGCGCAGCCACTTCGGCACACATGCCGAGGCATGGATCTTCGGTCACGCGCTGATGGAAAAGCTCGTGAACCCCTACAAGAGCATCACCGCCCACACCTGGGTGCTGAGTGTGCCCGACGCCTTCTTTACGTTGCCGCAGGCATCTCGTCGCGCCTGGCTCGATGAGGTGATTGCCGGGACGCTGCAATCCCGCGACGCTGCCAGCCTCACCCCGGCCTGCTTTACGCCCCTGCCCGTGCTGGGCATACCCGGCTGGTGGCAGGGGCAGGACGCCGAGTTCTATGCGGATACACAGATTTTCCGGCCGCGACGAGCCGCGCGGACAAGATGAGATAGATCGCGAATTACTCTCTTGGACGCGTCTTGAGCCCACTTCATCCGCAATGCTTGACTATTGACTGGGTGGAGAGTGCGGTTGTGCTGGGCGCAGGTCGTAGGCAAATGCAATCTCGCCATCCTCATGCGGCGCCACGGCGGCACCTGGTAACCAGCTGCGCACGTACTCTACGCGCGCCCGTTCGGGCCCGACACTCACCCGCAGACGGCCACTATTGGGCACGATGTCGCCGGAACGATAGGCGTTGCTGTAGTTCAGTGTGTAGTTCGGGTCGGCGGGTTGCGGGACGGTCTGGTAGGTGATTCCGTCCAGTTCCTGGCGGGCAAAGACGTGGTCGTGCCCCTGGAAGAAGGCCGTGACGCCGGTCTTCACCATCAGTGGGTGAATGGGTAATGCCCAGTCGGGTCGATAGCGCGTGAATTCATCCGCGCTGTTCTTCCCTCGTCCCCCCCACTCGTAGAGGTGTGCTTGCTCGATACCGCCACGACCGGTTCCCAGCACGTGATGGCTGAAAACAAACTTGTAGCGCGCGCGGCTGTTCGTGAGCGTTTGCGCCAACCATCGGTACTGTGCGTCACCGAGTGTGATTCCCCAGCCCCCGCCACTGCCCTTGGCGCGTGACTGGAAGGGATTGTCGACCGGCCCGCTGGAATGCCAGTAAGGGTCGATGATGACGAAAAGGGCGTCGCCCCAGGTCCATGCAAAGTAGTTGCGTAGCAGTCCGATGTGCGTGACTGCTTCTGCATTGCCGCTGTAGAAACCATCCGGCGCAGGCTGCGGAAAATAGCGATTGCGGGCGCGCTGCGCCCAGACAGCCACGTTGTCCGGCGTGCCGTCCAGATTCGCAGCCGCAGCTTGCTCGTGGTTCCCGTTGACGAGGAAAAGCGGGCTGCCCTGCGCCAAGGGAGACAGAAACGCTCGCTGTGCCACATAGAGATCGGCGACGCGCTCGGCCGAGACTTCGCGCAGCGTATCGACACTGAAATCATCGCCCATCAGGATGTAGAAATCGGGCCGATCCGCCGCCACGGCGGCCAGGGTCTGCCGATACAGGGCAGGGTCGAACTGGTGACGGCGCTCAGGGTGGGAGTCGCCCTGCACTTCGAACACGAAGGGGCTTCCCTTTGCGCGCTGGGTGTGGAAGCTCGCCACCGGCATGGCCACAAAGGCATTATCGGAAGCTGAACCATCGGGCGACCTGTGCCACACACGGTAATAGGCCCGTCGGTCTGCTGGCAATCCGCTCAAGGTCAGCTCGACGGTTTCGCCCGCCTTGACCCGGAACGTATCGCTGCGCCGATCCAGCGCCGCCGCATCGGAGCCGTACGTGATGTAGAGCTCTGTGGCATCCACCGACAGCACGTTCGCCACGACGCCTTGCGCATCGGGTCGCCCCAGCACGACGTTGAGCGGTGCAGCCAGCGTCGCCTGTGCACCTGTTGGCATCGATGTGCGCCGCGCGTTGCGCTGTTGCGCCTCACTGGCGGGCATGACACTGAGCGCCAGCACAAGACTCAACGCAAGCAGGTAGTCGCGCCTCATTGGGCTGCCCTGCCTTCCGTTCTTTCGGCGGGAAGAATGACATATCGATCCGCCACGCTGGCGCTCGCATCCGCGCGCACATACTCAACCTGCGCACGCGCGGTATCGACCTGGACACGCAGAATCCCCGGGCTGGGCAGGATCACGCCGCTGCGATAACCGTACTCTTCGGCCGAGCGTGTCGTGCCATGCGCATGGCCGGGCTGTGGCACCTCCTGGTAGATGATGCCGTCCCGCTCCTGCTTGACATACAGATGGTCGTGGCCATGAAAGACGGCGCTCACCTTGTACTTGCGCAACAGATCGTGCACCGGCATCGGCCAGCCCGGTCGCTTGGTCTCGAAGACATCACTACCGTCCAGATTGCGCCCACCCCACTCGAAGAAGGCCGAGGCTTCGGCGCCACCGCGCCCTTCGCGGCTCTCCCCCCCAGCCAAGTGATGGATGAAGATGAACTTGTAGCGTGCCGGACTGCTGGCCAGTGTGCGGGAGAGCCAGTCGTACTGCGCACGGCCGAGTGTGCGAGGCCAGTTGTCGCCATCGCGCGTGGGGCTGGTGGTGTACCAGAACGGGTCGAGCACCACGAAGAGAGCGTCGCCCCATTGCCATGCGTAGTAGTTCTGGAGAAGGCCGGCATCACGGTAGGGCGTGGTGTTACCGGTGTAGAAGTCATTCGGTTCAGGGTTGGCGAAGTAACGCTTGCGCATGCCGTTTGACCAGAGCGCCATGCCATCACTGCCGCGCGTGCGCGTCTCGCCATCATGGTTCCCCAACACGAGGTACACCGGAACGCTATGGCCGATCAGGCCGAAGTAGTAGCGCTGGGCAAGATACTGAGGCGCTGCATCCGTGTAGTCGAGATACTTGTCCGTCATGAAGGTGTCGCCAAGGTCGACATGAAAGTCCGGCCTCGAAGACAGTGCGTTGGCAAGACTGCGCACATAGTTCTCTGGCGAGGTTGGCGTATCGAGGTGGCTGTCTGCCTGGATCGTGAAGGTGAATGGTGCCCCTGCAGGACGCGCTGTTGTAAAGCTGTACTCGGGTGTAACGGTCGGCTCACCCCCGGCGGCCGGGCGCGTGCGCACCTGGTAGTAATACCGCGTGTCGGGCAGCAATCCGCCCAGTTCAAGGTGCTGAGGCTGGCCCGATCGCAATACAGATCGTGCTGTACGTTGATCGAGTGCTCCTGGGCGCGTGCCATAGATGATCTCTACTTCGCTATCGGCATAGCACTGCAGGCTGACCGTGATGCTGCGCGCGGTGGGTCGGCCCAGCACGATGTCGAGCGGGCGCGCCGGCACATCGGTATGAAAGCCGCTCGCCCCACTGCGCCGGCCCGGCCCGCCGATCCGCTCTGCCCCCGCTGGGCTCCTGTCTCCCTGCAGTGCATCGGAGTTCTGGCGCGGGCCCCGGCCCCTGCCTTCCTGCGCCAGACTGACGCCCGCAGCCAGCACCAGGGCACACAAGGCCAGTGCAGCGCCCATTTGGAAGTGCCTCATCAGTCAGCTCCTCTCTCCTCGGTCATTTCTGCGTTGCTCCTGCGCCGGCGGTACGGGCTTGTCGCGAATGCCAGCCACGCTGCCCCCTTCATCGCGCACGGCCAGCACGCGCAGCGGTTCTGTCTTGTCGGAATACGTCACCAGCCCACTGGCAAAGTCGACCTGCCAGGCCCGCTCAGGCCGATTGCCCAAGGGCGTTGAAGACCAGTAAGGCAGCGCAGCCATCTGCGGTAACAAGCGGGTATCCACGGCCGGGCGCAGCCGCCCCTCATCCACCAACGAGCGCAGTTCCTTGATGTTGGGCAGTCGCCAGTCGTCAGACCCCGCCAGCGTCAGGTTTTCACACCAGGCCAGCGCAGCCTCCCAGTTCATCGCCGCTGCCGATGCCGCCTGCTGCCAGATCAGGCCGGTGTTGTCATCGATCAGATCCCCTGTCTCCAGCAAACGCAGGCGCGGCCCGCTGCTGAAGGGAGATGGCCCGCGCACGCAGCGCACGTGGAAGCGCTTGTTGCCGCCGGCGCTCAGGCTTTCGCGTAGCGGGTGCGCGCCAAGCCCGCCGCCAGCGTTCGTGACCCAGACACGACTCGCATCTCCGGCAAGCGTAGCGCCGCTCCACCAGTACTCCGCGCCGCTGTCAGGGAAGAAGCGGGTGTCCAGCGACGGCCGCTGACGGCCATGATCCTGGATGCTGAACAGCTCCAGGCTGTTAGGCAGTCGCCAGTCCGTGTGGCCCGCCAGGTTCAAGGTCTTGGCATAGGCTTGCGCTTGCGGCCAACTCATCTCGCCGCCATCCACCTGCTGCCAGATCAAGCCACTGACCCTGTCGGTAACCGTCCCGTCACCCTCGTCACGCAGCGCCGGGCCAGGCCCCTGATAATCAGCGTCCTCCCCGAATGTCCGGGTGCTGGCGCGCTGCGCACCGGTATCCGGCAAGGCATGGCGCGTCGCCCAGGCTGGCAGGGTCGCCGCAGCGCTGCACCACACGCTCGCTCGCAAGAACCGGCGACGGGCAGGTTCGTCCGCTGGGAGTCTATTCATGCGGCCCGCACTCACTGGCTGCGCGACCGACGTGGGCGGTCTGCCCCGCCTTCGCGTGGAGAACCATTGGCGCCGCTCTGACGTACCGAGTAGGTTTCGCTGCGCATCGGGCCATCGGACCCGATGAAATCGAAGCGCACGCTGCCATCGGCATTCAGGGTGTAGTTCACCTGATGCCTCTGGCCTGCGACCTCAACAATCAGGTTGTAGTGACTGGCATCCAGTGCCTTGAAGTCGACGACACGCGCGCCCCGCCAGGGCGGCAATGCCGGACGCACACCCAGCGCACGTGGCTGTGGGTCGACCTGACCGTCGCGCTCGACCACCTCGCCGTGAAAGCCGCCATTCAGATAGGGGTAAGTGCGCGAAGCGTGGTAGTGGTAACCCAATGCCGCAGTTTCGTGCCCGTTGAACGCATCGAGCGCGCCCGGCACGCTGCCGTCGGGTTCGGTGTAGCCATAGATGGGATAGCCATCCAGCGCATAGGCGACGGGTTTGTCATGGCCCACCTGCGCTTGAAGATGAGTAGGTGCAATGTGGTAGTGGTAATCATCAGCCCGCCCGGCATGGCCGCCGAACTCGTCCAGCTCACCGGCAAGATAGGTATCGGTGCGCCCGTCGTTCTTGATCGGGTTGAAGATGGGTACGCCATTGGCCGCGATCGCGATTGCGCCGCGGAAAAAGTGCTGGCGCGCGGACAGCGGCTGCGCCGCCACGACCGGTCGCAGGGGAATTCGCCAGGCGTTGGCGCCGCTGTAAGGCTGGGGGAGTGGCACCTGCTGTTGCCAGGCTGTGATGCCGACCATCATGCGGTGATCGGGCATGCCGTTGGAGGCCACGTAGAAGAAATCCGCATCGCGCCAGACGCCGACACCCGGCGCGAAGGGCAGAAAAATGGCCTCGGGCAACTTGATGCCAGCGTTATCAAGCTGGCCAGTTGCCGTGGGTGTGGGTCGGCTGCCTTGGGCGAGAAGGGGGGGCGCGATCGCCGTGCGAACTTGCGGTGGCCTGACCGTTTGATCGTAGTGCGCGGCATGAGACGGATGCGAAGTGCCATCAATGACATGGGCTCGTGCGAACGGCATCAAGCCAAGGCTTGCGAGCAGGCAGGTCAGCAAGCGTCTCATCGCAGGGGCGCTCCTGAAATGTCGAGATCAGGGCGTGTGTTCCAGCGCGCGCGCCAGCCCGGTTTGTCGATGCGCGTCCGGAAGATCACCGTGTTGTCGAGATCCAGGTCTGCGCTCCAGATGAAGCGGGCCCCGGAGAAGTCTGCGGTATAGAAAGCCTCTTTCGGGCCTACGCGCCGCGTGTCGAATTCCTGCGCAAACGGCCAGGTGCTGTCGTCGAAGTCGACGGCAAACCAGTTGGCAGGAATGGCTTCGTGCAGCACCTTGGGATGCCGTGTGTCACGTTGCAAAGGCCCCTTGAAGAATGCGCGCGCACGCCAGCGTGCGTCGGTAACAGTACCGTCAGAGAACTTCAGGATGAAGCCACCGTCGCCGATGTGGTCGCCGTACTCCAAGCCAGTCGCCGGATCCGCATTGTCCTTCGCCATCACGGCAATCGTCATGGGGTACTCCGGCAGGATGTCGACGCTCACGACGTTGTGCGGCAGAAAGTCGATGGGATCCACCGCGACCAGCTTGCCGTTGATGTACAGCACAAACCAGTTGTCGGCGTACACGTTCAGGCGCAGCGTGTCGCGCAGGAGCGGTTTGACAATCCGAGCTTGCGCGTCGGCGCCATCAGGCGCTTGCTGGGCCTGCGCAGCGAAAACAAGGCAGCCCAGAGCAAGGCTTACGATTTGCTTTTTGATTTTGTTCTCCCCCGGCACGACTGGATGGAATCGGTCCCCGGATCATCTTCACAAACCTTGCTGCAACATACTGCAAGGCCTTGTAAGCAGATGTAAGAGGGTAAAGAGGGGCGCCTGACAGCCTTCCGCAGTGCTTCGAGGTAGCCCCGAGCCCGGGCTGAGGACGCGGCGGGCGCCGGCGAAAGCCGACTCACCGCACATCTCGATGCGGACTGTTGCCGGCTGATGGCCTGGACGCGCATTTCTCCGCCGACACCAGTGTTTTCCGACCCCAACGCGCGCCACCGGCAGCCACCGCAGCTTGCTGCGATAATCCGGCCCATGAACCTCGCGCAACGTCTTGCACGCTATCACCGCCTCGCCGCCATCCTGCTGCTGGGCTTTGCCTCGGGGCTGCCGCTGGCGCTGACCGGGCAGGCCATGCAGGCCTGGCTGACGGTCGATGGCGTCGACATCGTCACCATCGGCTTTCTGGGTCTGGTCGGCCTGCCCTATACCTTCAAGTTCCTGTGGGCGCCGCTGATGGACCGCTTCGAGCCACCCTGGCTGGGGCGGCGACGGGGCTGGTTGCTGATCACCCAGCTCTCACTGGCAGCGCTGTTGCTGGCCATGTCGCGGCTGACGCCCAGCGCTACGCCGGGGCTGTTTGCGCTGACGGCGGTGGCTGTTGCCTTTCTGTCGGCTTCGCAGGACGTGGTGGTCGACGCCTATCGCACCGATGTGTTGAGTGATCGCAGCGAGCACGGGCTCGGTGCGTCGGTGCATGTGTTCGGCTATCGCATCGCGATGATCGTTTCGGGCGGCATCGCGCTGATCTGGGCGGACCAATGGAACTGGCCGACGGTGTATCGCGTGATGGCGGCGATCATGCTGGTCGCGGCGGTGTTCAGCGCCCTGGGCGCGCCGCGCATCGCCAGTTATCTTAAGCCCGAAGCCACCAATGCTGCGCAGGACCTGCGTGGCTTTGCCGCGATGTTGCTGGCGGTCTTTGTCGGTTACTGGCTGGCGCGCGGCGCTTTGCAACTGATCGGCTTTGACCCGGCAGACAAGAACAAGTGGGTCGAGCTGCTGTTCGTGCTGTGCGAGATCGGTGTGGCCTTGCCGCTGGCGGCGTGGGCATCGCGCGTGGCGCGCTTCGAAACCTTCAACCGCTCGTTGTCGAGTTACTTCAGCCTGCCGGGGGCGGGCGCCTTCCTGCTGCTGATCGTGCTCTACAAGCTCGGTGACGCCTTCGCGGGCAGCCTGACGACGCCTTTCCTCATCAAAGGCATGGGCTTCACGCAGGCCGAGGTGGGCATTGCCAACAAGATCATCGGCATCTGGCTGACCATACTCGGCGCCTTCGTCGGTGGTGCGCTGATGCTGCGGCTGAAGCTCTATCGCGGGCTGCTCGTGTTCGGCGTGCTGCAGCTGATATCCAATCTGGGTTTCTATGCGCTGGCCGATCTGGGCAAGGGCGCCTGGGGTGCGGTGATGGTGCAGCCCTTCGACTGGCACTTCGTCGCCCTCAAGGAGGCCGCTTCGCTGGACTGGCTGCTGCTCACCGTCATTGCCGGCGAGAACATCTCCGGCGGCATGGGCACGGTGGCCTTCGTCGCCCTGCTGATGGCGCTGTGCAACAGCCGCTTCTCGGCGACGCATTACGCGCTGCTGTCGGCCTTCGCCGCCGTCGGCCGCATCTACGTCAGCCCGCTGGCTGGCGTGCTCTCAGAGAGCCTGGGCTGGCCCGGCTTCTTCCTTCTCTCCATTGTGCTGGCTGCCCCCGGCGTGCTGATGGTGTGGTGGATGCGTAACAGCATCCGCGCGCTGATCCAGCCAGCGCCAGCGCCAGCGGACCCCGACTGATGATTGCAGACAAACTCATTGCCGCCGCGCGCAAACTCTCTGACGAAGTGGACGCCATGCGCTTCGCCGCGCCAATCAGCCACACCTACAACCCGCTCGATTACGCCTGGGCGCCACACGAGCAGTACCTGCGCCGCTTCGGCAACACGAAGAAGCGTGTGATCTTCGTCGGCATGAACCCCGGCCCCTTCGGCATGGTGCAGGTCGGTGTGCCCTTCGGCGAGGTCGCTGCCGTGCGTGACTGGATGGGCATCGTTGCGGCGGTGAAGAAGCCTGCCGCGCAGAACCCCAAGCGCCCCATCGAGGGCTTCGAATGCGAACGCAGCGAAGTGAGCGGCCGCCGTTTGTGGGGCCTGTTCGCGCAGCGCTTCGGCACGGCCGACGCGTTCTTCGCCGAGCACTTCGTCGCCAACTACTGCCCGCTGGCTTTCTTTGAAGAAGGCCGCAATGCCACGCCCGACAAGCTGCCGGCTGCCGAGCAGGCGCCGCTGCTGGCCGTATGCGATGCGCATCTGCGCACCATGGTCGACGTGCTGCAGGCCGAGTGGGTGATCGGTGTCGGCGCCTGGGCTGAGGAACGCGCAAAGCTCGCCTGCGCCGGTCTGCCCGTGAAGTTCGGCCGCGTGCTGCACCCCAGCCCGGCGAGCCCGGCGGCCAATCGCGGCTGGGCCGAGGCGGCGACCAAACAGATGCTGGCGCAAGGCGTGTGGCCAGCCTGACAGGGAGCAAGGCGATGCAGTTCAAGAACCGGCCGAACGAATGTGTGACCACCACCGATGGTCGCGAGGTGTGGCTCTCGCGCAGCGTCGCGACGGCGGTGTGCATTCTGCTGGAATGCGAGGGCCGCCCCTACATCCTCGTCAACCAGCGCGGGCCGGGCATGCCCGACTTCGCGGGCTACTGGAACCTGCCCTGCGGCTACCTCGATTACGATGAGACTACCGCCGAAGCCGCCATGCGCGAAGTGTGGGAAGAGTGCGGCGTGAATACTCTCGAACTGCTGGCGCAGGCCACCTGCGAGTTCTTCAGCGCGCCCTGGGACGTCAATTCGACGCCCCGCGGTGCGCGGCAGAACGTGACGATTCATCATGGTCTGTTCGCGCGCGTTGCGCAGCTGCCCCCGGTGAGCAATGCCAATAACGAGCCGGACGAAACAACCGATATCCGCTGGCTGCCGCTGAGCGACGTGGAGACGCTGACCTTCGCGTTCAATCATCACGAGCGCATCGCCGATTTTCTCGCGCACGTCGAAAAGCTGGCTGGGATCAGCTACCGATGAATGGCAGCCTGATCGTCCAGCAAGCTGCTGCACACGCGCAGCAGCTGATCCTGCTGTTCCATGGAGTGGGTGCGAGCCCGGAGGGTATGGTGCCGCTGGGCGAAGCCCTTGCGGCGGCCCACCCGCAGGCATTTGTGGTGGCCGTGCGTGCTGCGCATGCGTCGGATCTCGGTCGGGGCTACCAGTGGTTCTCGGTCGCGGGCATCAGCGAGGAGCACCGGCCACAACGCATTGCGCAAGCGATGCCGCTGTTTGTCGACACCGTGCAGCACTGGCAGAAGCGCAGCGGCGCGAGTTCAGAGAACACGACGCTCGTCGGCTTCTCGCAAGGCGCGATCATGTCGCTCGAAGCGAGTCAGCTGGGGGAACCGCTGGCGTCGCGCATCGTGTCACTGTCAGGTCGCTTTGCCGTGCCGCCGCGTCGAGCGCCTGCGGCGCAGCTGCACTTCATCCATGGCGAGCAGGATGGGGTGATACCGCCGCAGTTCGCCGTCAATGCCGTCGAACAATTGCGCGCGCTCGACGCCACCCCGACGCTGGACCTCATCCCCGCGCTCGCGCACGGCATTGACCAACGTGTGCGCGATACCTTGCTGGCACGCCTCAGCGCGGCCTGATTACAAGCCCTGCCAGGCCTCGGTCGCGATCTCGTAGGAGCGCAAGCGCGCAGCGTGGTCGAACATGGCGCAGGTGATCATCACTTCATCCACTTCGGTCTTCGCGATGAAGTCGGCCAGGGCCTTGCGTACCGCGTCCTGGGTGCCGGTTACCGAGCACTGGCGTGAAGACTCCAGCATCGTGCGGTAGTGCGGTGGCAGCTGGCACATATAGTCCCTCACCGGGGGCGGCAGGGGCGCGGGGCGGCCACTGCGCAGACCTACGAACGCCTGTTGCATCGAGGTAGCGAGCAGTTGCGCCTCGTCTTCGGTGTCGGCGGCGAACACGCTGTAGCCCAGCATCACATAAGGCTTTGCCAGTCGCGCCGAAGGGCGGAACTCGCGGCGGTACAGCGTGATGGCATCCATCATCTGCGCTGGCGCGAAGTGCGAGGCGAAGGCGTAGGGCAAGCCCAGCGCAGCCGCGAGCTGGGCGCCGAACAGGCTGGAGCCGAGTATCCACACCGGCACATCAAGACCTTCACCGGGCACGGCGCGCACGGCCTGATCGGGCGCGGCGGGCTCGAAGAACTGCAGCAGCTCGACCACGTCCTGCGGAAACGCGTCGCCGCTGTTGGGGCTGCGGCGCATGGCGCGCGCAGCGGCCTGGTCGGAGCCCGGCGCGCGTCCCAAACCCAGATCAATCCGGCCGGGGAACAGCGAAGCGAGCGTGCCGAACTGTTCCGCAATCACCAGCGGTGAATGGTTGGGCAGCATGATGCCGCCCGCGCCGACGCGAATTGTCGAGGTGCCTGCCGCGACGTGGCCAATCACCACGGCGGTGGCCGCGCTGGCGATGCCCGGCATGCTGTGGTGCTCGGCCAGCCAGTAACGTGTGTAGCCCCAGCGCTCGGCATGCTGCGCGAGGTCCAGGGTGTTGCGCAGCGACTGCGCGGCATTGCTGCCGGCGGTGATGGGCGAGAGGTCAAGGACAGAGAACAAAGTCATGGTGAGCACATGAGGGCAGTAGCGGAAACATCAAGCCTTGATGCATCGCAAGTCTGCGTGAGTGGCCAGAGACGCATTGTCGCTAAGCATATGGGGATTGATTGAAAAGCCGGTCGGCCGCGCCTCCTATACTTTGCGCCTCACCTTGCTGACTCAGGAGACACCATGAAGTTCGAAACCCTCGCTGTGCATGCCGGCTACAAGCCCGATCCCACGACGCACGCCGTTGCCGTGCCGATCTACCAGACCGTCGCCTATTCCTTCGACGATACGCAGCACGGCGCCGACCTGTTCGACCTCAAGGTGCAGGGCAATATCTACACGCGCATCATGAACCCCACACAGGATGTGCTGGAGCAGCGCATTGCCGCGCTCGAAGGCGGCATCGCCGCGCTGGCACTGGCCTCGGGGCAGGCCGCGATCACCTACTCGATCCTGACGATTGCGGAAGCGGGCGACAACATCGTCTCTTCGGCCACGCTCTACGGCGGCACCTACAACCTGTTTGCGCACACCCTGCCGCAGTACGGCATCAATGTGCGCTTTGCCGATTACCGCGACCCGTCGTCCTTCGAAAAGCTCATCGACGACAAGACCAAGGCCATCTTTGCCGAAACCATCGGCAACCCGCTGGGCAACATCACCGACATTGAAGTGCTGGCCGAGATCGCGCATCGCCATGGCATACCGCTGATTGTCGACAACACGGTCGCCACGCCTTACCTGCTGCGCCCCATCGAGTTCGGTGCCGACATCGTCGTGCAATCACTCACCAAGTACCTCGGCGGCCATGGCACCAGCCTGGGCGGCGCCATCATCGATTCGGGCAAGTTCCCCTGGGCCGAGCACAAGGCGCGCTTCCGCCGCCTCAATGAGCCGGATGTGTCGTATCACGGCGTGGTCTACACCGAAGCGCTCGGGCCGGCGGCCTACATCGGTCGCGCGCGCGTCGTGCCCCTGCGCAACACCGGTGCGGCGATCAGTCCTTTCAACGCCTTCCAGATCCTGCAGGGCATCGAGACGGTCGGCCTGCGCCTCGACCGCATCACCGAGAACACCATAAAGATCGCGCGTTACCTCAAGACCCACAGCAAGGTGGGCTGGGTGAACTACGCCGGTCTCGAAGATCACCCCGACCATGCGCTGGCAAAGAAGTACCTCGGTGGGCGTCCCTCGGGCATCCTCACATTCGGTGTGCAGGGCGGGCGTGAAGGCGGCGCGCGCTTCCAGGATGCGCTGAAGCTCTTCACGCGCCTGGTGAACATCGGCGACAGCAAGTCACTGGCCACGCACCCGGCCTCGACCACGCACCGCCAGCTCGGCCCCGACGAACTCGCCAAGGCCGGCGTCACCGAAGACACGGTGCGCCTGTCGATAGGCATCGAGCATATCGACGATCTGCTGGCCGACCTGGAGCAGGCGCTCGCTGCCGTCTAAGCACCGAGGCTGGATCCGTTATGGCAGCGCCTTGCCGCTCAGTTGCTCAGTACCGGCTTGCCATTGGTGTCGGTAATGCGCTGCCAGCTGGTCATGACCGCTTCCACCGTACGCTCCGGCAGAGGCACGTAACCGTTTGACTCCACTTGTGCATAGCCATTCTTCAACGCCCACTTGAAGAACTGCAGGGCGTCTTTGGCCACGGCGGGTTTGTCGGTCTGGCGCTGCATGACGATGAAGGTGGCGCCGGTGATGGGCCAGGCGTTCCTGGCCGGCAGGTCGGTGAGCATCGCGCCGAACTCGGCAGCCTCCCAGCCAGCCTCGGCCGCTGCGGCCTTGAGGTTGGCGTCTTCGGGGGCGACGAAGTTGCCGGCCTTGTTCTGCATCTGCACGACGTCGAGCTGGTTCTTGCGTGCCCAGGCGAAATCGACGTAACCGATGGCGCCGGGCAGCTTCTTGACGAATCCGGTCATGCCCTCGTCGCCTTTGGCGTGCAGGCCCAGCGGCCACGTCACGGTGGTGCCGCTGCCTACCTTGGCTTGCCACTGTGGATGCGCCTTGCTGAGGTAATCGGTGAACACCCAGGTCGTCCCGGCGCCGTCGCCCCGGTGTACGACGGCAATCGACAGGTCGGGCAGACGCGTGCTGTTGAGCGCACGGATCGCCGGGTCATTCCAGCGCGTGATCTTGCCGAGGTAGATGTCGCCAAGCACCTGCGCGTTGAGCCGCACTTCACCACTCTTGATGCCAGGCAGATTGACGATGGGCACGGCACCGCCGATAAGGGCAGGAAACTGCACCAGCTTGTGCTTCTGCAGGTCGGCGCTGCTGAGCGGGATGTCTGTCGCACCGAAGTCGATGGACTTGCCGCTGGCTTCCTTGATGCCACCCCCTGAGCCAATGGACTGGTAATTGATCGTGTTGTTGGTGGCGTTGCGATAGGCCTCGGACCACTTCTGGTACACCGGCGCCGGCAGCGACGCGCCTGCGCCCGTGAGTTCCGCGGCGTTGGCGCTGGTGAGCGAAAGGGCTGTGACCAGCAGGCAGGGCAGTATGGCTTGGCTTGTGCTCATCGTTAGCTCCGTCATTGCGGGTTGCTGGAAGTGCCGGCAGTACGTGCCTGGTAGTTGCGCTCCCACTCGCGGGCCTGATCGACAACACGCGAGAAGGCCGTGCCTTTTTCGAGGAAGACTTTCTTCATCGCCGGGTCCAGCGGCTTCTCTACGTCGAAGTCGTCGCGCGGCATCGCGTCGCGTTCGACGTCACGCAGCACGCGCTTGATCTCCGCAGCAGCATGGGCAGGCGTTTGCAGCAGCACAAGGCGCTTCATGCCACTGCTGTTGTCAGGCGAGTGGCAGGCCAGACATTGGCCGTCGCGCAGGCTCAGGGCGAAGTCACGATAGCTCTCGGCAAGCTGGGCCTTGTAGGGATTGTCGTTGCGGAACAGGCCGTCGAACAGGCTGGTGGCGGGCTGCGCACGGCCGTGCGCATCGGTCCACATCCACTTGCCGTCGAAGGCCGGCAGCTGGGCCTTGTCCGCTGCCGAGCGGACCGGGCCGTCACCGAGGCGCGAAAACTGCGCGACCGTGATGCGTTGCGTTTGCGGGTTGATCCAGAACAGCACCGAGCGGGCGTTCTCGTACGTGCCCCACTTGTCATCGACGTGCCAGAACGGATACGGAAATTGACCGGGCTGCAGGCGGTTGCGGAAGTTGGTGTTGAGACGTGCGAGCCACAGCTTTTCGCGCTCGTTCCAGGTCAGCGTGTACTTTCCGTCGAACATGAACAGCGGCAAATACATGCCCGTCAGCACATCGGGCGCAAACTGCGTGAGGCTGGTGCTCTTCAGCGTGGCGTCCGGATCCTTGACGCGGCCCCACAGCGTAAAGCTCGACAGGGTGCGGCGCAGCGCCGAGTCACCGAACATGCGTTGGCGGCAGCGGTCGAAGGCGGCCTGATCACCGGCGTCGGCATAGGGGCAGTCGTTGGCGAGCTGTTGGGCAAGTGCTTTCACTGCAGCTTCGATCTGTGGATCGGGAGCCGGCCGCGCTTCGGTCTGGGCCTGGCTCGCCAGCGGGAGAAAGAGGACTGCGAGGCTAACAATCAGCGGCTTCAACGACATGATGCAATCTCCGAATACGACGATGGCTTCAACAAGGGCGAGTGAGATCAGGACGCGTTGCGGTACTGGTCATAGACAAGGTCCATGACGCCGCCATCCTGGAAGTGTGCTTTCTGTATCGTTTTCCAGTCGCCGAACAACTCGTCGACGCGGAACAGTTTGACCGGTGCAAATTGCTTGGCGTATTTCGCCGCCACGTTGGGGTCGACCGGACGGTAGTAGTTGCGTGCGGCGATCTCCTGGCCTTCAGGCGAGTACAGGTACTGCACGTAGGCTTCGGCGGCCTTGCGCGTGCCATGCTTGTCGACCACCTTGTCGATGACGGCAACTGGCGGTTCGGCCAGCACCGAGATGGACGGCACCACCATCTCGAACTGGCCGGGGTTTTCGGCCATGGCCTGGAAGGCTTCGTTCTCCCACGACACCATCACGTCGCCCAGCTTGTTCTTCACGAAGGTGTTGGTCGCACCACGGGCCGTGTACTCCAGCACCCGGTTGTTGGCATACAGGCGCTTGAGGAACTGGCGCGCGCTAGCCTCGTTACCGCCGGGCTGCTTGAGCGCATAGCCATAAGCGGCGAGGTGGCTCCAGCGTGCGCCCCCTGAGCTCTTGGGGTTGGACATGACGATGTTCACGCCCCAGCGCACAAGATCGTTCCAGTCCGTGATCTTCTTGGGATTGCCCTGACGTACGAGGAACACGATGGTCGAGTAGTAGGGCGCCGAATTGTGCTCGATGCGCTTCTGCCAGTTGCGCGGCAGCAGGTCGGCATCGGCGATGCCGTCGATGTCGTGCGCGACCGAGGCGCTGATGATGTCTGCCTCCTCGCCGTTCTTGATCTTGCTGGCCTGTGTACTGGAGTTGGCGTGCGTGATCTTGATGTTCAGCGTCTCGCCGCTCTTGCCCTTCCAGTACTTGATGAAGGCCGGGTTGTACTCGGCGTACATCTGCTTCGTTGCGGTGTAGGAGTAGTTTGTCAGGGTCGTCTCGGCAAGCGCGGCCGTGCTGGTAAAGACCAGGCTGAGCGCGACGCTGAGGGCGGTGAGTTGGCGTGTCTTCACGATGAGCTCCTTTACTGCAGGCTTACCACCAGCGCGGCATCGTGCTTGTGCCAGCGCAGCGGAATCACATAGGCCTTGACGTTGCGCGGCACCTGGATGGCGGTGGCCGTGCCCTGCACGATGACTGGCACCGAGATCATGAAGTCCGGGCCGAAGTGCAGGCGGGCATTGCCCGAGATGGTGTTGGCGATCTCGCCAGCGAGGTCGCACAGGTTGGCTTCCGACACATCGGTCTCCCCCACCTGCAGCAGCAGGGCGCGCAAGAGTTCGCGGCTGGCCGTCACATAGACGCAACCCTGGCGTTCGCCCGAGATGCCGATGACGCCCGTGTAGTCGTGGATGGGCAGCGCCGACGCATCACCGAGGTGTGGACTGCCCAGCTCGGGAAGACGGCCAGTCTGGCGTTCGAAGTAGTAGCGCACGAGATCCACGAAAATGCGCAGTTCCTGTTCATCCATTACGCGTCTCCCGCCAGCAGTTCATTCATCGCATCACTGAGGTCGTCCTCGGTGAAAGGCTTGCATACGAAGCCCAGTGCGCCTTCCTTGAGGGCCTGGATGGCGGTCGATTTGTCCGCCAGTGCCGAGACGACGAGGATCCTGGTTGAGGGTTTGCGCTTCTTCAGTTCGCGGATGCATTCGAGACCATCCATGCGCGGCATGGTCAGGTCCATGGTCACGATGTCGGGATCGTTCTCGGCAAACTGCTTGACCGCTTCTTCGCCGTTGCAGGCCGTCGCGACAATGTCGATGTTGTGCGTCGACAGTGAGCGCGCGATCTTGTTGCGGATGATGTTGGAATCATCGACGACCATCATCTTCAGCCGGCTCATGCTGCCTCCCGGACTTCTTCGGTCTGCACTGACTGCTGCATGGTGTGCAGCGGCAGCTGCACACGGAAATGGCAGTACTCGCCTGCCGTGGTGCCAATCCTCACGCGTCCCCCCATCCTGGCGATCATCGCCTTCACGCTGTCGAGGCCCACGCCACGACCTGCATCCTCATCCGCCGTCTCGCGCGTCGACACGCCGGGTTCGAAGATCAGTGAGACCAGTGCGCGCGGCTCAGCGGCTGCAGCGGCTTCGGCCGTCATGCGGCCGCTGCGCACAGCGACGGCGCGCAGGCTCTCGTGATTGATGCCGGCACCATCGTCACGGAACGACAGCTCGACCATGCCGTCACCCTGGTCGGATACATACACCGACAGGCGCCCGGCTTCTGGCTTGCCACGCAGGCGGCGCTCGGCGGGCTTCTCGACGCCGTGCGTGACGGCATTGCGGATGAACTGGTTAACGATGCTGTTGAGTGCTTCGCGCAATGGTGCGTCCAGCTTGTCGAGGTCCATGCCCTGGTAGCTGAGCTCGGCATGCTTGCCGTTGCGTTCGGCGACTTGCTGCACGAAGCCCTTCCACTGCCGCACGAAGGGCAGGTTGGCAATTTCGGGATCGTGCGCCGGTTTGGGGGGCTCGACCTGCACCACGCCGCGCACCTGCACGATGCGGGCGAGGGTGTCCTGGATGGCATGCAGCTGCACGTACAGCGATTTGACGCGCACGGTCACCGGCAGCAGGTCTTCGTTGCTGCCTGACTTGCGTTGCTGCAGATCGCTGAGCACGGTTTCAAAAGCATGTAGTGCATCACCCAAGGCTTCGAGCTTCAGCGCGTTGGCGTCGCCTTTCATGCGGTGGGCGATGCGGAAGATCTGTTCGATGGCGCGTGTGAAGCCTTCGCCGGAAGCGTTCTTTAGCGCAACGTTGATCTCGTCGAGGCCCTGCACGGCACTGCGCAGGAAGTCCTGCAGCAGGCGCGGATCGGCCTGCAGCAGGTGCACCATCATGCCCATCTGGTCCTGTACCTTGCGTTCGCTCTCCTTCAGTTCGCGTTCGAGGCGCACGCGGCGTGTGATGTCGTTGGCAGTCACCAGCAGGTGGGTCACCTTGCCCTGGTGGGTCACGCGGTTGAAGCTGAAGTTCAGGTAGCGCGTATCGATGGCGCCGTTGGGGCGCGGTGTGTTGATCTCGAGACAGTCGAGCGGGTTGAGGCTGGCGACGAGTTTTTCCTTCACGTCGTGACGCATCAGCAGTTCGATGTATTCCTGCGTGGTGTCGAAGGTCTTGGGTGTCACCATCGGGCGGATGAGGTCAAGGAAGTTCTTGCCCGCCACGTCCGGCACACCCAGGATGCGACCGAGGGCCTGCGAGGTCTGTGTGCCGATGGTGAAGCTGGTGTCGAGCAGGAACAGACCGTCCTGCGTGGTGCGCAGGATGTTCTCGGTTTCGCGCTGTGCCACTTCCACCGCCGCGTCGCTCTTGCGCAGCTGGCCGAGGAAGGAATAGAGAATGAAGGCGAAGTTGACCAGGGCCAGCGTGATGCCGGCAATCTGGATGATCCGCAGGTTCTGCGCGCGCGAAGCGGAGATGACTTCCATCCGGTTCGTCAGCATGTTCGAGATGGACAGGAGGTTCAGGTTGTCGGCGACCAGGATCTGCAGTACCGGGCCGAGGTCGGGGTTCTTCGATTTCTGGGCCTTGAGTTTCTGAAGCTCTGCATTCACCGGCAGCCACAAGGCTTCCAGCTGCGCGAAGAAGGCGCCGGCCTGCACGTCGTCCTGCGGTGTCAGCGCCACCTTGGCGCCGTTCTCCAGCACCTTGCCGCCTTCGTGGAAGGCTTCCAGCGTGGCGTTGAAGCGGTCGGCCGTGAGCAGCAGCTCATCGAGTTCGGAGAAGCTCGATTTGCCCGTACTGTCGATGGTGCCCTGCGTGGCGTCGTCCTGCAGCAGCAGGGCCGACTTGGTCATCTGTTGCACCAGCGTGCGTTGCTCGCCGGCGAGGTTCAATGACACGGCGTCGGCCGCGATCTGGTTCGAGATGAGGAAGGTCATGCCCAGCACGCCCACGTCGAAGACGAGGAACAGTGCAATCAGCACAACGATCTTGCGGTACTTACCGAGTCCCAGCTTCAACATGTTCCGATGCTCCCTTTGCCGGCTGCCTGCTACGCGTCGACTTGTGCCCAGTGGATCGCTCAGTGATTCGTGTCGATCATCCTTGCCAAGATCGGCTCCGCAGGGCGCGCGCTGAATGTCAGACGGACTCCGACCAGCCGGGCGGAACATCGTCCCCGGCAGACGAAAATGGCGCGCAGGAAAGGGGGCGTGGGCTGGTAAAGGAGCCAGACAGAACAAGGACTTGGCGGGCCATCAGGCAGAACGCCTGCGTGGCAGCGACAGGCCGTTTTACGTGACGAAAATCACATTGAAGCCGCGTGTCACGAAGACGACCGGTCTGTTGGGCAGGACGACTGGCGGATGGTTTGCAAATCAAAAATCAACAAAAACAACAACATCAACAGAGTCGACGTGATGTTTTGCGCAGTCCCGGCCCGTCGATCAGCGTGGGTGGCTTCACGGCGCTGTAACTCCGGGCTCCTAGAGTGCGCGGCTTCCGCATCACCCACCCAGGAGTTCTCATGCGCACCGCCCTTCCACTGCTCGCCACGCTGGCCGTATCGCTGGCTGTGGCCTTCCACGCAACTCAGGCCAGCGCCCAGGCCGCGAGCACGCCGGTCGAAGTCACGGCCGAGCTCGCCGGCCACGCCTTCCTGCCGTTCAGCACTGCGGTGGCTGCGCCGAAGGATGCTGGTGCCTTCTTCGCCACCGCCGGCAAGTTTGCCAACGGCAACCGCACGCGTAACGAAGTGCTGGGCAGCGAGAAGGCCAACACCTTCGTTGGTGACCCCAAGGCACCACGTGCCTCGGGCGGTACGCTGCCGATCAAGGGCCAGTCGGTGCAGGGCTTCTCGGGCATCGTCGCGCTCGATCGCAACCACTACCTCGTGCTGACCGACAACGGCTTCGGCAACAAGATCAACTCGCAGGACGCGCTGCTGATGGTCCACAACGTGAAAGTGGACTGGCAGAGCGGCAAGGCCACGCGCGAGAAGACCACCTTCCTGCACGACCCGGATCGCAAGGTGCCCTTCGCCATCCAGAACGAGGCGACGGAAAAGCGTTACCTCACCGGCGTGGACTTCGATCCGGAATCGATCCAGATCGTTGGCAAGGAGTGGTGGATCGGTGACGAGTTCGGCCCCTACGTGCTGCGCGTGACGCCGCAAGGCCGCGTGCTGGGCGTTATCGAGACCAAGGTGGGTGACAAGACCTATCGCTCGCCCGACCATTACCTGAACGGTCGCCTCGGCAACCTGCCCAGCGACAACATTCCCGGCTGGGACGCGCGTCGCTCCGGCGGCTTCGAACCCATGGCCAAGTCGCCTGATGGCGCGAAGCTCTACCCCATGTTCGAATGGCCGCTCTATGACGCCGGCACGAAAGCCTTCGAGTCGAACAACGGCAAGCCCTTCACGCGCATCCTCGAACTCGATGTGGCGAGCAAGGCCTATACCGGCAAGACCTGGAAATATCGCTTCGAAGAGGCCGGCAACATCGCGGCTGACTTCCAGCTGCTTGATGCGACCACGGGCCTCGTGATCGAACGCGATGACGTTTCCGAAGGTGTGGCACCGGCTTGCCCCGCCGAACCCCTGCGCACCGACTGCTTCACGCGTCCCGCGAAGTTCAAGCGCATCTACAAGATCGACCTGGCTGCGGCCGACGCTGAGGGCTTCGTGCGCAAGGTGGCGTTCATCGATCTCACGAAGATTGCCAATCCCAAACGTCTCGCCAGGCTCGGCCCGAACGAGGAAGTCTTCGCGCTGCCGCACCTCGGACCGGAAGGCCTGACGATTGTCGATGCCGAGCACATCGTGGTCGTCAACGACAACAACTTCCCCTACTCGTCAGCGCGCCAGATCGGCAAACCCGATGATGACGAAATCACTTTGCTGAACATCCGCACCCTTATTGACGCAAAGTAATCGCGGGTCAGGGTGTGTAAAAGCCGGTGAAACTGCCGCCTCCGTGCGGGGCGGCAGGCAATACTCTGCGCACCAACCCTGCTGGAGAATCCGGTATGCCCACCCCCCTCATTCGCTGCGCCGCAGCCGCATTCATGCTTTTGGCATCGCTGGCAGCACAGGCTGCTTCGTCAAGCAGTGCCTCCAGCATGCCGCGCCCACCCGAAGGTGGGCGCCCGCCCGGCCCACCGCCCGAGGCTGTCTCTGCCTGTCAGGGCAAGACTGAAGGTGCGAAGGCCAGCTTCAAGGGCCGCAATGGCGAGACGGTCGAAGGCACTTGCCGCAGCATCGATGGCAAGCTGGCCGTCGTGCCCGCCAACATGCCGGCACCGGGTGATCGACCGCCGCCGCCGCGCTGAGCTTTAACCGCTGACGAACGCTCTCGACACATCACGGCAAGCCTCTGCAATTCAGAGCCCCAGCGCGCTGAGCCCCGGATGATCGTCTGGCCGGCGCCCCTGCGGCCAGTGGAACTTGCGTTCCGCCTCAGTGATCGGCAGATCGTTGATGCTGGCCAGCCGGCGCTGCATGAGTCCGTTCGCATCGAACTCCCAGTTCTCGTTGCCGTAGGAGCGGAACCAGTGCCCCGAGTCGTCGCGCCACTCATAGGCAAAGCGCGCGGCGATGCGATTGTCCTGCCAGGCCCACACCTCCTTGATCAGGCGGTACTCGATCTCGCGCGCCCACTTGCGCGTGAGGAACGCGACAATCGCCTCGCGCCCCTGCAGAAACTCCGCACGGTTACGCCACACGCTGTCCGGTGTGTAAGCGAGTGACACCTTCACCGGATCGCGCGAGTTCCACGCGTCTTCCGCCATGCGCGCCTTCTGCACGGCGGTTTCGAATGTGAAGGGTGGCAGCGGGGGGCGGGCGATGGCGGCGTTCATGATTTTGATTTCAACCAGTTCGCAAAATGGGGATTAAGTGCGGAACGAGGGGAGCGAGCGCGCCGCTGGCAAGGCGGCCCGCGCAGCCCCCTCGTCACGTACTTAATAAGTTTTGTAGGGTAGGAACTTGCCGCTCATCGTGATGCTCACTCGATCCCCAGCCGGGTTCGGCTCACGCTTCAGATCCATCTTGAAATCAATCGCGCTCATGATGCCGTCACCAAACTCCTCGTGGATCAGCTCCTTGAATGTCGTGCCATACACATTCACGAGTTCGTAGAAGCGATAGATCAGCGGATCGGTCGGCACCGATGTGGGCAGCGAACCCTTGTAGGGCACGACCTGCAGCAGGTTGATGGCTTCTTCGGGCAGCTCGAACAGCGCGCCGACCTTGGTGGCCTGCTCTTCGGTGAGGGTCATCTGGCCGAGCAGCGCGGCGGTGGTCCATTCCTTCGACAGACCGACCACTTCAGCCACCTGGCTCCACTTCATCTTCTTCTGGATCTTCTTCGCAACAATCATTTCGGTAACGTCGTAACGGTTCATGGCTGGCTCCTTCAGGCAGTGATGGGTTCGGGGTTTGGGGCGGGCGCGTCATCAGTCACAAGACCGGGGCGCACCACAGGTGGATTCTTCGGGTCATGGCCTTGCACGGCGTCGCCCGCGTACAGCTTCGAGCGCTCGACGAGGAAGTCCACGAGGTGGTTGCGGATGCGGTAGTACTGCGGGTCGTGGTGGATGCTGGCGCGTGTGCGGCTGCGCGGCATGGTGACTTCGACGATCTCGGCAATCTTCGCCTGCGGGCCGTTGCTCATGAGCAGGATCTTGTCGGCAAGCAGGATGGCTTCATCCACGTCGTGCGTGATCATGAACACCGTCTGGTGCGTGGCCTGCACGATGAAGAGCAGCTCGTCCTGGATGGTGCCGCGCGTCAGCGCATCGAGCGCACCGAAGGGCTCGTCGAGCAGCAGCATCTTGGGTTCAATGGCGAACGCACGCGCGATGCCGACACGCTGCTTCATGCCACCCGAGAGTTCGGCCGGTTTCTTGTGCAGGGCATGGGCGAGGCCGACCATCTCCAGATACTTCGTGGCATGCGCGGCGACCCGTTCTCTTTTCCATTCAGGCCAGCGCGAGCGCACGCCGAATTCCACATTGGCCAGTGTCGTCATCCAGGGCATCAGCGCGTGGCTCTGGAACACCACGCCGCGATCCAGCGAAGGGCCCTTCACCTCGCGCCCATCCATGAACACATGACCCGCGCTGGCTTCATCGAGCCCCGCGAGCACGTTGAGGATAGTCGTCTTGCCGCAGCCCGAGTGGCCGAGGATGCAGACGAACTCGCCGCGCTCTATGCCGAAGTGGATGTTCTCGAAGACCGGCGGGCCGTCGTTTCCGTAGCGCTTGGCGAGGGCTTCAATCTTGAGGAAGGACATGTTGCATTCCGTTTGCAGGGTTTGGGCTCACGATGAAACGTGCTGCCCCTTGGCCGTCATTCCCGCGAGGTTTGTAAAACTCGCGGGAATCCAGCGTCGTTGAAAGTCACTGGGTTCCCGCCTTCGCGGGAACGACGAGTTTGAAATGCGCTGACACATACGCAACTCACTCCCTATAGCTCACGAGCTTCGTCAGTCGCGCCAGCGCGTTGTCGAGCAGCATGCCGACCAGACCGATCAGAAGAATCGCGGTGAAGATGTTGGTGATCGAGAGGTTGTTCCACTCGTTCCAAACGAAGTAGCCGATGCCCGTGCCCCCGACCAGCATCTCGGCTGCGACGATGACGAGCCAGGCGATGCCGATCGAGATGCGCATGCCGGTCATGATGGTCGGCGCTGCCGCAGGCAGGATCACCAGGAAGGCGGTGCGCAGGGGCGACACCTCCAGCGTGCGCGCCACGTTGAGCCAGTCACGCCGCACACTCGCCACACCGAAGGCGGTGTTGATCAGCATCGGCCAGATCGAGCAGATGAAGATCACGAAGATCGCCGAGATGCCCGAATCCTTGATCGTGTAGAGCGCCAGCGGCATCCACGCGAGCGGCGAGATCGGCTTCATGATCTGGATGAAGGGATCGAGCGCGCGGTAGATCAGCGGCGACATGCCGATGGCAAAGCCGAGCGGAATCGCCACCAGTGCGGCGAGCAGGTAGCCACCGAGCACGCGCGCCAGCGAGTAGCCGATCTGGATACCCAGACCTTTGTCGTTGGTGCCACGGTCGTAGAACGGATCCTTGATGTGCGACCAGATCTTGGCACCGACATCCGCCGGGCCGGGGAAGGCGCTTTTGGCGCCGGTAGCGGCCGCACCGCCCACCAGTGCGGCGTACTCGGGGTCAACCACTACCGCCGCCTCCTTGGGCCGCGTGGCGAGGTGCCAGGCAGCCAGTGCGACGAGCAGGATCAGAACCGAGAGCAGAGGCGCGAGCCAGGGTTTTTGTTTGTTCATGGTATTTCGATAGTTCTCAACGCGTCGTCATCCCCGCGAAGGCGGGGATCCAGCGACTTTCAAAACCAACGACACTGGATTCCCGCCAGATCCCTCTCCCCCAACCCCTCTCCCGCAAGCGGGCGAGGGGAGCGTCGAGTGGCTTCACCGGTCGTGAAGCCGGCGGGAATGACGGGCAAAAGCAAGAGTGAGTGCCGAGAATCAGCTCCGCTTGATCGCAAAACTCTTGAGGTAGTCCTCGGGCTTGGCCGGGTCGAAGACCTTGCCCATGATCGTCACCTTCTTGGTCGTGCTCTCGGGCGGCGGGAAGCCGTTGGACTTCATGAGGCGACCTGCATCCGTGGCGAGGAAGACCTCGGTGGCGATCTTGTGATAATCCACATCGCCCTTGATCTGCCCCCAGCGCTTCATCTGCGTGAGGATCCATACCGCGAAGCTCTCGTACGGGAAGGGGTCGAACTCAAGACGGTCCGGCACCTTCTTCACACCACCCAGTCCATCCGCGAAGGTGCCAGTGAGGATCTGCTCGATCACGGTCTCGGGCTGATTGAGGTAGTTGGCCGGTGCGATGGCAGTGGCGATGTCCTTGCGGTTCGCCGGGTTGCTGGCGAACTTGGTCGCGTCGATGATCGCCTTCAGCAGCGCCTGATACGTATTCGGCATGCTGGTCACGAACTCCTTGCTCGCACCGAAGGCGCAGCAGGGGTGGCCGTCCCAGATGTCACGCGAGAGGATGTGGATGAAGCCCACACCGTCGTACACCGCGCGCTGGTTCATCGGGTCCGGGCCGAGAAAGCCATCGATGTTCTCGGCGCGCAGGTTGGCCACCATCTCGGGCGGCGGCACGGCGCGGATCTGTACGTCGGTGTCAGGGTCGAGACCCGCTTCGGCGAGGTAGTAGCGCAGCAGGTAGTTGTGCATCGAGTAGTCGAAGGGCACGGCGAACTTCATGCCCTTCCACTGCTTGGGATCGCGCTTGTCTTTATGCTTGATTGCCAGCGTGATCGCCTGACCGTTGATGTTCTCGATGGCCGGCACGGTCCAGGGCACGGGGTTGGAACCCACACCCATCGAGATCGCGATGGGCATGGGCGAGAGCATGTGCGCAGCGTCGTATTCCTTGTTCATCGCCTTGTCGCGAATCACCGCCCAGCCCGCCGTCTTCACGACCTCTACGTCGAGACCGTACTTGGCATAGAAGCCCATGGGGTGCGCCATGATGATGGGCGTCGCACAGGTGATGGGGATGAAGCCGACCTTGAGCTTCTGCTTCTCCAGCTTGCCGCCCGTTTGCGCGAAGGCTTCTTTCGCTGCGCCGAGCGGGAACAGCGTCGAGATCGCGGCCAGCGCCGTGCCTGCACCGACCGAGCGGATGAAGTTGCGGCGCGTCGCATCGTCGGGGAACAGCGCGCGCATCACGGCGCCTTCCACCGCGCGGTCCTGCGCCTGGCGCAGGTCAATGTCGTGGTCCGCTTGCGTGGCGTGCCGGCCGCAGCTGCAGCCCTTGTGCAGTTTGGTGTCCGGGTCGAAGGGGATACGGAAGATGGACATACAGGCTCCTTTGCTTCAATGCGTGAGGGGAGGCGTGAGAGGGGACACCACGTTGCGCTGGGCAGCGGGCTGGAAGTACTCGATGTCGTCGCGGTACAGCGCATAGCCGCGCTGGTACTCCATGACGCGGGCCACGTCGGCGATGAAGGCCTCGTCGTAACCTGCGCGCCGCAACAGGTGCAGGCCCAGTTCGAGGCCCGATGCAATGCCACTCGCCGTGATTACCCGCCCCGCATCGACGACGCGGGCGCGGCTCACGCGGCAGGCCGGCGCAAGTTCGGCGAGGCGGTCGATGGGCGTCTTGCCGATATGCGTGGCTTCGAGCCGGTCGGGCTCCTTGCGGTTCGTTGCCGGCAGGCCATCGAGCAGGCCCATGCGGCCGAAAATCCACGAGCCCGCACCGACACTGGCCAGCAGGCAATCAGCCGGCAGTGCGTGGATGAAGTCATGCAAGCGCCGGTTGTGCATCTCGCTGCGCGTGCCGCTGCCACCGGGCAACAGCAGCGCATCCATCGCCGGCAGATCAGCAAAGGCGTAGTTGGGCAGTACTGTGATGCCGGCCTGCGTCTGCACCGGACGCAGGGTTTCGGCAAGCAGGAATACCTCGATCTCGGGGTCGAACCGCCGCGCCATCGACAGCACGCCTGCGACCGACGCATAGTCGAGCACTTCCGCGTCGCGGAAAACATGGATGCCCAGCCGGAATCCTGCATTGCGTGCCATGAATCTGCCCCGTAGATGACAGGGCCATCATGGGCGAGTCAGGGCTCAGCTGGTATCACGACAGCAGTGATTGTCGTGTAGGGGAATCACTACACGCAGGTCGCCAGCGCAATCAGTTCGCCTTGTCGATGCAAGCGGGAAAGCTTGTCCCGCTACGCCAGCAAAGCCTGCAGATCTCCAGCATGTCGCGATAGGCCTTGTTATCGACCCAGGGGGCCGGATTGAGCGGGAGCCGTGACTTTCTGGTTGCAGCAAGTTGCTGGTCAAGGAAGGGTAGCAGGCGATCTTCGTCGAGCGTCAGGCCGACGGCCTTCCAGTCGCGACGGAAATAATCCATCCGGTCTTCAAAGCGGAAGACCACCAGAGTGTCTGCTTTGGTCAGCTGACCTGCCCGGATGCGGAAGGTCGGGAAGGGGACAGGCTCCTTGCGGTCAAAGACGACAAGATCAATGGATTCGCTTATCAACCAGAGCAGCCTGTATTCACCGGGCGGCAGATTGCCGACGAACATGAAGGACTTTCCGTCGACACTTTGCTGGGCGGGCAAGCTGTAGTTCTGCCGGGTGTGCTCGTTCCTGAATTCAAGCAGCTTCCACTTGAACTCGGTCCCCGCAAGTTGCAGGGGGTTGTTCATGACTTCGAGTGCCAGCATGCCCTGACCCGCCTGTTGCTCGACAGAGAACGGGACACTGATGCTGGTCGAGACGCAGCTGGTCAGAGCGCACAGCGCAAGCGCCAGTGCGAAATGCAGGAAGCGCATGACGAAACCCTCTTCAATGAAAATCTCCGCGCTCAGGCCTGCACGCGCGACAGGCGCCAGCCTTCGTAGATGGCGATGCCATAGAACACGATGTCCATTGCGCTGGCGGTGTCCTGCATCAAGCCCGGTAGCAAGCTGAAGTCGAAGCTTGCGAGCGCTGCAAAGTAGTCGGTTTGCATCTCCTGCGCGAAGAACCCTATGAGGCTGAGCGCCTGACCCAGCACGCAGCCCAGCAATGCGAGCGTAGCGCCAGTGATGGCAAATGCTGAGGTGCTGCCCTGGCCGACGCTACGCACGCCGAAGGCGACAAAGTAACCAATGGCGACGGCGATGAGACCGAGTTTGTAACCGGTGAAGACGGTCACGGCGGCCCAAAGCATGGCCCCGATGAGGGCAGCGATGCTGCCAGCAATGGTCCCCTGCAGCAGTTTGCCCGGTTTGGCTTGGATGGTCGGCGTTGTAGCGACTTCAGGGGTGGTGGCGGTGTCTTGCAGCATGAGGCGTCCCCGTTTGTTGTGATGGTGCGGGGAGCATAACCCAGGCGGCGTGGTGACGATATGAAGGCAGGGTATGAGCTGTGTGGCGGACGCAACTCATGCGGTGATAAAGCAATTCCGCCCCGAATTTTTGGCTGCATACAGCGCCTTGTCAGCGCGTGACAGGCATTCCAGCAGCGATTCGTTGTCCTTCTTCTGCGTGACGCCGCCGCTGAGAGTGATCTGCAGACTATGGCCCTCGGCCTCAATGGGTTCGTTGGCAAAGGCGGTGCGCAGGCGCTCGCCGACGGTGTTGGCCATGGCGAGGTCGGTGAGCGGCAGCAGGATCGCAAACTCTTCGCCCCCCCAGCGACAGGGCAGGTCTTCGTTGCGCAGCCGGGTGAGCAGGCGTTCGGCGACCTTGCGCAGGACCAGGTCGCCGATGACATGGCCATGCGTATCGTTGATCTGCTTGAAGTGATCGACATCGATGATGATCAGCGACAACGGGATGCTATGACGCGTGGCGCTGCTGATGAGGCGTTCGGCTTCCTGCAGGAAATGGCGGCGGTTCGGCAGGCCTGTCAGTTCGTCTTGCAGCGCCAGGCGAGCCAGCTTTGCCTCGGCGACTTTCCAGCGGGTGATGTCGAGGTGCGCGACCACGATCAGCGGATTGCCATCCATATCATTCACGGGGCGTTTGGAGATGAGCCGGTAGCGCACCTCGCCGCTGTGCGGCATGACGTAGCGTTGTTCCTTGTCCACTGTTTCGCCTCGCAGCACAGCGGCGTCTTCGGCACCGCTGTCGACCGCCAGCTCGGGATTGATGGCGATGGCGGTAGCAAGTACCCCGATGATCGACGCAGTGCTGTGTCCGCGATCCCGCGCATAGGCTTCGTTGGCTAGTACCACGCGGCCTTCGGCGTCCTTGATGTAGAACGGGTCGGGAATGACATCGAGCACCCGCTGCAGGAATTCCTGGTTGCGCTGGCGCAGCAGCTGTTCGCGCTGCAGCGCCTGTAGCACCTTGCGCTCGGCGAGGCGCCAGTCGGTGGTGTCGAAGCGTGAGCAGACGATGACCGGGTTCACCTCGGTGTCCTCACAGCGGCCCTTGGCAATCACACGAAAGCGCTCTTCGGTCTGGCCGAGATAGCCCACCGGCAGGCGCTCTTCCTTGTAGATCTGCTGGCCTTCCAGCACGGATTGGTCTTCCTGGAAGGAGAGGCGGTTACTGTCGGCCTCGCTGACCAGTTCGAACGAGGGGGTGCCGATGATGGTCTCTGGCGGCAGGCCCCACTGCTCGGCCTGTGCGCGGTTGACGATGATGACGCGGCGCTGCGCGTCCTTGACGTAGATGGGCATCGGCACCACGTCGAGCAGGCGTTGCGCGAACTGGCGGGTGGCGGCATGGCGCTCGCGCTCATCGTCGAGACTGGCAGCGAGGCGGTCGCTCTCGCGCCGCTGTCGCGCCTGCTGCTGGTGCCTGCGACCGAAAGACAGCGCGGCGCCGAAGGCCGTTACCGGCAGGGCCAGCCAGATCAGTCCCGTGAGCTCCCATGCGAGCGCGCCGAGCAGCAGCCCGAGCAGGGGGTACACCAGATCCTTCAGCGCAGCTTTGCCCAGCATGGCAGGCGTTCTTCCGTTTGTGATGCGCATAGACCTACAGGACCTTGGTCCATGGGTCGGGCGCAAGTTTTCGAAGCACCCCTCACAGCCTAACGCGAACCCGCAGGCCGTGCGCACTTGCCGCCGCAGGCCGGCGGCATTGGCGCGTCCGATCTGTGGTCACCTCTGACTGTGACGTGAGTGCGCAAGCCGGGTTCCGTAGGTTTGCTGTAACACGACGAGGCGACACTGCCGCGCTTTGCCGGTTCTGCCCGAACCGGTGGTTTCATGGAGTGATACAGCAATGCACGCAATTCAGTTTCGTCCTCATGCTACTGCCCTCGCAGTGCTGTCTGTCCTCGCCCTCGCCGCCTGCGGTGGCAATGGCAGCAGTGCCGGCAACGAGAACAGCAGCGCAGCCCCCCTGGTGATTCCGGCAGAGCCGGTAGGCACGGGCGCAGCAGAGACCGCCGACGCCCCGACAGGCGTACTGGCCTATGTCGATACAGGCGCGACCAACCAGCGCAACAACCCTTGCCAGGTGACGCTGGAGACCAATGCCGGCGTGCGCGTGCTCAAGGGTTTCCTCGACATGTGGGAGCCGCTGACGCGCAAGGTCGATGCGGGCGTGACGCTGGCTGCAGCGAACGGCTGCGACGCTGTGACCGCATCTTTGTGGTCTGGCGTGCCGGGTACGACACCGGACGGCACGGTGACCTCGGCGACCTTGCATGCCGCCAACATCGATTACGTCAAGAGCGTGACACAGGGCCGCACCGTTGCGCAGGCGCTGGCGGCCTACATGGACGATCGTCGCGGCAAGGGTTTCTCGGTGAGTGATGGCATGGGCCCGCTGACCAGTGTGTGGCGCGCCGGCACCGGCCAGACCAGCACCATCGTCGCGCCGGCTGACCCCAATGCAGCAGTGAGTCCGGCGGTGTCGGAAGCTGGCAACAACCTCGGCGACAAGACATCGGCAGCATTGGCCCAGGCAGTCAGCTTCATCGACAGCAGCAACATCGTCGACGGCTCCACCGAGCCAGCCAAGCGCTTCTACAAGTACGCGCGCCCGTATCGCTGGAGCAGCGACGTGGTCGTCGTGCCTTCGCTTGAATCCGCCAAGAGCAGTACGCCAGCAACCGATGGCGGCTTCCCCTCGGGGCACACGGCTGAAGCATGGCGCGATGTGTTGCCGATGGCATATCTCTTCCCGCAGCGCTTCCAGGAGCTGCTGACGCGTGCCATGGAGATGGGTGAGAACCGCATCCTCGCTGGCATGCATTCGCCGCTGGACGTGATGGGTGGCCGTGTGCAGGCTACGGCCGTGGTGGCCTACAGCCTCAACAAGACGAGCATGGACAAGGCCGCCACCTACAAGCTGGTGCAGGACTACCTGATGGCACAAACGGGCACCAGCGACTTCAATGCCCTGCTCGACAAGGCCCGCACACCGGTCACCTCTGATACCAGCAGCGTCAACTACGACCGCTTTGCCGACTACGCCACCAACAAGAGCTACTTCGCCAAGCGCCTGACCTACAACCTGCCGAAAATCACGGCCAACGCCGGCAAGGCGGCCACGGTGCCGAAGGGCGCCGAGATCCTGCTGGAGACGCGCCTGCCGTACCTCACGGCCGCGCAGCGGCGCGTCGTGCTGAAGACTACCGAGATCGATTCAGGCTACCCGCTGGCCAACGATGAAGAGGGTTGGGGCCGTCTCGACCTGTTCTCGGCAGCCGATGGTTATGGGGCATTCAATGGCGACGTCGCAGTGACAATGGATGCGAGTCTCGGTGGCTTCCATGCACGCGACAGCTGGAAGAACGACATCGCCGGGGCCGGCAAACTCAGCAAGCTGGGCAGCGGCATGCTGCGCCTCGCTGGCAGCAACAGCTACAGCGGCGGCACGCTGATCGTTGAAGGCACCCTGGCGGCCGATTCGGTCAGCGCCTTAGGCAAGGGCGACGTTTTCATGAAGGGTGGCAAGTTTGAATGTGCCGCCCCCGGCGCACTGCTCATCGGTGGGGCCTACACGCAGACTGCAGGCATCCTGGATCTGGTGCTCAGCGACGCCGCCAAGGGCGTGCTGAAAGTCAGCGGCACGGCCACGCTGGGCGGTGGCAGCCTGCAGGTGCGCTTCGCGGGTTACACGCCCAAGCTTGGCGACACCCTGAACGTCATCACGGCGGGCAAGCTGGCGGGCAGCTTCAGCAGTGTGAGTGTGAGCGGCTTCAGCAAGATCACCACCACCTACACGGCAACCGGCGTGCAGATCCGCCTCGACGGGGTCTGATCCGCAATCCGCCCGGCGGCGCGGGGCGGGCGCTGCATCGGCTTGGGCGCTCTTATCCCTGCAGCATGCAGTTGCGCCCTGCGTCCTTGGCGGCATACAGCGCCCGGTCGGCCCGTGCGAGGCACTCCTCCAGTGTCTCACCGAGTTTCCGGGCGGTGATGCCGCCACTGATGGTGACGTCGACATGGGCATCGGCGTCGCCGTCCCGCACATGCAGCGGCGCGCCGGCCATCGCCTTGCGCAGCCGCTCTGCCACCGTTGCGGCCATCTCGACATCGGTCATCGGCAGCAGGATGACGAATTCTTCCCCGCCCCAGCGACACGGCAGATCCTCGCTGCGCAGTTGCTCACGCAGACGCATGGCCACCTGCCGCAACACCACATCGCCAACCAGATGCCCGTGGCGATCATTGATCTGCTTGAAGTGATCGAGGTCGAAGATGATCAGCGACAGCGGGTGACCATGTCGCGTTGCGCTGCTCGCCAGTCGGTCCGCTTCGGTCAGGAAGTGGCGCCGGTTCGGCAGGCCGGTCAGCGCATCTTCATGCGCCAGTCGCTCCAGCTCGCGCTCGGCAATGCGCCAACGCGTGATGTTGATGTGGGCCACAACGATTGCGGGCTGACCATCCATGTCGCTGAGCGGGCGTTTCGAGATCAGCCGGAAGCGATCCTCTCCCGTCAGGGGGTCAAGGTAGTGCTGTTCCTTGCTGATGCTGATCCCCTCGAGCACTGTCTCGTCTTCGCGTCGCGTGTCGGCGGCCAGCTGGGGGGTCAGCTCGACCTCGGTCGACAGCAAGCCGATGACTGATTCGCGTGAGCGGCCCCGTTGCCGCGCAAAGGCTTCGTTCACCATCAGCAGCCGACCGTTGCGGTCCTTGATGTAGAAGGGATCGGGAATCACATCAAGCACACGTTGCACGAAGTCCTGATTGCGCTGACGCAGCAACTGCTCGCGCGCCAGTGCCTGCTGTACGGTGCGCTCGGCCTGGCGCCACTGTGTCGTGTCAAATCTTGCGCAGACGATGACCGGCTGCCCCTCGGGGTCCTCGCAGCGCGCTTTGGCAATCACGCGAAACTGCTCCGCGCCATGATTGCCATCCAGCGTGTGTTCTTCCTTGTAGATGCTCTCGCCGGCCAGCACGCGCGCGTCCTCTTCGTGTGTCAGTCGGGCCCGCTCCGGGTCGGGGGCCATGCTGAACGAAGTGTTGCCAATGACCTCTTCGCGTGCGAGTCCCCACTGCTCGGCCTGGGCGCGATTGACGATGATGATGCGACCCGCAGCATCCTTGACGTAAATCGGCATGGGTACCACGTCGAGCATGCGCTGCACGAACTGCTGCGTGGCTTCGTGGCGTTCGCGCTCATTGCTGAGGCGGTCGGCGAGCTGCTGCGACTCGGTTGTCGACAGTCTGTCGCGCGATGGCCCCAGGGTATGCCGCGCGAGCGCAGCGCTACCGGCTGCGGCCAGCAAGGCCAGCCAGGCTCCGCCGCCCAGGCTCCATGTCGCTGCCCCGAGGCCAAACCCGATAAGGGAAAATGCCAGATCGTGCCGCCAGTCTTCCTGCACCATGCCCCCTTTGCGTGCTGTTCGATCATTACGGACAAGCCGGCCTGGAACTTGAGCATTGCGCAGGTCCGGGAAGCAGCAGAACGTGAAATCGTGCCGCATTCCGGGGTCCGTCACCAGCGTCGCAATGCAGCCAGTGTTACATCGGCTAACAAATCGATAGTGCATGCGCACATTTGACTTACAGATTTCTGCTGGAATCTCCCCATCGGCCTCCCGGCTCTGAAACCCCAACAAGGCCCGCGTCATGTCCCGCCCCGTCACCGTTCCGCCCTCCGACAACGCGTCGCACGCTGCCGCAACTCGCCCTCGTGCAGGCTGGCGCAGCCAGTTGGGCACCTGGCACTGGGTCAGCTCCGCGCTGGCGCTGGCCGGCATGCTGTTCTTTGCCCTCACCGGCATCACGCTCAACCATGCCGAGCTGTTCGAACGCAGCACCGCTGAAGTCACCCACCGCGAAGCCGTGCTGCCCGCCCCGGTGCTGGCCGCTGTCAATGCGCAGGACGATACGGCCGGACACGCCCTGCCGGGCGTGCTGCAAGACTGGCTGGCGCAGAACTGGCAGCTCGCTGTGTACCCCAAGGGTGTCGAGCGCAGCGAGGACGAAGTGTTCATCGACCTCAAGCGCCCCGGCGTGGACGTCTCATTGAGCATAGACCGTCATAACGGCCAGATCCGCTATGAAGAAGTCGATCGTGGCTGGGTTGCCTGGCTCAACGAACTGCACCGCGGTCGCAATGCCAGCGGTGTGTGGCACGCGTTCATCACGGTGTTCGGCGTGGCCTGCCTGGTCTTTTGCATTACCGGCCTGCTCATCCTGCAACAGCACGCACGCACACGCTGGACCATCTGGCCGGTGACCGGCCTGGGGCTGTTGCTGCCGGTGTTGCTCATGCTGCTGTTCGGTCACTGAAACTGCTTTCTACAGGAGTCATCATGAAGACGCATCTCTGGTCCGCCATCCTCCCCGTGCTGGGTCTGGGCAGCGCCCTGCCCGCACAGGCTGCCGAGGCCCAGCTTGACATCACCCTGCCCGACATCCAGGGCGCGCGCGTCAAGCGCCCCTATGTCGCCGTGTGGCTGGAGAAGGCCGGCAGCCGGGAATTCGCCGGCAACATCGCTGTCTGGTATGACATGCGCAAACCCAACAATGTGGGCGCGACCAAGTGGCTGCCCGACATGCGCAGCTGGTGGAAGGTGAGTGGCAGCACGGCGAGCTTTCCCATCGACGGCGTGTCGGGCGCTACGCGCCCGGCGGGCGATCACCAGATCAACCTTGCCGCGAGTGAAGCCTTGAAGAAGCTTGTGCCCGGCAGTTATGAAGTGGTCGTTGAAGTCGCGCGCGAACACGGCGGCCACGAGTTGCTGCGCCTGCCCATGCAGTGGCCGCCGCGCAGCGCCACGAAGGCAGAGGCCAAGGGCGACGAAGAAATTGGTCTCGTGCGCCTGTCGACGAAGCCTTGATTTTTCCTGAACACACCATCGCACGCTTACGTCATTCCCGCGAAGGCGGGAATCCAGCGGCGTTCGAGAAGTCACTGGATTCCCGCCTTCGCGGGAACGACGATGAGAGAGTGCGAGGCTTTCTGCATCGATCTTGAAGGCATTGCCAGTCTGAATCATGAAACTCTCAATGGCGAGTCAACCTTCCTCTCCACGCGTCCTGCTGCCACCCCGCATCGCCATGGAGGGCGACGCGCCCGATGGCGTGGTGCTGCAGCTGGAGGGTGCCTGCATGGGCACGACCTGGCGCGCGCGCGTTGTGGCCGAGGGTCATGAGCAGGCGCGTGCGCTGCAGGCCGGCATTGCTGCCGTGCTGGAAGAGATCGAGGCGCAGATGAGCCACTTCCGCCCCGCTTCGCCGCTGCGCCGCTTCGGCGAGCTGGCGGCGGGTGAGTGGATGCCCTTGTCGCCGCAGTTTGCGCAGGTGATGCGCGCGGCGCTGAGTGTGGCGCAGGCCAGCGACGGCGCCTTCGACCCGGCTGCTGCGGCGCTGATCGAAGCCTGGGGCTTCGGTGCCGGCCAGCGATTTGTCGACGCCGGCTTTGCGCCGCCCGCCGTTGCCCCGAGCCCCAGTGCCTGTTGGCGCCGGCTGCAACTCGATGCGCAAGACCGCCTTCGGCAACCCGGCGGCGTGGCCCTCAACCTCGCCGCGATTGCCAAGGGCTTTGCGGTCGACGCCGTGTCGCGCTGGCTCGCGCAACAGGGCTACGCACACCACCTTGTCGAAGTCGGTGGCGAGCTGCGGGGCACCGGCATGAAGCCCGATCTGCAGCCCTGGTGGGTGGCGCTCGAAGCGCCCGCAGACAATTGCGATCTGCCCGCGACACGCATTGCCTTGCATGGACTGGCTGTCGCCACCTCGGGCGACTACCGCCGCAGCTATCACCATGCCGGTCGCCGGCTGCAGCACACCATCGACCCGCGCAGTGGCGCACCGGTGCGCCACACACTCGCTGCCGTCTCGGTCGTGCATGAGGAATGCATGCTGGCCGATGCCTGGGCGACGGCGATCATGGTGCTCGGGCCACGCGACGGCCTCGCACTGGCCGAGCAGCAGGGCCTGCGCGCGCTGCTGCAGTGGCCGGATGAAACGGGCCGCTGGCAGGAGGCGAGCAGCGCGGCCTTCAATGCGCTGGTGGCGGAGCCTGAACATGCTTGAACTGGTGGGCAACGAGGCGCGGATCGCGGCGGCACTGGTGTTGCTGCTGGCCTACGTGGCGTACTGCGTATTCCAGTACCGACGCTTTCATCGCGCCGCTGGCGGCAGCGTTGCGGACTCAACGGCAAGTTCCGTGTGGCTGATCTACGCCAGCCAGACCGGGCAGGCCGAAGCGATTGCACGCCACAGCGCACAGGCGCTGAGCGATGCGGGTTGCCCGGTGCGCATCGCACGTCTCGATGAGCCCTGGATGGCGCAGGCTGCCGCCTCGCGCTGCGTCCTGTTCGTGGTCAGCACGCATGGCGAGGGCAGTGCGCCGGATCATGTCGCCCGCTTTGTGCGCGACACCCTGCAGGCAGGGCCACAGCCTGCGCTGCATGGCCTGCGCTACGGCGTGCTGGCGCTGGGTGATCGCAACTACGCGCAGTTCTGCGCCTTTGGCCGCGCGCTGGATGCGTGGCTCGCCGGATCAGGGGCGCTTGCATTGTTTCCGCGCATCGAAGCCAACCAGCTCGATGCCGACAGCCTGGCCAGCTGGTCGCAGGCGCTGGGCAAGCTGGGTGCCGCCCAGACCACGTCGCCGCTGAGCGACCAAGTCGCCTTCTCGCCCTGGCAATTTGTCGAGCGCACGCTGCTCAACCCCGGCAGTGCAGGCCAGGCGCTGTGCAAGGTCGTGCTGCGCCCCGCAGCGGGTGGGCTGCCTGACTGGCAGGCCGGCGATCTGGCCGATGTGCAGCTGCCCGAAGATCCCGCTCACCCGCGCAACTACTCGGTGGCCAGCCTGCCGGGCGAAGGCCGCATCGAACTGATCGTGCGCACGCGCATCCGTGAGGACGGGCAGCGCGGTCTGGCTTCCGGCTTGCTCAACGAGACGGCGCAGGCGGGCGACACCATCCTGCTGCGCGTGCGCCGCAACGCCGGCTTCCGCTGTGATGCGGGCACCGACACGCCGCTGATCCTGATCGGCGCGGGTGCCGGGCTGGCGGGCCTGCGTGCGCACCTGATGGCGCGGGCCCGGGCGCTCGCTGCAGCCGGGTTGACGCCACCCGAGCGCTGCGCCTGGCTGATCTTCGGCGAGCGTTCGTCCGCGCATGACCGGCCCTGCGCCGACGAATTCGCGCGCTGGCAGCGCGAGCGTGTGCTGACGCGCGCCGATTTCACTTTCTCGCGCGACCAGACCCGGCAGCCCTATGTGCAGGACGTGCTGATGGCGAACCCGCTGGAGCTGCGCCTGTGGGTCGATGCCGGCGCCAGCCTGCTGATCTGCGGCGCGGCGAATACGATGGCGCAGGGCGTGGATGAGGCGCTGCGCAGCATTCTCGGCGGTGAGCGCGTGGATGCGCTGGTGGAAGCGGGACGCATCCGCCGCGATGTGTTCTGAGGCGAGACCTGTTGTCCGGCTGAAGCCGGACCTACCCAGGCAGCTTCCGTAGGTGCGACTTCAGTCGCACAAAGCCCGGCTCACCTGGCACCGGCTATGAGCCGAGGACGTGTCGCTGCGCTGCCTACACCCGCTGATGCCGCGTCGCGTACGCCGCCAGCTCGATGTTGTTCGCAACATGCAGCTTCTGCGGGATGCGCGCGCGATAGGTGCTGATGGATGCGCTGGTGGAAGCGGGGCGCTTCCGCCGCGATGTGTTCTGAGGCGAGACCTGTTGTCCGGCTGAAGCCGGACCTACCCAGGCAGCTTCCGCAGGTGCGACTTCAGTCGCACAAAGCCCGGCTCACCTGGCACCGGCTATGAGCCGCGGACGTCTCGCTGCGCTGCCTACACCAGCTGGTGACGCGTTGCGTAGGCCGCCAGCTCGATGTTGTTGGCAACATGCAGCTTCTGCAGGATGCGCGCGCGATAGGTGCTGATGGATGCGCTGGTGGAAGCGGGACGCATTCGCCGCGATGTGTTCTGAGGCGAGACCTGTTGTCCGGCTGAAGCCGGACCTACCCAGGCAGCTTCCGTAGGTGCGACTTCAGTCGCACAAAGCCCGGCTCACCTGGCATCGGCTATGAGCCGAGGACGTCTCGCTGCGCTGCCTACACCAGCTGATGCCGCGTCGCGTACGCCGCCAGCTCGATGTTGTTCGCAACATGCAGCTTCTGCAGGATGCGCGCGCGATAGGTGCTGATGGTGTTTGCAGACAGTGAGAGCTGCTGTGCGATCTCGCCCACCGCATGACCGCGTGCCAGCAACTGCAGCACCTGGAACTCGCGGTTCGACAGCGACTCGTGCGGCGCGCGCGTCGTATCGCGGCGGATGTCGTGCGCCATCAGGTCGGCTACCGTCGGCGTGATGTGCGTGCCCCCCTCGGCGGCACGCTGCAGCGCCGCCAGCAACTCTTCGGGCGCGCAGCCCTTGTTGAGGTAGCCATTCGCGCCGCTGCGGATGGCGCGCAAGGCGAACTGCGACTCCGGATAGACCGACAGCATGATCACACCCAGTCGAGGGAATTCGCTGCGCAGGCTGCCCAGCACATCGAGCCCGTCGCGCTCGCCCAGCGCGATGTCGAGCAGCACAACGTCAACCGTCTCCGCGCGCAGCACGCGCAACGCAGCCGGGCCATCGGCGGCTTCGTGGATGCTGCCGATATGCGGTGACTCGGCGAGGATCTGCCGCAGCCCGCGACGAATGATCATGTGGTCGTCGACCAGCAGGACGTTGAGGATGCGTGGGGTCATGGTGTCGGGTAAGGGACGCGTCGTGGGTCTGCAGGGCGGGCTTCAACCCGACGCCCCACTTGCAACAGCGGGCCCGGCAGGGCTGCGACGGGGGTTTGTGCGGTTGAAACCGCACCTGCCAAAGCCTCCGCACGTGTGCGGTGAAGGTCTGCATCATTCATGCCGAGAACGCCCCCCTGATCAGCAAGCGCACCGTGGTACCGGCGTCCGGTTCGCTGTGAATCGCCAGCTCGCCGCCGATGGCGCGCGCGCGTTCCTGCATGCCCAGCAGGCCGAAGCTCGTTGGCTGTGCCGGCACGCGCATGCCGCAGCCATCGTCGGCCACTTCAAGCTGCAGGTCGCGCCCCACCGCAAAGGCGGCAAGCCGAACATGGTCGGCGCGCGCATGGCGGCTGATGTTGGTCAGCACCTCCTGCACGATGCGGTAGACCGCCGTTTCGGCCTCGCGGCCCAGCCGGCAGCGCTCCACGTAGTCTTCGCAGTCGAGCTGGCAGCGCAGCTTGCTGCGCTGCTGAAAGTCGGTGAGCAGCGACTCCAGCGCCGCCCACAGGCCCAGGTGATCGAGCACGCCGGGGCGCAGGTCGTTGAGAATGCGCCGCACCGCCCCCATGCCCGCGCGGCTCATGTCCAGCATCTCGTCGATCTTGCCGCGCAGGGCCGTGTCGTCGATGCGGCCGCGCAGCCAGTTCATCTCCAGTTGCAGCGCCGTCAGCGTCGCGCCCAGCTCGTCGTGGATGTCGCGCGCGATGTGGCGGCGTTCTTCTTCGCGCACCACGTTCATGTGTGCCGACAGCCGCTGCAGCGCGTCGTGTGATGCCTGCAGCCGCGCCGTCGCCTCCGACAGCTCGGCCGTGCGCTCGGCCACCCGGCGTTCCAGTTCATCGTGGGCGCGTTGCAGCGCAGCCTGCGTCGCGCGTCGCTCGGTGATGTCGTTGAAGGTCACGACCGCACCAACGACCTTGTCGTTGTCACCGCTGTTGTCACGAATGGGGTAGGACGCGTACTCCGCCGGAAATGACGAACCGTCGCGGCGCCACAGCACTTCGTCATCGACGCGCACGCCGCGCCCTTCCTGATACGCCTTGAAGATGCGGCACTCATGCACCGGCATGAGTTGCGCATCGGCATGCGAATGGTGCATCAGGTAATGCATGTTGCGCCCCAGCACTTCATCCGGGCTGTACCCCAGCAGGTCGGCCCCGGCCTTGTTGATGAAGATGCAGCGCCCATGCAAATCAATGCCATAGATGCCTTCGCCCGTCGATTCGAGCAAAAGCTCCAGCTGGCGCCGCCAGGCGTGGTGGTGGGAGAGGGCGTGGAGGTTGGCGAACATGCCCTATTGCAAGCAAAGGCGGTGCCGGACATTCATTGCGCGGTTTAACCCCGTTTCCTGACCTGCCTCGTTCAAGCAATGTGGCGCCCGTGTGGCGGCGCCGATTCCTGAGGGAGCTGAACATGAAACGTCTTGTCATTCCGGTATTGTTGACGCGGCTGCTGGCTGCATTGGGCCTGGCTGTGGGCCTTGGCTTGGGGCTTGTCGCCTGCGGCAACATGCAGACAGAGACCCCCGCATCGCAGCAGGGCGCGCAGAAGGCGCAGCCCACGGTGGTGGTGTCGCCGCCCGCTCCGCAACCCGATGTGTCCACCCGTCCTGCGCCGTCGCGCGATGACCGCGCCAAACAGGAGCAGCCCAAGCCTGTTGCTTCGCCCGCAGAGGCCCGCCGCGAGCAGATGGCTGACAAGCGCATCGCGGCAGCACCCGTGGCGGCCGGCATGCCATCGCCCTACTCGACGGTGATGCAGCAGCCCGTCGCCGAAGAGCGCGAGCGCTATGGTCAGATCAACGACAACCCGGTGCACCTCGTCGCTGAGTCACCGGTGTCGACGTTCAGCATCGATGTTGATACGGGCAGCTACAGCAACATGCGCCGCTTCCTCAATCAGGGGCGCTTGCCGCCGGCTGACGCCTTGCGCGTTGAAGAGCTGATCAACTACTTCCCTTATGACTACGCGCAGCCCACCGATGGTCGTCCCTTCGCTGTGCACACCGAACTCGCACCTGCACCGTGGAATGCGCAGAAGCTGCTGCTCGCCATCGGCATCAAGGGCAAGGATGTCGCCAAGCAGAGCCTGCCGGCGGCCAACCTGGTGTTCCTCGTCGATGTGTCGGGCTCGATGAATTCGCCTGACAAGCTGCCGCTGCTGAAGTCTTCGCTCAAGCTGCTGGTGAATGAGATGCGCGCGCAGGATCGCATCTCGCTGGTGACCTATGCTGATGGCACGGGCATCGTGCTGCCGCCGACTGCGGGCACCGACAAGGCGACCATCAATGCGGCCATCGATGCCTTGCGTGCGGGGGGCAGCACGGCGGGGGCTTCGGGCATCCAGCTCGCCTACAGCGCCGCGCAGCAGAGCTTCATCAAGGGCGGCATCAACCGCATCCTGCTGGCCACCGATGGCGACTTCAACGTGGGCATCTCGGATACGCGCCAGCTCAAGAGCCTGATCGAAGAGAAGCGCAAGTCGGGCATCTCGCTTTCCACCCTGGGCTTCGGCACGGGCAACTACAACGAAGCGATGATGGAGCAGATCGCCGACGTGGGTGACGGTGCCTACTCGTACATCGACAACCTCATGGAAGGCCACAAGGTGCTGGTGAACGAGATGACTTCGACGCTGGCGACGATTGCGCAGGACGTGAAGGTGCAGGTCGAGTTCAACCCGGCGACGGTGCAGGAGTATCGCCTCGTTGGTTACGAGAACCGCATCCTCAAGCGCGAAGACTTCAACAACGACAAGGTGGATGCGGGCGACATCGGTGCGGGCCATACGGTGACCGCGCTGTACGAGATCACACTCAAGGGCGCGCCGGGCCTCATCGATCCGTTGCGTTACGGCGTCACTGCGGGCGCTTCGCTGGAGACGGCGAAGCTCGGCAATGAACTGGCCCACGTGAAGTTGCGTTACAAGCTGCCGGGCGAGTCCGGCAGCACGTTGATCGACCGGGTGGTCAGTCAGGACGCGCAGCGCGACATGGCGCAGGCCAGCAACGAGTTCCGGTTCGCGACAGCGGTGGCGGGTTTTGGCCAGCTGATGCGTGGTGGCAAGTACACAGGCAACTGGAAGTTCGCTGACGCCCGTGCCCTGGCCGCCGCTAGCGTGGGCAAGGATCGCTTCGGTTATCGCGGGGAGTTCCTGCGGCTGGTGGATCTGGCGTCGTCCTTGTCGACGCGACCGATGGCACGCAAAGAGGACTGAGGAGCGCGGCGAGGCGGCTTTGGTGGGTCCGCCTTCAGGCGGACAGCCAACGGTGGGGCGCGGGGGTGCGTTGTGCGACTGAAGTCGCACCTACGTTCGTCTTTGTTGGCGCGCCCGACGGCATGCAAAGGGGACTGAGGAGTGGGGCGAGGCGGCTGTGGTAGGTCCGCCTTCAGGCGGACAGCCGGTGGTGGAGCGTGGATGGGCGTTGTGCGACTGAAGTCGCACCTACGATGCTCGTGTTCTTTCGCGCATTCCGCCTCGCCCCTTTTATACTCGGCCCATGTCCGCCGAGCTCGCGAAACTCCCCGACGAAGAACTGATGTTGCTGGTCGCCAATGGCGTCATCGAAGCGCCGGCGACCGAGCTGTTCCGTCGTCACAACCGTGCCTTGTACAACTTCGTCGCCTGGCTGTGCCAGGGCAACGCGGCCGAGGCCGAGGACATCACGCAGAAAGCCTGGGTGAAGCTCATGACACGCTGTGCGGACTACAGCCCGCAGGCCGCCTTTCGCACCTTCATGTTCCAGATCGCCCGCAATTCCTGGCTGGATCTGAAGAAGAGTGCGGCCGAGCAGACGCGTGAGGAGGTTGAAGAGCTGCCCGATGTGGCGGTGGATGATCTGGGCGTCGACACCGTGCTGGCCCTGCAGCAGGACATCGGCCGCGTGCGTGCTGCCCTGTTGCGCTTGCCGCCAGCGCAGCGCGAAGTAGTGGCGCTGCGCTATTTCAGCGAGATGAGTCTCGAAGAGATCGCCCACACGGTGGGCGAGCGCTTCGAGACCGTGAAGAGCCGCTTGCGCTACGCCTTTGCGCGACTGCGCAACGAGCTGGAGGCGCCGTCATGAGTCGCGCTGCGGAAGAATTCATCGAGGGGCGCGGTCATCTGGCGGCCTTGCTGGCGGCTGTGCCGCAGTTCGAGCCCCCGGCTGGCATGGAGGCCTGGTTTGCACAGCTGGCGACGGCTGCGCAGACGCAGCGCGCTTCGCTGAGCTTCGAGCCCCCGGCCAGCCTCACTGCGGGCTTCCTCGCCGAAGCGGCGCGCATCCAGGTCGCCCAGCAGCCGAGGGCGGATGCGGTGATTGGCGCGATGAAGGCAGGCAAGCCTGCGCGTGAAGTGCTGGGGCACGACGTCAGCGAGATCACCTCGATGTGGGTGGAAGCCCAGCCGCAGCGCCAGAGCGCATCGCCAAAGCGCGAGAAGAGCCGCTGGATGATGTGGGCGCCGCGCTTTGCGCTGGCCGGCGTGGCCATCGTGGCAGTGGGCATCGGCGTGCGTCACTGGCAATCGCCGGAACTGTTGTCGCCGGGCAGCGATGTGGCGGCAGAGGCGCCCGCAGCCGCAACGGCCACAATATCGGCCACAGGAGGCCTCCTGGCAGACAGCGCGCCTGCGACGCCGACCGGGGTGCCGGCCGCTTCGGCACCGCCCCCCATGCAGGTGATCACGCTGGAGCCGCGCGCTGTCGTGTCGGTCGTGCCCGATAAGAAGATGCGCAGCGGTGCGGCACAGCAACCGACGCCCAGCGATGAGGACATGGCTGCCGTACTCAATGCCTACGAGTCCGCACGCATGGCGAGGCGTGCCGAGCGGGCCGAACCCGTGCGTGAGCAGCAGGAGCCGCTGCGACAGGAGGTACTGGCGGCCGCCCCCAAACCCGCTGCACCCGCCGCCGGCGCGATGGCGGAGTCCGTCAGCGGCTATGCCGACAAGCGTCTTGCCAAAGCCGATGCTGCGCCGGTGGTGGCTGCCGCTCCTGCTCCTGCTCCTGCTCCGGCCCGCGCCGTGGCACCCGCGCCGGCCGCACCTGCTGAGCCCGAACACCTGTCGGCGCGCAAAGGTGGTGTGGCCTTTGATTCCAGCCTTGGCAGCTCGCCCCAGCTGGCCGCCCGGCGCTGGGTGCTGATGGGGCAGAGCAAGGCTCCCCAACTCCGTGTGGCCGATGTGCGCGCACCCGCCGTTCGCATCTGGGCGGAGGCCTTCCGCCAGGCATTGCCCCCTGCAATGCGTCCCGCCCGGCTGGTTGTTCTGCCTGACGGATCTCTGTCCGAGGATGCGTTGCGGGTCGAGCAAATTCCCCGTTAAGCCTTGTCAGCAGGGGGTTTGCGGCATTTTTGCCATGTAGCCGACTGACACCTATTTGCAAAAAACGCAAAAAATTTTCCACAGAACGCGTTTCTGGCAATTTTTGTCTGGCCTGGAAAACCCGTACGGTTTAAATTCCGTCACTGTAAGAAAAAGACCGACATCTGGACGACCGTTCCGGGAAGTGGGTCGCATACATAACAACAGCAGTTGGCAGGAGACAGACATGACGCAAATCGATTTGCGCCGCGGTGTCGTGGCGTTCGCATTCTTTGCCCTCGCGGCGTGTGGCGGGGGTGGCGGAGGCGGGGGGGGCGCGGCAGGTACGGCAGGGGCCTCCTCTTCGGCAGGCAGCAGCGCAGGCGCTTCGTCTGCCAGCAGTGTTGCAAGCAGTGTCTCAAGCAGCAGCGATTCGAGCAGCAGCGCCAGCTCCACCAGTTCAACCAGCAGCACTTCGGCCGGTTCCGCTTCCAGCACCAGCGTGTCCAGCGGCGCCATCGATGCCAAGACCCTGACCGATACCACGGCGGCGCCGTTCAACGGCTGGTCGGGTTTCGCCAACATCGGCAAGCGTTCCTACCTCGCCGCCAGCGACCCCATCAACACCGCCAACCACGTGGCGACCGCCACGCCGGCACCGGGCACGCCGACGGTCTATCCCGTCATCTCGTCCGACCCCACCGGTGGCGTGTTCACCATCGAGCGTGAAACCGCGCCGACCACTGGTTGGCACAGCTTCTACCGCAAGGACGGTACGGTGGGTAACCACCAGCCCGTGCTGGTGACTGGCGGCTCGTCAGCAGCGGCCAATCGTGTCTACACCTGCGGCACCAAGAAGTGCATCTTCGATGCGATCAAGGAAGCGAAGAACGAGCCGAAGATCATCCGCATCTACGGCAACATCGACATGCGTGTCGATGACGATGGCGTGTTCCGCGAATGGACGAGTTGGGATGACCAGAAGGGCTCGTCGATCCTGATCCCGTCGAACACCACCCTGATCGGCCTTAATGCCTCCGATGGCTCGCCCGCGCGCCTGATCTCGGCCCAGGTCGAAATCGGCAAGGAATTCGCCAGCACGGTGAACTCCAGCCTCGCCGACTACGAGTACTGGATCAAGACGCTCAAGAAGCCGCAGGAGGATTACCCGGGCTGGACGCGTAACGTGATCGTGCGCAACCTGTGGATCCAGACCAACTTCGACGTGCAGCCGGAGGGTAGCGCCGATGCCTATTACGACGGTCTTGTCGTGGCGATGGCGCAGAACGTGTGGATCGACCACGTGACGATCACCGATGGCCAGTACAAGGACAAGGACCTGTCCGGTACGCGTCACGACGGTGCACTCGACATCGTGCGCGGCTCGGACTATGTCACCGTGTCGAACAGCGCCTTCATCGAGCACGGCAAGACCAGCTTGGTGTCGAACAGCGACTCAGGTCGTCAGTGGAGTGATGAGAACCGCTTCCACGTAACCTTCGACAGCAACTACTACAAGGACACCGGCCAGCGCATTCCGCGTGTGCGTTGGGGCCAGGTGCACGTCATCAACAGCTACGTGTCGGGTGATCGGGATTCGACCACCGGCCACCAGTTCGAAGGTGGCGTGGGCGTCGGCTACAAGGGTGATGTGTTCATGGAGAACACGCTGTGGTTCATCGAACCGACCAAGGCAACCGAAGCGTGTAACAAGATCGTCGTCGATCATGGAAGCGGCATCAGCTTCCGCCAGGCCAACACCTGGTTGAAGAGCGTGAAGTACCTGCCGTCCGGCCTTGATGTGAGCACCACCATGTCTGCTTGCGGCTTGCCGAATGTGACTGCATGGACACCGCCCTACAGCTACTCGCTGGAAGCCAATCCGCTGAACCTCGAGTGCACCATTCCGAACAAGGCGGGTGCAGGCAAGATCGGCAAGTTTGCTGTGACCAGCACGACTTGCTCGTCGTCGAGCTCCAGCGCGGGTGGCTCGTCGTCTTCCGCCTCGTCGTCGAGCTCGTCGGCCGCCTCGTCGTCGTCGTCCAGCAGCGTTGCTGCGCCGGTGTGCACGGCGGCCTTCGTCTGTGACACCGGTGTTGGCGCGCAGATGATGGCGAGCGGTGTCACGGCAACGGTTTCTGACTCCTATAGCGCAGGCGTCTATACGATCAATGGTGCTGGCAACGTCACGACCTCAACCAGCTACCAGCACTACTTCAAGTACATGCCGCTGACGGGGGATTTCGTCATGACCGCCCGCATCTTGTCGCAAGGGGGTAGTTCCGACGCGGCTCGAGCCGGTTTGCTGGCCACCGATTCCCTGTCCGGCAGTGGCAACTTTGCCTGGACGGCACGTTATGCCTCGACCGGCGATATCCGCGCAGCCATCAACGCCAACAACAAGTCCTCGATTTCAGGGTTCAGCACTTCGACGGTGCCGGTCTGGGTGCGTATCAAGCGTGTGGGCACGGCCATCTATTCGTCCGCATCAACGGATGGGGTGACCTGGACTGACAAGACCAACCTCTCCGTCTCGGCGTCCACTCTGTATGTGGGCTTCGCGGTGTCGTCGGGCAGCACCTCGGTGTCGACGACGGCTACTTTCGATAACTTTACCGTCACAGGCGGCGGCTTGCCCTGAGCCGATGGGCCGGCAGAATGAAAAACGGCAGCCCATGGCTGCCGTTTTTTTGTTGCGCTTTGCTCAGAGTCAATTGCGGAGTTTCGCAGCGGTGTCTTTTACGCGATCGCGCGAAGATTGCAGCAAGGCTTGCTCGCGCGCAGCTTCCTGATCCAGCTGACGAGCCAGGACCAGGTATTCCTGCAAAAGGGCATCTGTCCGGAAAAGCAGCTTTTCGTTTTCGAGCGCTATGTCCGCAAGATTGCTCTGCATGAACTGATAGATCCGCTCGTACAGTTTGATAACGCGCTGCTGGTTCTCCGTGTACTCCATTTGATAGGCCATCTGTATGGGCAGGCGGGTTTCCAGACCCCGCACAAACTCGTCTCGTTCGCGTGTGGGGATACTCAGCGCACGTGCGTCTGACAGCAAGGATTCAAAAACGCTGTCCAGCCGCTGCTGCCGTCGATCAACGGCAGCCAGCATCGCAGGGATGTTCGACAGGACTTTCTGTATGTTGTCGCGACGGACCATGAACGAAGGGGTCAGAATGAGCTCGTCGATCAGCACGTTCAGATCGTTGGCATATTCCTGCTGCACAGACATTACCTGGTCCGCCAGCCCAAACATGAGCGCCGTGGTTGGATGCACGGATGTACGTGATACGACGGCACCACCCTGGCCGTTGGCGTTCGCATCAAGCATGTTGGCGAGCACTTCCTGCTCCAGTCGGGGTGGAGTCAGTCTGGCCCGGTCAAGCACGTCATCAAGAGCGGCCTTCAACTTTGCCGATCTTGCGAGATTGAGCGTGGACAGGACCCTGTTGAGCCTGACGGCATCACCCGAACGCGCGAATGCTGCCTCGGCGTTCAACGCTTCCTTGATGGCGGCTGGGCCATCCACATCAATTCTGGCGGCGGCGCGACGGCTTGCAGCCTGGAATGCCTGTCCTGCAGGGCTGCGCAAGGCACGGATCGTGTAGGCCACGTCCTCTCGGCTAATTTCCGTGCTCAAGGCGCCAGCCAGCGCCATGACAAGGCGATCCCGGAGATCTGGCGCATGCATACGCGTTTGTATCATGGCGAGAATCTGCTGATTTTCGCTGTACTGCTTGAGCAGGCGGCTCTTCCAGACGCTGAGCAAGACGTCGACCAGGTGAGTGGCCTCGATGATCTGGATGGCATCCTGATTGACGGGAGGTTTGGGCTGCGTTGCAAACTTGTTGATGGCTGGGCCGGGATTGACGGTTTGTGCCTGACTGCCGGCAGGCAGTGCGCCAACCAGGGTAGCGAGGACGCAGAGGTGAGTCAGTTTCTTGAAAGGGGTCATGGTTTAAGTACCGCGATTTCGAGCAGGCTTGCTTGGTGAGCGAAGGTGAAGATCATGCCTTTCTCGAGCGACAGCCTCAGGTAGGCTTGACGTTTGATCTCCTGGCCGCGTTGTTGCAGGTACTGGGCAATAAAGAGGTAGCCCTCGGCCAGCTGTACTTCAAGAGCGTCACCGCTGGCCGACGCCTGAATGTCAGCAAGCAGCTTCTCCGGGCTTATGGCCCCCTTCAGCAAGGCCAGTCCGGGCGCCGGCCAGGCGGCAGTCGTGCTCGTAGTGGTGACAGGCCGGCCCAGCCGGAGCTCGCATAGCGCCTGCCAGTAGTTCGCCCGTTCACGCTGGGAGTCGGTGTTACCGGCGGACATGGCACGTGCGAAATCGCCTCGCGCATCTTCGTATCGGCCAAGGTGGTAAGCACTCAGTGCACGCCGCATCCACAAGTCATGACTGTTGTCGCCCAAGGCCACGAGCCGGCTGAAGCCGGCGTGGCTGGCGATGACGTTGCGTTCCATGAGCTGGACGACGCTGCGGCAATAAACGGCTGCACGGGAGTCGGCATTGTCATGCAGGGCGCTCTCGGCATCCTTGCGCGCCGCTTCAAGCTGGCCGAGGTAGGCTTCAGCCAAGGCACGTTCGCACAAGAGATCGACCGGACTGACGCCCAGCTTGCTGGCTTGCGGCAAGCGTTGCGTAGTGGAAGCAACGACTTCCTCGTAGTGTTGTCGGACGGTCTGCTTGAACGGGATATTGGGGCGCTCGACCCTGATGTCCCGGGTGTCGACGGAGAAGCTGCTTGACAGCATCGCATTCGACAGCCGCAGGTTATTGAGGAAGGTCGGGACGCGCGACGCATCGATACGGTCCGAGGTGATACGCAGTTCAACATGAGCCTGTGCCTCGCGGCCGTTGAGCGTGAGATGCTGTTCGAAGCGATAGCCTGGTTCTTCGATGACTTTGTCATACGGCGTGCGCTTCGCGTCGAAGTTCTCAGGCAGGGTGATACGCAGGCCATAGCGTCCGACGAAGGGGTAGGAAGGGAGCGCCAGGGGGGACGTACGGCGCCCGTTGGTGGGAACATAGAACTGCTCGGTCAAATTGCTGGCGAGGTAACGCATGTTCCAGTCGTTCTGATCTTTCTCGGCAAAGCCGGTCACCCGGTACCGAAGGCGAAGGCGCAGGGTGTTGCGCTCCTGATCGTCTTCAATAACCGGGTCCTGCAGCAATTCGGCCTGGTTATAGCGTCGATCGAGATAGCCGCTGTAGAACTTGCGGATCTGTTCTTTCGCGGCATTGCGGAAACCATGGCGCACGCTTTCGGCGTTGAGACCGGCGAACTGGATCTCGATATCCAGCTCGGCTGGTTCATCCATGCTCTTCAGGCGGAAGTGCTCGGCGCGCTCTATGGTGATCAGCGCGTCGCGCGCGGCTGGAGTGCGTTCCAGTCGGTCATTGCCGTCCTGCACGACCAGCAGGAGGGTGTCTGTGTGTGCGTCACCGATGGTGTCCAGCGTGCCGCTCTGCTCGGGCAGCGTGGCATCAAGAAACCAGCGGCGATCCTTGAGGGCCACTTTCACGATGGCGTGATCAAAGTTCGTGGGGCTGGGCAGCAAGGTATCCAGGTTGCGTCGATAGTCTGTCGAGACGAGCACGGGCCAGGCTTGTATGCCAACCTCACGCAGCAGCGAGACAAGCAGCAGCGATTTGTCCTTGCAGTCACCGTAGCGTCGCGACAGAACCTGGGAGGGCGAGAAGGGGCGGTGCGAGTTCTCGCCCAGCGACATCGACACATACCTGATGTCGGCTTGCACGAACTTCAATGCGCGCAGGATCTGTTTCTCAGGGTCGCGGATCGCTCGGAGCTCCCGCAGCAGCGATTGGGCTTCCGCAGGCAGTGGCTCGGTCCGGAACAGCCCCTGAGCCCAGCCCACCACTTCTTTCCAGCTGGCGAACTCGCTGGCTTGAACCCAGCGTAGAGGGCTGTAATCGGAGGGGGCGTATTGATCTATCTCCTGACTTCCGGAATTGCGCGATGTGAAGCGCGTCAGCGTTCGCCCGTTGCTAGTGATGATCTCGGGCTTCAGGTCTGCGCGCTGCGCGCTGCCCCCTATGACCCTGACGTTAACTTTGCGGCTGGCGGGTGCGTCGATGGTGTAGCGACGCACCCCCGATGCGACTGAAAACTCCAGTCCAGCACCGTCAAACAGCCGGTTGCCGAAAACCGGGTTCTGACCTATGAGGGAGTATTGGAGCTCCAGCGCATCACCCACGCGCAGATCTTCGACCACGATGGTGGCAGTCACCCAGCCGGTGAAGATGGCGTTCTCCACGTCTCTCTCGCGTTGTACAAAACGCACTTTTGCGCGGTCCAGCATGTCGATCTGATCGCTCCCACGCAGAATGCGTATGGCATGCAGCTTGACCTGCTGGTAGTCGGGCTGGAAGACGACGTCAAGCTGTCCCAGGTCCCTCAGGGATGCAGCCGTGTTGGCAGTGCTGACGCGTTTGACGAGGTATGTGGTCTGGTCACCAAGACGTACGTAGGTGTCGGACAGCCGGACAAAGAATGGCTCGTCTGACTTGTTGTCTGGCAATGGCAGCGCTGTCGGAGCCCAGTCCGGCAATCTGGTGTCGCGCACCAATGCGGAGTCCGGCAGACGGATTTCACGGACTTGAGGTTCGTTTTGCTGGGCAGAGGATGCCAGTGGCAACAGCGTGAACAGGATGCTGACGAAGCAGCACCGGAATGCAACGACGAGCGAGGGCTTCATGGATGTTTGTGCATGTCGGACCAGGCATCGATTCTAGGGCAGCAACTCGATCGCCAATTGATCTTGCCCGTCAGATCAGGACGCTTTTCTGTATCGACCATGCAGCAGGCATGACCAGCGCTGCGGCGCTGATCTGGCAATACGGTTCGCTGTGGTTGGGCGTGTTGCTGAGGTAAGTTGCTCCCGGGCTGCTCGACACCTTCTGGTCTGCCTGTCAGAACCGCTGGTGTTCGGCGAGGATTTACCGTTGCGGCGACCGATCCGGGGCTTCTACGCCATCGGACTGTTGCGCCAGCACCACATGGTCAATGCTGTCCTGCGCCTGCTTCGTGGCGCTGCAGCGCACGGCGGCATTGGTTCTTGCCGATTGCGCGCCATGAAGCACGCCATACCCCGAGTTATCAAAAACGCGTAAGCGCAAACAAAATCCCGCAAAGGGCACTTTTGGGCTGGCGAGAGAAATGCCGATCCCGTAGATTTCCTTCTGTAGGACAAAACCTGACGCCGACTCCAGACTTTGAGGAAGATTGGCGCATAACGATTGCTGGAGACAGACATGATGCAACTGCCCTTTCGCAGCAGTGCTGCGGCTTTGATGATCCTCGCCCTTGCGGCTTGTGGTGGTGGAGGTGGAAGTGGTAGCGCGGGCGGCACGTCGTCGTCAGCCGGAGTGTCGAGTTCGTCGACGGCCACGTCCAGCGCATCGTCCTCGAGTGCCAGCGTTTCGGTCAGTTCCAGCAGCGTAACCAGCAGTGCGGGTAGTTCTTCAGCCGCCAGCTACGCCTTCGTCGATCAGCAGGTCGGGTATTCGACCCTGAATGGCGGCACCACGGGCGGTGCGGGCGGCGCGACGGTGACCGTCACGACCGGAACGGAGCTCAACGCTGCGCTGTGTAATCGTGCCACGAAGACCACGCCGATCATCATCATGGTCAACGGCACCATCAATCACGGCAACACGACCAAGCAATCCGGTCAGTGCGACACCCTGGACGACGCCATCCAGCTCAAGGGGGTGCAGAACGTTTCCATCATCGGCGTGGGCAGCAATGCGCTCCTGGACCAGATCGGCATTCATATTCGCGATGCGAAGAACATCATCATTCGCAACCTGCATGTGCGCAATGTGAAGAAATCCGGCTCGCCAACTTCGAATGGCGGCGACGCGATCGGCATGGAAAGCAGCGTCTCAAATGTGTGGGTGGATCACTGCACGCTGGAAGCCTCGGGTGGCGAAGCGCAGGGCTACGATGGGCTATTCGACATTAAGGACGGCACCACGTACATCACATTGTCCTGGAGCATCCTGAAGAACTCCGAGCGTGGCGGGCTGGTGGGCTCCAGCGACAGTGACAACACCAATGGCCCGGTGACCTACCACCACAACTATTACAGCAATCTCAACTCGCGCATACCGCTGCTGCGTCACGCGACGGCGCACTCGTTCAACAACTACTTCGATGGCATCGTCGAGTCGGGCATGAACCCGCGAATCGGGGGCAAGATCAAGGCCGAGAACAACTACTTCACCAACGCCAAGAATCCGATCGGTACCTTTTACACCGATGACATGGGCTATTGGGACGTCAGTGGCAACATCTTCGGTGCGAATGTGACCTGGGTGCCCAATGTGGCCAACAAGGAACATCCTGCGGGCCCGGACCCCGTATCAACGACCTCCATCACCATCCCTTACGTCTATACGCTGGACGCAGCGGCGGACATTCCTGCCATCGTCGTGGCGGGGGCAGGGGCAGGCAAGATGCCGAACGGCTCGTCCTCAAGCAGCTCTTCCAGTACCTCCACTGTGAGTTCGAGCAGCAGCTCGGTCTCGTCCGTTTCGTCCAGCTCAAGTTCTTCCTCTGTTTCATCCAGCAGCGTCTCATCGAGCAGTGCCGCTGCACCCGTCTGCAGTGCTGCATTCAGCTGCGACACCGGTGTCGGCGCCGGGAACATGAACGCAGCTGTGACGGCTACTGGTTCGGACTCTTTCAGCTCCGGGGTTTACACAGTCAATGGCGCGGGTGTCATGGGTAGCGGTACCAGCTACAACCACTACTTCAAGTACATGCCTTTGACGGGCGACTTCACGATCACTGCGCGTATCACTGCCCAAGGTGGCAACCACGCCAACGCGCGCGCCGGGCTGCTGGCGGCCGAAACGCTTACGGGTACGCACAAGTTCGCGTGGGCCGCCCGCTATTCAAGTACAGGTGAAATCCGGGCCGCTATCAACGGGAACAATGGGTCAGCGATCAGTGGCGTTGGCAACACTACTTTGCCTGCCTGGGTTCGTATCAAGCGCGTCGGTTCGAATGTCACGGTAGAGGCCTCGACCGATGGCACGACCTTCTTTAACCGTGGCTCGGCAACGATGACGACAACGGAATCCACGCTCTATGTGGGATTCGCTGTTTCGTCGAACAGCAATACAGCGACCGTCACAGCGACATTCGACAATCTCACCATTGTGGGTGGCGGGTTGCCTTGACCCGGAGGTCTGGCAGAACGAAAAACGGCAGCCCACGGGCTGCCGTTTTTCGTTGCCCGCGAGGTATCAGACCAGTACCGGCTCCTGCTCCAGCCGCACACCGAACATGCCTTCCACGGCCGCGGTGACCTCGGCGGCGAGACGCAAAACGTCCTCACCCTTGCCGTCACCATGATTGACCAGCACCAGGGCCTGCTTTTCGTACATGCCGACCGGGCCGAGGTTGCGTCCCTTCCAGCCAGCGCGTTCGATGAGCCAGCCTGCCGAAAGCTTGACCGTACCGTCAGGCTGCGGGTTGTTGGCAAGCTGTGGCCAGTCGCGCACGAGGGCATCGAATTGCGCCTGCGTGACGACGGGGTTTTTGAAGAAGCTCCCAGCGTTGGGCAGCTTGGCGGGGTCGGGCAGTTTGCGTGAGCGGATGGCAATGACGGCGTCCGAGATGTCGCGGGGTGTCGGGGCGTCGATGCCGTTCTGCTCAAGGTAGCTCGCCACATCGGCGTAGCTGGTGACGGGCTGCCAGTCCTTGGGCAGGCGGAAGCTGACTGCGGTAATGACGAAGCGGCCGGCTGCACCCTGCTGCTTGAACAGGCTGTCGCGATAGGCGAACTGGCAGGCGTCCTTGTCGAAGCTGATGATGCGACCGCTGCGCAGATCCACGGCTTCGAGGGCGAAGAAGCGGTCGGCGAGCTCGACACCGTAGGCGCCGATGTTCTGGATGGGCGCTGCGCCGACGGTGCCCGGAATCAGCGAGAGGTTTTCCAGGCCGCCCCAGCCCTGGTCCAGCGTCCAGCGCACGAACTCGTGCCAGTTCTCGCCCGCGCCGGCGCGCACGATCCAGGCGTCGTCCAGTTCGGTGGCGAGCATGTGGCCGGGGATGCGCATGTGCAGGACGAAGGCGTTGAGGTCGCCCTTGAGAACGATGTTGCTGCCACCGCCAAGGATGAAGACGCGCTGCGTGGCGAGGTCGCCACGCTCGATCAGTTTGATGAGCTGTTCGGGCGAGTGGATCTCGGCATAGCGTTCCGCGCGGGCTGGCAGGCGCAGGGTGTTGAGGTCGGCCAGCGGGATGTCTTCGAAGATGGGCAGGAGCATGCGATCGGATTAGCGTCGGGCCTGTCGGCGATACTGGTCGAATGAGCGTGGCGCGGGGCTCAACCAGCGTGGCGCGATGGATTCAATGGCGGTGGGAGTCAGGCCGAATGGCAAAGGTTCGGCGCTGGCGATGTTGTCACGCTGCATGGAACGCACATTGTCGCGGCTCATGAGGGGGCCGGGCAAGCATTCCATGACGGCGGCCTGCAGCATGGCGAGGGCGTTCGGCAGGGGGATGACGATGACGTGCCGATGGGTGAGACGCGCGACGAGGCGCACGAGGTCGGCCAATTCGTAGATCTGCGGCCCGGCCAGTTCCAGAGTGCTGTCTGCGCCCTCGCCCGTGAGCAGGGCGTGGCGGATGGCGGCGACCACGTCCCCGACATGCACGGGCTGGAAGCGCGCATGCGCCCCGCCGAGTGGTAGCACCGGCGTCCAGCGCAGCAAGCGGGCGAACAGGTTGAGGAAGCTGTCCTGCGCGCCGAACACGACGGAAGGGCGGAAGATGGTCCAGCGGATACCGGGACCGGCCTCGCGGATGGCGGCTTCGCCGTCGGCCTTGGAGCGCAGGTACTCGGAGGGACCGTGCGGGTCGGCACCGAGGGCGCTGACGTGAATGATGCGGCGCACGCCGGTGAGTCGTGCGGCGGCTGCAATGATGCGCGGCAGTTCGACGTGGGCGCGGGCGAACTCGGGGCCGTAGGGGGTATCGGACTCGGAATGCAGCACGCCGACCAGGTTGACCACCGCGTCGGCGCACGCCATCAGCTGACTCAGGCGGCCGGTGTCGTGCACGTCGATCTCGACGATTTCGGTGCCCGGCAGCAAGCGCAGGGCTCCGGCGTGGCGCAGGGTACGCGTCGGCACAATCAGCCGCAGGCCTGCCGTGGTGAGTGCCTCGGCGAGTGCCTGGCCGATGAAACCTGTGCCGCCGATGAGGAGTACGGTGCGGATCATCCTGGTGTCTTGTGTGCAGGGTCGGGCCCCGGGCAGCCCGCATCAGAACCCGGGGCATGCGGGCCGGTCAAGCCGGCGCCATGTGTCGCCGATTCAAGGTGCGTCGTGTGCGGGCTCAGGGCTCCGCCTCGTCGCCACGTGAGCCGCCTGCATAGGCCGGCACGCGACCCATGAAGCGGGTCATCGACATGGGCTTGCCGTCGAAGAGCACTGAGTAGGCGACGGCATTGGCCATCACCTTCTTCACGTAATCGCGCGTCTCGGTGAAGGGAATCGATTCCGCATAGATCGCACCCTCCAGCGCTTGCTCTGCCTGCCACCGGCGGGCACGACCGGGGCCGGCGTTGTAGGCCGCCGTGGCCATGACCGGCGAGCTGGAGAGGCCGTCGAGCACGCTGCGCAGGTAGGCCGCGCCCAGGCGCACATTGGTATCGGTGTCGCCGAGGTCGCCGACCGAGAAACCTGCGACGCCGATCTGGCGCGCAACCAGGCGACCCGTGGCGGGCATGATCTGCATCAGGCCCTGCGCGCCGACCGGTGAGCGCGCCGAAGTGATGAAGCGGCTCTCCTGCCGCGTCAGGCCGTAGATCCAGGCCAGCGACAGCTGCTGGGTGCGGGCCTCGCGCGAGAAAGCGTCGTAGAACGGCGCGAGGTAGCGCAGGCTGTAGTCGTGCTGCGTCTTCGTGCGCTCGGCGGCAAAGATGGCGCGGTCGTAGATGCCGAGACGGCGCGCGTGTTCGGCGGCGGCGATCAGGCGGCGATCATCAAGACCGCGCATGGTCCAGTTCCATTCGCGCAAGCCTTCCAGGCGCATGTCCATGCGCAGCAGTGCGATGGCGCGCCGTACGCCGTCCAGTTCGGCAACTTGCTGCAGCTCCTGTGTGCTGGGTGGGGCAGGCGGGGCGGGCCAGTGCAATGGGCGGCCGAGTGCTTCGGCGGAGAGGATGCCGTAGAAGTCAGGCTCACCCGCGCGCTTCTCGTGCAGCGGGCGGGCCAGTTCCGGACGCCCCTGCATGGAGTGCGAGCGCGCCAGCCAGTAGATCCATTCTGGCTGGTTGCGTTGCAGCGGGCTCATCTGCTCGATGGCTGCCTGCACCCTCGGCCAGTCCAGTGCGCGCAGGGCCATGCGTACTTGCCAGGCAGCCTGCTCGTCGCTCATGGGCTGCGTGGCATCCAGCTTGCGCGCTTCTTCGAACCAGCGATGTGATTCCGGCATGTGCGTCAGCGCACCACCCCAGGCCAGCTGGCCCATGACGTAGGCCCGTTCGCCAGCGGTGTAGGACGCATCGTGGATGGCTCGCCAGCCCGCCAAGGCATTGCGCGGATTGCGCCGGGCCAGGCGTGCAACGCTGGCCAGTACCCATTCACGCGCGGCGCGGCTGCTGGCATTGCGTGCCGCGACGGACTTGAGATAACGCTCGGGATTGTCGAAAACCTGCGCCAGTGCGCCGCTGTCGCGCCCCTCCTCGCCCAGCATCGATACGGCATGCCGCGCTGCGCTGAGGCGATTGGCCTCGATCGTCCGGCGCACACGCCACCAGATGTCGTCGTTGCTTTTACGACTGCTGTCGACCAGCAGTTGCAAAGGCGTGAAGCAGCTTTCGGGTGTGTCGGTGAGCGTCAGCCACTGCGCTTCCAGTGCCAGCAAAAGGGCTTCGCTGGCGGGATTGCCCGCGCGAATGGCGAAGCACTGCAGCTCCTGATCGGGCTGCTGCAGGCGCGCGTATTCTTCGTTGAAGAGGGGGTACTGGCCTTCGCGGCCGAGACGCTTGAGCCAGTCGGCCCGCAGGCGTTCGGCAATAAAGCTACCGTCGTAACGGGTGAGGAAGGTTTGCAGCGCTGTCGTCGAAAAGCTCTCGCTGCTGCGTGCAATGCGTGCCGACCACAGCCAATAGCCGATATAGGGTTCGAGTGCATGGGGACCGGGGTCCGCCAGCATCTGTTCGAGCCGCGCGGTGTCGCCACGCTGCGCCGCCTCACGCGCCACGTAGATGCGCCGTTCACCGCCTTCTGTCACTGTCTGCGCAAACACACTGGCGTGGAGTCCCAAGCCCAGCAGCAGCGCGCACCACAAGCGCCTGACCATCAAGTACGATTTCCCTTCAACATGCCAGCGCATCGGCGCTGATATTCGCGGTCTCGCCGCAGCGATTGTGTAACCGAGCGAGCAGTGGAGGATAACACTTGCCTTCAGGGCACCTGGATCGTAATACCTTGCGCAAGCAATTGCTGGCGACGCGCGAAGCATTGAGCGACGCGGAGTTCGCGCGGCTCAACGAAGGTCTCTGCGCGCATCTCGCACGCTGGCTTGCCGCGCAGGACGTACGCACCCTGGCGTTCTGTTGGCCCTGGCGGGCAGAGCCCGATGTGCGCAGCGTCGTGCAGCATTGGCTGGCGGCAGATGCACAGCGCCGTGCCTGCCTGCCCGTGGTGGTGGAGCGCAATGCGCCATTGACCTTTCGCAGGTGGACGCCGGGCGTCCCGATGTCGGCAGACATCATGGGGATTCCCGTTCCCGGGGCGGGCGAGGTGGTGCATCCGCAGCTGATCATGATTCCGGTTAACGGCTTCGACGCGCGCGGATTCAGGCTGGGCTATGGGGGTGGTTACTTCGACCGTACCCTGGCGACCCTGCAGCCAGCACCGCTGACGGCAGGTCTTGGCTTCGAGCTGTCGCGCTGTGCCCGCATCGACGAAGCCGGACATGACCAGCCACTCGACTGGCTAATTACGGAAGCGGGTGCTGCGCGCGCCGACCGATGAAAAAAGGGAGCCGTAGCTCCCTTTGTTTTGCCGTGCGAGTGCTTACTGCCCGCTGTTGCGTTCGCCAATGTCGAACACCATCGGCTCACAGCCTGCTTCCAGCGGCGAATAACCGCAGCCGATGCGGCCGTGAGTTGGCAGCTCACATTCACCGTGCTTGAGCAACACTTCGGCCCCTTGCGCATCGACGAGGTACGTCCCGTTGGTGCTGCTGTCGATCAGCATGAAGCGACCTTTGCGCCACTCGATGCGCGCGTGTTGTCGTGAGGCACGGCGATCCGTGATGACTACATCGTTGGCCTCTTCGCGGCCGGCCAGCAGTACCGGTTTGAACTCCGAAACCAGCAGGCTGGCGCCGTGATAACGAAGCAGCAGGCGCGAACGAGTCTGTTCCGCAGCGGGTGCCTGGCGCGCCGGAACCGGGCGCGACGACGGCATGATCGTCGGCTCGTGCGGCGGTACGGTCAGCGGGCCATGCGATTGCGGCATCAGCAGGTTGCCGGGCTGCAGTTCAACGAGGGGCATCTGGAAGCCGCCCGTGCTGACTGACAGCTGCGTGGCCGAATTGATGTTGGCACGCATGCCTTCCGACAGCTTGCTTACCGCATCGCTGGAGAGAAGGATCTGGCCGGGCGAGGCGAACGGCAACAAGCTCAGCGCCAGTTCGACGCTTTCCTCATCCACGCCACCACCCTGCTTGGCGCGGCCCGAGTGCAGGACGATGCGCGCAGACAGCGTGATGCCAGACACCGGCGGCAGCTGGCTGATGCGTTTGATCATGTCATTGGCGGCGAGAGCGGCGCCGTCGCTGCGCGGGAAGTGCGCTGCCAGGCGACCCGGTGCGCCGGGCACGCGACTGCCCTGGTAGGCCTGGACTGAGCGCTCGGCGCGCGCAATGGCACGCTCGACAGCGCGGTCTGCTTCAGCAGCCCCCAGCTTGTCGGCGAGCTGGGTCGCGCCTGTGACTTCGGCCACCAGCAGGCAGCTTTCTGCTACAGCTTCTCGCATCATGTTTCCGTTTCCCCCGGCCATCATTGCTCTACCCCGCGGCTCATCCAGCGAATGGTTTCGGTAACCGGGCTGGCGATCGTCGTTGCCGCCTCTTCATCGAACACCAGGTCACCATCACCATTAACGGCACCGCGATCCAGCGTCTTGAAGTTAAACAGGTTGCCATCGGCGAGATGACTTGGCACTACGTTCTGAAGGGCAGTGGCCAGCGATTCGATTCGTCCCGGGAAGTTGCGCTCCCAGTCAGCGAGCAGCGCCTTGATCTGTTTGCGCTGCGCGTTCTCCTGCGTACCGCAGAGGTTGCAGGGGATGATGGGATAGTCCATCGCACGCGCGAACCTGGCGACGTCGGCTTCGGCACAGTAGGCGAGCGGACGGATCACGATGTGTTCGCCGTTGTCGCTTTGCAGCTTGGGCGGCATGGCCTTGATCTTGCCGCCGAAGAACATGTTGAGGAACAGTGTTTCAAGCAGGTCTTCACGGTGGTGACCCAGCGCGATCTTCGTGGCGCCGAGCTCTCGTGCCGTGCGGTAGATGATGCCGCGACGCAAGCGTGAACAGAGGGCGCACGTGGTTTTCCCCTCGGGCACTTTCTCTTTGACGATGGAATAAGTGTCTTCGGTAACGATGCGGTATTCGACACCGATCGATTCGAAATATGCCGGCAGGACCTCGGCCGGAAAGCCGGGTTGCTTCTGGTCAAGATTCATCGCAATGATGCGGAAATCTACCGGTGCGCGCTCGCGAAGCGCCATCAGCAAGGTCAGCAAGGTGTAGGAATCCTTGCCACCCGAACAGCATACGAGCACCGTGTCCCCGTCTTCGATCATGTTGAAGTCGGCAATAGCCTGACCGACATTGCGCAGCAGACGCTTGCGCAATTTGATCGCGTTGCCGGAGAGGCTTTCTTCCAGCGGGGGTGCTTCGAGCACGTTATCCATGGGGTGACCGCAAATCGTTTTTTACTGTATGGGCCTGATTATACGGTTGTGCAGCGCCGCAAGCCGTCAGATGCCTCCGCCTAGAAGGATGCCCCCTCTATTGGGTCACGACAAGCTTGAAAAGAGGGGAAAAAGCGGTAGCGGGCGTTCTGACGGATGAACGGGGAGCGCCGGACTGTGGGTAATTCGGCAAGCGTTCAGCGAGGCGGAACGGTGCGCCGACAATAGGTTCTGTTTGTCGAAACCGCTGCTTTGGATCCCCGGTTCAGGCGACTGCAGGACGTTGGCTGGCTTGCACGTACTCCGTCCGCAGGCGACCGATCAGGCTTGCTGCGTCTGGCGTGTCATGGATGTTGGCGACGCCATGCCCTGCGCTCCAGACATCGCGCCAGGCTTTGGCTTCAGAGGCCAGATCCTTCAGTTTCGCCTTGTCGGCCGTGGCCGTCAGCAGCTCCGGCGAGTAGCCGGCGGCGAGCAGAGAGGGCGCCAGGAAGTTGGCGTTGGCGCCCGAGATGGCGTCGGTGTAGACGATGTCCTGCGCGCTGGCGCTGCACAGCATCTGCTTGTAGGCAGGGTCAGCACGCGATTCAGTGGTGGCAATGAAGCGCGTGCCGACATAGGCAAGATCGGCACCCAGTACTTCGGCGGCACGGATGCCGTAGCCGTCGGAGATCGCGCCGCCCAATACGAGGCAGCCACTCCAGAACTCGCGGATCTCACGGATCAACGAGAACGGATTCTGCGTACCGGCGTGCCCGCCTGCCCCGCCAGCGATGGCGATGATGCCGTCGACGCCAGCCGCAGCGGCCTTGCGTGCATGTTGGGCATGGATCACGTCGGAGAAGACCACGCCACCGTAGCCATGTACGGCTTCGATGACCTTGCCAGGGTGGCCGAGACTGGTGACCACGAAGGGAACCTTGTGTTGCACGACCAGCGCAAGGTCTTCTTCGAGCCGCGTATTGCTGGCGTGCAGGATGAGATTGATGCCGTGCGGTGCGAAGTTGCCGTTTGCCGCTTCGCGTGCTGAACCGATCTGCGCCAGCCACCCGTCAAGCTGGCTGGCCGGTCGCGCATTCAGTGAAGGCAGGCTGCCGGCAACGCCAGCCTGACAGCAGGCAATGACCAGCTCCGGGCCGGACACGATGAACATCGGGGCTGCGATCACCGGGAGGCGCAGGGTTCCCTGGAAGCAAGCGGGCAAGGGCATGGTGGCGTACCGTCGTCGTATGGGGTGCCTGCAGCTTGCCACGCACGCAACAAAGCCGGCAGGCGGGAAACCCCGCGCTACCGACTTCGTGCGGTCTCGTCTGTTGCGCGTTCAGCCCTGCGTGGGCGATGAAGTGCCAATGCCGCTGCCGCGCAGCATCTGCGACACCTGCACACGCAAGGCATCAGCTTGGGGGCGGCCAGCGCGCGATTCGCGCAGGGCGCGATACCAGCGGCTCATGGCCTGACGCGCCTCTTCCGGATCCTGCACGCGCTCCAGGTCGTTGATCACCCCTGCTGCCATCACACCCAGGCTCTCGCGGGCACGTGCCATCATGAAGTTGCTGGCCGTCATCCAGGCGTCGGGCATGTTCTGGGCTGCGGCCTCCGTTGCGGCTGCTGCTGCGGCAGCACTGTCGGCGGAAGCGTGGATTTCGATCAGGCCACGGGCGACCAGCTCGTTGAGTTCGGCGATTACATTCTGCCCCGGCAGCATGCCTACCAAACTACCCACGTTGCGCTGACCGTCTGCCAGCAGCAATACGCGGCGCGTCGTATAGCTGAGGCCAGCTTCGCGCTGGGCCAGCATCTCGGCGCCCAGTGCGGTTTTCTGGGGTACGTAGGCGTGGGAGGCAGTGGCTTGGGCTGACATGATGGAAATCCTTCGTGACTATCGGGGACGGTGGGTTCAATTCAATTTGCGTCATGAGCATCAAAATTTTGAATTAATGAAACTTATCGCCAGGCGAAACGTATTTGTCGGAAAACGGATTTTTGTTGATACAAATATCGAATTTGGCGATTCTTGGGTGGCAAAAGGAGCAGCTCCCCAAAGCCCGGCTTATTTGATGCACTGCATCGCCGTTCGGCGCTTACGAACGGTATAGCCCGCCACAAGAGGGCTTGTAGGCACCTTTTCGGGCAGTGGGAGTGGTCCGGTAAAATGGGCGCCAGTAACACTCGTCTGCGTTCATGCTCTCCCACCTCAATCCCCCCCAGCGCGAAGCCGCGAAGTACCTTGACGGCCCCTGCCTCGTGCTGGCGGGCGCCGGCAGCGGCAAGACGCGCGTGATCACGCACAAGATCGCCTACATGGTGAAAGAGTGCGGCATGGAGGCGCGCAACATCGCCGCCATCACCTTCACCAACAAGGCTGCGCGCGAGATGGAAGAGCGCGTCGGCAAGCTGCTCGAAGGCGGCGCGGCCAAGGGCCTGACGGTGTGTACCTTCCATGCTCTGGGCGTGAAGATCGTGCGTCAGGAGGCGCGTCTTGCCGGGCTGAAGCCGCAGTTCTCGATCCTCGATTCGTCGGACGTGATGCAGATCGTTTCCGACGTCATGGGAAGCAATGACAAGAGCCTCACGAAGTCGGTGCAGTGGACGATTTCGGGCTGGAAAAACGCGCTCATCACGCCCGACGAAGCGGTCAAGCTCGTCAAGGATGAAGCCAGCGAACTTGCCGCCAAGCTCTACCCGGCCTACGAGAAGACCCTGCGCGCCTATCAGGCCGTCGACTTCGACGACCTCATTGCGCTGCCGGTGCGCCTGTTCGACGAGCACCCGGAAGCACTGGAACGCTGGCAGAACCGCTTGCGCTACCTGCTCATCGACGAATACCAGGACACCAATGGCGCGCAGTACAAGCTGCTACGCCAGATCTCGGGCGTGCGCGGTGCCTTTACGGCGGTCGGCGACGACGATCAGGCCATCTATGCCTGGCGCGGCGCGGACGTGAAGAACCTCTACGCGCTGCAGACCGATTACCCCAAGCTCAAGCTCATCAAGCTGGAGCAGAACTACCGCTCCTCGAACCGCATTCTCAACGCGGCCAACACGCTGATCGCCAACAACGAAAAGCTGTTCGAGAAGAAGCTGTGGTCCGAGCACGGCCTGGGCGATGCCATCAGCATCGTCGCTGCGCACACGCCGGAGCAGGAGGCCGAGCTCGTCGCGATGAAGATCTCGACGCACCGCTTCGAGCACCGCACGCACTTCTCCGACTACGCCATCCTCTACCGCGGCAACCACCAGGCGCGGCTCTTCGAACAGCAGCTGCGCAACCACAAGATCCCGTACGTGATGTCGGGCGGGCAGAGCTTCTTCGAGCGCGCCGAGATCAAGGACATCACCTGCTACCTGCGCCTCTTGCTCAACGGCGACGATGACCTTGCTTTCATTCGCGCCATCACCACGCCAAGACGCGGCATTGGTGCCGGCACGCTGGAGGCGCTGGGCAACTATGCCGGTGCTCGCCAGATCAGCCTGTTTGCGGCCGCCTTTGAAGAAGGTGCGACTGAACACGTTGCCGCGCGCCAGCTGGAAGGCGTGCGCGAGTTCGGCAACTTCATCAACAACCTCGAATACCGTGCCCAGCGCGAACCTGCCGGCCGCGTGCTCGAAGACCTGCTGCGCGCCATCGGCTACGAGGCGCACCTGTTCGAGCATTGCGAGCAGCGCGAGGCCGAATCGAAGTGGTCCAACGTGCGCGACTTCGTCGAATGGCTGTCGAAGAAGGGCGAGGAAGACAGCAAGAATCTGTTGGAGCTGGCGCAGACCGTGGCGCTGATCTCCATGCTCGACAAGGGCGACGAAGAGCGCGACGCCGTGCAGTTGGCGACCCTGCATGCCTCCAAGGGGCTGGAGTTTCCGCACGTCTTCCTCGTCGGTGTCGAGGAAGGCATGCTGCCTCACCAGAGCAGCATCGAGGGTGACGCCATCGAGGAAGAGCGCCGCCTTATGTACGTCGGCGTCACACGCGCCCAGCGCACCCTGACCATCAGCCACTGCGAGCGGCGCAAGTCCGGCAAGGAAGTACGCACGGTCGAGCCCTCGCGCTTCATCGCCGAGCTCGGCGACGGCTTGAAGCACAGCGGCGGCAAGAAGGCCGAGCCGGTCTCGCAGGAAGACGCGCTGGCCAAGCTCGCCAAGCTGCAGGCGATGTTCGCGCCCAAGACGGGTTCCTGAGGCCAGAATCTGCGGGTGAGCGGGTGTGACTTCCGTCCCTTGGCCTTGCGCATCGCAGCTTTCCGCAATTGATTCGAACAATTAACATTTGCGGATGGCTCGGCGTTTGGTCGGGTCGCAAAAGACCACATGGTTTCGAGGAGACAGACGATGCAAGCCAGGTTTTTCACTGGCGTCGCGCTGGCATTTGCCGCGCTGACGACCCATGCCGCGACGGATTACCCGTCCGGCTACACCAAGTGCGTTCAGGCTACCGGTGCGACCTGCACCATGACCGGCACACGTTCGACGGCGCTGGGCAAGTCCGGCGAGTTCGTCTACGCCACCAAGACCGGCAGTTTCGCCTGCACGACCTCGGCTTACCCCAGTAATAGCTTCACCACAGCGGCCTGGTGCTCGTATGCCGCCACGACTACCTCGTCGTCGAGCACCAGCAGCGTGGCATCGAGCAGCAGCTCGTCGGTTGCTTCGTCCGTGGCTTCGTCAACCTCGTCTAGCAGCGTGGCGTCCTCCAGCGTCGCTTCATCTTCTTCGTCGAGCAAGGCGTCGAGCAGCTCCAGCGCGGCGTCGTCGAATGACGGCGCCTGCGTGACGACCTGCACCGACTACATTCGCAAGAACACCGAGACCTCGCCGCTGACCCAATCGCGCATCGATGCCGAAGCCGGCTCGCTGAAGACGGCCTTCACGACCTACCTGACCACCTCGAACAACGCTCGCGCGGCTGATAAGGCCAGCCTCAAGGCTGAGCGCTCGGGCCTGTCGTCAGTGCCCTCAGCACGTGGCTCGGACAAGACCGGGCCGGATACCATGCCGCTGTCGGAGACCGCCTCGTACTATGCCGGCAGCAGTGCACTGGCGATTGCGCGTGAGATCGTCAGCTTCCAGGTGCCGTCCGGCGCATGGGGCAAGAACATGGTGCGCACCGGCGTCGTGCGTGCCAAGGGCCAGTCCTACATCGGCAGCAACATCGATCCGAACGGATCGGGCGCGACCGACTGGAACTATGTCGGCACTTTCGACAATGCCGCCACCACCACCGAGATCCGCTACCTCGCCAAGGTGCAGGCGGCGCAGAGCACGGATCGCTCGACGTTCCAGGCCTCCATCATCAAAGGCCTCAACGCGATACTGGCAGCGCAGTACCCAAACTACGGCTGGCCGCAGAACTATCCGGTGTCGGGTATGGCCTATCACGATGCGATCACACTGAACGACGATGCGATGCTCAACCTCATCAAGCTGCTGCGCGAGATCGGCACCAGCTCGAACAGCGACTTTGCGTTCGTCGATACGACCCTGCGCAACAAATGCGCTGCCGCAGCGGGCAATGGCATCACCTGGCTGCTGACCAATCAGGTACGCATCAACGGCAAGCTGACCATCTGGGGTCAGCAGCACGACGTGTTCACGCTGAAGCCCACGCCGGCGCGCGCCTATGAGATGGCAGCCTTGTCGTCGTCCGAGAGCGGCAAGATCGTCAAGTTCCTGATGTCCCTGCCCAATCCGGATGCAGCGACGCGCACAGCGGTCTACGCCGCGGCTGACTTCTTCAAGGCGACGCAGATAGATGGCAAGGCTTGGGTCAGTGGCGCGCTTGTCAGCGATAGCAGCAAGAACTCGTGGGCGCGTTTCTATGACCTCAGCGTCTATGACCCCACGGCAAGCGCGCTTGCAGCGCGCGGTCGCATGCTGTTCGGCGACTTTGCTGATCGCCATGGCGCTGCCAGCAGCGTGTATGGCTTGATCTTCGGGTCGACCACGGCCGTGTCTGCGGAGCGCCTGACGGGGTACGCGCAATACAACAACGTGGCTCAGAGCCTTCTGACCAGCTTCACGACCTGGAGCGCCAGCAACCCCAAGCCCTGAGCGGCTTTGCAGCAGCATGGAACGAATCCCCCGGCGTGCCGGGGGTTTTTGTTTGTGGTGACCATAGAAGAGGCTACAGGCAGGCATAAATTCTCCCAATTGGCGATGTGACGTAGCCGTGCATAGCTTGAATCAAGGGGCCGACATTCGACGACAGGCCCGGATTCGAGAGGTGCATCATGCAGACGTCACTCCCTACGCACGAATCGCCTGCGCCGCCTTCGCTGGCCGATGCCGCACAGGCTGATGACATGGACTTCCGCCCCGCCCCGCTGGGGTGGTTGATGTCCTGGTTCATGGACAGGAAGCGGCCCAAGCCGGTGGCTGAGCCGGAGCCCTTCGACGAGCACATCAACGGATTGGCATGAGCCCTATATCAGGGAGGCAGTGAGCCGGTCATCAAAGCCGGTGCCAGTGCGCGTTACACTGAAGACAATACCGATTGCACGGAGTTGTCGATGTCTTCACGCACCATTCAGGTCAGCCCCTTTGATCTTGTCGTGTTCGGCGGAGCCGGCGATCTGGCCGCTCGCAAGCTCCTGCCAGCCCTTTACCACCGCGATCTGGCCGGACAGCTGCCCGACGTGGCACGCATCATCGGTGTGTCACGGCGCCCGCTGTCGCGTGAGGCCTATGCTGACTTTGTGCGCAAGGCGCTAGATGAATTCGTGAAGCCAGCGGACAAGAAACCCGAGGCGGTGGAACGCTTCGTTGCGCGCACCTGGTTCTGCGCGGCCGATGCCGAAGGCGAAGGCGGCTGGGCCGAGCTCGCGGGCATGCTGGCCAGCGGGGCAGATCACGTCCGTGCCTTCTACTTTGCAGTGTCCCCCGATCTTTTCGCTCCCCTGTCCCAGCGCATCAAGCAGTTCGGCCTGGTCACCCCGCAGACCCGCGTCGTGCTCGAAAAGCCTCTGGGCAAGAACGGCGAGAGCGCCAATGCCGTCAACAGCGCGGTCGCTGCAGTGTTCGACGAAAGCCAGGTCTTCCGCATTGACCACTACCTCGGCAAGGAGACAGTGCAGAACCTCATGGCGCTGCGCTTTGCCAACCGTTTGTTCGAACCACTGTGGAACGCCACCCACATTGACCATGTACAGATTACGGTGGCCGAAGACATCGGCGTGGGCGATCGCGGCGGCTACTACGACACCTCGGGCGCCATGCGCGACATGCTGCAGAACCACATCATGCAGCTGCTGTGTCTCACCGCAATGGAGCCGCCCGACTCTTTTCAGGCTGACGCCGTGCGCGATGAAAAGCTCAAGGTGCTCAAAGCGCTCAAGCCGATCGACGAGCGCAATGCCGAGCAGATGACGGTGCGTGCGCAGTACCGAGGCGGTTCGGTCGGCGGGCAGGCTGTCAAGGGTTACCTCGAAGACCTCGGCCGCGAGATCAGCACGACCGAGACTTTTGTGGCCATCCGCGCCGAGATCGCCAACTGGCGCTGGGCCGGCGTGCCTTTCTACCTGCGCACGGGCAAGCGCCTCACCCGTCGTACGTCCGAGATCGTGGTCAATTTCCGGCCCATCTCCCACAATATTTTCGATTCCTCGGCCGGCCGCGTGAGCCAGAACCGCCTCATCCTGCGTCTTCAGCCCGACGAGGGCGTGACGCTGGAGGTCACCATCAAGGATCCCGGCCCCGGTGGCATGCGTCTGCGCCGCATCCCGCTCGACATGAGCTTCGCCGAGACCTTCGGCGTCTCCAATCCGGATGCCTATGAGCGCCTGCTGATGGACGTGATCCGTGGCAACCAGACCCTGTTCATGCGTGCAGACGAAGTGAATGCAGCGTGGAAGTGGGTCGACCCCATCCACGCGGCCTGGGCCCACAACGACCAGCGCATGCACACCTATGCAGCTGGCACTTGGGGGCCGTCTGCCGCCGTAGCGCTGATCGAGCGCGACGGGCGCACCTGGTTCGAAGACGCGGAGTAAGTACCAGAGCAGGTGCCCCCCCGGGCTGCCGGCGCTCTGGACGCGTTGGCGCAACGCATCGCCGGCAGCCGCAGTGCGGCAGCCCCTCATGCCCTGTGCCCCCTGGGCATGCCTCGCGGCACTTAAGTCGCGCATTTTCCTTGATAGAACAGTCGCTTGCTTGCCGGAAGGTTCGCTTGCCTTGCTACCGGTACAGCGCGGGCGGAGCCATTTCGAATAACGTTCAGCCCAAAAAGATGCCCAAATGGCGGCTTATACGGCCTTCGCTTACGTGAAACACCTATATTTTGTTGTCATGCAACATCGTAGGGGGCCGTCATGCAATCGGGGATTCATGCGTTACGGGAATCTGGTCACGTCAGTAAAATCAATGGCTTAACAAAGCCTTCGGGCAAATCACAGGGCCTGCAGCGGCAAACAGCCAGGCGTCGCATCGGTCTGCTGATCGATTCGCTGATCGGCGGTGGCGCCGAGCGTGTGGTGCTCAACCTCGCGCAGTCCTTCCAGCAACTGGGGCACGAGGTGCACGTGATCCTGGTACGAAACGAGATCCAGCACTGCTTGCCACCGGGCATCCGCGTGCATGCCCTGTCCGAAGACGGACACCCCTTGCGCAACAAGCTGTTCAACCGCTTGCTGCTGGCCTGGCGTCTCGACAGGCTGGTTGCAAGGATCGAGCAGGGTGGGGGCGCGTTCGATTTCTTCATTTCCAATGCCGAGGATGCGGACCGCATTTCCCGGTTGGCGGGCCTGCCGAAGGTCTTCATCCGCTACCGCAATTCGATGGCGGAATACCTGCAAAGCAAGATCGGCCATCGCACGGGGCTCAAGCGTTTGTGGCACTCGCTGAAGTGGCATCACCATTTTCGTGCCATCTACGGCGATAGGCACATTGTCACGGTCTCCGATGCCATGCAGGACGACATCGTGCGCGGCGCAGGTGTCGTGCCGCGCAGCATGCGTACCATCTACAACCCGTTCGACTTTGATGCGATCCGCATGGCGGGCGAGGCTTTCGTGCCAGCGCTGGCACAACCCTACATCGTCTACGTTGCGCGCTTCAGCAGACGTAAACGGCAGGACGTGTTGTTGCAGGCTTTTGCGCAAAGTGCCGCTGCACGGACGCACAAGCTGGTGCTGATCGGCGACGCCTACACCGACTCTGAAAAGCATTGGTTGGCGCAGACGCAAGAATTGATTGCAACACTGGGGCTGACTGATCGTGTTGTCCTGCCCGGCTTCCAGCAGAACCCTTATCCATGGATCCGGCATGCTGAGCTGTTTGCGATGTCGTCTGACAGCGAGGGTTTGCCAACCGTGTTGATCGAAGCCCTGATTCTTGGCACTCCTGTGGTCAGCACGGATTGCCCGACGGGCCCATCCGAAATCCTGACCGGCACACTGTCGCCCTGGCTGTGCCAGCGTGATGATCCGGCTGCGTTGGCTGACCTCATCGACAATGCGCTGCAGGACTATCCGCCCATTGTCGAGGCGACCCTGGCTCGCTTCAGCGCACGCTACGCCGCGACCCAGTACCTGCGTCATTGCTGCGCGCCGGCTCGCCATTCACCAAGCGCCGAGCGGAAACGTCTCTTGCGCCGCTCGGCGTGGTGGGCAGGTTGAGCGACACAGGCAGCGCACGGGGCATGGGCTAATCTTGCTGCATGAGTCGTCGTCTTCGCTTCAGCCTGCTGATCGCTTTGCCCTTGCTCGCCGTGTTGGCGATTGGCGCGTATTACGCGGCCCTGCATCTACTGCGCACGCAGATTGTGGAGGCGCTGGGCAATACGGGGGAGGTTGGCGAAATCCGTATCGGCTTCTCGCGCATCGAGATTGATGGCGTGCGCATTCGCGCCAGCTCGTCTGGCTGGCCGACGCAGGATGAGCTGCGTGCAGTCCGCGTCTACGTGACGCCGGATTTGCGCAGCCTGCTCGGTGGCCGCATTGCCGTGTTGCGTGTCGATATCGAGGACGCAGCACTGACCGTGCTGCGTAACCGTGCCGGGATGAAGATCGTGCCGGCCCTGCTCGACAAAACGAAGAAGATTGCGGACAAGCGCGGGGGTGACGCCGCTCGCGGCAAGGGCTTGCAGGTGCACATCGGCCACATCGCGTTGCGCAACAGCCGCGTCGATTTTTTCGATGCGACGCTGGGCGGCAAGACACATCACATCCCGCTTGAAGCCCTGTCGCTGGATCTCGGCGACCTTGAGCTGCCTGCGCTGGATGCGCGCAGCGCGCTCGATGTCGAAGCGCAGGTGGGTGGGCAGGGCAGGCTGAAGCTGAACGGCTGGCTGGTCGCCAGCACGCTGGATGCCGATCTCAGACTCAGGCTCGCCGACACGCCGGTCAAGCTCGTCGAGCCATACCTGTTCCGCAAACCGTATGGTGATGTGAAGGCGGGTACGCTGACACTTGATGTGCGCAGCAAGGTCGACAAGCGCCGTCTTGCGGCGCCGGGGCACCTCGCACTGAAAGGGCTTGAACTCGGTGGCGTCGTCGGCATCACGCGCGAAGCCGCAGCCTTGTTCGCGCGTTCGAAAGGACTCGACGCGGACACGCGCCGCCCCGTCGCACTGGACTTCACCGTGCAGGGCAATCTCGACGATTCGCGCTTCTCGCTCAACGAGGCGATCTATGCGCAGGCGGGGATGGCTGTCATACAGCTCTTCGGCCTCGGCGGCAGTGCGCAGGACAAGGCTGGTGGCAACCTCGGCAGCCAGGTCGAGGGAGCGGTCGGCAGGCTGCTTGGCCGCTGAATCTGCGCGCTCGCCTTACTTGATGAGGCCTTCGCGCTTGAGTGCTTGTGCAATGCGTGCGTTCAGCTGCGGGCCGAGCGACTGGCCCCAGCGCTGACCGATTTCTGTGCTTTGAGCGGAAATGCCCGGTTGTTGGGCGAGCAATTTCTTGCCGATCGGGGTGTTGTAAAACGCCAGCAGTTGTTGCATCTCTTCAAGGGTGAATGCCGCGTCATAGACCGGCTCCAGTTGCGCCAGCACGCCATTGGGTCCAATAAGGTTTTCGAGGAAGACTGCCGTGACCTCTTTCTGAATGACGCTGTCCGCAGCGGCCGGCAAGCCGGGCTGGGTTGTGCGGATCATTTGGGTCACCGCACGGGCCATGATGGGCATGACTGCACGAACGTTGTTTTCTGCCCCGGTGATCTGCAGCAGTTGCTGGATGGTGGCGCGCTTGACCGGGTCGATTCCGGTTTGCGCCCGTACCGCAGTGGTCATGATGCCAAGAATGAGCAGCAGGCAGGTGGTGACAGATTTCACGCGGAACTCCTTTCGTATCAGGCCGCGATATCGGCCAGTGTGGGCTTCAGGATGTCGATGACAAGTTGTGGTGCAATACCGACGAGATAACCCCGCTTGCCGCCGTTGATGTAGATCTTCGGCAGCGCTGCGATGCTCTCCTGCATGTAGATGGGCATCGCCTTCTTTGTGCCGAAGGGGCTGGTGCCGCCCACCATGTAGCCGGAGTGCCGGTTGGCGACTTCGGGGTTGCACGGGCTGATGGTCTTCACGCCGATCAGGCGGGCGAGGTTCTTGGTCGAGACTTCGCGGTCGCCGTGCATGAGTACGATCAGTGGGCGCTTGTTCTCGTCCTCCATGATCAGGGTCTTGATGACGGCGTGTTCATCGACGCCCAGCTCGCGGCTGCTGACGGCCGTGCCGCCCTTCTCTTCGTAGGCGTAGAGGTGATCGGTGAACGCCACCTTGTGTTCGCGCAGCACGCGCACGGCAGCGGTGACTGGGGGTTTGTCAGTCACGCAGCGGTCCAGCGGCGGCGGATGAGGGTCAGCGCCAGCACGGCGCCAAGCAGGGCCATGGCCATGTCGGACTGCGTGTCCCACACGTCGCCCTGCGTGCCGAGGAATTCGTCTGCGCCCTGGCCCAGCAGGAGTGCCGAGATCCATTCGATGAGTTCGTAGATGGCCGAGAAGGCCAGTGCGACGCTGACCGAAAGCACCGCAGCGAGCCCAGCGCCACGCACCCGTTCGCTGCGCAGCAGGTGTTCGCGCATGAACAGTGCCGGGGTAACGCCTTGCAGGAAATGGCCAATCTTGTCGTAGGGGTTGCGTGACAGGTCGAAGACATCTTGCAGCCAGAAACCGAAGGGCACGCGCGCATAGCTCCAGGCGCCGCCCGCAATGAGCACGATGGCGTGCACCGCCAGCAATACCTGCAGCAGCGGAGTGAGTGGAAAGCGCCGGGCCCCAGCCCATGTCCAGGGCAGCACGATCAGCACGGGCACAACTTCCAGGGCCCAGGTCAGCCGGTCATAGGGGTTCAGCCCCGACAGTGCCAGCGCAGCCAGCACCAGCACGGTCAGGGCGACCGGCAGGCGCAGGCTGGGGATGTTGTCGCTCACAGGATGTCCAGGAGTTCGACTTCGAACACCAGGGTGGCGTTGGGCGGGATCACGCCGCCTGCACCGCGTGCCCCGTAACCCAGCTGCGGCGGGATGACGAGCTTGCGCGTGCCCCCCACCTTCATGCCGGCCACGCCTTCGTCCCAGCCGGCGATGACACGGCGGCCACCGAGGGGGAAGCGGAAGGGGTCGTTGCGGTCCTTGCTGGAATCGAACTTCGTGCCGTCGGTGAGCCAGCCCGTGTAGTGCACGACGACATGGCGTCCGGCCTTGGCGAGAGCCCCGGAACCCAGCACGGAGTCTTCGTAAACGAGGCCGGTTTCGGTGGTGACGGGGTTCTGCATGCTCATGTCGAAGGGCTTTTCGACGTCCAGCAGCTCGACTTCGAAAACCAGCGTAGCGTTTGGCGGAATGTCGCTGCCGGCGCCTTCTTCGCCGTAGGCCAGGTGGGGCGGGATGGTCAGCTTGCGTGTGCCGCCGATCTTCATGCCTTGCACGCCCTCATCCCAGCCGGCAATCACATGTTGGCGACCGAGCGGGAACGCAAAGGGCTCGCCGTGGTCTTTGCTGGAGTCGAACTTTTCGCCAGTTGTGAGCCAGCCGGTGTAGTGCACGACAACCGTGCGGCCGGCCTCGGCGACGCGGCCGTCACCGTGGGTGAGATCTTCATAGACGAGGCCGCTTGGTGTGGTGATGGGGTCTGACATGAGGCAAATCCAGAGGTGGCAAAGGTCCGCAGGATACCGTGACGGGCGGATTGGCGACAGGCGGGGGAATTTTGCCTGCCGTTGTGGCAACATGAATGCTTATGCAATGTGGATTGTTAGAATGTGTGTCGCATGAGTCTGGCATGTGACAAATGCGACGGATGGTGCCCCATTTCGCTGTCCGTAACCACGGAAACATGAAATACTTCAAATCTGCCAGTTGCTTGATTTAAAAGGAAGTCCTGCCATGTTTCAGCATCTTGCCCGTGTATTCGCGTCTGTCTTGATCGGTTTCGCCGGATTTGCACCCGCGGCCTTTGCCGCAACGCCATTGAAGGGCTGGGTACTGGAAAACAGCGAGTACCCGAACCATCAGGGCATGCTGCGGTTCTTCGATCTGGTCAAGCAGAAGAGCCAGGGGCGTTATGAAGGCCAGACCCTGTGGCGACAGGATCTCGGCGCACAGAAAGACGTCGTGCCGAAGTTCAAAAAAGGCGAGGTCGATTTTGCTGTACTCAGCAACGCGGCCTTGACGGATGCGGTGCCCGAGATGGAAGTGCTCTCCCTGCCCTTCCTCTTCAGCGATCAGGAGCACATGCTGCGTGTGCTCGATGGCGGCATCGGCATGAGCCTCGAAGAAGCGCTGTTGAAGAAGGGCTACATTGTGCTGGCCTGGTACAACGGCGGCTCTCGCTCCTTTTACTCGCGCAACAAGCCGCTGCGCTTCTCGACGGATTTCGAAAGGTTGCGCATGCGCGTGGCCAATCGTGACTCCATGATCAGCATGGTCAAGGCACTGGGCGGCGTGCCGTCTACGATGGCGTTCGACAAGGTCGGTGATGCGCTCAAGAACGGTGAGCTGGACGCGGCCGAGAACGACATCCTGTCCTACGAAATTACCGAGCACTACAAGATCGCCCCCTGGTTCGTGTTCAGCCACCACAACGTGTTGCCCGAGGCCTTGGTGGTGTCGACCCAGCGCTGGGCTACGCTTAGCGATGCAGACAAGGAGCTCGTGCGCACTGCGGCGCGTGAGTCCGGCACTTACATGCGTCAACAACGCTCCCAGCTTGAAGCCCGCGTCAAGGCGCGACTCGAGAAGGCGGGCGTCAAGTTCAGCGTGCTCAAGGGTTCGGCCAACTTCGTGGCGCGGATGAAAGAGACCTATGCGCCCGTGGTCAAGAACCAGCAAGCGACGGATCTGATGATTCGCATCATGTCGGGCAACTGAGCGACGCAACCCTTATGGACTTCCGCGCATACTCGCGCCATGCACGGGACTTTCAGACTTGAACTGCTGACAGAGCAGGCGACCGGGCGCGTCGATGGACCGCCGCTACTCTTCATTCATGGCGCCTTCAGCGGTGCCTGGCAGTGGGCGCCGAACTTCCTGCCCTTCTTCGCTAGCCGTGGCTGGTCAGTACATGCCCTGTCGCTGTCAGGCCATGGCAACAGCCGTGGGCACGCAGGCACGGATAACTTCTCGATCGACGATTACGTGCGTGATCTGCACGAAGCCATCGCACGCCTGCCGGCCGAGTCGGTACTCATCGGGCATTCGATGGGTGGCATGGTGGTACAGAAATACCTGGAAGAGGCTACGACCCCGGCAGCCGTGCTGATGGCAGCTGTGCCGCCGCAGGGTTTGTTACCAGCCACCTTCGGCATGGCCATGCAGCGCCCCAATGTACTGGTCGAACTCAATCGCCTCATGAGTGGTGGTGCCCCGCATCTGGCTACGGCGCGCGAGGCGTTGTTTCACCAGCCCATCAGTGACGAAGCGTTGATCGACTTCCTGCAGCATTGTCAGCCCGAGTCGCTGCGTGCGATCTGGGACATGAGCCTGTTCAACCTGCCGCGTCCGGCGCGCATGCATCGTCCGCCCATGCTGGTGATCGGCGCTGCCGAAGACCGCATTATTCCGGCTGGCGAGGTCGAGCGCACGGCAAGTACTTATGGCCTTGAAGCCCACATCTTTCCGGATATGGGGCACGCCATGATGCTGGAAGAAAACTGGCGCGGACCGGCCGAGCTCCTCGACCGCTGGCTGCGGGATACCCTGCTTACTTAGTCGACGCCGGGGCCGAGGCTGACGGTGCGGGGCCGGCGCGACAATCGCCGGGAACGGTACCGGGTTCTCGCTGACCTCGCGCACATTGCGTACGTAGTAGCCTGTGTCGCCAAAGCAGCTTGTCGGCACGCCCACATGCTGGTCGTAGCTCAGCGCGACGCGCTTGCCGACGAGGGCGTTGATCTGCTCGGCGACCTTGTCGTCGCGCACCGTGAAGCTGAAGATTTCAGCAGGCTGCCCCGGCAGGTTCACCATGGCGAGATCACCTTCCCAGGTCTTGCACAGCCAGCCCTTGCGCGAGAACTTCTGCACATAGCCTGCGCGTTCACCGTCCGAGTAACTCCAGCTCAGCACCAGCCAGACGTAGAGCAAGCTCAGCAGGATAAGCGCGACAAGCAGGATGAAGGCGACGCGGACGGACTTGCGAGCGACGGACTGCATGAGGTTTTCGGCCATGTTCGAAGACTCCGATGGATACGGGAACGCTGCGCAGTCTAGCGCGTTGCGGGGTCCGCCAGCATGACAGCCCCCGTCTCCGTCCCGGTACATCAGCCTTGCGGCAGGCCCCGCCGGTACTGCACGGCCTCGGCGACGTGTGCGCTGGCTATCACATCTGCGCCTGCAAGATCAGCAATGCTGCGCGCCACGCGCAGGGTGCGGTGATAGGCACGTGCAGACAAGCCCAGCTTGTCGATTGCCTGTCGCAGCAGGGCTTTGCCACGATCATCAGCGGGGCAGTGTGTGTCGATCTCGGCCGACTGCAGGTGCGCATTGAGCTTGCCTTGTCGCGCCATTTGCCGGGCTTGTGCGGAGATGACACGTTCGCGCACCAAGGCGGTCGACTCACCGACGGGGGCAGATTGCAGGGTGGCCGCATCGAGTGTGCCGACTTCCAGCGTCAGGTCGATGCGATCAAGAAGGGGGCCGGATAGCTTGCCGCGGTAACGCGCCACCTGATCGGGCGTGCAGCGGCAGACTTTCTGCGGCGGAATAGCGCCGAGTCGGCCACACGGGCAGGGATTCATCGCCGCCACAAGCTGGAAGCGGGCCGGGAAGTCGGCACTGCGCGCCGCACGCGATACGGTAATCTGCCCTGTCTCCAGCGGCTCGCGCAGGGCTTCGAGCACGCGGCGTTCGAACTCTGGCAGCTCGTCGAGAAACAACACGCCGTGGTGGGCGAGCGAGATCTCGCCAGGTTTTGGATTCATGCCACCACCCACCAAGGCGGCAGCACTCGAGGAGTGATGCGGGCTTCTGAATGGGCGTTGCCGCCAGCGCGTGGGGTCAAAAGGGCCTTCCAGGGATTGCAGGGCTGCGGACTCCAATGCTTCCTCCTCGGACAAGGGCGGCAGGAGACCCGGAAGGCGACTCGCCAGCATGGACTTGCCCGTGCCGGGTGGGCCGTAGAAGAGCAAAGAATGCAGACCGGCGGCGGCGACTTCGAGCATGCGCCGCGCCTGTTGTTGGCCGCGCACGTCGGCAAGATCAGGATAGCTGGGCTGCAGGTGCAGGCTCGTTGTTTCGTGGGCCGTCAGCTCGGCATGGCCGTTGAAGTGCGCCACAACTTCGAGCAGGGTGCGCGCCGGGAGGACGCGCACGCCCTTCACCAATGCCGCTTCGGTGGCATTGTCGGCAGGCAGGATCAGGCTGCGGCCCGAGCGTGCGGCGCGCCAGGCCATCGCCAGTGCGCCGCGCACTGGACGTAGTTCGCCACTGAGCGAGAGCTCGCCGGCCATCTCGTATTCCGCGAGCTGGCCCCCTCGCATCTGGTCGCTGGCAGCAAGGATGCCCAGCGCGATGGGCAGGTCGAAGCGGCCGCTCTCCTTGGGCAGGTCGGCCGGCGCGAGGTTGACAGTGATCCGTCGATTCGGGAATTCGAACTGGCAGGTTGCCAAGGCAGCACGTACGCGGTCACGTGCTTCCTTGACTTCGGTATCAGGCAGGCCGACCAGCGAGATGCCGGGCAGGCCGTTGCCAAGGTGGACTTCGACCGTGACTTCGGGCGCGTCCATGCCGGCGAGCGCGCGGCTGGTGATCAGTGCGAGGGACATGCGGCCGAGTGTAGCGACCGCCTTCCGGCGACTCGCGGGGGATGCCCGTCAGGGCTTGCGCGCTTCCAGTTCGGCGACGCGGGCTTCCAGCGCAGCGAGTCGCTCGCTGGCGCGCTGCAACAGACTGCGTTGCACCTCGAATTCTTCACGCGAGACCAGATCCATGCGGCTAGCCATGCTGCCGAACAGCGCGCGGGCATTGCGCTCGATGTCACGAGCCGGACTGTGGGCGAGAAGTTCGGAGAGCTGCTTGCCGAAGTCCTGCAGCAGTTGCGTATTGATCATGGGGCTTCCTTTTCTGTTTCGGCGGATATCAGGCCATTGCCGGAAGGGTGCCAGCGGGCATCGCCATGCGAAAAGTTTAGCGCACAGGGCGGGTGCAACAACGGGCAATCCCGCCCCGTTCTTACGCACCAGATTTGTGCGCCAAAAGCGTGCAGGACTTTTTCGTGTTGCACCAGAGAGGCGCCTCGAATCGCAAACCATTGAATTAAAGGTTGATTTGTCTGTGGGCTGATGGTTGGCACGAATCCCGCTAGACACCCCTGCCTTTTTCCTGATCCCTTTTAGAGGAGTAATCAAATGCGTTTTTCCCGTCTCGCTGCAACCCTGATCGCTACGGCTGCTTCGCTGCCCGCACTGGCTGAAGATGCGCCGTCGCCGGTCACCGGCAACATGACCATCGTGTCCGACTACCGCTTCCGCGGTCTGTCGCAGACCTACGGCGGTCCTGCAGTGCAAGGTGGTGTGGATTACGCCGGCCCCGCCGGTCTTTACCTCGGCACCTGGCTGTCGAACGTCAGCGGCAACCAGTACCTGAACGGTTCCGGTCTGGAAATGGACATCTACGGCGGCTGGAAGAAGAGCTTCGGTGACTTCACCCTCGACCTCGGCACGCTGTTCTACTACTACCCGAACGCGCACTACAACAACAGCGCTTACACCAAGTTCGACAATCACGAGCTGTATGTGGGCACCTCCTACAAGTGGGTGACCTTCAAGATGTCCTACACGCTGACGAACTTCTTCGGCACCAACAAGGACACCTACGGCGGTGCTTGCCAGAAGACCGATCCGGGCTATGGCAAGGTCGCAGCTGAGTGCTTTGGCTCTGATCCGGGCAAGTCGACGGGTTCGACCTACTGGGATCTGACGGCCAACATTCCTGTCACCGAGAAGATCACCATCAACACCCACGTGGGTCGCCAGATCGTCCGCAACTACGGCTTCCTGAACTACAGCGACTACAAGCTGGGTGCGACCTATGACCTGAGTGGCTGGGCCATCGGTGGCGCCGTCATCGGCACCAACGCCGAAAAGGGCTGGTACTACGCTTGTGACACCAGCTCGCCCTCGACCCGTTGCCGCAAGATCGGTGAGCCGACCTTCGTCGTCTCGGTCGGCAAGACGTTCTGATTTTCAATCCAGTGGGGCGGCTGTCGTGGCCGCCTCCTTCACAGGAGCTGCCATGAAATTCGTAACAGCCATCATCAAGCCCTTCAAGCTGGACGAAGTGCGTGAAGCACTTTCGGCCATCGGTGTTCAGGGCGTCACGGTCACTGAAGTCAAGGGCTTCGGTCGTCAGAAGGGTCACACCGAGCTTTACCGTGGTGCAGAGTACGTCGTCGACTTTCTGCCCAAGGTGAAGATCGAAGTGGCCATTGCCGACGACCTGCTCGACCAGGTCATCGAAGCCATCGAGAAAGCGGCCAATACCGGCAAGATCGGTGACGGCAAGATTTTTGTCTTCGACCTGCAGCAAGCCATCCGCATCCGCACCGGCGAAACCGGTGGTGACGCACTCTGATCAATAAGAGAGACGAGAACATGAAAAACTTTTTTGCGATTGTGCTGACGGCCCTGGCTGTCACGCTGTCCGGCGGGGTTTCCGCCCAGGACGCAAGCGCCCCTGCCGCCGCTGCGGCTGAAGCCTCTGCGCCGGCCGCCGCCGCGACCGCAGCACCTGCCGCTGCCGAAGCTTCGGCCCCGGCTGCTGCCGCACCCGCTCCGGTTGCCAGCAAGCCTGACAATGCCTGGCTGATTGTTGCCACGGCCTTCGTCATCCTGATGTCCATCCCCGGTCTGGCCCTGTTCTACGGTGGTCTGGTCCGTACCAAGAACGCCTTGTCCGTGCTGATGCAGGTCTTCGTGATCTTCTCGCTGATCTCGGTGCTGTGGGTCGTCTATGGCTACTCGCTGGCCTTTGGCGGCGCAGGCAACTACTTCGGTGACTTCGGCAAGCTCTTCCTGTCCGGCGTGACGCCCGATTCGGCGGCGGCAACCTGGAGCAAGGGCGTGTTTGTGTCCGAGATGATCTACGTGGCCTTCCAGGGCGCGTTTGCGGCCATCACGGTCGGCCTGATCATCGGCGCCTTCGCCGAGCGCATCAAGTTCTCGGCCCTGCTGATCTTCGCAATCATCTGGTTCACCTTCAGCTACATCCCGATGGCCCACATGGTCTGGTTCTGGGCGGGTCCTGATGCCTACACCGATGCTGCAGCCGCAACGGCGGCGGGTGCAACGGCTGGTCTGATGTTCCAGTGGGGCGCGCTCGACTTCGCCGGCGGCACCGTGGTGCACATCAACGCCGCTGTGGCAGGTCTGGTGGGTGCTTTCGTGATCGGCAAGCGCATCGGCTTCGGCAAGGAATCGATGGCCCCGCACAGCCTGACGCTGACCATGATCGGCGCCTCCCTGCTGTGGTTCGGCTGGTTCGGTTTCAACGCAGGTTCCGCTCTGGAAGCCAACGGCATCGCCGCGCTGGCCTTCCTGAACACCTGGGTTGCCACCGCTGCCGCCACCATGAGCTGGCTGCTGGCAGAGTGGATGCTCAAGGGCAAGCCCTCGATGCTGGGTGCCGCTTCGGGCGCCGTTGCGGGTCTGGTTGCCATCACCCCGGCTTGCGGCTACGTCGGCGTGGTGGGTGCCATCATCATCGGCCTGCTGGCGGGTGTGGCTTGCCTGTGGGGCGTCAATGGCCTCAAGCGCATGCTGGGTGCTGACGATGCGCTCGACGTGTTCGGTGTGCACGGCGTGGGCGGCATCCTCGGTGCCATCCTGACCGGTGTGTTCGCAGCCCCCTCGCTGGGTGGCGTGGGCATCTGGGACTACGTGGCCAACGCTGCTTCGCCTGAGTACTCGATCGCTGGCCAGGTCTGGATCCAGCTCAAGGCCGTGCTGCTGACCATCGTCTGGTCGGGTGTGGTGTCCATCGTGGCCTACAAGCTGGTCGACATGTTCATCGGCCTGCGTGTGCCGGAAGACGAAGAGCGCGAAGGTCTGGACATCTCCAGCCACGGCGAATCGGCTTACCACTACTGATGTGATCAGGGTTCGCGCAAGCGGATTCTTTCAGGGCGCCCCTCGGGGCGCCCTTTTTCATGGGCCTCGTCAGCACGTTGCGCGCAAGGCGATAATCGGGAATCCATTCCCGTACCTGCTGCCATGCCCGCCCCTGACGACGACTACCTCGAACGCATCCTCAACGCCCGCGTCTATGAAGCAGCGACCGAGACGCCGCTGGATGCCGCGACCAACCTGTCGCGCCGCATGGGGCACCAGATCTGGCTCAAGCGGGAAGACCTGCAGCCGGTGTTCTCGTTCAAGCTGCGAGGCGCCTACAACAAGATGGCGCAGCTATCCGCAGAGCAGCTCGGGCGTGGCGTGATCTGCGCCTCTGCGGGCAACCACGCGCAGGGCGTGGCGCTGTCGGCCCAGAAGCTGGGCTGCCGCGCCGTCATCGTGATGCCGACCACCACGCCGGCGATCAAGGTTGATGCCGTGCGCACACGTGGCGCTGAGGTGGTCCTGCATGGCGAAAGCTACGACATGGCCTATGCCCATGCACGCGAGCTGGAAGCAGCGCAGGGCCTGACTTTCGTCCATCCGTTCGACGACCCCGACGTCATAGCCGGCCAGGGCACGATAGGCATGGAGATTCTTCGGCAACATCCGAGGCAGCTTGACGCCGTATTCTGCTGCGTGGGTGGTGGCGGTTTGCTCGCGGGCGTAGCGGCTTACATCAAGCGTCTGCGGCCCCAGACCTTGCTGATCGGCGTGGAGGCAGATGATGCCGACGCGATGGCGCAATCGCTGGCGGCCGGGCAGCGCATTGCACTGTCCCAGGTAGGGCTGTTTGCCGATGGCGCGGCGGTCAAGCTCGTGGGTGAGGAAACCTTTCGCCTGTGCCAGAAATACGTCGATGCCATCATCCGCGTCGACAACGATGCCATCTGTGCCGCCATCAAGGATGTCTTCGAAGACACGCGCTCCATTCTTGAACCGGCTGGCGCCTTGGCGCTGGCGGGGGCCAAGGTCTGGCTCGCGCAGCAAACTGCGGCGCGCAGCGTGGTGGCCGTTGCGAGCGGCGCCAACATGAATTTCGATCGTCTGCGCTTTGTGGCCGAGCGTGCCGAGCTGGGCGAGCAGCGTGAAGCCGTGCTTGCCGTCACCATTCCCGAACAGCCCGGCAGCTTCAAGGCCTTCTGCGCACAGCTTGGCGGACGCAACGTCACGGAATTCAACTACCGCTACAACGACGTCTCGCAGGCCCACATCTTCGTGGGTGTGGCGATAGCGCATCGTGGTGAGGCCACGCAGCTGGTCGATGCACTTGCGGCACATGGCTTGCCTGCGTTGGACCTCACTGACGACGAGATGGCCAAGTCGCACATCCGCTACATGGTGGGTGGGCGCACGCCACTGGCGCGTGACGAGCGGATCTACCGCTTCATCTTTCCCGAGCGCCCCGGCGCCTTGCTGGGCTTTCTCGACAAACTGCGTTCAGACTGGAATATCAGCCTGTTCCATTACCGCAACCACGGCGCCGATTTTGGTCGCGTCCTGATCGGCTTGCAGGTGCCGCCCGATGATGCGCCGGCCTTCGAGGCCTTTCTGCAGCATGTGGGCTATGAATGCGTGGAGGAGACGAACAACCCGGCTTACAGGCTGTTTCTTGGGTGAGGCGGGTGGGCAACCGGGCAGGGCTGCCCGGTTGCGAGCACATCAGGTTGGAAATCCGCCAACGCGCACGGTGCTCAACATGTCGTGCACCTCGCTGGTCATGACTGCGAGGTATCCGATCAGTGCGATGTACAGCGCACCATATTCCAGTCGTTTGGCTAGCGGTACTTCGAAGTAGTGCTGGATTTCGTGACGCGTTTTCCAGGCGTCCCATAGCTGCGGAGCGGCGAGCAGGGTCATGATGAACAAGGCTGGACTGGGGCGCCAGAGCAGCAAAGCGATCAGGACGGGAACTCCGACAAACCAGATCCGGCGCGAGATGGCTGCGGTGATGCGGCCGCCATCAAACAGAGGAACTGGCAGAAGATTGAGCAAGTTCAGGAAGAAGCCCGAATAGGCGACCGCAAGTAACAAGGGACTGTGCTGGTCCCTGGCGAAGAAGTAGCAGATCAGCGCGGCCAGCGTGCCCGCCAAAGGGCCTGCGATACCGACGTAGGCTTCCGTCTCTGCGTCGTGTGGCATGCGTTCCAGTTGCGTCCATGCTCCGATGAATGGGATGAAGGTTGGCAAGCCGGCTGGCAGGCCACGCTGGCGCGCCGCGATGAAGTGCCCCATTTCATGCAGGAACATCATCGCAACGAAACCGACCGCGTACCCCCAGCCGAAAATCCAGGCGTACAGGACCACAGATACGAGCATGCTGCCGCCGGTGGTGAGGAGCTTGCCGAGCTTGGCGCCATTGAGCAGCAGAAGCAGCAGCTTGATCATGTCCGCCTCAGGCCTCGTCGTTCCTGCCGAACAGCTTCTTCGCACCTGCGCCCAGTGCAACCACGCCAATCAGCACCAGTTTCCAGGCTTTGAGCATGAAGGCGCCGATGACCGCCAGTAGCCCCAGCTTCTTGGCGGCAATACCGCCGACGAGGGCGGCGAGGCCGTACTCGGCGACCTTGTCGGTGTCAGCGTTGAAGTCTTCGTAGCGTTTGCCCTCGTTGAAGTTCACGGCGGCCAGCAGCTCGCGCGCCAGCGGCTTTTGCGCTTCGATCTCTTTCAGGCCGGTGACGAGATTCAGGGTCAAGTAGCCTTCGCGGCCGAGCACATAGGTGTTGTAGTTGATGCCTTGTTCGCTGTCGGCCGGCGCGCCCTTGTTGCGCGACGAGATCGACCAGATCAGGCGGTGCGTGCCGGCGTCATAGCCGGGTTTCTCTACCCAGCCTATGATGTCCATCTCGGGCAGGCCGCGTGCAGCGCGATCCTTGTTGCCTTCGGCCGTGCCTTCGCGAATGTTGCTCAGCAATTCGTCCGCGTTCCAGGTCTTGGCGTCTTCGTCCTTGATGTAACCGGACTTCTCGAAGTCCACGGTCACGAAACCCTCGATCTTGTCGCCGACGATGACACCGATGAAACGCGCGTCTGTGTGATTGCCCATGGCACTCATCCAGCGTGCGGCCTCGGCCTTGGGGACGAATGCGTAACCGGCCGGCAGCTTGAGTTTCGCCTGATCGGTCAGGGGAATCTCCACCGGGCCCGGCTGCAGGGCTGTGCGTACAGCCGCGACAGCGCTTTCCATCTCCTGTTGTTGTTTGTCTTGTCCTGCCCCGTCTTGCGCGAAAGCCGGGCCGGTGAACGCCAGCAGGGTGGCGAAAGCGGCACCGATAACTGATTTCCTGGCTGTCTTCATGGATTCCCCGATCTGAGTGGATTGATGGCCGAAAAGGTCGGCCGGGTCTGGCTCCTGCCCCCGCAGGATGCGCGTACGTGTCCGGAGAACGTACGGCAGACAAGGCATTCGCGGCTTGGCCGGATTTGAGCTGGATCAAGCTTTGCGATTGCCTGAGGCGAGAGCATAGCGTCTTTCATCATGAAGGCTGGCTATGACCGCCGCGATCCCCGTGCTCACACACACACTCCCCAATCTGATTTTGCGTGGCCGTCCACTCCTGCCCGTCGTGCAAGGCGGCATGGGCGTTGGCGTCTCTGCTCACCGCCTTGCCGGCACCGTCGCTTCGCTGGGTGGGCTTGGCACCATTGCCAGTGTCGATCTGCGTCGCTTGCATGCCGATCTCATGGCACGTACCGAGGGTGCGACGCGCGAGCTCATCGAAGCGGCCAACCTCGAAGCGCTGGATCGCGAGGTCAAAGCTGCGCTGGAGCTGGCGCGCGGCGCGGGTGCTGTGGCTGTGAATGTCATGCGTGCCGTCAGTCAGTACGCCGACTATGTGCGCCAGGCCTGCCGTTCCGGCGCCAACGCCATTGTCATGGGCGCCGGCTTGCCGCTGGATTTGCCGGAGCTCGTGTCTGAGTTCAAGGAGGTGGCCCTGATCCCCATCCTGTCCGATGCGCGAGGCCTGTCGCTGGTGGTCAAACGCTGGATGCGCAAGGGGCGCCTGCCCGATGCCGTGGTGCTGGAGCATCCGGGCTGGGCGGGCGGTCACCTTGGCGCGGCAAATGTGGGCGACACCGCCAACCAGCGTTTCGATATGGAAACCGTGCTGCCCGAGTGCGTGCAGGCGCTTGAACAGCTTGGGCTGAAACCGGGCGAGATCCCCCTCATCGCAGCGGGTGGCGTGAACTCGCATGAACGCATCCGCGAGCTGATGGCGCTGGGTGCTTCGGCCGTGCAGGTCGGCACTGCCTTTGCCGTGACCGAAGAGGGCGATGCCGACATCGAGTTCAAGCATGTGCTGGCCAATGCGAAGCCCGAAGACATCGTCGAATTCATGAGTGTGGCGGGCCTGCCGGCGCGTGCCGTCAACACGCCATGGTTGTCGCGTTACCTGCAGCGTGAGACCAAACTGCAGGCAGCTGCCGAACGTACAGCCGATGCGGAACGGAATTGCTCGCAGCGCTGGGATTGCCTGATCCAGTGCGGCCTGCGTGATCGCCTGCCCAAGGCCGGCCAGTTCTGCATCGACAAGCACCTTGCCGCAGCCTGCCACGGTGACGTGAAGAATGGCCTGTTCTTCCGCGGCAAGGGCATGCTGCCCTTTGGCAACGAGATCCGCCCGGTGCGTGACGTGCTGGAATTCCTGTTGCGTGCGCCGCAGGCCTTGGGTTCGCCGTTGACCAAGGCTGCCCGGCCGGCCTGAGTTGCCGCCGCAAATTCGCGGCCCAAACAACAACGGCGCCTGCGGGCGCCGTTGTTGTTTTGGTTCCTGCCTAGTGCTCGAAGGGATCGTCCCGATCCAGCGCATCGCGCTGGCGGTCGACGAACTCTTGCGTCGAGTCGATGCCGCGCAGTTGCAGGATGGTGTTGCGCACGGCCGCTTCGAGCAGCACGGCGAGGTTGCGACCTGCCGCCACGGGCAGGATGATGCGGCGTACGCCAACCCCCAGCACGTCCTGTTCCTCATCGTCGAGCGTGAGGCGCAGCGGTTCGTCCTGCACGTTGCGCTTCTGCAGGTGCACGATGAGACGCAAGCGCATCTTGCGACGACAGGCCGTTTCGCCAAAGATCGTGCGGATGTTGAGGATGCCCAGTCCGCGCACTTCGAGAAAGTCCTTGAGCATCTCGGGACACTTGCCCTCGAGTACGCCCGAGGCGATGCGCGAGATCTCGACCACGTCGTCGGCAACGAGACCGTGGCCGCGCGAGATGAGTTCGAGCGCGAGTTCGGATTTGCCTGCACCCGAGTCGCCGGTGATGAGCACACCGAGGCCCAGCACGTCCATGAACACGCCGTGCAGCGAGACGCGCTCGGCGAGACGACGCGACAGGAAGGACCGCAGCACTTCGATGACGCGCGCTGATTCGAGCGGCGAGGCGAGTACGGGAACGCCAACATCTTCGCAGTTGCGGCGGATGATGTCGGGCACCTCGCAGTCGTCGGCGACGATGATTGCAGGGGGTGGTGCGGCGAGGATGGCGAGCAGGTGGTGCTCCAGCTTGTCCTTGGCCTGACGGCGCGCCCATTCGAACTCGGTCTGGCCGATGACCTGCAGGCGCGTGGGGTGGATCAGGTTGAGGTGGCCGACGAGGTCGGCTGCCCACACGCGGTCATCGTGAACGGTGATATGGGTGTCGAGCCGGCCTGCGACATGGCGCAGGCGCAGCGCGGCCCGGTTGGCTTCAAACAGCTGGGCGACGCTGGTTCGCCGCATTGGCGTCCCACTCGGCAAAGAGGCTGTGCAGCGCGCGCGCGTCGGCGGATTCCGTCAGCGCATCGCGGAATTCGCGATCACTGAACATCGTGGCGAGCTCGGACAGCAGCTGCAGATGCGCCTCGTTGGCCTGCTCGGGCACGAGCATGATGAAGATGAGACCGACGGGCTTGGCATCCGGGGCATCGAAGTTGATCGCTTCGGCCATGCGCATGAAGGCGCCCAGCGGCGACTTGAGGCCCTTGATGCGGCCGTGCGGAATAGCGACGCCTTGCCCAAGCCCGGTGGAGCAGAGCTTCTCACGCTGGGCCAGCGCATCGGTCACCAGCTTGCTGGATACACCGGCCTGGCGTTCAAACATGACGCCGGCAGACTCGAACACTGTCTGCTTGTCGCTGGCAGCAAAGTCGATGACAACGTTGGCAGCAGGCAGGATCTTGGAGATCAGGTTCATTGCAGGTAGTACGGACGCTTCGGCGCCTGGTATTCCGCGAGTTGGCGAGAGAGGGGGGAAAGTTTGCCTGATCGGACAGGCAGCGTCGAGATGAACGAGAGGTTTGTGCTGAAGCGGCCCTCTCCCTGTGCGGGAGAGAGCCGTCGCAGGGGCTCAGCCTTCTGCAGTTTGCTGGTGTTTGATGGCGTCGCGGGTATGGTCGGACGACTTTTCCTTGTGCTTGACGACCTGGCGATCGAGTTTGTCGATCATGGCGTCAATGGCGGCGTAAAGGTCTTCGTTGCTGCTTTCCACGAAGATGTCCTTGCCGCGGACATGAACCGTAACTTCGGCCTTCTGCTTGAGCTTTTCGACAGACAGGATGACATGCGTCGCAGTCACATGGTCGAAGTGACGGATTACCCTGTCTAGCTTGCCTGTGACGTATTCGCGGATGGCGGGCGTCACATCGAGGTGGTGGCCGGTGATATTCAGGTTCATAAGCGAACTCCTAGATCGTTTTGCGCTGACTGACCGGCGGAATATTGAGTGACTCGCGGTACTTCGCGATGGTTCTGCGAGCCACCACGATACCCTGCTGGCCCAACATCTCGGCAATCTTTGCGTCCGACAGCGGTTTTTTGCCGTCTTCCCCTGCGACCATCTGGCGAATCAGCGCGCGAATCGCCGTGGCGGAGCAGGCACCGCCCGTGTCCGTAGACACGTGACTGCCGAAGAAATACTTCAGTTCATAAATCCCACGCGTCGAGGCCAGGTACTTCTGTGTGGTGACCCGCGACACCGTGGACTCGTGCAGTTCCAGCTCTTCGGCAATTTCCCGCAGGGTCAGGGGCCGCATGGCCACTTCACCGTGGTCGAAGAACTGGCGCTGTCTTTCAACGATAGCCTGCGACACGCGCAGGATCGTGTCAAATCTTTGCTGGACGTTCTTTATCAGCCATTTTGCCTCTTGCAGTTGCGTGGACAGCGAGCCGCTGATGCCACGGTTCTGATGAAGGATATCGGCATAGACCCGGTGAATCCTGAGCTTGGGCATGGCCTCGGGGTTCAGGTTAGCCGTCCAGGCGCCACGGTACTTGCGCACGATCACATCCGGCACGATGTAACGCGCTTCCAGCGGCGCAAACTGGGCACCCGGATGCGGGTTGAGGCTGCAGATGAGTTCGTGTGCGGCACGCAGGCCGTCGTCATCGCAGCCCAGGCGGCGGCGGATCTTGACGAAATCACGTGCGGCGAGCTGTTCGAGACAGTGCTCGACGATGCCCATGGCCAGATCGCGCGTGGGGCTCTTGTCGCGTGCCTTCAGTTGCAGCAACAGGCATTCCTGCAGGCTGCGGGCGCCGATTCCCACGGGGTCGAAGTGCTGCACATGGCGCAAAGCCGTGACCAGCTCTTCGAGCTCGACTTCCCATTCTTCGGGGATCAGGGGGAGGAGCTCTTCAAGCTCCTGCGCCAGCATGCCGTCGTCTTCGAGCGCTTCAATGATGAGGCGGATCAAGGCGCGGTCGCGGTCCGAGAAGGGCATCAGCGCGAGCTGCTGCTCAAGGTGGTCGCGCAGGCTGGTGCTTGCGGCCTGGAACTCCTGGAAATCGCTGTCGTCGTCGCTGTCGTTGCTGCCACTGCCGCTGCCCGTGGCTTCGGCACGCCATTCGGCAGCCTCGCCGATGTCGTCGTCCGACACCGAGTCGTAGGCCTCGGTAATGGTGTCGGGCATTTCGACGGTGGTTTGCGGCTCGAAGTCCTCTTCGCCATTGGCGTGGCGGTCGGACAGTTCACTGGCTGCTGTCGCAGCCTCTGCCGTGGGCACGTCCTGCATCGGTGCGACATCTTCGCCCTCCTCGGCGCCATCGCGTTCGAGCAGAGGGTTTTCGAGCAGCATGCGCTCGATTTCGGTATTGAGCTCCAGGGTGGACAGCTGCAGCAGTTTGATGGACTGCTGGAGTTGAGGCGTAAGCGCTAGCTGTTGGGAGAGACGTAACTGGAGCGAGGGCTTCATGACTGGATGATGCGTGATTTACAGCCGGAAATGTTCACCCAGATAGATCTGGCGAACCTGGTCATTCTGCACGATCTCGTTCGGACGACCGCCCGCCAGCACTTCGCCGGCATTGATGATCCAGGCGTGGTCGCAGATACCGAGGGTTTCGCGCACGTTGTGGTCGGTGATCAATACGCCGATTCCGCGTGCCTTGAGGTAGCCGATGATCTTCTGGATGTCGATCACCGCGATCGGATCGACGCCCGCGAAGGGTTCATCGAGCAGGATCAGTTTGGGGTTGGTGGCGAGTGCGCGCGCAATTTCGACGCGACGGCGTTCGCCGCCAGACAGGGATATCGCATTGGCGTCGCGCAGATGGCCGATGTTGAGCTCGTCGAGCAGTTCGTCGAGGCGACCCCGTTGCTCGTCCTTGCCGAGCTTTTGCAATTCGAGGACGGCGAGGATGTTTTCCGTCACCGTCAGCTTGCGGAACACCGAGTTTTCCTGAGGCAGATAGGACAGGCCCAGCTGCGCACGACGGTGCATCGGCAGGTGGGTGATGTCGGTGCTGTTCAGGTGAATGCGGCCGCCATCTGCCTTGACGAGACCCACGATGGTGTAGAAGCAGGTCGTCTTGCCCGCACCATTTGGGCCCAGCAAGCCGACGACTTCGCCGCCGCCGACCTGGAAGGACACGTCCTTGACCACGGTGCGGGCTTTGTAACGTTTGCGGACGCCTTCAACCTTCAACAAACTCATGCACGGGATCTTTCAGCAACTTGCGGATCAGCTCCGCCGAAAAGCCGCGCGACTGCAGAAAGCGGGCTTGCCTGGCCCAGTCCTTCGCATCGACGGGCGGCTGCCCGAATTTCTTTTTCCACACGCTCCGTGCGCGTGTCAGTTCGTCTTCAACCAGTACCTCACCGAGTGCGGTGCTGGCGAGTTCTTCCGTCACACCACGGTCACCCAGCTCGCGGCGGATGCGGGCACTGCCCAGTCGTCCGGCGCGTGATCTCACATAGCTTTCGGCGAAGCGCGCGTCGGACTGAAGCCCTGTTTCTGCCATGCGGTCCAGCACGGCCTCCACGTCATCGCCCTCATCGGCACGCGCAGCCAGCTTGCGCCGCAGCTCCTGCCGCGAATGCTCGCGGGTGGCGAGCAGACGCAGTGCAGTGCTGGTGAGGGAGGAGGCGGGCTTCTTCACTGCGGGCTCCGGTCAGATCCGCGGACGCCGGGCTTACTCGGCGGCCACGGCCTGCATGGCTGCGACGCCGACAGCTTCGCGGATCTTGTTTTCGATCTCGCGTGCGGTCTCGGGGTGCTCACGCAGGAACTCGCGGGCGTTGTCCTTGCCCTGACCGATCTTCTCGCCTTGATAGGCGTACCAGGCGCCGGACTTGTCGACGAACTTGTGATCCACGCCCATGTCGACGATCTCACCCTCGCGCGAGATGCCCTCGCCGTAGAGGATGTCGAAATGCGCTTCCTTGAACGGGGGCGCGACCTTGTTCTTGACGACCTTGACCTTGGTCTCGGAACCGATGACTTCCTCGCCCTTCTTGATCGTACCGGTGCGGCGAATGTCGAGGCGCACGGAGGCGTAGAACTTCAGTGCGTTGCCGCCCGTGGTGGTTTCGGGGTTGCCGAACATCACGCCGATCTTCATGCGGATCTGGTTGATGAAGATGACCAGCGTATTCGTGCGCTTGATGTTGGCGGTGAGCTTGCGCAGGGCTTGCGACATCAGGCGGGCTTGCAGGCCCGGCAGCTGGTCGCCCATCTCGCCTTCGATTTCGGCCTTGGGCGTCAGCGCGGCAACCGAGTCGATGACGAGGATGTCGACGCCGCCCGAACGCACGAGCATGTCGGCGATTTCAAGGGCTTGCTCACCGGTGTCCGGCTGCGAAATCAGCAGGTCGCCGACATTTACGCCCAGCTTTGCTGCGTATTGCACATCCAGTGCGTGTTCGGCGTCGATGAAGGCCGCAGTGCCGCCGATTTTCTGCATCTCGGCGATGACTTGCAGGGTCAGGGTCGTCTTGCCGGAAGACTCCGGGCCGTAGATTTCCACCACACGGCCACGCGGCAGGCCGCCAATGCCCAATGCGATGTCCAACCCCAGCGAACCGGTCGATACGGCCTGGATCTCTTCCTCCAGCTTGCCGTCGCCCATGCGCATGATGGAACCCTTGCCAAACTGCTTTTCGATCTGTGCCAATGCGGCGGCCAGGGCTTTTGACTTGTTGTCGTCCATTTCAATCCTCAATGTCTGCAGTGACGGGCGCTCACGGAAATTATGGCATAGACCTTGCGTAAGGCGTGCCGCGTTTCACAGCAACCGATGTGAATTACCGCGAACAATTGGAAATACTTCAACGCTGGCGCGGGTTGTGCGAATCGTAGAAGATGAGGGACTGAGCAGGATCCGGCCATTCCGGCCCATTCACGAATGACTCCATGAGGGCGACGCGGCGGCAACGCCGGGTCGGAAGTGATGCAAGTACAAAGAACAGCCTGGTCCGCCGTGCTGGCGTTGACACTGGCCGCGTGTGGTTCCGGCAACAAGAACGAGGGGGAAAAGGCGGCGCAGGGCGTGTCTGCCGAGGCAAGTGCGCCGGCAAGCCAGAGCGGTCCTGCCGCGGGCGGCGATCGTGCCGCGCGGCCGCAAGCGGTGACGACCGTCAAGTCGCGCATCGAATCCGTGCCGGTGGTGCTGGCGGCACAGGGCAACGTGCTGCCTATCGATGAAGTGGACGTGCGCACGCAGAAAACCGGCACGGTCGCCGAGATCCACGTGCGCGAAGGTCAGGAGGTTGGTCGCGGCGCGTTGCTGTTCTCGCTGGATGACAGGGAGGATGTCGCCAACGTTCGCAAGGCCGAGGCGACCCTGGCCGGCACGCAGGCGCAAATCGTGATCGCCGAGCGCGAACTGGCGCGCAACATCGATCTGTTCAACCAGAAGTTCGTTTCGAGCGCGACCGTGGATACCTCGCGCAACAAGCTCGAAACCCTGCAATCGACGCTGGAGCAGAACCGCGCGGCGCTGGAGCAGGTCAAGGTCGTGCTGTCCTACAGCAAGATCAAGGCGCCCTTTGCGGGCCGCGTGGGCCGCATCGATGTACGCCCCGGCTCGCTGGTGCAGGCGAATGCCACGACAGCCATGGTCAAGATCACGCGTCTCGACCCGATTGCGGTGAGCTTTGCTTTGCCAGAGCGCGATCTTTCGCGCTTGCAGGCCGCACTCGACAAGGGCACGGTGCCCGTGCAGGTCGAAGTGCCTGGGCAGCGTGACGAGTCGGTCAAAGGGCGTGTCATCTTCGTCGAGAGCACGGTCGACAAGATATCCGGCACCATCGGCGTCAAGGCCGAGGTGTCGAACAGTGGTCGCAAGCTGTGGCCGGGACAGTACGTCACCGTGCGTGCGAGTGCAGGCATGATCGAAGACGCGCTGGTGCTGCCGCCGCAGGCCATAGTCAATGGCCCGAACAACCGCTTCGTCTACATCGTCAATGAAGACATGACGGTCAAGCAGCAGCCCATCGACCTTGTGCGCATTGCCGGCCGCAATGCCATCGTCAAAGGCATTGATGCCGACGTGAAGGTGGTGCTGGAAGGCGCAGCCAATTTGCGCCCGGGCAGCAAGGTCTTCGAGGTCAAGGGCAATGGCGAGCGGGGTGGCGGCCGTCGCGGTGGCGGTGATCAGTCCGGTCCGGCAGCCGAGAGCAAGGGTGGCGACAAGTCGTCGGCCGACAAGGCGGGCTCTGACAAATCGGGCGGCGACAAAGTCGGCGGCAAACCGGCTGCCGACAAGCCGGCCGGGAAGCCCGCAGCGAGTGGCGACAAGGCAGCAGCCAGGCCCGCTGGTAAGGGCGTCGCACTTCCCGATGGCTTCACGCCGCGTGATCCCGAGCGCTGGGCCGGCCTCAGTGACGAAGAAAAGCTGAAGATAATCGAGCGCTGGCGTGAGCGTCGCGCTGCAGGAGGCGGGCAATGAAACTGGCTGAACACGCGATTGACCGCCCGGTCGCCACAACCCTGTTGTGGCTGGCCATCATCATCGGTGGCTGGATCGCCATGTTCAAGCTGCCGATCTCGGCACTGCCGTCTTTCAACCAGCCGACCATCAACGTCAATGCCCAGCTTTCGGGCGCCAGCCCCGAGACCATGGCGGCCTCGGTCGCCACCGTGCTGGAACGCCAGTTCTCGACCATCGCCGGCCTGCGGACGATGACCTCGACGAACACGCTGGGCAGTACCAACCTCACGCTGGAATTCGACCCCGCACGAAACATCGATGACGCCGCCGTCGACGTGCAGGCCGCGCTGTTCCGCGCCACGCGTCAGTTGCCGTCCGAGATGACGACCTCGCCAACCTACCGCAAGGTCAATCCGGCAGATGATCCCATCCTGTTCATCGCGCTGTCGTCACCGTCCATGCCCATGGACAAGCTCAACGAGTACGCTGACAACGTCATCTCGCCGACGCTCTCCACCCTCAACGGCGTCGCCCAGGTCAACATCAACGGGCAGAAACGCTTTGCAGTGCGCGTCAAGGCAGATCCTGAAAAGCTCGCCGCACATGATCTGACGCTGGCCGAACTGTCGGCGGCCCTCAAGTCCTTCAACGGCAATTCGCCCGTTGGATCGCTTGAAGGCCCGCGTCAGGCGCTGGTCATCAACGCCAACGAGTCTCTGAAGAATGCCGCCGAGTTCTCGCGCAGCATCGTCGCCGTCAAGAACGGCTTGCCGGTGCGCCTGTCGGACGTCGCGCAGGTTGAGGACAGCGTCGAGAACCAGCGCACGGCAGCGTGGGTGAATGGCGAGCGGGCCATCACCCTGTCGGTGCTGCGTCAGCCCGACGCCAACACGGTGGCGGTGGTCAATGAAGTGCGTGCCGCCCTGCCGCGCTTGCAGGAGCAGTTGCCGGCCTCCATCGACATCCAGCCGATCAATGACCGCTCGATCTCGATCCGTGAATCGATTCACGACGTTGGCCTGACGATGCTGCTGACCATCGGCCTCGTCATCCTCGTCATCCTCATGTTCCTGCGCCGGCTGTCGGCAACGCTGATTCCGTCGCTGTCGGTGCCAGCTTCGCTGCTCGGCACCTTCGGCCTGATGCTGTGGCTCGGTTACTCGCTCAACAACATCTCGCTGATGGGCCTGACGATTGCCATCGGCCTCGTCGTCGATGACGCCATCGTCGTGCTCGAAAACATCGTCCGTTACGTCGAGCAGGGCATCAAACCGTATCAGGCCGCCGTGCGCGGTGCGCGCGAGGTGGGTTTTACCGTCATCTCGATCTCCATCTCGCTGGTGGCCGTGTTCATCCCCATCTTCTTCATGCCCGGCACCATCGGCCTGATGTTCCACGAGTTCGCTGCGGTGGTGTCGATCTCCATCCTCGTCTCGGCGGCGGTGGCGCTGACGCTGATTCCGATGCTGGCGGCCCGCTTCGTCAAACATCACGACACCAGCAAGCCGGAGCCCGCCTGGAGCCGCGTCTTCGAGCGTGGTTTCGAAGCTGTGCTGCAGACTTACCGCAAGAGCTTGCTGGCGACACTGAAGCTGCGTTGGGCGATGCTGCTGGTGGCGCTGGCGACTTTCGCCGGCACGGTGCTGCTCTATCTGGCGCTGCCCAAAGGCTTCTTCCCCGAAGAGGACATCGGTCAGGTGCGCGTCAACATTCAGGCAGGTGCCGATATCTCCTGGCTGGCCATGCGCGAGGTGCACGAGCAGGTGCAGGCGCGGGTGATGAAGAGCCCGCACATCAGCCAGGCGATCTCGAACTCAGGTGGCGGTTTCGGCGGCACGGCCAACCGAAGCACCATGTTCCTGATGCTCAAGCCCCTGGGCGAGCGGCCTGTGATGAAGACCGTGCTGGAGGATCTGCGCAAGCTCACAGGCGGCATGCCGGGCGTGCAGGTGAGTTTCACGCCGGTGCAGAACCTGCGCATTGGTGGCCGTGCGGCGAACGCGCGCTTCCAGTACACCTTGCAGTCGGTGGACTTTGACAAGCTCGTCGAGTGGTCCGAACGCCTGCAGCGTGGTTTGCGCGAGTCGCCCATGCTCAAGGACATCAGCAGCGACGCAGACCGGCGCGGCCTGCAGGCGCGTGTGATGGTCGACCGCGACCGCGCCCAAGCCATGGGCGTAGAGATGCAGACCATCCGCGAGGCTTTCTACAGCGCCTTCGGCGAGCGCACAGCGGCCAGCATCTACCGGCCGGAAGATACCTACAGCGTGATCCTGCAGCTCACCGACGAGATGCGCGTTAACGAAGGCGGGCTCGACAAGATCAAGCTACGCGCCAAGAACGGCACCCTTGTGCCATTGTCGGCCCTGGCCACGGTTGAACGCCGTGCGGTGAATACCTCGGTCAACCACCAGGGTCAGCTTGCCGCCGTGACGCTGGCTTTCAACCTCGCGCCCGATGTCACGCTGTCGCAAGCCATTGAGGAAGTGCGTCGCATCAAGGACGGCCTCAACATCCCCTCCGATGTGTTCGGCGATTTCGCGGGTGACGCAGCGGTGTATCAATCCTCGCAGACCAGCCAGCTATGGCTGATCCTCGCTGCGGTGGCCGTGATCTACGTAGTGCTCGGCGTGTTGTACGAAAGCTGGATCCACCCGGTGACGATTCTCGCCGGCATCCCCTCGGCCGCCGTAGGCGCGCTGCTGGCGCTGAAGATCGTCGGACTGGAGCTGTCCTTCATCGCCATGATCGGCATCCTGCTGCTGATCGGCATCGTCAAAAAGAACGCCATCATGATGATCGACTTCGCCCTGGAGGCCGAGCGCCACCACGGCAAGACGCCGCGTGACGCGATCCTGGAGGCCTGCACATTGCGTTTCCGTCCCATCTTGATGACCACCCTGGCGGCCATCATGGGCGCGCTGCCGATTGCGCTGGGTCTCGGTGCTGGCGCCGAGTTGCGCCAGCCGATGGGCGTCGCCATCGTTGGCGGTCTTATCCTGTCGCAGCTGATCACGCTCTACATCACGCCAGCGCTCTACCTGTCCTTCGACTGGTTGCAACACAAACTCGGCATCGCGCATCAGAATCCGCAACAGCGCAAAGGGCACTGAGAGCCGGCCTCGATCATCTGTAGCGAAAGGTCGTCAGCGGGGTGAAGCGCCGCGCCGGGACCGCAGTACATGCGGATACATGAGGATCCCGATCACGGCCTCGCAGTAAGATCTTGGCTGGCGCTGATAACAGGCGGGGAAGATGCATCAGGGAGAGGTAGAAAGACTTCTGCAGTCCGGTGACCTCGATGCTGCAGCCAGCGCCGTACAGCGCTGGCTCGATGCAGAGCCAGGCCGCCTGCTGGCCTTGCAGTACCAGGGCATGATCCGTCTGTGGCTGGGTGAGGCGGCGGCAGCCGAAGAGAGTTTCCGTGCCGCGCTGGCTGATGCGCCCGAACTGCCGCGCAATCAGGCCAACCTCGCCATCGCCCTGCTTTCGCAGGGCAAATATCGGGAAGGCTTACCGCTCTACGAGGCCCGTTATGCCGGCGTTGCAGCGCATGATGGGGTGAGCTTCGGAGGTTTGGACGAAGCGCGCCGCTGGCGCGGCGGAGACCTCGCCGGCAAGCGCCTGTTGCTTGTGCGTGAACAAGGCTTGGGCGACCAGATCCAGTTCATCCGTTTTGTGCCTCGATTGCGTGCATTGGGCGCGACGCAGGTCATCGCCTCGGTATCGACCCGCTTGCGCGTCCTGTTGTCCAGCGCTCCCGGGCTGGACCTGGCGACTGATGAAGACGTCGCGCCCGACGCTTATGACCTGTGGTGCCCCTTGCTGTCCGTGCCGCTCCTGCTGGGGCTGGAAGGGCCGCAGGCGCCCGACACCCTGCCTTACCTGACTGCCCCCGAGACGCGCCTGCTGCAATGGCGGCGCCTCGTCGACGAGTGGGTCGGCTCTCGCCCGGCCATCGGCATCAGCTGGGCCGGAAGCGGCGGCAATGCCATTGATTCGCGTCGTTCCCTGTCGCTGGACCAGGTATTCGAGCTTGTCGAGGCGCGCGGCGACGCAGTCGTGCTGTCGATGCAGATGGGCGACCCCGGCATGGAGCGCATCGAGCAACAGTGCCGCAGCGGCATCATTCCCCTGCTCGACATGCAGCGCGACATGGCAGACGCTGCGGCGATCATCAGTCGGCTAGACCTGTTGATCAGCGTCGACACCGCCACGGCACACCTTGCCGGGGCGCTTGGCCAACCGGTCTGGCTGTTGTTGCCCGCTGGCGCCGACTGGCGCTGGGGAGCCGAGCATGACGCCACGCCTTGGTACCCAAGCATGCGTATCTTCCGCCAGCGTCAGCCCGGCAATTGGGGCGAGGTCATGGGGCGCGTCAAGCAGGAGCTGCGCGGCTTTTCGCACCCGATCTGAACTGGCCCTCGCCTTCCGGCCGCGTTTTGCCAACTACGCCTTGCTGCATTGCCAGAATTATTGACGATGATCAGGTGAACCCGTACCATCGTCGGGTTTTTTGACAGCGAAAGTCCGCCGCGCAGTCTCTTGAAAGCGCCGCGTTTTCCGCTCCAGGTGTTGTAACCCCCTTGATGCTCAAACCCCTCTACAAGCCAGTCGCCCTGCAAGGGTCGCTGATGCTGGCGGGCGCCGCAGTGGCCGGCGCGATGTGGGGAGTGCAAGGTGCGCTGAGCGCGTTCTTGGGTGGTTTCAGCATTGTGTTGCCCAGCCTGCTGTTTGCTTGGCGGTTGGCACGAGGACGGCAAGCGAGCGTAGGAGGCTTCTTCATCGGCGAGCTTGTGAAGGTCGCGTCAATGACAGGAATCCTGCTTCTGGTGTGGCGCTTGTATCCCGGCGTGCACTGGGGCGCGGTGATCACCGGCCTGGCCGTGACGCTGCAAGCCAATTTTTTCGCACTTCTATTAAGACTTTGACATGTCCACTGAACACGCAGCAGAAGCCGCCGCCCAGCACGGCCCGAGTGCGGGCGAGTACATTGCCCACCACCTGACCTATTTCAATGGCACGGGTGCCAAGCAACAGGCCCTCATTGATTTTTCGCTGATCAACTACGACACGATCTTCTTCTCGGCCCTGCTGGCCATTCTGGGGTCGTTCGTGTTTTGGTTGGCGGCGCGCAAGGCCACCTCCGGCGTGCCGGGCCGTTTCCAGGCCGCCGTTGAAATCCTCGTCGAGATGGTTGCGGACCAGGCCAAGGGGCTCATCCATAGCCCCGAGTCGCGCAAGTTTGTCGCCCCGCTCGCGCTGACTGTCTTTGTGTTCGTGTTCCTCATGAACGCCATGGACTTCCTGCCGCTCGACTGGTTGCCCCGCCTGTGGGAGGGCATCTACGGCGGCATGGGCCATGACCCGCACCACGCCTACCTGCGTGTCGTGCCGACTGCCGACATCAATGCCACCATGGGCATGTCGGTCACGGTGTTGCTGGTCTGTCTCTACTACAACGTCAAGATCAAAGGCGCTGGCGGCTGGGCGCATGAACTGGTCAGCGCACCGTTCGGCACCAGCAAGAACCCCCTGCTGGCCGTCATCCTCGGCATCGTCAACTTCGCGATGCAGCTCATCGAATTCGCAGCAAAGACCATCTCGCACGGCATGCGTCTGTTCGGCAACATGTTTGCCGGCGAACTGATCTTCATGCTGATCGCGCTGATGGGCGCCGCCTGGACTGGCTACAACGCCCCGAGCATCCTGCTGTTCCTCGGCCACTTCGTCGCCGGTTTTGCCTGGGCGCTGTTCCACATCCTCGTTGTCGTGCTGCAGGCCTTCATCTTCATGATGCTGACCCTGGTGTACGTCGGTCAGGCCCACGAAGCGCACTGATTTCAGTTACGGGAAGCTGGTGCTGCCAGCTTCCCTCCTTTTTCTGTAGTCCCCAACGGTTTTTGTTTTTCATTCACTTATCTACTTAGGAGCTGTCATGGAACAAGTTTACGGTCTCGTCGCGCTGGCTTGCGGTCTGATCATCGGTCTGGGTGCTATCGGTGCCTGTATCGGTATCGCCCTGATGGGTGGCAAGTACCTCGAGTCCTCCGCTCGCCAACCCGAGCTGATGAACGCCCTGCAGGTCAAGATGTTCCTGCTGGCTGGTCTGATCGATGCCGCGTTCATTATCGGTACCGGTATCGCTCTCTGGTTCGCTACCTCGACGTTCCTGAAGTAACCCTTTCAACCCCATAGAAAGGGTTCTGCCGTGAATCTGAACGCTACGCTCTGGGCACAGTCCATCGTGTTCCTGGCCTTTGTCGTCTTCACGATGAAATTCGTGTGGCCGCCACTGACCAAGGCACTGGACGAACGTGCCAAGAAAATTGCTGACGGGCTTGCAGCGGCGGACAAGGCCAAGACGGATCTCGCTCTCGCTGAAAAGCGCGTGGGCGAAGAGTTGCGCAAGGCACGTGAATCGGGCGCTGAACTGCGTGGTGCTGCTGAAAAGCAGGCCAGCGGTCTGCTCGAAGAAGCGCGTGCCGAAGCCGCTCGCATCGTTGCTGCTGCCCGCGAGGCAGCCGAGGCCGAAGCTGCTGCCGTGTCGCAACGTGCCAAGGAGGCCCTGCGCGATCAGGTCGCCTCGCTGGCTGTCGCAGGTGCCGAGCGCATCCTGCGTCGCGAGATCAATCCCGCCGTCCATGCCGAGCTGCTGGCCAACCTGAAACAGGAACTCAACTAAGCCATGGCCGAGAACGTCACCCTTGCGCGTCCCTACGCCGAGGCGGTGTTCGCCCTCGCGCGCGATGCCGGCACGCTGACCCAATGGTCGGACGTGCTGTCGCGTCTCGCAGCCGTGGCGGCAGACGCGCAGGTGCGCGACTGCCTCACCAATCCGCGTGTCGCACCGTCTTCATTGGTGCAACTGCTGGCCGAGTCCTCTGGCGTTTCGCTTGACCCCGCGCAACACAATTTCGTGTCGCTGCTGGTCGAGAACGAACGCGCTGCGTTGCTGCCGGAAATCAGCACGATGTTTCACCAGAAGAAGAACGCACACGAAGGTGTGTGTGACGCGCTGGTGACGTCGGCTTTTCCGCTCGACGCCGCAGCTCAGAGCCGGCTGATTGGCGACCTCGAAGCCCGTTTCGGTTCCCGCCTGAACGTATCGGTGGCGATCGACCCTGAACTTATCGGCGGCGTACGCATTGCCGTCGGTGACCAGGTGATCGACGCTTCGGTACGCGGCAAGCTCGCCGCCATGGCCGCTGCCCTACAGAATTAGGAGCATTCAAAATGCAACTCAATCCCTCTGAAATCAGCGATCTCATCAAGAGTCGCATTCAGAACCTGCAACTGTCGGCGACCGCCCGCAACGAAGGTACCGTGGTCTCCGTGACCGACGGTATCGTCCGCGTGCACGGCCTGACCGAAGTCATGCAGGGCGAAATGCTGGAATTTCCCGGCAATACCTTCGGCCTCGCGCTGAACCTCGAACGTGATTCCGTCGGCGCCGTGGTGCTGGGTGCGTACGAGCACATCTCGGAAGGCGACACTGTCAAGACGACGGGCCGCATTCTCGAAGTGCCCGTTGGCCCCGAGCTGCTCGGCCGCGTCGTCAACGCACTGGGCCAGCCCATCGATGGCAAGGGTCCGATCAACGCCAAGATGACCGACAAGATCGAGAAGGTCGCGCCGGGCGTTATCGCCCGTCGTTCCGTCTCGCAGCCGGTGCAAACGGGTCTCAAGTCCATTGACTCCATGGTGCCCGTCGGCCGCGGTCAGCGCGAGCTGATCATTGGTGACCGCCAGACTGGTAAGACCGCCGTCGCTGTCGACGCGATCATCAACCAGAAGGGTCAGAACATGATCTGCATCTACGTGGCAGTCGGCCAGAAGGCTTCGACGATTGCCAACGTGGTGCGCAAGCTCGAAGAGCATGGCGCGATGGAGTACACCATCATCGTCGCCGCAGCCTCGTCGGACTCCGCTGCAATGCAGTTCATCGCGCCGTATGCCGGTTGCACAATGGGCGAGTACTTCCGCGATCGCGGTCAGGACGCGCTGGTTGTGTACGACGACTTGACCAAGCAAGCCTGGGCGTATCGTCAGATCTCCCTGCTGCTGCGCCGTCCGCCGGGCCGCGAAGCTTATCCGGGTGATGTGTTCTACCTGCACTCGCGTCTGCTTGAGCGCGCTGCTCGCGTGAACGAAGAGTATGTCGAGAAGTTCACCAACGGTGAAGTCAAGGGCAAGACCGGTTCGCTGACCGCGCTGCCCGTGATCGAAACGCAGGCTGGCGACGTTTCCGCCTTTGTGCCGACCAACGTGATCTCGATTACCGACGGCCAGATCTTCCTTGAGACTGACCTGTTCAACGCCGGTATCCGTCCCGCCATCAACGCCGGTATCTCGGTGTCGCGTGTGGGTGGTGCAGCGCAGACCAAGGTCATCAAGAAGCTCGGCGGCGGTGTGCGTCTGGCACTTGCGCAGTACCGCGAACTCGCGGCCTTCGCGCAGTTCGCATCCGACCTCGACGAAGCTACCCGAAAGCAGCTTGAGCGCGGTCGCCTCGTGACCGAACTGATGAAGCAGCCGCAATACGCGCCGCTGTCCGTCGCAGAAATGGCCATCACGCTGTTCGGCGTGAACAAGGGCTACTTCGACGGCGTGGAAGTCAAGCGCGTGCTGGCTTTTGAAAGCGCGCTGCATCAGTTCGTGAAGTCCAGCAACGCTGCCCTGGTCGAAAAGATCGAATCTTCGAAGGACCTCGATGCCGACGCCGAGAAGGAACTCGTCGCCGCTATCGAAGCGTTCAAGAAGAGCTGGTCCTAAGAGAAAGGGAGCACCAGCATGGCAAGCGGAAAGGAAATCCGTACCAAGATCAAGAGCGTGCAAAACACGAAGAAGATCACCAAGGCCATGGAGATGGTTGCTGCTTCCAAGATGCGCAAGGCGCAGGACCGCATGCGCGCTGCCCGCCCGTATGCCGAGAAGATTCGTCGCCTGGCGGCGAATCTCTCGCAGGCCTCGATCATGGACTACAAGCATCCGTTCCTGACCGAGCCGGCGTCCGTGACGCGTGTGGGCCTGATCCTCGTGACGACCGACAAGGGTCTTTGCGGTGGTCTCAACACCAACGCGCTGCGTCTGGCCGTCAACAGCATGCGTGACTGGCAGAACGCCGGTGTGACTGACATCCAGGTGGCCGCTATCGGCAACAAGGGTTTCGGTTTCATGCAGCGCATGGGCGCCAAGGTGGTTTCGCACGTTGTCGGTCTGGGTGACACGCCACACATGGAAAAGCTGATCGGCCCGGTGAAGGTGCTCATCGATGCTTACGTGGCAGGCGAGCTCGACAAGGTCTACGTGGTCTACACCGACTTCATCAACACGATGAAGCAGGAAGCCCGCCTCGATCAGCTGCTGCCGCTCAGCGGCCAGCAGATGGGCGCTCCGGAAGGTGCATCCTGGGACTATCTCTACGAGCCGGATCCGCAGATCGTCATCGACGAACTGCTGGTGCGTTACGTCGAAGCGCTGGTCTACCAGTCGGTTGCCGAGAACATGGCTTCCGAACAGTCTGCGCGCATGGTGGCCATGAAGGCCGCTTCGGACAACGCCGGTAACGTCATCAAGGAATTGCAGCTGGTCTACAACAAGACCCGCCAGGCGGCGATCACGAAAGAAATTTCGGAAATCGTCGGCGGCGCCGCGGCCGTCTAAAGATTTTTAGCTAATTGGGGAAATGACTATGAGTCAAGGATCCGTTGTTCAGTGTATCGGCGCCGTGGTGGACATCCAGTTCCCGCGCGATGCGATGCCAAAGATTTACGAAGCCCTGCAACTGGACGCTTCGGAAGAAAACGCGCTGGTCGAGAAGGGTCTCACCTTCGAAGTCCAGCAACAGCTCGGCGACGGCGTCGTGCGTACCATTGCGATGGGCTCTTCCGACGGCATCCGCCGCGGCATGAAGATCAACGCAACGGGCGCAGGCATTTCGGTGCCGGTCGGTCACGGCACCCTGGGCCGCATCATGGACGTGCTGGGTCGTCCCATCGACGAACTCGGCCCCATCGACAGCAACGAGCGTCGTGAAATCCACCAACCCGCACCGAAGTTCGACGAGCTGTCGCCCTCGGTTGACCTGCTCGAAACCGGCATCAAGGTGATCGACCTCGTGTGTCCGTTCGCCAAGGGCGGCAAGGTCGGCCTGTTCGGCGGCGCCGGCGTGGGCAAGACGGTGAACATGCTTGAGCTCATCAACAACATCGCCAAGCAGCACAGCGGTCTGTCGGTGTTCGCAGGTGTGGGTGAGCGTACCCGTGAAGGTAACGACTTCTACCACGAGATGGCAGAAGCCGGCGTCATCCAGCTCGACAACATGAAAGAGTCGAAGGTGGCGATGGTGTTCGGTCAGATGAACGAGCCTCCGGGCAACCGTCTGCGCGTCGCGCTGACCGGTCTGACCATGGCCGAGAAGTTCCGTGACGAAGGCCGCGACATCCTCTTCTTCGTGGACAACATCTACCGCTACACCCTGGCCGGTACCGAAGTGTCCGCACTGCTGGGTCGTATGCCTTCCGCCGTGGGTTACCAACCGACGCTGGCTGAAGAAATGGGCCGTCTGCAAGAGCGCATCACCTCGACCAAGGTTGGCTCGATCACCTCGATCCAGGCCGTGTATGTGCCTGCGGATGACTTGACCGACCCGTCGCCTGCTACGACCTTCCTCCACCTTGACTCGACCGTCGTGCTGTCGCGTGACATCGCTGCACTGGGTATCTACCCCGCAGTGGATCCGCTCGACTCGACGAGCCGTCAGCTGGATCCGCTGGTCGTCGGTGAAGAGCACTACTCGGTGGCGCGCGGCGTGCAGGCAACGCTGCAACGCTACAAGGAACTGCGCGACATCATCGCGATTCTCGGCATGGACGAACTTGCACCGGAAGACAAGCTGATCGTGGCGCGCGCGCGCAAGATCCAGCGCTTCCTGTCGCAGCCCTTCCACGTTGCAGAAGTGTTCACGGGCTCGCCGGGCAAGTACGTGCCGCTCAAGGAAACCATCCGTGGCTTCAAGGGCATCGTGGCCGGTGAATACGACCACCTGCCCGAGCAGGCTTTCTACATGGTCGGCGGTATCGACGAAGCTGTCGAAAAGGCCAAGACCCTGCAGTGATGCGGCAAGGGCGCGGCAGCGATGCTGCGCCCCTTAACGGAGAACCAACATGGCAATGACCGTACACGTCGATGTCGTCAGCGCGGAAGAGTCCCTCTTCTCCGGGCTGGCCGAGATCGTGTCGCTGCCGGGCGAGTCGGGCGAACTGGGCATTCTGCCCGGCCACACCCCGTTGCTGACCCGCATCAAGCCGGGCACCGTGCGCATCAAGATTCCGAACCGTGCTGAAGAAGAAGTGATCTTCGTCGCGGGCGGTTTGCTGGAAGTGCAACCGGGCCTGGTGACCGTGCTGGCTGACACCGCCATCCGCGGCAAGGATCTGGACGAAGCCAAGGCGCTTGACGCCAAACGCCGCGCCGAAGAGATGCTCGCCAATCGTGGTGGTGCAGTGGATATCGCCAAGGCGCAAGCCGAACTGGCAGCATCTGTGGCGCAGATCGCAGCGATCGAAAAGCTACGATCGATCAAGCATTGAGTCCTTGCTGTTCGCGCTGCAAGTGACACGCAGAAGGCACCTCCGGGTGCCTTTTGTTTTTTGCGAGAGCCCATGCTTGGGATTTGCCAATACACCTCATATACATTTTGTTATGAACGGCAACCGAGCGCACAAGATGGGAGCGTCCTGAACAAGGGCTGGAGCGGCTCGCAGCGCAGCGGCGCTGCTGCGCCCCGGATTGGGGCGCGGCGGAGCCGGGAACTGCCCCGATTTGCCGCTGAAATCATGGTACGCAGGTTGCTGGGTTGTGAGCACGTCAATCTGTGCCACAGGAGGCAAAGCATGGTTTCATCAGTCAGGGCTGCGTTACGGACAATCTGCGCGCTGGCCATCTGCACGCTTGCGCATGGCGTCAGCGCACAGGAGCTCACCAAGATCAAGTTCACGTTGGACTGGCGCTTTGAAGGGCCGTCTGCGCCCTTCCTGCTTGCCAAGGCCAAGGGTTACTTTGCGGCCGAAGGCCTCGACGTCACCATCGACGCTGGCGCCGGGTCGGCCGGAGCTGTGGCGCGTGTCGCTACGGGCGCCTATGAAATGGGCTTCGCCGACTTCAATGCGTTGGCCGAGTACGACGCCAAGACGCCGGGTTCGAAAGTGCAGGGCGTGTACATGGTGTACAACTTCACGCCGGCCGCAGTGGTGTTCCTTAAGAAGGCAGGCGTAACCAAGCCGGCGGACGTGGCGGGCAAGACCTTGGCCGCACCGGTCTTCGATGCGGGTCGCAAGGCATTCCCGGCCTTTGCCAAGTCGAACAAGATCGACCCGAACAGTGTGAAGTGGCAGTCGGTCGACCCGGCGCTGCGCGAGACCATGCTGGCGCGTGGCGATGTGGATGGCATCACGGGCTTCTCGTTCACCAGCATCCTCAACATGGAAGCTCGAGGCGTGAAGGAGTCCGACCTCACGGTGCTGCTCTACAACGACTTCGGCGTTGAACTGTATGGCAACGCCATCATCGTCGCGCCCAAGTTCGCGGCCGAGAAGCCCAAGCTCGTCGAGGGCTTCCTGCGCGCGTTCAACAAAGCGCTCAAGGAGACCATTGCCAACCCGGATGCGGCCGCCGAGTTTGTGAAGAAGCAGGACGCCCTGGTCGATCTGCCGCTGGAAACGCGTCGCCTCAAGATGGCGCTCAGCAGCGTTGTTGTTACGCCAGAAGCCAAGTCTGTTGGTCTCGGTGGCGTAACGGCCGACCGTATGGCGCGCTCGCTGAAAGAAACAGCTGAGGCTTACGCTTTGCCTGCCGTACCGGACGCCAAGCTGCTGTTCACCGAAGCCTTCCTGCCGCCCAAGGCGGATCGCATGATCAAGTAAGCATCTCGCGAACGGGCCCGCCATGACGGGCCCGTCGCGCTTGCCGAAAACCCCAGAGAGCCACATGAGTTTCGTACGATTCGAGCAGGTCAGCCTCAGCTACACCGAAGGTGGCGCCCGCGCCATCGAAGACGTGTCGCTGGACATCCGCGAGGGTGAGTTCGTCGCCGTCGTCGGCCCTTCGGGGTGCGGCAAGTCCACGATGATGAAGCTGGTATCGGGGCTCAAGCCGCCTTCCGCTGGCTACGTCTACGTCAATGGCCGCGAAGTAGGTGGGCCGCTATCCATCGTCGGCATGGCCTTTCAGGCGGCCAACCTGCTGCCCTGGCGCACGACCTTGCAGAACGTCATGTTGCCCATGGAAATCGTCGAGCCCTACCGCTCGACCTTGCGCAGCAAGCGGATGGAATATGAGGAGATGGCGCGCGCCGCGCTCAAGCGCGTTGGCCTGGCCGGGTTCGAGGACAAGTTTCCTTGGGAGCTGTCGGGCGGGATGCAGCAACGCGCATCGATCTGTCGCGCACTGATTCACAAGCCACGCCTGCTGATGCTCGATGAACCCTTCGGCGCGCTCGACGCTTTCACCCGCGAAGAGCTGTGGTGCATGCTGCGCGATCTCTGGCAGCAACAGCCTTTCACCGTGGTGCTCGTGACTCACGACCTGCGCGAAGCTGTTTTTCTCGCTGACACCGTGTATGTCATGAGCAAGCGCCCGGGCCGCATCCTGGTGCGTCGCGAGATTGATCTGCCGCGTCCGCGCGATCTCGAAGTCACCTACACCGATGCCTTTGCCTCGCACGTGCACGTGTTGCGCGAAGCCATCGGCCGCGTCCGCGAATCCTGAGAGGCCCGGCATGCATTTGTCCCGTCGCACCATCATGAAACTGGCCCCATGGATGGTGGCCGCATTCTTCGTCGTCGTCTGGCAAGTCATCTGCGTCGGCTTCGACGTACCGTCCTTCCTGTTTCCCGCGCCCAGCGAGGTTTACAAGGTCGGCATGTCGCTCGCGCAACCCATCTTGCAGCACGCCACGCAGACTTTCCTCACCACCATGGCCGGCTTCGCCATCGCAGTCGTCGTCGGTCTCGTGCTCGGTGCGGCCCTTGGATCATCTGCCGTCGTGTATCGGGCGCTTTATCCCCTGCTGGTGGCTTTCAACAGCATTCCCAAAGTGGCCTTCGTGCCCGTATTGGTGCTGTGGTTCGGCATCGGCACCGTGCCGGCGATCCTCACCGCCTTCCTGATCTCGTTCTTCCCGGTCATGGTGAACGTGGCCACCGGCCTTGCCACGCTGGAACCGGAACTGGAAGACGTGCTGCGCTCGCTGGGCGCGTCGCGGCTCGACATTCTCATGAAGGTCGGCTTCCCACGCTCCATGCCCTTCTTCTTCGCTTCGCTCAAAGTCGCCATCACGCTGGCCTTCGTTGGCTCCGTCGTCTCGGAAACTGTCGCGTCGAATGAAGGCATTGGTTACCTCATGATGAGCGCCAGTTCGTCGAGCAATATGCCACTGGTGTTCGCGGGCCTCATCGTCATAGGCGCCATGGGCGTCGTGACCTACGAGTTGTTCGCCTGGATCGAGCGCCGTGTGACGGGCTGGGCCATTCGCGGGCAGAACGCGCCGGGCTGAAGAAGGTGCGCACAGCAAAGCAAAAGGCCCGGTCAGAAGACCGGGCCTTTTTTGTTCTGGTGGGGGCACAAGGACTTGAACCTTGGACCTACGGATTAAGAGTCCGCTGCTCTACCAACTGAGCTATACCCCCAAAATTTTTCACCCCATTTGCCCGATGGTGGGTCGGGCGAGACTCGAACTCGCGACCAACGGATTAAAAGTCCGCTGCTCTACCGACTGAGCTACCGACCCCCGGAGGCTTTGTCCGCCGCGCCGCTCAAACGCGCAAGCGATGATCGAACAGAAGGCGGGAATCTGACTGCGGTGAAGGGCGGCATATTAGACAAGCCACAGCATAGCGTCAACTCATTTTTCGCCGCTGCGCTGCGCGCTGTTGCTTGAGCCTGAGAGTTCGGGTGCAAGATCATCCCACCAGCGCTTGTCGTTGAGCGGTGGTGCCAGGGAGGAGAGCTGCGAATTCGCGAGGCGGAAGATCTTGCGGCCGGCAAGCGGTACGTCGGCCAGCACGAGGCGTTTGTAGGCCAGGTAGCGGCGCTCGAATTCGCCGCTGGCAACCAATCGCTTCAACCCGTCGGTAATGCGCTCGGCCATGGCCTGGCCTTCCGGCGTGCGCGGTACGAAGAAGTAACGTGGCAGCGGATATTGCACGACGAAGTTCTTTTCGATGCTGATTCCCGGCACGAGGTCGCGGTGCGTCTGCCATTCCGAGGCGATCTCGTTGACGCCGCGCGAGAACAGGTCGAAGCGGCGCGCGCCCAGCATCTGGAACAGGCCCTCGTAGTTCTCGCCGATGACGACCTTGAAGTCGTTGCCACCGAGGATCTTCACGTCAGTCCATGTCGAGGCTTGGCCAATGCTGAACTGGCGCAGGTCGTCCAGCGTCCTGACCTTGTCGAGTTGCGCCTGCGTAGGCGGCATGATCAGGAACAGGCGATACCCAAGCAGGCCCTTGTCGAGTGGCAGGGGCACCGGCAGCATGCGCGACTCGAGATCGAGGTTGGTCGCGCGCGCCACGATGTTGACGCGGCCTGCTCCGCTCTCCACTTCTGAAACCGCGCGCGGAAAGGTCATGGCGACCGGGTAGGCTGCCAGTTGAAAATCGCCGTACTTGTCACGATTGGATTTGAGCGCTGCTTCGAGCAGCTCCCAGTAGTAGGTGTGGCGCTGGTCCGTGGCGGATTCGGGCGGCGGATAGACGAAACGCATGCCGCTGCCCGACTGCGCGACAACCGTGGCTGGCAGGCACAACAAGAAAACGGCCAAGCGATACCACTTGCCCATACTGCTCCCTCTCTGTCCCTTCGATTGCCTCCCGCACCACATGCCGGCCGTGACACGGATTGATGTCCGAGCCTGCATCCTAGCCTCGCTTTGATGGCGCCGCATGCCGCATTGCACCCAAGTCCGCATAAAGATGTGGATATCGCTGGCTTGCCTGTAAAATCCGGCCCTTTGACGTCACGCCGTCATCCCACGCTGTTTTCAGTCTGCCCTGCGGGCCAGAGACCCCAATATGAGCGCAAAACCCACCTTCCAGGACATCATCCAGAAGCTCCAGGCCTACTGGGGTGAACAGGGCTGTGCCCTGCTGCAACCGTACGATATGGAAGTCGGCGCAGGCACCAGTCATACCGCGACCTTTCTGCGCGCACTGGGCCCTGAGCCCTGGAAGGCGGCCTACGTGCAGCCCTCGCGTCGCCCCAAGGATGGTCGCTACGGCGAAAACCCCAACCGCCTGCAGCACTACTATCAGTACCAGGTCGTGCTCAAGCCCGCACCCGCCAACATCCTTGAGCTCTACCTTGGTTCGCTTGAGGCGCTGGGCTTCGACCTCAAGAAAAACGATGTGCGCTTCGTCGAAGACGACTGGGAAAACCCCACGCTAGGTGCCTGGGGGCTGGGTTGGGAGGTCTGGCTCAACGGCATGGAGGTCACGCAGTTCACCTACTTCCAGCAAGTCGGTGGCATCAACTGCAAGCCGATCACGGGCGAGATCACCTACGGTCTCGAACGCCTCGCCATGTACCTGCAAGGCGTCGAGCGCGTGTACGACCTCGTGTGGACCGATGGCCTGAGCTATGGCGACGTGTACCTGCAGAACGAAGTCGAGCAATCGACCTACAACTTCGAACACAGCGATGCCGACTTCCTTTTCACGGCCTTCAATGCGCACGAAAAGCAGGCCAAGAACCTCATGACGCATCAGCTCGCCCTGCCAGCCTATGAGCAGGTGCTCAAGGCCGCGCATAGCTTCAACCTGCTCGATGCACGTGGCGCGATTTCGGTCACCGAGCGTGCCGCCTACATCGGGCGCATCCGCGACCTTGCACGCAGTGTCGCGCAGAGCTACGTCGATAGCCGCGCGCGTCTGGGCTTCCCGATGGCGCCGAAGGCCCATGCAGAAGAAGTGCTGGCGGACATCGCCAAGCGCGCAGAAAAAGAAACGAAGGCAGCCTGAACATGAGCCACAAGAATCTTCTCGTCGAACTTTTTGTCGAAGAACTGCCGCCCAAAGCCCTCAAGCGTCTGGGCGATGCGTTTGCCTCCGTGCTGGCCGACAGCTTGCGCTCGCAGGGTCTCGCTACGGCGCACGCCAGCGTCAAGTCCTTCGCCTCGCCGCGTCGCCTGGCGGTGCAGATCGCAGACGTCGTCGTACAAGCAGCCGACCAGTCGGTGCAACAGAAGCTCATGCCGGTAGCAGTCGGTCTCGACGCCGATGGTCAGCCCACGATGGCGCTGCTCAAGAAGCTTGCCGCCTTGGGCGCTGACGCGAGCGCCGTACCCGGCCTCAAGCGGCAGTCAGACGGCAAGGCCGAGGTGCTGATGCTCGACTCCGTCATCAAGGGCGTGAGCCTTGCCGCAGGCCTGCAGAAGGCGATTGACGAGGCGCTTGCCAAGCTGCCCATTCCCAAGGTCATGGCCTACCAGCTCGCCGATGGCTGGCGCACCGTTAACTTCGTGCGTCCCGCTCACAAGCTCGTCGCGTTGCATGGTGCCGATGTCGTACCTGTTGCCGTGCTGGGCATGACTGCGGGGCGCGAGACGCATGGTCATCGCTTCGAAGCCAGGGTCGATCCCGTTGTCATCCGCGACGCCGACAGCTACTCAGCGCAACTCGCTGAAGAAGGTGCCGTGATCGCGAGCTTTGCCGATCGCCGCGCCGAGATCGTGCGCCAGCTCACAGAGGCTGCCGCAAAAGCGGGCCTCAAGCCCATCGAAGACGAAGCCCTGCTGGATGAAGTCACGGCACTCGTTGAACGCCCCAACGTACTCATTGGCCAGTTCGAAAGCGAGTTTCTCGAAGTGCCGCAGGAATGCCTCATCCTCACGATGAAGGCCAACCAGAAGTACTTCCCCTTGCTTGACGCCGCCGGCAAGCTGACCAACAAGTTTCTCGTCGTGTCGAACATCCGCCCCGATGATGCAAGCGCCATCGTGCAGGGCAATGAGCGCGTCGTGCGTCCGCGTCTCGCCGATGCGAAGTTCTTCTTCGACCAGGACCGCAAGAAGTCGCTGACGGATCGTGTCGGCGGCCTCGCCAAAGTCGTTTACCACAACAAGCTCGGCACGCAGGGTGAGCGTGTTGAGCGCGTGCGCGCGATTGCCAGGGCCATCGCGACGAAGCTCGGCGTGGACGCAGGGCAGGTTGATACCGCCGCGCAGCTGGCGAAGGCTGACCTGCTCACCGACATGGTCGGCGAGTTCCCCGAACTGCAGGGCATCATGGGCGGTTACTACGCCAAGCATGACAAGCTCGGTGACACGGTGGCTGACGCGATTGAAGACCATTACAAGCCACGTTTTGCGGGTGATGCGCTGCCACGCAACGATGTGGGTGTCGTAGTTGCGCTCGCCGACAAGCTCGAAACCCTGGTGGGCCTGTTCGGCATCGGCCAGATACCAACCGGAGACAAGGATCCTTTCGCGCTGCGCCGTCATGCGCTGGGTGTGATCCGCATGCTCATCGAACGCGATCTTGCACTCCGGCTTGATGAGTTACTACAGGAGGCGGCAGCACCGTTTGGGGCGTTAATTTCCGATGCTTCAGCTGCACTCGCCGGTTTCATCTTCGAGCGCCTTGCCAGCAGCCTGCGCGAGCAGGGTTTCTCGGCACAGGAAGTCGACGCCGTATTGTCCTACCGCCCACAGTACCTTCGGCACGTCGCGAAGAGCGTTGTCGCCGTGCGAGCGTTTGCTGCCCTGCCGGAGGCCCCGGCACTGGCAGCAGCGAACAAGCGCGTCGGCAACATCCTCAAGAAAGCCGAAGGTGAAGTGAATGGCAAGGTGAACTCCGCGCTGTTTAACGTGGCCGCAGAGCAGGCATTGTTTGAAGCACTGAATACGATTGGACAGAAGGCCGATGCAGCTTACGAGGCGGGCGATTACACCGCCTCGCTTCAGGCACTCGCTGCGCTACGTGCCCCGGTCGATGCCTTCTTTGACGGGGTGATGGTGAATGCGGAAGACCCGGCGTTGCGTAACAACCGTCTGGCGTTGTTGTCACAGCTTTACGCGGCGATGAATCGCGTGGCCGATCTGGCGAAGCTGTCCGCATGAGGCGCGTCGTTGCTGGCGTGCTGAGCTTGCTGGCCATCGCATTGGCAAGCTGTGCCGTGAGCCCCGAGCGCAAAGCGCTAGACACGCGTCTTGTTCAGCGCGTGTCCAAGGCGTTTGCAGATGAAGCTCCCGACATGCTTTGCGAGCAGCGCAACTGGCAGGTCTGTTCGTCACGCACCAGGGCTCAGTGCGTGAGTGACCTTCAGCCGTTCCGCAATGACTGCATGGCGCAGGCTAATCTCATGGCAGGGACGCTCGACAATGCAGAAGCCGGCAAGAAGCATTCGCAAGTGTATTTTCAATGCCTGGCGGAGCGTCACATGGATGCCGCGCCTGGCGGGCGTGCCGAATTCGAGCGCTGCGTACAGAGCAATCCGTTCGATACGAAGCTGATTACCGAGCGGACGCGTGCGGTGACGAAGCCTTACGTCGAAGAGCATCGCAAGGAAGTAGAAGCTTTGCGCAAGAAGAAGTCCGCCAACCCCTGAGCGCTGCCATGAAAATCGCCACCTGGAATGTGAACTCCCTCAAGGTGCGCTTGCCGCATCTGCTCGACTGGCTGGCGACAACGCAAACGGATGTGGTGTGTCTGCAGGAGTTGAAGTGCGAGGACAAGGCTTTCCCGCTCGCTGACATCGAGGCCGCAGGTTATCGCGCGGTGTTCAACGGGCAGAAGACCTACAACGGTGTGGCTATCCTGACCCGTGCGGAGACCTGTGGCGAGCCGCTGGATGTGGTGCGCAACATTCCGGATTTCGAGGACGAGCAGCGCCGCATCATCGCCGCGACGGTGAAGGGCGTGCGCGTGGTGTGTGGCTATTTTCCGAACGGGCAGGCCGTGGGCTCGGAGAAGTTCGAGTACAAGATGCGCTGGCTGGCGGCGCTGACTGACTGGCTGCGCGGCGAACTGGCGACTCACTCGCAGCTGGTGCTGGCGGGGGATTACAACATCGCGCCCGAAGACCGCGATGCGACGCCGGAATGGCAGGACGAGATCCACGTTTCGGTGCCCGAGCGCGAGGCTTTCGGCGCGCTCGTTGCGCTGGGGCTGGCAGACGCATTCCGTCTGTTCGAGCAACCCGAGAAAAGCTACTCGTGGTGGGACTATCGCATGATGGCCTTTCGCCGCAATATCGGCTTGCGCATTGACCATCTTCTGGTGTCGGCAGCATTGCGCGAGCAAGTCAGCGCCTGCGTTGTCGACCAGGCGCCGCGCAAGCTGGAGCGCCCCTCGGACCACGCTCCCGTGGTGCTGACGCTGACCAGCGACCGCTTGGCGGTTTAACGGCGTTTAACCGGGCTTTACAGTCGTCCGTCATAAGCTTTCCCCGTCCACCGCTGTCTGCGGTGTCCCGGGAGAGAACATATGTCGCACCACACTGAAAAACCGGATCACGAATCCACTCATGCCGGCAGCCAGCTGCAGACGGACCTGCTGGCGCTTGCCCGCTCTGTCAGTCGTCGCGATGCGCTGATGCTGCTCGGCGGCGCCGGTGCGGGGCTGGCCATGAACGGCTGCGGGGGCGGCAGCGCGGGTGGTGTCGCCTCCGTCATGTCGACGGCATCTTCGTCGTCGGCGTCATCGACAACTTCTTCGGCGAGCTCGTCGGCGTCGAGCGGCACCTCGAGCACTGCGTCTGCGAGCAGTGGCAGCACAACCTGTTCGCTGATCCCGGAAGAGACGGCAGGACCTTATCCCGGCGACGGCTCGAACAGCAACAGCAGCGGCGTCGTGAATGCCCTGTTGTTGTCCGGCATCGTGCGCAGCGATATCCGCAGCAGCATCGCCGGAGCGTCAGGTGTAGCGGCTGGCGTGCCGCTGACGATCACGCTGGAGCTGGTGACCACGCTCAACAGCTGCAAGCCGCTCGCGGGTTATGCAATCTACCTGTGGCACTGCGACGCGGCGGGTCGCTACTCCCTGTATTCCACCGGTGTGACCAGCGAGAACTACCTGCGCGGTGTGCAGGTGACGGACGCCAGCGGCTTCGTGAGCTTTACGACCATCGTGCCGGGTTGCTATTCGGGGCGCATGCCGCACATGCACTTCGAGGTGTATCCCAGCCTGGCGACGGCGACCGGCTCGTCGAACAAGATCCGCACCTCGCAGATCGCGTTCCCGACTTCGGTGATGAACACTGTTTATGCGCAGAGCGCTTACAGCGGTAGTGCGAGTAACCTCGCGCAGATCAGTTTCGCGACCGACAACATCTTCAGCGATGGCTATTCGACGCAGCTGGCGAGCATGAGTGGCAGCGTGGCAGCGGGTTATACGGCGAGCTTGCAGGTCGGCATCGCCGTTTGAGAGTACAGGTCAGATACGCGCAATCTGGCGTTCTTCATCGACCTGCTCTTCACGGATCTTCCATTCGCCGCCGCGTTTCACGAGCAGCAGACGCTTCTGCGAAGTCCCCAGCAGTTGCTTGCCGACATAGTGCTGCGTGAAGCGCGCTTCGGCAGCCGTGCCAGCGCTGATGATGGACAGGTCGCGCAGCATGATGACGCGCTGCCCCTCTCGCACGCGGCTGACGCGCTGAGCGCGCCAGGCCTCAAGGCTGAGGCCGCGCGGCGGTACAAAGTCGGCGGCGTAGTAGGCAAGGTAGCGCTGCACGTCGCTGCGCTCCCAGGCCAGTGCCCAGCTGCGTACGGTTTCTTCGATCTCGCGGCGCTCCTGTGCAGAAGTCTGCGCGAGTGCCTGTGCGCCGGGGCTGATCAGCGCGGCGCACAGCAGCAGGCCAGCAAGCATGGCGGCCCTCACGGGGGCCTTGATGAATTCCATCTCTCCACTCCTCTCCGGGGTGTCATCCGTATGCGTCGCACCTGATGGCGACCGGCATCGGCTTGCTGTGAGCCTAGGCCCGTACCTCGCGGAGTGGAATGGCTTACGTCACGCTTTGTGGCAGGTGCTCAGGGGATTAGCGGCTTGCGCGTGACATTGCTCACGTCGGCCGCGTCGCCGAGCGACGTGCCTGGCGCGCTGTCGGCGACGCGTTGCAGCCGTCGCGCGTCGTAACGCCGCCAGCCGTTGGGTGTCAGCACGTGCAGTTGCTGCGTGGCGGCGTCAAAGCGCAGGCCTTGCGCTTCACGCAGGGCTTCGTCGTGGATGCGGGCGAGTTCCGACAAGCCATGACGCAGGTTGAGTGACACCAGCAGCGCTTGCTCGGGCTGGATGCGGAAGGCGCGTGCACCGGCCGTGTCGACGACTTCGAGCTGCAGCGAGTTTGCAGAGTGGCGCTGGGATTCGCTGCCCAAGGGGCGCAGCGCGTGGCCGGCCAGCGTGGCGAGCGCCATCAGCAGCATGCCGGCGAGCAGGCTGAGCAGCTTCCAGCCCCGGCGCGACGGTGTGGGGCGGACAGCCGGGGCACTGCGAATGGGAACGGCGGGGCAGACGCCGGGCTGTGCTGCCGGGCGAGCGGCGCGGAAGCCGGGCCAGGCCGCTGCCCGGTTGGCATGGCGCGACCGGCTGGACAGGGCAAGAACTGACAGGGAGGGCATGGCCGTCTCCTTTTTGGGGCTTGTGATGGAGCGGACAATAGCGGACACTTTTGGTGATTGACCGGTACAGATCGACGTGCACAATCAGGCGCTGTACCGGCGGTCTGACCAGTACAGGTCAGCGAAGTCATCACGGAGGCTCCATGAATCTGCAGTTCGCCCTCACCCCTCTCGGTAGCCAGCCCTTGGTGGAGCAGATCGTCTGCGCCGTGCGGTCGCATATCGATGACCGTCTGCTGCGCCCCGGCGCGCGCCTGCCGGCGATCCGCCAGATGGCCGAGCAGCACGGCATCAGCCGTTTCACTGTGGTCGAGGCCTACGACCGGCTTGTCGCCCTGGGCTACCTGCAATCGAAGCGTGGCGCGGGCTTCTTCGTTGCGCCGCGCGAGGCGGCCGCCCCTGCCGCACTGCCCGAGGCGCAGCGCCAGCGTGCCATCGATGTGGCCTGGCTGATGCGCGGGGTGCTGTCAGACACGCCCGGCGTGCTCAAGGCCAGCGCAGGCTGGCTGCCGCCGACCTGGATGGACAGCGAGGGCATGGCGCGCGTGGTGCGCCAGTTGGTGCGCGGCGACGATCATGGCGTGCGCTTCGGCTGCTATGGCGAGCCGAATGGCTACCGCCCGCTGCGCGAGCAGTTGCGCGTGATGCTGGGGGCGCTGGGCGTGGAGGTGCATCCCGACCAGATCGTGCTGACCTTCGGTGCTACCCAGGCGCTGGACATCGTCGCACGGCATTTCGTGCGCCCCGGCGACACCGTGCTGGTCGATGACCCCGGTTACTTCAACCTGTTCGGCGCGTTGCGTCTGCTCGGAGCGAACCTGATTGGCGTGCCACGCAATGACGACGGGCCGGACACGGCCGCGCTCGATGCACTGGCGGCGCAACACAAACCGCGTCTGTTCATCACCCATTCGGTCCTGCACAACCCGACCGGCTCAAGCCTTAGCCCGGCCGTGGCTTACCGCTTGTTGCAGGTGGCGGAGAAGCACGAGTTCATGGTCGTCGAGGACGATACCTATGGCGACTTCAGTACCACGGCCGCGACACGCCTGGCCGAGCTGGACCAGCTGCAGCGCGTCATCTACATCAGCAGTTTCACCAAGACCCTGTCGGCCAACGCGCGCGTGGGCTACTTTGCGTGTCACCCCGACCTCGCGCGTGAGCTGGCCGACGTGAAACTACTGACTTCGGTGAGCAGCTCGGAGTTCAGTGAGCAGATCATCCATCGCATGCTCACCGAGGGGCACTATCGCAAACACGTCGAGCGCTTGCAGGCACGCCTGGCGCAGAACGCAACGCGTGTGTCACGCATGCTGGAGACGGCAGGCCTGCAGTTTCGTCATCCGGCCGGTGGCGTGTTCATCTGGGCCAGCGTGCCGGGCATGAACGACGCCACGCCGCTGGCCGAGCTGGCCGAACAGGCGAAGATCCTGCTCGCACCGGGCAAGGTGTTCCGGCCGCAGATGCAGCCTTCGCCCTTCGTGCGCATCAATGTCGCTTACGCCAATGATGTGCGCTTCCAGCGCTTCCTTGATTCTGCCCTGAGCAATGCTGCGAAACCTGTTTGAGCCGTGCGCTGGCTTTGCGCGCGCTGCACCTTGTTCTGTGCCGGATTCAGCGCCCGCCCGGAGGGTGGGTGAATGTGAACACGCCCTAGATGCGGCGGGATTGTTCGGGTATACAGGCACGTGGCGTGTTGCTTGCGCTCTACCACCCGTCCTGCGTGAGCCGCCTTGCCTACCACTGCCAGTCTGAAAGCGAACAAGCGCGAAATCATCGCCAGCCACGTCCGGCCAGATAATCGAAAGGCTTTTGTCCAGATCTGCACGACCCTGCTGCCCCTCGCTGTGTTGTGGTGGGGTATCGCGCAGAGCGCCAGCGTCTCGTACTGGTTGACCGCAGGGCTCGTGATTCTGCTGATCCTGTTCATGCTGCGCTCCTTCGTGCTGATGCATGAATGCGGCCATGGCAGCCTGTTTCGCGGTGCGCGGCTTAACCGGGCTGTCGGCTTCGTGTTCGGTGTGGTCACCGGCATGCCGCAGTTCGTGTGGAGCCAGCATCACCAGTACCACCACGCCAACAATGGCAATTGGGAGCGTTACACCGGTCCTCTCGCCATCATCTCGACCGACGAGTTTGCGGCCATGTCGCCCACTCAGCAGCGCCAATATTGTCGTGCGCGGAGTGTCTGGCTGGCACCGCTGGCCGGCTTCATCTATTTGCTGGTGAATCCGCGTCGCAGCTGCCTGCGCGGCATCCTGGCCTTGTTCCGTCATGCACGCAGTCGCCGCATCGAGCAGCCCGACCTGTCCTGGTCGGCTTCGGGCGAAGGCTTCAGCATGCCATGTGGTGCTTCAGCGCAGGAGTTCCGCCACATGCTGGCCAACAACCTCGCCTGGCTGGCGTTGTGGCTGGCGATGGCCTGGCTGGTCGGGCCGGCCCTGTTCCTCGTTTGCGCCGTATTGAGCATCTCGATGGCCGGGGGGATCGGCATCATGCTGTTCACCGTGCAGCACAATTTCGAGCATGCCTACGCCACGGGCGACGAGGGATGGGACTACGATCAGGCTGCACTTGAAGGCACCAGCTTCCTTTTGCTGCCGGGCTGGTTGAACTGGTTTACGGCCAATATCGCTTACCACCACATCCACCACATGTCGGCGCGCATTCCAAACTACTGTCTGGCCGCGTGCCACGGTGAATACGAGGCGTTGTTCGCGGGCGTGCCGCGTATTCGGCTAAGTGATGTGCCGGCGGCGTTGCGCTGCATCCTGTGGGACAAGCAGCAACGACGCATTACCTCCGTTGCGGCCTACCAGCAGCAAAGGGCGGTCGCTGCGTGTTGAGTCACTTCTTCGCTCTCGCTACCCTCCGTTCGGATTAGAGAGCGGCCCCCGTCGGTCGTCTTGTTGTCACTTTTGGCGCGTAGCGTGGTGTCCGGATTGCATCCGATCCACTGACCCCAAGGAGACTCTCATGCGCATGTCGAGCACGCTGTTGCTGACGCTTGCGGTTGCCGTACTGTCGGCATCCCTGGCACACGCTGGTGATGATCATCGCTATGGCGACAATCGCCACGCAGACAAGAAGAACGACCCGTCCATCCAGCTCGGCCCGCGCCCGGCTTACCTCATCGAAGGCATGGAAGAGGGCAAGCTCAAGGAGCGCCTGAAGTCCTGCGAGAACGGCCCGTTCTACCGCAGCGATTTCTCCATCGCCCACCGTGGCGCGCCGCTGCAGTTCCCCGAGCACACCAGGGAGTCGTACGAAGCCGGCGCGAAGATGGGTGCCGGCATTGTCGAGTGCGATGTGAGCTTCACGAGTGATGGCGAGCTGGTCTGTCGTCACTCCGAGTGCGACCTGCACACCACCACCAATATCGTGAACACCCCGCTCAACGCCAAGTGCAGCGTGCCCTGGAGCGGCGCTGGCTCCAGCCCCAAGTGCTGCACCAGCGACATCACCTCGGCCGAGTACAAGACGCTGATGGGCAAGATGGATGCGAGCGTACCGTCGGCGTCGACGCCCGCCGGCTACCTCGGCGGCACGGCGAACTGGCGCACCGACCTCTACACGGGGCGCGGCACGCTGCTGACCCTGCGTGAAAGCATCCGTCTCAACAAGGAGCTGGGTGTGAAGCACACGCCGGAGCTCAAGAGCGGTAACCCGGATCGCATCAAGGCCATCTTCGGCAGCCAGGCCGCTTACGCGCAGAAGATGATCGACATCCTCAAGGACGAGGGCGTGGATCCGCGCGATGTGTGGGCGCAGTCCTTCGATCCTGCCGACATCGCCTACTGGATCAGGAACGAGCCGAAGTTCGGTCGTCAGGCCGTGTATCTGGAGGACTTCGACTTCGCCAAGCCCGCGCGCAAGACGCTGGAGGAACTCAAGCAGCTGCGCCGCGATGGCGTGCGCATCTTCGCGCCACCCATCCCCACCCTGCTTGCGGTGACGGACGCCGGCGAGATCGTGCCCTCGCAGTACGCCAAGGACATCCGCGCTGCGGGTCTCGACATCATCACCTGGTCATTCGAGCGTGCTGACCTGCGCGCCGGTGCGGCCAAGGCCGGCTACTACTACGGCTTTGATCCGACGGGCAAGGCCTTGAAGAAAGACAGCGACATGTACAAGGCGCTGCACGTGCTGGCGCGTGACGTGAAGATCATCGGCCTGTTCTCTGACTGGCCGGCGACGGTGAGCTACTACGCGAGCTGCATGGGTTACTGAGCATCAGGCTCGCTGTAACGAAAAGGGGCCCCGCTGGGCCCCTTTTGTATTCTCGCCTCAGCGCGACTCCTTGATGACTCGCCCCGCTGTGGGTTGCACGGGCCGCGCGTTGTTGGCATAGAAGCGGCGGAACACTTCGATCTGGTCAGGGGACAGGGTCATCGGCTCCTTGAGTACCAGCCACAGCACGCCTTCGGTACAGGGCGGCGTGGTCAGCGAGCCGATGTAGCTGAAGTAGTCGCGGCGCTGTGGCAGCAGGTCAGCGACCTTGATCGTCAGGTCGGGCTCGTACTCCTCCTTCTTCTCCAGCGGCAGGTTGTTCCACAAGGTCTGCACCAGGGGATTGGCTTCGCCGGGTTCGATCAGGATCGCCAGCACGGCGAGCTTGCCTTCGATGTCCTTGTGCACGAGGTGCGCCACCATCGCGAAGCCGCGTCCATTGACGCGCTCTTCGGCGGGCAGGTGGAAGTGGAATTGCTGCAGCTCGTAGGTGCGGTTCATGACCTTGATCGTCGAGCCAACGCCGTAGCGCACCTGGATGGTGTGGCCGTTGTCGACGATGCGGAAGTAGGACGGCTTGTAGTTGAAGGCGATGGCTTCCTGGTCGACGCGGATGCCGTCGCGGATGTCGATGGGTGATTGCCGCTCGCCTTTCTCGCAGGTGGCGAAACCCGGGTCGAGCTTGCCCCAGTTCTCGGGGCCACCGGGGCCTTCGTAGCTCCACTCCAGCGTATGCGGGTCGATGGCTGCTGCGCTGCTGCGCGCAGCACTGCTGGCCGTGGTGGCGGCCGGGCGTGCGGGCGGGGGCACGGCGACGCGCAAGCCGGCTGCGGCGGCTTCGCGTGCATGACTGGCCGGGACGGTTGTAGTCGGGCTGGCCATGCTGGTGGCGGCAGCACTGCCGGTAGAGGAGGCTGACGAGGCCGGACGGCGTGAGGCTGCGCTGCTGCGGGCTGAGGCGGCTGACGCCGGCACGTCGGATTTGGGCGTCGCGTCGCGCTCAGCACGTCCGCCCGACGGGCTTTCGGATGGTGTGTCGTCGCGCGCCAGCTGCAGGTCGGCGCGGCGTACGCGTGCCTGTTCGCGCGGCTGCTCGCGGGCGGATTCGTCCTGGTTGCGGGCCAGCTTGTCGGCGACATCGCGCGCAGCGTCTCGCAGGTTGGCCATGGTTGGCGGCTTGCAGACTTCGCTGAAGAAGCGGTCGTCCACCGTGCCGCGTTGCACGATTACCGGTGCCGTGGCGTCGACGCGGTCTTCGCGCAGGATGCGCTCCTGATCGTCGACATAGACGCGCTTGACGATGATGAAGCTGTGGCTGCGGCAATCGTAGCGGTTGAGGGCGCGCACGCTGCGGTAGCCATAGGCCTTGGCCTGTTCGTCGGACAGCACGATGCGGCCCCAGGCGACCTTGCTGCCGGCCTCCGCCGCGGTGATGCTGGCACGGTCCAGTTCAACGCTGCGGATGCGGTCCTTGGTGACTGTGAGCCAGTCGGCCGCCGGCGCAGCGGGCGACAGGGCGAGCAGTATCAGCAGGGTGGGGGGCAGTTTCATGGGGGTATCCGGCGAGGGCTTCAGATCCTGTTTTCGGCATTTCGCCGTTTTTGCTTGAGTGGATGCGGGGGGGCTGGCGAAAACTGCCGGCTCTGGCCTTGTTCGCCAGCATTGGCGCGGGTCTGGCGGGGCGGCGGGAATTGCCGTCAGCGGCGACGGGCTGCCGTGCGAGCCACCCTGTGGCCTCCGGGAGCGTTGTTGTGAGGGCTGAGGCGAGCATCCGGCTGCATCTGCTTCACAGACATTTACCCGGCTTTACCGTAAGGGGGCTCGAACGGGCGGCGCGCTGGCCGATGACTTGCTGACAGGACTGCGCGGCGGTGCATGGGGTGCTGCCGCTCACTCAGGAGATGCAAAATGAATGTCAGCAGTGTGGGTAGCAGCGGCATGATGCCGCCGCCTCCGCCACGTGGTGGGCAGCGTCCCGACGCGGCAAAGATGGCGGAAGATCTGTTCTCGCAGATCGACACCAAGGGTCAGGGTTATATCGAGAAAGCCGATCTGCAGAGCGCGGTAGACGGCACGGGCGACAGCAGCAGTGTGGATGAGCTGTTCTCGCAGCTCGATGGCGACAGCGACGGCAAGGTCACGCAGAGCGAGATGCAGAGCGCCTTCGAGTCGCTCTCGCAGGCGCTCGATAGCCAGGCCATGGGTATGCGCATGCAGCAGGGGGGCATGCCGCCCCCACCCCCGCCGGGTGATGACAAGGGCTTCAGCAAGGACGAGCTCACCAGCATGGCGAGCGAAGTGTCATCTACGGACAGCAAACGTTCGGAGTTCATGCAGAAGATCGCCGACAACTTCGATGAAGCGGATGCGGACGGTGACGGCAAGGTCACGGCGAAGGAAGCCATGGCCTGGGAACAGAGCCAGCAGGCCAGCAGCGCGACAAGCGCTAGCACGAGCGGCAATGCAAACAGCGAAGTGACGGACACGGCCAGCACGGCTGCCAGCAGCACCGAGTCGCAGGCCCGCATGTTCAGGCAGCTGATGCAGCTGATGCAGGCCTATGGCCAGCCGGAATCCGGCAACAGCAGCACGGCTTCCGCCTTGTCTGTCACGGCCTGAGCCGCGCTCACTCTCTCGGCAGGCCTGCCCGTTCTCCCCGCGGGGGCTGGCAGGCTCGTCCTGCAGGCTCATGCGCGTGTGGCGCTGCCGGCATGGGTGGCGGTACGAGAGCTTCGTCGAGTGCCTTGCGCTGTTCGGCGCTCAGCAAGGCACGCACGCGTACTGCGGTGCCTACGCGTAGTACATCCAGCTCCGCCTGCTGCATGGCGGCCTCGTCCGCCAGCTTGCGCAGGCGGGTGGCATCAAGGGTATCGGCACGGCCAAGCTGCATCATCTCTTGGCGCAGGGCGTGCAGCGCCTTCTCGCGCTGGCGGCGCAGCGGAGCCTGTTCGTGCAGCAGGGTGAAGATACGATCTTCCTGTTCGGCACTGAGCTGTAGACGCATCAGCTCCGGTGGCAGGCCGGGTGACATGCTCTCGGGCATGAACATCGGCGGGGGCGGTAGCATGGCGTGGGCCGGCGCGGGCTTGCCGTGTGGCGGCAGCGGACGCTGTGCGGCCTGGGCGTTTACGCTGCCAAGCAGCAATGCGCCCAGCAGGAAGCTGCAGAGGGGCGTTGCAGCGCGGCCCTTGAGGGTGGTGCTTGTGGTCTGGTGGTTCATGTGCGCTCCTTCGTTCAATGTGGAGCGCAGTGTGCGAGCTGGCGTGGTAAAGGGCGTGCAAGCAGGGTAAAGAGCGGTTACGCCCGGCTTGTAAAGAAGCGTAAATGGCCGTAAAACAGAGCGACTTTTCCAGGCTCCGAAAGCGCGCTCGCTACCATGGCTCCTCCTGTTGCTTCCAGTTCGAGAACCATGTTTCCTCGTGTGCTGTTGATTGATGATGATGCCGATCTCGTTGGCATGCTGAAAGAATATCTTGAAGGCGATGGCTTTGAAGTCGATGTGGCGCCCGATGGCGAGCAGGGCGTGCAGGCCGCACTCACCGGCCGCTACGTTCTGGCGGTGCTCGACGTGATGATGCCGGGCATGAGTGGCATCGAAGCGCTGACACGCATCCGTGCCGGCAGCGCGATGCCCGTACTGATGCTTACCGCACGTGGTGACGACACTGACAAGGTGGTGGGCCTGGAGCTGGGGGCAGACGATTATGTGCCCAAGCCCTGTACGCCGCGCGAACTGTCGGCGCGCATCCGCGCCATCCTGCGGCGCGTCGGTGTCGGTGCGCAACAGCTGTCTAACGGCCCCATCGTGGTCGGCGAGCTCAGCGTGTGGCCCGAGCAGCGCCGCGCGGAGTGGAGCGGGCGTAGCCTGGAGCTCACCAGTACCGAGTTCAACCTGCTCGAAGTACTGGCACGCAACGCCGGGCAGCCGGTGAGCAAGGCCGACCTCTCGCAGAAGGCATTGGGGCGTCCGCTGGCACGTTTTGATCGCAGCATCGACGTGCACATGAGCAGCATCCGCCACAAGATCGGTTTGTTGCCTGATGGGCGCTCGTGCATCCAGACCGTCTACCGCAAGGGCTACCAGCTGATCCGATGAGCGAGCCGTCTCTTCCCTTGCGTCGCTCCACTCTCGGTCTGCTGTTTGTACGACTGTTCCTGATCCTGCTCGCCGCCCAGCTCCTCGCAGTACTTGGCGTGAGCTTTATGTTCAGCTTGCAGAGTCACAAGCGCGAAGACTTCCAGCGTGGCATCTTGTCGTTGCCGGGCATGCCGCCGCCGATGTTCGACAACGATGGTCGGCCCGTGTTTCGCGGCCCGCCACCGGGAGCGCCCGGTCGGCCCCCGCACGATGCGGGCCCGCCGGGTGGCCCATCCGATGAGCCGGGCTTCAGCTTCCTCCCCAGGATCCCCTTCGTCCCGGTGTTGTCTGGTGTTGTGGTGAGCTTTCTCTTCGCCGCCTTGCTGGCCTGGTACATCGCCAAGCCAGTGCGTCGCATGCAGCAGGCGTTTGCAGCCTTGTCGCACGGCGACCTGTCGGTGCGTCTTGGTGAGGGCATGGGACGAGGGCGCGATGAGCTGGCTTTGCTGAGCCGCGACTTCGACAGCATGGCCGCGCAGCTGCAGGCTTTGGTGGATGGTCAGCGGCGGCTGTTTCACGACATCTCGCACGAATTGCGTTCGCCGCTGGCGCGCATTCAGGCGGCCATTGGCCTGGCGCGCCAGCAGCCCGAACGCGCCGAGCAGACGCTGCAGCGCATCGAGCGCGAATCGGTGCGCATGGACAAGCTGATTGCCGAGCTGCTGACATTGGCCCGGCTCGAAGCTGGTGGGCAGACGCTGCAAGGTTCTCCGGTCGTGCTGATCGAGTTGCTGACCGATCTGGTAGAGGACGCGCAGCTGGAGGCTGCGGCGCGATCATGCCGAGTGAGTATGGAGCCTGGCGTGCCGGTGCAGGTGCAGGGCGATGCAGAGCTGTTGCGCAGCGCGATGGAGAACATTGTCCGCAATGCCGTGAAGCATGCACCGCAGGGCAGCGTCGTGCGCATCGATCTGCAGTTCGGTGCCGCGGGCTGGGTCGACGTGACGGTGACCGATCAGGGACGGGGCGTGCCGCCCGAAGCGCTCACCGCGATCTTCAAGCCTTTCTTCCGCAGCGGGGCACAAGGCGGTGATGGTCACGGGCTGGGGCTGGCCATCACGCAGCGCATCATTGCCATGCATGGCGGCAAGGTGTGGGCAGAGAACCTGCGCGAAGGCGGCTTCGCGGTGCATGTGAGCTTGCCGGAACTGCGGATTGCGGCGCCCTGAGCGCAGGGGTTTGGCTCAGGCGGCTTGCTGGCGGTTGAGGCGCAGCCAGGTGGCCTGTAGCACGCGTGCGTCGCTGCTGGCTCGGTGACGGTTGAGCTGCAATTCGCGTTCGACAATGGCACGCGTGGCATTCCACTGATCGGCATCGTGCTCGGTCATCAGGGTGACGAGGTGTTCGAGGCGGAAGCTCGGTACCATTCCGGCCTCGTCGTAGAGCACGGACATCCAGGTGTAGTCGTGTGACCAGGCATCCGAATACACCGTCAAGCCGCGCAGCGCCTGATTCAGCGCGGTAGCCACATCGACGATGGGTTTGCCGTGCAGCAGCAGGGTGTCACGGGTGATGCCATGCACGCCCTCCGCTCGGCTGTCCCAATGCGTCCATCGCTCGACGGGGCGGATCAGCATGCATTCGCTGCGCCCATCAGGCAGCACGAAGCCCACCTCGATCGGGTAGCTGCCTTTGCCGAAACCGGAGGCTTCGATGTCGATGATGGCGGGGGGGCTCATTGACCGATTCTACGGCGCAACGCGTTGCAGCATTGAGGGCTTTCTCCATATGAGCCCCATATGAGCTTTATCCCCGCTGTGGATTGAGAGGGTTTTCCGCTACGATGGCCGCCCGATTTGTCCGAAGTGCGGTGCAGCAATGGCCCAGTTGATACTCAAAGACGGCAAGGAGCGCTCCGTCATGCGCCGTCATCCGTGGATATTCGCGGGCTCGGTCGATCGCCTCGAAGGGCGTGCGCGTCGCGGCGATACCGTCGAAGTGCTCACTGCAGGTGGCGGTTGGCTGGGAAGGGCGGCGTATTCGCCAGACTCGTCGATCCGTGCGCGCATGTGGAATTTCGACCCCGCCGAGAGCATTGACCACGGATTCTTCAAACGCCGCGTCGCGGCCAGCGTCGCCCGTCGCAAGGCGCATCCCCTGCTCGCCGGGCAGGATGGCGTGCGCCTGATCCACGGTGAATCGGATGGCCTGCCGGGCGTCATTGCTGACCGCTTCGGTGACGTCGTTGTCGTGCAGCTCACCAGTGCCGGTGCAGACAAGTGGCGTGACGCCATCGTTGGGGCACTGGCGCTCGCCACAGGCTGCAAGGCCGTCTACGAGCGCTCGGACTCCGACGTGCGCGGCATGGAAGGCCTTGAGCCGCAGACCGGTCTTGCCCACGGCGCGCTGCCCGCAGGCCCGCTCACCATCGATGAGAACGGCATACGCATGGAAGTCGATTACGTCGGCGGCCACAAGACCGGTTTTTACCTCGACCAGCGCGACAATCGTCTGCTCACGCGCACCCTCGCGGCCGGTCGCAGCGTGCTCAACTGCTTCTGCTACACCGGTGGCTTTTCGCTGCAGGCGCTGGCTGGCGGCGCAGCCAGCACCCTGTCGATTGATTCGTCCGGGCCGGCGCTCGATACCGCGCGCCGCAATCTCGCGCTCAATCCGCAACTCGACGCGAGTCGCGCGGAATGGATGCAGGCTGACGTGTTCGACGCGCTGCGCGAGCTGCGTACGGCTGGCCGCAAGTTCGACCTCATCATCCTCGACCCGCCCAAGTTCGCACCCTCGGCCGCACATGCCCAGCGTGCGTCGCGCGCCTACAAGGACATCAACCTGCAAGGCCTGCGCCTGCTCAACCCGGGTGGCTTGCTGATGACCTATTCGTGCAGCGGCGGCATTGGCGGCGAATTGTTCCAGAGCATCGTTGCTGGTGCGGCGAGCGATGCGGGTGTCGATGCACGCATCATCCACCGCCTCAGCGCTGCGGCCGATCACCCGATTGGTCTGGCTGTACCTGAGGGGGAGTACCTCAAGGGTCTGGCCTGTCAGATCGGTTGATCACCAACTTGCCGCGAGCATCAGGCTGGCGGTCCAGCGGTGCGTTTCGGGTTGGGCGATGCTGCCGTTGAGCACGCCATTGCGGTACCAGGGGACGTCGGCGCTGCGCGCGATGTCGAAATACTCGAAGCCCGGTTGCAACGCGAACGAGACCTTGCCGGCCCGTGTAACGGGCAGCAGGGCTTCGAAGCGGTAACCGCGCAGTCGGCCGCCTTCAAAGCTGTTGTAGTCGATGTATCCGGCCGACTCGACGCTCTGCCGGCTGCTGAAGCTGCGCAGCCACAATGCGGATACCTGCCATGGCCCACGCTTCCCATCGTGACGCCAGCCCAGACCAGCCGCCAACCAGCGGAAGCGGTATCGCTCGGTCAGTCCGCGCACACTGCCCACCCCCTGGATGTCGCGGTAGCGATCTTCCTGCTCGACGCCCAGCAAGGCCTCCAGTTCTGCGTAGCTGCGTAGTGCCGCGATGAAGCCTGTACGTGTCTCGCGATAGCGCGTTTCGGAGCTGACAGAGGTGCCGGCAGAAGTCTTGCCGTCGTAATGCAATTCGCCACGGGCGTGGCGCAGCGCGAACTGCACGCGCAGGCGTTCGGCGGTCAATTCAAGCGCGGCATTGATCAGGGGCAGGCGGCCGTGTTCGGTCAGCAGGTGGTTGTCCTGCGTACCGAACTCCTGCACGTTTTCGCGTTGCAGACCGAGGCTGATGTGGCCCCCAAAGTCCACGTCGGCGTGACAGGCAAGTGGCAATAATCCGAGCAGGGAGGCAATGAATGGAATGCGCATGGGATTCTTCCGTCATGAAAAAGGCCCCCTGCCGGGAGCCTTTCTCTGTTGCCACGCTGGGTTCAGCACTCAGCTCTTGAGCGCCGCCACCGTCGTGGACTTTGTTGATTCGATGACGCCATCGCCGTTGGCATCCAGCTCCAGCTTGACGGCGCCGCTACCCAGGAAGGTGATGTACAGGATGCCGGACTTACCGGTGATCTTGAGTTTGCCGGACTGGACAATCTTTGCGCTGTTGGTCACCAGCGGCGTCACGGCCGTGATGTTGATGCCGAAAGCGTTGCTGCCAACTGTTGCAGACACACCCATGCTCAATGGCGTGAAAGTCGTTGTTGTGCCATCGGACGATACCTGTGAGGTCACATTGATATTGCTGTACGCAAGCCCCATGTTGAAACTCGACGTGCTGATCGCGATATTGATGTTGCCGTTCGTAACCGCATAGGTAACAGCAATCGAGTTGGTGGCGAGCGAAAAGCTGCCGGACATGGTGACCGTGGTGCTACCCGACTGCATCTTCAGCGCGGAGTAAGTGTAGTTAACCGCCATGGTGCTGCTCGACTTGGCGGTCACAACGCCAGACATTGTGCCGTTGTAGATCGTCCCGTCACTCTCCTTGCAGTTGAAGTGCGTGAAGGTTGCCGAGTCGCCGACGCTGAGCACCAGGCTGCTGATGTAGGTATCCGTTTCGGTGTAGTAGCCACCGCCCGGGCAGGTGTAGGTCGAGGTGCTTGTTGTGCCGGTTACGCTTTCGACGCGGTTGGACAGGTTGGTACTGATGCGCTGCGCGAACAGTCGAGCGGCAGCGTAGGGATCCGGCAAAGCGTCCGACTGTGCGCCGCTGATTTCAACGCCAACGATGGCGTCACCGCCAGTAGCCACGTAGTTGTCCGCAATCCCCGCGCCCAGGCTGGCGGACTGCACACCGACGGCTGCAACGCTGTCCTGGTTGCTGGCAGTGATTGTTGTGGAATCGCTGGCTGTGGCGGTGGTGCCACCGCTGCTCCCGCCTCCGCCTCCACCCCCGCCGCAAGCGGTGATACCCAGCACGACTGCCAACACAGTCAGACGCGCGTACGCGTGTTTCCCCATGACTTCCCTCCGGTACCTGATTCTTGTCAGCTGGCGCTCGGGCACCAGTCGGCTGGCAGGTTAGCAGAGGGGAAACGCTTCGGCTTAACAGGATTTTGCATTTCCTGATCTGGCGCAGGTCATGCGCCTTCAGAAAGCAGGCCTGCACTGGACGGCCGCGCCCCCTGCCCTGAAGGGCAGGGGGCGCGAATCAAGAGTCATGCGTTTTGCTGGCTGGAATTTCAGGCCTGGTGCACGGATGCGCAGGCCGCCAGAACTTCGTCGACTGAAATGCGGCTTGCATCTTCTGCTTCGCCCTGGAGTAACTTGTAGGGCACGCCCCAGGGATGCCAGCGCGCGGCGTCCGATTTGCCGAACAGGCACACGATGGGTTTGCCAAGTGCGGCGGCGAGGTGCATGTGGCCGCCGTCCGAGCAGACGAACTGGTCGCATAGCGACAGACCCGCGATGAGTTCGGCGAGGCTTTTCGTCGGGCAGGCAATGAGGGGGAGCTCGCGGCAAGCGTCGAGAATGCCGCGCGCCTTGCCGTCGTCGCCGGGGTGCAAGGGATTACTTTCGTCACCCGGCGACCAGAACAGCAGGAAACGCGTGTCCGGCTGGCTGTCGTGCAGACGCTGCACGAGTTCGATGAAGCGTTCGGCGGGCCAGCGCTGCGAGGGCTTGCGCGAGCTGATGTGCAGGCCTATGACCCGGGCATTCTCGGGCAGATTGTCGAGCAGTTGTGTGCGCAGTGTGTCCTGCAGGCTGGCATCGACCTGCATGCGGGCAGGGCCTGGTTTGGGTGCGATGTCCAGCGCACGCAGGATGTTCGCTGTGCGTTCGACTTCGTGCAGGGCAGCGGGGTCGGGCTGAACGTCGTCCTGCGCGACGACGCGGGCAGCGCCAACAAGCCTTGCCATGCGACGCGCGCTGGCTTGTGTGCCGCTGGCAGGCAACAGCACGAGGTCGAGATCGGCGTGGCGCAGGCGCCACAGCACGCGCAGGCGGTCGATGAAAGCGCCGATGCGGCTCTCGCCATGCTGCAGGTGCTTGAGCTTGGTGTAGGTGTACACCGCGTCGAGATCGGGGTGGCCGCGCAATACCTCGGCGTTGTAGCGCGTCACAAGGGCGCCGATCCAGGCGTCAGGATGTTTCTGCCGCAGGCGCTGGATCATTGGCAGGGTGCAGACAAGATCGCCGATGTTGTCGCGACGGATGACGAGAATGCGGCGGGCTTTCACGTACGGATGTCCTTCTGCATGCCCAGACACAGCATGGCGAGCATGCCGTGCTCGTGGTGGAACGTCGTGTTGAAGAGGCCGCCGATGAAGACAATGGCAAAACCACCCAGACCGATGCCCCAGCGTTGCCAGTGCTCCGCCGCTGCGGCAGCGCTCGGCCGCTGACGGACCAGCAGGCATGACCACAGAGCGCCGAAGGCGATGAGAGTTCCCAGCCCCAGGGCACCGCGCTCGGCGAGGGTGTTGAAGTAGAGGCTGTGGGCGTGCAGGCGGTTGGTGTAGCGCGCAGGATTGAACGGTTCGCCGCGTTCGCCAAGCCATGCGGCAATTTGCGCGTGGTCGATCATTGGCAGGTTGCCGGGGCCGACGCCCAGCAACGGTGCGTGGCGCCAGGTTTCGGTTGCAGTGCGCGCGGTTTCGGCGCGATAGGCCGTCACACTGCCACCTGCACTGAAATTGATGAGGGTTTTTTCGAGCATGTCCCTCTTGAGATACAGCACCGGTGTGCCGACGATTGCCGCAACGAGCAGCAGGCGCAGCCAGGGCAGTGGGCGTACGCGGTGATGCAGCCAGACGAAAGCCGCCGCAGCGAAGGCCAGGGTCAGCAAGGCTCCGCGGCTACCGAAGGCAAGCATGCTGGCGAGCAAGACGAGGCCGGTCAGTGCGGCGCCGAGCTGTTGTCGTTTGCTGAGTGCGCTGCGTTGCGGCAGATAACAAGCCAGTGCGACCATGACGATCCCGACCGCATACAGCGCGGAGTGATTGACGTGGCCGACCGAGTTGAGTTGCAGGGCGATGCGTTTGGGGACTTGCCACAGGGTCCAATAGCCTTCGGCTAGCCCGGCCAGCGTTGCGGCGATGAGGCACAGGGCGAGGGTCAAGGTCTGGCGTGAGCTCAGCGCCGTGCGCGATACGCACCAGCCGAGCACAAGGTAGCTGACGATGTCCCCCAGCTCCTTGGTGATGGGTTTGAAGAACGCGGTGGCGAAGCCTGACAGCAGTGCCGACGCCAGCATGGCTCCCAGACTCAGGTCGAGCAAGGAGATGGCCCCGCCCCACTGGCGCTGGCGCGCACTGTGCACGAACCAGGCGAGTACAAAGAGGCCCAGCGATATGTTCTTGGGTGCTTCGACCAGCGGCAGCACGATGGCGAACAAGCACAGCAGCACGAATTCCGTGCGTGAAGCACTGCGCGGCGCGGGGGGCAGCAGGGTCATGTGCGTTTGCAACCCAGCAACATGGCCAGACAGACCATGCCCAGCATGCCGTGTTCGTGGTGCAGGGTGGTATTGAACACGCCGCCGATGAAGACCAGGCCGAAGCCGGCCACCCCGGCGCTCCAGCCCAGCCAGTGCGCGTCGCTGGCCTCGCGGCAGGGGCGAAGCTTCACGAGGGCCGCTGCCCACATGCCGAACAGGGCCAGCAGGGCGACTACGCCAATGACGCCGCGTTCGGCCAGGGTGTTGAAGTAGATACTGTGTGCGTGGGATGAGAACAGGAAATTGCGCTGGACGAAGACTTCGCCGCGCGCCTTGAGCCAGCCCTCGACCATTGCGGGTGACACGGCACCGTAGTTGGCGGCGCCGATGCCCGTGACGGGCTTCTGACGCCAGTACTCGATGGCGGTGCGCGCGGCTTCGACGCGGCCGGCCGTGGTATAGCCGCCGGCCTCAAGGTTTTGAGTGGTTTTGACGACCATCGCGCGATCTACGCTGAGCATGCCGCCTGTGACGATGATGGCGCCCAGCAGGGCGGGCCACAGGCGGATGCGATGCTGGCGCGCCAGCCAGACGAGCAGCGCGGCGGCGGTGAGGCCGTAGGCAACGAGCGCACCGCGACTGGCGAAGGAAATCATGACGGCCAGCAGCACGAGCGCAACCGCAAAACAGACGCGTCGCCACAGCGGCTTCATCAGCGTCGGGCCGTTGGCTGCAAGGGCAATCGCCAGTACTGCGACACCCATGGCATAGAGCGCCGAGTGATTGACATGGCCGACCGAGTGCAGCTGCAGAGAGCCCTTGATACCCATCGCCAGATGCCAGTAGCCCTGTGCGGCGCCGACCAGGGTGGCGGCGATCAGCGTGACAATCAGGGTTACGCGATCGCGACCCGACAGCGTGCTGCGCGCGAGCGTCCAGCCCAATGCGAGGTAGCACATGATGTCGCGCACCTCGCTCCACTTGTGCGGGTAGGGGTCAGACAGCAGCACGCTCAGGCTGGCGGCACCGAGGATTCCGGCGAAGGTGGCGTTCCAGCCCGCAGACAGCTCGCCCCAGTTGCGCTGCCGTACGCTGAGTGTGACCCACAGGGCGACATAGCTCAGCAGGAATATGTTCTTGGGCGCTTCGACGAGCGGGAGCGCAATGGCGAACAGGCACAGCAGGATCAGTTCGGCCTTGTGCAGGGCGCGTGGGGTATGGAGCATTGGCTGGCTTCGGTCTGAACGGGGTCGGGCGCTGCCCGGGGTGCGCCATGATAGCGCAGGGCCTGCCCCGTTCTGGCTCGCTTACAATGACGTCCTTTGTTTCTTGCGCGCCAGCCAGCCGCCCGACACGTCCCTCATGTCTTCACATCCCGTCCGTCACATCCTGCTCGCGATCGACTCCCTCATCGGGCGCGGCGCAGAGAAGGTGGTCGTCAATCTTGGTGAGGCCCTGATCGCGTTGGGTCATCGCGTCAGCATCGTGATCTACGAGGACATCGTGGAGTTCGCGGTCGACCCGCGCATCACGGTGCATCGCCTGCACCCGGCCGAGCGTCATCGCATCCGCCTGTTGAGCCGCCTCACCGACAACGACAACGTACGGCGTTTCCGTGCGCTGCTGTCACGCATCGAAGCGGACAAGGGTCATGTCGACCTGATCCTGTCCGCCCTGCCGCGCATCGACCGCATCCTTTCACGCATTCGTGATCCGCGTATCCACCACGTCATCCACAACGCGCTGTCGATGCAGAACGGCATCCGCAACAACAGCTGGCGCAAGAAGCTGGCGCGCATCTGGCATGCCAAGCGCATGTACGACGGGCGCCAGGTCATTGGCGTGTCGGCGGGGGTGGGGCAAGACCTCGTTGACTTCGTCAAGGTGCGCCCCGCTGCGTTGCGCACGATCTACAACCCCTTCGATTTCGAAGTTGTGCGCGTACGCGCTGTTGAGCCCTTTACACCCCCGGTGCAGGACTACATCCTGCACATCGGCGCCTTCACGCTCAAACAGAAGCGCCAGGATCTGCTCATCGAAGCCTATGCGGCGTCAGGGCTCACCTGTCCGCTCGTGCTGCTCGGCAAGGGGCGCGACGAAGCGCGTATCCGTCAGCTGGCCCAGCAGCATGGTGTGGCTGAGCGCGTAATCTTTGCCGGCTTCCAGGCTAACCCGTATCCGTGGATCCGCCACGCACGCCTGCTGGCCCTGTCATCGGCCTACGAAGGCTTCGGCAATGTGCTGGTCGAGGCGCTGGTGCTCGGTACGCCCGTGGTGGCGACCGACTGCCCGGCCGGGCCCGGCGAAATCCTCGCCAGCATGCCGCAGATGCTTGTCCCCAGCGGCGACGCCACAGCTTTTGCGGCACGCCTTGCAGCTTGCTACGCAACACCACCGGTCATCGATGTGGCCAGCCTCGCGCGCTTTGAGGCGCCGGTCGTGGCGAACGAATACCTGAAGCTCATTCCCTGATTCGCGACATCCCGCACCGTCTCATGAAGATCCTCATCGTCAAACGCGACAAACTCGGCGACATGCTGCTCACCACTCCCATGCTGGCCTGGTTGCGGCAGGGGCTGCCGCAAGCCGAGATCCACGTGCTTGCCAATGACTACAACGCATGGGTGCTGGAGGGAAATACGCAGCCTCACCGGGTTTGGGCCTTGCCGCGCGTGCGCCACGCAGGTCGTTTGCGCATTGGTGCCGCCTTGCAGACTGCGAAGATGCTGTGGCAGATGCGTCGCGAAAAGTACGACTGGGTACTCGTCGGCAATGGTGAGGAGTCGCCACGCGCCATCGAGCGCGGCCTGTCCCTGCGCGGGCGTAGCACCGTAGCCTACTGCAAGTCGGCGGTGGACTGGCCGCGCCTCACGCACCCCATGAGCGCACCACGTGACATGCACGAGAGCCGCCGCCTCGCTGCGCTGGCCACCCCCCTCGGGCTCAGTGTACCGGAGACCCTGCCGGCGCCGCTGTATCACTTGCCCGAGCGCAGTGCCGCGTTTGCGCGCCAATGGCTCGGTCGAAACGGACTTGCTGCGGGAGGCTATGTCGTATTGGGTCTCGGCGCACGGCGTGCCAAGAAACAGCCCACGACGCAGCAGGTGCTCGGCTGGGCCGACGAAGTGCAGCGTCGCTGGGGGCTCAAGACCGTTTTCATGTGGACGCCCGGCAAGAGCGACAACCCGCTTTACCCTGGTGACGATGATGTGGCCGAGCCCGTACTGGCGGCCAACAATCCGCATATCGTGCCCTTCCGTGGCCCGCTCGACGAAGCGATTGCGCTGGTGTGGCATGCGCGCACATCGATCTTCCCCGACAGCGGTCTGATGCACTTCGCGGCGGCCAGCCCCGGCGGCGTGTTGGGTTTTTTTGCCGAAACCGACGTGTCGCCTTCGCCGTCGCAATGGGGGCCGATCGGCCCGCGTGCGCACTACCTCGAAGCCGGGCAGGCCGTTGCGCAACTCAGCGACGAGGCCGTGTTCGGCAAGCTCGCTGCGCTGATCGACGGCTGAGGCCTATTTCGCCCCGCCGTAGAGATACGGATTCAGCGTGGGGTCGTTGTACATCTTGAACTGGCGATAGACCTTGTAATAGGCCTTGCCCGCTGCGCAGTCAGCCAGCAAGGCTTCGAGGCACGACGCGAGGTCGTTGCGCTGCTCGGTCAGCCGCGCCACCTTGGCCTGACAGGTCGCGATGTGTTCGGCGCTGGCGTCGCTGCGCTGCGTCTGCAGGCCCATGTGGAAGATCTTCAGCGCCATGATCGAGATGCGGTCGATCATGCTGCCGGCGGTTTCGCTGTTGAGGCGCGCGTCGCTGGCCGGCGTGACGTTGGCCAGCGTCGACAGGATCACCTCGTCCATGCGCTCAATGGCGTCGTTGCGTTTCTGGTTGTAGCCATCGATGGCACGCTTGTTGGCGGCAATCTCGCTGTCGGCTACGTCCTTGCGGCGCGCCAGGTCTTCTTCGTCCCACAGCAGGTTGTTGAAGCGGTGATTGAGTTCGACGAATTGCCACAGCCCGTCAGAGAACTGCGCGGGCGACTGCTTGGCCCAGCTGCGATTGGCCACGCACTGGTCGTGGAAGGCGAGGATGTCGGCAGCGCGCAGGCTGGTGGCGAGAGAGCTCATGAGGCAGTTCCGGCGGAAGGTGAGGAAGAGAGAAGCTGGTCGCAGGCCGCGAGCACCGCGTCCAGCGTAACGGCGACCATGCACAGGGCATTGCCGCAGTGAGGCGCGACCGGGTCATTCGGCGTGCAGCCACTGGCGTCGAAGCCACGCCCGCAGCGTCGCACCCATTTGAGTGTGCGGCGAAACAGCACGCGCTGGTTGCGGCAGGGAATGAACACCGACAGCGATTGCGCAGGCATGTTGGCGAAAAAGCGCGACTGCGCGCAGAGCAACTCGGAGCCCGGGCCGAACAGCGTCAGCGTCGGCGTACCGGTGATGCGCCCCAGATGCGCCACACCCGTGTCGGGGCTCACCAGCAGGCAGGCGCCCGCCAGCAGATGGGCAAGCTGCAGCAGATCGAGCTGACCCGCGTAACTGCGGTGGCGGCCTTCCGGATCCGCAGCGGTCACGAGCGCGGCTTCGTTGTGGCCACCACTCCATACGGGCGTGATGCCATCGGCCTTGAGTATCTCGGCCAGCGCATGCCAGCGATCAGCCGGCCACAGTTTGAGCGGGCTGCTCGCGCCCAGGTGCAGCACGGCGTAGCGGCCGCTGGGACGCTCGAAGTCGCGGCACGGCGCCAGTGGCCACTGTTCCGGCGAGTAAGGCGGCGGCTCGCTGCCCTGTGCCAGCGCCGAGAACATCTCGGGCAGTGCGGTCGCCGTCTCGGGCCACGCGCGTTGATCATTGACGAACCAGTTCTTGTACTTCGGCTTGTCACCGGCCTGTGCGACCACGTGGCGCGTGCCTGCGGCGCGCGCCAGCAGGCTGTGACGGCTGTCACCGGGCACCATTGCCAGATCAAAGCCGCGCCGCAACGCAAAGCGCAGCAGCGTGCCGACCTTGCGCGGATCAAACGGCACAGCTCGCACGCCCCACGGGTTCGCGGCGAACAGCGGCGCGATGGCGCGCGGGCAACTCATCACGATCTCGGCATCCGGATGGTTATGGCGCAGCTTGGCCAGCAATGCCGCCAGCATCAGCGTGTCACCCAGCAGCAGGTGATGCGCGACGAGAATGCGTTTCGGGTGATCCGGATAGCCGCGCTTGCCGAACAGGCGGCGCAGGCTGCCCAGTGCGAGGAGTGGCGCAAGCAGGAGGCGGGAGGGAAGGCGGCTCATGGCGTCGTTGCGGCATTCAGGAAAACGCGTTCCATGCGATCCAGCATGCGAGGCAGGCCGCAATGCTCGATGGCAAAGGCATGCGCGCCTGCGCCCAGTTGTGCTGCGAGTTCGGGCTGTTCGCGCAGCTGGCGAACGGCTTGTGCCAGCGCGGTACTGTCCTTGGGCGTCACCAGAATGCCGGTCTGCCCTTCGATGATGATGTCGCGCATGCTACCGACGGCCGTCGTGATGATCGGCAGGCCGGCGCTCATGGCCTGCATGACGGCTTGCGAGACGCCTTCGTTGGCATAGGACGGCAGGGCGAAGGCGTCGAAGGCTTGCAGCCAGGTCGGTACGTTCTTCTGTTCGCCGGCGAAGTGCACGCGGCTTTCCAGCCCGAGCTCAGCGACCTTGGCGCGCAGGTTGTCGCGCTGTGGGCCGTCGCCGACGATGGCGAGCTTGAGCTGTGGGTCGTTGATGTTGGCGAGTGCTTCGAGCAGGTAGGCGTGGCCCTTCCAGCTGCGCAGCGTGGCGACAATGCCGACCCAGAATGCATTGGCGTCGAGCTCCAGTGCGGCGCGTGCGGCGAGCTTGTCGCCGGGCACGAAGCGCGTGGTGTCGATGCCGGTGGGGATGGAGGTCGAGCGCGCTTCACTGACGCCCAGGTTGTCGACGAGCTCGCGGCGCAGTTGTTCGCCGGTGGTGACGACATGCGCAGCGGCTTTGGCGTAGAGCCAGCGGTTGGCGCGGCTCGCCGTGACGGGCGCCGAGATGTGGCGCGTGCGCACGATGGGCAGACCCAGACCGACGCGGGCCAGCGCCGCAAGCCAGCTGTCGGTCGAGCTGTGGGTGTTGATCACGTCGATGTCGCCGGCATTCGCTCTGAGCCAGCGGCGCAGGGCCAGCAGCGGGCCGGGGCGCTTCTTCAGCAGCGGCAGGGCCACGGCGGGCACGCCCCACTCGCTGGCGCGCTTGAAGATGTTGGAGACCTCGGGCGCGACGATGGTGACGCGGTGGCCGCGTGCGATGAGCCCGCGCGATTCTTCGAGGATGCGGATTTCCTGCCCGCCCCAGCCGCAGGATGATTCTGTGTGGACGATGTGCAGGGGGCGTGAGGCGTGAGTCATCTGGGGGCTGGTGGCGTGGTTCGGCCGGGATTATACCTGCCACCCAGGGGCCGACCCGGCGCCGGCCTCAGCCCAGAAACCCCAGATCGGCCGATGCGAAATTGCCCAGGTTGGGCAGCACGACAGGCAGATCGCTGCGCGACACGCCCATCCACTTGCCCAGCGTGGCGGCGTACTGGTCGACCGAGGTCGTCGGCAACAGGCGGCCATTACCGACGTCGGTGCTGGTGCGCAGCGCGACTTCGGGGAACTGGCCATAGAGCTGCCCGCCCTTGACTGCGCCGCCGACGATGAAGTGGTGACCGCCCCAGCCGTGGTCGGTGCCGTCGCCGTTGTTGAGCAGTGCGCGGCCAAAGTCCGAGGCGGTGAACAGCGTCACCTTGTCGGCGACGCCCAGTGCTTCCATGGCTTGCTGGAAGTAGGCGATGGACTTGCCGACCGAGGTCAGCAACTCGGCCTGCTTGGCGAGCTGGTTGTCGTGCGTGTCGAAGCCGCCCAGCGAGACGTAGAAGACCTGGCGGCGCTGCTGCATGTTCTCGTCTTCACGCACGCCGATCATGCGCGCGACGATGCGCAGCTGCTGGGCGAGGCGGTCCTTGTCGAGATCAGCCGGCAGGGCGATGCGTGCGTCGTTCTCGGGCAGCTTGGCCAGTGCGGCGGAGACGAGGCCTTGCGCTTCGATGGAGCGCCCCACGACGTTGCCGTATTCCTGCGCCAGCACTTCGCCGCCCATGGCACTGGCGCCGGACTGGATCTGCGCGCGCAGCGCCTCGGCCGCCTTGGTCGAGCCGTAGATGTCTTTCGCAGCGAGGCGGTTGAAGGCGACGGCGCCGCTGTTGGTGATCTGGTACTGCACAGTCTTCTCGCTGGCGAGGAAGACGGCATTGCCCGCAGTCGAGATGGCAGTGAAGGTGTGCTTGCCATTCATGCCGGAGAGCAGGTCGCACATCTTGCCGCCCCAGCCCATCTTGGCGCCCTCGGGCGAGAAGGCCTGCCAGATCGCCTCCTGATCGTTGTGAGAGAAGAGCTTGGGCGGGCGCGCGATGGTGGTGCTGCGAAACGTGTTGGCATCCTTGATCGGTACGATCAGCGGGCCGACGTTGGCGAGAATGGCGGCATTGCCCTTGTCGAACAGCGCCTGCACGGGCGCGAGCGAAGGGTGCAGGCCGAACTCGCGGCCCTGTGCGTTGCCGGGTTTGATCGGCAGCAGTTCGTTACGAGGAATCGCAATGTCCTGCCGCGCAGCGGCGTAGCCGTCGTAACCCGCGCGATCGAGTGGCACGACGGTGTTGTGGCAGTCGTTGGCGCCACGCATGAAGAGGCAGACGATGGCGCGGTAGTCCCTGGGATCGCTCGCGGCTGCGGCAGCACCGATACCGGCCAGTTGCAGGGCCCAGGGCGAAACGGCGCGCAAGGTGGCGAGGGCGGCGCTGTGGCGGAGAAATTCGCGGCGGGTGTTGTGGCTCATGTTTCAGCGTCCTTGTCGGTTTCAGCTCCCCTCGCCCGCTCGCGGGAGAGGGGAACGGCGTTACTTCTGCACCAGATACTCGGGTGACACCATGGTCAGCAGGGTCGCGAGCTTCACGCGGTTGCGTCGGGCGTTCTCGGCCTGCGTCGGGTTGTTCGCGGGGATGCGGATCTCATTCACCGCTTCGCTGATGCGGCGGCGCGATTCGGGCGAAAGCTGGCTGGCGGTGAGTAACAGGTCGATATGCGCTACCAGTCTGTCGGTCGAATCGGCCAGCGCCATCTGCGCGCTGTAGTCAGGCTGGATGTCGCGCTTGTTGTTGGCCGCACGCCCTACACCGCCGTCAATCACGCTCTGGATGAAATTCGCATAGCCCGCCACCGAGCTCTCGCTGACGATCTGCATCTCCGGTGCCACCATGTTGCGCTTGGCGACCATGCTGCCCGGCGGCACATAGCCCGGACGGTAGAAGTTGAACACCGTTGGCGAGCGCATCGGGCTCTGACCCAGCGCGTTGCCGGGGTTGTCGGTGTTGTACATGTCGAAGTTACCTGCAATCGACGTGGCGTTGAAGGCACGCATCCATTGCGACAACCTCAAGATGGGCTCGCGCACCTTGCCGAAGCCCGCGTCTTTCAGCGAGGCCGCCGAGCGCGCCTCAGGGTCCAGCAGCACGGCGCGAATCACCGCCTGCATGTCGCCGCGTACGCCGGCACCGTTGTTGTTGAAGGCTTCCGTCACGCGGCGTACGTAGGCCGGGCTCGGGTTGCTCGTCACGAGGCGCTGGATCAGCTGGCGACCGAAGAAGGGGCCGACATTGGGGTGGTTGAACAGGCGATCCATGGCGATCTTCAGATCGTCATCGGCGCTGGGGAACTGGCTGGCCGGAATCGTCACGCCCAGAAAGCGCTTCTCGCTGCCCGAGTGGAACTGGTTGTAGCCGACCATGGGCCGGATCTCCCAGTCGGGATTGCGCCCTGCGTTATGGAAGTCCTGATCCGCGCGCTCGAAACTGCCGTACGAGAAGCCCGTGAACACCTTGGCGAGCCCCGTGATGTCCTCGTTCGTGTAGGTCTCGATCGGCTCACCGTTGCGCAGCTTCAGCGTACCGTCGGGGTTGAGCTCCTGCAGGCCGATGGTGAAGAGCTGCATCACCTCGCGCGCGTAGTTCTCGTCCGGCACGCGGCCCTTCACCGGATCTTCCTTCAGGTTCCTGAGGTGCGAGAGATACACGCCCATCGCCGGGTGGCGCGACACCTCTTCGATCAGCGTGCGGAAGTCGCCGAAGGCGTTGCGCGCGAGCATGTCGTGATAGTTGGCAATGGCGCGCATCTTCACGTCCAGCATGCCGTCCATGGAGATCACGAAGATCTCGGACAGCGCGAAGGCCACGCGCTGGCGCAACTGGTCGGGCGCAGTGGCCGAGGTCTTCCAGAACGCCGAGAAATACTGGTCCTGCTTGAGGTTCTCGCCCTTCTTCAATGCCTTGTAGTACGGCTCGATCAGCGGGGCAGTCAGCGTCTGTTTCGTTGCCATCTGCTGGTCGACCCAGCTGCTGAAGTTGCTCCTCGTCAGCGCCTCGATTTCGCCCATGCTCGGGCCGAAAGTGGCCTGCTGCAGGAAGCGCGAAGCCTCGGCCGGTGTCGGCGCGGGCTCCGTGCTCGCCAGCCGTGCCGGGCGCGGAATGGCTCTTGGCTCGCTCGGCCAGCTCATGTGGCTGGCGCAGGAGGCCAGCAGGAGTGGCAGGGCGACTGCCAGTGCCAACAATTGCAGCGGACGGAACAAGGGTGGTCTCCTCAAGATGGGCGGCTTCTGCGAGCTTTGATCAACAATAACGATAAATTTACCAGCAGGTTATGGCTGAAAGACAGGCGGTGTGTTCCCTGACTTGCGTATGGTGGCGGCCCCATCTGCAGAAAAACAGCACCCTTGCGGTGTGCGGCTGCGCACCTGAGTCGCTGGCACAATCGGTACGTCGGCCAGCCACTCTGGGACTTGAGGTTGCTGAGCATCAGAGTCCGCTCGCTGCGGTTGTTGGGGGCGTAGGCGTGACGTGTGCTGAAGTTGTTGCTGCTGTCACGCAAGACGGCCTGGCCGCCGAGACCAAGGGAGGCCATGGTTAGCACAGGCGCAACGTTGCGGAATGCTTTTTGCATCGTCTGTCTCCTGATATCTTGCGCGATCTGTGCCGTACGTTGGTTTGGGCTGATTGCGAAATGTGCAGACATTTCAGTGGCTTGAGCTTCGTATCGAGTACCCCGGCAGCTTGGCGGATCGCGATTGCCGATACCGGGTCAGTGGTAACCCTCAGTGTTGCTGTGCTGCGGCCGATAAAGCTTGGGCACTTCCCGATTTTTGCTACTTCGCGCAACTGACGCGACGACATGGTTAACCGGATCGAAATTCACGCTATCTGGACGGCGCTCGTCCAGGCCTGGCAGCAAATCTGGCAGACACGCGATGCCGGCCAGTCCTGGTCAGGCTTTGCTGCGCAGTGCGACAAGCTGCTGGTGCTGGCGCGCCAGCAGGGTTTGGTGCGCATCGAGCAAGAACTGATGCCGCTGTGCGACCTGCTGCCAGCAGTCAAAGGCCCGGGGGAAGAGGAAAAGGCTGCGGTCGACCGCTTGCTACCGGGTGTGTTTGCTGCAGTGCGTGAGGCATGTAGCGATCGTTGGCAGAAGAAGGAAGGCAGTCAGCCCGATGCTGGGTTGCCGATCGTGATGCTGCTGGTGCAGAACGAGGCTGAGTGGGGTGATTTTGCAACGCAGATGACGGCATTCGGGTACCGCGTGCAGGTGCACGCCAACTACCGACGCGGTATGCAGTCCGCCATCACCCGCCGTGCCACGGCGGTGCTTATCGAATTGGGCGCCGAAGGGGATAGCAGCACACTGTCGCTGATCAGCGAACTCAACCGTTACGGACCCAAATGGTTTGCCGTAGCACGCGAGGCGAGCTTCGAGTTGCGCCTCGAAGCAGTGCGGCATGGCTCGCAAGGCTTTTTTGTGGCGCCACTGCAGCCGGCTGGCGTGGCCGATGCGCTCGACCCACTGAGCTTCCGCGTCAAGGAAGAGCCTTATCGGGTGCTGGTGCTCGACGATTCTGCGACCGTGCTGGCATCGATCCGCAAGGCGCTGATTCCGTTTTCCAACATCCATGTCGAGACCTTGCGCCATGCGCCGCGCGTGCTGGACGCGATGGAGGAGTTCTCGCCCGACGTGTTGTTGCTCGACTTCCACATGGAAGGCTGCAACGGGCTGGAAGTGGCCAAGATCATCCGCCAGAACCGTGTTTGGGAGTCGATCCCCATCGTCTACCTGACCGCCGAGACCAGTGAGGCCGTGCAACTGGAGGCCATGCGCAATGGCGGTGATGATTACCTGACAAAGCCGATCAGCCAGACACACCTCGCTAACGTGGTGATCGCCAAGGCCGAGCGTTATCGCGGCCTGCGCCGCTTGATGGTGGAAGATAGCCTCACCGGCCTATACAACCACGTGCGCACCAAGGCGCTCTTGCAGCAGGCCATGCTGATGGCTGAGCGGCAGCACAGCGCGCTGTCTTACGCCATCCTCGACATCGATCACTTCAAGACGGTGAACGACACCTATGGTCACATGGTCGGCGATCAGGTGATTCGCGCCATTGCTCACTTCCTCAAGCAGCATGTGCGTCGCGCTGACGTGGTAGGGCGTTATGGCGGCGAGGAGTTCGTCGTAATCTTCCTCGACACGCAGATGGAGGCGGCGGCGGCCAAGCTCGACGAGATGCGTATGGCCTTCTCGAACATCCAGCACGCCTTTGACGATGGGCACTTCAGCGTGACCTTCAGCGCGGGTGTCGCAGGCTATCCCGGCTATCCCAGCATGGCTGAATTGATGGCGGCGGCTGACGAGGCCCTGTACGCCGCGAAACGTGGCGGGCGCAATCGGGTGATGCGTGCCGGTGAGGCCGGCAACAGTCCGTAGCTGTCTCGACACACCCAGAAAAGAAAAGCCCCATGAGGGGCTTTTCTTTTGTCTGTAGCGAGTGACTGCGCAGCGGCCCAGTCACAGCGACACAGTTAGAACTCCAGCTCGCTGGCTGCGTACAGCACGGCACCGATACCTTGCGGCACGTTTTCGCGCACAAACACGAACTTGCACACCAGCGGAGCCGACGTGCCGCGCGGCGGGATGGCCGTGCATTGGTCAGCCGGTGCGGGCAGCGGGCCGGTGCTCAGATCGGTGCGCGAATCCACGTTGGTGTAGGCGTTGAATGTGCCACCGAGGCTCATGCCAACGACCGTGCCCTTGATGTTGACGTTGTTGCCGTCGATGGCAATGCGCGTCTTCACGCCAGCCCAGGCCTTCTTGGCAACAGCTTTGGCGCCGTCATCCAGCAGGCCGAGGCGCGCTGCCTTGGCGAAGCCGTACGCGAAATAGGCGCTGGCAGAGGTTTCCAGGAAGTTCGGTTGCGCAGCGATGTTCTCGCCAGGATAGCCACCGTTGGCCGGCAGCTTGTTATTGCGCACGTCGATCACTTGCCACCACAAGCCGCTGGCGTCTTGTTGGCGCGTCAGGCCGTCAGCAATGTAGGACAGGATCGTGTAGAGCTTCTTGTAGTCCGGGTGATCTTTCGGCAGGTACTCCAGCGTGTCGACGATGCCGATGAAGTACCAGGCAATCGAGCGGCTCCAGAGAATCGGCGACACCTGCAGCGTCGGCAACGGAGCGGTCTTGCCCTTCACGCCGTCCAGACCGGCCCAGATGCCGTCTTCAGCGCCATTCCAGCCGTGGTAGTGCAGCAGCTTGGCGGCATTGAAGGTGTGCTCGTGCAGCATCTTGATCTGGTTTGTCGCGATGTTGTACGCAGTCGCGGCATCGCCCGGCAGAACCTTGTCGCCATACTGACGTGCATAGCGGACGAGGAACGGTTGCGTCATGTAGATGCCGTCCAGCCATTGCTGGTTGGCATAAGCCGGCTTGTGCCAGAAGGCGCCAGCCGAATTCTTCTTGATCGTGTCGATCACCTTGCGGGTGGCGATCATGGCGTTCAGGTAACGCGTGTCCTTGGTCTTTTCGTACAGACCGAACAGCAGTTGCGAAGGCTGGATCACGTCCTGGATGGTCGGATCATTCTTGCCGACTGCACCGGTGGCAGCATTGACCGTGCCGTAGTTGATGACGCCGTTCGCATCAACGTATGTGTCGACGTACTTCTTGACGTAGTTGAAGTAGGCCATGTTGCCAGTGCGCTCATAGAGCTTCCAGACACCCAGCAGAGGCACCCCGTTCGTGTACTCCCAGAACTTGGGGTTCGGGGTGGCGGGTACCGTGGCGTACTGCAGGCTGAAGCATTTGTTGCCGCAGCTGTAGTCGTCGACGTTGGGCCAGGTGTTCATCATGTAGTTGGCCGTCTTGACGCCCACGGTTCCGCTGGCGAGCGGTGCGGCTTGCGTGCCGACGGCAGCCAGGAGCAGACCTGCGCTGGTCAAGGCAAGCGCGGCTTTATGAATGGCAAAGCTATAGCGTTTGAACATCATTCCCTCTCTGAAAATCGATGAACGAATGTCAGGCGCGCTGATGTGCGCCCGCCCCCGTAGTCATTCGCCAGCACGCGGCGCGGCGAATTTGACGGCCCTGTCGTTTTTGTTGATTGATTTCAACAACCTAGCCGAGCACCCATCCTAGCTGCCGTGCATGTCACGGAGATGGCTGTGGCGGAGATTCGTGCATTGCGGACGATGGAAGGCTTTTGTCGCAAAAATCATTTGGCATTTGCTGAAATGACAAATGGTTTTACGGAGTGCTGCGAATGCAAACGGGCCGCACATTCCAAGTATTGCCGCATTGCGGAAGAATGTCTCCGCTGTCAGGTGAGCACCTTTGGCATATGCCGGCTTTCCGACGAGCGGCATTTCTTGTCGTAACAGCGGGCTTGCATGTCGTACACCTTGTGGCGACGTCTTGCGTCGCAACAAGCCAGGCCGGCGCTTGCGGAGGGGAGCTTAGCCGCGCTGGATCAGCTCGATCTTGTAACCGTCCGGATCCTGCACGAACGCAATGACCGTGGTGCCGTGCTTCATCGGCCCCGCTTCGCGCGTGACCACACCGCCTCGTGCCTTGATGTCTGCGCAAGCCTTGTAAGCATCAGGCACGGCGATGGCAACGTGGCCGAAACCGGTGCCGATGTCGTAACTCTCGACGCCGTAGTTGTAAGTCAGTTCGATGACAGCGTGCTCCGATTCATCGCCGTAGCCGACGAAGACATTGGTGAACTTGCCCTCGGGGTAGTCAGACTTGCGGATGACGTGCATGCCCAGCACTTCGGTGTAGAAGGCAATCGAGGCGTCGAGGTTGCCGACGCGGATCATGGTGTGCAGTACGCGCATGGGAGTTTTCCTTGGTTTACCAGGCCGGGATGATCTTGTGCGCGTTGCGCAGTGCGGCCTGTGCTTGGGGGTGGTCAGGGTACAGCAGTTCGACGACTTCCCAGAAGCGTCGCGAGTGGTTCATTTCGATGAGGTGTGCGAGCTCGTGAGCGACGACGTAGTCGACTTGTGCATTGGGCAGATGGATGAGGCGCCAGTTGAGACGGATGCCGCTGATGCGCGAACAACTGCCCCAGCGTGTCCGGGCATTGGTAAGGTGGAGCGCGGGCAGTTCGAGGCCCGGTGAGTACCGCTGGAGCATCCAGCCATATTCTTCGATGCGTCCCCCGAAGTATCCCAGTGCATAGTTCTGCACGGCACGCAGCAGGGCGCGGCGCGGGGCTTCCTTGGGACGGACACGCAGATGCACTTCGCGCTTGCCGACGCCCTGTACCCATTCGACATGCGGCGCGCCGTGTGACAGATGCAGGGTGCAGGTCTGGCCCAGCATGGGGAAGCGTGTGCCATCGGCCACTTCAAAGCTCGCCGGCTTTGGTCGTGCAGCCCATTCTGCGAGCTTCTCGACCACCCAGTTGCTGCGTTCGAGCAGGAAGCGCTCCGTCTCGGCAATGCTTGCGCGCGTCGGGATGCTGACCGTGATGCCGCGGTCGTCGATGGTCATGCCGAGCGTGCGGCGGGCGCGGCGGTGCAGGGTGTAGTCGACGAGACGTCCTTTGAGGACGATCTGACGCACTTGCCCTGCACTCATGTCTGATGTGTTCAGGCCTCGGCCGTTACCGCGGCGGCAGGTGTGCCGGTGTAATGATGCGGAAACAGACGACGCATCTCGCCCTCGATCCACGCCTCGGTCTGCGCGTTCACCTCTTCGGCGCTGCGACCTGCCGTACTGATGGCGGGGCCGATGCTGACGACGACTTCACCGGGTCGCTTGATAAAGGCATTGCGGCGCCAGAACTCGCCGGCGTTGTGTGCAACCGGAACAACCAACGAGCCGGTCTCGACTGCCAGGGTTGCTCCGCCGATCTTGTAGCGCTTGGCCGCGCCGATGGGTGCGCGCGTGCCTTCGGGGAAGACGACAACCCAGAAGCCCTCAGTGAGCCGGTCACGTCCCTGATCGACGACCTGCTTGAGCGCATCCTTGCCCGCACTGCGATCGATGGAAATGATGGGCATCTGCGCCAGGCCCCAGCCGAAGAAGGGAATGCGCAACAGCTCACGCTTGAGTACGAAGGCGACTGGCGGAAAGATGGTCTGCAGCGAGATCGTCTCCCACGCCGACTGGTGCTTGCAGAGGATGACGGCCGGCGCGGTGGGCAGATGTTCTTGCCCGACGACGCGGTGACGGATGCCCAGCACATTGCGGATCAGCCACATGGCGATGGACGACCAGGTGGTGATGATCCTGTAGCGAGTATGGGCTGGCAGCGGAAAGGTGAACATCGCGAAGACCCCGTACACGATGGTGAAAGGGGTCAGCAGGATCATGAACAGGGTGGAGCGGATCAGGTTGAGCATGCGGCAAGAGAATCAGTTGGGAATCGCGGGCTTGCGTGCGAGCAGGTGGTCGACGACGTGGGCGAGGTCAGGAAAGACCTTGGTCCCGGCGGGGAGGTCGGGGTCCACGGCGGTCTTGGTGCCCTTGCCGCTCAGCACCAGGTAGGGGGTGCAGCCTACGGCCACGCCAGCCTGCAGGTCGCGCAGGCTGTCGCCCACGGTGGGCATGCCGGTCAGCTCGACACCAAAGCGTTCGGCGATCTGCAGGAACATGCCGGGCTTGGGCTTGCGGCAATCGCAGGTGGAGTCGGCCGGGTGCGGGCAGAAAAAGATCGCGTCGATGCGACCACCGGCTTGCGCCACGGCGCGTACCATCTTGTCGTTGATGGCATTGAGCGTATCCATGTCGAACAGGCCGCGACCAACGCCGCTCTGGTTGGTCGCCACCACGACGCGGTAGCCGGCCTGATCAAGGCGGGCGATGGCCTCAAGACTACCGGGGATGGGACGCCACTCTTCCGGCGACTTGATGAACTGCGCGGAATCTTCGTTGATGACGCCGTCGCGATCGAGAATGATGAGTTTCATGCATCAATTTTAGCCGATTGGCGGCACCGACCGAACGGGTATTGAGGGCACCTCTGGCTTCGCCCTGACGCAGCTGAATCGGTGACGAGCCCGTCGACCACGAAGACAAATCGCCATCCCGGCGGGTGCCGCAATCAAGCGGAGCGCGGTTTTCGCGCGCGTCAGGAGCCGGCGATAGCCGAGCAAGTCATCGGCGCAAGTCGCCCCTCATACGAGACGGTCACCGGGACGAAGCTGAACTGGACTCTCGGCAAATTCGGCCTGAAACGCCAGGTCATGCCCTCGAAGTCGTCAATCATGTCGCGCGGAGTTCTGTTGCTGAGGAACTCGTGATCCCAGCCTGTCGATCGCTGATACATTTCTGAAGCGATAACATTGGCGTCAATGAGGTCGGCGAGCCGCTGACAGAATGCAGCGCCGACCGGCCCACTGGCCACCTTGCAGCAGCACAGATAAAGTGTGTTGATGCGCCCCCGGAGTCTCATCAATTCGGGTTCCAGCGCTGCCCACTGGCAATCGACGATCCCTTCGCCCAGGTAGATTTCGCCAGGCAAACCGTGAGAGTTGATGACGACGTTCAGGCGGTCTGCGGAGTTGTTGGCGCAGACTAAAATGATCGTGACGATGGCACGGACAGAGTGTGAGAGATAAATCGTCTCCTCATATTGCAGGGCGTAGTGGAACGCTGGATCAAAATCGATGGAGTTCAATGCCAGGGATGGGTGAGGAATGGTGATCACGACGCCGCCTCCGTCACAGAATGTGTGAATGTGCAAGCAGCAAGCGCCTGCCCGCACTTATCATGAAGCAATGCGCTTCGAGAATTGATCCTGAAGGGAACCCTCAAGTGCTGTCAACAATACGCTGGGGCATCATCGGCTGCGGTGAAGTCACCGAAGTCAAGAGCGGCCCCGGATTCCAGAAGGCTGCGGGTTCGCAGCTGGTGGCGGTGATGCGACGTAACGCTGCGCTGGCGGAAGACTATGCGCGACGCCACGCTGTGCCGCGCTGGTACGACGACGCGGCGCAGCTGATCGCCGATCCGGATGTCGATGCCGTTTACATCGCTACGCCGCCGTCCTCGCACAAGGACCTGGTCCTGCAGTGCGCCGCCGCCTGCAAGCCGGTGCTGGTCGAGAAGCCGATGGCCCTGTCGCATGCCGAGTCGCGTTTCATGGCCGACGCTTGCCGCCTGGCCAACGTACCCTTGTTCATTGCGTACTATCGGCGCTGCATGCCGCGCTACCAGCAGATCAAGGCGCTGGTGGATGCGGGGGCCATCGGCGCCGTGCGGCTGGTGAGTGTGCAGATGCTGCGCCCGCCGTCAGCGCAGGACCGTGACCCGGCGCAGGTCTGGCGCCTTGATCCGGCACTCTCCGGTGGCGGACATTTCTGGGACCTGGCGCCGCATCTGTTCGATTTTCTCGATGCTCTGTTCGGTCCGATTGCAGCGGCTTCAGGCCAGGTCAGCAATCAGGGCGGCTTTTACGCGGCCGAAGACACGGTCAGCGCGAGCTTCCGCTTTGCTTCGGGCTTGCAGGGGGTAGGGCAGTGGTGCTTTGCCGCCGCGGAGGACCTTGATGAGGTCGTGCTGCGCGGCACACAAGGCACGCTGCGATTCGCGATGTTCAGCGATGCGCCGGTGCTGCTGGAGAATGCGCAGGGGCAGCAGGCGTTCACCATCGCCAATCCACCACATGTGCACCAAGGGCTGATTCAGGAAATCACGGACCATCTGCTCGGTCGCGGTCAGTGCGTCGTCGATGGGGACTGCGGCGTACGCACGGCGTGGGTGATGGACAGCGTGACAGGCCGTCTCCCGTAAGGCGCGCGCAGACTGACTGAACGCGGGTCAGGGCGCCTTGGGGTACCCGGCGGTGTCGAGCGCGCCGTTCCAGCCGCCTTCCGAGAAGCCTTCGATGGCCTTGCTGCCTATCGTGACGGAGGGAGCCTGCGGCTCCTTGCTGCCGGTGAGTTTGCCGAGCTGGGCCAGTTGCTCCTTGCTGGTGACGGACTTCTCGCTGAACGGTACCTTGCGCTTCTTGAGCAGAGCGCGTGCCTTGTCGCAGAGGTCCTTGCAGTCAGGGGCAGTGTAGAGCGTCACGGGGGCGGCTTGCGCGGCCTTGTTGGCCTCGTAGCTGCCTTCCTGCTGACCTACGGAATTGCTCGGCAGGTTGGGTTTCTCGCTTTTGAGCTCGGGTGGGGGCTGGTCGCCGTAGTGAACCTTGCCGTCCTTGTCGACCCAGCGATAGACCTGGGCTACCGCAGTCTGCGCGACCATCAGGCAGGTCAGAAGGGCAAGCAATGCTTTCATGCAGAAGTCTCCATCAGGCCGGGCGAGAGGATGGGCACAAGGCGTTCCAAGCGCACTCTAGCACTGCCGGCAGGCCTGTCGGTAGGCGGGCTGTCCGTCGCGGACTGACGGACCCGCGTCAGCTCCGCAGACGGAATGTCGCCACCGTTTCGCCGAGCTCTCGTGCTTGCTCGGACAGGCTTGCCGCGGCTGCTGCGGCTTGTTCGACCAGTGCGGCATTCTGCTGCGTCGTCTCATCGAGGCGAGCAATGGTGCTGACCATCTCCTGAATGCCGCGCGCCTGATCCCGGCTGGAGGACGAAATGTTCGCCACCAGGTTGGAGACGTTTTCGAAGCTGCTGACGATCTCGGTCATGGTCTGGCCCGCGTCGCTGACAAGGCCCACGCCTTCATCCACCTCTCCCACGCTGGTGGCAATCAATGACTTGATCTCTTGCGCCGCTGCGGCGCTGCGCTGCGCGAGATTACGCACCTCGGACGCTACCACTGCGAAGCCGCGACCCTGCTCGCCAGCGCGTGCTGCCTCGACAGCTGCGTTAAGCGCGAGGATATTGGTCTGGAAGGCAATGCTGTCGATGATGGAGATGATGTCGGCAATCTTGCGGCTGGCCCCCTGGATGGCATGCATGGTGTTGACGACGCGCGCAACCATGGCGCCGCCCCGATGCGCGACGCTATTGCTGTCATTGGCAAGCGTGCTGGCCTGATGCGCATTTTCGGCGTTGCGACTCACCGTGGCATTGAGCTCCTCGATGGTCGAGGCGGTCTGCTCAAGGCTGGCGGCCTGTGCCTCCGTGCGTGCGGAGAGGTTGTTGTTGCCGCTGGCGATTTCGCTGGCGGCCCGGCTAACCAGGTGCGTGGCGTCCTGAATCCCGCTGATCAAGTCACGCAACCGGGCTACGGTGGAATTGGTGTCGTTGCGCAGTTCGCCCAGCAGGCCATCGTAGTCTCGCGTGATGGTTTGCGTCAGATCGCCGTGTGACATCGCGGAAAGCACCCCCGCAACATCGCGCAGACCGTTCGACACGGCGTCGAGCAGTGCGTTGAGCCGCTCGGCGTTGTCGCGGAAGAATCCACTCTTGCCTTCCAGATTCAGCCGCTGCGAGAAGTCACCGCGCAATGTTGCCGACAGCACGCTGTCGAACTCGGCCTCGCTGCGTGCCTCTGCGCTGCGGTCCAGCCACTCGAGCGTGGTCCCCAGACGTTGCCCCTGTCCGTCCATGACCGGGCTTGCCGACAATTTCAGCACCAGATTTTCTGGGCGCCACTCAGCACTGCGCGTCGTTTGCGCATCAAGCAGGCTTTGGCGCAGCGAGGCATCGGGAATCAGGGCCGCCAGCGGCTGGCCTATCAGGGATGGCGAACTGCCCTGTTGCGCGCGCATGAGGGTCTGCGACAAGAGGTTTCGTGCAGCTTCGTTGCAGTACGCAATGTCGCCCTGTGGGCTGATCAGCATCATGCTGGTCGAGGCATTGTCGAGCGCGTTACGGATGCGCAAGTTCTCCGCGGCGATCGTGCGTTCGGCCTCCAGGCGTTCACGCAAGGATTGCTGCATGCGTCTCATGGTCGCCAGCACACTGTCCGGCGCCTTCACCGTCTCGACGATCTGATCGTCCAGATGGCCTTGTGCGATGCGACTGGCGACGCGGGCGGCATAGGCTGGCTCACCACCCAACATGGCAAACAGCCTGCGCTGGATAAAAATGATGGCAATGACGACCGCGATGACGACAACGCAAAGCAGCACGCCCATGCTGGCGTCCAGACTGTCAGCGTGTTGTCGCGCTTCGTTGGCGTCGGCCTCCTGACGTGCCTGAATCAGGTCCCCAGCCTGTGCCATCGAGGTTTCCAGCTTCTCGAAAGCGGCAATGAATGCAGGGAGTTCAGCCTCGGCCAGACGATCAGATTGACTCGCTGTCTTGACGATGCTGCGAGCCTTGGCGAGGTAGTCCCGCAAGTCCGGGGCAAGGTCATCAAGGACCTTGCGTATGTCAGCGGGAAGCGGTGCTGCCGCAATGGCCGAGATGGCCTCGTTGAAGTCCTTGATGTGATCTTCGAGGTCGCTTGCTACGGATTTGAGCGCTTCCGCGTCGCGATTGCGTGCTGACAGCACGGCATTCAGTGCGTCGGCACGCAGGGCGTCGTGCATCATGTCGGCCTGCATCTGGTTACGCAGAATGCTCGACGATCCAAGGCTTTTCTCGAGCTCACCGCGCAGGAGCCGCACTCCGTAAAAGCCCGAACCGCCAGCGACAGCTGCGGCCAGGACAGCAAAGGCCCCAAAGATCAGAATGCTTGTGCGAAAGCGCATGGCGGCCCCCGGCGATAGGTATCAGTCGGGGTTTACGGTCGTTTCCTCCAGATCTTGACCCGGCCGCCGTGTCCTGGAGCGCTCAACCCTCGGCCGTGACCATCCCGCTATGTCGCAGCAGCGCATCGACTTGAGGCGCGCGGCCGCGGAAGGCTTTGAACGACTCCAGCGCACTGCGCGAGCCACCAACGCCTAGCACTTCCTTGGCGAAGCGTTCGCCAGTGGCGCGATCAACGACGCTGCCACGGCTGGCCTGTGCGGCTTCCTCGAAGGCGGCGAAGGCGTCGGCCGACAACACCTCGGCCCACTTGTAGCTGTAGTAGCCCGCGCTGTAGCCACCCGCGAAGATGTGGCTGAAGCTGTTGGGGAAGCGATGCCAGGCCGGCGGAATGATGACCGACACTTCGGCACGCACTTCGGCCAGCACGTCAAGCATGCGCTTGTCGCCACCGGGCTGGTAGTCGTGGTGCAGGCGCATGTCGAACAGCGCGAACTCCAGCTGGCGCACGGTCTGCATGCCGCTCTGGAAGTTCTTCGCTGCGATCATCTTGTCGTAGAGGGCTCGCGGGATTTTTGCGCCCGTTTCGGCATGCGAGGTCATGCCTTGCAGCACATCCCATTCCCAGCAGAAGTTCTCCATGAACTGGCTGGGCAGTTCGACGGCGTCCCACTCGACGCCTGCGATACCTGACACCGGATACTCCTCGACCTGTGTGAGCAGGTGGTGCAGGCCGTGGCCGGCTTCGTGGAAGAGGGTGATGACGTCGTCGTGACTGAAGGTCGGGGCTTTGCCATCGACCGGACCGGGGAAGTTGCAGACGAGGTAGGCGACGGGTGTCTGCAAGCCCGAGCTGATGCGGCGGCGCGTGACGGCGCTATCCATCCAGGCGCCGCCGCGCTTGCTTTCGCGCGCGTAGAGGTCGAGGTAGAACTGCCCAACCAGCTGGCCCTCACGCTCGATACGGAAGAAGCGCACGTCTTCATGCCACTTGGGCGCTTCGTCGGGCGTGATGCTCACGCCGTAGAGATTCTCGATCACGCCGAACAGGCCGCGCAGCACGAAGGGCTCGGGGAAGTACTGCTTTACTTCGTGCTCGGAGAAGGCGTAGCGGTCCTGACGCAGTTTTTCCGACACCCAGGCGGCATCCCAGGGCTGCAGGTCGGCAAGACCCAGACTCAGCGCAAAGTCGCGCAGCTCACGCATGTCGCGCTCGGCAAAGGGCTTGGCGCGACGGCCGAGGTCGCGCAGGAAGTCCAGCACCTGCTCGGGCGACTCAGCCATTTTGGGGACCACCGAGACTTCTGCGTAGTTGCGGTAGCCAAGCATCTGTGCAGCCTCGTTGCGCAAGGCGAGGATGCGGTCGATGTTGGGCGCGTTGTCCCACTCGGGGTGTGTTGTCGGGCTGACGCCGTCGGAGGCGAATTCCGAAGCCCGCGTGGCGTAGGCGCGGTAAAGGGTCTCGCGCAGACTGCGGTCGTCAGCGTATTGCAGCACCGGCAGATAGGACGGCATGTGCAGCGTAAACAGCCAGCCCTGCTTGCCGGCCTTGTCTGCTGCGGCTTTAGCCGCAGCCAGCGCGTCGCCGGGGATGCCGGCGACCTGCGCGGCGTCGGTCACCAGCCAGCTGAAATCGTTGGTGGCGTCGAGCACGTTTTCCGAGAATTTGGCTGCGAGGCTGGCCTGCTCTTCGGCAATGGCCTGGAAGCGCGGTTTCTGGTCGTCAGCCAGTTCGGCGCCAGACAGGCGGAAATCGCGCACTTCGTTGTCGATGATGCGACGGCGTACGGGGCTGAGGCTGTCGTAGGCGGCGCTGTCGCGCAGCGCCTTGTAGCGCGAGAACAGCTTGAGGTTCTGGCCCAGCTCGGCGTAGTAGCGCGATACCTCGGGCAGCTGGGCGTTGTAGGCCTCACGCCATTCGGGCGTGTCCATCACGCTGTGCAAGTGGCCCACTACCCCCCAGGCCCTTGAGAAACGCTCGCCCGCATCGACCAGTGGGGCTACGAAGCTGTCCCAGTCCGGCGTTTCCGTGCCGCTTTCCAGCTTGGCCACGAGGGCGCGGTTTTCGGCCAGCAGCTGCTGGACGGCGGGGGCGACATGTTCCGGGGAAACCGCGTCGAACAGCGGCAGGCCATGGGTTTGCAGCAGGGGATTGGGGGTGCTCATCGGGGTTTTTGCTTCCGTACGTCGTCTGATGGGAGTGTCGACTGAAGTTACACGGCCCGCCTGCCGAAAACAACCAATTGAAGCGATAGCCATTGAGGGGTGAAACATGGAAACCACGACTACGACAAGCGATCGCCGCGCGCAGTTCTCGGCGGACCTGGAGCGCGAACTGGCCAGTGGCGAGCTGGTCTTCCCGACCAGCATGCAGGCTGCCGTGAAGATTCGCCGTGCGCTGGACGAGGACGATGCCAGCATCGCCACCGTTGCCCGCACGATAGGGCTGGAGCCGGTGTTGTCGGTCAAGATGCTACGTATGGCCAATTCGGCTTTCTACAACCCTGATGGCCACCAGGTGACCGATGTGCATCGTGCCCTGATGCGCATCGGCATGAGCAATGCCCGCGTGATGGCACTGGCCGTCATCGGCGACCAGATGGCGACCGCCACCGAGTTCGCACCGGTCTGGCGGCTTGCTGAGCAGCTGTGGCGGCATACGCTGGACGTCGCGGCGCTGTCTTACGCCATTGCCTTGCAGCTCGACGATGTCTCGCCCGACACTGCCCTGCTTGCCGGCATGGTGCATGACATCGGTCAGTTCTACCTGCTGTCGCGCGTGCATGCGTACCCGGAGCTGCTTGAAGAGCAGAACGAGATGTCCGAATTCATCCTGCACTGGCAACAGCGCGTCGGCCAGCAGGTGCTGGCCGCTTTCGGCACCCCGGAGATCATCGTGCATGCGCTGGACGAGCAGGAAAATCCGAGCGGTGAGTGGCCGCCCAGCCGCCTCTCGGACGTGATCTACCTCGCCAACAGTGCTGCCGGCACACCGAACCCTTTCAGCATCCTGTCGCTGGAGCAGCAGATCGTGATGCGTCAGGAGGCATTCAAGAACGTCGACCGCGCCGTGGTCAATCGCCTGCTCGACGAAGCCCGAGTGCAGCGTGCACAGGCCCTGGCGATGCTGACGGCCTGATCTCTCAGCGAGTAGCTTGGGCTGAGCAAAGCGAAGCCCAAGGTGTGGCGTTGGAAGTGTTGGGCTTTCTGCGTCGGCCCAACCTATGCACCAATCTCTCAGTAGTACCGGTTCTGCCGTCCCGCTTGCCAATCGGCAATCGACTTCTTGAGCGTCGCATGTTCCTCGCAGCGCGACTTGCACAGTGAGGCCAGCGCTTCGAGGTGTTCGCGCGCCTTGTCGGGTTTGCCGGCCATCAGCCAGGCTTCACCGACGTACTCATGCGCACCGAGGTGGGCGGGGTTGATCTTCAATGCCGTGCCATAGGCCTTGAAGGCTTCGTCCAGCTTGCGATTGCGCCTATAGCTGTAGCCCAGCCAGTTCCAGGCGTCGGCATTGCGCGGTTCGCGCGTCACGATGCCGTTGAAGATGCTGATCGCATTCGCCCAGTCCTTGCGCTCGATGGCGGCGCGGCCCGCAGCGAATTCGGTTTTCGACACATCGGTCGAGTTGGCGGGGGGCTCATTGCTGCCGGCAGCCCAGGCGGTGCTGGCGAGGCAGAGGGTGATGCTGCAGACGAGGCAGCGCAGGCTGTGCGACATGATGGAAGCTCCGTAGGCCATTGGCCCGCAGAGCTTACGCCTACAGCTTGTCGATGGCGACGGGCTTGCCCGTGTGGTAACCCTGGATCAGCTGGAAGCCCAGGTCGCGGCAGGCGGCGGCTTCCTCTTCGCGTTCCACGCCTTCGGCGAGCGGGGCCGAGCCCAGGTCCAGCACCAGTTTGACAAGGTCACCGACGACCCGCCGCTTGCGCTCGCTGGCGCAGTCGATGTCGTGGATCAGGCCCATGTCGAACTTGACGAAGTGGGCCGGGGCCTCGCTGAGCTCGACCAGACGGGCCTGCCCGGCGCCGAAATCGTCGTAGGCGAAGCGCACGCCGATATCGAGCAGACGTGCCGTCAGCTCGCGCAGATGTTCGGGCACTGTGACGGCAGTTTCGTGGATCTCGATGATCAGGTCGAGGTCGGGCAGCTCCTGGCGCAGCTTGATCAGTGAGTCGAAGAAGGCCTTGCTGAAGGTTTCCTTGGGGTGCGTGTTGGCGAACAGGGGCAGGCCGGGCAGGCGGGCCGAAGCGCGGGCGATGCCGAACTTGCGGAACGCTGCACTGAGCTCGGTTTCGCGTCCCAAGGCGCCGGCCAGTTCGAACAGGCGAAGCGGTGAGGCTGGCAACAGCGGATGATTGGCGCGACCCAGCAGCTCGTATGCGAAGACTTCGTAGCCGTCGGCGAGCACGATGGGCTGCGCGGCGCCGGACATGCCGTGGCCATCGAGCAGTTGCAGGAACTCGGTTTCGTTGGGGATGAAGTGCTCGGAAAGCGCGGTGTCCATGGGGATCAGCATCGTGCGCTGTTCGGAGGCCACCTGCTTTGCGGCGATCTGCGCCGTGCGGTGGCGCAGGCGGAATTCGGCAGTGCCAAAGTGCACGATATCGCCATCCTTGAGCAGACAGGAGCCTTCGACACGTGTGCGATTGACGAAGCTGCCGTTGGTGCTGTTGAGGTCGGTGATGCGCAGCTGCCCGCTGATGTCACCCGTCAGTGTGGCGTGGTGCCGGCTGAGGCTGGGTGAGGCGACGGTCAGGTCGTTGTCGGCATCACGCCCGACGCGGAACGGCCAGTGTGAGACAGCGTGCTCGGTACGCGTACCGTTCGCGTTGACGGATTCAAGGATCCACGGGCTGTCCAAACTCTGCTCCCGGCTTTTGTCGGTTTCGTTTTCAATGATATGGCAGCCGGGAACGGCTGCCCATCAGAAACTTTCGGCAGTTTGGAGCGCTGACTTTAAGGCGGCCAGTCAGTTGGCGCTATAAAGCCGTCACAAGCCGCTGGGGGAAGGAGCTGATTGTGTGTCTGCGGGAAGGTCTTTACGCGCAAGGCATTGCACGCGGCGCGAAGGGTAACGGCGGTTTTCTTCCGCAGTGGTTTTCTCGCAATCCTTGCGCTCCAGGTAGGACGCTTCAAGGATTGGCGCGCGTCGATCCGTGCTGCTGACGTAGGGCGCAGTCAGACTCGTGACGTAGGGAAGGCTCGCGCTCGTTGCATTGCAGCGGATCGTACCGCTGTAAAAGTTGCTGGCGATTTCGTTGGCCAGATAGCGGCAGCCGCCTACGTGCGGAAAGACTATCTCGGTTCTGATCAGTCCATCGGTGGAGCTGTGCTGGAAGAAGCGTCCCTCAATAACAGGCGGAGGCTTTGTGGCACATCCACCCAGACTCAGGCCAGCGAGGAGGAATGCTGCTATGTGCCTGGGCATGGCGGGTCTTGTCTCAGAGAGCCTTGCCGGTCAGGCGCTCATAGGCCTCGACGTACTTGGCGCTGGTGCGTGCGACGACTTCTTCGGGCAGGACGGGGCCGGGGGCGGTCTTGTTCCAGTCCAGGGTCTCAAGGTAGTCGCGCACGTACTGCTTGTCGTAGGACGGCGGCGAGATGCCTTCGGCGTAGCTGTCAGCGGGCCAGAAGCGCGATGAGTCTGGCGTCAGGGCTTCGTCGATGATGTGCAGGGTGCCGGCAGCGTCGAGACCGAACTCGAACTTGGTGTCGGCAATGATGATGCCGCGCGTGGCGGCGTAGTCGCGCGCCTCAGAGTACAGACGGATGGCGGCGTCGCTGACCTCCTTCGCACGTGCGTCACCAAGCAGGGCGGCGCATTGCGCGAAGTCGATGTTCTCGTCGTGGGTGCCCATCTCGGCCTTGGTCGAGGGCGTGAAAAGCGGCTGTTCGAGCTTGGCGGCCTGCTTGAGGCCGGCTGGCAGGGTGTGGCCGCAGACCTTGCCGGTGGCGAGGTAGTCCTTCCAGCCACCGCCGATGATGTAACCGCGCACGACGGCTTCGACGGGCAGGGGCTTGAGGCGTTTGACGACCAGCGCACGACCGGCGACCTGGTCGCGCTCGCTGGCCGACACCACGTCTTCAGGCGCGATGCCGGTGAGCTGGTTCGGCAGCACGTGAGCGAGCTTGTCGAACCAGAACAGGGCGGTCTGCGTGAGCACCTCACCCTTGCGCGGGATGGGGTTGGGCAGGATCACGTCGAAGGCCGAGAGGCGGTCTGAGGTGACGATGAGCAGCTTTTCCGCGTCGATCGCATAGATATCGCGCACCTTGCCGCGCCCGAGCAGTTGCAGGCTGGTGATGGTCGATTCGAAAAGGGGCTTGCTCATGGGGGACTCCGGAAAAATGAAGAGGCCGTCACGCGGACGGCCTGCCGGCAATTCTAACGCTTGCGACGCGTCAATTGGCGGGCGGCACGTAGCCTTGCGCCGCGTCAGCCCCCGCGCCGAAGAAGTGACGATCCATCTGTTCCATCAGGTACTTGCGCGCCTTGGGATCCATCATGTTGAGACGATTTTCGTTGATCAGCATGGTCTGGTGCTTGATCCAGCCGGCCCAGGCCTCTTTCGAGACATTTTCGAAGATCTTCTTGCCCAGTTCGCCGGGCACGGGGGGGAAGTCGAGACCCTCGGCTTCAGTGCCGAGTTTGATGCATTGAACGGTGCGGGCCATGGGGTAACAATCCTGAAAGTGGTAAAGCTGGCTGCAGTGATTTTACCCCGCCAGCGCCCGGCGTGCGTTCCTGCCCTGGGGATGCCTTACTGCGCCGCCCAGCCCCCGTCCATCTGCAGGATCGCTCCGGTCATGGATGCACCGCCGGGGCTGCAAAGGAACACCGCCAGCGCCCCGATCTCTTCCACCGTGACGAAGCGTTTGGTGGGCTGAGCGTGCAGCAGCACGTCGCGGATCACCTGTTCGCGCGTCATGTTGCGAGCCTTCATGGTGTCGGGAATCTGCTTTTCCACCAGCGGCGTCTGCACGTATCCGGGGCAGATGGCATTGACCGTTGTCCCCACTTCGGCGAGCTCCAGCGCGATGGTCTTGGTGAAGCCCGCAATGCCGTGCTTGGCGGCGACGTAGGCACTTTTGAAGGGCGAGGCCACCAGCGCGTGGGCGGAGGCGAGGTTGATGATGCGCCCCCAGCCTTTCTGCTTGAGCTGGGGTACGACAAGTCGCGTGGTGTGGAAGGCCGAAGTCAGGTTGATGGCGATGATGTCGTTCCACTTTTCGACCGGAAAGTCTTCGACGGGTGACACGTGCTGGATGCCGGCGTTGTTGACGAGGATGTCTACGCCGCCGAGTTCGCTGTCCGCCAGCGCGATCATGGCGGCAATGTCGTCGGGTTTGCGCATGTCGGCAGGGCTGAACACCACCTTCACGTCATGCTGACTGGCAAGACGTGTGCGCAGGGCTTCAATCTCACCCGAATCGCCGAAGCCGTTGATGACCAGATTGGCGCCCTGCGCCGCTAGCGCCTCCGCCATGCCCAGCCCGATGCCACTGGTCGAGCCGGTCACGATTGCATTCCTGCCTGTCAACATGATGTTCTCCTGAGTGAGTTCCGTGGACCAAGCCTAGTGCATGCAGCCTTCGCACGCCCGGGGGCGAAGCATGGCGGAAACGGAGTCATCCGATTCGTACCCGCCAGCAGGTTGCGCAGCCCTACGTTGAGCGATCGGCGCGGTTGAAGCGGGGCAGGCTGCAACGGATTTTGCTGTTGCCAAACGCTCCAAAGTGCGATGTTTCCTCTTTCATGCCTCGTTCCTGAATGCATTTGGGCTGCAGCGGAACATGGCAGAACACGCGCCGATGGTCTGGCGCCGCGCCAAAATGAAAGCCCCGCCTGAGCGGGGCTTTCATGCGGGGCGGTACGGCTCAGTTGACCTTCTGCGCCAGCTCGCCGCTCTTGTACTTCGCGGCAATCTTTTCCAGCGGCACGGGCTTGATCTTGCTGGCCTGGCCGGCGCAGCCGAAGGCTTCGAAGCGCGCCTTGACGATGAGCTTGGCGGCTTCGCGCGCGGGCTTGAGGTAGTCGCGCGGGTCGAACTTGCTGGGGTTTTCGGCCATGTACTTGCGGATCGCAGCGGTCATGGCAAGGCGGATGTCAGTGTCGATGTTGACCTTGCGCACGCCGTACTTGATGCCTTGCACGATTTCTTCGACGGGTACGCCATAGGTTTCGCCGATGTCGCCGCCGTACTCGCGAATGATGGCGAGCAGGTCTTGCGGCACGCTGCTTGAGCCGTGCATGACGAGGTGGGTGTTGGGCAGGCGCTCGTGGATCTTCTTGATGAGATCGATGGCGAGAATGTCGCCCGTGGGCTTGCGCGTGAACTTGTAGGCGCCGTGGCTGGTGCCGATGGCGATGGCCAGCGCGTCGCATTGCGTGCGCTTGACGAAGTCGGCGGCCTGCTCGGGGTCAGTCAGCATGGCGCTGTGATCGAGTTTGCCTTCGGCGCCGATACCGTCTTCTTCACCAGCCATGCCGGTTTCCAGCGAGCCGAGGCAGCCGAGTTCGGCTTCGACTGTGACGCCGATGCTGTGCGAGAACTTGACGACTTCGCTGCTGACAGCAACGTTGTATTCGTAGGAGGAAGGCGTCTTGCCGTCTTCCATCAGCGAGCCATCCATCATCACCGAGGAAAAACCACTCTTGATCGCGGCCATGCAGACGGCAGGGCTCTGGCCGTGGTCCTGGTGCATGACGATGGGGATGTTCGGATAGGCCTCGACGGCGGCGGAGATGAGGTGACGCAGGAAGGCTTCTCCCGCGTACTTACGCGCGCCAGCCGATGCCTGCATGATCACCGGGCTGTCGAGCTCGGCGGCCGCTTCCATGATGGCCGTGACCTGTTCGAGGTTGTTGACGTTGAAGGCGGGCAGGCCGTAGCTGTTTTCTGCAGCGTGGTCGAGCAGCTGGCGCATGGAAACGAGGGCCATGGGGTTCTCCGTAAGACGTTGGGGTTTGCTGGGATTGGATGGAATTCTTTGACCCCGGATTGTATCGCGGGGCGTGTTGCCAAGGCATTGATATTGCTACCTACCGGTGGGCAGGGGCGTGCAATCTGCCACGCTGCCAGCGCCGCGAGTCACAAGAAAAAAGCCCGCACAAAGAGGTGCGGGCTTTTTCATTGAGCGTAACGACTGTCAGCCGCCGATGCGCACGATCTTGAGGCTATTCGTGCCACCGGACTGGCCCAGGGGCTCGCCGACAGTGATGACGACGATGTCGCCCGGCTGCACCAGCTTGTGCTTGAGCAGGGTCAGTTCGGCCTCTTGCAGCAGGTGGTCGCGGCTATCCGTGATGCGCGGCATGATGATGGGGAAGACTTCGCGGAACATCGCGAGCTTGCCGATGGTGTCCTGTTGCGAGGTCAGCGCGTAGATGGGGATGCCTGAACGCAGGCGGCTGATCCACAAGGCGGTCGAACCGGACTCGGTGAGGGCCACGATGGCCTTGGCGCCGAGATGGTGGGCCGAGAACAGGGCGGCCATGGCGATGGACTGGTCGATGCGCGTGAAGGTGCGGTTGAGGAAGTCCTGGTCCAAGGTATTGGGGTAGGACTTCTCGGCTTCCTCACAGATGCGCGCCATGGTCTCGACGACTTCGACCGGGTATTTGCCGGCGGCGGTCTCGGCCGACAGCATCACGGCGTCGGTGCCGTCCAGCACGGCGTTGGCGACGTCCGACACTTCGGCGCGCGTCGGCACGGGGCTGGTGATCATCGACTCCATCATCTGGGTCGCGGTGATGGCGAGTTTGTTCATCTCGCGTGCCAGCTTGATCATCTTTTTCTGCAGAGCCGGCACGGCAGCTTCGCCGACTTCCACCGCCAGGTCGCCGCGGGCGACCATCACGCCGTCCGAGGCTTCGAGAATCTCGCGCAGGGTGTTCGGTTCGACGGCTTCGGTGCGCTCGATCTTGGCAATCGTCAGCGCGTTACTGCCGGCGGCTTTGAGCAGGGTACGCGCCATGTACATGTCGGCGGCGTTCTTGGGGAAGGAGACGGCGACGTACTCGATGCCGATCTGGGCAGCCGTCTTGAGGTCCTCCATGTCCTTGGCAGTCAGCGCCGGGGCGGTGAGGCCGCCGCCCTTCTGGTTGATGCCTTTGTTGTTCGACAGCTCGCCGCCGTAGTGCACGACGGTGTGGATCTCGGTGCCGATGACTTTCTCGACTTCCAGCACGATGGCGCCGTCGTTGAGCAGCAGGATGGTGCCGACCTTCACGTCGTTCGGCAGGTCCTTGTAGTCGAGGCCCACGCGCTCGTCGTTACCCAGCTCGCAGGCTGCGTCGAGGATGAATTTCTGGCCTTTGTCGAGGAAGGTCTTGCCGTTGGCGAACTTGCCGACGCGGATCTTCGGACCCTGCAGGTCGGCGAGAATGGCGACCGGCTTGCCAACGCGACGGGCAGCCTCGCGCACGATGTTGGCGCGGTTGATGTGGTCTTCGGCCTTGCCGTGCGAGAAGTTCAGGCGCACGACGTCGACCCCGGCGCGGATGAGGCGTTCGAGCACTTCGGCGTCGTTGGATGCCGGGCCGAGGGTGGCGACGATCTTGGTATGGCGTTGCATGCTTACCCCTTCATAGGAAGTAATGTTGGCAGGGAGAGAGGGAGAGGTGTCGGGGCTCGTGATCTTGCGTCTGGCTCCGGCTTTTGCCGCGGTCGGCTTTTTCATGGGATGGATTTCAGGTGGCGAATCTTAGCGTCAGATTTCGGCGCGCCGCGTGAGCGCGTCGATGGCAGGCAGGCTCTTGCCGCCCAGGAACTCCAGGAAAGCGCCGCCAGCGTGGGAAATGTGGTCGATGCGATCTCCGAGACCGAAACGGGAGATCGCTGCGATGGTGTCGTCGCCGCCGGCCAGCGAATAGGCCGGGGCCGCTGCGATGGCTTCGCCGACTGTGCGTGTACCGTGGGCGAAAGTTTCGAACTCGAAAACGCCCAGCGGGCCGTTCCAGATGATGCTGCGAGCCTGACCAAGCAGGGCGGCATAGCGCGCGGCAGTCGCGGGACCGATGTCGAGGATCATCTCGTCGGGCTGCACGTCGCGCACGGATTTGACGGCGGCTTCGGCTGAGGCGAAGAAGGATTTGGCGACCACCACGTCAGTCGGGATAGGCACGGTCGCACCGCGCGTGGCGATGCGGATGATGATGCGTTTGACATCCTCGACCATTTCCGTCTCGACCAGCGATTTGCCGACCGGGAAACCGGCGGCAAGCAGGAAGGTATTGGCGATACCGCCACCGACGATGAGCTGGTCGACGTTGTCGGCGAGGTTGTTGAGGATGGCCAGTTTGGTGGACACCTTGGCGCCGCCGACGATGGCGGTCAGCGGGCGGTCGGCTTCCACCAGTGCGCGGTTGAAGGCCTGCATCTCGGCCGCCATGGTCGGGCCGGCGCACGCTGCGGGCGCGGCCAGAGCCAGCGCGTGGATGGTGGCTTCGTTGCGGTGTGCGGTCGAGAAGGCGTCATACACATAGACATCGCACAGGCGAGCGATGCGTGCGGCAAGCGCTTCGCTGTTGGCGCTCTCGCCACGGTTGAGGCGGCAGTTTTCGAGCAGCACGACTTCGCCGGGTTTGATCTCGAAGCCACCATCGATCCAGTTGGTCGCGAGGCGCACGCTCAGGCCGAGCAGTTCGCTCATCCGCGCAGCAACCGGGGCCAGCGAGTCTTCGGGCGAGGGGTCGCCCTCTTTGGGACGGCCAAGATGCGAGGTAACCATCACGGCCGCACCGCCGTCGAGTGCCATGCGGATGGCGGCGAGTGCGCTCTTGATACGCGCATCGCTGCTGATCGTGCCGCGTTCGGTGAGCGGCACATTCAGGTCGGCGCGGATGAACACACGCTTGCCGCGGAGGTCCTGTTCGCTGAGCTGGCGGAATTTCATGGTCTGGATTTTCCTGCAAGTCTCAGCGCTTGCCGGCTTCATTCGCGTTGTGGATGATCCAGATCAGGGTGCCATTGCCCCAGCTCCAGCCGAAACCGCCTTCACCGGCAAAAATCAGTCGCCCCTGACCTTTGTAGACCAGCTCGTAGCGATAGCGGTCGCTGCCAAAGTAGAACGGCACAAAGGCTTTGCCCGTGATGTAGGTGCCCTGATCGGAGGGTTGGCCAATGGCCTTGGTCACCTCGTTCATCGTCATGCCGATCTTGAGGCGCGTGAACTTGCTGGTCTTTGCCGGTTTGCCAGTGATCTCGCCTTCGACCTCGCCGACCTTCACCTTGGTGCCGTAGCCCGATTCCACCTTGCTTGAATCGACAACCTCGCCCTGCGCATTCATGCCGGGCGGTACGCCTCCGGGCGCACTGCGCGCGCTGGAGCTGCTGCTCGACGCTGCCTTGCCGGGCGAGGCGCTGCTCGCGGCGGTGCGGGTCGAGGCGGTGCTGCTGGATGCGGTAGCCGGTGCAGGGGCTGCTTCGGCCGGGGCGTCACCTTTCGAGGCGCAGGCCGCCAGTGCGGCCGCCAGCAAGGCGGGGAGGCAGAAAGAGAGGAAACGGGGCATGGAGGAGGAAGGCAAGGGCAGAAAGAAAGACAGCGCAAGCATGCTTGCGCTGTCTTTCAGGGGTCTTACTTGCTGGCGACCACCTGGACCATCTCCAGCACCTTGTTGGAGTAGCCCCATTCGTTGTCGTACCAGGAGACGATCTTCACGAAGGTCGAATCCAGTGCGATGCCGGCGTCGGCGTCGAACACCGAGGTGCGGGCTTCGCCACGGAAGTCGGTCGAGACGACCTTCTCGGTGGTGTAGCCGAGCACGCCCTTCATCGGGCCTTCCGACGCAGCCTTCATGGCGGCGCAGATTTCTTCGTAGCTCGCGTCCTTGTTCAGCTCGACAGTCAGGTCGACCACCGAAACGTCAGAGGTCGGCACGCGGAAGGACATGCCGGTGAGCTTCTTGTTCAGCTCGGGGATGACCTTGCCAACGGCCTTGGCTGCGCCCGTGCTGGACGGGATGATGTTTTCGAGAATGCCGCGGCCACCGCGCCAGTCCTTGTTCGACGGGCCATCAACAGTCTTCTGCGTGGCGGTGGCAGCGTGCACCGTGGTCATCAGGCCGCGCTTGATGCCGAAGTTGTCGTTGAGCACCTTGGCGATCGGGGCCAGACAGTTGGTGGTGCAGGAAGCGTTGGAGATGATCGCTTCGCCGGCGTACTTGTCGTGGTTCACGCCATACACGAACATCGGGGTGTCGTCCTTCGACGGGGCGGACAGCACGACCTTCTTTGCGCCGGCGGTCAGGTGAGCCGAGGCGGTGGCGTTGTCGAGGAACAGACCGGTCGATTCGACGACCACGTCAGCGCCGACTTCGTCCCACTTCAGTTCAGCGGGGTTCTTGACGGCGGAGAGGCGGATCTTCTTGCCATTGACGATCAGGGTGTTGCCATCGACGGCGACTTCGCCCTTGAAGTGGCCATGCACGGAGTCGTGCTTGAGCATGTAGGCGAGGTAGTCGGGTTCGAGCAGGTCGTTGATACCCACGATCTCGATGTCCTTGAAGTTCTGCACCGCTGCGCGGAAGACCATGCGGCCGATGCGGCCAAAACCGTTGATACCTACCTTGATCGTCATTTGATGTTCTCCAGTTTCTCGCTATCGCTGCCGGGCATAGGGGGCGCCCGACGAACCACGTAGTTTATTACAGCAAGGACATGACGGTTTCCGTCACGCGCTCGGGGGTGAAGCCGAAATGCTTGAACAGCGTGCCGCCGGGTGCGGACTCGCCGAAACGGTCCAGTCCGATGACGGCGCCATCGAGACCGACGTACTTGTACCAGCCGTCCGACACGCCTGCTTCGATGGCCACGCGGGGCAGCCCCTTGCCGAGCACGGCGTCGCGGTAAGCCTTGTCCTGCGCGTCGAACAGACGGTTGCAGGGCATCGACACCACGCGCACTGCCACACCCTTCTCGGCGAGCAGCTTCTGCGCGCCCAGCGCTACGCCGACTTCGGAGCCGGTGGCGATCAGGACAGCCTTGGCGTCCGCGGCATCGCTCAGCACGTAGCCGCCCTTGCGGATGTCGGCGATCTGTTGCGCCGAGCGTGCGGTGAAAGGCAGGTTCTGGCGCGTCAGGGCCAGCAGCGTGGGGCCGTCGGCGTTCTCGATGCCGTGGATCCACGCGACGGCGGTCTCGGTCGTGTCGGCCGGACGCCAGACATTGAGGTTGGGAATCAGGCGCAGCGAGGCGGTGTGCTCGACCGGCTGGTGCGTCGGGCCGTCTTCGCCGACGCCGATGGAGTCGTGCGTGAACACCATGACCTGACGGATCTTCATCAGCGCGGCCATGCGAATGGCGCTGCGGCAGTAGTCCGAGAAGACGAGGAAGGTGGCGGTGTAGGGGATGTAGCCGCCGTGGAGCGCAATGCCGTTGGCAATCGCCACTTCGGCGAATTCGCGCACGCCGTAATTCACGTAATTCACACCGGCCGCATCAGCGTTCGAGCCCGGTGGGAGTTCCTTGCTGCCCGACCAGATGGTCAGGTTGGAACCCGCCAGGTCGGCCGAGCCGCCCAGCAGTTCGGGGATCACGGGGCCCAGCGCTTCGAGGGCGTTGAACGAGGCCTTGCGCGTGGCGATGGTCTCGGCCTTGGCCTGCACCTTTTCGATCAGCGCGTCGGCAGCAGCCTTGAAGCCGGCTGGCAGCTCGCCCGCGAGGCGACGCTTGAACTCGGCGGCCAGTTCAGGGAAGGCGGCGGCGTAGGCGGCGAAGCGCTCGTTCCACTCGGCTTCAGCCTTGGCGCCAGCGGCCTTGGCGTCCCAGGCGGCGTACACCTCGGCGGGGATTTCGAAGGGCGCGTGCGACCAGCCGATGGCTTCGCGTACCAGCGCGATCTCGGCAGCGCCCAGCGGCGCACCGTGCGAATCCGCCGTGCCCGCCTTGTTCGGCGAACCGGCGCCGATGGTGGTGCGGCAGATGATCAGGGTCGGGCGCTGCGTGTCGGCCTTTGCTTCAGCCGTGGCCTTGGCGAGTGCGGCAGCATCGTGGCCGTCGATCTGGCCGATGACTTGCCAGCCATAAGACTCAAAACGCTTACGCGTATCGTCGGTGAACCAGCCTTCGACTTCACCGTCGATGGAGATACCGTTGTCGTCGTAGTAGGCGATCAGCTTGCCCAAGCCCCAGGTACCGGCCAGCGAAGCGGCTTCGTGGCTGATGCCTTCCATCAGGCAGCCGTCACCGAGGAAGACGTAGGTGTGGTGATCGACGATGGTGTGGCCGGGACGGTTGAAGTTGGCGGCCAGCATCTTCTCGGCCAGCGCGAAACCGACAGCATTGGTGATGCCCTGACCCAGCGGGCCGGTGGTGGTCTCGACGCCCGGCGTGTGGTGCACTTCGGGGTGCCCCGGGGTCAGCGAGCCCAGCTGGCGGAATTTCTTCAGTTCGTCGATCGGCAGGTCATAGCCCGTCAGGTGCAGCAGGGCGTAATGCAGCATGGAACCGTGGCCGTTCGACACCACGAAGCGGTCGCGATTGGCCCAGGCCGGGTTGGCCGGGTTGTGGCGCAGGTTGTGGCGCCACACGACTTCGGCGATTTCGGCCATGCCCATGGGCATGCCGGGGTGGCCGGAATTGGCTTGCTGGACGGCATCCATCGCCAGCGCACGGATGGCGCCGGTAACGGGATTGAAGGCGATCGGGGTATGGGTCTTCTGCATTGCTGTGACGGCGCGGAGCCTGCGGGGGATGGCGGCCCGGATGGGCTGAGAACCCGCAATTATCCGCGAATTTCCGGGCCATTGGGCGCGCGTGCTGCATTGCGAAATCTGCAAGATGCAAATTTGTGGAGCTCGCCTGCGCCCAGATCAGCCTGACTAAGTGTTTACCCTAGCACGCGCCGCCAGCCCGGCGTTGACCTGTCGCAAGGCTGGCGCCGGGCTCCGGCTCAGGGCGCCGTGATCGGCAGGCTGACCGTGAAGCACGTGCCTTCGCCGAGGCGGGATTCGACCTGGATGCGACCACCCAGCACGGTGGTCACCAGTCTGTAAACGATGGAAAGACCAAGGCCGGAGCCGCCCTGGCCCAGCCGGGTCGTGAAGAAGGGGTCGAAGATGCGGCCGATCACGGCGGGGTCGATGCCGCGCCCGTTGTCTTCAACGCTCAGCGAGACGTGCTCCGCGTCGTCGCGCCACATCCTGATGCGCACCATGCCCGGCGCGTTCTCCTGCAGGCCATGGAAGAAAGCGTTCTGCACGAGGTTGCTGATGACCTGCCCCAGCGGTCCGGGGTAGCTGTCGAGTTGCAGGCCTTCGACGAGGTCGGCTTCGAGCCGCCAGGCCTGATGGCGCATGCCGGGGCGCAGGGTTTCGCAGATGTCGCGCACCAGCTCATGCAGGTTGAAGCTGCGGCGGCGTTCCGAGCTCTGATCGATGGCAACCTGCTTGAAGCTCGCCACCATGTGACTGGCCCGACTCAGTGAGCTCTCCAGCAGGGATACGGCACGCGCGGATTCTTCGAGGTGACTGGCGAGGGCTGATTTGCGCAGGGCATCCTGTTCGAAGGCCTCGCGTACGCTGCGCAGGCCCTGCGCCAGCGTCGAGGTGATCAGCACCGAGTTGCCGATCGGCGTGTTGAGCTCGTGCGCCACGCCGGCGACTACCGAGCCCAGCGAAGCCAGCTTGTCGGACTGCACGAGCTCGTCCTGCGCACGGCGCAGGATGTCCATGGCTTGCGTGAGGCTGGCCGTGCGCTCTCTGACGCGCTGCTCCAGTTCGTGGTTGAGGGTGGCCAGAGCCTCTTCGGTGTGGCGCAGCACGGTGACATCGACGAAAGCAGAGAAGATGGCTTTCTGTTCGTCGTAGTCGACCAGTTCGGCGCTCAGCAGGAAGTGCCGTTCCTGCCCGTCACGCATGCGGAACGTCGCGGGCAGACTACTGACGTAGCCTTGTGCGCGCATCAGGTTGGCAAAGGTGTCGCGCTCTTCCTGGGATCGCCAGATGTTGAGATCGGTGGAGCGCCTGCCGACCATTTCTTCGCGAGACCAGCCGGACAGGCGTAGCCAGGCGGGGTTGGCTTCGAGGTAGGTGCCGTCACTCACAAGCGTGACACTGACCGGTACGGGATTGACGTTCGACAGCGTGGCCAGCCGGTCTCGCGTGCGTTGCAGGTCGCGGATCTGGCGCGCCATGGCATCGCGGTTGTCGCGGATGATGGTCTGCGTCTGTTGCTGGCTTTCGGAGATGTGCAGGGTCAGCATGGCCGTCACGCAGCAGATCAGCGCCACTGTCACCCAGTAATGCACGGCGAGGCGTGGCACCTGCTCGGTCCAGAAGGTGCCATCGAGCGCGGCCAGCACGGTGAGAATGACCAGCGTTGCCAGCAGGGCGCGTATCGTCGAGCGCCGGTCCAGCAGCCAGCCTGACAGGGACAGCAGGACCGGGTAACCCATGACGGTTGGCGTGCGTATGCCGTTGACGAGGCAGCACTGCATGGTCAGGGTTGCCAGCATGCCCCATTGCAGCAGGCCTACAGACAGTCGCAAGCGGTTGCGACGCAAGGCTTCGCGCATGCCGAGCGAGGTCGCAACCAGCGCCGGCAGGACGAACAGCTGCGGCCATGCGGGCGGTGCGTAGAGCCAGACCATGATGGTCACGGGCACCACGACAAAGAGGATGAAGCGCCAGAGGCGCGTCACGAAGATGACTCCCGGGTCGGCGCCCGGGATGGATGGCGCTGCCGCTGACGAATCCGTCTGCAAGGTTGCCTCCTGGTACGGGGCTTGGTTTGCCCCTTGTGTTTGTTCTAGTCGCGTCCGGTCAGCCGCAGGATGTGCGGCGTCATGATCAGTTGTAGCGCGATATCCAGTTTTCCGCCGGGAACTACCAGCGTGTTGATGCGACTCATGAATGAGCCGTGCAGCATGTTGAGCAGGTACGGGAAATCTACGCCGCGCGGATCGCGGAATCGGATCACCACCATGGTCTCGTCAGCGCTGGGTACTTCACGTGCGATGAACGGATTGGATGTGTCCACCACTGGGACGCGCTGGAAGTTGATGTGGGTTCGCGAGAACTGCGGCACGATGACTTTCACATAGTCATCCATGCGCCGCAGGATGGTGTCCTGTACGGCTTCCGTCGAGTAGCCGCGCACATTCGTATCGCGATGCAGCTTCTGTATCCATTCGAGGTTGATGATGGGCACTACACCCACCAGCAGATCCACATGGCGCGCGATGTCGATCCCATCCACCACCACGCCACCGTGCAGGCCTTCGTAGAACAACAGGTCGGTGTCTTCGGGCAGTGGCTCCCAAGGCGTGAAGCTGCCGGGGGGTAAGCCTGCCTTCTGCGCATCGGCTTCGTCGTGCAGATAGCGTCGCCGGGCGCCGGTGCCGTGCTGGCCGTAACCGGCGAACAGGGCTTCGAGGCGGTCCATGTGGTTGGCCTCCAGCCCGAAATGGCTGGGGCCGCGGCGCCCCGCACGTTCAGCGTCGTCGATGAAGCGGCGCATTTCGGCACGGTCGTAACGATGGAAGGCGTCGCCTTCAACCTTGGCCGCTTTGAGCTTCTCGCGGCGGAAAATCCAGTCGAAGGATTTTCCGACCGTCGAGGTGCCGGAGCCGGAGGAGCCAGTGACAGCGATGATGGGGTGCTGCGCGGACATCGTGGCTCCTGCTACCGGACGGTTGACCTACATCCTAAGTGGTAGCGACCTTGTCCGGCAAGCCGGCTGTACTGCTCAGGCCGGCAGTGCGCGTGCCAGCATGCCGGCGAGCTCGACGGCCGAGCGCACGCCCATCTTGTCGAAGATGTTGGCACGGTGAACTTCGACGGTGCGCATGCTGATATCCAGCTCGTCGGCGATCTGCTTGTTGAGGCGGCCATCGAGGATCAACTGCATCACTTCGCGCTCGCGCGGGCTCAGCTGGTCGATGCGCGACTGCATGGCGCGCTGGCCGTCAATCAGGCGCTGTTGCGCGGCGTCGCGCTGCAGGGCTTCGCGCACGGCGGCGAGCAGTTGTGCTTCCTGCGGCGGTTTCTCGATGAAGTGGCTGGCGCCTGCGCGCAGGGCTTCTACAGCCATCGGCACGTCACCGTGACCGGTGAGGAAAATCACCGGCATCGTGCAGCCACGCTGCAGCAGAAGGTCGTGGCACTCCTGCCCTGTCATGCCGTTCATGCGCACATCAAGCAGCACGCAGCCGCGCATGCTGTCGCGGTAGTCGAGCAGGAAGTGTTCGGCATCCGTCCAGCTCTGATGCGCAATGCCCTGCACGTCGAGCAGGAAGCCCAGTGCATCGCGGATCGCTTCGTCGTCGTCGACGATGTGCACGATGGGCGCAGCGGCAGCAGGGGAGATGGTGGCGTGATGGTTCATGTGGGTGTGGCTTCGGCTTCGCGTGGTGTGTCGCTGCTCGTAATGGCAGGGGCGCCAGGCAGGGGCAGGCTGACCTGGAAGATGGTGCCACCGCCGGGGTTGGGGATGAAGCCCAGGCGGCCGCGGTGCCATTCGATGATGGAGCGGCAGATATTGAGGCCCATGCCCATGCCTTCGGGCTTGGTGGTGAAAAATGGGGAGTAGAGCTTTTCGAGGCTTTCTTCCGGAATGCCGCAGCCGCGGTCGCTGACGCTGATTTCGATGGTGTCAGGCAGACGCGCGACGCTGACGCGCAGCTGGCGTTCGTTGACCGGTGTTTCGTTCATGGCGTCCATGCCGTTACGCATGAGGTTGACGACGACCTGCTCAAGCAGGGTGTTGTCGCCGCGCAGGCTGGGTATTTCGTGCGGAAAGGCCAGTGCAATGCGTACCTGGCGCTTGTGGGCGGCGCTTTCAAGCAGGGCAGCGGCTTCGCGCACGACGCGCATGAGGTCGACGTCTTCGATGCGAGGTTCGCTGCGACGGACGAAATTCTGGATGCGGCGAATGATGTTGCCGGCACGTTGCGACTGATGCGAGATCTTCTGCATCACCTCGGTCAGTTGCGCATGCGGCACGCCATTGGCGAGGCCCGTGATGCAGCCGCTGGCATAGGTTGAAATGGCGGCGAGCGGCTGGTTGAGCTCATGCGCCAGAGTGGACGCCAGCTCGCCAGTCGTCACGAGGCGCGCCGTGGCCTGCAGGCGCTCCTGCTGCGTGCGGGCAAGGTCTTCGGCGCGCTTGCGGTCGGTGATGTCGAGCACCGAGGCCATCCAGCCGCAGTGCTTGCCCTCGCCATCGATGAGCGGTGCTTCGTAGATCAGCGCATCGAACACTTCGCCACTCTTGCGGCGGAAGCGCAGCTCGAAACCCTGATGTGACACTTCGCCAGCGAGTACGCGCTGGTGCATGGCGGTCGTGGTCTCCATCTCCTCGGGCAGCCAGTAAGGCATCGGCGAGCTCTTGCCGATCAGCTCTTCTGCCGACCAGCCCACCATCTCGCAGAAAGCGCGATTGACGTAGGTCGTGTTGCCCGCAAGGTCCCGCGCGCGCAGACCCGTATGCAACGAGTCTTCCATTGCGCGGCGCAGGTTGTATTCGCGCTGCAGGGCCAGCTCGGCGTCATGGCGGCGGCGAATGTGGCGCAGCAGTGCCCACAGGCTCCACAGCAGGGCGGCAGCGAACAGCATGACAGCCGCGCCGAAAATCAGTGGCACAACGCGCGAGCCGGTCTTGTAGGCCTCGACGTGCAGCATCAGCCCGTTGCCGGGCGGGTCGAAGGGCACTTCGTAACTGAGCTGCGGGTTGAGTACGGCGACGCGGGATTTGCTGGCAATTTCGCGGCCCTGCTGATCCTGCACGGTGAGGCGATAGCGCTCCGAGAACCACCAGGCCACCTGGCTGCCGAGCAGGCGCTGCAGCGGGTAGAGGCCGACGACGTAGCCCTGCAGTTCAGTGCCTTCGAAACTGGGTACGACAACGCACAGGTTGGTGCCACCAAGGTCCTCGGCGACTTCGCAATACGCTGGCTTGCCGAAGGCGCGTGCGCGCTGGATGGCTGAACCCATCGAGGCTTGCAGGGCGGGACTCGCAACCACCTCGTGTGGTGGCAGGCGGCCCAGTTCGCGGCGCCGTGCATCGAGCCAGATCAGGTCGCCCAGGCCGGTGTCCTGCGTGAGGGCCTGCTTTGCACGGCTGATTGCAGCGGCGTTGCTGCCATTGCTGAGCAGGTCGGCGCCGAGACGGCCAAGCAGCTCTTCATTGCGCTCGAACTGGAAACGCAGGTTCTGCTCCAGCCAGAGTACATCGGACAGCATCGCGGCGCGCTGCTCCTGCTGATCCTGACGCAGTGTCAGCACGACAAAGCCGACCACACCGGTAATCAAGCCAAGCGCGACCAAGGTCGGCAGGCGCCAGTGCCAATGGCTGGTGGTGGAAGGGAAGATGCGTTCAAGCATGCGAAGGAAACATTCAGGGGCTGGCCTGTCTTGTGGAACTCCACAATGGAGCCGCGCAGGCAATGCCACTATAAATCCATCACCCGCCCTGTCGGGCAAGCTCGGGCAGACCCTAACAAGGCCAGTCCGCCGCGTGTGTCAGGCCGCTTCGGCGACTGCCGTGCGCGCCACTCACACAATAACGGAGACACCATCATGATTCGTCGTTCTTTTCTTGCCGCCAGCGCGTTGAGTCTGCTCTGCGCGGCATTGCCGGCGGCGGCCCAGAGCCCCGTTGTCATCAAGTTCAGTCACGTGGTGGCCAAGGACACTCCCAAGGGCCTTGCCGCCGACTACTTCGCCGATCTGGTCGCCAAGCGCTCCGGCGGCAAGCTCAAGGTCGAGGTCTACCCGAACAGCCAGCTCTACAAGGATGGCGAGGAGATGGAGGCGCTGCAGCTCGGTTCGGTGCAGATGCTGGCGCCCTCGCTGGCCAAGTTCGGCCCGCTGGGCGTGCCTGACTTCGAGGCTTTCGACCTGCCCTTCATCTTTGATGACTACGCCGAGCTGCACAAGGTAACCCAGGGGCCGATCGGCAAAGCTCTCTTCAGGAAGCTCGAACCCAAGGGCATCGTCGGCCTGGCTTACTGGGACAACGCCTTCAAGGACTTCTCCGCGAACAAGCCGCTCAAGACACCGGCAGACTTCAAGGGGCTCAAGATGCGCATCCAGTCCTCCAAAGTGCTCGATAGCCAGATGCGTGCGTTGGGCGTCAATCCCCAGGTGATGGCCTTCTCCGAGGTCTATCAGGCACTGTCGACGGGCGTGGTGGATGGCACCGAGAATCCGCCGTCGAACTTCTACACGCAGAAGATGCACGAGGTGCAGAAGTTCATGCTGCGTTCGCAGCACGGCTATCTGGGCTACGCCGTGATCGTGAACAAGAAGTTCTGGGACGGCCTGCCGGCAGACCAGCGCAAGATTCTTGACGAAGCCATGGTCGAGGCGACCAAGTACGCCAATGACATCGCCAAGAAGAAGAACGACGAAGACGTCGAAGCCGTGCGCAAGTCCGGCAAGACCACCATCATCGTGCCGACCGCTGCCGAGCGCCTGGAGCTGAAGAAGGCCATGGCGAAGGTGCACAAGGAGCACGCTGGCCGCATCGGCGCCGAGCTGCTGCAGTCGATCTACAAGGAAACCGGCTTCGACCCGGACAAGCTTTGAGGCAGGGATGAGTGAGGAGAGAGGAGTGAGGAGTTAATCCCTCGCCTCTTTCCACACTTGCCCGGTTTTCGCTCCTCACTCCTTACGCCTCACTCGACCCTATGAAATTTCTCGACCACCTCGAGGAATGGATCATCTCGACCCTGATGGGAGCGGCGACGCTCATCGTCTTTGTGGCCGTGATGCACCGTTACCTCTCCGGGTATGCGATTCCCGGTCTGCAGGACTGGCTGATCTCCCTGAACCTGTCCTGGGCGCAGGAACTCACCATCATCATGTTCGTGTGGATGGCCAAGTTCGGCGCAGCCTACGGCGTGCGCACCGGCATCCACGTTGGGGTTGATGTCGTCATCAACCAGCTCTCCGCACCATGGCGCAGAAAATTCGTGCTGTTCGGCCTGCTGGCCGGTGCGGTCTTCACCGGCATTGTCGCCACTCTGGGCGCCAAGCTGGTGTGGGACGGCGGCATGCACTACTTCACCTTCTCGTCGCTGGGCCTGACCACCGACGCGTTGTCAGGCGGCAACACCAGCGATCTTGACTGGCCCAAGTGGGCCGTCTACCTCGCCATTCCGCTTGGTTCCTCGCTGATGTGCTTCCGCTTCCTGCAGGTGGCGTGGAATTTCCGTCGCACGGGTGAGCTGCCGCATCACGACCATGCCCACGTTGATGGCATGGATGAACAGGAACAACCGGAGGCCGCGAAATGAACGGCGCCATCATCTTCGGGCTACTCATCGCCCTCATGCTCACCGGCATGCCCATCTCGATCTCGCTGGGCCTGACCGTGCTGACCTTTCTCTTCACGATGACGCAGGTGCCCATCGAGGCCGTCGCGCTGAAGCTTTTCACCGGTATCGAGAAGTTCGAGATCATGGCGATCCCGTTCTTCATCCTTGCCGGCAACTTCCTCACCCATGGCGGGGTGGCCGCGCGCATGATCCGCTTCGCCACCTCGGTGGTCGGGCATCTGCCGGGCGGTCTCGGTCTGGCGGGCGTGGTGGCCTGTGCGCTGTTCGCGGCGGTATCGGGCTCCAGCCCGGCAACGGTGGTGGCGATCGGTTCCATTCTGATGCCGGCCATGGTGAAAGCGGGCTTCCCGAACAAGTTCGGTGCCGGCGTCATCACCACCTCGGGTGCGCTGGGCATCCTCATCCCGCCCTCGATCGTGATGGTGATGTACTCGGTGGCGACCAACACTTCGGTCGGTGCGCTGTTCATGGCCGGCGTCATCCCCGGGCTGGTGCTGGCCACCATGCTGGGCGCTACCACCTGGTACCTCGCGCGCAAGCACGGCTATCCGCGCGTGCAGATGTTCAAGGACCGCAGCAGCCTGCAGGCCTCCATCGGCAGTGCCTTCGGCGCCTTCTTCGCGCTGATGTTCACGGTGGCGCCGCCCTTTGTGATCGGCAAGCTGCTGTCGCTGTGGCTCGAAGGTGGCCTGCCTTACGTGATCGCCAGTCTCGTGTGGCTCGCGCTGGTGCCCTGGGCAACGAAGAACAAGTGGGCCACGCGCATCGTCTACATCGGCCTCATCGTGGTGGCAGTGCCGATCTACGCAAGCATTGCGGCCCTGAGTGTGTTCGAGATCCAGTCCATGGGCCCGGCAGTCGGTCTGACCGCCGCCGTGATGCTGGGCTGGATCACGCTCATCCAGGCCTGCGGTGCGCACACGCAGATCGCGCCGACCTTCCGCTTCGAACTGCTGTGGGAGTCGCTCGAAGTCTGGCGCGCCTACTGGGAGAGCGTGTGGGGCCTGCTGCTCATCGTGGTGGTCATGGGGGGCATCTACAGCGGCGTGTTCACGCCGACCGAAGCTGCCGCGATGAGCGCGGTGTATGCCTTCGTCGTTGCCGTGTTCGTCTACAAGGACCTCAAGATCAGCGACGTGCCGCGCGTGCTGCTGTCCTCGGCCAACATGAGCGCGATGCTGCTCTACATCATCACCAATGCCGTGATGTTCAGCTTCATCCTCACCAACGAGCAGATCCCGCAGCACCTCGCTGACTGGCTGCTGGCGCAAGGCCTCGGGCCTATCGCCTTCCTGCTGGCGGTGAACGTCATGCTGCTGGTGGCGGGCAACTTCATGGAGCCCTCATCCATCGTGCTGATCATGGCGCCCATCCTGTTCCCCGTCGCCATCAAGCTGGGCATCAACCCGGTGCACTTCGGCATCATGATGACGGTGAACATGGAAGTCGGCATGTGCCACCCGCCGGTGGGGCTCAACATGTACGTCGCTTCCGGCATCGCCAAGATGGGCATCACCGAGCTGACCGTGGCCGTGTGGCCCTGGCTGCTGACCATGTTGGTTTTCCTCGGCGCCGTGACCTACTGGCCGGATCTCTCGCTGTGGTTGCCGCGCACCCTTGGCATGATCAACTGATCAGCGGGCAAAAAGAGAAGGGCCGGCATTACCGGCCCTTCTTTTTTCGAGGCAGTTTTTGCTACTGCAGGATGAACAACCGGTACTGTGCGGGCAGGCTCTCGCGTACGCCCATGCCACCAGATTTCGGAACCAGTCTGGGGTCGCGGGTATAGACCTGCACCTTGTCTGACGGTGGTGCAAGCAGCGTGTCGGCATCGCACATGATCACGGTGCCCTGACGCTGTACCGACTTGCAGCCCTTCAGCCATGCCGGCCCGGTGATCGGCGGCGCAGGTTGCGCGCCAATGCTTGCTGCTGCGTTCGACGAAGCCGCACTGCTTCGGCTTGCACTGGTGGCAGCAGGTGGGGACGCTGGTGTCGCAGGCTTCGCCTTGGGGGCGATGGGGCTTGCAGGTGGGCTTGTGGGGTCCGCAGAGGAGGGCGGCAGGACCAGCCCGGATGCGGGACGCTCCTCGTCCTGTGCGGGCACAGGTGTAGCGGGCACAGGGTCAGGCACAGCGGAAGACTGCTCAACCGTGGGTGGCGTTTCAGCGGGGTCGGATGACTGGTCGGCGGGGGGCGGTGCGGCGGGCTGAGCGGACTCAGCCTTGGGCGCGACGGGGCCGGAGCTTGCTGGCGAGGGCTCCTGCGACACGGGCGCCGATTGAGCGGCGACGGTCGGCGCTTCAGCGTCTGCCTCCCCGACATCCGGGAATTGCGCGCAGGCACTGAACAAGCCGAAGAGAATGGCAAGGCATGAACCCGAAATGACTGAGGCTGTGTGGCGCACGGGCAACTCCGTATCGGCTGGCGACGGGGCAAGCGCCAAGCGCTTGTTCCCGGTAACGATACGGGAAAACCCGATTGATTAGAAAGTGCCGTCAGTCACTTGGCCAAACCGCCTACTGCAACACGAAGAAGCGATAGACATTCGGCAGGCTCTCGCGCAACACGACCTTGCCGCCATTGGGCAGCTTGCCGACCTTGCGGGCATCTCGCGAATACACCAGCACCTTCTCGCCGGGGTAGGCCAGCAGGGTGTCGGCATCGCACATGATCACGTCGCCCTGGTCTTGGCGGTTCTTGCAGGACTTGAGCCAGGATGGACCTTGCAGCGGCGCCCTGGCAACCACGGGCGGAGTGTTGTTGGTCGTCATCGAGATGCGCATGATGCCGGTCTCCGGGCCGGGCACGGGCTTGGCCCCTGGCGCGACAGCAACGGTCGGGCTGCCGGCGGTCGTGGTGCGGACGGCGCTGCGTTTGCTGTCGGCGGATTCGCTGGCTGCAGTCGATTTTGGTTTGGCGGTGACAGGCTTGCGTTCCGGAGCGGGCGTCACGACCAGCGGCCGCTCGACAGCCGGCGCCGTCTCTTCGGGCGCCACCGGCATTGACACGGCGGGGGTCGGTACCGCTGCGACGCTGGCGGGGGGCGGTGTGTCCGCTTCTGGCGTCATGGCGCAGGCAGACAGCACGAGGGCAAAACTGGTGGCAAGAATCGTCAAACGCATGATCTACCTCGGAATGACTGTATCCAATGATCGGTTTACGGATATTCAGGCCGACGCTGAAGCGCTTCGCCAAGCCGGGCCGATAAAGGGCCGCTGCTTGCCTGTGAGCGTGCTTTTCAGTAAGGTGCGGGGCACTGCTGGGGGTCTGTACACGCCGGTTTTTACGGGGTGGAACAGTGAGAAATACCCTTTGAACCTGATCCGGGTGATACCGGCGTAGGGAAAGCAAGCGCCGGCGCCCTGCCTGCGCGGCTCCTCTCCGCTGTACCCCTGTCACCCGAGGAGCCACACCATGAACGCCAACGAAAAATTCATCGCTTCGAGCGCCCACGTCGACGAAGCCGCCATCGCTCCTTTGCCGAATTCCCGCAAGGTCTATCTCGAAGGCTCGCGTCCCGACATCCGCGTGCCCATGCGCGAGATCACCCAGGCTGACACGCCCACCGCCTTCGGTGGCGAGAAGAATCCGCCGATCTACGTCTACGACTGTTCCGGCCCCTACACCGACCCGGCCGTGAAGATTGACGTGCGCAATGGCCTCGCCGCACTCCGTGCCAAATGGATCGAAGAGCGTGGCGACACCGAGCAACTCGACGGCATGACAAGCGAATACGGCCGCGCGCGCGAAGCCGACAAGGCGCTCGACGAGCTGCGCTTCAACCTGCAGCGCAAACCCCGTCGCGCCAAAGCTGGCGGCAATCTCAGTGGCAATGTGACGCAGATGCACTACGCGCGCAAAGGCATAATCACGCCCGAGATGGAATACATCGCCATCCGCGAGAACCTCAACCGCGCCGCCTACATCGAATCGCTCAAGGCCACCGGCCCCAATGGCGAAAAGATGGCCGCCTTCATGGGCCGCATCCACAAGGGCCAGAGCTTCGGCGCCAGCATCCCCGAAGTGATCACCCCCGAGTTCGTGCGCGACGAAGTCGCCCGTGGCCGCGCCATCATCCCGGCCAATATCAACCACCCCGAGAGCGAGCCGATGATCATCGGCCGCAACTTCCTCACCAAGATCAACGCCAACATCGGCAACAGCGCCGTCACCTCCAGCATTCAGGAAGAAGTCGACAAGCTGACGTGGTCGATCCGCTGGGGCGGCGACACGGTGATGGACCTCTCCACCGGCAAGAACATTCACGAAACGCGCGAATGGATCCTGCGCAACAGCCCCGTGCCCATCGGCACCGTGCCGATCTATCAGGCACTCGAAAAAGTGAATGGCAAGGCCGAAGACCTCACCTGGGAAATTTTCCGCGACACGCTGATCGAGCAGGCCGAGCAAGGCGTCGACTACTTCACCATCCACGCCGGCGTGCTGTTGCGTTACGTGCCGATGACCGCCAATCGCATGACCGGCATCGTCTCGCGCGGCGGCTCCATCATGGCCAAATGGTGCCTCGCGCATCACAAGGAAAATTTCCTCTACACGCACTTCGAAGAGATCTGCGAAATCATGAAGGCCTACGACGTCAGCTTCTCGCTCGGCGACGGCCTGCGCCCCGGCTCGATCTGGGACGCCAACGACGAAGCGCAGCTCGGCGAACTCAAGACGCTCGGCGAGCTGACCCAGATTGCATGGAAGCACGACGTGCAGGTGATGATCGAAGGCCCCGGCCACGTTCCGCAGCAGCTCATCAAGGAGAACATGGACCTGCAACTGGAATGGTGTGACGAAGCACCGTTCTACACGCTGGGCCCGCTGACGACTGACATCGCCCCCGGCTACGACCACATCACCAGCGCCATTGGTGCTGCGCAGATCGGCTGGTACGGCTGCGCCATGCTCTGCTACGTCACGCCCAAGGAACACCTCGGCCTGCCGAACAAGGATGACGTCAAGGCCGGCATCATCGCCTACAAGATCGCCGCGCACGCCAGCGATCTCGCCAAGGGCCACCCTGCCAGCCAGATCCGCGACAACGCCATGAGCAAGGCGCGCTTCGAGTTCCGCTGGGAAGACCAGTTCAACCTCGGCCTCGACCCCGACACCGCGCGCAGCTATCACGACGAAACCCTGCCGCAGGAAGGCGCCAAGGTCGCCCACTTCTGCTCCATGTGCGGCCCGCACTTCTGTTCGATGAAGATCACGCAGGACGTGCGCGACTTCGCGGCCGCGCAAGGCATCAGCGAGATCGACGCCTTGAAGAAGGGAATGGAGACCAAGTCGGTCGAGTTCGTGAAGACCGGCGCCAAGGTGTATCACAAGGTGTGATCGCCCCGCGCCGCTGAGCTTCGGGTCATGGACTCGCTCTCGCAACTGGCGCTGGGCGCCTCGCTCGGCGTGGCCGTCATGGGGCGCCGCACGGCAGTGTGGAAGGCTGCCTTGTGGGGCGGCGTGGCGGGTACCCTGCCGGACCTCGATGTGTTCATCGACTACGGCGACCCGCTTGCCAACATGGTGGGTCATCGCGGCTTCAGCCATTCGCTGATCTACCTCAGCCTGCTGGCCCCCGCGCTGGCCTGGCTGGTGTGGCGCATCCATGGCCGACAGGCGCCGCTGCAGCGCTGGGGCCTCGCCATCTGGCTGGCCCTGATTACCCATCCCCTGCTCGACGCCTGCACGGTGTACGGCACGCGCCTGCTGCTGCCCTTCACCGACCATGCTTACGGCACTGGCAGCGTGTTCATCATCGACCCGCTGTACACCCTGCCGCTGTGCGTGGGCGTCGTGGCCGCGCTGTGGCGTGGCGCTGGTAGCGGGCTGCGCTGGAATGCGGTGGGCATCGCCGTCTCGACGGCCTACCTTGCCTGGGGGCTGGGTGTGCAGGCGCATGTGCGCAGCCTCGCCCTTGCAGCATTGCCGGCGGAGGCCCAGGGCAGCGCGCTGCGCCTGCTGGTCACGCCAGCGCCACTCAATACCGTGCTGTGGCGCGTGGTGGCGCAGAACGACACGCATTACTTCGAGGGCTTTTACTCGCTCTTCGATGCGCCGGGACCGATCCGCTTCCGGCGGTATGACACCGGCTCGGCTCTCGCCAACGCGCTACCGGCCGACAACCCGGCGCGTCGTCTGCAGGCCTTCGCCAGCGACTTCGTGCGCTTCGACGAGCAGGCCGGGGTGATTGGCATCACTGACCTGCGCATGGGGCAGGAGCCCTATTACGTGTTCAGCTTCACGGTGGCCGAGCGCGCGGCCGACGGCAGCCTGCGCAACCAGTTGCCGCGTGCTGTCGGCTCACGCGGCGACGTGGGCGAGGCCTGGCAATGGCTGACGCAGCGCGTTGCCGGGCACGATGTGCCGCCTCCCGGCACACGATAGGGCGCGCGGGGCGGGAACTCCCCGGCACGGCGCAACGTCTGTGCAGGGTGTGCGGAGTGGAGCCCGGCGATGCGCAGCCTGATCAAACGATGTGTCACCGTGTGCCTGTTGCTCGCGGGCCACGCCATGGCGGCCAGCCCCGAGCACGCCTTGCGTGAAGGGGGCGTGGTGCTGATGATCCGCCACGCCATCACCGAGCCCGGCACGGGCGACCCGCCCGGCTTTCGCCTTGATGACTGCAGCACCCAGCGCCAGCTCTCGGCGGAGGGGCGCGCGCAGGCCCGGGCAATCGGTGCCTGGCTGACGCGACTCGGGGTGCAACCCACGGCCGTGTTCAGCAGTGCCTGGTGCCGCTGCGTCGACACCGCCACGCTGGCTTTTCCTGCGCTGCCGGTGAAGCAGCTGCCTGCGCTCAACTCCTTCTTTGCCGAGACCGATGGCCGCGAACTTGCGCAAACGGCCGCGCTGCGTGAGGCCCTGCAGCGCATCCCGGCAGGTGGCGTGACCGTGTGGGTCAGCCATCAGGTCAACGTGACCGCGCTGACCGGCGAATTCCTCGCCATGGGCGAGGCCGTCGTGTTGAAGCCTGATGGCCAGGGCGGCGTGCGCGTACTGGGCCGCATTGGCCCGCATTGGCCCGCCTGATTGATGAGCCCGGACATGTCACCCGACCCGATACTGGCGCTGGCGCACCACCCGCTCGCCGTCTGGCTGCGCAACAGCCTTGCCTACCCCGTGCTGGAGACTGCGCACATCCTCGGCATCGCCACCCTGTTCGGCAGCCTGTTGATTGTCGAACTGAGCCTTCTCGGCATCATCCGCCGCATGGATGTTGCTGCGCTGGCGCGCGCCGTGCTGCCATGGACCCTTGCCGGCTTCGCCCTGGCCGCGCTCACCGGCCTGTGCCTGTTCTTCGCGCGCGCCACCGAACTCATCGCCAACAGCGCGTTCTCCCTCAAGCTGCTGCTGATCATGATTGCCGGCTGCAACGCCGCTTGGCTGCACAGCCGCGGCCCGCTGGATGCGACGCACTGGCTGACCCGAGTGCAGGCCGCCGCCTCGCTGCTGATCTGGATGGCCGTGATCGCCTGCGGTCGCTGGATTGCCTACGCCTGAGTCACCCGCCACAGAGAAAGGAGTCCACCATGCAACGCCGACAGTTCGTGCTCAGCCTGCCCGCCATCGCCGCCGCGCCCTCCATGTTCCTCAGCCAGCCGCTGTGGGCGCATCACGGCTGGAGCAGCTTTGACGAAACGCGCCCCCTCTACCTCGCTGGCAAGGCGACACGCGTGCGCTGGCAGAACCCGCACGCCGAGCTGGTGCTCGACGTGAGCAAACCGCTCGCCGTGCCCGCCAGCCTCAAGAGCCGCCTGGCCCCCAGACAATCCGCCACGGTCGACGCGCCGGCCATCTTTGCCAAAGCCGTCGTACCCACGCGCAGCGACGCCCGCTGGACCATCGAACTCTCGCCCCTCACGCGCCTGCAAGCCTGGAGCGTCGCCGAGATCAGCGAGGGCGACATGCTCGAACTCGTCGGCTACACCTTCGCCGGCGAGAAGGGCGAAGCCATCCTGCGCGTCGAATTCCTCATTCGTGGCGAGGTCGTCACGCCGTTGCGCTCTTCCCCAGCCTGACAACCCATCGGGGCCGGCAGAGCCCTGCCAGCCGATAGTGCAGTCAAGGCAAGACAAAGGCGGCCCTCACCCCACCCCCTCTCCCGCAGGGCGAGGGGCCAAAAGCCCTCGTCTCCTCGCGCCAGATTGCCTGAGCGATCCGCACTACCCGCCTGCCGGGCCCTGGCTCAAATCGTCGAACCTTTCCGCCCCCTCGCTGCCCTACCACCTGCCTGATCTGCATCGCCTTACGCGTATTCTCACCATCCTTCGCCATGACCCTTCACACGCACATCACCGCCACACGCCGGCGTCTCGCCGCAGCCCTCTTCTGCAGTCTCGCGCTCAGCGGCCTGCCCGCAGCGCACGCCGCCGAGCCGCCCGCCACCGTCACCACGTTGGACCTCAACCGCTACCTCGGCACCTGGTACGAGATTGCGTCCTACCCCCAACGCTTCCAGCGCGATTGTGTGGCCACCCGTGCCGACTACAGCCTGCGCCCCGACAGCAAGCTGCGCGTGCTCAACCGCTGCCGCAAGGAGACGCTGGACGGCACATGGAAAGAAGCCGAAGGCCGCGCGCGCGTCGTCGCCCCCGGCAAGCTCAAGGTCAGCTTCTTCTGGCCCTTCGAAGGCGACTACTGGGTCATCGCCCTCGACCCCGACTACCGCTGGGCTCTCGTCGGCGGCCCGGGGCGTGACTACCTCTGGATCCTCTCGCGCAGCCCGCAGATGGACGACGCCACCTACGCCGCCATCACCGCCAAGGCGGTCGAGCAGGGCTTTGCGCTGGAGCCGCTCAGGCGGACGCTGCAGGGGGCTGACTGACGCGGCGGCGCGCGCAAGGCATGTGGCCCTACTTTGCGTGAAGCGATTGGCCGACCACTCGCGGCATTCACCCTCTGCGACTATCCCGGATACTCGGAACACGACGCGTTTTTCGTAGGGTGGGTTAGCCGCGTTTTTGCGGCGTAACCCACCGCCCGACCACGCCAGTGGCCAACCGGAAGACGCATCTTCGGAATACGAACAAGAAAGCCATCCATGCTGATGGCGAGTGGGGGCTACGCTTGCGGCTAACCCAGCCTACGCACTAGGATCGACCGAACTAGTCGGAAGTCCTTACCTCGCCTTAAACACCACCTTACGATGAAAGTCCATGTAGGGCGCATGTCGTTCTGACAGGGTAACGCGCATCGTCGGGGCGATGCCTAGCTCGTTTGCGTGGCTCAGCAACGGAGAGATTTTGATGGGGCCGTGCGGCTCGAAAGTCACTAGTCCTCGGTCGAATACTTTGTCGAGATTGGGGATGAGCAGCAGACCGTTGTAGGGGTCTAGGCGTTCAGTGTGGCTGGCGAAGCGCCAAGGCTTGATGTGCGAGGCGACGAGTAGTTGGGGATCGCTCACGCCCGTGACGGCGCAGCCGTCCCAGTGCGACAGAAGTCGCTGCCGAAACTTGCCCTGACCGATTCGTGATTTAACGAGTTCGCTCTTCTCCGTCTCGCCGACGTCGGTGCTTTCCACGATCGCGTCAATGTCGTCCGCGAGGTCATTGCTGAAGCCTTCGGACAGATACTCCGCGAACTTGCGCAGGGCCGCGCCATACATGCCATTGCCACGTATGTCGTGTTCTTGAAACTCGGGCAATTGTCGGATCTTGGCGTCGATTGCTTTGAAGGCGTCTGGGCTGGTCAGTGAGGTGAGCGGGCCGGCGATCAACGCATTGTCGATAGCCCACTTGGAGAGCGTGCCTTTGATGGCGCCTACGTAGCTTTGGGCTGACCGAGCGGATAGGCCTCTGTGGCGCATCCAATCTTCAAAAGTCATCGCTGAACACCTTGTCGTGAAATGCCATTTTCATCGCATGCCGCTAAGCAACGCGGCTGGGGCCAATTCGCATCATGCCGCGAGTGGGTGGGCCTGTGAAGCCGAGAAAGGGAAACTCACGTGCGTGCATTTTTGGACTTGCCCGAATCTTGGGTTCAGGTTGGTTTCGGGTGCTGCCATACCTGCGGCGAGGGCATTTTGATGTGCTCTTATGCACACACCTGTCGAATTATGCTGCGCTGCTGCGTATACCCTCTATTCCGCCTCCCCGCCCTGCAAAACTCCCGTTCTACAACCGTAGAATCGAGCTCACCGGTTCAGGTTTAGTGGCATGCCTTCGAGAATTTCACTGTGGTTGGGGCGTCTGAGTGTCGGGCGCAAGCTGACGCTCATTTATCTGCTGGATCTGACGGCGGTCATCTACATCTCGGGGATCCTGATTCACGAGAAGTATCTGGCCATCGACTTCGCGCGCAAGGAGATCTCGGGGACGATCTACGCGGAGTCTGTGCGGCAGAACCTGATGGATGCGTTCGGCAATGCGGCGCCGACGGCGCTGGCGTCGTTTGATGCGGCGCGCGAGCAGTTCGACGAGGCTTTGCAGACGGGGCCGCAGGCGGAGGCTTTGCGGCCGCTGTTGCAGGGGCCGCGTGACGGGGCGGGGGATGCGCGGCTGTTGCGGCAGGGGCGGGAGTTGCTGACGACGGTGAGCAATCAGTCGAACCTGATTCTCGATCCGGATCTGGATAGTTACTACGTGATGTCGCTGACGCTGCTGCGCTTCCCGGAGCTGCTGCAGACGCTGTACGAGAGCCGGGACTTTCTGTTGCACAAGTCGCGTGCGCTGGCGTCGAGCGAGGACAGGGCGGCGAAGATTCTGGCTTTATCGGGCCGGCTGGATGCGAACCTGCAGGCGGTGGAGGCGGATTACGCGCAGACCTGGCTGGCGGCGTCGCCGGCGCTCAAGGCGGCGCTGGAGCAGGGGCGGCAGAATCTGCTGCGCGATGTGCGGGCGTACACGCAGGAGGTGCATCTGGCGGCGCTGGTGTCGCATGAGCGTTTTGATGCGGCGGGGCTGGAGGCTTCGTACCGGCAGGTGCTGGGCACGCTGGGCGGGACGTGGAAGACGGGCATCGCGGAGCTGCGGACCTTGCTGGATCTGCGCGTCGATAGTCTGTTCAGCCGTATGTGGTTGCACCTTGGCACGGCGCTGGCGCTGCTGGCGGGCATTCTGAGTCTGGTGTATCTGGTGGCGAGCCAGATTGCGCGGCCCCTGCAGAGTCTGGCTCGGGTGGCGGATGCGGTACGCAGTACGGCGGACTACAGCCACCGGGCGCGTTGGGATGCGCGCGACGAGATCGGGCAGTTGGTGACCGCGTTCAACGAGATGCTGGCGCAGCTCGACAAGGACAGGCAGTCGCAGCAGGAGCTGGCGGCGCGCGCAGGGGCGGCAGAGGCGCAACGCGAGCTGGTGGCGGCCTTGCCGATTCCGATGGTGGTGACGTCGATCCCGGACCACGAGGTGTTGCACGCCAACCAGCCGGCGCAGCCGTGGTTGGCGGGTCAGACAAGTGACCCGTGGCGCAAGGGGCTGGAGGCGGGCGTGCGCAGTCGCTTCTTCCAGCGGCTGGCGGATCATGGCGCGGTGGATGAGTTCGAGGTGCGTTGGCATGGCACTGACACGCCGGCCTGGGCGGTGCTGTCTGCGCGGCGGCTGGTGTTCCAGGGGCGCGATGCGGTGCTGACGGCCTTCACGCCGATCAACAAGCTGAAGGTGATGGAGCAGCGGCTGGAGCTGTGGGCCAAGGTGTTCGAGGCGTCGAGCGAGTCGATCATCATCATGGACGAGTCGCGCAAGATCATCAGCGTCAACAACGCCTTCTGCCGCAGCACGGGGCACGGCTTCTACGAGGTGGTTGGTGCGGACATGTCGACCGTGCTGGATTCGCCCGAGGCGATGAACTGGGCCGAGCTGCAGAGCAAGGAGTCGTGGCAGGGCGAGGTGCACATCCGCCGGGTGAATGGCAGCACCTTCCCGGCCTGGTTGATGGTGTCGGCGGTGCACAAGGAGGCGACGACGGGCGAGGTGGTGAACTACATCGCGATCTCGATCGACATCACCGACCGCAAGGCGCATGAGGACCGCATCCGCTTCCTTGCCCAGCATGATGTGCTGACCGAGCTGCCCAATCGCATGCTGTGCCAGCAGCGTCTGGTGGCGGCGCTGGCGCAGGCCGAGGTGACGGGTGAGAAGGTGGCGCTGCTGTTCGTCGATCTGGATCGCTTCAAGCTGATCAATGACACGCTGGGTCACCACGTGGGCGACGGTTTGCTGCGCGTGGTGGCGCGGCGGTTGCTGCAGTCGGTGCGCAGTGAGGACACGGTGAGTCGCCTGGGGGGTGACGAGTTCGTACTGATCCTGCGTTACGTCACCGATCTGGAGGAGCTGCACAACCTCATTACGCAGCGGTTGATTCCCTCGGTGCGCCAGACGACGATGGTCGAGGGGCATGCGCTGACGGTGTCGTGCAGTGTGGGTGTGGCGATGTTCCCCGAGGATGCGCGCGATCCGGATTCGCTGATGCGGCGGGCGGATGCGGCGATGTACGAAGCCAAGTCGGCAGGGCGCGACATGGTGCGCTTCTTCTCGAAAGAGACTGACCAGCGCGTGCTGTCGCGGCAGTTGATGGAAGTGCAGTTGCGGCAGGCACTGAGCGCAGGGGAGTTCAGCCTGCACTTCCAGCCGCGCCTGCATGCGCGTACCCGGCAGGTGGTGGGAGCGGAGGCGCTGCTGCGCTGGAACAATGCGGAGCTGGGTTATGTGCCGCCGGGTGTGTTCATTCCGCTGGCTGAGGAGGCTGGGTTCATCCATGCCATTGGCGACTGGGTGCTGCGTCAGGCCTGCACGACCTGGGTGGCCCTGGAGAAGCAGGGTGTCTGCCGTGGCCTCACGCTGTCGGTCAATCTGTCGGTGGCGCAGCTTGCCAACCCGGCGTTGGTCGACGAGCTGAGTCAGGTGCTGCACGAGACCGGCCTGCCGCCCGAGCAGCTGGAGCTGGAACTGACCGAGTCACACCTCATGGACAATCCGGATACGGCGCAGGAGCAGCTGGCAGCCCTGAAGGAGCTGGGCGTCAGCATTGCCATCGACGACTTCGGCACGGGCTACTCCAGTCTGGCGTATCTGAAGCGCTTCCCGGTCGACAGGCTCAAGGTCGATCAATCCTTCGTGATGGGCATGATGGACGACAGTGCCGATGCGGCCATCGTCAGCGCCGTCATCGGCCTTGGCCACACGCTTGCGCTGGGTGTGGTGGCAGAGGGGGTGGAGAGTCTCGGCGCCGCGCAGGCGCTTACCGCGCTGGGCTGTGACGAGTTGCAGGGCTATTGCTTCAGCCGCCCGTTGCCGCTGGAGGAGTTCAGGCATTACATGCAGCACGTCAGCCCGGTCGTGGAGCGTCGGCGGCGGAGGTAGGGCGGTTTGCGGCGTGGGGTTGTGCGGATGAATCCGCACCTACGAAGGGGGGCGTGCCGGGTTGGCAGGGCTGGTTTTGACCGGCCATCACGGGTGCATGGCGGATGATGGGGCGGTTTGCGGCGTGGGGTTGTGCGGATGAATCCGCTCCTACGAAGGGGGGCGTGCCGGGTTGGCAGGGTCGGTTTTGACCGGCCATCACGGGTGCATGGCGGATGATGGGGCGGGTTGCGGGGTGGGGGTGTGCGGATGAATCCGCACCTTCGGAGGGGAGCCGTGCCGGGTTGGTGGGGCCGGTTTCAACCGGCCGCGACGGGCGCCATGGGTGCCATGGGAGAGGTGGCGGTTCAAGCTGGCCAGAAAATGAAACGCCGCATCAACATGGTGATGCGGCGTCTCGTGTCGGTGGATCCACCACCGGCGCCCGGTCCAGCCGGGTTGGTCAGGGTCTCTTCGCGGTTATGGGTAGGCCGATAAGCTTTCCTTGAAATTTCGCAGGGGTGCCTGCACTTCTGTTGTAGGCGATTGCCGGCCGGTTTGCACAGGGCGCGATGACTCTCTTGGTTGCTGGCCCGGCGAGCGGCTCAGGGCGGGCATGTCAGCAGACGCCGTCATCCAATTGCGTTAAGGTAGCTCGCCCCCATCGTGCAATCCATCATGCAGAACATCCTTTCCGTGAAAGGTCTGTCAAAGACCTATGACTCGGGCCATCAGGCCCTGAGCAACATCAATCTCGACATCCGGAGCGGCGAGATCTTCGCCCTGCTGGGCCCCAACGGGGCGGGCAAGACGACGCTGATCAGCACCATCTGCGGCATTGTGAGGCCCGGCGCAGGGCAGGTGCTGGTGGGCGGGCACGACATCGTGCGCGACTACCGTGCGGCGCGGCAGCTGATTGGCCTGGTGCCGCAGGAGCTGACGACGGATTCGTTCGAAACGGTGTGGAACTCGGTATCGTTTTCGCGCGGCCTGTTCGGCAAGGCGCCCAGGCCGGCGTACATCGAACAGATCCTGCGCGAGCTGTCGCTGTGGGAGAAGAAGGACAGCCGCATCATGACCCTGTCGGGCGGCATGAAGCGCCGTCTGCTGATTGCCAAGGCCTTGTCGCACGAGCCGGAACTGCTGTTCCTCGACGAACCGACGGCGGGCGTGGACGTGCAGTTGCGGCAGGACATGTGGGCGCTGGTGCGCCGCCTGCAGCAGGGCGGCACGACCATCATCCTGACCACGCACTACATCGAAGAGGCCGAAGAGATGGCTGATCGCATTGGCGTGATCCGCAAGGGCGAGATCATCCTCGTCGAAGACAAGGCCGAGCTGATGCGCAAGCTGGGCAAGAAGCAGATGAACCTGCATCTGGCGCAGAAGCTGGATGCGCTGCCGGCGGCACTGGCCGGCTGGAACCTGACCTTGTCTGCTGACGGCATGGAGCTGGTGTACCACTACGAGGCCAGCCAGCAGGGCGGCCACATCGCAGCCCTGCTGCAGGCGCTGGGTGAGGCGGGCATTGCCTTCAGCGACCTGCAGACGGCGCAGAGTTCGCTGGAGGACATTTTCGTGGGCCTGCTCGAAGAGCGTCGTGGTGCGGAGGTGTCGGCATGAACTGGCAAGCCATCCGTGCCATCTATGGTTTCGAAATGGCGCGCACGCGCCGCACGCTGATGCAGAGCATCATCTCGCCGGTGCTGTCGACCTCGCTGTACTTCGTGGTGTTCGGCTCGGCCATCGGCTCGCGCATCCCCGAGGTGGCGGGCGTGAGCTACGGCGCCTTCATCGTGCCGGGGCTGATCATGCTGTCGCTGCTGACGCAAAGCATTTCGAACGCCTCGTTCGGCATCTACTTCCCGCGCTTCTCGGGCACGATCTACGAGTTGCTGTCGGCACCCGTGTCGCCGCTGGAGATCGTCATGAGCTACGTCGGCGCGGCGGCCAGCAAGTCCATCATCCTCGGCAGCATCATCCTCGCGACAGCGGCGTGCTTCGTGCCGCTGCGCATCGAGCATCCGGTGGTGATGGTGTTGTTCCTTGTGCTCACCTCGGTCACGTTCAGCCTGCTGGGCTTCATCATCGGCATCTGGGCCGATGGTTTCGAGAAGTTGCAACTGGTGCCGTTGCTGGTGGTGACGCCGCTGACCTTCCTGGGCGGCAGTTTCTACTCCATCGATATGCTCCCGCCGTTCTGGCAGGGCGTCTCGCTGTTCAACCCGGTCGTTTATCTCATCAGCGGCTTCCGCTGGAGTTTTTATGGCATGGGTGACGTGAGCATCTGGCTGAGCGTGCTGGCGACGGCGGTATTCCTGACGGGCTCGCTGGCCGTGGTGAGCTGGATGTTCCGTACGGGTTACAAGATCAAGGCTTGAGAGCGACTTTTCCCGTGAGATCGGGAAAACACAGGTTTTGTGCACGGCGGCAAAAAAACGGTCCTCGCGCAACAGGTAAAAAAACGCTTGGCGGACGTGAGTCGCGTCCACATAATTCGGCGGCCGGTCGAATGGGTACAAACCCACGTCGAAACAAGTGACCGGTGACTGGAGAGAAACGTGCATTTCGGTTTGACGCGGCTTCATGCCGCAGTGGTTCTGTTCGCCCTGTCCCTGACGGCTTGCGGTGGAGGCGGTGGTGGTGGTGGTGGAAGTGCAGGGGGCGGCGCAGCGGGCTCATCGAGCAGCACCGCCAGCAGTGTGGCGTCCAGCGCAGCGGCTTCGTCGACCTCGTCCTCTTCCTCAGTTTCGTCCAGCAGTGTCTCCAGCTCGGTGAGCAGCAGCGCCTCTTCGTCGACCAGCACCAGCCTTGCGGCGCCGACAGATCTGCAGGTGCCGCCCCTGGCCTACGACGACACCAGCGTTGCGCTGGTGTGGAAGAAGCCGACCGATTACAGCAAGGTCACCGACTACAACGTCTACATGAACGGCGTGAAGCTCGGCGGCGCTGCGGCCAACAACACGACGAACTCGCCAGCGAAGCCTTACATCGACCAGTTCTACGCCGACGACACGGCCGGCTTCCACACCAAGGTGACGTTCCACAACTTCAAGGTCACCGGGCTGTCGCCAAACACCTCCTATACCTTCACGGTGCGTTCGGTCGACGCCTCGGGCAACGAATCGGCCGACAGCGCGGCTCTGGTGCACAAGACCGCAACGACCATCACCAACATCTACAACGTTGCGACGCTGGGTGCCAAGGGTGACGGCAGCACGCTCAACACGACGATCATCCAGCAGGCCATCGACAACTGCTCGGCGAGCTCGACCTCGGCATACGGCTGCAAGGTGCTGATCCCTGCTGACAGCGCGACGGGCAAGATCTTCCTGACCGGCGCCCTGTTCCTGAAGAGCAACATGACGCTGGAAATCGCCGACGGCGCCACGTTGCGCGGGTCTACGGCTGCGGCGGACTATCCGCTGGAGAAGGGCTACCAGCTCTACAAGTACTTCACCAACAGCACGGATGACCGTCGCCCGCCCTCGTTGCTCAACGCACTGAACCCGGCGCGCATGAACGGCTCGACAGCCTTGACCGACCACAATGGTTACGACGAGGCTCGCGGCACCTTCACCAACATCCGCGTGGTGGGCACCGGCACGCTGGATGGCAATGGTTGGGTCAGACTCAGTGACGCGACGGATGAGCTGGGCAAGGCTCTGCCGCAGTTCGAAGGTGGCAGCGCCAGCAATGTGGCATCGAAGGGTCTGCTGGCCAAGAACCAGCTTGCGGCTACGGGTGCTACGGTTGGTTCGACGGCGCACAGCAACTACTACAGCAACCGTCGCTCCAGCCTCGCGACCTTCCGTGGCGTGCGCAACATCTATGTGGGCGGGCTCCGGGTGATCAACCCGGCCTACCACGGCGTCATGTTCCTGGAGAGCGAGAACATGGTGTTCGCCAACACCATCACGCAGAGCTTTGACGTGAACAACGGTGACGGCGTCGAGTTTGGCAACAGTGACAACGCTTTCGTGTTCAACAACTTTGTCGACAGCGGCGATGACTGCGTCAACTTCGCCGCAGGCCAGGGTGCCGACTACGCCAGCGGACCGGCGCAGCAGAACGCCTGGATCTTCAACAACTACATGCGCGAAGGCCACGGTGGCGTGGTGGCAGGCAGTCATACGGGCGGCTGGATCCAGGACATCCTTGCCGAAGACAACGTGATGTTCCTCACCGACAATGGCTTGCGCATGAAGAGCACGCCGGCCACGGGCGGCGGCGCACGCCGAGTCGTCTTCCGCGACAACGCAATGCGCAATGTCGGCACCAAGAACACGGTGACGGCTGGGGGGCGCAGTTTCTCGAACAACACCGAGGGCAATCCGTTCATCTTCACTCTGGCTTACACCGCGGGCAGCAACGTATTCACGAATGCCAGCACTGCAGCGCAGTTCCGCGATATCACGATCAAGAACGTGACTGTAGATGGCTCCAGCACATCATCAGGTGGCGAGATGATCCAGGTCGATGCGTATGACGGATCGGACAGCAGCCTGACCTTCGCTGCGTCGTATCACGAGAACATCTCTTTCGACACGGTGAAGTTCAAGTACGTGAAGGCAGCGTCAATCGATAGGCTGAAGAACAGCAGCTTCAGCAATGTGACGATCACGAATTCCAGCGCGACGATGTGGTCTGTGACCAACTCGACTGGCGTGACCTTCACGAACGTGACCCCAGCCCCCTGAGCGCGCGAGGCATGGCAAACAAACGGGGCTGCCTTGGCAGCCCCGTTTGTTTGTCAGGTGTGGTCGAACCTGGGCGGCTGGAAGAACCAGCCCAGCAGGCTGAGGAATAGCAGCACGCCGGCCACCCAGCGCAAGCTGCGCCACGGGCCGCCGCCGGTCTTCAGGATGCTGAAGTCCTCGACATAGATCGTCTCGCAAGCGCCATTGCCCGTGTCGCTGCGGGTGATGCTGGTGCCGCGCTTGAACGGAAAGCCGTGGTTGTGGCTGTACTCGGCGAGCATGCCGGTCATGCGGATCTGGTCACCGACGCGGGCTTCGCGGATGCGGCGCGCGGTATGCGTGTTGGCGGTCAGCAGGTGGTTATTGGAGATGGCCGTTTCGTCGAAGCCTTCGTAGGCCTCCATGCTGGGCGCCTCCCAGTTGCAGGTGAACTGGCCGTTCCAGAAGCTCAGGTTGCGGTAGATGCCGGTGTTCGCGTTGTGGCCCCAGACGACGCAGATATCGGCCACGTTGAGCTTGTCGTTCCAGTCCTTGTGCAGCACGTCGCGCCAGCTGCCGGCGTCGTGCCGGCTTACGACGAGGCCGGTGATCTCGTAGCGATAGAGGGGTTTGACGGTGTAGGTGATGCCGCCAACCGTGGTGTCGAACGCACGCTCCTGCGCCAGGCGCTGGATCGGTTCGCGCAGCAGGGCACTGTCCAGCTCGGCGGGTGGGGGCAGTGCTTCGCTGAGCCACAGGCTGACCACCAGCAGGGCCAGGCTGCCGGCAAGAGCGAATTTGAGGAAGGTGCGCAGCATGTTCGTGACCGGGGCAGAGGCTGGAAAGCAATGGACCATTGTGGCCCAGAGCGCGCAAACAGATGCCATGGTTGGCTCATCCCGACCATTTCTGCAAAGCCGCAGGTCGTGGATAGTCGTCATCACTCCCGGCGTCGGGCAGTCGCGCTATGCTGCAGCATACGTCTTGCTGGAGTACTGCCATGGCCGTCGTGATCCTGGATCCGGATGCCCCCGATTTCACCCGTCGCTATACCAACCTCGCCGACCCGCGCCTGGGTGCGGCAGCCGTTGCGGCGAGTGATGAGTTCTTTGCGCCCATGGGCCGCATGCTCGACCCGGTCGAGCCGGTGTTCATCGTCGGCAAGTACGACGACCACGGCAAATGGATGGATGGCTGGGAGACGCGCCGCAAGCGCGGCCCGGGCAACGACTGGTGTGTCGTCAAGCTGGCGCGCCCCGGGCGCATCTTCGGCGTCGACATCGACACGCGCCACTTCACCGGCAACTACCCGCCGGGCGCCTCGCTGGAGGCCTGTTACAGCGCGGCCGACGTGCCCGGCGCCGAAGTGCGCTGGACGCCGCTGCTGCCCACCGTCTCGCTCAAGGGCAACAGCCACCACTACCACACCGTGGCGAGCAACGAGACCTGGACGCACGTGCGTCTCTCCATCTACCCCGATGGCGGCGTCGCGCGCCTGCGCATCTACGGTCGCCCGAGTTCCGACGCGACGATTGCCGGCGCCGAGCTGGACCTCGCTGCCGCCATCAACGGCGCCTACGTGGTGGGCACCAACAACGAACACTTCGGCCTCGCCTCCACCCTGCTGCTGCCGGGGCGTGGCGTGAACATGGGCGACGGCTGGGAGACGCGTCGCCGCCGCGAGCCGGGCAATGACTGGTGCATCGTCGCGCTGGCCGCGCCCGGCATCATCGAACGCGTCGAAGTCGACACCGCGCACTTCAAGGGCAACTTCCCCGACGCCTGCTCGCTGCAGGCCGCGCGCATGAGCGGCGGCACCGAGCAATCGCTGATCACGCAGAGCATGTTCTGGCAGGAACTGCTGCCGCAGCAGAAACTCTCGATGGACGCCGTGCACAGCTTCGACAAGCTCGCCGCACTGGGCCCGGTGACGCACGTGCGCTTCAACATCTTCCCCGATGGTGGCGTGAGCCGCCTGCGCCTGTTCGGCAAGGTGGCGGGGGCGTGATGCAAGCCGTCATTCCCGCGAAGGCGGGAATCCAGCGACTGTACGTCACTGTGCAAACGCCACTGGATTCCCGCCTTCGCGGGAATGACGGAGTGGGGTGTGCGTGAGATCAGGCCTTGTGTGTATTTGCTCGCCAGTGAGCGGAACGGCACTTTGTATGTGGGGGTTACGTCCGATCTGGTGAAGCGAGTATGGCAACACCGGAATGAAGTGATTGAGGGATTCAGCAAGCAACACGCTGTGCATCATCTGGTGTGGTTCGAGCAACACGAGACGATGGAGTCCGCAATCCTTCGCGAAAAGCAGATCAAGAAGTGGAACCGGAAGTGGAAGCTGAACCTGATCGAGACTTCCAATCCTTACTGGAAAGATCTCTGGCATGACATCACCGCAAACTGACGCGCAGCCCCGTCATTCCCGCGAAGGCGGGAATCCAGTGGCTTTGAGCGCGTACGGTAACGACACTGGATTCCCGCCTTCGCGGGAATGACGAGACTGGGGCTGGCGATGACGCCTACTGCACATATCCTGACCATCGAACCCCTCACCCACGAAGCCTTCGCCCCCTTCGGTGACGTCATCGAAGCCAGCGATGCCGTGCGCCACTTCCCCATCAACGCGGGCAACACCGAGCGCTTTCACGACCTCGCAAAGCTGGAGGCGCACGACGGGCGCCTCATCATGAGCATCTTCCGCGGCCAGCCGCGCGCGCTGCCCTTCACCATCAGCATGATGGAACGTCACCCGCACGGTTCGCAGGCCTTCGTGCCCATGTCGGGCCTGCCCTACCTCGTGGTGGTGGCCAGGCCCGGCGAGGCGCCCACGGCGGGCGACCTGCGCTGCTTCCTCGCCAAGGCCGAGCAGGGCGTGAACTACGCCGCCGGCACCTGGCACCATCCGCTGCTGGCCCTGCATGCAGTGAGTGACTTCCTCGTCGTCGACCGCAGCGGCAGCAGCCCCAACTGCGACGAAGTGATGCTCGACCCCGTGGCCATCATTCCCGCCATCTGAACGCACGGGCGTCTCATTGAAAAGCCCCTGCGGTCACCCCCAACGTTCCGTCATTCCCGCCAGCTTTACAAGCAGCGTAGCTGCATCCCGCTCCCCTCGCCCGCTTGCGGGGCGAAGCAAGGGCTTCGAGTTGCATGCAACTCGCTTGCGCAGCCGGATGGCAATGCATTGCCATCCGTGGGGCGCGGAGCGGGGGTTGGGGGAGAGGGCTCAGCGGGAATCCAGCGTCGTTCCCACCCGAGTCAAAGTTACTGGATTCCCGCCTGCGCGGGAATGACGCCGACAGGCCCGTCGCGTGTGGTTCGCTGTGCTTTTGCAGCCGCCCCTGAAGCGCCGAAAACTTGCCCGCCAGCCCGCTCTCCGCAAAGCGCGCTATGCATTGATCCACGAACAACCGCCTGCACGAAGGCATCAGTCGTCGACGGCTCGCGAAGCAGACCCTCAATGCGCCACCTCCCCGTAGCGACAGGGCGTGCGCCCGGGTACATGACCTGGGCGCACGCCACATCACCGTCAACAACCTGCAACCCGGCCCGATCGACACCGAAATGAACCCCGCCGCCGGCCCCTTCGCCGAAACCATGCGCAGCTACCCCGCCACCGGCAAGTACGGCACGGGTGCACAGGTGGCCAGCCTGGTGGCCTACCTCGCCAGCGACGATGCCGCCAACGTGACGGGCGCAGGGCTCAAGGTGGATGGCGGGTTTGATGCTTGAGCGAGGTGGGCATCACGGGGCAACGCGGATGCGCTGTCCCGTGTGTGCCATGCAGGTACCGGTGACAAATGACCAGAGGCTTGAATGGCGTCAATCAGGCCGATGGAGCGGCCTGTTCAGGCAACGGTAGTGGATAAAGGCTATTCAGCCAAAGTGGTCGGTTGTAACTCAGAAAATTGATGACCGCTTCTGCCCCAGAGCTGCCCGCTTGCGATCTCAAAGCGGACTGTGTTTGACGGCTTTCCACGGGAGACCTTGCTTAAACGAGATATCTGGAAATGCCGGATTGAGAGTCCTACGGATAGCCTTTGCCGATACAGAAAATAACGGACGCATGTTACAGATCCGATCAGAAGGGAATGTCGTCGTTCGTCATGACTGGTTCTGGATTAGGCATCGCACGCTTGCGCCGATCTTCCAGTGTCTGGATGAAGCGTACTGAACTCGCCACGTGATTGAAAATAAGGAGGCTCTCGTCGTAGTTCAGGATCGGATTGTCGTGCGCGAGGCTCTGGTTATTCCTCACATCGTTGAAAGCTTCCAATACGGAGATTGCTGACTTTAGGATACGTGCCGTCATTTCAGACTCGAGCTGTCCGGAGTCGCGCAGCCGCTTCACGTATTCACCGAACCTCGAGTGCAGCGGCTTATCCCGGGCAACTGTGATGCCATGCTCTGCGCACAGCGTGCGCACGAATTTGATGATGAACGTGTGCAAGCGATCGAGACCTGCTTCCGGCTCATTCTTTTCGATGATGTCGCGGATATGGTTAGCTACGGTCTCGAAGTCACGCTCGTCAACTGTCGCACTCAGTGCGTCGATATCGGCTACGGGGTTCGCTTGTCTCAGGCGTGCGACGATCTTCAGGCACTCGTCGGGAAGACTGCCATCGTTCTTGAAAGCGTTGAGATCCTTACCGTACTCAATCAAATCTCCAATGAGTTTTCCCACTATCGGGTTGCTCTCAAGGCTCCAGAAGCCACGTAGGCGGTTCGCCTTGGATCCGCTCCCATGCTCGTACCGGGCGTCATAGATGTCACGCCTCACGCTTTCCTCGATGAACTCAGCAAACGTACGGTTGGAAAAGTCGAGGACGTAGCCGCTACCCATGCCGAACAGGCGTTCGAGCTTGCGCTTTTCACTGGAGGTCAGATCTGACATGTCAGGCTCCGGGCATCGTCATTCTTCTGTGAGATCGGTCGCGCGTACGTCGATCGCGCGTTGGAAAAGTGCCGTATATGCACCCTGCTGGATCATATTCTTAGCGTTCAAGTTCTTGATCACCTGATAAGGGTTGTAGAGCAGGATGTACTGATAAGGCCCTGCCGGCCCGTTCTTACAGTCAATGAATCCCAGATCGCGCAGGACCGCCAAATGTTGTCGCCACGTTGTGACGTTGCGCTCCCCGGCGTAACCGGCTTCCAAAGCGGCCGCAGCCTCGTTGTCGATCTTGACGAAGCCTTCGTCGAATACACGGCACCACAGCACCAGATAAGCCTTGCCCGCAGGCACGGCCTTTCCGCTGGTTACCTGCTTGGAGATGTCATCAATCAGGTTGACGATGAGTGCCATAGTCCGCGGCATCGTGGTGAAACCCTTACGCGTTTTGTCGGTGCGTAGCCACAAACGCTTTTCATCGAGCCCGGGCCACAGATGTGCGCGCATCTTTAAGTTGCTCTCGGTTGCTCCGTTGCGCCGCGCACGGGCTTGCTTCTCATTCAGGATGCCCTCTAATGCGGTCACTAGAACGTTGCCCTTTTTCGAGGGTGCGGTTTGCTTGACGAGGGCATTCTGCGCTGGCTTTGCGGTGGTCATGTTCTTCATCCCCTTCGCCGCCGCAGTCGTTTGCAAAGGTGCGGCCTTGCTCTTCGTGGTCATGTTCAACTCTCTTCTATCTTGAAGCTGCCCAGAGCAACCGGAATCTACCGGGTCCGGTTGCTCCGCACCTTTCAGGTTTGGAGACTGGCTGGTGAGGGTTTTGGAGGCTCTCAGACAGCGGTGCGTTCGGGCTAGAGAAATTTGACACAAAGTATATAAAAATCAAAGGCTTGCAATTCTGCAGCCCAGTTCTACGTTGTCGTATATGCCGTTACACGTATTCATACTTAACCAATTTTCAAACAACTCACAATCTAAGTTTGCGCGCTTGCCAACATCAGAACGGCCTGAAGAGAGTGCCCATGCGGACTGCCCGGCGCGATACGGTGCTCAACGTGCTCGCTGTGTTCTCTGTGCTCCAATGTGCTCGCTGTGCTCCGGGGGTTAAGGGGGCGCAGAGGGGGCTGTGTTTAAGTGGAAGGAGTCGTTCCGTGTCTTTCGTCGGGGAAGTGCGTTTGAATTTTTGGCAGCTGGATGCACAACCGCATGGCTACGACGCCAGAGCGCGTCACGGGAAAATCACGAGTTGAACGATCGCGCCGCTCAGGGCTGGGGGCATGCTTCGCTGCGCCGCCTTTAGGCCGTGCATTGCCGCCTGTTAAAGCACATCGGAATCCGCACGACCTACACCACCACCCCCGACAAGCTCTCCCCCATGATCTGCGTGAGCCAAGCCATGAAGACCTGCACGCGGCGGGGCAGGTGGCGGCGGTTGGCGTAGAGCAGGTGGATGGGCATGGCGGGGGCGCGGTGGGCCGGGAGCACGGGCACGAGGTGGCCGCCTTCAAGCAGGCCGTCGAGGCCGACCTCGGGCACCTGGGCGATGCCGAGGCCGGACAGGCAGGCGGCGAGGTAGGCGTCGGAGTTGTTGACCGTCAGTGCGCCGGCCATGGCGAGGTGATGCGTCTTGCCATCGTCATCGGTGTATTCGAAGCCGCCCGAGCGCGCGCCGAGCACGGGCACGTAGTGGATGAGGCGGTGCTGTGCGAGGTCGGCCAGCGTGTGCGGCGTGCCCCAGGTGGCGATGTAGTCGGGGCTGACCACATTCATCATCGTGTACTGGCCGATGGGGCGGGCGACGAGGCTGGAGTCGCTGAGGGCGCCGACGCGCAGCACGCAGTCGAAGCCTTCGCGCACGAGGTCGACGCGGCGGTCGGTGCTGGAGAGTTCGACATCCAGTTCGGGGTGTGCGGCGAGGAATTCCGGCAGGCGGCGGATGACGAAGTCGCGCGCGACGCGCAGGGGCATGTCGACGCGCAGGCGGCCGCGTAGTTGGCCCTGGTCCTGGCGGAACAGGTTGCGCAATTCGTCCATGTCGACGATGAGGTCCTTGGCGCGTTCGTAGAAGACCTGGCCGTCTTGCGTGAGTTGCACGCGGCGCGTGGTCCGGTGCAGCAGGCGTGTGCCTAGCCGTGCTTCGAGGTTTTGCACGGCGCCTGACACGCTGGCCTTGGGCAGGCCCAGGCTGTCGGCGGCCTGCGTGAAGCTGGCGAGTTCGGCGACTCGGACGAAGATCTGCATGGCGTCGAGTTGTTCCATGGGGGGCTCCTGCTTCTGTGTGGCGTGGGCGAGCGCGTTGCAAGGGGCGTCGAACGAGCCGAGTCAAAAAGCCTCCCTCACCCAACCCTCTCCCGTAGGGAGAGGGCTTCTGTCCCCTTCTCCCTGCGGGAGAAGGGCTAGGGATGAGGGCTTGCGCGGGAATGACGAGCGAAGTGGATTGTTCGGATTCTGCGAACAGTCAAATCAAGGTTTGGCGATTTATCTGCTTTGGTCTGAACAATAAGCTGGCTCCACTTTGCAGACAAGCCCGGCTTGCTGCAGCCCCCAACCTGACTCAGGAGCCAGACATGAACACTTCTTCAAAGATTGCCCTTATCACCGGCGGCAGCCGTGGCCTTGGACGCAGCGCGGCGCTGCAGCTGGCGCGCCAGGGTGTCGATTCGATCATCACTTATCGCAGCCAGAAGGCCGAGGCCGATGCGGTGGTGGCCGAGGTCGTGGCGCTGGGTGCCAGGGCGCTTGCCTTGCAACTGGATGTGGGCGTGAGTGCGAGCTTCGGTGCGTTTGCTGATGGTGTGGCGACGGCGCTGGCCGGGCACTGGCAGCGTGAGCGTTTCGACTTTCTCGTCAACAACGCGGGCGTTGGTCTGTATGGCAGCTTTGCCGAAACGACTGAAGCGCAGTTCGACGAGCTGATGCGCGTGCACCTCAAGGGGCCGTACTTCCTCACGCAGAAGCTGCTGCCGCTGATGGCGGATGGTGGCCGCATCATCAACCTCTCCAGCGGGCTGGCGCGCTTTTCGTATCCGAACTACTCGGCCTACGCGATGATGAAGGGCGGCATCGAGGTGATGACGCGTTATCTGGCGAAGGAGCTGGCGCCGCGTCGCATCGCGGTGAACACGGTGGCGCCGGGTGGCATCGAGACCGATTTCGGTGGTGGTGCGATCCGTGACAACAAGGCGCTCAACGAGATGATTGCCTCGCAGACTGCGCTGGGCCGCGTCGGCTTGCCGGATGACATCGGTGGCCTCATCGCCTCGCTGCTTGGCGAGGGCACGGGCTGGGTGAACGGGCAACGCATTGAGGCGGCGGGTGGTATCCACCTCTGAAATCCTGTCGTTCCCGCGAAGGCGGGAACCCAGTGACTTATCGAACGACGCTGGATTCCCGCCGCAGCCCTCTCCCCCAACCCCCGCTCCGCGCCCCACGGAATGCAATGCATTGCCTTCCGGCTTCGCAAGCGAGTTGCATGCAACTCGAAACCCTTGCTTCGCCCCGCTCACGGGAGAGGGGTGCGTCGTGTGGCTACGCCATACGTAAAGCCGGCGGGAATGACGATGTCGGGGGAGTCAAAAATTGGCGCGAGCGGCTTTACCTCTCAGCCCCCGCTTGTCAGTGAGGCGTTTCGACGCAGCGTCACCCCTGTGTCGCGGCGGGCGGCCTTCAGAAGTACATCGTGACGATGGCCTTCATGCGGCCGGCTTCCAGCACCGGGATGGCGATGACTTCGTTGAGGCTGGCCGCTGAGGCCGCCACGCCGACGGGGGTCAGCTCGGTGTCGATGTGTTCGCTGACGGCGGGGAGACCGGTCTGCCAGACCTGGCCGATGAGGCCCCAGCCGTATTCGATGGCGACGCCCTTGTAGCGGGCGGCAAAGGCGGGCTCTATGTCGCAGAGGCCGTCCTGCAATACCAGACCGCCACGTGCGGGATCCGGCACCCAGACTTCGAAGCGACGAGCGATGGGGGTGCCCAGCGCTGACAGGAAGGTCATCACCCAGGTCTGGTGCGGCGTGTACGGCACCGGCAAACCCAGCCCCTTGTTGATGCCGACGCGGCGTGCATCTTCGCGGCGCAGGAAGCGCTCGGCGTTTCCGAGGTCGGGCAGCAGGATGGGCATGCTGCTGTCCCACACCATGCCGGGCAGACCGAAGCCTCGCATCAGCGAGGTGTGCTTGGCGGTGAATTCGAAGCTCTCGACGATGCCGAAATAGCCGTCGACCATTTTCATCTCGGCGGAACGCGTCGGGTCGTTGTGCCACAGCTCGATGGCGCCAACGTGGTCGTCGTCGTCCCCGCAGAAGAAAACCACGACGGCGAGCAGGTAGTCGCCCGCAAAGATGGGCATCGCGACGCCGCAGGTGAGGCCTGCCCTTGCGGCGGCCTCACCGCGCTTGAACCAGGGCGTGTTCTGCAGATCGCGCAAGACGATGGGGTGGCGCGCCGCCCAGGCCTTGCCGGGCAGGCCCTGGTCATAGCCGAAGCAGAGTTTGTGAGTGGCAAGGCGGAAGCTCTGGTGCTTGCCGAAGAGGCCGCCGTGGTACTCGAGGATGGTCCGGTCTGCCGAGGGCGTCCAGATTTCCGTGATCTGGATGAAGGTGCGTTTCTTTGCCATGGCTGCTGTCCCCTTGCCTCGCGCCTGCTACGCCGCATGTGTCCTGATTCTGCGCCTTCACGCCAATGTGGCCTATTGCGTGGGAGTAATACGCTTCATATCGCCGCGATCCGAGACGCCCCCTGCGCCGGCAGGACCGGATGCGCTGCGGCGCGAGCCGAGGGCGGCTTGCGTACCGCACGACACACGGGTTTCTTGCACTGCCACGGTGCGAGCCTGCCAGCCCGGAGAACCCCTTGGCTATCGCAACGTATTGTTTTGTTGACCTGTTTTTCTTGTCGACAATCTTGTATGCAACTGGTTCGGCTCTTGCTTTTGTTGGCCCGGGAAGTCTGGAACAGCAAGGAGCGGGTGATGAGTGCAGCACTGATCGATGCAGAACCGGGACCAATAGCCATCGACCCGGCGCGTACCGCGCTCATCGTGATCGACATGCAGCGTGACTTCATGGAGCCGGGCGGTTTCGGCGAGACGCTGGGCAATGATGTGTCGCTGCTGCGTTCAGCGGTCGAACCCATCAAGGCGCTGCTGGCCGGGGCTCGCGAACTGGGCATGCTGGTAATCCACACCCGTGAGGGGCACCGCCCGGACATGGCGGACGCCCCACCCGCCAAGGTGGCGCGTGGTGCGCCCAGCATGCGTATCGGTGACGTGGGGCCGATGGGGCGCATCCTCATCCGCGGCGAACCTGGTCACGAAATCATCCCCGAGCTGGCGCCCGTGCCGGGCGAGCTGATCGTCGACAAACCCGGCAAGGGCGCTTTCTATGCGACCGATCTGCAGCTGGTGCTGGTCAATCGCGCCATTGACACCCTGATCGTGTGCGGCGTCACCACTGAGGTCTGTGTGCACACCACGGTGCGCGAAGGCAATGACCGTGGTTTCCGCTGCGTGGTGCCGGCGGATTGCTGTGCTTCGTATTTTCCGGAGTTTCATGAGACGGCCCTGCGCATGGTTTGCGCACAGGGCGGCATCTTTGGCTGGGTGTCGGATTCGGGGCGGATCCTCTCCGCATTGAGTGCAAACCACTGAGAACGGGGCGACGGCATTGCCATTGCCCGCGCGACGGGCGAGGCGGGCGGTCAATCGAGTAACGGACAAGCGCCATCAGGGAAGGCTGCATGGCGCGCCAACTGGAGAGAATCTATGACTGCGATGGCAAAGCCCCGGCTCTGGGTGCCGGGCGACTGGAATGCGCTGTTCGGCTTCGGCACGAACATCCTCGTCAACATGCTGGTGCTCACCGGTCTCTTGCGATTCGTGCTCAAGATGCCGGATGACATTGTCTTCGGTCGCATCCTCCCCGCTGTGGGTCTGATGATGTGCCTGTCGACGTTTTACTACGCTTACCTCGCTTACCAGCTGGCGCTGAAAACCGGGCGAACGGATGTCTGCGCGTTGCCCTCCGGCATCAGCGTGCCGCACATGTTTGTGGTGGTGTTTGTGATCATGCTGCCCATCGCCCTCAAGACGGGCGATCCCATCAAGGGCTGGGAGGCCGGGCTCACCTGGGTCTTTGTGCAGAGTTTCGTGCTGATGATTGGGGGTTTCGTGGCGCCCTACATCCGCAAGATCACGCCACGTGCGGCACTTCTCGGCACGCTGGCGGGTGTGTCCATCGCGTTCATCTCGATGCGACCCGCGCAGGAAATGTTCATCACGCCGCTGATCGGTCTTGTCTGTTTCTCTGTCATCGTCGTCAGCTGGTTTGGTGGCGTGCGCTACTTCAAGGGCATCCCGGCCGGGCTGGTTGCCATCGCGGCGGGCAGCCTCATCGCCTGGGGCTCGACGGCCGCCGGCTACAACTACGGTGGCATGAGCGTGGCGAACGTGACACAGGCATTGTCGAGCTTCGGCTTTTCGATCCCGCTGCCAGCCTTCGGCCATGTGTTCTCGGGCTTTGACTTCCTCGGTGTGATCCTCGTCACCGCGATCCCCTTCGGCATCTATGACCTTGTCGAGGCGATGGACAACGTCGAGAGCGCATCGGTGGCGGGCGACAGCTTCCCGACGACGCGCGTGCTCACGGCTGACGGCGTCATCAGCCTCGTTGGCTGCCTGATGGGTAACCCCTTCATCAACGCGGTGTACATCGGTCACCCGGGCTGGAAAGCCATGGGGGGACGCATCGGCTACTCTGCCGCAACCGGGCTAGTGGTCATCGCGCTGGCGTGGTTCGGCATCATCGCCCTGATGATGGCATTGATTCCCGTCGTGGCCATCTCGCCCATCCTGCTCTACATCGGCATGCTGATCGGCGCACAGGCCTTCCAGGAGACACCGAAAAGCCATGCTCCAGCGATCATCCTCGCGCTGACGCCGCACCTCGCTGCCTGGGGCAAGCTGATGATCGACAACGCGCTCGGCGCTGCGGGTACCAACGCAGCTGCGGTGGGTTTCGACAAGCTGGGCCAGGTCGGGGTGCTCTACCACGGGCTTGAGGTCATGGGAGGCGGCGCCATTCTCGGCGGCCTCATGCTTGGTGCCATCGGCGTCTGCGTGATTGATCGAACTTTCATGAAGGCGGCGGCGTTCGCAGCCGTTGCGGCCGTGTTGACCTTCTTCGGATTCATGCACGGCGAGGCGATCGGCTTCGGTCAGAGTCCGCTGATGGCGCTGAGTTATCTGGTCGTGGCGGGCGTCCTCGCCGGCTGCGGAAAATTCGCGATGGTGGAGAGCAAGCCGCCAGAGGTCGAGCACGGCGCACACGCCGTCGCGACATAGAGCAGGCGCCGACGCGATCTGTCTCCAGCGCGTCGGCTTTTGCAGAGGCAAGGAAAAGGGCAATTTGAGGCCGGCGCAAGCCGGCCTATTCTTTTGTCATTCTGTTTCGGCGCTGGCGTGCAGTGTTGCATTCATGCACAAGACAACATGTCTTTCCTGAATAGACGCTATCTCTCGTTGCGTCACGCGGCGCACCACGCGGGATCATGTTGTGCGCCATGATCGAACCTCTGAGGGCCTGCCCGGAGAGCCTTTGTGGAGGCCGTTCTTCAGCCTGTTTTATCGTTTGTATGACGAAAGAATGCCCGGCAAAGGTGCGTGCCATGATTTGTAAAGACGCTGTGGCCCTGCATGCCGCAACACGTATAGGCACTATCCGCAATCGCTCTGTCATGCCTCCATAGAATCGACTTGCAAACCGGACTCGCGTCCGGCGCGATTCACGATCGACTTTTCACAATCGACTTCTGGAGGTAGTACGCATGTCCAAGATCAAATTCACGGGGCTCGCCGCAGCATGCCTGATGGCTTTCGGCACGAATGTCAGTGCGGCGGAATGGAGTGACACCTCCATCAGCTATCGCTACGGTGAGCACTTTCGCGAGCCTACCAATACAGAAAACATCGCCAAGCACATTTACGGCTTGACCCACGTCAGCGGCAACAAGCTGGGCAGCAACTTTTTCAACGTAGACATGCTGCAGTCCGACTACAAAGACCCCGCCAAGGGCGGTGGCGGTGGCGCGCAGGAGGTGTACGTCGTCTATTCCAACCAGTTGCAGTTCGGCAAGATCTTCAAGAAGAAGCTGGGCTTTGGCCCGGTGTCGGACTTTGCCTGGAGCACTGGCTTTGATTTCAACGCCAAGAACGATGCGTTTGCTCCCAGAGTGCGCAAGATCATCACCGGCCCGACGATCAAGTTCGGCGGCAGTTACGGCTGGGCTGACCTGTCCTTCCTGTACTACAAGGAGAAGAACCACAACGGCATCATGAATGTCGGTGTCGATTTTGACAGCACCTATCGCATCGGCACCGCCTGGGGGCTGAGCTTCCTGAGCGATAGCCCGCTGCCGCTGAAGTTCAACGGCTTCCTCAATTACACCGCCTCCAAGGGCAAAGACGGCTTCGGCAACAAGACCGGCCCCGAGACGCTGATGGAAACTTTCCTGATGGTGGATGTGGGCAAGGTCGCTGGCTACAAGGACACGGTGCTCATCGGCCCGGGCTACCAATACTGGCGCAACAAGTTCGGCAATGTGCCGGGTACGGGCACCAAGGCAACCACTGCGATGTTCAAGGCTGAAGTGCACTTCTGATGGGTGCGCCGTCAGGGGAGTGCAAAACTCCCCTGACAGGTTCCGGATCGTCCTGCTCCTGCGGGATAATCCGGCATGACTCCGACGCTTGAAATCTATACCGCGCTGCAGACCGCTTTTGATCACTTCAACGACAAGCTGTTCGAAGGCAAATTGCCGCAATGCCTGATCACCCTGCGCTCCTCGAGCCGTGCGTATGGCTACATGCACAAGGACCGTTTCGTCAGCGTGGACGGGCAGCACATTGACGAGCTGGGCATCAACCCCGGCTACTTCGCCCTGCAATCCATTGAAGAAGTGATGGCCACCGTCGTGCACGAGATGGTGCACCACTGGCAGAACCATTTCGGTACGCCGTCCGAGTCCATGCCGCACAACAAGGAATGGGCCGACAAGATGGAGGCCGTGGGCCTCATGCCAAGCGATACCGGTTTGCCTGGCGGCAAACGCACCGGACGCAGCATGAACGACTTCATCCTGCCCGACGGCCCGTTCATCCATGCGTGTGCCGAGCTGAAGACAAAAGGCATCCGCTTGCCCTGGCTGGACAGTCGCCTGCCGGTTGCCCCCGAAGTCGTTGCCAGCAAGCGCGAAGAACTCGCGGTCAGTGGTCAGGCTTACGTGAGTGAAGTACGTGAAGAGGTGCCCATCGAGCGTGCCGCCGTGACGGGCATCAAGCTCGACGTCGCCCCGCCCGCGCCGCGCACCTCCGCCGCAGCGCAGCGCATCCGCCAGGTCTGCCCGACCTGCAAGGCAAAAGCCTGGACGGGGCCCGAGGTGTCGCTAAGCTGTGGCGACTGTCACGTGCCGATGAGTGAGGGCTGAGCGCCAGATCCGGCTCACGCGTACGTCGCCAGAACAGTTGGGTGCCGTCCTAGCAGAGCCACAGACGTCGCCAACCCGTGCGCAGTCGGCAAAGACCTGTTCGATGACATCTGGCTCGCCCGGGAGTCAGCGCAAGCCGTCATGGTTTCTCGCGAAGCGACGGCTTGTTCCGGCCAGGGGGTGAGGGTGAGCTTCAGGCAGCGGGGCGTGCCCACCCACCGTTTGTCTGGCCTGCTATTGAGGCACGGCGTTTGGGCTGGGCGGCTGAAGTCCGCGCGGTGCGTCACTCACCGTCGGGGTTGTGCTCCAGCATGCGTACGAACAGATCAATGGTCGGCAGTCCGCGACTCACGAACCCGGAGCCTTCCCCGGAAGTGCGTCCGCAGAGCCACAGCGAGTGCCCCTTGGGATTCATGACGAAGCGTTCGGTCGGGTGCGCCTGTAGCAGGCTGCCTGGCTTGGGGAAGGGACGCGTTTCGTCGTCGGCCTGGGCGGCCTGTAGTACGGCCTCACGGCTCAGCGTGCGGCCGACAGTGATGCGTTGCAGGGTGTTGTCGAAGGCATCAACACCGGCGTTGGCGTCGAGACCTACGCGCACGGCACTCTCCAGTGCGCCCGACCAGTTTGCGTCACCCGGATCGGGCAGGGCGTCGGCGGCGAAGTCGGCGGCTACCGTCAGCGGAAAGTAGCGGCCAACGCGGTCCACGCTGGGCAGCAGCACGCCGGCCCAGGCTTTGTCACCGACCACTCCCGGACCGAGCAGGAAGTGCCAGATGCTGCTGGTGAGATAGGTGTTGAGCCATTGCTCGCCGAGTATGGTGCGGCTGCTGGAGATGCTTCGCTGCAGCCACCCGTCCCAATCCTGGATGAAGGATGAGGACAGACGGCGGCTGGCGAAGTCGCCGAGCGAGGGGAGCTTGCCGTACCAGCCGGGCGCTGCGGTTCCCATGGTCAGAGCCCTGCCGGGCAGGCGAATTCGGTCAGCTCGCGCAGACGGAACGGGTTCTGCACGCTACTCGTCGTGACATCGAACACCGCAACACGGCCATCGACGTTGAAGCTCACGCGGAACTTTTCGGGTGCGCCACCGGGTTCGATGTTGGCCTTGTCGAGCATGCGGAACAGCGCCCAGGGACCGTCGATGGCGACACCGGAAGTGCCGCTGGGGCCGGCCGGCGTGATCTGTACACGCGTCGACAGGCCGCCGCGCGGACCGGGCCACTGCACGCTCTGCAGCTGCTGCGGACCATGGCTGTACTTGACGATCTGGCCGTCGACGTCGAGCGTGAAGCTGGAAATCGCCGGGTCCATTTCGACCGGCTTGAAGTCCAGACGCATGGTGGGGCCGCTGCGGAAGAACACGTCCTTGATCACCTGCGCGCGCTGGAACTGGGCGAGGTTGCCGGGGTCGCCGAGTGACTGCTCCTGCACGCGCTTGAACGACCAGGGGCGCGTCGAGGTGTCGACGAACTGCGCGAGGTTGCGGTTGAAGAAGTCCTCGATCTTGCCGTTGGGGCCGAACAGTGCGGCGAAGTCGTCACGCGTCACGTCGCGCGGGCTGCTGCGCACGAAGGGGTAGCGACCGTTGATCGCTTGTGCGCAGAACTGGCCCACCTGGGCACCCACATCAGCAGACAGGGTCTGGCGGAGGTTCTGCAGGGCCTGACCGGTGCCGGCCGAGGTGAGCTGCTGCAGGATGCCGCGTGTGGGCTCGGGCAGGCGCGCGCTCTCGGCCTTGGCGCGGTTGGGCACGTCGCTCTGCGGCATGGCGACCTTGTCGCGCTGCGCCGTTTCCACTGCCGACAGGAAAGCGTAGACGTCGCTGAGCAGCTGCACGGTGGCCGACAGTTGCGTGCTCTTGTCGTCGGGGTTGCCGACCATGGCGCGCAGGTTGGAGAAGTGGCTGTCGACGATGCTTTCGATCTGCGTGCCCGGCGCAGCGGCCTTCGGCGCGGTTTCGTTGCCGAAGAACATCTTGCCGAGTTCGCTCTTGGCGTCGTTGAGGGCCTCCTTGGCCTTGTTGACACTGTCGAGCGAGCTGGTCTTGGTGAGCGTCGTTTCGCGCGACATGGCACGCATCAGCTTGGCGAGCGGCGAATCGGCCGAGGACAGCACGCGGGCAATCTGGATGCTTTGCTGCAGATTCTCGGCCCGCGCGATGGTCACGTCGTCGATGAAGGCGTCCCAAACGCGCACGTACTCGTTGAGGTAGATGCGGCGTACTTCCTGCTCGCTCTTGACGCTGTCATCGGGGCGCGACTTGGTCTCGATGCCCAGCACCCAAGGCTCTTCGGAGAGCAGGCGACTGGTGACGGAATTGATCGCCTTGTCGAGGCCCTTGTAGTAGCCATCAAACGTGAACAGGCCGGGTACGCCACGCGACAAGGGCTTTCCGCTCTTGCGGGCGAACACGGTGACAGCGGCTGGGCCGACGGCACGCTCGACGCTGAACTCCGGAATGTCGCTACCCACGCCCTGGCGCTTCAAGCGGCTCAGCACCCGCTCGGGCAGCGGGAAGCGCAGCAGCTGGTTGCGCACGTTGGCAACGAGATCCTTGTTCTGCTGGATTGGTGCCAGCACGGGGCCTTGTGCGAACAGGGCCTGCAGGTGCTCGCCGAGTGCCGTGCGCTGTTCGGGCGTGGTGCTGCCCGGCAGGTTCTGCTCCCAGTCGAACGCAATCCAGGCTTGCAGGCCTTCGGCATCGAAGTGTTCGGCGTCGAACATCATGATGTAGGCCTTGAGGGCCTCGTAGGCGAATTCGGGATTGGTTTCGTTGGCGGCGCGCAGCTGGCCTTCGATGCGGTGGGCGATGCGCGGGTAGAACACGTCGCGCAGCATGGTGCGGTAAGCCTGCTCGGCGGCTGCGTCGAGTTTGTCGCCCTGGAACAGGCCGAAGCGCATCGTGAAGGGTGTGCCGTCAGCCGTGATCGGCGTGCGGGCGATGTTGCGCACGGTATCGATGACCGGCAGGATGCCTACGAGGTCGTCGGAGCTGGCGGTGCGCGCGTCGTTGAGCACGGTTTGCGCCGCCTTCACCTGTTCGGCAACATCCTGCACGTACATGTCGTTGCGGATCGAGCTGAGTACCCAGCCCGCGATCAGCGCAATGGTCACCAGGGCGATGCCGGCGATGACCCCCATGCGCACGAGGCTGCGGCTGCGTTCCCACTTGAGGTTGGTGCCGCCGATGCGTTGTTCGGCAAACACCACATCAGCCAGTAGACGCTTGATGAAGAAACTCTTGCCACTGCCCGAGGCGGGCGGCAGTGCGCGGCGTTCGAGGCCGAAGGCGCCGCCGAGGCTGCTCATGACGCGATCGATGGGCGAGCCTTCCTGCGTGCCGCTGGTGAGGTAGACGCCGCGCAGCATCAATGTGTGCTCGAAGCCGGAGGGTGCGAAAACCTTCTCGATCATGCTGCCCAGCAGGCGCAGGGCAATTGCCATCTGCTGGTCGAAGGCCGAGATGAGGGCACGCTTGGCGACGTCCGGTTCCTGCTCGAGGCGCGCGATGAGCAGGTTCTCGATGCGCTGGCGCAGGGCGTAGAGCTTGTCGGGCAGGCTGGTCACGGCGCCGTCGGTGTCGAGTTCGAGCGGGAAGGTCGTGCCCCACACCTGTTCGCGTGCCTCTTTGCCGAGGTCGGCGAAGAACTCGTTGAAGCCGGCGATGAGGTCGGCCTTGGTGACCAGAACGTAGATCGGCAGACGCACGCCAAGATCGTCGTAGAGCTCCTGCACACGGGTGCGCAGCGTTTCGGCGTGGCGACGCGCGCTCTCTTCGTTCATGCTCAGCAGGTCGGCCAGGCTCACAGTGAGCAGCACGCCGTTGAGGGGCTGACGCGGACGATGTTTGCGCAGCAGGCCGAGGAAGCCGACCCAGGCTTCGCGGTCGACGGCCTGGTTGGAGTCTTGCGTGGTGTAGCGGCCGGCCGTGTCGATGAGCACGGCTTCGTCGGTGAACCACCAGTCGCAGTTACGCGTACCGCCAACGCCCTTGAGGTGATGGGTGCCCATCTTCTCGGCCAGCGGGAATCGCAGGCCGGAGTTCACGAGGGCCGTGGTCTTGCCCGAGCCTGGTGCGCCGATGAAGACGTACCAGGGCAGCTCATAGAGATGCTTCGATGAGCCGATGGCCTTGACGCGCGCGAAGGCGCCCTTCTTGGCGGCAGCGGCAAGCTGCGACTGGCGCAGCACCTTGACCGCCTCCTGGAAGCGGTCGCGCAGGATGGCGCCTTCGCTCGATGCGACGGTGTGGCCTTCGACCGGCGCCGGCTCGTTGGTGCGCACGAGGCCATCGAGCAGTTGGGCGTTGGTGCGCTTGGCTTTCCAGTAGCGCAGCGCGGCGCGCAGAATGAAGAACAGGACAACGACGACAATCAGCGTCAGACGTACCCAGGCCGGGTCGAAGGGCGCGCGATCGGCAATCGAGATCAGCGGGAAGACGAACCAGATCACCAGGGCAAGACACAGCAGGCCGAGGATGCCCAGCAGGACGGGATGGAACAGGATCTTGAAGAAGGCTTTCATCGCGGGCTCTCGGTGTCAGTTGGTGCCGGCGGCGGGGAAGACGATGATCTCCACGCGGCGATTGAGGGCGCGGTTTTCAGGTGTCGTGTTGGGGGCAACGGGTTCGCTGTCGGCGCGACCTTCGGCCTGGATGCGCACGGCGCTGCCCAGTTGCTGTGCGAGGGCCTGGCGCACGGCGTCCGCGCGAGCTTGCGAGAGGTGCCAGTTCGACGGGAAGCGCGCGCTGCGGATCGGTACGTTGTCGGAGTGGCCGCGCACGAGAATCGACCCGTTGATCTTGCCCACAGCGTTGCCGATACGCGTCAGCAGCTCGGCGAAGCTTGCCGAGATGTCGGCGCTGCCGGCGGCGAACAGCGTGTCGCCGCGCACCAGCACGATGCTGCGGTCGGACAGGTCACGTACTTCGACTTCGCCCTTGCGGATTTCTTCGGGCAGGAAGGTCTGCAGACGCGGCGGAATCTTGGGCGCCAGCTTGGGTGGCGGCGGTGGCGGTACCTGCAGGCCGAGGATTGCGGAGAAGGTGGGGTCGGACTTGCGGTTGAGGTGCCATGAGGCGCCGAGGTAGATCAGGAACAACAACAGTGCTGCGATGGCGGCGATGGCCCACAGCGGGATGCTGTCGCGCAGCGGGCGCGTAGCGCGCGCCGTGGTCTGCCACTCGGGCGAGAGCTCGCGCGTCGGCTCGCCCCGCTCTTTCTGCAGCAGTTGGGCGAGGCGTGCGCGCACGGCATCGAGTTGCGCGCGGCCGTTTTCGATGACGCGGAAGCGGCCTTCAAAGCCCAGCGCGAGGATGATGTAGAAGAGTTCCAGCAGGTTGCGGTGCTGGGTCGGTTGTTCGGCGAGCTTGCCCAGCAGCGCGAAGGCTTTTTCACCCCCCCAGGCTTCGTTGTGGAACTGCACCAGCAGGCTGCGCTGGGCCCAGATCTTTTCGCCCCACGGGGTGCTTGCGGCTGTTTCGTCGAGGAAGGTACACAGCGCGTAGCGCGCGCCAATGACGTGTTCGTTGAGAATGCCGGCTTCACGTGCGCGCTGCTCGAAGGTCTGGATAGCCTTGGTAAGCGTCTCGCGCAGACCCAGCGGGTCCGGGTGATGCACCGCGCGCAGTTGCGGCGTGAGATTGAGCAGCGGGCTGGCCGCCGCGACCAGTGGATTGAGACCGGCGTTCCAGTCGAGTGCCGAGAGCTCAACGCGCTCGAAGCTGCCACGCGCCGCAGCCGGCTGGGCCGCTGCGGCGGGCTGTGCTGCGCGGGCGCCGGGCGTCGGGATCTGGAAGTTCTGCGTTTGCGGGGCCAGTGGTGCGAAGGGATCGTTGTCAGTCATGGTGCCCAACTCTTTCAGGAAAGCACGCCGGCGTGGCGTGTCTTGCAGCGATCAGTGATTCAGTGCGTGAGGGCGGCTATCGGCATCAGGACTTGATGGCCCACAGCGAAACCTCCAGTCCGGGGAAGTCACCAGACACATACATGCCCAGGCCGCCAGAGCTGTCGAGTTGCTTCCACAGGTCACCCGAGGTGTCGAGCTCGAAGTAGCTGAAGCCGGCGTGGAACGGGATCTGGCGCGGCGCAACGGGCAGCGGACGCAGGGCGATGCCCGGCAGCTGCAGGTTCACCAGCTCGCGGATCTTCTCGACCGGGCCCAGCTTGGCTTGCACCGGGAAGCGGCTACGCACCGCTTCGCTCGGTACCTGCGCGCCAACCGCCAGCACGAAGCCGGCCTGACGCAGCAGGCCACGATCCGTGATGGTGCCGACGTAGCGGCCTTGCTTGTGGTCGACCAGTTCGATCTGGATGGCGTTCTGCTCAAGGATGACCGACAGGCCGCGGCGGATCTGGCGCATCGTGCCATCGAAGCACAGCTGCTGGTTGTCATGCTGATACAGCGGCAGGTCGGTTGGACGGCGCTTGTCTGCGGTCAGCGTAGCGAGTTCGCCCGCGAGTTCCAGCATCTGTGTGTAGAGGCGCTCGGGGTGGAGTTGCTCGATCGAGGCCAGATGTTCGAAGACCGGTTGCTGGCGATTGATGGCGAGCAGGAACAGGAAATCGGCGATCTCCGACACGCCGCCGTGACCGGCTTGCGACATGCGGCCGGCCAGCGCGTCGCCGCGCTGGCGCAGCAGGCCGATGATTTCGCGCTGCATGGATTCGAGCTGGTCGTTGCTGCGTGCGGCGAGCATCGGCGGGATGTAGCCGCGGTCGACCAGCAGGGAGTTGTCGGGGCGGCGCTCGGTGACGCGTATCACGCCAATCTTCACGTAGGCATCCGAGAGACGCGATTCGACGTCCAGCACCAGGCACGGCTCACCGGTCTGCACTACCTCGCTGGCGGCACTGGCGCAGGCCGCGTCCGGCAGGGTTTCTTCGCTCAGGCTGTAGCGCGCCAGCGGGTCCTGGCTGTTGCTGTCGTTGACTTCGGTGGCGAAGCCACGGCGCAGCGGCAGCCCCAGGCAGACCAGGGCGTCGCGCGTGTCGGCCGGGAAGTCGAAGGCCAGTGGCGCAGCATGGCCGGCAGGAAAGTCGAAGGGAGTGCCGTCGGGGAGGACCCCCGAGGCCTGCTTGATGGCGACCTTGCCGAGCGCCAGCGCAGCGTCATCGATCTCGAGGCGAAGAAAGCCCCAGTAGAAAGGAGCCAGACTGCGCGTGCGCGCATCGAGTCGCCATTCGGCGTGGCGATCCTGCTGCTGGAAGTGCTGCGGACGCAGGAACAGACCTTCGGACCAGACTACCTTGCTGAACCAGGACATGTATTTGCTCGGTTGATGTGATGACGGTGAATGGGGGGCGCGGGACGATCAGTCCTTGGCGACAGTGATGCTGACCTTGTCGCCCACGGCGGTGATGACGATCTTGTTGAGCTTGTTGGGGATCAGGACTTCCGAAGCCCGCCAGCTTGCCTTGTCGATGTTGCGGAATGCTGCAACCACGCCGACGAACTTGGCATCGGCCGTCTCGCGCTTATCGAGTACACGCGATTCGCCCGGCTTGAGCATCAGCTCTTCGCGCCACTGCATGGACTCGGCGAGGGTTTGCTGTTCCTTTTCCCACAGCGAGAAGAAGTCGGCCGTGCCGAAGGCCGTCGTGTTGCGCAGCAGGTATACCCGTACGGCGATCGGTGTAGCGCGCTTGCGGCTATCGACGTTCACTTCGTTGTCGGCCTTGACCGTGATCTGGGCCGTCGTTGGCGCCTTGCTGAACAGTGAGCAGCCGCCCAGCAACATGGCGGGCAGCAGCAGGGTGCCCAGCGCCCGGGTCAGGGAGGGAGGGAGGCGGCGTTGTGTTTCGTACATGGCATTCACATTCGTGTCTCTTGTTGGAGGTACATATCCGGTTCCGACTCCGGGGCGTTCGTTGAACGAAGGATTCCGACTGGCAAGCGCCGCAGGCGATGTCAGATGGCCGGACCGCCATGATTCTGACCAGCAACGGCCATTCGGGCAAGAATCCGCGTGACTTTGCGTGCAACTTTGCGAGGAGTTGGGACATGCGAGGTTGGCATGCCCATCATCTGCTGCACGCGATATACCCACGAGCTTGTGACTAGACTATATTAGTGCGCTGGCTGGAACTGGCCGCCAGCCCTGCCTCTTAGGGCGCGCCGGTCCGCGCAGTATCCGACAGCTATAAAACACCAACTGCCTGAAACACGGGAGAACGAATGTCGCTGAATGTGGATGTGAGCAGCCTGCTGTCGTCTTTGGGCGATGACGCACCCTGTGGTCCCAACCTGGAATACGACGCCGAGTTCCTGGCCCTTGAAGAGGCCGCCCGCTCACAGCCCGGGCAGGAATTCGGTAACGACGGTGGTGGTGTGCTGGCCATCGAAGGCCAGGGCGCAGACTGGGGCGAAGTGCGTCGCCTCGCCGAAGCCTTGTTCCAGCGCACGCGCGATCTGCGCGTTGCCGTCTATTACATGCGTGCGTTGCTGCGCACCGAGGGTTTTGGTGGGCTTGATGCTGGCTTGAAGCTAATTCACGGCTTGCTGGAAACCCACTGGGATCATGTGCATCCGCAGCTCGATCCCGATGATGACAACGATCCCACCATGCGCATCAATTCGCTGGCACCTCTGGTGGCCAGCGATGCGCTGATCGATGACCTGCGTGCTTCATGGTTGCTGCGTTCGCGCCAGTCCGGTGTGCTGACCGTGCGCAATATCGAGGTTTGCCAGGGCCGCTTGTCCGCTCGCGACGGCGAAGATGTGTATTCCGAGAGCCAGTTGGCCGGCATGCTGACCGAGGCGATGGCACAGGACGAGAGCTTTGCTGCTTCCGTGCAGGGCGCGCTGGATCTGGTCAAGCAGTTGTCGTCCCTGCTGCAGGATCGCGTCGGCGCATCGGCCTCGATAGACCTGCGTCCGTTGCAAGACATCATCTTCAGCGTCAAGCGCGCGCTGCCTGAAGGCGTCGCCGCAACCGACCCCGAAGTTGGTGCCGAAGAGGGTGAGGGTACCTCGTCCGGTGGTGGTGGCGGCAGGGCTGCCCGTCCGGGCGAAATTGCTTCCCGACAGGACGTAGTGACAACCCTCGAACGATTGATCCAATATCTTGAACGTACCGAACCGACCAATCCGGCATCAATGCTGTTGCGTCGCGCCCGGCGCGTGATGGACATGAACTTCCTCGAAGCCATCCAGGAGCTTGCTCCGGATGGTGTGGTGCAAGCGGAGCAACGTACAGGGGCTCAGCTGGGCTCAGGCGAGTAAGAAGTTGTAAGACAGCAGTCAGATTGAATTCCACGACGGAGAGCTAGCATGGCGACCAGTAGTCAAAAGTTCATTGCGCGCAATCGCGCACCCCGCGTCCAGATCGAGTACGACACCGAGTTGTACGGCGCCGAAAAGAAGGTGCAACTGCCCTTCGTGATGGGCGTCCTGTCCGATCTCTCCGGCAAGCCGGCTGAGCCCCTTGCGCCGGTGGCTGACCGCAAGTTCCTTGAAATCGACGTCGACAATTTCGACAGCCGCATGAAGTCGATGAAGCCGCGTGTGGCTTTCCAGGTGCCGAACTCCCTCACGGGCGACGGCAGCCTCAATGTCGAGCTGACCTTCGAGAGCATGGACGATTTCACGCCCGCTGCTATCGCGCGCAAGGTCGATTCGCTCAACAAGCTGCTCACAGCCCGTCAGCAACTCGCCAACCTCGTCACCTATATGGATGGCAAGAGCGGCGCTGAAGAGCTCATCTCCAAGGTGCTCAACGATCCGGCCCTGCTCAATACGCTGGCGGCTGCCCCGAAGCCCGAGGGTGAATAATCCCCTCCCCGGACATCCACACCGATACGAATTCAAGGAGTTTCAGCATGGCTGAGTTGGAAAAGAGCGCCCTCGGCGGCGCAGTACTGGAAGGTAGCGATCTCGAGTCGCTGTTGCAGCGCGAGTTCAAACCCAAGACCGATGAAGCGCGTGGCGAGGTGGAACGTGCTGTGCGCACGCTGGCCGAGCAAGCCCTGTCGCAAACGACGCTTATTGGTTCCGATGTCGTCAAGTCGATCGAAGCCATCATCGCCGAGCTCGACAAGAAACTGTCCGAACAGATCAACCTGATCATGCATCATGAAGACTTCCAGAAGCTGGAAGGCGCATGGCGCGGTCTGCACTACCTCGTCAACAACACCGAAACCGACGAGATGCTCAAGATCCGCGTGATGAACATTTCCAAGGCTGATCTGGGCAAGACCCTCAAGCGTTACAAGGGCACGGCCTGGGATCAGAGCCCGCTGTTCAAGCGCATCTACGAAGAAGAGTATGGCCAATTCGGTGGCGAGCCCTTTGGCTGTCTCGTCGGCGACTACCACTTCGATCAGAGCCCGCCCGACGTTGAGCTGCTCAGCGAGATGGCCAAGGTGGCCGCTGCTGCGCACTCGCCTTTCATCGCCGGCGCTTCGCCCAACATCATGCAGATGGATTCCTGGCAGGAGCTCGCCAACCCGCGTGACCTGACCAAGATCTTCAGCACGCCCGAATACGCGGCCTGGCGCTCGCTGCGTTCGTCTGACGACGCCCGTTATCTCGGTCTTGCGATGCCGCGTTTCCTGGCTCGCGTGCCCTACGGTGCGAAGACCAATCCGGTTGAAGAGTTCGACTTCGAAGAAGATACGGGCGCTGCCGACCATAGCAAGTACACCTGGGCCAATTCGGCTTACGCCATGGCCGTCAACATCAACCGCTCGTTCAAGGAATACGGCTGGTGCTCGCGCATCCGCGGTATCGAATCGGGTGGCGCCGTTGAAGGTCTGCCGGTCCACAGCTTCCCGACCGATGATGGTGGTGTGGACATGAAGTGCCCGACCGAAATCGCCATCAGCGACCGTCGTGAAGCCGAGCTGGCACGTAACGGCTTCATGCCGCTGATTCACAAGAAGAACTCGGACTTCGCGGCCTTCATCGGCGCTCAGTCGTTGCAGAAGCCCGCCGAGTACGACGATCCCGATGCGACGGCCAACGCCAACCTGGCCGCGCGCCTGCCGTACCTGTTCGCTTGCAACCGCTTTGCGCACTATCTGAAGTGCATCGTGCGTGACAAGGTCGGTTCGTTCAAGGAGCGCGACGACATGCAGCGCTGGCTGCAGGAATGGATCATGAACTATGTGGACGGAGATCCTGCGCACTCCTCCGACGACACCAAGGCACGCCGTCCTCTGTCTGCGGCAGAAGTGATCGTCGAAGAAGTCGAAGGTAATCCCGGCTACTACACCTCCAAGTTCTTCCTGCGTCCGCACTACCAGCTGGAAGGCTTGACCGTTTCACTGCGCCTGGTATCGAAGCTGCCTTCGGCCAAGGGTGCTTGATCGTTTGGTAACCATTGACCGGCCCATCCGGGTCGGCGCCCTCACAGGAGAGTAAAAATGGCTGTAGATATGTTCATCAAGATTGGCGACATCAAAGGCGAGTCGAAAGACGAAAAGCATGCCGATGAAGTCGATGTTCTGGCCTGGAGCTGGGGTCTGTCCCAGTCCGGTACCGCCCACCACGGTACGGGTGCCGGTGCTGGCAAGGTCAACGTGCAGGATCTCAGCCTGACCAAGTGGGTCGACAAGTCGTCCACCGCTCTGCTCCTCGCAGCCTGCAAGGGCACGCACATCAAGGAAGCCAAGCTCACCGTCCGCAAGGCCGGCGACAAGCCCCTTGAGTACATCAAGATCACGCTGACGGACGTGCTGGTGTCGTCGGTGCAGACCGGCGGTAGCGGTGGTGAAGATCGCCTGACCGAAAACGTCGTGCTGAACTTCGCCAAGTTCAAGGTGGAGTACACCGAGCAGCTCGCAACCGGTGCCGGCGGCGCAGCGACCACGGCAGCCTGGGACATCCCCGCCAACAAGCCGGTGGGCTGATGATGGCGGGCAACGCGGCGGCATCAGCCATGCCGCGTTGCAGGTTTGCCTGATCGCGCACGGCGCCAAACGGCGCCGTGCGCGTATTGCTGTTCAAGAATCGCGTAGCCAAGGAGCGCAAAATGCCCAGTGCAGCAAACGGACCGGACGTGCTGGCCGCCGGTGGCGGCGACATGTTCCTGAAGATTCAGGGCTCCCGGACGGGGGCGTTCAAGGGTGAGTCGCGCGATCCTGCGCACCTCGACGAGATCCAGGTCGTCTCCTGGGGATGGGGTATGTCGGGTAACGCCAGCGCGTCGGCTTCTTCGGGTGGGCGCACCAGCGCCGTGAGCCAGGTGAGTGCGCGCGAGCTGGAAATCGTCAAGCGCGTCGATAGTGCGACGACGACCCTGATGGGCGCCCTGCGCAACAATGAGATGCTCAAAGAAGCTGTGTTGTCAGTGCGCAAGGCGGGCGGGGCCAATCCCGTTGAGTACCTCAAGATCACGCTGACCAATGCGCGCGTCAAATCGCTGAACATCGAGTCCGGCGCGGGTGGCGTGTCGGAGGCGCTGGTCGAACGCATCGGCTTCGTATTCCAGGGCATCACGGTCGACTACCGTTCGCAGGGTACGGCGGGCAACAGCGGCGCCACGAGTTCTTTCACGGCAGAATTCAACAAGGACGCGTGATCTGCCGGCGCGGATGCGTCGGGAGAGTCATTTCATTGCCGGCAGGCGGCGCGCTGCGGCCCGTCGGCAACATGCTGAAACACCCCAACGGAGAGTTGCATGAGTCACATCGCCGATGCAGAAGCCAGTCTGCGTGCGGGAGATCCGGAAGCCGCGCTGCAGAAACTGCAGAACGCGGTGCGCGAGAAACCCTCAGATGCGAAGCTGCGCATCTTCCTGTTCCAGCTCTTGTCGGTGCAGGGTAGCTGGGAGCGTGCGCTCAATCAGCTCAACGTCTCGGCCGAGCTGGATGCCAGCGCATTGGCCATGGCCCAGATGTATCGCGAAGCGCTCAAGTGCGAGCTGCTGCGCGCTGAGGTGTTTGCCGGCCGCAAGTCACCCGTCATTTTCGGTCAGCCCGAGCAATGGCTGGCGCTGCTCATCGAATCGCTGCTGCAGGCTGGTCATGGCAATGCCGAGCACGCTGCCGCTTTGCGCGAACAGGCATTCGAGCTGGCACCGACGACCAGCGGCAGCATCAATGACCAGCCGTTCAGCTGGATCGCTGATGCCGACATGCGCCTCGGCCCGGTCTGCGAAGCCGTCATCAACGGTCGGTACTACTGGTTGCCGTACTCCAACCTCGTGCAGATCGATATCGAAGAGCCCGAAGACCTGCGCGACCAGGTGTGGTGCCCTGCGCACTTCGTGTTCTCGAACGGTGGCGAGTCGATCGGCGTAATTCCAACGCGTTATCCGGGGTCCGAAACCAGCGATGACGGTCTCATCCGTCTGGCACGCAAGACGGACTGGGTGGAAGCTGCAGGCGGCATTTTCACCGGCCTCGGTCAGCGTGTGCTGACCACTGACGCCGGCGAATTCGCGCTGCTGGATGTGCGCACCATCAAGCTGGACGAGGTCGCAGGCGAAGCAGGCGAGGCCGGCGGCGAGGAGTGAGCCCATGGCGGACTTGCAGCCTCTTGATCGACTGCAGCCTGCGTTGCTGGATCGTCTGACCGACAACGATCCGACCAACCAGCAACCTGAGCCCAAGGAGCGGCGCATGCTCAGCCGCTCCGAATTTCGTGCGGCGGTGCTGCGTGACCTGAGCTTCCTGCTCAACGCAGCACGGCCCACCGATGCAGAGGGCCTGGGTGCCTGGCCCGAGGCGCAGAAATCGGTACTCAACTTCGGCATGCCTTCGTTCGCCGGTGAGACAGCCTCGACGCTGGACATTGTTGACCTGGAGCGTGCCGTGCGCGAGGCGCTGATCCTCTTCGAGCCGCGCATCAACGCGAGTTCGTTGCGCGTCCAGGGCGTGCAGGAAGGCAGCGTCCTCGACTGGCACAACCAGATCAGCATGCGTATTGAAGCGACCGTGTGGGCGCAGCCCGTGCCGCTGGACCTGTTGCTGCGTACCGACGTGGATCTCGAAACCGGGCAGATCGACGTCAAGGAATTGGGAGCTAGCTGATGGATCCGCGTCTGCTGCGGTACTACAACCAGGAACTGTTGCACCTGCGCGAGATGGGCGCAGAGTTCGCGCGGCAGTTTCCCAAGATTGCTGCGCGCCTGGGCGTGGACGGCATCGAAGTCGCCGACCCCTACGTCGAGCGCATTCTCGAAGGCACCGCATTCCTCGCTTCACGTATCCAGTTGCGCATGGACGCGGAGTTTCCGCGTTTCACCCAGCGTCTGCTGGAGATGGTGTACCCGCACTATCTGGCACCGACGCCGGCCATGCTCATCGCACGCTTCAATCCGGTGCCAGGCGACGGCAACCTGATGAAGGGCGCGCTGGTGCCGCGCGGTACGCCGTTCCGCAGCGCCAATGTCAAAGGCGATTCGGCGCCCTGTGAATTCCGTACGGCACATGCCCTGCGTTTGTGGCCGCTGGAAGTGACGCAGGCGCGTTACTTCTCCGTCGCGCCAGACCTGCCCCTGTCGAAGCTCAACCTGCCGTCGCGCATAAAGGGTGGCGTGCGGCTCAAACTGCAATGCTCGCCCGGCGCACAGTTCAGCAAGATCGCGCTCGACACGCTGCAGCTTCATCTCGCCGGGGCAAATGAAGTCGCGTTCAAACTCTACGAGCTCATCGGCGCCTCGTTGCTGGGTGTGCTCGTGATGCCGGTCGGCGAACCGAACGCTACACATGAATTCCTGCCGGCATCGCGCGTGCGTCTCTCCGGCTTCGGCGACGACCAGGCTCTGCTGCCGACGCGTCGCCGTGGCTTCAGCGGCCATCGTCTGGTGCAGGAGTATTTCTCCTTCCCCGAGCGTTTCATGTTCGTCGATGTCGACGGACTGCAGCCCGCGTTGTCGCGACGCACGAGCAATGAGCTCGAAGTCGTACTGCTCTTCGGCCAGGGCGACGCCGTGCTGGAAAGCGTGGTGGATGCCAACAACTTCCTGCTCCACTGCACGCCCGCGATCAATCTGTTTCCGCGTCGTCTGGACCGCATCCATGTCACGGATGCGAGCCACGAATTCCACGTCGTACCGGACCGTACGCATCCGATCGACTACGAGGTCTACGAGCTCAGCGAAGTCATCGGCCACGGCGGAGCGGGGCGTGCCGAACAGCGCTTCCTGCCGTTCTATGCCGACTACCACTCGGACGTATCGGGTGATCAGGCCTACTACATGACGCGTCGCGAGCCACGCCTGCCATCCGAGAAGCAGAAGCGTACGGGTTCGCGCTCAGGCTACATCGGCAGCGAAATGTTCGTCTCGCTGGTCGACCCGCGCGAAGCACCTTATAGCGGCGACCTGCGCCAGCTCTCCCTGCAGGCGCTGTGTACCAATCGTGATCTGCCCATCCTGATGCCGCTGGGCATGGGGCCGACCGACTTCACGCTCGATGTGGCTGCGCCCGTCGAGAGTGTGCGCTGCGTGAAGGGGCCCTCGCGGCCCTACTCGATGCTTGCCGAGGGTTCCGTCGCCTGGCGCCTCATCAGTCAGCTGTCTCTCAACTATCTGTCGCTGCTCGATACCAACAGCGAGGAGGGGGCCGTCGCGCTGCGCGAGATGCTGGAGCTTTATGCCAGCACCGGTGATGCCGGCCTCAAACGACAGATCGAGGGGCTCAAATCGGTTGGCGTCTCGTCGGTTGTGCGGCGTCTGCCCATGCCTGGCCCGATCTGTTTCGGACGCGGGCTGGAGATCAATCTTGAAGTCGACGAAATGGCTTTCGAAGGCGGTGGCGCCTTCCTGTTCGGCCATGTGCTGAGCCACTTCTTCGCGCGTCACGCCTCGCTCAACAGCTTCACCCAGACCGTGCTGCGTTCGCAGGCACGTGGCCAGATCATGCGATGGGCACCGCAATGCGGACAGCGGCCGATAGTGTGACGCACGACAGTTTCTACGCGAAGCTCGAAGCCGAGCCGTTCGCGCACGACTTCTACCAGACCCTGCGGCGTCTGGAGTGTCTGCACAGCGACAAGCCGCGTTGGGGTACCGCACTGCGCCCGGCAGATGAGCCGGTGCGGCTCGCGCAGGAGCCGACGATGGCCTTTGCTCCGTCGAGTCTGTCATCGTTCTCGCGCAACGAGGGTGGACGACCGCCGCGACTGGAGATCCGTTTCTTCGGCCTGCTCGGCCCCAACGGCCCGCTGCCCCTGCACCTCACCGATCACGCTCGCCAGCGCATCCTGCACGAGGGTGATGCGACCTTCTCGCGCTTCCTCGACATCATCCATCACCGCATGACGGCGCTGTTCTATCGCGCCTGGGCACAGGCCCAGCCGACGGTGAGCCTGGACCGTCCGCAGGAAGACCGCTTCGCTCACTACGTCGGTGCGCTCTGCGGCTTCGGCCAGCCCGCATTGCTCAAGCGCGATGCCGTGCCTGACAACGCGCGACGCTTCAACGCCGGGGCGATGGTGCGCAACGTGCGCAACGCCGACAGCCTGGAGTCGGCACTCACCGAATACTTTGGCCTGCCGGTCGAGATCGAACAGTACGTGGGGCACTGGATGCCCATCGAAGCGGGTGACCAGTCGCGATTGGGTAGCAGCATGCTGGCGCGTAATGCCGTTCTGGGTAGCCGCGTATGGGACCGCCAGAGCAAATTCCGCATTCGCATCGGCCCGCTGGATGCCCGGCAGTACGCAGATTTTTTGCCGGATGGATCAGCGCTGCCGAAACTTGTCGATTGGGTGAGGTTCTATACCGGTGGCGAACTGTTCTGGGATGTGCAGCTGATTCTGCGTCGTCAGGACGTGAAACCCATGGCGCTCGGAGCCACCGGGCAGCTTGGCTGGACGGGCTGGCTGGGCAAACCGCAGGAAGAGACCGATATCGACAACCTCGTGCTGGACGCGGAGCGTGTGATGAGAGCGCGCAAGGACGGAACAGGTCATCAACGCACGGCACACGGAGCGCTGGCATGAGCGTGCCCGCCTGGTTCAGTGCCTTGCGCTGGTCGGACGCGGTGAAGATCGAGGATCTGCGCCAGAACCGAGGCTTGTTGCCGCGCAAAGCCGGCATCTATGTCTTTACCAACTACGACTTTGCGTTGGAGAAGAACACTGGCGTGCTGTATGTCGGCAAGGCGGGTTTGTCGCTTTATCAGCGCGTACAGAGCTACCTGGCTGACCCGACGGATGTACAGATATTTTCCCGGCGTTCTGGCGGGACGCGCGTGTCGAGTACGCTCAAGCATCCGGGCAAGGCACAGTTGCTGGTAGAAGTTGCACAACGGATGAATCTGGGGTGTGTGCCCTGCGGCATCTGGGTGCGCTGGCTTGTGAAGACGGCGCCTGAAGTGCTTGAGGACGATCTCATCAAGTATCTGCAGCCAGCATTCAACACCAAACAACTGAAATGAAGCAGGAAGCCGGGAATCTGGAATGCGTGTTGAGGTTTTCTTCAGGTTCTCTTGTTACGAAAATTCAGCGAGTACAGACAGGGAGTTTTGAGCATGAGTGAAATCAGTCGTGTCGCATTGTTCGGCAAACTCAACAGCCTGGCCTACAAGGGCGTCGAGGGTGCTACCGTTTTCTGCAAGCTGCGTGGCAATCCCTATGTCGAGCTGGAACACTGGATTGCGCAGCTGCTGCAACTGCAGGACTCGGACTGGCATCGCATCATCCGCCACTATGGCGTTGATGAAGCCGTGCTGGCGCGCGACCTCACTGCGGCGCTCGATCGCCTGCCGCGTGGGGCGACAGCAATCTCCGACATCGCCGAGAACATCTCAAATGCCATCGAACGTGGCTGGGTGTATGGCTCACTGATGTTCAAGGACAACAACGTGCGCACCGGCTACCTGCTGTTGGGCATGGTCAAGACCAACTACCTGCGCAATGCGCTGTACGCCATCTCGCGCCAGTTCGAACGCATCAAGGCCGACGATCTTGCCGAGTCACTGCCGAAGATCGTCGGCGGGTCGCCCGAAGATGCCCTGGTCGCCACCAGTAGCGAGGCGGCGCCCGGTGAAGCCAGCGGCGCCCTGGCGCCTGCGCAGATGGGCAAGCAGGAGGCGCTGAAGAAGTTCACCACCGACCTTACGGAGCAGGCCCGCAGCGGCAAGATGGACCCCATCGTCGGCCGTGACGACGAGATCCGCCAGGTCGTCGACATCCTCATGCGTCGCCGCCAGAACAACCCCATCCTCGTTGGCGAAGCGGGCGTCGGCAAGACCGCTGTGGTCGAAGGCTTTGCGCAACGCATCGCGCGCGGCGACGTGCCGCCTTCACTGAAGGAAGTGTCGCTGCTGGTACTCGACGTCGGCCTGCTGCAGGCTGGCGCATCCATGAAGGGCGAGTTCGAACAGCGTCTGCGCTCGGTCATCGACGAAGTGCAGGCCTCCACCAAACCCATCATCCTGTTCATCGACGAAACGCATACCCTCGTTGGCGCGGGTGGCGCTGCCGGTACGGGCGATGCGGCCAACCTGCTGAAGCCCGCTCTCGCGCGCGGCCAGCTGCGCACCATCGGTGCCACGACCTTCGCTGAATACAAGAAGCACATCGAGAAAGACCCCGCGCTGACGCGTCGCTTCCAGACCGTGCAGGTCGACGAACCCGACGAGCCCAAGGCCATCCTCATGATGCGCGGTGTGGCCTCGACAATGGAGAAGCACCACAAGGTGCAGATTCTCGACGAAGCGCTCGAAGCCGCCGTCAAGCTCTCACATCGCTACATCCCTGCACGTCAGCTGCCGGACAAATCCGTGAGCCTGCTCGACACCGCCTGCGCGCGCGTTGCCGTCAGCCTGCACGCCACACCCGCTGAAGTCGATGACAGTCGCAAGCGCATCGAAGCCCTGGAAACGGAGCTGGGCATCATCGGCCGCGAGAAGGCCATCGGTGTCGTCATCGGTAATCGCGAGACCGACACGTTGGCGCTGCTGGCTGCCGAGAAGGAACGCCTCGCTGCGCTGGACGCACGCTGGAACGAAGAGAAGGCGCTCGTCGACGAGCTGCTCGCCCTGCGCGAGAAGCTGCGTGCCGGTATCCAGCCCGTTGAAGGCACGGGCAGCAACCTCGAAGCCGCTGCCGCAGAAGCGGCGCCCGCCGTCGCACCCGCTGCTCCCGCGATGAGTGACGCCGAACGCGAGAGCCTGCAAACCCAGCTGCGCGCCGTGCAGGAGAAGCTGCAGACGCTGCAGGGCGAGTCGCCGCTGATCCTGCCGACCGTTGACTACCAGGCTGTCGCGGCTGTCGTCGGCGACTGGACCGGCATCCCTGTGGGCCGCATGGCACGCAATGAGATCGAGACCATCCTCAAGGTTGCCGACCACCTCGCACAGCGCGTCATCGGTCAGGACCACGCCATGGAGATGATCGCCAAGCGCATCCAGACCTCGCGTGCCGGTCTCGACAATCCGAGCAAGCCCATCGGCGTGTTCATGCTGGCCGGTACCTCGGGTGTCGGTAAGACCGAGACTGCGCTCGCCTTGGCCGAGGCCATGTACGGCGGCGAGCAGAACGTCATCACCATCAACATGAGCGAGTACCAGGAAGCGCACACCGTTTCCACGCTCAAGGGCGCGCCTCCCGGATACGTCGGTTACGGCGAAGGCGGCGTGCTGACCGAAGCCGTACGCCGCAAGCCGTATTCCGTCGTGCTGCTCGACGAAGTCGAAAAGGCTCACCCTGACGTGCACGAGATGTTCTTCCAGGTCTTCGACAAGGGCTTCATGGAAGATGGTGAAGGCCGTTTCATCGACTTCAAGAACACCCTCATCCTGCTGACCACCAATGCCGGCACCGACCTCATCGCCAGCATGTGCAAGGACCCCGAGCTGATGCCCGATCCCGAGGGCATGGCCAAGGCATTGAGAGAGCCGCTGCTTAAGATCTTCCCGCCCGCGCTGCTCGGTCGCCTCGTGACGATTCCGTACTACCCGCTGTCCGACACCATGCTCGGCCAGATCGTCAAGCTGCAGCTCAACCGCATCAAGAAGCGCGTTGAAGCCCGCTACAAGATTCCGTTCGAGTATGGCGACGATGTGGTCAAGCTCGTCGTGTCGCGCTGCACCGAGAGCGAATCGGGCGGCCGCATGATCGACGCCATCCTCACCAACACCATGCTGCCGGACATCTCGCGCGAGTTCCTGACCCGCATGATGGAAGGCAAGGAAATTGCAGGGGTCCGTGTGTCTGTAACGGGCGAAAGTTTTGCCTATGACTTCAACTGAAACCTGACATTGGAACAATCTGATGGGAACCCGATTTTCAGAGGCCTATAGCGAGGTGCTCGATGGCCTTGCCAGCAAGAAGCTGTCGAAAGACGACAAGTGGCAGGCAATCATCGTGCGCGCGCGCAAATTCGCAGCCATTGATGGCTTCAATGTGGGTGAAGCCAGTGTGGTGAATGAGCTACGTGCAAAGCTCTCTGTGGCTGCAGTGAAAGGAACGAATGAAGCAGTATCTCTGCTCGAAGCGGCCGGCGAGGATCTGAGTGGTAAGGGCGCTGGCGTGATGATCGATGCGGATCTTGCGCGGCGCCTCGGCGCCTTCAAAACCTTGCGTCACACCTATTTGCTCAAGCGGTTTGGTGCGCACAAAGTATGGTGCGTGTCGATTCCGCCGGCTTTCACCGACTGGCCTCACGAGGCGCTCAAGGGTGGCCTCGCGGGTGCGACGACTAAGCTTGCTGACACGACGGAACGTTTCTCACTGGAGCAGCGCAAGAATCTCAGTGATGCCTCGGCCGAAGGGATGAAGTGGGTGCAGCGTGCCATGACGGTTTGCAGCAATGTCAAGAAAGACACTAACTTCGCGAAGGTTGCCCGCTGGTTCGCCGACGCATCCAGTACCGATGCTGACGTGGTGGCCGCTGCGGCAACGCTCAATGCGGGCCTGAAAAAAATTGCCGCCAAGCTGATGTCAGGTCACCTCATCTATACAGACTCTGTGTCCGAGCGCGGTGGTACTGATAACGATGGGGTGGAGGCCTTCGTCTGGGGCGACCCGCTTGATGTGGTGTACATCGAAGAAGAGTTTTTCGGTGCGCGTAATACACTTACCGGCCTTACCAATTGGGCGCGCATCGTGGTGCATGAGCTCACTCACCGCGAGCTTGATACCGAAGATCATGCCTACGAACACCAGGGCATCAATCCCCGCAAATTGACTGCCTCCAAAGCGATCGAGAATGCGGATAGTTGGGCCTGGTTCTGTGCTGATTGCGGTGGCGCATTGACCGATGCGCTGATCAAAAATGCGATGGCTCGCTAATTTTGCGCTGCTATGTGCCGCGCTTAGCGCAGGCGCCGGCTGCGCCAGCAATGCAGCAGCCATTTCCACCAAGGAACCCATTGTCATGAAGAAGTCAGGCAGCCGTATTCCCGCGCCCCAAGTGGAGGCAGTCGAGCACGCCGGGGTGCGCTACGAGCAGATCAAGAACGGATTGGTGGCCGGTCTGGACCAGATGGGCGGATATCTGGCAGCGCATGACGCAGCAACTGGCGCACGGCTGTGGGTGCTCAAGGTCTACGACAACACCCGCGTACCGGGCAAGGAAGGTGACGTGCAGGACGTCTTTTTCAAGAGCATGGTACTGCAGCCCGACGGCAAGCTGCGGATCGAAAATGAGCGTGGTCTGCGTTTTATTGTGGATCCCGCCGCGAGAACCTCGACGCTGCAGCCTTGAAGCAGGGTCGCCGCGACGTTCAATCGTTCGGGTGATCGCACAGTTCCCCCATCTGTGGCGAATGTAGTCCGCGACGGCGTGCGATACGCACATGCTGGCGACGGGCTACATGAAGATTGCGGCAGCCTGCAACGACAGCAGTGTCGTGATTTCCGATGAGCCCGACGATCGCAACACGGGCGGCTGGAAAGACTGGGCATTCATCTACACCGCTGAATCGATGAGCGTGATTTACCTGCAAGGGGCCTGGCTTGCGAAGGCTGGCGAAGTGGCGCCCAGCAACCAGAGTCCCCTGTACCGTTGCGCACGCACCATCATTCACGAGTTGTCGCACAAGCAGGTGTCGACCGAAGACATCGTGTACGGCCCCAAAGGTCTCAAGCCGGAGGGCTCCACCGTGCTGACGCCGGAATACGCTTTGCACAACGCCGATAGCTGGGCCGACTTCTGCGGCGATGTGCTGGGCAACGTGCCGGCCAGCGCAGTCACCGAGGCCTTGTCGTGATACGCGTCGGCCTTGCTGCGCTGCTGGCCTGCGCGGCGTGTGCGCAGAACGTGAGCGCCGACGCCACAAACAACAGAAAGGATGTGCAAATGGAATCAGCAAAACGCCGGGCGCCGACAGCGCGACCCGTATCGCATGCCGGCATTCGCTACGAGCAGATGCGTCGCCCGATGGAGCATGGTTTCAAGCAGGCGGGTGGCGTGATTGCTGCGGTCGATGAAGCGACGGGCAAGCAACTCTGGATGGTTCAACTCTACGAGATCCAGTTTGACGAGAAGGAAGAGCGCGACGCACAGGAGGTGTACGTCGCTTCGCTGTCACTGGATACCAAGGCTGGCGTGCTTACCGCCATCGACGAGCGCAAGCGCACTTGGAAACTCAGAGTCAGTGACGGTAAGCCGCTACCCTGATCGCTGACCAGACGCCGGAATACGCTTTGCACAACGCCGACAGCTGGGCCTATTTCGCGGTGGATGTGCCTGGTTACCTGACCGGCACCGACAAGACGAATGGCGAGACGTCGTGCAAGGCCATCATCAAGACGCCAACGCGCACCCTCACGCCAAGGTGAGTCTCTGGTGCTACAAGGAAAACAGCAAGGATGATGACGATAGCCCCGAGCAGGAGCGCAGTGAAATCCCCGAACCGGCACCGCTGCTGGCAGGCGGCATCCGCTACGAGGCGATTTCCTGGGGCAAGGCGCGCTGGCTAGGCCAGAACGGAGGCCACATCGCAGCGATCAATGTCGCCAGCGATGCCGAACTGTGGCTGCTGCAGGTCTACGAGATCGCCTACGACGACGAGCTTGAAGAGGACACCGCAGGATCTCGACATGCCCCGACCTGAACGCAAAGTCGCTGAGTGCCGCCTTCATCGTGGCGACGTTGAGCTGCGCGACCTGGTTGCTGGACATGGTCTTCCCCAGCCTGGTCAATCCTTGTCCAGCCCTTCCACGAGCGCCTCAAAGACGTCGGCTGCATTGCCTTTGTCCTCATTGGCACTACTTCCCGAGGCGCTGACTCTCCGCCTGGTCTTTTGCGGTTGCTGCACGGCGAGAACGACCAGGGGCCCTATGAGGGGTAGCAGCCAGACGAGAGAAAGCTGGGCTGACCTCTGGGGGCGTTCAATCAGCGGATCGCGACAAACAACAAGCGTCGCCTTGATGGCAATCCACAACAGGGCGGCCAGCGTCACGACAACAAACAGCAGTTCGTGAGTGGATGTCATCCCTGGTCCTCGGCGAGTTGTCGGTACTGCGCCGGCTTAACCATCAACTGGTACCTCCGGCGTATCCAGTATGAGTTGATAGAAGCCCAGATCCAGCCAGCGCCCGAACTTGAATCCGGCTTGCCGGATGGTGCCTGCATGGGTGAAGCCAAGCTTCTCGTGCAGCGCAATGCTGCCGGTGTTCTCGATATCGATGCCGCCGATCAGCACGTGCACCGCGTTCTCCCGCGCCATGGCAATCAGACGTTGCATGAGTGCCAGACCAATGCCTTTGCCACGGTGATCCTTATGCACGTAGACCGAGTGCTCCACCGAGTACTTGTACGCCGGAAAAGCGCGGAATGTGCCGTAGCTTGCGAAGCCCAGCAAGACGCCTGCGTCATCTTCCAGGCCAATCACCGGGAAGCTGTTTGATGCCTTGGTCATGAACCAGGCACGCATCGATTCCAGCGTGCGCGGCTTGTAGTCGTACAAAGCCGTCGAGTTGAGGATGGCCTCGTTGAGGATGTCGAGGATCCGGTCGGCATGGGTATCGACGTGGCAAGAGATGAAGCGCAATCAATCCTCCTTGGGGGTGAAGCGGATCGGGGGCAGGAGTTCGCCATGAACGGGTAGCCTGGATGCAGCGCAGCGGAATCCGGGGGCAGTGCAGCACGTGGAGTCCCGGATTCCGGCTTGCGCCTGCATCCGGGCTACTTGCTGCCCGCATAGAAAATGCACCAGGCTTCTTGATCCTCATCGTTCTTGTACTTGAAGGATGACGACCAGAAATGCTCGTCTGAACTCAATGTCTTCTTTTACGACTCGCTCAACCGGTCTACATACTTCATTACATAGTGGTGAGACAGAAAGGTCTCGACCACGCAATACGATGGAATGGCGAGCATCAGTGCGATGAAGAAAACCCAATAGCGATTCAACTGGAAGCCAAGGCGCTTCTTCAGAACCTGTTTGATCAGCAGGGCTAGTACGATTGGAGGTAGCAATAGCCATATTGCAAACTGCCCAAGCACAAACAAGATGGCCCAGACTATTGAGAAGAGGGTTGATAAGGTGTCGCTCAGGTTTTGTGAACTGCCTGACTTGAGATGGATGCGTCATGATGCCGCGCTATTCGCGCTAGGCAGATTTCGTGCGGTGCTCTCACCGTGTGGAGGCTAAGAGATCACACGGGTTCGAGCGGCAACCTGGCGCGGCTACTTCGTAAGCATGTACATGCCAGTCCCACAGAAGGCGATATACATGACGTAAATTGGGAAGTGCAGCGGATTGAATGGCCACTCACCTGGTTGAGATCTAATCAAGAACGTTAGTCCATACAGCCCCGCCAGCGTCAGAAAAGCCGAGGCTGAGAACAAGCCTGCATGGACAGGATTTTTGTTTTTGACTGCTCGAATGCATAGCCACGACAAATAAAGAATCGTTCCAATCCCACATAAAAATGCGGCTAGAGCTGAGAGTAGGGTGCCAGGCAGAAGAAGCCCCATCATCAGGTCATACATGACGAATATCCATCTGGTTGTTTTGGAGTCTTTGACAGGAGGCCGGCCCGGGCTACTTCTGAGCGCCTTCTGGTGATGTCTGTACTTGGATTGTAGGGACTGCACTGCGTGTATGGCATCGTTTGCGATGACAGGTCTTTCAGCGTCGCGGAGTTTTCATGCTCCGCTTCCGCTGATTCCCCCGCCCGCTCGCAAGCCGCCCCTTGATGGCTTTCCGCTTTGCCGCAGTCTCATCGGCTTCGATAGAGAAGTTCTCATGCTTCCCCGTCTTGGGGTCAAAGAAGCCGATGTAGCCGCCGGGATTGACGTTGAAGGATTTGAGCGTCTTGCGCTTGTGGCCGCGGCCGAGGAAGTCGTTGCGGGCACCAGGTTCCGAGCCTTCGGTGAAGTAGAGCGGCAGCACGAAATTGGAGACGGTGACGCCGTCGATTTCGTAGGTCTCCGATTGCACGGCGTCGCACATCTCGAACCAGTGGAAGACCTGGCGCTTCTCGGTGGGGTGGGGGCCTTGCACGAGCAGGTTGGCGAGCGGGTCGGCAAGCAGCTCCAGCGCTTCGTGCGAGAAGGTGGCTGTCCAGGATTCGCCGAGTTCTTTTGACAGGCCGGTGAAGACGAATCCGTAGGGGATGCCGTTGTTGTTGGCCTCGTGGTAGCCCAGGGCGTCGTCGACGTTGGGTTCCTTGAGCAGGTAGAGGATCGCATCGCCACGCAGGTCGGCGAAGGATTGTTTGGTCTTCGTGCTGCCGCCGTGGCCCTCAAGACGCAGACGCGCGCCGAAATGCCAGTAGGGTTCGAAGTCTTCGCTGATCTGCCGGTTGATGGCGCGGATGACGGTCTGCAGTTCGTCGTCCTTGATGTGACCGGCGGTGAGGTTGATGACGGAGATGAGCATGCGCAGCCTCCTGCGGAATGGGCGATGCGTTCAGGAAAGGGCCTCGCTGGCGGACACGCCAGCTTGTAGCTTTTGCAAGACATGGGTGTAACGCGACGCAAGATCAAAAACGCGTGAAGTGACGGCTCCGATTTCGTCGTGGAGCGTTCCGGGGGTGATGGCGGCGCCGTCGCGGAAGAGAAGGTTGCCGGACTGCAGATGCAGTTCAACACAGCCGAGGTAGAGGCGTTCATTGACGAGCGCGCTGAATACAAGGGCCTCAGTCAGTTGTGTGCCGCTAAGGGTGTGACGCCAGATGACGAGACAGCGGAAGCATTGGCCAGCTGCGTCCAGAATCCATAGCACTTCGCTGAATGCATCGTCGGGTGACAGCGTTACGGCAACGACGTGTTCGCCTTCACGATCAAAACTGGTGGGTGCCCAATCAAATGTGGCGCAAATCTGCACCACCACTTCGCAAAACAGATCGGCCGTGATCGGTGCCGCGCTAATCATTTTTTATTTCCTTTGCCCGGAACGGTGTGTTGCTCGACGAGGTCGCTGGTGTTGCGCTTTATCGATTTGCGTTCAATGGTTATCGTGAATGTTTCGCCAGCAAAGCCAAATTGCTCGATGAAATCAGCCTTTTGCGCAGCGACTGCGTTGGCCTTGTTTGGTCCGTCAGCAAATTTATCGTCGTAGCGCTTACCGAGTCTGCGGTTCTCGGAGGCTTTTCCGAGGAACAGGTTGGGAAGGTAGTTATTGGCCTTCTGCAACATTTCGCGTGCGGCAGCCACGATGCCGGGTTTGGTCTCGCTGGCAGGCGTGGTGGGATGCTTGGGATGGGATTTGAGCATGTTTGCGGCTTCGGAGAATTTCTTGGGGCGAATGGCGGCATCGGTGCTGGAGATGGTGTCGCTGATCGATATCTTGTGGCGGATATCAAACTTCGCATTTCTGAATTCGCCTGGCTGGGCGTCCGCTTTGACGGTATCCCAGATCGGGTTTTTCGTTCGGTCACTGAAGTGCGCAATCGTCTCTGGTGTCCAGCCGAGTTGCTTGCGGTCGATAAACAGCGGCCCGACGATACCATCGGCCTTGATGAGCGCATCAACGGTGGAACCGATGGCGTCATTGGCAGCTTTGAGTTCGGCCTGTTTGCCCGGTAGCGCCGGGTCGGCCTTGTTGGCGCGCTCCATGGCGGCAATGGTAGTGATGAGTCCGCGTGCCTTGCTGATGGCGCCGCCGACGGCGCCAATCTTGTCCTTGTTGGCGTCTTTGAAGGCTGCGTCTTTCTTCGACAGGTATTCTGCGAGGAACGCGTCCGCGGCCTTGGGGGCGCTGGCAATCATCAGCTTGGGCGACGAACCCTCTTCGACAAAGATGGTGTGACCGTGCCCCGTGTCGTCGCGGAAGCGTGCCTTGGTAGCTCCCCAGTTGAACAGTTTCTTGAGCGCATCCTTGCCCTTGCCGATCAGCTTTGCCAGCAGCTTCTTGGCTACACCGACTACCCAGCCAATCGCCGCATCCAATGCCTTGTCGACGGGGTCACGCACCTTGCGGATGACGCCCATGACCTTGTCGGCGATCTTGCCGACGGCGAAGTTGAGCAGGAAATTGATGGCGATGTTGAGCATGCCGGCGAGGATGCCCTCGACCTTCTTGGCGGCGGCGCCGATGTTGCCGGCGGCAATCTGCACGATGCTGGTTGCGATGGCTTTGCCTACAGCGGCGATCTGCTTGATGTTTTCGTAGACCGTGGTGATCAGCGTGACGATGGACATGATCGCGCTGATGAAGCCGGCGCCCGGAATGAACATCGCGACGACCTTGGGGATGGCCTTCTTGACGATGGCGTCGACGACGAGGCCGGTGATGCCGTCGACGATGGTGCCGACCAGGCTGCCGAGCTGGCCCTTGATCTGTGCCCAGGCCGCAATGGGACCCTGATTCTTCAGGGTGATGATGACGTCAACCGCGCCTTCGGCGAAGGCAACCGTCTTCTCACCGAGCACCTTGACGAGTTTCTCGCGCAAGTTGGCCCAGGAGAGACCGAGCACCGACAGGCCGAGCTTGAAGAGCTCCATCAGGTCGAAGGATTTCGGGATGTAGACGCCGGGCAGTGAGCCGGTCAGCCAGTTGAGCAGACCCTTCTTGAGGTGGTTCACGAAGTTGCCGGCGAACATGTTGAAGCCGGCCTTGCCCGCGTTGGCGAGGTTGCGCACGAAAGGCATGGGGTTCTTGAGGATGTCCCTGAGCGCCCCGCCGGTCTGCTTGACGTAGCCCATGACGCCGGGTTTGACGACGTCGAAGACGATCTCCAGCAGATCCCACACGGCCTTGGCGGCCCAGGTGATGAAGTCGCCTGCGAAGTTGGCGAAGACCTTGCCGAGCTTGATGAAAGCCAGGGGGATGAGGACGATGTCGTAGATCGTCAGCGATTTCAGTGCGGTCAGGAACAGGCCGGGGATGGCCATGACCTTCTGCTTGAGGATGCCCGTGTTCTGCTTGAACCACGCGACAGTGCGCGGGATGGCCTTGGCCTGCTTGATCGTGGCCCAGGTTTCGCCCTGGTTCACGAAGTCCATGAAGGCGCCCATCAGGGCTTCGCCATCGAGGCTGGCGGCATCGCCCGTGATCGGGTCCTTGCCCATGATGCCGCACAGGATCTTGTAGCCGCTGGTGGTTTGCGCGTAGGCGCCGATGGGCTTGAGGATGAGGTCCTTGATCAGCTCGACGATGCCTGTGCCCAGGGACTTGGCGAGCCCGATGACCTGGTCGATGGGACCGGTAATGATGGCCTTGCCGCTCTCCCACAGCGCACCGAGCCCGCCGAGGATCTTGGAGCCGATGTTCTTGATGAACTGTTTGACGTCGTTCCAGATGTTCTTGCCGACATCCTTGACGGCGTCGAACGCTGTCGACACCCAGGCGCTGACCTTGGCGAAGACGCCGTGGTTGGTGAGCGCTTCGTTGATCTTGGGGCCGATGCCCGGCAGCAGGCTGATGACGCCGCGCATGATGTTGCCGGCATCGCGTGGCACTGACGTCTGGTTGAGCGGGTCGTAGCCGATGATGACCTTGAACAGCGGGTAGCCGGGCAGGCTGTCGGCCTTCTCCTTGACGTAGTCCCAAGGGTCCGGCAGCAGGTCGCGCTGGATCGTACCTTCGGCCACCGGTTCGCGATGGACGACGCTGTCGTCGACGCTGCGCTGCGCACCGGCGCCTTGCTTCGCGCCGCCCTGCTGCACGGTGTGGGTGAGTTCGTGGGCGAGCAGCTCCTTGCCTTCGGCGGTGTCGGGTTTGAACTGGCCGGCGCCGAAGAAGATGTCCTGGCCCACCGTGAAGGCCTTGGCGGACAGGTCTTGCGACATGCCCGCCGCCTGCTCGCCGGTGTGGACGCGCACGCCGCTGAAGTCGGCATCGAAGCGTGGTTCCATGAAGCGCCGCACGCTGGGCGGTAGCGGGCTGCCGCCGCCGCGCGCGTTGCGGATCTCGGCAGCGAGGTTGGCCGACACATCCACTTGTCCATCGACCGTGCTCGCCGAGCGCTTCTGCCGCTGCACGAGGGCGATGCCGCGCGGGCTGGCTTCGGCCACCATGCGCGCCAGTGCCGATTCGCGTTGCACGATGAGGCCTGCCATGCGCGCCAAGTAGGGCGACTGCCATGCCGAACGCATGACGGTTTTCGTGCCGCCGCTCTTGCCGCCTGGCTGGTCTGCCGCGCCGGGGCGCTTGATGCCGGCCGGCATCTGCATCACGCGCTTCGCCGTCTCCTCGGCTTCCTTCTCGGCTGCATCGTTGGGCGACGAGACCTTCATTGCTGGTGCGCACTGCACCGTTACCGGGGGTGATGGCACACGCACCGGCGCCGGCAGCGTCGTCGCGCGGTTGACCTGCGCGGCGCGTTGCACGGTGGGTGCGGTGGTTTTCGTGGTGACGGCGGTGCTCATGCGTTCAGGCGTCCGGAGCACTTGTCATTCCCGCCAGCTTTACAGTCGGCGAAGCCGCACTGCGCTCCCCTCCCCCGCTTGCGGGGGAGGGGGTGGGGGAGAGGGTACTCGCGGGAATCCAGTGTCGTTCGAAACGGCAAAGAAAAGTCGCTGGGTTCCCGCCTTCGCGGGAACGACGAATTGCGCGAGTAGTGTGGATAGCGCTCATGCGACTCAGGTGTCCGGGTAGGGCGGAATGTCGTGGTCGACGGTGACCTTTTCTTTCTTGCTGCCTACCTTGTTCTTCAACTCTCCCGGATCGTCCGGGTCTTCCTCCAGCTCCTGCCAGTTGCAATCGAACGATTTGGCGAGCAATCCTTCCTGAGAGACAACGCCTTTCTTCTCATCGGCGTCGCTGATGGTGCGTGCGCTCGACGGGTAGTTCACGATGACTTCGTAGCGGTACCAGCGTGGCTTGGACTTGGTGCCGATGTTGTCGACGATGAAATTCTCGACCTGCGAGTAGTGCCGCGCGTTCATGCTGAACGTGATCGGTGTGAGGTTGTCGCTGCGGTCGCCGGCACCACCCAGGCGATGATTGAGCAGATGCCCCAGCACGTAGAGACGGATATCGGATTTGCGGCGGATGTTGACCTTCTCCCAGATCGGCGGCGCACCCGCTTCGGAGGGCCGGCTGCCGAACTCCTTGAAGTCCGGGCCGATAGGGTCGGCAAGCATGCGCGTGGCGCCGCGATTGCCATTGGCTGTGTAGTAATGAACCTTGGATCTAATGCCCGCAGCGCCGGTGCCTTCAACCGGTGTCGGCCTCTTGGCTTTTGGATTGACCTCACCTTCGATGGTCCACTTGCCGTTCTCGAGCACGACATCCAGACGCGTCATGCGGTGCTTGACCCGAATGACCGCGAGCAGAGGACGCAGCACAACAGCGCCCACGGGCTTGCCGTGATACTTCATCACGGCGGTGTATGCCTCGGCCATGCCCTGATCGAGGCGTTGCTGTGGCGTGGCTTTGGGGTCACCACCCATGGCCCGGCTGAGTAGCCCGCGCGCCTTGTCCGCCACCCATTTCGCCACCCTGGCGAGCACGCCGTCCACCTTGTCACGCACCTTCTGTATCGCGTCGCGGATCTTCGCCGTGATGCCATTGAGGCGTAGCAGGGCGGCGAGGAAGTTGATGACGAGGGAGAGGCCGCGTGCGAGGCCATCTTCCATCGCCTGTGCGGCAGCACCGATGTTGCCGGCCGCGATCTCGGCTATCGACCCGAGGAAGTTCGACACCATCTTCGCAATCTGCTTCGCCTTCTGGATGAAGAAGACGACCGTGTCGTAGATGCCGATGATGGCCTTGACGATGCCGGCGCCGGGCACGAACAGGCTCACCACCCACTGGATGGCCTGCTCGATGATCTTCATCTTGATGAAGTCTTGCACCGCTGCGACGAAGGCTTCGCTCATCTCGCTGGCAATGCTCTTGAGCTGTTCCCACGCGGCCATGGGGCCTTCGGTGACCAGGGTTTTCACGAGTGTGAAGGTCTTCTCCAGCCCGCTCACGGCGGGCTCGCCCATCTCGGTGACGAGGTGTTTGCGCAGATTGGTGTATGAGACGCCAATCATCTGCAGCGCGACGCCGATGATGCCCTGCAGGTTCCACACCGAGGGCAGCTTGAGGCCTTCGAGCGAGCCCGTGAGCCATTCGAACAGCGCATCCTTGAGGTGCTTGAGGAAGTTCTTGCCGAAGTTCTCGAAGCCCGTGATGGCGGCGCGCATGAGGTTCTTCACGAAGGCGATGGGCTGCGTGAAGATGGCCTTGAGCACGGCCGCACCCTTGCTGATGATGTCTTCGATCTCGCCGAGCGAATAACCGAACTTCGACAGCGCCCAGGTGAAGAACTTCTTGGCGGCCCACAGCAGCAGCTTGCCGAGCTTGGCGAGCGCGCCCGACATGGCCTCCTTCATCTTCTCGATCTTCTCGTCGATGGCCTTGATGGCGGCCTGCTGCTTGTCGGCGAGTTGCTGCTGCAGCTCCTCTTCCTTCTTCGCGATGAAGCCGTCCAGGGCGTCGAGCTGTTCGCTCACTTCGCCCGCCACCTTCTGGCCGATCTGTTTGAGTGCAGGGCCGAGCTTGTCGACGTAGTCCTTGATCGTGCTGCGAGCCTGTGCCAGCTCGTCCTTGCACTCCTGGATGACGCGTTTGTTGTCGGCGCTGATCTGTGCGACGAGGCCTTCGATGCGGCTCACGAAGGCAGCACGGTTGCGGTCGAAGATGGCCTTCACACCCGGCAGTTCGTCCATGCCGAGCAGCCAGTCCTTGGCCTTGCGCGCCCAGCCGAACATGCCGGAGTAGCGGTCGTCCTTGAAGGCGTCGATGTCGCGATTGACGTTGTTCTCGAAGTCGCGCGTCGCCTGCGCATTGCCATCGTCGAAGCGCTTCATCGATTGCGTTTCGAGATCGGCGAGCTTCTTCGTCACCTTGGCCTGTGCGGCCTTGTGGATGCCGTTGATGTGGTTGGCGACTTCCTCGCGTTTCTTCTCCAGCGTGGTCTTGGCGTGGCGCTGCTTTTCGCCGGTGGCGCCGAGGCCGCCCTTGCGGCGCGTGACCATGGCATCGCGTTGCTTCTTCTCGCTCTGCTGCATGTCGGCGTCGACTTTCGCGGTCTCCTGCTTTGCGAAGTTCTGGATAGCCGCGGGCTCTTTGGCCGCCATGTCGGCCATGCCCTTCTTCTCCTTGTTGGCCGTGGCGAGGTCGCCGCTGTCGACCATGTCGAGCTGTTCCTGCGTGACGCCTTCTTCCTTGAGTTTGGCGTCGGCCTCGTTGGTGAACTTGCTGACGTCGGTGTGTTCGCGCTGCAGCGGCGCAATGGCGTTTGCGCCCAGCTGTAGGTTGGGTGTGGCCGGTGCCTTCTCCATCGGCGGTAGTGCCTCGGGCGTGTGGTCAGGCGCGGCCGGCGGCGGGGTCTGGCCCATGTCGGCGAAGGTGCCGACGACGGCGTTCTTGTCGCCCTGCACGGTCTTGAGCACATCGGCACCGATGTGCTGGCCCTTCATGTCGCGCTTGAAGTTGTCGACGTCCTCGATGTTCTTCGGCACGTTGTCGCGCAGCGATTGCTGCAGGGTCTGCTTGCCCTTGTTCTCGTCGACGGGCGGCGCGGGGCGCGCACCGACTGCATTGACCTGACCGGTGTTGCTGCGCGACTGGTTCTCGGCCACGGGCGACACCACGGCCTTCTCGCTCTGTTCGAGTTTCTGCGCAGCGTTGTCGTGCGTCTGCTCGTTGGCGGAAAGCTTCGCCAGCATGGCGGTGCCACGTGCGAGCACCGGGCGCGCTCTGGCAATGAGGAACAGCGCAACCTTGCCGCCGACTTCACGCAGCTGCCCCTTGCCCCTGCCACGATTAGCGCCGCGGGCGCTGCCACCCTTCGCACCGCCAGCACGCTTGTCACTGCCGGTGGCCTTGCCATCCTTCTTGCCGCTCTTGTCAGCAGGTTTGCGCACGTCGGGAATGGGTAGCGGGCCGGGGCCCTTGCCGAGCCTTTGTTTCGCCGCCTCGGCCTCAGCCTCCAGCTTCGCGGCACTCTCGCGCGTCATGTCGGACGGCAGCTCGATGACCTGGCCGTTGCGCATGCGATAGAAGCGCTCGCCGAGCAGCTTGTCGATGGCAGAGAGGCGCGCATCACCCGGCGCACTGCCGACCATGCCGGGCGAAGTGCGCGCGCCGCCCATGGTGCTTTGCAGGGTTTGCGTGGTGGCGGAGGGTGCGGCAGTCGGCCCGGTGACAACCGGCGCCGGGGGCGCTGGGCGGTTGACGAGTTGTGGGCCCTGGGTCTGCATGGTGACGTGTTAGCGACGGAGACAGACGCGGGTGGAACACGGCTCCGCCACGCGATGTGCGACCTCCCCCTTTGCAAAAGGGGGGCGAGGCAGGGAATTGGCAGCGCATTGCTCTGCCTCTACGCAGCCGGGCTGCCGTGCAAAGCAGCCCGTGGGCAAGAGCGGGATTGGTCTTGTCGTGGCCAGACGAAATCCCCCCCAGCCCCCCTTTTGCAAAGGGGGGAGCGCGAGTGTGCAGGCTCTGTTCTGCCCGGTTCTCATGGGCGGATCAGAAAGCTTGCTCAAGGCAGGCGCTCACAGCGCACGGCCCTCTTTGTTCAACTCGCGGCGGATGCCTTCTTCCACATCCGATGCGAGGATGGTCGTGTCGGCGCGCGCCAGCGCACGCAGCGCGGCGTAGCGGCTGACGTTCATGATGGTGCCGCCCGACAGTTCGTGGCGCTCGGCGAGGCGGGCGAGGTCGAGGCGCGGCTCCAGCGTGGCGCGCGGCGGGAAGGCTTCGCGCCACAGGCGCAGGCGTTCGGCGCTGCGCGGCAGCGGGAAGTGCACGACGGACTGGAAGCGGCGCAGGAAGGCGTCGTCGATGTTGCCCTTGAGGTTAGTGGCGAGGATCACGACGCCGCGGAAATCCTCGATGCGCTGCAGGAGGTAGCTGACCTCCTGGTTGGCATAGCGGTCGTGCGAATCGCTGACCTGGGTACGCTTGCCGAACAGCGCATCGGCTTCGTCGAAGAACAGGATCCAGCGCCGGTCTTCGGCCTGCTCGAAAATGCGCGCGAGGTTCTTCTCGGTCTCGCCGATGTACTTCGACACCACCATCGACAGGTCGACCTTGTAGACCTCGCAGCCGCACAGCTTGCCGAGCAGCGCGGCGGACAGCGTCTTGCCCGTGCCCGGCGGGCCGCAGAACAGACTCGTGTAGCCGGGGCGCAGGCGGTGGCCCATGCCCCAGTCGTCGAGCAGGGTGCTGCCATGCTGCAGCCAGTTGCGGATTTCGTCGAGCTGGGCCAGCGTGGCTTCGGGCAGCACCAGCTCGTCCCAGCGCAGGCCGCTGGTGATGCGGCGCGCGGGGAAGTATTCGTTGAATGCCGGGCGCTCGTCCTGCCCGCGCGTGATCGTTGCGACAAAGCGCGGCGAGAGTCGCAGTGCGGCGCTGCTGCGCGGCTCGCCCGGTGCGACATGGCTGGTGTAGAGCACGTCAAGGCGCGCGAGGCGGGCTTCGGGTTCCAGCATGCTGGCGACCTTCAGGCGTTCGGTCAGCAAGTCGCCGGCAAGCAGGAACTGCGCGGTCTCGATGCTGGGGATGAAGCCGCTGCCTGCCATCGCGTCAGGGCGGCCGGTGTAGCCGCCGAACTCGGTGAAGGGGCGCTGCGTGACGTCGTTGCGCGTCAGCAGCACGTCGAGCAGTTGTGGGCGCAGATGCGGCACGAGGGCCAGCACGATCAGCAGACGCTCTGCAGCGCTGATGTCGTAGCGCTGCAGGAAGCGCGACCAGCTCGACTGGCTGGCCGACAGGTCAGGTGGCGGTGTGCCTTCCTGTGGCAACGGCGGGCTTTGCGACGGGTCGCCGAAGTAGGCCTTGAGGCGCAGTTCCAGCTGGCTGGCAAACCAGTCGAGTTCGCGTTCGAGGTCCTGGCCGTTAGCGATCAGGGCGTCGGCCAGTCGGTGAAGATCGGTCTGGTCATCCATGGCAGTCTCACGATGCTGATACTCCATGGCAGCTGGCCGAGGAGCATGTCGAAGGGGCGGGGTTCGGGTTGTAGCTGCCAGCCCTCTTGCGGGCCGTTGCTGATCGGGCGCAGCAGGCCCGTGCGTTGCAGGAAGGTGGTTTGCAGCCCCTCTGCGCTGGTGCTGCGCAGGGCTGGCCAGTGCGACACCATGGCCGACAGCAGGGCCGCGCACTCGGCCTTGTCGGTGTCGTCTATCAGGCCAGGCGAGACCGCCAGCGCCGCGTCCGGCGAGAGGCCCAGTAGCGGTTTGATGAAGCCCAGCTCGAATTCGTGGACCTCGTCGCGACTCCAGGCCAGCCAGTGCAGCAGCGCGGCGGCACGCGGCAGCTTCGCGACGGGAATCTCCTTGTCATCGAGCAGACGGCACTCCAGCAGCAGGCTGGAGAGGAAGGGGTGCGCCAGCACGAGGCCGGCGCTGGCGACGCGCAGACCGAGTTGTGTGTCGGTGCTGTCTTCATCGCGCGGTAGCGTGGTGGCGATGGCAAGGGGCGGCAGGTTCTGCGCGGCGTGTGGTGCTTCCGCTTCCGGTAGCGCCGCAGGCATGGCTGCCGCTGCGTTGTCGGGCATGCCTTCGGTGGACTGCGTTGCCGCGTTTGTCGTCTGTGCGGGGTCATCGCGGCGCGTCGGGTTGGGCGCGCGCACGCTGTCGGCAGCGAGCAAGTGATCGGGGCGCATTGCTAGCGGTTCGTCGAGCAGGTCGAGCAACACGGCAGGAATGCCGCTGAGGGGCGCAATGAGCGCACGCAGGGCCTGCATGCTGGACGGCGGGCTACCCACCCACAGCTGCGCCAGCGTGGCGGCTTGCGCCAGCATCAGGCTGTGCGTGGGCACTTCGCTGATCTGCACGCTGCCGAGAAAGGCGTGCAAGGGATAGCGCCAGCGCAGCACGCTGGCCGCATCGGGTGCGCGGTCAAGCATGGCGGGCACCCACTCGGTTCGCAGGGCCTCGGGTAGTAACTGCAGGAAGCGGAAGAGGAAGGCCACGCAGGTGTCGAAGTCTCGCGGCAGGCTGCGTTGCAGTACGCCGGGGCCGCGCAGCCACTGGCTGGCGAGTGGCAGGGCTTCCTGGCGCAGCAGTGCAGCGAGGTCCGGCGTCGTGTCGCTGACGTCGGTCGGCGCGTCGTACCAGGCGAGGTGGCCGCTCTGCAGGTAGTGCATGACGGTGTTGCGGCGGCCAGCAGCGCGCTGGATGTGGCGCACGGCACCACCCTCGGGCGAGCGACCGGCGAGTGCGGCTTCGATCTGCTCGCGCAGCAGGGCGGGCAGTTGCTCAGGCAGGTCGGTCGCCAGGGCCTCGATCTTGCCGAGGCGGATGTGCAGCGTGAGGCGTGGGATGTGGATGATCTCGTCGTCACCGCAGACCGCATCGAAGGCTGCGCTCATGGCGGGCAGCAGGCTGTCCTCCAGCGCGCTGCGCAGTTGCGCACGCGCGGCGAAGCCCGCGGCCTTGTCAGGCACGCGAACTTCCCAGCGCTGGCGGCGGATGCGGTGCGGCACTGGCATGGTTGTCAGAATTTAATGCCCACGACATTGGCGACGGCGTGCGCCGCATTGGAGGAGCCCTGCGGCGCGCTGTTCGCGATGGTCTGCAGCCCGGCCTGCGCAGTCTTCACGGCGCCATCGTCCTTGACCTTGACGAGCGCGTTGCCCATCTCGGCGACGGCGTTGGCGCCCGGCTGGCCGGCAGCCATGCTGACGCCGGCATCCACCATGCGCTGGGTGGCATTGGTAACGCCCTTTGCGATCTCCTGTTCGTACTGGACGATCTGCTTCTTGACCGCGGCCTCCGCCTCCTTGCCCAGCTTGCCGCTGGCAACATCGTTACGCAGCTTGTCGAGCTGGTTGGCCTTGCCCTTGAGGTCTTCAAGCAGGGAGTTGAGCAGCGAGTCGCCGGTGTCGACAAAGCCGAAGCCCGGATCTTTCACGTTGCCGACGTTGAACTTGCTGACCACTTCGGCGATGGAGCCCAGAGAGTCCTTGAAGAAGACCTGGTAGTCCTTCTGGATGTTGATTTCCTTGAGCCACTCGTCGCGGATGCCGGTCTTGAGATCGTCGAAGCGCCATTCGATGGGTTTGAGCACCTTGACACCCTCACGGATGAAATCCGGCACGACCGGCGTCAGCGTCGGCTCGTCGGCTTCGTCCTCGGCGTCTTCGGTCTCACGATAGGGCAGCATGAAGTCGGCAACAACGGTCGCGCTGTCGTTGTAGACCACCACGAAGGTGCCGCCGCGCAGCACGCCGGCGTAGTGTTCGAGACCGGGGTGGGTTTTGAGATAGTTGGCGAGCAGTACGCGCTCGTCGGCCTTCTTGTCCTTGTCGTCGATGAGCACGTCAAGCCAGTCCAGCCATTGGCGGTGGTTGTTCGACAGGTGGGTGTCGAGTGCCGTGATGTAGTCGGTACGCGCAATATCGCCGAACTGACGCTTGAAGTTTGCGGCGGTGACTTGCGCTTCCGAATGGGAAGAGGCCCAGGTGTTATCGGCGCGGAAGTCGCTGTAGCGCTTCGCGGTCAGTGCCTTGCGCACATTACCGGCCGACTTGGAGAAGGAGCCGTGGGTGTTGGCTGCCTCCGTCGCGCGCGTGCCCTCGTCGGGGAAGAGCTTTCCCTTGGCGCCTTCCGCCACCTTTTCGCTGAAGGCCTTGCTGAACTCTGTGGCGCGTTCGAGCTGCGTGTCGACTTCGGCGCGGAACAGTTTGTGGATGCGGTGCAGGTCGTTGTAGCGGATCTTGGGTCGGCGCTTGATCGGGCCGGTGCTGGAGTGCAGCAGCACGGCACGCACGGCAAACGGCAGGTTGCGTGCCTTGATTTCGGCTTCGAGCTTGTCCATCACCGTGTCGACGTTCTGGCCGAGGTGGCCCTCGATGCGGAAGAAGTCGTACTGGCCGATCTGGCCGGTGAGCGGGGCCTGTGCGGCTGCGCTGGCCCCCAGCGTGGCAGCACGGTAGGCCGTGATGCCGGTATGCGTGCCGCGCTTGCTGCGCAGCCAGCTCCAGCTGGCGAGGAGGGAGAAGCCGCTGTCGGTCTTCGCGTAGTAGTAGGGAATCGCACGCTCTTCGAGACTCACCAGTTCGCTGCGACCGGGCGTGACGATGACGGCATCGGCGCCGCTGAGGTTGGCGGGACGCTGGAAGGTGTTGATGAGCACATGCAGCTTCTGCGCGAGGAAGTGCGCATGCGCGAGGTGCGTGCGCGCGCTGCCCGTCAGCGGCGAGGCGTAGAAGCCGGTGCGCAAGGTGGCCGGGGCCTTGAGTGCACCGAGCAGCAGGTGCTTGGGGAAGGCCATAAGGTCGGGGCACATCACGCAGTCGTTGTCGAGCAAGGCGTCGCGCAGCGCATTCCAGGTTTCGACGAGGTCCTTGAGGTAGTCGTAGAAATACTGGATGCCGCTGGTGTTGCTGCTGTAGCTCGTCAGCGTGCTGTTGAGCTGGGCGATCCAGGCCGGGCTGGGGTCGCCGCCGAACAGATCTTGCGTGAGCACGGGGATCTGTTTGTGCAGTTCATCGACCGCATTGACCAGCGCGTTCTTGATGGTGGTGCAGGCCGTGAGGTAAAGCGATGCCAGGGCGGCGGTGGTAGTCAGTGCGCCGCTGATCTGCGGGCGGGTGGCGACCAGCACGGGCAGCTGGCTGGCCTTGTCGGTGAGCGAGGAGATCGTGCCGAGCAGCGCCGCTGCATCGGTCTCGCGCACCAGCAGCATGCGCGGCGTGTGCGTGGCGACAATGCCCAGGTTGTCGCAGTCGGCGGCGCTGCACAGGTCGTGGTCGAGCTCATAGCTCTCCATGTACATCACGACGACGTAGCTGTTGAGCGCGGAGGGCAGTGTGGCGAGCGGTTTCTTGAGCACGTCGCTCTCGCCTTCGCGCACCAGCTCGAAGACGGGCAGCATGGTCTGGTTGGGCGCCACGCCGGTGTAGAAGCGGCTGTAGTAGGGCGCGGTGTTGTCATAGGGCTTGAAGCTGTCGTACAGCGTATCGCTGGCGAGCATCAGCAGGTCGCCGTCGGTGGTGAGCCCCAGCCCCTTGCTGACGCGCACCTTGCCACCGGTGGCAATGGAGACGCGCAGGCCGCCGACGCAGCCGACACCCAGCAGTTCGACACGGGCGAGACGCTCCTGGTCGTCGAAGTAGCTGGCAACGCTGTTGAGCTGCGCTTCGGTGAGGACCTGGTCACGCTCGAAGACGCTGTATTCGCTGGTCAGTTTTTCGAGGCTCAGGACTGCTTTGACTGGATCGGCCATTTTGCTTGCTCCCGTTTCAGGCTTTCAGGTCTTCACTGCCCAGCGCGGTGCGGCCGAGAATGAAGGGAGGTTTGGTTTCGTCGCAGCTGCAGTCATGCAGCAAGCGGGTGGGGTAGACGCTCTTGAAGTCCTTGCCGGTCAGCACGTCGATGAGCTTCTGCATGCGCTCGGCGCGTGACGGATGCTTGAGGTCGCCGGCCACCGGGATCCAGTCGCGATAGACCGACTCCAGCGCGGCCATCTGGTCCGCATCGATCCAGCAGATCTTGGGCAGGATGTGAGCGGGCACTTCCTGGCGGATCGTCTCTTCGACGAAATTGCGGAAGGCCATGTGCTGGAAGCGGCCCGCATAGGCCGGCAGCACGATGTGGATGCGGTAGGAGTAAGGGTCGTCGTCGGCACAATCGCTGCACGAGGGATCGACGCAGATCGGGAAGAAGGGCTCCGTGAAAGGCGCCTTGGTCTCGGCCGGCAGCAGCTGCAGGTTCTCGATGAGGTACATGCCCTCGCCGCTGTAGAAGTCGCGCAGGTGCGCCATCAAGGCGGCGATGGCGGCTTCCATCAGGTCGGCGCTGGCAAAGTACTCGATGCGTCTCGCCACCACCTCACCACCCGCGTCGATGATGTTGAAGTAGCGCTTGCCGTCGACCGTGGTCTTGCGCTGATAGCCTTCGGCGAGCTGGGCACGCGTGATCGCGACTTCCATCTCCAGCTTTGCCGCGTCGGCAGTCGGGTAGTTCTTGCTGCTGCTGAGCAGGATCTTGTTGCTGACCGGGTGCTTGATGCGGAATCGGTACTCGGGCGAGCTGTCATCAACCTTGTCGACCTCGGTGTAGGCGTCGTAAGAGACGGTGCCGAGGTTGCGTCGTGAGGGATTGGGGATGTCGAGCAGGGCTGCGAGGCGCTGTTCGAGGCCCGAGATGTTGAGGCTGTTCCACTGGCTCTCGGGCGTCTTGAGCGACTTGTTCCAGCCGATGCTGCGCGCTGCGCCAAGCTGGGGCAAGGCCTGCAGATAGCGGCTCTTCACGATGGCCATCCGCGTCGGACTGTCGCCGAAAACCGAACGCATGATCTGCGCGTAGTCGTGGAACTGTTCGGCAAAACGCGCCAGCAGGTGATCGAGAATCTGGTTGCGATGCGCGATGGCCTCGCTGTCGCTCTCCAGCAGCGAGGCCAGTTCGATCTCGCTGATGCCGGCCTTGTAGATGTCGGCGTAGCCGGGAATGCTCTGCACCACCTGTGCAAAGCGCGTGCGGGCCACGGCGCGGCGCGCCTCATCGCTGAGGGCGGCTTCGTAGTCGGCAGCAAAGTCCAGGCGGAAGACGCGATTGAGCTGCGAGAGCTGGGCGTAGTAATTCGCCAGCACCTGATCGAAGAACAGCAGGTAGCCCTTGAGCTGCAGCGCCTGTGCGCGGCGCTGGGCATCGGCCTGCGGCGAGAGGCCAACGGCGGAGATGCCATACACCTCGGGGAAGTGCAGCTGGAAGCTGTGGTAGTTCGCGGTGTCACGCGGGCGGCCCAGCGGCAGGGGCAGGTCTTCGGCACCGGGCGATTCGATGGCGGCCGTTTCGGCCGCTTCGAGTGCATCGACGCGAGCCTGCAGATCGCTGCTGCTCACTGGCACCGGTACGCCGCGCTTGTAGAGCACGAGGCGGTTCACGTCGTCGACGAGCACGGGCAGGTGCCCCTCGGGTACGACGAGGCGCCACTTGTCTTCGGCTTCGGTGGCGTCCCAGGTCTTGGTGAGCTTGTTGAAGCTGACAGCGTTGATGACGATGTCGCGCACGGCGCGCACGCCGGGCAGGTCCATGATGATGCTGATGATGTCGGACAGGCGGATCTCGCGGCGCAGCTCGGCAGCGTCCAGCTCGGCGTCGTCGATGAAGCCATGTGCCAGCGCCGGGCCTTCGAAGAGTTCGGGCACGGTGTAAGGCGTGCCGTCGGCATGCGTGCGCGCCAGCATCTCGCTGAGGCTGTGGGCGAACACCGGCGGCGCAAGGTAGCGCGACACCTGGAAGCGGATCTGCGCGCTGATCTCCAGCGGATCGGCATCGGCCGTCAGTTCCAGCTCGGCACACAGGTTGTAGTGCTGCTGCTTCACCTCGTCGATGTCCACGAAGTCTTCGCACAGGTTTCGATTGGCCTGCAGCGTGGTGTCGATGACTTTGTACAGCGCTTCCTTCTCGGCCTTGGTGGCGTCGGGGTTCGTGAGCTCGATGCGCACACCGTAATGGCCCTTCACGGTGACAGGACGGATGCCCGGCGTGTGCGGGTCGTCGTGGCGCAGCTTCTTCTGAATGGTGTCGGCGTAGAAGGTGTGCGGGACGGGGTAGAACCAGGCGTTGCGCACCTGGGGCAGGTCGATGATGAGCTTGCGGTAGTCGCGCTGGGTCAATGCGCGGTTGGGCAGGATCTGGCGCGGCGTGAAGAACTGGCCGGCCATGTTGCCGGCGTTGTCGTCGGGGGTGGCGAGCAGGTCTTCGAGCGGGAAGCGCGAGCGGTACGCCAGTTCGGTGAGGGCGTAGCACAGCAGCTCCAGCGTAGTGATGCCGGGGTCGTGGAGATTGTGGTCAGTCCACAGCCGGCGCGACAGGCGACGCACGTGGTCGAGCCCGAGCGCGTGCAGTTGCTGCTGGTCGAGTGCGGCGACCGGCTCTTTCTGGCGTGACAGGGTGGGTGTGAGCAGCATGACCTGACCTCAGCTTTGCGGCGCGGCGGGGAGTGCCGGGAAAGCGTCCGCCTCGGCGATGATGTGGTGGGCGTCGGAGACGAAGATCGCGTCCGGGGTTTGCGGTGCGAGCTCACTGACATCGGCGAAGGCGCTGCCGTCTTCCGGCACCACGCCCATGCGGAAGTCGGTGACGAAGTCGACGTAGGGCAGCTCTTCGACCACGTCGAGCAGGACGGAGCGATAGAGGCGACCACCGAATTCGATCTGCCGCGTGTTGCCGTCACCGCTGTCGAAGGCCCAGGGCGACAGCGCGCGGATCAGGGCCTGTTCAAGCTCGTTGCGGTAGAAGTTGAAGGCGAAGCCGGTGTGGAAGCGCACCTTGAAGTCCAGCCGTACGCGCTGGTAGCGCGGGTTCTTCACGTGCAGGGCGACCTGCATGCCGACGTGCTGTTGCGCGAACTCGCGCATGCGCGTGAGGGTGTCGAGATCAACCTTGGGGGCCAGCGGGTCGACCGCGTTCTGGTTGCGCAGATCGGGGATGGCGATGAGCATCACGTGACCGGGTGCGAGCCATGAGCTTTCGCTGGCGTGCGGGATGCACTTGACCTTGTGCACCGAGGGGAAGGCTTCGAGCAACATGCGCTCGTAGTCCCACGGCGTGATGCAGCGGTTGCGGTGGCGCAGTCGCTCTGCGGCGCGGCGTGTCAGCGCAGCGTCGTCTTCGACCGGGCGGCCACCGAAGCCGGCATAGGGCTGGGCGATCCTCTTGATGGCAGATTGCGGCGCCTTGAGCTTGGCGATGCTGCCGGCCGGCAGGGTGCTGTTCAAATGAGCCGGGTCGTTGCCCTGATCGTGGAAGGCGACTTCGACGGCGTTGTTGGCGATCTCGATGAGCTGGCAGGCGGCTGCACTGCCGCTGTGGATCGCCGCGCGCAGCCACACGAGGCCGTTGGGCATGGCCGTGTGTTCGGTGCTGGTCTCGCGCGGCAGGGTCAGCGCGACGATGCCGCTGGTGAGCAGGTGGTTGGTGGTGTCCAGCGCCAGTTCCTGCGGCGTCAGCGCGCGCCAGTGGTTGTCGGCGAGTACCGACCAGCTGACGGTGGGTGTGGCGAGTTCGGGGTCGGCGCTGCCCTCGGCCACCTGCAGCAGCAGGCTCAGCGAGTCACCCGCAGCGACACCTGACACGCCGATCAGCAGCTCGCCGTCGTCGGGGTACTGCGGCAGCAGGGGCACCGTCTTCTGGCTGACGTAGTCGAGCTGCTCACGCAGGAAGCTGTGCTCGCGTGCCTGACCGAAGCAGCCGACGTGGAAGAACTGCACGTCGGGGTTGGTGAAGGAGGTCTCGCCGGCTTCTCCCGTCAGGCTCATGTCGATGGCATCGGACTCGGCGCTGTAGTTGAGGCTGATGCCTTGCGCGGTGGGCGTCCAGGGCTCGTTGAGGGTGACCTTGTCCTGGTGGATGGCGTGGTACACCGACTCGCGACGGTAATCGGCGTGCAGGAAGTCGTCTTCCAGCGCCACGGTGATGAAGCCGTTGCGCACCGCGGGCGGCGGCACCACGGGCCGGTTGAGCATGGGGAAGTGCAGGCGCTGTCGTTGGCCCAGCAGGCGTGACACGATGCTGCCGCCCGACAGCAGGCCGAAGAGGCGGCGGTCGCGGCGCTCGTACCTGTTGCCGCCGTGCTCGGGTTCGACGGCTGGCGCGGTGGGGCTGAGGTGCGTCACGCCCGCGCTGTCGCGCAGCAGGATGTCCTGCTTGCTCTTGTGCTCCTGGCCGGTTCGGTCGCTGAACACCAGCTGGCCGGTCACGCCGTTCGAGAGCTGGTTCTTGTTGCTGTAGTGGTTGTAGTACAGCACCAGGTTGGGAGGTAGCGCCTGCCAGGTCAGGTTCACGCTGAGCGCGGTGACGTGCTTGGACAGTGCCTCTTCGCAGCCGACCATGAAGCGGCTGCCGACCACGGGTTGCGGGCCGAAAGGCTGGAAGGCTTTCTTGGGGTTGAGGCTGCCGAAGTCGTTTTCGAGCACGAGGTTCTGCACGCCCGAAACGTCGACGCGCACGCGTGCCACGCTGAGCGAGAGGGTGTCGAGATCGGTGTAGCCCAGCGCTGTGTCGGGCTTGAGCAGCAGTTGCACGACAGGCGCCTGGGCGCTGAAGGCCATGGCGTGCAGATCGGTTTTGTAGTCGACGACGGCAGCGTCGCTCGGGCCCAGTTCGAAAGTGACTGTGAGCAGATTACCCTGCACGCTGGCGTCGACCGGGAAGGGGCCCAGCCAGCCCTTGGGGCCGGTGAGATGGGCTTCGAGCGACTGTTTGAAGTTGTCGGCCGTGTGGCGTGTGGCATCGACGCCACCCAGCGTCAGTTCCAGCGTGACGTGGCGCTTGCCTTCCTGCATGCGCAGGACGGGTGAGGCAAGCGCAAAGCCGACCGGCGCGGCCGGCAGCGTGTCGTCGCCAAAGCCGGACCACTTGGGTTGCGCCGCATCGAGCGCGGCGCCCAGTCCATCGGCCGAGTTGGCCACAGGAGCGAAATGCAATGTGCGTTCGCCACGATGCACGCTGTGCAGCGCGCTGACCTTGCCGTGGTTGATGACCACGTCGCGCACGGGCTTGTAGATCAGCTCGACACCGGTGGCGTCCTTGCCGCCCGTGAAGGCCTGGTCGGGCGTGATGGCGATGGCGGCCGCACCCTTCTTCAGCTCCAGCCCGAGGTGGGCGTGGTCGGGCTGTGCGGCACGCGCTGTGAAGCCCAGCGCGCGACGGTACTGGAAGTCCATGTGCCGCGCAGTGAATGCGTTGAGCAGGGCCTGTGGTTCGCGGTAGAGTGCGAAGAAGCTGCCGAGCAGGCCCAGGTGCGGCGGCACGTCGCCTTCGCTGCGGGCCAGCAGCTCGGCATCGCTGCTGCCAGGGGCGGGCGCGGGGATGAAGTCTGCCCAGTTGCCCGAAGCTTTGTCGGGGCGGTTGTCGTAGAAGCGCATCAGCGCGGCTTGCTTGCGTGCTTCGGCGAGCAGGTCGGCTTCGCTGCGCGGGTCGACCTGGAAGAATTCCGGCGCGAGCTCGGGCGGCGAGCGGTCGGCCTGCGACTGGCCGAGCTGCGAGATCATGTTCTGGACAATGCTCTCAGAACTCATTTCATGGCTCCCGCAACCGTGCCACGCACTTCATTGCTGTCGGTGCTGTAGAACGGGAAGACGAGGTTGAAGCGCGAGTTGGTGGCGCGCACTTCGTATTCGAGCAGGATGCGCAGCGCGCCGTCGTTGGGGTCGGGGTTGTCGATCTGCAGGTTGATGAGCTTGATGCGCGGCTCGTAGATGAGGATGGCCGTGCGCACGCGATCGAGCACGATGCTGCGCAGGGTCATGTTCATCGGTTCGAACATCAGGGCCTGCATGTCCAGCCCGAACTTGGGTTCGAGGAAGCGCTCGCCCGGCACGGTGCCGAACAGGATCTTGAGGCTCTCCTGGATGTCCTGCTCGTCGTGGCTCATGGCGACGCCGCCCGCTACGAAGCGCGGCGGGAAGCTCCAGCCTGTGCCGAGGAAGGATTGATACAGATCGTCTGCCATGTCTGTCTGCCTCTCAGCCGATGATCACGGTGGGTTGGCCTACGGCTGCCATCGCACCGCACAGGCAGGTGTCGGTATTGCGCAGGGCCGGCACGCCGCCGAACAGCACGGTCGGGCTGCCGCTCGGGAAGGGGCTGGACACCAGCGGGTGCGCCTGCGAGGGCGGGATCGAACACACGTGGGTGTCTCCCATCACCGCAGCGGGCTTGCCACCGATCTGCACGGTCGGCGCGCCGGGGCCGACGATGGTGCCGCCGTGGGTGGTGGTGTCGCCGACGCAGACTGCGAATGCCATGATCTGTGCTCCTGCCGAGTCAGTTGATCTGCACGATGCCGCCCTTGACCTTGGTCACGGCGCTGCTGGAAATTTCTGCCTGGGTACCGCCTTCGAGCTTGAGCTCGGTGCCGCCCTTGGCCGAGAAGCCGGTGCCCGATTCCATCCTGGCTTCGGTGCCGGCTTTCAGTTCGAGCGCCTTGCTGCTCTCGATCTTGATGCCGTCGGCATTCATGGTGATCTTGTTGCTGTGCTGATCGGCGAGCACGATGGATTTGTCGTCGTCGCTGATCGTGATGCTGTTGCCGGCCGGCGTTTCGACGACGATGACTTTCTTCTCGTCATCGAAAGTCAGCTTCATCTTCTCGCGGCTGACGTAGCCCTTCAGGTGGTTGTCGTCCGAGCCCTTGAAGGGTGCCGGCTTGGCGCTGCTGTGGAGCATGCCGAGGATGATGCCGTGGCGAGGGTCTTCGTCGAGGAAGCCGACCACCACTTCGTCGTCGATCTCGGGGCGGAAGAAGAAGCCGCGCTCCTTGCCGGCATCGAGACTGGCGACGCGTGCCCAGATGCCGTCTTCGGCGTTGTCGATCATGGGCAGGCGCACGCGCACGCGGTCTTCGCCGTCCGGGTCTTCGTTGCTGACGACGATGCCGATCTGCAGGCCGGCCACGCGGGCGAGCAGGGCGCCGGCAGGTGGTGCGGACATGTCGTCGGGCGGCAGGCGATCCAGGCCGCCAAACTGCACGTGCGTCTTCCAGCCCTGCACGAGGTCATACACGTGGCGCACACCGGTCACGAAGACCTTGCCGTTGCAGCGCGCTCCTACACCGGACAGCGTGACGACACCACCGGGCTTGATGCTGGCAATGCCTTCGCACTTGCCGCGCCCGCAGACCTTGTTCACGCGGCTGCGCAGCCATTCGCCATCGGCCCAGGCCTGTGCCTCGGCTTCGACCAGGCCGCTGTTGCGCAGCGGCTGGCGCTCGGCAGCGGCGACAGCAGCGAGATCGTCGGCATTCAGGTTGCCGGGGCCGCTGAAGCCGGGTGTGGCGCCATCGACTTCGAGCAGGCTTTGCTGGGCAGGGTCCCACGCGATGCTGCGCACGGCCTTGTATTGCTGGCGTGCGTCGATCTCGGCATCGAACTCCAGCAGGGTGGCGCCGAACTGCAGCGTGCAGGCGGAGGCGCCATCGGTGGCGGGCTTCTTGACGGCGAGCTTGTCGGCGTCGGGCCAGATGAGAAGGCCGTTGGCTTGCGCTCGGGCGAGCAGGAAGTCCCAGTCGCTAGTGGCGACCTGCAGCATCTGTTTGTGCTTGAGGGAGGTCGGATCAATGTCGCCCGTGATGCCGGCCTTGCCGAGCAGGGCTTCGATGATGCCGCTGTCGCTCTGGTCGAAATAGCCGGCGTTGCTGCGCACGGCGGTCATCTTCATCGCGGCGTGACGGCATTCGACGATGAGTTGCGGGGCGCTGGCTTCGCGTACCTTGATCTGCTGCTGCACGATGAGGCCGGTGAAAATCGACTCCGAGCTCTTGCCCGCGCCAGCGAGTATCTCGATCTTCTTGCCCGGCAGCAGCAGGTCGCCATTGCCAAGCGGAAAGTCACTGCTCGCCGCGCTGCCATCAAGGTAGACAAGACGCGCCGAAGCGATGCGATTGACGACCAGGCTGATGCTCACCGACAGCAGCTGGTGCTCCTTGGACATCTCCTTGCCATCGACCTTGACGATGAACTCGCGATGTTCGGCTGCGACGGGTAGGGCGCGCGTGTCGGACATCACTTTTCCAATGGCGGAAAGAAGATCTGCGTGCCGGGCGCGATGTTGCGGAAGTCGTCGAGGCCGTTGGCCTCGGCGACGCGCAGGTAGTAGCGCGGGTCACCATAGATCTCGTTGCACAGCGTGGGCAGCTTGTCGCCGGCCTTGAAGACGCGTTTGTGCGTCAGGTCGGGCGACTGGTCCTGCGCCATCGCGACGCGTGTCTTGTCGTCGGCCGTGTCGATGAAGCTCGCCGTGATGATGGCGCGCATGGGTACACCATCAGCGCGGAACATCTTGTAAGCGATGGAGGCGTTCTTGAGCACGCACTTCTTGACGGTCAGCGTGCCCCAGCAGACCTTGAGGTAGTTGGTGCGGTGGATGTCGCCGTTGTACATCGTGATCGTCTGGAATTCCTCGATCTTCTTCTGCACGTCGATCTTCTTGCCGTTCGCGCCCGTGCCGTCGAGGAAGAAGGTGAGCGAGAGGTCGCCCGGCTTCATCTTCTTGAAGTTCATGCGGCTGCCCGTCGTGCCGGAGCCCTGTGCGGCGTCGTACTCGACTTCGTAGGCGAGCGTGATCTCGTTCGGATTCACATAGGCCTCGAAGCTGCCGATGGCTGCGTCCGAACAATCCGGCGCCTTGTGCGCGAAGATCGTCAGCTTCTTGAGTTCGCCGTTCGGTGTGTCAGCCACGATCAGCGCTCCTCACGATCACGCAGGATTTCGAGCACGCGCTCGACGCATTCGGCCACGACATCCTGCTTGCCTTCGCTGGCCGAAGGCGGCGCACTGCCGCCGCCAGCAGCCTGATTGCTGACTTCGACCGAGATGACGACTTCGTCGACGATGATGGGCATGGTGTGTTCCTGTCTCAGCTCGACTTGTTGACGGTGAAGTACTGGTAGTAGAGCTGCAGCGTTTCGATGACCACGGTGTTGCTGTTGGCATTGAGGTCAGTGATCGACCACTTTGTGGGGTAGGCATTGGCGAGGTGCCAGGTCATCAGGGGGTCGTGGTTCTCGTTGAGCAGGATGACGTCCACGTTCTTGGGCGTGATCTGGTAGTCCTCGATGCATTCACGCATCCAGTCCCACACGGCAGAGTTGAGCAGCAGGCCGCGTTTGAGCACGAGCTCCGGGTACTTGGCGCGCAGCGGGTACTTCTGGATGAAGCGGTTCTCGCCGCCCTCGGCAATTTCTTCGGTGGCCATCTCGCGGCTGAGACCGCCGACTTCCGTGAAGCGGATGTCGTGGTCATTCGGGCCCAGGTCATTGACCTGTACCTTGAAATGAAAGCCGACCGGAGGGTAATAACTCATTTCAGCGATCCCCCTGAGCTGCGTTGGATCTGGCTGCGTCGTTCTGCCAGGAACGTGATTCAACGAGGCTGAGAGCCCCTTGTGGCAAGGGTTGCGCGTTGGCGTTCGGCAGCCAGCCCCAACCCTGCGGGCCGCTACCTTGCCGGGCGCATTGCTGCGTTGCTCGGCGCTCGCGTGGAATGACCACGCAGCGCTTCTCGCGCCTTGCACTGCATCCCGGCAAGGCAGCGTCGCACTCACGGTGATCGCTGAAACGAGTTATGTTCGCCATGGTTCTGATAGGGGTGTGTCGGTTTTGCCGGGCCAAGCGAAGCCCTGCCGGAGGGCGGCAGAAGCTCGCTCAGGCGGCTTGCGCTGCGTCAGTCGTTCTGCAGTTCCAGACCTTCGTGCGCCAGCTCGATGGACTCGATGGCCACTTCGTTGCCGGAGGCTTTCAGACCGGGACCTTCGACCTTCACCGGGAAGGCGTTCTGGGCTTTCCAGACCATGACCGGCTCATGCTTCTCGTTGAGCAGGCTGATCACCACGTCACGACGCTCGACAGTGTTGAGCTTGACGGTGGAGAGCCACTTGAAGAACTCGTTGTCGCTCTTGACTATGCCGCGCTTGAGCGTGATGTTGCTGAACTTGCGCAGGCCGGGCATCTTGATTGACGAGTACTCGGGGAAGGAGCCGTCGCGATATTCGATGGCCTGGTTTTCCTGCGTGAGGCCGGAGACTTCGGAGAAGCCGATACGGGTGCCGCCCCACTGCACGGTGAAGTGGAAGACGGGCAAGGGATATTGTGCGGGCATGATGATGTGTCCTTGAATGTTGGGTGAAGGGTTGCGGGCTCAGTGGCACATCACGAGGTCTGCAGCTTGTGCGAGAACTGCAGGATGATGAATTCCGCGGGGCGTACGACGGCCATGCCGATCTGCACGATCATGCGGCCCTCAAGAATGTCCTGCGCATTCATCGTCACGCCGAGACCGCAGCGCACGAAGAAGGCATCCTTCGGCGTGGCGCCGGCGAGCGCACCTTCACGCCACTTCTGCGTCAGGTAGTTCTCGATCATGCCGCGCACCTTGACCCAGGTATTGGCATCGTTGGGTTCGAACACGGCCCAGTAGGTCGACTTCTTGACCGACTCTTCGACCATGTTGAAGAAGCGGCGCACCGACACGTAGCGCCACTCGTTGTCGTTGCCGGCCAGTGTGCGTGCGCCCCACACCAGGGTGCCCTTGCCGGCGAAGGCGCGGATGGCGTTGATGGATTTGCCGGCGACGGTGTCGACGTTGAGGCCGTCGGTGTCGGAGGTGTCAAAGTTCACCTCCGGCCCGATCACGCTGTTGAGGCTGACGTTGGCCGGGGCCTTCCACACGCCGCGCTGGTTGTCGACCAGCGAGTAGATGCCGGCGATGGCGCCGCTGGGCGGGCAGCTGGTCAAAGTGTTGTTGATGCCCTTGATGAGGTTGCTGTAGACGCCGAAGTTTTCGAGCAGGGCTTGCTCGGCGGTGTTGCGATAGCCGCTGGCAGCGCTCACGAGGCCGCTGATGACACCGCTGACTGTTGCGAAAGCGGCATTGATGAAGGGCAGTGCGGCATTGAGCAGCTCGACCTCTTCGTCGAGGGCTGCTGCGATACCGGTGGTTGTGGCTGCGGGTGACGATGCACCGAAGATGCCACCCCATTCCGTGGCGCTGGGGTCAGAGCCAGCATCCCACTGCACGGTGTAGGCAAATGGGCCAGGGGCAGGTGCGGCTTCCATGCGGGCCTTGAGTTCCTTTTCGAACGCGATGAGGTTCGTGTAGGCCGTCTTGAGTGTGCTGGTGATGCTGGCTGCAGCGTCGTCCTTCAGCTTGGTGTGCACGAAGGCGCTACCGCCGGTGACGCCACCGTCGACCAGTTCGGCCAGACGGTAGAGGTAGCCGAACAGGTTCTGCATGTTCGCGGCGGAGGGCGTCGAGCGATAGGTGTTCATCAGTTCGGCTTGCTGGGCCGAAACGCTCTTGCTGATGGCGCCCGTTGCCGTGTTGATGCGGGCGTCGAAACCGGCGATGTCGGCCTGCGAGTCATCGATGGTTTTCATCAGTGCCAGCAGGCCCGCATCAGAGGTGAGGCTCTGCAAGGTGACGCTGGAGCCGCCCTTCTTGAGCGCATTCTTGATGTTGGCGTAGCCGACATTCTTGCTGTAGTTGAGTTTGAGCCAGGGCGTGTAGGCTGCGCCGTACTTGAGGCTGTTGATGCCGATCTTGTCGCGGAAGGCTGTGCCCAGTGCGTCGGTGCGGACTGTGTCGAGCACAGCGACGCGATCGCCCAGCTCGCCACATTGTTTGAGTGCGACTTGCTGTACGGCGGAGAGCTTGTCGGCATCCAGGCCGGCAGCGTCCGGGAACAGCAGGATGGTCGGCTCATCGAACTTCTTGACGGCCTTGACGCCAGCGATCAATTCGTCGCGATCAGGTTGGCTGGCATACTTGTCGGCCTTGACCGACACGATGTAGCAGTCGCCACCGCCGTTGTCGAAGAACAGGCGCAGGCTGTCGTAGAGATAGAAATTCGAGCTGATGGCGGCGCTGACGAAGTTGTTGTTGTCGTCGAGTACGACTTCGGTCACGGCGATGGCGGGGCCGTAGCCGAACAGCGCTTCGTATTCGAGCAGTGACTTGATGCGCGTCGGTATGCCGACGAGGTCGCCTTTGACGATGCGGCTTGCGAACTCTGTATAGCCTACGAACGCAGGGATGGCGGTTTCGACTTCGGCCACCGAAGGCGGGAAGACGGAGATTTCTTCAACGTAGACGTCGGGTGTCTTGTAGGTTGGCATGGTGATGGGCCTCAGGGTTTGGAGAGATGGACAATGAGATCTGCCTTCGCCCGCTCAGGGCCCGGCAGCGGCAGGTGCTCGATCAGGACGGTCGTACTGCGGTTCAGATTCAACTTCTTCAGACCGCGCTCCCGCCGCGCTACAGCTGATTGGGACTGGAAAACGACAATGTCGGCGCTGCTGTCCCCGAGCAGCGATTTCTGGATGAAGTCGTCCGGCAGGGGCGCCGGTACGGCCGCAAAAACGATGGGTGGGCGACCCTCAGTGGCCGCACCTTCGTCGACGATGTTCAGGGCCGCGACTTCTTCGGCGGTCCAGTTGCGCGTGACGATGTAGTAGCGCAGCGGTTCGCTGCGGGCGGCGAAAGTCAGCGTGAAGTCGGGTGGTGTCGCGTAGAAGCCGTCGTCGATGCGGATGGCCAGCACGCCCCAGGCGCCGGTGTCGCGCAATTCGGCGTCGATGAGGAGCTGGCGCTGTTCGATGACGCCGGCACCGTAGTCTTCCTCGATGCGGTAACGCCCATTGGGCAGGCTGCGCAGGTCGTAGCTGGTGTTGTCATCGCTGAGCATGCGCGCATCGAGCACATTGCCCGTGGCGTCAAGCAGGCGCAGCGTGACGGGGCGTGTGCTGGACAGCGGGGTGTGAGCGTGCAGGCCTGCTGCAACCGTTACACCGACAGGGGCGTCAAGCGTGGTCGGGCTGACGGTATTGCTGAACAGGGGTGTGAGGCGCGGGTCCGCCAGCAGGGGAGCGGTGATATTGGCGAAGCGCGTGTTCTGCAGACGCAGGGCGAAATAGAGCGTTTCGCCAGAGATGTCGCTGACCGGCTTTTTCGGCGCTTCGGCTTCGTAGAGCAGGTGCAGGCGCCCTTCGAGCATGCGCGCAATGATGCGGCCGGCGCGCAGGCGTTCGCGCGTGCTTTCGGTCGGGACGAATTCGATGTCGCGACAGGCTTCGCTGTAGTAATCGTGCGCGATGCTGATCGTCGTCAGCGGTGAGAAGCGGATCTTCATTTGTTGCCCAGCGCGGTTTCGATGTCGGTGATGGGTTTGCCGATGGCGAGCGGCTCGACGTCCTGCAGCACCACCATGCGTACGCGGTAGGCCACCGAGGGCAGGTACTTGCTGCCGAGGTAGGCCCAGATCTGGTTGAGCTGCTCGGTCGACAGCGCGAGCATTTCGACAAGCAGCTTGTCGATGCGCGGATCGAGCGCGGGGTATTCGTCAGGCGTGAACACCGGGTGCGCCTGGAAGAAGGTCAGCAGGTTCGACAGGAAGCGCAGCGATTGCGTGTATTTGTCGTTGGCCGACGGGCGCGCGTGGAACAGCACGGTGAGGTTGAGCTTGAGTTCGGGCTGCAACAACACCTGGCTGCCGCCGACGTAGGCGTAGTCCGGCAGCTGCGAGCGCATCACGCGGTCTTCTTCGATGTTGATGAGGGTGAGGCCGATGTTGTCCGGCGCGATGGCCCATTTGCCTGCGTCGTCGACGAGCTGGCCAACGATGACCTCACCGACGTTGGTGCTCGTCAGCCCCCTGTTACGCAGATGCGTATTGGTGGTGTCGGCGAGAAAACGGATGGCCTGGTCCAGCATCGTTCTCCAACTCCCTTATCGGGCTGCCCGGCGGGGGCTGCACCTCACGCGGGCTAAGCCGCAGGATCACGACAGGGGTTAGGAGGACGACAGGCTACAAGGCGCGGGTGCAATGCCCGGCCGGCATCTGACTCTCTGTCACGGCTGTGCGTGTTGATTGTTAAATTCTGTTGCGTAGCCTAGGCCTGCGTTCTTTCTGGCGCCATGGCCGAAGGGGCAGGCGTGTTCTGTCCAATCGGGCAAGCAAGCGCTGAAGGCTGTTGTCACCCCTGAAATTCCGTCGCAAAAGGCGCTCTCACGTCGTTATTGCGCGACGGTGACGGATACGGATACACGGATACGGGCTCTTCAGCGGAAGGCCGGGATGTCGAACGAAGTGTCGGGGTTGGCGGTATGGCATCCGCCGCGTGCTTCTTCTGGCAGAACAAGCACTTGCACTGCCGCGCGGGTAGTTTGTTCGACAGAAAAACTATAGAATGCGGTGGCCTGATCGATGTCCCGGCCGTCAGGGCCAGCGTCTCGATGCGGGGAACACACACAAGAAGCCCGGGGCCGCGTCGCGGTGCTCGTGCGCTTCACCACACCATCGAGGAGACACACATGTACGCAAGACTGCTCGGCGCCATCGCGCTGGCAAGCCTGTTCGCCGGCGGCGCGCAGGCGGCTTCGGACGCTCCGTCCGGCTATACCAAGTGCGCCCAGAACACCGGCGCGACCTGTTCTTTCAGCGGCACGCGTTCGGTCGCGCTGGGCAAGTCCGGCAGCTTCGTCTACGGCACTTTCACGAACAGTGTGGCTTGCTCGTCGAGCAACTTCCCGAGCAACACCTTCACTTCGTCGGCCTGGTGTTCCTATGCGGGCACCACGACGAGCTCGTCGAGCAGCGTGGCCTCCAGCAGCGTGGCATCGAGCAGTTCGTCGCAGTCCTCGTCGTCGGTAGCATCATCCAGCTCTTCGGTTGCTTCTTCGGTCGCGTCGTCGAGCTCGAGCAGCTCCAGCGTGGCTTCGTCGGTGAGCGCTGATCCTTACGTAACGGGCTGCGGCACCGAGACCAGCAACCTGACGGCAAGCAAGATCATCTACGTGACGCCCGGTGCGTCGAGCAGCGGTGCAGGCACCAGTTTCTCGGCACCGATGAGCCTCAGTGCCGCGCTGTCGTCCGTGAGTGCCGGCCAGATGGTCCTGTTGCAACCCGGCACCTACAACATTCCCTACACCGCTGGCGCGAAGAACACCATCACGCTGTCGCAGTCGGGTTCCTCCAGCGCGAGGATCTACCTTGTCGCCGCCAATTGCGGGCGCGCCAAGATCGACTTCCAGTGGCCGGACAAGACCTGGCTGCAGGATTCGTACGGCTTCTATCTCACGGGTAACTACTGGTATTTCAAGGGCATCGACATCACGCGTGCCGGCTACCAGGGCACCTACGTGACGGGTGCCAACAACACCTTCGAGAACGTCGCGTTCTACAACAACCGCAACAGCGGCCTGGAAATCAACAAGGGTGGTTCGTATACCAAAGTCATCAACGTTGACGCCTACAACAACTACGATCCGAAAAAGAACGGCAGCATGGCCGACGGCTTTGCCTCCAAGCAGACCCAGGGCCCCGGCAACTTCTTCTATGGTTGCCGCGCCTGGAACAACTCGGATGACGGGTATGACACGTTTGACAGCGCTGAGGTCGTGACCATCGAGAAGAGCTGGGCGTTCAACAACGGCATCAACCTGTGGAATGACAGCGCGTTCGCCGGTAACGGCAATGGCTTCAAGCTCGGTGGCAACAGCAAGCTGCAACGGAATGTCATCACCCAGTCGGTTGCATTCGGTCAGCCGAACAAGGGTTTTGACCAGAACAACAACACCGGCGGCGTGACGCTCTACAACAACATCAGCTTCAAGAACGGCATCAACTTCGGTTTCGGTGGTTCGCTGGCATCGGGCGAGAAGAACAAGTTCCGCAACAACATCTCGCTCTCGGGAACCAGCTCGGACAGCATCGCCAACGCCGATCAGTCCAACAACAGCTGGAACAGCCTCACCGCGACGAGCTCGGACTTCGCCAGTCTCGATCTGAGCCTTGCCACGGCAGCCCGCAATGCCGATGGCAGCCTGCCGCAGACGAATCTTTTCCGTCTTTCCAGCAGCAGCAAGATGATCGACAAGGGCATCAGCGTCGGCCTGCCCTATCTTGGCTCAGCGCCTGATCTGGGTGCCTTCGAGCTCAAGTAATCCATTCAGAGTTTCGGCTCTCGTTGTACTGACGCACGCCCTTGCAGGCGTGCGTTTTTTTTCTGAGCCCTGCGCGCACCAAAAAGAAGAGGGCCCTGAGGCCCTCTGGTGTCGGCGCCCTGCGCTCAGCGTCGCTGGCACTGCTGCGGGCGATAGATCGGCTTGACGGAGCCACCCGTGCAATCCCACGAGAGCTGGTTGTTGGCGATGCGTGGCTCGAACTCGATGGTCTGGTCGCGCAGCGAACTTGCGGCGTTACCAAACAGGATCACGATGCGGCCGTTTTCCTGCAGACGGGCAGTGCCGAGATTGGGCAGCTCGCGAACGTTGTCGGCGGTGACTTCTTCTGGTGTCTGTGGCAGGCGACCATTCTTGACGATGAATTGCTGCACTTCCTGACGCAGCGGTTCGATGCTCTGGATCGCGGCCATGGTCCTGGCTTTCATCGTGTAGTTCTGATATTGCGGCAAGGCGATCGCTGCGAGGATGCCGATCAGGGCGATGCCACCGAAGATGGCCACGACGATGGCGATAATCACCCCGCTGTTCCCGGCCTCATACTTTTCGTTGAGGCTCTCCTCACTGGTGCAGAGGTAGATGATGAACTCGATGAACGCCACCAGCCCCGGAATCCAGGTCCAGAAGAACAACAGGTAGAGCAGGCCCCACCAGGGCTTCTTGAGGTAGAACTTGTGTGCGCCGAGGCCGCCGGCGAAGAAGGTCAGCAGCACCAGAGCAACCTTGCTGACCTGTCCCTTCTGCTTGACCCCGCACTTGGGGCAAATCACGGCTTTCTTGTTGATCTCGGCGCCACACTCGCTGCAGTCCTTGGTGAGTCGCTCCAGCGATGCTTTGGGTGCTGCATAGACGTTGCCGCTCATTTTTCCCCCGGATTGTTTGTTGGCATGCGAAGCGCATGGTAACCCGCTTTGCACAGCAGCTTTGAGGGCAAGCCGCTGACGTCAGGCCGGCCTGGTTGTGTGCAGCGCATCACACAGGGCGGACGGCTCCCGCAATCCGGATCAAGCGCGGAATATCCTGCCGACTTAGCCTGCGCAGCACGCTGATCCCGCTGTCAGCTGCCACAAGAAGACGCAGTACGAGACAGATCGCCAGCCTCTGGCGACACAAAGCAAAGGAGAATTCCGTGATTTCCAAACTCAGCCTGGGCGTGCTCCTGCTCGCCCTGAGCAGTCAGCTTTTTGCCGCCGCCGACGCTCCGTCGGGTTGGACCAAGTGCGCCCAGCCCGGCGCCACCTGCACCATGACCGGCACTCATGAAACCACCATGGGCAAGGGCGGCGTGTTCTCGCCCAACGTCGTCCGCACCGGTAGCTTCGTCTGTTCGCTGGCCAACTTCCCCGGCGCACCCGGGAATGCCTCGTGGTGCTCGTACAACCCCGCATCGGCCAGTGCCAGCAGTGCCAGCAGCTCGGTCGTCGCGTCGAGCTCCAGCTCTTCGGTGACCAGCTCCGCCGCAAGCAGCTCGACCAGCACGGCCGCGATCCGCATCTTCATCGCCGGGGACTCGACGGCCAGCCTGTACGGAAGCGACCGTTACCCGCGCATGGGCTGGGGCCAGCCCTTCCAGCAGTACTTCAAGAGCACGGCAACCGTGGTCGACGATGCCAAGTCCGGCGCCAGCACGACGAGCTTCCTGACCACGTCGAACTATGCGGACATCAAGAGCAAGATGAAGGCAGGTGACTATCTGCTGATCCAGTTCGGCCACAACGACGAAGATGGCAATCCGGCAGCAACCACTTTCTACAACACGCTCAAGACCTATGTGGACTACGCCAGGAGCGTTGGCGCCAAGCCCATCCTGATCACGCCGGTGACGCGTCGCACCTTCGCCACCGATGGTTCGGGCAACATGAAGAACAGCCACATCACGACCAAGGGTGGCGACTACCCGCAAGCCGTGCGCAACCTCGGCGCCGCAACCGGTACGCCCGTCATTGACCTGACTGCGCGCAGCATGACCTTCTTCAAGAGCGTCGGCGAAGAGGGCTCCAAGGCCTACTTCATGTGGGTCAAGGCCTCCGAGGGTTTCCCGGCCTACACCTCCGACACCAGCGACAACACGCACTTCCGCGAGAAGGGTGCGATTGCGGTCGGCCAGCTGGTGATCGATGGCCTGCGCGACCTGAATTCGCCGCTGGTGCAGTACCTCAAGTAAGCGCCGCAGCTGCAGGAAAGCAAAAGGGCCGCAATGCGGCCCTTTTGCTTTGCAGTGTGTTCTGGTGCGTCAGGTGTGGCTCAAAGCTTGTCGATCATCTCTCTGGCGTGTGCGGCTGCGGCACCGTTCGGGGCCAGTTCGAGGTAGGTTCTGAACGACTGCACGGCACGCTTCTTCTCACCCGCCTGCGCCAGCGCGTCGCCGAGGTTGAGGTGGGCCACGGCGCGTGAAGCGTCGAGCTGGATGGTCTTCTCGAACCAGCGTGCGGCCTCGGCGAATTTCTCCTGCTTGTAGAACACGTAGCCGAGGTTGTTGGCAGCCAGCGCAAAATCCGGTCGCAGCTTCAGCGCTTCGGTGAAGGCCTCTTCCGCTTCGGCGTACTGTTTCTCGCGATAGGCCAGCAGGCCGCGGTCATTGGCACGCTGGGCCAGCTGGCGTGACGATAGGGCGATAACGGGCCCGGCCTTGATTGTGCGGTCCTTGCCCTGCAGGTCGGGCACTACGGCTGCGGGGGCCGAGGCGACCGGTGCTGCGATGGTGGGCGTGGTGGCTGCAGGCGCTGCGGCGTCGAGCTTGTTATTGAGCGCGATCGCATCACCAGAGAGCTGGTTGGTGCCGGCACTGAGGAATTCTGTTTCCACCGGCAGCTCGAAAACGAACTCGCCGCCCTGCGAGCCGGGCAGGCTGCCGAAGGCTGGCGTCTGCTGCGAGACGCCGGACACGGCGGGCGCGATGTAGGCCGCAAGTTCGGTCGCCGTGATGTAGCCGTCGCCGTTGAGATCGCCCTTGCCGCCCAGCGCCTGCAGCAGCGTCCAGGTGAAGACGGAGTGTCCCTCGGGCCCGCCGTCCGCGACCAGCTGATCGGCACCGCCCGCCGTCAGCATCTGGCGGCCAATGCGCTTGGCGTTCTCGCGCAGGTAGTTGTTGCCGCCGCGTGTGAGGGCCAGGCCGCTGTAGCAGGAGTCCATGATGAACAGGGCGTGCTTGGCTGGCAGGCTCTCGGCGATGTTCTGCATCTCGCTCATCGAGATGCCGTCGGTGGCGAGTTTCTCCGGGTCGGCATCCACCGGAACGATGTAGCCCAGATCGCGGCCCGAGCTGAGCTTGCGCGTCGCACCGTGCCCGGCGAAGAACACCAGCACGCGGTCGTTTTTCTGCATCGCCGCGTGGGCCAGCTTGTCGTGGAAGACGGACAGGATGCCATTGCGCGTGGCCTCGGCATTGGTCAGGGTGATCACGCGTTCCGGCGCAAAGCCGAACTTGCTGGTCAGCGTGTCGCGCAGGGCCTGTGCGTCGCGCACGGCGTACTGCAGGCGCGGCCACTTGCTGTATTCGTCGATGCCGATGATGACGGCCCAGGACTGGTTGTAGCCCGTCGTCACAGCAGCGCCGGCATCGGCCTTCGCCTTGCCTTTGGGCAGGGCGAGCTTCTCGCCGTCCCAGCCAGCGAACTGGTAGCCCTCGGCCATCAGGCGATCCAGCACCATCGGCAGGGCCTTCACCGTGCGTTCGTGAATGTCGTGGAACAACACGATGCCGCGTCCCTCTGCATCGACCGAGCGCAGCACGCGATCCGCAATCGACGATGGCACCGGGTCAGCCCAGTCCAGCGAATCGATGTTCCACATCATCGATTGCAGCCTGGCGTCCTCCAGCAGCTGCAGGGCTTCCTTGCTGTGTGCGCCGTAGGGGAAGCGGAACAGCGAAGAGCGACCGCCGTCGACCTGCTTGAGCAGCGCGTCGGCATTTGTCACTTCGGCCTTCAGCGCGTCACCCGTGGTCTTGTTCAGCTGCGCGTGCGAATAGCTGTGGTTGGCCAGCGTGAAACCGTCGGCGGCCAGTTTGCGTGCGACGCGATAGTGCATGCCCAGCTTCGGTTGGTTACCTTCAATCGTGCCGAGATTGCGACCGACCTGGAAGAAGATGGCGGGCACGCCGTACTGCTGCAGGATGGCCTCGATCTCTTCGGTGTAGCGGCCATGCGGGCCATCGTCGAAAGTCAGCACCAGGGTCTTCGGTGGCAGCCCCTTGCCGACGCCCTCGCTCTGGTTGTCACGCTGCAGCTTGTCGAGCTCGGCCAGCTTCTCGGGCGAGTAGGGCACGACCATCGCGTGCTCCTTGAGGATCTGCGCGCGGTTGTAGAGTTTGGCCAGCTTGGCGAGGTAGTCGTCCCAGCGCTCGCGCTTGAGCACGATGGCGCGCGATTCGAAGCGGCTGAAGATCTGGCTGATCTCGCGTTCGTAGTTCTTCTCGATCTCGGCCAAGCCGTCGAGGTCATCGCTGATGCGCTTGTGCAGCTTCACCGCCGGCAGGCTGCCGAGCTTGCTCACTTCGGCCTGCAGGTCGCGCAGCAACTCGCGAAAGGCGAGGCGGTCGGCATCGAACAGTGCCGGGTCCGACTCCACGTAGTCGAGCAGCTTTTCTACCGCGCCCAGCTGGTTGGCGGCGACGATGTTGGCCAGTCGCGAAGACAGTGCATCGCTGGCGGCCAGTTTTTCATGGAACAGGGCGCGCGCCACGGCATTGGCATACCCGCGCTCGACTTCGGACTGCTTCTTCTCGTCCGCCAGCAGCACGATGATCTGGCGGTACTGCGCCAGCACACCCGCAAAGGCGGTCTGCAGCTGTGCGGCGTCCTCCGGCTTGCTCGCTGCCACGGTGTCGGCAGGGTGAGCGGGCGCGCTGCCCTGGCGCCACCACAACAGGGCCACAGCCGCAGCGATAACCAGCACCACCAGCGCTGCGAGCAGGATTCGGGATCGTTTCAGCATGGGCGGAGTCCGCGAGAGAGTGGGGAACGGCGCATTCTATGCGTGTGTCGCCTCTCGCTGCACGGCAGCGGACATGCGGATGGCGTGAAGCCCGCCCGGCGGGACGTGCGTCCGGCGGGCGTCAGACGGCGGAAGGGATTTCGTCGAGCGTGCCCTCACTGCGGCAGTAGCGCACGAGGTTCAACAGCTCGGCTTCGGCCGCTTCGCGCAACTCGGGGAAGTTCAGCCAGTACGACGATTTCCAGCCCTTGGGCGCCAGCACGTAATCGGCGACCAGCTTGTCGTTATTCACCTGGTAGTAAATGTGATGCTTGGCGTTACCTTCCTTGAGCACGAAGGTGACATGCGCATCGGAGTAGCTGCCCTGATGCGAGGGTTTGGATGCGATCAGGTGCAGGTCGCTCAGCTTGGCGGATTTGACGCCGGTAAAGCCCAGCATCGCTTTTTTCCAGTCACCGCCGCGATCCACGCGGGTCGGAATGTAGGCCCATTTGTCACTCAGGGATTTGTAGCGCGCCATGTGATTCTCCGTGAAACAGACGGTTGCGATGCGCCCCGGGGCCGGGGGATCGATTCTGCAGGGTGACACATACTGCAGGGGCGCATGCGACGCGGTCAACGGCCCGGAAGTACACCGGGCGCCGGCCCGACTTCAGCCAGCTTCCGGCTCGCAATCTTCGTAAGCCGACTTCACGAAGCGCGGCGTGCATAGCGCGAGAAACACCAGTTCATTACCACTCGTATTGCGGATGCGCTGCGCGCAGCCCGGCGGAATCAGCACCACATCGCCGGGCGCCACTGCTTGCTGCAGCGTCGGGTTGCCGGGGGGGCCGAGTTCCACGACACCGGTGCCGGACTGTATGACGTAGCGCTCGGCAATGCCGCGCAGACGATGCCAGCGCGTGACGCCGCCGGCACGCAGGCGGGCCCGCGCAATCGACAGCGCCGGGTCGCCCGAGGTGTTGAGCATTTCGAGGATGAAACAGCCTTCTGCGAACCAGTATTCGCTGTCGGTATCGAGGGGGAGGATGCGTGGTTGCATGGGCGTAGTGTCGCAGGAAAATGCCGCACGAAAATGTCGCATGAAGAGGTTTCGCGACACCACCCAGCGATCCATTCAGCCTCGCCGCGTCCCGGTAGAATGTGCGTCTCGCATCGAATACAGCCAGTTACCGGAGACCGCCATGGGCGCACAGTGGAAAGCCAAGCATAAAGACATCGCCGCCAACGCCAAGGGCAAGATCTTCGGCAAGCTCGTCAAGGAAATCCTCGTTGCCGCGCGCAGCGGCGCTGACCCGGCGATGAACTCGCGCCTGCGTCTGGCCGTCGAGCAGGCCCGCAAGGCCTCGATGCCCAAGGACACGCTGGAGCGCGCGATCAAGCGTGGTGCCGGCCTGACCGATGAGCCGGTGAGCTTCGAACACGTCATTTACGAAGGCTTCGCGCCGCACCAGGTGGCGGTGATGGTCGAATGCCTCACTGACAACGTGCGCCGCACAGCGCCCGAAATGCGCGTGCTGTTCCGGAAGGGACAGCTCGGCACCTCCGGCTCGGTCGCCTGGGATTTCGACCACCTCGGCATGATCGAGGCCGAGCCCACAGACAAGGGCGCGGACCCCGAAGAGGCCGCCATCGAAGCCGGTGCGCAGGACCTCGAACCCGGCTCGGAAGAGGGTACGACCCTGTTCTACACCGAACCGACAGAACTGGACCTCGTCAGCAAGGCGCTTGCCGGTCACGGCTTCAATGTGTTGTCCGCCAAGCTCGGTTACAAGCCCAAGAATCCGGTCAGCGCCGCCAGCCTGAGCGCCGAGGCGCTTGAAGAGGTGGAAGCCTTCCTGGCCGCCATCGACGAGCACGACGATGTGCAGAACGTCTACGTGGCGCTGAGCGCCTGAAGATTCCCTGTGTCATGCAGGCGTGACATGACGGCGGTCGGGGCTGGCTGAACACTCGCGACTCTGACGGCTATAGCCAGCAATTGAAGGGGGTGTCGAAATCGCCGTGCTAGTATTTTTGAGCCAGCATTTCTCCCCGTCGGCGCCGGCCCGGCAGCGCTTGTTTCCTGTCTTTCCGGGCCCCGGCCGCCACTCGCTCCAACACCTGCACGAACGAGAGATCATCATGTCACTACGCATCAACGATATCGCCCCCGATTTCAGTGCCAACACGACGCAAGGCCCGATCAAGTTCCACGAATGGATCGGCGACCAGTGGGCCATCCTGTTCTCGCACCCCAAGGATTTCACCCCGGTGTGCACCACCGAGCTGGGCTACATGGCGAAGATCGAACCCGAGTTCACCAAGCGCAATGCCAAGCTCATCGGCCTCTCCATCGACCCGGTCGAGAACCACGAAAAGTGGTCGGCCGACATCGAGGAAACGCAGGGTGCCAAGGTCAGATACCCCATGATCGGCGACACGGATCTCGCCGTCGCCAAGCTCTACAACATGCTGCCCGCTGACGAGGCCGGCACCTCGGAAGGCCGCACCGCCGCCACCAATGCCACCGTGCGTTCGGTGTTCATCATCGGTCCGGACAAGAAGATCAAGCTGATGCTCACCTACCCGATGACTACCGGCCGCAACTTCGACGAGATCCTGCGCGTGCTCGACTCCATGCAGCTCACGGCAAAGCACCGCGTCGCCACGCCGGTGAACTGGAAGCACGGCGATGACGTCATCATCACCACGGCCGTGTCGAACGAAGAGGCCGACAAGCTCTTCCCCGGCTACAAGACCATCAAGCCCTATCTGCGCACCACCAGGCAACCGGGTTGATCGCCAGGGCAGTTTTCGGCAGGCATTGACGCTTGCCGCCGCCCCCGGAAACGCACGCCGCAGAACGGCGTGCGTTTTTCTTTGGGCGAGCCTGTACGATGCCGTCGTTCATTGAGCAAGGCTTTACGGTTTGAGATCTGATTTCGACGTTCCGCGTGACAACAGGCGACTGGGTCTGGCGGTCCTGGCGTCCCTGCTGGTGCACGCCCTGTTGCTGGCCCTCGGGTTCGGCGGTGCGGGGCTGGGCCTGTCGGCCGTCGAGCGCCGGTTCGATACGCTGCGAGCCGTTCTGGTCACGACGGCCGTGGAGCCCGAGTCCCCGGACGCGCAGATCGTCATGCCACACGAGAGTGCCGAGCGCGGAGCTGCGCCACCTGTAGAGAAGCGCGTCGATGTGGCGCCAGAGGTTCCCGCAGTGGCTGTCGTCGCCGAGCAGGCGCCCGTGCTGGTGGCTGAGCGTTCTGAAGCCAGCATCCGTGTTGAACCCGGCAATGCGCCGCTGCGACAACCTGAACCCATCATCGAGCAAAGTGCGCCCGAGCCTGAGGCCGAGCGCGTGCGGCGCGCAGAAGCCGAGGCGGCTGAACGCAGGCGGGTGGCACTTGAAGCCGAGCGCCTGGAAGCGGCAAAGCAAGAACAGGCGCGTCTGGAAGTGGCGCGCATCGAGGCGGCAAAACGCGAGGCAGAGCGACTGGAGGCCGCACGGCTTGAGGCTGTGCGACAGGAGCAACTCAAGCAGGAGCTGGCACGCCAGGAGGCAGCCAGACTGGCGGCGGTGAGGCAGGAACAGGAACGCGCTGAAGCGCAGCGGCTCGAATACGAGCGCCAGGAAATCGCACGCCTGGAGATCTTGCGTCAGGAGCGGAGCAGGCAGGAGCAGCTGCAGCGCGAGCGTGCGCAGCAGGAGGCGGCGAAACAGGAAGCAGCAAGGCAGGAGGCAGCAAGGCAGGAGGCAGCGCGCCTTGAGCAAGCGCGCACCGAAGCAGCCCGGCGCGAAGCCGAACGCCTTGAAGCTGCACGTCAGGAAGCGGCTCGCCTCGAAAAGCTGCGCCAGGAGCAGGCACAACGCGAAAAGGCCTTGCAGGAAGCCGCACAGGCCGAAGCTGCGCGTCAGACCGCAGCCCGACTGGAGCAGGAGCGGGCCGATGCGGCGCGCAAGGAAGCGGAACGTATCGAGGCCGCCAGACAGGAGACCGCCAGGCTGGAGAGGGCGCGACAGGACCAACTGCAACGCGAGCGTGTGCTGCAGGAAGCGGCAAGGCTGGAAGCAGCGCGACAAGCCGCTGCACGACTGGAGCAGGAGCGCGCCGACGCCGCGCGCAAGGAGGCCGAGCGTCTCGAAGCGGCGAGACAGGAAGCGATAAAACAGGAAGTCGCGAGACAGGAGGCCTTGAAGCAAGAGGCTTTGAGGCATGAGCGCGCCAGGCAGGAGCAGGCACAGCGCGAGCTCGCCCAGCAGGAGGCCGCGCGTATCGAAGCCGCACGGCAGTCTGCGGTGCAAGAGGCTGCAAGGCAGGAGGCGGCCCGCAAGGAGGCCGCGCGACTCGAGGCGCTACGACAGGAGAGGGCTTTGCTCGAAGTGGCGCGTCTTGCCGCCTTGCAGGAAACGGCGAGACAGGAGGCGGCCAGACAGGAGGCGGCACGTCAGGAACGTGCCCGGCAGGAAAAGGCGCAGCGCGAGCTGGCTGAACAGGAGGCCGCGCGCGAGGCACGGCTCAAGGCCATCGGTCGTCAGCTCGATGAAGAGGCCGCGCGACGGGACGCGGCATCGCGCGCCAGTACGACTACGTTGCCTCTGTCCTATGGTGTGCGCCGTGCGAGGCTCTTCGGGCGCAGCGATGCCAACACCGATCTCGTCCTCTACGCCGAAGCCTGGGCCCGCAAGATCCAGCTCAACACCGCCATCGAGAAAGTGCGTGACATCGCAAAGCAGCCACACGTGCACCCGCTCATCACCGTGGCCATTCGCGCCGACGGCTCGGTCGAATCGGTGACCTTTGTTACCTCCAGTGGCGTGCCCGCCATCGATGAATCGATACGACAGATCATCAAGGGCGCTGCGCCGTATGCCGCGTTCCCGTCAGCCTTGAGCCGTGACTACGATGTCGTCGAGATACGCCGCAGCTGGATATTCGACACGGCCGTGCGCCTGGAGTGATGCGGCGCCCCGACTGCTGCAACGCGGATCGGTATCGGGGCACACATTTCACTTGTCCTTGTTCAACATGAAGCGCTGAGAGTAAAAAAAGCCAGCGAGAACCGCCGGCGCTAGGACTCTCTGTGATCCGGCAGGTGAGCGACCACGCTCGCCACGCGAAGACAGTTCTTCCTCAACAAACGCCGATCACTACAGGTCTGGAGAAGTGCGCTTCCGCCCTCTCAGCCTGGATGCTGATAGCGCGCCTCCTGCGTGCGGCCGCCATAGCCGTACGAAGCAGCCCGCACATCCTGCACGTGGATGTAGCTCTCTTCGTGCAGATTGCCGAGGATGGCCGCAAAACCTGCAAAGGCTTCACGGATGTACTGCGCCTTCTCGTCCTTGGTGTTGGTCTCGTCGGTGATGTGTATGTCGAAGTAGAAGCTGTTCTTGCCGTGCTCGCTGAGCGGGCGGCCAGCGATCAGCCAGTCGTCGTGAGCGACGTAGTCAATGACGATGGCCGTGACATCGCGCTTCTTGCGCAGGATGCGTGAGGTGAGGTCAAGCAGCAGATCGGCGATGCGCCGCGTGAGCTCGGGGGATTTTGTGGCGCTGACTTTTACATTGAGTATGGGCATGGCGATCTCCTTTTGATTAGCAATACAACTAAAAGCCCAAAAATTTTTACTCGAGGTTTGAGCGGATGCCTCGCAGGCCGGCAACGACTGCATCGAAGTGTTGTGCACCCAGCTCGCGCTTGAGTCGACGCGTCACCTCGCCGCTGGCAGCATTGATCGCATCACGCAGACGCACCGCCTGCGTGGTAGGAAAAATCGCCTGTTCGCGGCCATCATTCTCGGTGCTGTGGCGCTCGATGAGCCCGAGCTTCTGCAAACCGTCCAGCGTACGCGTGGCGGTGGCGCGGGCAATGGTGAGCTCGTCCGCCAGTTCGCGTTGCAGCAGGCCGGGTTTCTCCAGCACGACACGCAGCATGAAGGCCTGTGCGGGTGTCAGACCGAACGGCGCGAAAGCCTGTGTCCACAAGCGCTCAAGCAGACGTGCAAGCGCCGTGGTGTTGAAGTAGAGACATTGCTCGAACATGGACTCATGCTAGATCACGTTGATTAGCAATGCAACCATATGGGCGACAGTGCAGCGTCGCACGTTAGCTTCAGGCCTGTTGGCGGCGTTCTTCCCTTATCAGCAAGCCCAGCAAGGCCATGCCGCACAGCATGATCGCCGCCGTGGCAAACAGGGCGCCGCGGTAGCTGCCGGTAGCTGTAGCGATGTAGCCGGCCATGGCGGGGGCTACGATCTGCGCCACGCCGTAGCTCAGGGTCATGCGCGCCATGGCTTTTGCCGGATTGCCGGGAAAGCGGCGACCTATCAGCGTCAGCGTGAGGCTGACAATGCCGACGAAGGTCACGCCATACAGAGCGGCGCTCAAGAGGTTGAGCAGCGGGTCGCCGCTCAGGGCCGGCAGCAGGATGGAGATGACCTGCAGACCATAGGCCAGCAGTAGCGCCGGGCTTGGTCCCAACGCTTGCGCGACGCGATCCCAGAAGAAGCTCGACGGCGCTGCCGCGAGGCCGACGATTACCCACACCCAGCCGCCGTGGCCGGCCAGCATGGGCAATTTGACGAGGATGGTCACAATGAAGGTGGCGCTGATCACGAAGCCGAAGCCTGCGCAGAAGTACGCGCCGGTGAGTAGCCAGACCCAGCGCGGTGACGCGGCTTGCGCTGCTGTGATACGCGAATTCGTCGTGGCATGCGCGGGGGCTGGCGCGGGCAGCCACAACCAGGCCGGCACGAAGAACGCGCAACCCAGCAGACCCAGACCCAGCCACTGCTGCGCCCAGCTCAGCCAGTCCACCATGGCGGCGACCGCGAGACCCGATACGACAATGCCCAGCCCGAGCCCGGCGAAATGCAGGCCCAGCTCGGGGCGATGACCATGGCGTATCAACCAGTTCAAAGCCAGCCCGGAGGCCAGCAGCAGCCCGGCTGCGCCGGAGAGTCCGGCGAGATAACGCAGTACGGCCCACAGCACCGGCTCATCGGTCAGCCCCATTGCTGCCGTGCTGAGCACGGCGAGGACGAGTCCTGCGCGATAGAGCACGAACTTGCACCGCAGATCGCTGATTGACGCGGCCAGCAGCGCACCCGACATGTAACCGGCGTAGTTGATCGTCGCCAGCCAGCCACCCGCGAGATCCGACAGGCCGATCTGTTCGCGCATGATGGGCAGCATCGGCGTGTACGCAAAGCGCGCGAGCCCCACGCTGAGTATCAGGGCACAGATGCCGGCGATGATCACGCGGTAACGCTCGGCCGCTCCGGTGGGCGGGCGGCCGCTCTCTGTGAAATGCATCGGATTCATCTTTGTGTGAAATCAAGTGCCCGCAGTGTTTCACATGCGCCGCCCGCTGCCATCGGGGTTTGCACCTGAGAAAGAAAAAGCGCCCCGTGCGGGGCGCTTTTTTGTCACTGCTGTTGCTCCTTGGTGCTCAGTTCTGCTTCGAGCACTTGTTCGGGTTGCCGCCGGGGTCACTGCCGAACACGGCGACAGTGCAGGCGGCGCTGCCACCCACACCGACATATTTCAGCACCCACTTGCCGCTGCGACCGAAGGCGACCCAGCCGGTGCCCGAGCTGACCGAGCAGGTACCGCCGAGGTCGGCGCACTTCGAGAAGCCAGTGGGGTAGTCACCCGTGCCGGCCAGTGTCGGCGGCGTGCCACCGGCGGACGAGCTGGCTGCGCTGCTTGTAGCAGACGAGGCGGCCGAGGAGGCGACTGATGAAGCAGCAGAAGAAGCAGCCGAGGACGCAGCGGACGAAGCGACTGACGAAGCGGCGGCCGAGCTGCTGGAGCTGGTGGCAGTGCCACAGGCTGCAGCGGTCAGTTGCGCGTTGTTCTTGCCGACCCCTGCATAGCTGGCGAGCTTGTCCTTGACGCACTGGGCCGTCACCGGTTCATAGGTGTAGGGCAGGGTGAGCGGGAAGGTGGCCGTCGTGGTCCATGCCGAAGCGCTCTTGTCGCCGCTGGCAGGGGTCGACCAGGTGATGCCGTACTTCGCAAAGTCAGCTGTGCCCGTGATGTTGTTGTTGCGCAGATCCCAGAAGCCGCAATTGCTGCCACCATCGAAGAAGCAGACCACGGGATCGATGGAGTTCTGGAACCAGTTCTTCTCGACCAGCGAGTAGCCGCCCTGGCGCACGTTGATGCCCGAGGTGGTGATCTTGTCGTAGAAGTTGTTGTACATGTGGGTCCAGCCCCCGCGTTGCAGCGGCAGACGACCGTTCACGTTGTAGTAGATATTGTGGTGGAACGTGATCTTGCGACCGCCCTGGATGTCGGTGTTCGAGGAGCCATCGAGGCCGACCTTCTTGCTGTCGTGGATGTAGTTGTACGACACGGTGATGTTGTGCGACGCGCCCTTGATGTCGAGCGCGCTTTCAAAGGTCAGGTCGCCATCGGGCGAGCCATTGCACTCGTTGTTCACCGCGAAGAGTTCGTTGTGGTCGACCCACACGTTCGACGCACCATCAATGCGGATCATATCTGCGTCATTGGCGGCACCGGCGAGCGCGCCGATCTTCATGTTGCGAATGATCACGTCACTGGAGCCACCCTTGAGCACGATGCCGAAGTTGGCGGACGAACCGTTTGCGCCCTGGATCGTCAGGCCATAGGTGAAGCCGCTGACTTCCACCTTGCGGTATGTGTCGCTCCAGCGCGGGTTGGGGCAGTCGCCAGCCGAGTTCTTCGTGTGGTTGGCGACCATGGCAGCGATCAAGGAGTCTTCGTTACCCGTGTAGGTCACGACGAGGGGCAGCTTGGCTGTCTTGGCTTCGGCAATCGCATCGATGATGTCTTGCAGGGATGTGGCTGTACGTGCCAGCGCGCCAGTCTTGTTGCCACCATCGGCTGTCGAGAATCCGCCAGTCGTGCCCGCCATGGCCGTGCTGCCGAAGGCGAGGGAGAGACCCAGTGCCAGCGTGGTTTTCTGCATTGCTTTCATTCCTTGTCCCCTGAAGAGTCGAGAGTTTGTTTCTGTCTGCTTAGGCTGCTCGCCGATCCGTGTCGGCCTTGGCGATAGGTGCATTGTCGGTGAGGCGGATAAATTAACAACGTCAAAACTAATAAAAACAACAAATCCGTCACAGGGGCCGAAGTTACTGCCCCGCGAGATCTGCGGATCAAAAATAAACCGGAAAAACAATGGGTTAAAGATTCAGCAGGCTTGCCGAATCATCAGGCGGATGATCCTGATCTGTCTGCTTACGGCGCGTTTTCCGGGGTTTGCAGGGTGAGCTGAGCTCCATGGCGACACACCCCGGTCAGCCAGATGGGGTGCGGTTTGCACCCGTTGCAGAACATCAGAACCCGCGTCAAAACGGTGCTGGAAGTGATGTCGCGGTATGTGCGGGAGAACGAAGGATCGGGAATAAGTCACAGATGGCGACAGGTTTCCGCCGTCCGGAGTGCGGAGTCGAGCCGAGGCGCGCACCTTGCCGCTCAGCGCCTGGTGTTGGTCGAATCCGGGATATAAATCCCCTCTCCCGTCACGCCAGTGATGCCTGCCGTCTTGCTCGCCTCGCCACAGATCGGGGCTTCTGTTGTGGGTCGCTGGCGCCTTCCGGTTTGACCACTTCGGCATGGCAGACCATGCGATGCGCCTATACTGCGAGCCCTCTGAACCATCCGCAAAGCGTTCCCGCCATGTCTGCCATTCCCGCCTGCCCCGTCTGTTCAATGGAAAACACTTACCCCGACGGTGACAACTTCATCTGCGCAGATTGCGGACATGAATGGCCGCAGCAAGCGGCTGTTGCCGAGGAATCAGGTCGCATCGTGCGTGATGCCAATGGCACCGTCCTGCAGGACGGCGATTCCGTCGTGCTGATCAAGGACCTCAAAGTGAAGGGCTCTTCGATCACGCTCAAGCAAGGCAGCAAGGTCAAGAGCATCCGCCTCGTTGGCGAGGGCGATCACGAAGTCGACTGCAAGCTCGACGAGGGCAAGTTCATGCTCAAGGCCTGTTTTCTCAAGAAGGTCTGAGCGGCTGGCGCGGCGTGCAGGCGCCGCACTGATGCGATACTGCCGGCTCTTGCCCTGCCCAACGCCACCCGCACAGGGTGAACACAGGTCCATCGATGCGCAATCCGCGAGACGCCGCTGCCAGAAACATCGTCGAAGACAATCGAAGGTTCTACGAATCGTTGTGGTCGGGTGCACGCCTTGTGCGGCCTCAACGCTTCAACACCTGGCCGCTTGTCAGTCGCCTGCTCGCGCCGCAGCAGTGCCGGGTCGAGGTGGCCCCCGGCTTGCGTCCGCGCCTGCCACTGGAAGACACCTTGTTCATCGACATCAGCCATGCGGCGCTTGCTTCGCTGAAGGCCGTCGGCGCGCGCGTTGCGCAAGGCCAGATAGGCAGTCTGCCGCTGGCGTCGGGCTCTGCCGATTTTCTGTGTGCCTTTGACGTGATCGAACACGTCGAAGACGAAGATGGCTCGCTCGCCGAACTGGCGCGCGTTACCCGCCCCGGTGCGGTCATGCTGGCCTCGGTGCCGCTGCACCCGGAACGCTGGAACGCCTTTGACGAATTCGTGGGGCACCACCGCCGCTACGAGCCGGAGCGCTTGCTCGCCAAACTCGACGAGCACGGATTCGTGGTGGAACAAAGCGCGATCTACGGCCTGCAGGCCAAGTCTTCACGCGTGCTCGAAGCGGGCATGTGGTGGCTGACGCATCAGCGCGAGCGCGCCATGTGGTGGTACAACCTCTTCATGCCACTGAGCCTCTCGCGCCAACCCAAACTGGTGCTGGAGCCGGGCATGATCGATGGTGTTGGCGTGGATGAAGTGCTGCTGGTCTGCCGGCGTCGCGCTGCTGCGACACACGGCAACACGCCCTAGCGGCACTCCTCGGCCACGGTGCGCTCTGCCGCCGCAATCATCGATGCGCGCTGCCCGTCTTCGTAGTATTGCCGGTTGCCATCCTTGTCGCGCGTGAACATCGGTCGGTCGATCTTCAGGAATTCCAGGCGGCGGCGTGCGTTATCGCAGCGCACCGACTTGTTGTATGCCGCAGTCTTCTCGTTCTGCTCGCGAGCCTTCTGTTCCAGGCGCTGGCTTTGCACATCGCGCCACTGTTCTTCGGCGGTTTTTTTCGGCGTCGACTCGTTGCCGCTCGCGGCTGCGCCTTTCGCCGGGGCGGCAGGCAGGTTGATTGTGCTGCCGGAGGCGGCGTCAGAGCAGGGCTGATCCTGAAAGCTCACGCGGCCATTCGCCTGTTTGCACTTGTAGGCTTGAGAATGGGCTTGCGGGCCGGCAATCGACATCACGAGCAGTCCGCAGACAAGAAGGGCTTTCACGTCACACTCCCTGAGAACGATGAGGGCATAAAGTTTGGCAAGCATGCCATGACGGGCAGCATTGTGGCCTGACGCACTTGCCCCGGTGTGACTCGCGAGGGTGGGGCCGCGCGACCACGCCGCCCCCTGGTTGCGGCGCTTCGCTTATGCCAGCACCAGCGTCACATCGATGTTGCCGCGCGTGGCGTTGGAATAGGGGCACACGATGTGCGCCTTGTCGATCAATGCCTGGGCTTCGTCACGCGGCACGCCGGGCAGGCTGATGGTCAGCTCGGCCTGGATGCCGAAGCCTGTCGGGATCGGGCCAATGCCCACCTTGCCCGTGATCTGCGCATCAGCCGGAATCGCAACCTTGGCCTGCGCCGCGACGAACTTCAGCGCACCCAGGAAGCAGGCCGAATAGCCGGCAGCGAAAAGCTGTTCCGGGTTCGTGCCCGGGCCACCGGCGCCGCCCAGCTCGCGCGGCGTCGAGAGCTGCACATTCAGGACTTCGTCCGACGAGACGGCGCGGCCCTCGCGGCCTCCGGTAGCGGTAGCTTCAGCGGTGTAGAGCACTTTTTCGAGCGACATGGCAAAACTCCTTGTGATGGTTTCGGCGGCGGGTGCCGCGCGATGTCGTCACTGTGCCGCAAGAGTTGATACGATCTGCTACAAATAGTCTTGAATACTTGATTGAACGTATCAGCTCCGAAAGCGTGCCCATGGCCGACCGACTCGCCGCCCTGCTCGAACACTTCGCCGTCACCGCCCGCGTCTTCCACACCGGCACTCTCTGCGGCATTCACGATCTGCCCGCCGCAGCGGAGGGCGCCGAAGGCGCGGGCCAGCTCCACCTCGTGCGGCGCGGCCCACTCGAAGTCCGGCACGGCGGCACGACGGCCGCGCGCATCGCGGCGCCCAGCCTGCTGCTCTACCCGCGCCCCTTCGCACATCGCTTCGTGAGCGATGCGCAGCAGGGCGCCGATCTCGCCTGCGCCAACCTGCACTTTGCCGGTGGCGCGGCCAACCCTCTGGCCGCTGCCTTGCCCGCCTTCGTGTGCCTGCCGCTCGACGCGCTGCCCGGCAGCGCTGCCGTGCTCGACCTGCTGTTCGCCGAGGCCTTTGCCCAGCACTGCGGCCGCGTTGCCATGCTCAACAACCTCTTCCAGATCGTGCTCATCCAGGTGCTGCGCACGCTCATGGAATCGGGCCAGGTCGAGCTGGGCATGCTCGCGGGGCTCGGGGACGCGCGCTTGCGCCATGCGCTCATCGCCATGCACGAGCAACCCGCGCGGGACTGGCATCTGGACGAGCTCGCGCAGCTTGCCGGCATGTCGCGCAGCGTCTTCGCCAACAACTTCCGCCAACGCGTCGGCAGCACGCCGGGCGCCTACCTGCAGCGCTGGCGCGTCAGCCTCGCCCAGCGCGCGTTGCAGCAAGGCGTCCCCTTGAAACGCGTCGCCATCGAAGTGGGCTATGGCAGCGAGGCGGCGCTGTCGCGCGCGTTCAAGGCTTGTACAGGCGCGTCGCCGCGCGAGTGGCTGCGGGAAACGACGCAGCCCTGAGGCCGACGACAGCCGCAGCGGGACAGGCAGACGTGGTGCGCCAGCCGCCAAGGCCGGGCATCAGTCCATGTTCGCGATGGGCATGGACACCTGGCCGGGAACGCCCGCGGCCGGCGACTGCAACGAGCCCTCGGCGCGCAAATGCGCGACCAGCAGGTCGACCAGTGCGCGCACCTTGGCGGAGGCCTGCCGTCCCTCGCGGTGGATGACATGAATGGGCATGGGCGGCGGCTCGTAGTCGGCCAGCAACACCTGCAGGCTGCCCGCCGCGAGATGCTCGGCGACCTGGTAGGAGAGCAGTCGCGCAATGCCTGCGCCGCGCGCAATGGCGGCGATGGCGGCGTCGTTGTTCGTCACCGTGAGGCGCGGGCGGATGCGCACGGCATGCGCTTCACCCTCGCGCTCGAAGCGCCATTCCACCATCGGGCTCACGCTGGTCGCGGCGATGATCTGGTGATGCGCGAGTTGTTCGGGAGTGGTCGGCGCGCCATGGCGCGCGATGTAGTCCGGCGACGCGCACAGCACGCGCCGGATCTGCCCCACGCGCAGGGCCTTGAAGCTGGCGTCCGGCAGTTCGCCGATGCGTACGCCCACGTCCACGCCTTCTTCCACCAGATTCACCACGCGGTCCAGCAGCAGGGCCGACACTTCGGTCTCGGGATAGCGGGCGAGGTAGTCGACCACGCAGGGCATTACATGTAGCCGGCCGAATGAAACCGGCGCCGTCAGCGTCACATGGCCGCGCGGGGCGGCATTGATGCCAGCCGCCGCTTCGTCCGCTTCATCCGCTGCAGCGATCACGCGGCGCGCGTCGTCGAGGTAACGCTGTCCGGCCTCGGTCACCCGCACGTAGCGCGTGGTGCGGTTGAGCAGCTTCACGCCCAGGTGCGCTTCGAGGCTGGCCACGGCGCGCGTCACGGCCGGCGGCGACATGGCCAGACGCCGCGCAGCGCCGGCAAAGCTCTCTTCTTCGGCGACAGCGACAAACACCGACATGACCAGCAGGCGATCCATGGCGCGAATCCGGTATTCCGAAAAGAGGAATTAAGAATTGCATTGTATGGATATTCTTCAACGAAGTGGAACTTGGAAGAATGCGCTCCATCCGCTGCACATGGTGTGCAACGGCCCCGCAAACCCAAGGAGATCCACCATGTCCCGCATCAGCATCCCCACCGTCGAACAATCCGTCGCCGCATCCCGCCCCCTGCTGGACGCCGTCCACAATCAACTGGGCGTCGTGCCCAACCTGATGAAGCTGGTCGGCCACAGCCCGGCCGCGCTGGAAGGCTATCTCTCGCTCAACGGCGCACTCGCCAAGGGTCAGCTGCCCGTGCAACTGCGCGAACGCATCGCCCTGGCGATTGCCGAGTACAACGGCTGCGACTACTGCCTCTCGGCGCACAGCTACCTCGCCGCCAATCTCGCCAAGATCGACGCGGCCGAGATCAACGCAGCGCGTGACGCGCATTCCAGTGATGCCAAGACTGCTGCCGCACTGAAGTTTGCCCGCCGTGTGGCCGCCGAGCGTGGTCGCGTCGTCGATGCAGACCTCGCCAGCCTGCGTGCTGCCGGTTTCGGCGAAGCAGAGGTCGTCGAGATCGTGCTCAACGTCGCGCTCAACGTGCTCACCAACTACATCAACAACGTGGCGCAGACCGACGTGGATTTCCCCCTCGTCTCGCACAAGTCCGTCTGAGCACGACCAGTCCCGGCCTGAGGCTCGTCATTCCCGCGAAGGCGGGAATCCAGCGACGTTGAAAGACACTGGGTTCCCGCCTTCGCGGGAACGACGAAACGTGATGCCATTCACCTGACTGAACGGTATTGCAAGCTCAGGCCGTGGTGCTTTATCAACAGAAAGGAATCACCATGGCGCGCGCCTTTGCAGACATCAGCTTCACCGATAGCGTGCGCGCGGCGCAGACGCGTTATGGCAGCCGCGCGCACATGGAGGGCTTCGAACGTGCCTCTGACCCGCGCAACACGCTGCGCGAAGCCGACATCGCCTTCATCACCTCACGCGACAGCTTCTATCAGGCCAGCGTGGGCGAGAACGGCTGGCCCTACGTGCAGCACCGCGGCGGGCCGGCCGGTTTCCTGCGCGTGCTCGATGCTCGCACCATCGGCTATGCGGACTTTCGCGGCAACGCGCAGTACATCAGCGTGGGCAACGTCAATGCCGACGAGCGCGTCTCGCTGATCCTCATGGACTACCCGCGCCAGCGCCGCCTCAAGCTGTGGGGCAGGGCGCGCATCGTGCATGCCGACGATGCGCCGGACGTGATGGCGCAACTGGCCTTGCCTGCCTACCCGGCCGAAGTCGAGCGCGGCGTACTCATCCACATCGACGCCATCGAATGGAACTGCCCGCAGCACATCACGCCGCGCTACACCGAAGCTGAACTCAAACCCATGCTCGCGCCTTTGCTTGAAGAGTTGCAGCAACTGCGCGCGCAAGTCGCCCAGCTTCAATCCACACAGGACCCGAAACCATGAACGCCACCGCCCGCCCACCGCTGCCGCCCTTCACCGAAGAGACTGCGCGCCAGAAAGTGCGCCTCGCCGAAGATGCCTGGAACAGTCGCGATCCCGCACGCGTGGCACTTGCCTATACGCCCGAAAGTCAGTGGCGCAACCGCAGCGAGTTTCCGCGCGGCCGCGCCGAGATTGAGGCCTTTCTCACACGCAAGTGGGCGCGCGAGCACGAGTACCGCCTCATCAAGGAACTGTGGGCCTTCACCGGTAACCGGATCGCCGTGCGCTTCGCCTACGAGTGGCACGACGAAGCGGGTCAGTGGTTCCGCTCCTGCGGCAACGAAAACTGGGAGTTCGACGTACACGGCTTGATGGCAAGGCGTTACGCCAGCATCAACGACCTGCCCATTGCCGAGGGCGAGCGCAGGTTCCATTGGCCTCAGGGGCGCCGTCCTGATGACCATCCGGGGCTTGGCGAACTGGGGCTCTAGACCTGACGCAGACGGGGCGACCCTGAGCCGGCGGGGCGCAGGGCGGGCAGGCCGCGTAGAAGAGGCTTGACCGGGATAACAGTATCTACGAATATCCGCACGCAATGTGAAACGGGCCGCGATTGCGGCCCGTTTTGATTCATACCATCAGCATCACAACAACGGCGCCAACCACCGCTTAGCCTCCGCCTCACTGAACCCCGCCCGCAACGCCCAATCCTTCATCTGATCCTCAGCAATCTTGCTCACCGCAAAGTAATGCGCTTCAGGATGGGCGAGGTAGAAGCCCGAAACAGCCGCCGCCGGGTTCATGGCGAAGGTCTCGGTGAGTTCCAGGCCGATGGCTTCGGTCGGGTTGATGAGGCGGAACAATTCGCCCTTTGCCGTGTGGTCCGGGCAGGCCGGGTAGCCGGGGGCGGGGCGGATGCCTTGGTACTTCTCGGCGATCATCTCGTCGTTGCTCAGTGCTTCGTCGGGCACATACGCCCAGTATTCCTTGCGCACGCGCTGATGCAGCCATTCGGCAGCGGCTTCGGCGAAGCGGTCGGCGATGGCCTTGAGCATGATGGCGTGATAGTCGTCGTGCTGGGCTTCGTACTCGGCGACGCGCTTTTCCAGATTACGGCCAGCGCTCACGGCGAAGGCGCCGATCCAGTCGGGTGTGCCGCTGTCGGCATCAGCGATGAAGTCGGACAGGCAATAGTTGGGCTTGCCCTCGGGGCGTTCGTGTTGCTGACGCAGGCCGTGCCATTGCGCGACGACTTCGCTGCGTGACTCGTCACCGTAGATGAGCACGCTGTCGTTCTTCGTCGCGGCGGGGAAGAGGCCGAAGACGGCGTGCACTTCGATCCAGCGCTGGTCGATGGCCTGTTTGAGCATCTTCTGCGCGTCGTTGAAGACGTTGGTCGCGGTCTCGCCCACGACCTTGTCGGTCAGGATCGCCGGGTAGGGGCCGGCGAGGTCCCAGGTCTGGAAGAAGGGGCCCCAGTCGATGTACTCGGCGAGCGTCGCCAGATCGATATTGCGCAGGCGCTGGATGCCGGGGCGCGAAGGCTTGGCGGGCACGTACGCTGGGTCGTTGTTCCATTTGAAGCGATTCGCACGCGCGGCTTCCAGGCTGATGAGCTTCACGCCAGCCTTGGCCGCGTGCTGCTGGCGCACCTTCTCGTAGTCGGCCGCGATCTCGGCGACGAAGCTGGCACGGCCGTCGATGGACAGCAGGCTCGTGACGACACCCACGGCGCGTGAGGCGTCGGGCACGTACACAATCGGCTGCTCGTAGTGCGGCGCGATCTTGATGGCCGTGTGCGCGCGGCTGGTGGTGGCGCCACCGATCAGCAGCGGAATGTCGAAGCCCTGGCGCTGCATCTCGCTGGCCACGAAGCTCATCTCTTCGAGCGAAGGCGTGATGAGGCCCGACAGGCCGATGACCTGTGCGCCATGCTCCTTGGCGGCGTGCAGGATCTTCTCGGTCGGCACCATCACGCCGAGGTCGATGACTTCGTAGCCGTTGCAGCTGAGCACCACGCCGACGATGTTCTTGCCGATGTCGTGCACGTCGCCCTTCACCGTGGCCATGATGATCTTGCCCTTGCCGGCGGCACCCGTGCGCTTCTTCTCTTCCTCGATGTAGGGGATGAGATGCGCGACAGCGGACTTCATGACGCGGGCGGATTTGACCACCTGCGGCAGGAACATCTTGCCTGCGCCGAACAGGTCGCCGACGACGGCCATGCCGTCCATCAGCGGGCCTTCGATCACGGCGAGTGGCGGCTTGCCTTCAGCGAACAGTTTTGCGCGCACTTCTTCGGTGTCTTCGACGACGAATTGCGTGATGCCCTTGACCAGCGCGTGCGACAGGCGCTCTTCAACTGGCCACTCGCGCCAGGCGAGGTCCTGCACGTTTTCCTTGGCCTGCCCTTTGACGGTCTGTGCGAACTCGACGAGGCGTTCGCCGGCGTCGGGGTGACGATTCAATACAACGTCTTCCACCTTCTCGCGCAGCTCGGGCGCGAGGTCGTCGTACACGCCCAGCTGACCGGCGTTGACGATGCCCATGGTCAGCCCCGCCTTGATGGCGTGGTAGAGGAATACGGTGTGGATCGCTTCGCGCACCGGGTCGTTGCCACGGAAGCTGAAGCTCACGTTGCTCACGCCGCCGCTGGTCTTGGCGTACGGCAGGTTCTGGTGAATCCAGCGCACGGCTTCGATGAAGTCTACGGCGTAGTTATTGTGCTCTTCGATGCCGGTGGCGATCGCGAAGATGTTCGCGTCGAAGATGATGTCTTCGGGCGGGAAGCCAATCGTCATCAGCAGGTCGTAGGCGCGCTTGCAGATCTCGATCTTGCGCTCGTACGTATCCGCCTGGCCCTTCTCGTCGAAGGCCATCACCACGGCGGCGGCGCCGTAACGCATGCAGAGTTTGGCGTGATGCAGGAACGCGGCTTCGCCTTCCTTCATCGAGATGGAATTGACGATGCCCTTGCCCTGGATGCATTGCAGGCCGACTTCGATGACCTCCCACTTGGAGGAGTCGATCATGATCGGCACCTTGCTGATGTCCGGCTCGGAGGCGATGAGCTTCAAGAGGCGCTCCATCGCGGCCTTCGAATCGAGCATGGCTTCGTCCATGTTGATGTCGATGACCTGCGCGCCGTTCTCGACCTGCTGGCGGGCGACGGCGAGTGCGTCGTCGAAGCGGCCTTCGAGAATCATGCGCGCGAAGGCCTTGGAGCCGGTGACGTTGTTGCGCTCGCCGACGTTCACGAACAGGCTGTCCTTGCCGATCGTGAAGGGCTCCAGGCCCGAGAGGCGCTGGCGCACTTCGATGTCGGGAATGATGCGCGGCTTGATGTTCGCCACCACCTCGGCAACCGCCTTGATGTGCGCGGGCGTGGTGCCGCAGCAGCCACCGACGATATTGAGGAAGCCGGACTCGGCCCACTCCTTGATGTCGCCCGCGAGCTGTTCCGGCGTTTCGTCGTAGCCGGTCGGTGCGAGCGGATTGGGCAGACCCGCGTTCGGGTGCGCCGAGATGAAGGTGTTCGCGATGCCGGAAATCTCGGCGACGTACTGGCGCAGTTCCTTGGCGCCGAGCGCGCAGTTGAGGCCGAAGCTGATCGGCTTGGCGTGGGCGAGCGAGTTCCAGAAAGCGGTGGCGGTCTGACCGGACAAGGTGCGGCCCGAAGCATCGGTAATGGTGCCGGAGATCATGATCGGCAGCGTGCGGCCGAGATCCTCGAACAGCTTCTGCACGGCATACACGGCGACCTTGGCGTTGAGCGTGTCGAAAACCGTCTCGATCAGCAGGAGGTCCGCGCCGCCTTCCATGAGGCCTTTCGCGGATTGGTAGTAGTCCTCGGCGAGTGCGTCGAAGCTGATGTTGCGAAAGCCCGGGTCGTTGACGTCGGGCGAGATCGACAGGGTGCGCGAGGTCGGGCCGATGACGCCGGCGCAGAAGCGCGGCTTGGCGGGGTTCCTCGCGGTGTATTTGTCGCAGAGCTGGCGCACCAGGCGCGCGCCTTCGACGTTCAGTTCATACGCGAGGTCTTCAAGGCCGTACTCGGCCTGCGAGACGCGCGTGGCGTTGAAGGTGTTGGTCTCGATGATGTCGGCGCCGGCATCGAGGTACTGGCTGTGCACTTCGGCGATGACCTCGGGCTTGGTGAGTACCAGCAGGTCGTTGTTGCCCTTGAGGTCGCGCGGGAAGTCGGCAAACCGTGTGCCGCGATAGTCCGCTTCGGTCAGCTTGTACTGCTGGATCATGGTGCCCATGCCGCCATCGAGTATGAGGATGCGGTTCTGGAGCAGGGCGGTGATTTCGGCGGTGCGGTCGGCTTGCATGGTTCTCTTTCAGTACGGGCGGGCAGCGCGTTGAATGGAGAACGTGAGCGTCATGCCCGCGAAGGCCGGGAGTCCAGCGACTTTGAAACGGTGCGGCCAAGTCACTGGATCCCCGCCTTCGCGGGAATGACGATAAGGACGATAGGGAACCGGTCCTTGCTCACCATTCCGCGCGAACGCCTGAAGCGGTGAGCGCCGTTGAATCTGGCCGCCGGTTCAGGCACTTGAAGCAGGCCTGCGGCGGGGTCCGAGCCTGGGATCTTGTCGTGGGACAGACCTCGCAGCGCTCCTCGGAAGGGACCCACATTATAGGCGGGCGGCCCGGCAATGGCCAAACGCGGCGGGCGCGCTACGGCAAAGCGGTTTCAGTCGCCGAAACCCGCCGCAAGATTGCGCAGCATGAGGCTGGCGACGCCTTGCGAGTTGTCGTCTTCGAACTGCCCCAGATTGGCGAGGATGCTTTGCTGGTCTTCGCGCGATTTGTTCTGCGAGAGCTTGAACTTGGCGCTGGTCTCCAGGGGCTCCAGTGCGAAGCAGTGGATGGCGGGCAGGAGGCGCGCGCGTTGGGCCGCTGTCATGTGGCCGGGCTGGGCGGGGTCGTCAAAGGCTTGCGTGAGGCGGTCGAGCAAGGCTTGTGCGGCGTCGCCCTGCAGCACATGCAGGCGGGCGCGTACATGGACGGCGGTGTAGTTCCAGGTGGGGACGGAGGCTTCCGCATACCAGCTGGGCGAAACATAGCAGTGCGGGCCCTGGAAGATCGCCAGAGCCTCGGCGCCTTCGTTGAGCGCTGCGCTGTGCGGGTTGGCCATGGCGACGTGGCCCAGCAGCCAGCCGCGCTCATCGGCCACGAGGGGTACGTGGCTGACCAGGGGTTGGCCCTCAACCACGCTCATGAGGGTGGCGAAGGGGTGGGCTGCAATGAGCTCGCGGATCAGGGCGGTGTCGGTCTCGATGAAGCGGGCGGGTGAATAGAGCATGTGGCGTGTTCTGGAGTAGCCGGGGTCCGGGCGGAAGGCGGGACGGGTGAGTCAGGATAGCAAGACTTGGCGGGCCATCTGTCTGCGCGGCAAAAGCAGGCTGGAGGGTGGGGCAATTTGTCTTGAAAACGTTTTCATGAGAGATTGCGAGGCTCGTTGGCAGGCGTTTTCCCGGGATCCCGATTGCGGGGTGCGTCAAGGTTGCCTGCGCCCGTACTTGTTGCCGTCGGCCCCTCATGTCACAGCCCATTGCCCCTCACCCGCAGCCACGCTTGTTCAGCGTGACCTGGCCCATCTTTGCCGAACAATTCCTGAGCATGCTCGGCGGGGCGGTGCTGGTGGGGCGCGTCAGCCAGATTTCGGACGACACGGCGGCGGCCTTTGCGCTGGCCAACCAGATCTTCCTGGCCTTCATGCTGCTGTTCCGCATCGTCAGCATTGGCGCCAGCGTGGTGGTGACGCAGTACCTCGGCGCGGCGGATCGGGCTGGGGCCGAGCGTATTGCGCGTGCGGCGCTGGCCGGCTGCACCTGGACGGGGGTGGTCTGCGGTGCGGTGGTCATGCTCGGCGCCCAGCCGTTGCTGCGGCTCATGCAGCTGCCGCCCGATCTGGATTCCATCGCCATGCCCTACCTGATTGCGTTGGGGCTGGGGCTCCTGTTCGATGCGCTCAACCTTGCACTGAGTGCCGTGGCGCGTGCCTATGCCTACACACGCTCGTCCCTGCTGATCAGCGTGATGGTGCTGGTCGTGCACCTGGGCCTTGGGTTGCTGTTGATGGCAGGCGTGGGACCACTGCCCGCGATGGGGGTGATGGGGTTGGGTGTTGCGCTGATCCTCAGCCGCATCGTGGGCCTTGCGACCGGGCTTTACCTGTGGCGCGCTGTCTTGCAGATTCGCCCGCGCCTGGCCGACCTGTGGCACCTGCGCCGCCGCGAACTGGGCGAGATGTTGCACATCGGCCTGCCTGCTGCGGCAGAGAACATCGCCTACCGCCTGAGTTTCATGATCATCCTGTCCTTCGTTGCGGCCATGGGGCCAGCGGCGCTGGCCACGCATAGCTACACCTTTTCCATCATGAGCTTCATCCTGCTGGCCGGGCTCACCATCGGCTTCGGCACGGAGATCATCGTGGGCCACCGCATCGGTGCAGGGCGCTTGCATGAAGCGAACCAACAGGTGCATGCGGCCATGCGCTGGGGGCTGGGCATCACGCTGGGTGTGGCGCTGCTGGCGGCGCTGGCGGGCAAGCCCTTGCTGCGTTTGTTCACGCAGGACGAGCAGATCGTCGAAGCTGGCGCGCAGCTGCTGTGGCTGTGCCTGCTGCTGGAGCCGGGGCGCACCTTCAACCTGGTGGTCATCAACGGGCTGCGCGCCACGGGTGATGCGCGCTTTCCGGTGCTGGCCGGTGTGGTGTCCATGTTCGTTGTGGCCGTAGGTCTGGCCTGGTGGCTGGGCGTGCACCTGGGCTGGGGCCTGCCGGGTGTGTGGCTGGCCTTTGCGGCAGACGAATGGATACGCGGCCTCAGCATGGCCGCGCGCTGGCACTGGCGCGGCTGGCTGGGCCATGCGCATGCGACGCGGCGCAGGGTGCGCGGGCCCTGGGGAGTGCGCGGCCGGCAGAGCTGAAGCTCAGGGGTACTGGAAGGCGCGGATCAGCGTGAGTTCGCCGGGTTTGCGCAGGGGAACCCGGAACAGCTGTTGTTTCTCGCGCGGCGTACCTTCGTCGGTGACGATGGCGACCTGTGCGGTGGTCAGCTCGTCGTCACGGTCACCGCCGGCACCGTAGTAATTGACGTAGACGAGGTAGGTGCCGCGCATCTGCGAAGGGCTGGCGATGATCTCGGGACCATAGCCGGTCGTGACGTCGACGTCGAGCGCCGTGCCATCCGTGGCCTGGCGATTCCCGAAGTAGATGTGTTCGCCAGCCGGGGTGACGAGGTGGAGGTCGAGGTCGGAGCCGTCGCTGTCCCACGAGAGGGTGACGCGCACATGCGGCCGACTGCGGCCACTATAGGCTTCGTAGTACTGCGTGCGCTGGCGCTCGCCGTTGTTGCCACGCACTTCGATGCTGTTGCTGCCGGCGGGGAAGGCGTAGGGGCGGGCGAAGCTGCCGTCCGCATCCACGCGCTGCGGCATGGCGCTGCCGTTGATGACCAGTGTCAGTGGTTTGCCGTCCTTGGGTGTCTTCGCAATGCGGCCACGGATCAGACTGCCGGCCTGTTGCGTGTTGCGCACATTCACGCGCACGGCAGGGTAGGTGACGTCCTGCATGAAGCTGCTGTTTTCCTTGCTGCTGTTGCGCCAGCCGCCGGCGGGACTTTCGAGCGTGATGCCGGCGGAATGGACCGGTATGGTGGTGAGCATGCCGATGGTGGCCAGGATGAGCGTGTGGGCAGAGCGATGAGGCGTCATGGTCTGTGCTTTCAGTGCTGGAGCATGCGTGCAAGTAACGGGGTAACGGTGTAGCAGGGTCATGGTGTCCCCAGGATCAGGTGGCGTGCCAGGCGTTCGACGAAGTCTTCGTTGTCGGCGCGTGGATGGCCTTCGAAGGCGAGATGCAGGTATTCGTGTGCAATGGCGAGCCGATCCTGCTGCGACTGCCAGCCGTGCACGTAGATGCGTCGCTTGTGCATGTCGGCATGCGGGTTGGTGCTGCGGGCCATGCAGACGGGGGGCGTTTGCGCCGGTGCGCTGTAGCCGGCTTCTGCCTGCAATTGTCTGTGCCAGCGCGGTAGGTTGTCGTGCAGCCACTTCTGTGCGGCCGGTGCAGCGATACAGCGCTCGCCTGCGGTAACGGCAGCGCTGCTGAGGTTGCTGTCAGGAAAGGCAGTGCTCAGGATGCGCAGGAAGTGCTCGCCCGAGTTGGCGGACTGGCGCGCAGTGGTCCAGGAGAGGACGCCGTGCGAGGCTTTGTCGAGGTGGTATTGCGCCGGGCGGTCGAGCACGAGGCCGTCGCTCCAGTCGGCAATGGCGCGCGCGGCGGCGCTGGCCGGGCGCGGGCTGACGCGCTGGGTGGCGGTGCTGTCGTCGATGGCGAGGCAGTCCCTGTCCGGCCGGGCGTTCTGCAAGAGGTAGCTGCGGATGACGACAGCGAGGGCGCGTGCGGCATCGCGGGGTTCGGCTGCGGCTTCGCGGTCGATGACGCGGGCGACATACTCGTTGATGCTGAACTTGCCCGTGATGCTCGGCGAGTTGTCGCGCTGCGCGAGCTGGAGCTCGCCGTTGGCGTTGAAGTCCAGGCTGTTGCCGTTCTCGAAGTGGGCGCGGAAGTGGCCCGTGAGCGCACCGGGCCGCGCTGGCTGCCCGCTGGCTAGCGCGACAAGCTGCTTGAGCGGGTAGCGTTTGAAGAAGTGCACGCGGATGCATTGCGCATCATCCGGCACCTGCTGGCGCATCAGGGTGTCGCTCAGGGCAGGGGCGCTGCGGCGCAGGACTTCGATGCCGGCGCCGCGCCCGGCGAGCCAGAACGGGGAGCCATCAGCCAGCCAGCCGGCAGCGCCGCCGCGTCGCATGCCGGGGTGGCGCGGGTCGGGCATGGTCCAGGTTTTGGGGCGCAGCAGGCCGCCAAGGTGGTCGAGGGCGTCGCCAGCAGTGTTCTGGCCAAGTACGTGGAGCAGGGTGTGACTGGCGTGGTGGCGCACGTCGGCGGGGACGGCATCCAGCGCAGCAAGCAGCTCGGCAACGGGCACCGCATGACGCTCATGCAGGTTCGAGAGTTTGTGCAGCCAGGCTGGTGCTTGCTGGGCCACCCAGAAGTCTCGCCAGTTCGTTGGCTGCAGTTGCAGGCGGGTCGGCTCGAAGTAGCGGCCGCAGGATTTGATGAGCGCATCTTCGCGGCCGATGCGGCCACCTGCTTCGCAGCAGTAGGCTTCTTCGCGGTCGTTGCCACGGCACTGGTAGTCGGGCGACGTCTGTTGCTGGGCGACGAGGTAGCTGAAGACGAAGAGCTTCCAGAGGCTGCCCAGCTCGGCGGATGGGAGTGGCGTTTCATCCGCACTCAGACTCGCGCCGTTGATGCGGTAGCTGGCGAGTTCGCCGTGCGTCTGCGTCACGAATCGTGTGGCCTCCGTTGCCGGCAACGTGGCGCCGCATGCGCTGCCTGCGAACAGGAGCGCTGCGAGGACACTGCCGGCGAACGGGAGACGGAGGCGCATGAAGGCTATTCCACGTTGAGCTGCCAGCTGCCCTTGCCTTCGTTCTGGAAGGCTTTGTCATTGGGCTGGTACATGCGGTGGAAGCGTGCCGGCGGCAGCGTGAAGCGGCCACGCTGACCGAAGCGCACGAGCTGGCGCAGGACGACGGGCTTGTCGAGTGACTCGACGGGGACGCCGTAGGCGAGCGAGGACATCTGGTAGGGCGGGCGCTCGAAGCTGGAGGCTTCATCGCCGCCCAGCCCCTCGATTTGCAGGCCCCAGGACGTGCCCTCGATTTCGGCACCGGGAGGCAGTGCGACTTCGAGCAGGCCGTAGCGCGGGCGCGTGTTGCCGCGCGGGGTGAGCCGCACTTCGTCGACGTAGAGCTTGTCGGTGCGCAAGGCGGTGCCGGGCGACACGGGGACGGCCTGGAACTGCATGGCCTCTCCCTTCTCGACGAGCTGGTAGAGCGTGCGAGTGATGCCGACATTGAGACGGTGCGGTTCGGGCGTGTCGGTGTCATAGCGCAACACGGCGACGCCGGGTGTGGCAGGGGCGTTGGCAAGGCTCAGGGTTTCGGGCTGGCGCTCGCGGTTTTCCCACTGCCAGCGTGTGTTGCCACTGAGGGTGGTGCGGGCGCGCCAGCCTTCCGGCTGCAGCTTGCCGGGAGCGCCAGCGGGGCTGCCGGCGACGGCACGTTGCAGCCATACCAGGGTCAGGGCGCGGTCGATGGTGGGTTGCTGTTCGCGCACGCTGCCGAGGATCTCGGTGAGCGACGCTTCCTGATTGCCCGGCGCGCCCAGCAGGAGCAGGGCGCGCGCGAGGGGTGCGTTGCTGCCACGCAGGGCGGTGGCTGCTGCGATGCTGGCCGGGCGTGCGGGCTGGCGCAGTTCGCGGCGTAGCTGGCCGACGATCAGCTCGGCAAGCTGGCGACCTTGCAGGGAGTCTGGCGCGGCCATGATGACGCTGTCGTAGTCGCCGACATTGCTGCGCGTCGCGGCAGCGCTGCTGTCGAGTGCACGTTCGACATCCTGCAGCACGGTTTCCACCGGCAGCCCCATCTGGCGCATCCACCACACCACCAGCGCGCGATGCAGGGCAGGCGTGGTGCTGGCGTGCTTGGCGTAGAGGGCGGAGAGGCTTTCCCAGTGCTGCGCGGGCAGTTGCAGGCCCAGTGCGCGGCTGGCGTACCAGTCGGCGTAGTAGGCGTAGCCCGTGAGGAACAGGGACTCGCTGCTGCCATTGCCCCACCAGCCAAAGGCGGCTTCGGGCCCGGCCAGTGCGATGAGGCGCTGGCGCTGGGTCTGCAGCGTGCGGGCGAGCGGTTGTGCGAGTGGTGTGTCGGTGGTGGCGGGCAGTGATTGATAGGCGAGGCTGAGCGGGATCAGTCGCGAGGCGGTCTGCTCGACGCAGCCCCAGGGGTAACTGATCAGGTCGTCTGCCGCGTCGCTGAAGTACTGCGCGCTGTTGCCTGCAAAAGCCAGCTCGACATTGCGGGCGCCCATGGGGAGCTTGATGGGCGTGCTGCGGCCTTGCAGCGGGATGATGTCCTGCTGACGGCTTGGCCAGTTGCCGGCGCTGAGCTGGACCTGCGCGACGAGCTGGTCGGCACGTTTGCCATCAAGCAGGAGCTCGGCGCTGACCGGGCCAGCCTGCAGCTTGCGCACGGGCACGCTGACAAAGTTGGGGCCGGGGTTGAGCGAGAGGTTGCGACGCTGATCGAGACCGGCGCCTGCCAGTACCAGGTCGGCCTTGCGGGCTTGTTGTCCGCGGTTGAAGACGACGAGGTCGACAACGGGCTGGTCGTTGCCACGGAAGTGGCGCGGCCCGGTCCATTTGACGTACACCGGTTTGTCGGAAGCGACGTACTGGATCTTCTGGCCGGTGACGCCGTCCTTGTTGAGGGCGCGTACGGTGATGCGCCAGCGGGTGAGCGAGTCGGGCATGACGAAGGACAGGCGTGCATTGCCTTTGTCGTCCGTGACCAGTCGGGGCTGCCAGGCCGCCGTGTCGACGTCGTCGCGACGCGGGCGTTCCAGCACCTTGACGCCGCGTTCGGGGTAGCGATTGCCGCCGGCAGCACTGCGCTCGGGGCTGCGTGCCATGTCATAGGTGATGAACGACAGGCTGGCGGCCGTGCGTACGTTGTTGCGGCGGAAGTGATAGAAGAACTCGTTGATGTCCGGCGCGATCTCGGGTTGCAGCACGTAGATCATTTCATCGACGACGCTGACGACGAGTTGCGTGGAGGCGGGCTTGCCATCGAGCTTGCTATTGATATCGATGTTGACCGTCTCGCCCGGTTGGTAGGTGGCACGCTCGGGTTTGATGTCGAGCGCGATGCCGGGCTGGCTGACGACCAGGCCGGCGTTGCTGAAGATGTAGTCCTTGCCTTGCGTATAGAGCACCGAGAAGGTGATGTTGGGCGAGAAGGTGTCGCGCACCGGGATGCGCGCGCGCCACTGCGTGTCGGACAGGCGTGTCAGATTCACCCAGTCGGCAGCGCGCGAGAGCAGGGCGTGTTGCTCGACCTGGTCGCGTTCCAGTGTGAGCAGGGCATCGCCCACCGGCTGCGGGAAGGTGATGAGGGCTTCGGCCGTGTCGCCGGGCTTGTAGCGGTCGCGGTCGAGCACGATCTCGACGCTGCCGGGGCCAGCCTTGAGGCCGTTGCCGGCAACCCAGTGGCTGGTGGCGCCCAGCACGTTGTTGCTGGCGTCGCGCACGGTGACGGTGTAGCTGCCGGGCTTGCTGAAGGCAACGCTGAACTTGTCTGTGTTGGCGGCGATATTGCCATTGCTGCGTTCGCGCGATTCCAGACGCACGGCTTCCCAGCGTGCTGGCGGGCGACCGCCTTCGCCAAGGGCTGTGAGGGTGAATTCCACATTGCTGGCGGCGGGGCTGAAGTTGCGCTCGGTGGTGAGCTTCCAGGGATTGCTGCCGCGCTCGACGAGGAACTCGCGTGTGATCTTGACGCGATACGCGGCGCCATCGCTGGCCAGCACCGTCAGTGCGTAGCGGCTGGGCTGGGTGGCGGCCGGCAGGCTGATGTCGGCTTCGCCGTTCTTGTCGGCGATGATTTCCTGCTGCTCCAGTGATACGGGCACTTGTGCGGCGTACTGCATTTCGCCGTCGACCATGGTGATCTGCTGCGCGCGTACCGACAGGGTCAGGCGGGCGTTGATGACGGGCTTGCCATCGGAGTAGGTGAGTTTTACCTTGCCCGTGATGGGCTCGTTGGTGCGCAGCTCCGGCTTGCTCATCAGCAGGTTGATCTCGAAGTGCGGCTTGATGTACTCGGCTACGCGGAAGGCGGCGCCGTAGGTGTCGCCGCGATAGCTCATGCGGATGTCGTAACCGCCGGCATTGGCGTTGTCAGGCAGACGGAAGCGTGTGTCTGCGCCACCGTCGCCCTTGAAGGACTGCTTGCGCGAGAAGAGGGGTGTGCCGGCAGGGTCAAAGACCTGCATCTGTACATCGGCATCCTGTGCGCGGCGCGAGTTGCGGGCATCGAGGAATTCGCGTCCCAGCAGCTTGACCATGACTTCGTCGCCGGGGCGATACAGCGGCCGGTCGGTGATGGCGTAGAGCTTGGTGTTGTAGATCTCGGAGTCGTAGTAGAAATTTTCGGAGATGAAGACGCCACCCGCCGCGTCGCTGCCCAGCAGGAAGGAGCGTTCGGGGCTGGTATGCGTGAGGCGGGCGATGCCGTCACGGTCCGTTGTGCCACGGGCGAGTACGCCGGCGCCATCGCTCCATTGCAGGTTGGCGCCGGGGACGGGGCGGCCGGTCAGGCGATCTGCCGTCCACACCAGCATCTGTTTGCCTGAGGTTTTGGTGATGGCTTGCGTGTCGCTGACGAAGACCAGGGTCTGGGCGCGGAAGCCGCCGACGATGGCTTCGACCAGATAGAGGCCGGGGTTCAGCTTGCCGACGGGAATCATGAGATTGCCGGGCGAAGCGGCCATGAACTCGCTGCTGCTGCCGGGGAGTTTGACGTCGTTGGGCGGGGTGATGGGGCGTGCGCGCGCGACGGGGTAGCGGAACTGGCTGATCAGGTCGAAGCCTTCCAGCGGCTTGTAGGCGTTGCTGACTTCAAATTCCGGCGCCTTGTTGATGTCGGGTTGCTTGAGCTGGGGTTGCTGTTCCGTCGCGGTCTTGCGCAGATCGGCCGAGGTGATGCGCTGCCAAGCGCGGCGCGAGGCTTTGTACCAGCGATCCCACAGTGCGGTGAGGGTGTTGGAGAGTCCTTCGCCCTGGTAACGGCCCTTGGTATCCGGACGGTGCAGGTTCTTCTGTTGCTGCAGGAATTCCAGCGGTTTGGGTACGCGGTAGACAACGATGTCGACGCCGCCGTATTGCGCGACTTCACCGTACTGGGTGGAGCCGGGAATCTCGATGCGTACGCGTGCGGTTTCCTTGCTGCTCCAGCTGTTGTCGGAGAGCAGGAAGAAGGGTTCGCCCTTGACGGGGGTATAGCCCGTGGGCGCAACGGCAGGCAGTTCGGCGCGCAGGGGCGTCGTCGGGAGCGCGCAGCACAGCGCGATCAGGGCGCCAAGAACGAGAGCCGGAATACGCCTGCGAAGTTGGGATTGCTGCTGATGGGTCGCCACCGCGTGTCCTTCCATTGCAAGAGATCTTTCAGAGGGGTGGCCCGCAGGCCATTGTCTTGAGGTGTGACGGTGCCGGTGTGATAGGCGATCCAGCCGCCCATGCACACCATCAGGTGCTGGTCGTCACCCTGGTCAAAAAACAGCAGATCACCGGCTTCGGCCTGTCCGTACTCGCGGCTGACAAGACGAGTGTTGCGGGTGATCAGGGCGCTGGCGGTCACGAAGGCGGAAACCTTGCCGTCGAGCGTGATCCAGCGGTGGCGCAACTGGCGTTGCGTATCACTCAGGTCGAGCGGCGGCGGCAGTTGTTGCCCCTGCACGCCATTGGCTTGGCGCCAGGCGTCGTTATGCTCGTTGAGGGATTCGGCCACGGCAAAGCGTACGAGGCCGGCGCAGTCGCGATGTGTCCAGCGCGGGTTGGGGCCACGCTGCAACTGTTCGCGCACCAGCCAGGTGAGCCAGGCACGGAAGCGCCGCGATTGTTCGCGATCAAGCATGTTGGGCTCGTCCACGCCATCCGCTCGCAGGGCGAGGCTGCTTGGGGCGTGCAACAAGGCGGCCAGCGCGGGGATGGCTGCCAGCCAGCGACGACGCGCGGCGTCGTTCATTTGGCCTCGTAGCTCCAGTTGAGTGGCACCCATGCGAGTGTTGCCGTCGGTTCGACGGGCAGGGTGGCGACAAAGGCCGGGTGGCGCCTCAGTGCCTGCAGTCGGGGTGTCAGTTGTGTGCGCACGACGCCGCTGAAGACGGGTTCCTTGTCACGCGGCAAAGCTGCGTTGGCTTCGGTCTGCAGCAGTTGGGCGAGGCGCGCCGGCACGATGCGCAGCACGGTGCTGCCGGCATTGCCCAGCCCGTCGGCGGCTGCGGGGAAGCGCTTGTTGCTGACGGCCAGCGCGTCTTCGGCCAGGCGTGCATCGGGTGAGAAGGCTGCCCAGCGTCCGGACAGAGCGAGGGATACGGGGAAGTAGCGTGGCCCGCTGACGGCCTTCAGCTTGTCGTTGCCATTCTTCTTGTCCGTACCGAAGGGTGAGGAGACAATGCGGCTCAGCACGGTGGCGTTACCCGTCTTGCGGGACTCGACGGGGAAGCGCCCACCTTCCTGGTCTGGCTCGAAGGCGCCGATGCTGCTTTCAAAAAGTTTGAGCAGCAGCGGGGCGGCGCGTCTGGCTGCGTCATCGCTTTTGAACTGCGCGACAAAAAGCGGTGCATTGAGCTGGGATTTGGCATACCAACACATGCCCAGCGGCCCCTGCAGCGCATCGCGCAGAGTGCTTTTGTCTGCCGGGCTAAGGCTGGCACCCACTGCGGGCTCCAGTGTCGTCCAGTTCACCGGCAGGCTCACGCAGGCTGCGCCCTGGCCCGGCATGGCTTGCCAGAGTGCTGTGCGATCGCCGGCGTTTGTCATGCCGGCTGCCAACAACTGGCTTGACCATTGCGTCCCGTCAAAGTCGAAACGCATGGCTTCGATGCCGGGGAAAAACGCCTGATAGCCAAAGGACAGGAAGTGCGCGGCGAGTGCGGCGCGATGCCCTTTGACGGGTTGGTCGGGCAGTTGAAAGCGCTTTGACAGGAAGGCGGCCCCGTTTTTGCCAGCCAACAGTGCTGCGAGCCGCTCTGCGCGCTCCGGGATGAGCTGGGTCAGTTTGTCGGGCGCCGCGATTTCCAGCCCGTGCTGCTTTTCTGCGGGGCTGGATGGCAAAGGGGTGTTGTCCGGCGTGCGATCTCCGAACAGCATGCCGGCGTCAGAGATCACGAGAGTGCGATCCCCGTGACTGGCGAACAGCAGGGTGCGTTTGTCGTTGAGATGGAGGGCGAAGACCTTGACCTGTTTGCCTTCGACATTGAGCTCGCCAGCGATGCGCAGCTGGCTGTCGCGCAGCGCAAGTTTTGCCAGCGTGTCGGTCAGGCGGGCCAGCGTATTGCGGCGGATGGACAGTACCCAGTAGCGCAGGCTGCCATTGGGGGCGCGCCACAGTGCCAGGTCGGCGGGCTCGTCGAGCAGGTTCGACAGAAAGTGGTCGCCCAGGGTCATGTCGTGCTCGAAAGCGATGCGTCGCAGCGCGCCCTCGGCGGATAGCCGGGTTTCGTTCTGGGCGTAGTAGAAAACAAAGTCTTCGCTGAGCACCTCGCGCAGCATCGGCAGCTTGAGGATGTCGGCCGGCATGCGAGCAAGGTGCTCGCTGGAGACCAGTGCGTCCGGCCTGTTGAGATCAATGTCGATGTAGCGGGCGCCGAAGGTGCCTTGCTCGCGCATCGCTGCGGAGACCACGATGCCAATGCCGCAAAGAAGGGTGGCCAGAATACCGAACCGGATTGCTCGCTTCATCAGATGAACCTCTCCTTGCTTCGCTGGGACATGTGTGGCGCGGGGCAGTATAGCGGTATCACATGCGAATACTCATGGTAACGAAGTGCCCGCGCATAAGTGCAGGCACGTCTTTGCATGTGGCTGCGGATGACACCGCTAGTGGTTTTTCAGCGAAGTGGGCGCGGGTGGTTGATGTGCCGCAGCTGATGTGCGTCAAGCGCATGTCGGCCCGTGACTGCTTGCCAGACGACGTTTTATCGGGGGCGGGGACGCATGGCGGGGCTGTGCGTGGAGACAGACATCTACCTTTTCACCCGATCTGGCGCCAGAATATGTGACCGGTCATCAAGTCCGGCAGCAGCGTGTCGTAAGCGTCAGGGCGTGCTCGTATAGGTCCCGACGTGCGAACATGCTCTGGTAGCGCCCCCTCAAACCTGCCGGATCTCCGGGCGGAGTGACATGAAGGCTGCAAACCCGTTCCTTGCTGCACTGTCCCTTCTGGCCATCCTGCTGGCGGCTGCGGCCGTTGTGTTGGGCTGGCATCTGTCGCTGGTGTTGTTGAGTCTGGCGGCGGCAGCAGTCTGGCCCGCCTGGATGTTGCTGTCGGGGGGCGGAGACGCTGCGGGGCTGCGCTGGGATGGCGACGAACGCTTCGGGACGCCGCTGGCTGAGACCGAGCGCTGGCAGGCCTACATCCAGCAGATTCTCGATGCGAGTGACATGATGATTTATGTGCGCGACGCGGCGGGGGTGTTCCGTTTCGTGAACGAGGAATTCGCGAAAGATCGTGGGCGGTCTTTCGAGGAGTTGGTTGGCACGTCCTACATGGTGACGCAGGATTCGCTGGACGAAGATGCGCGCGTGCTGGCTGGCGAGAACATCTGCAAGGAAGAGTGGCGTGTACATCCGCTCACCGGGGGTGAGGTGTGTCGCATCCACACCAAGCGTGCAGGGCGAGACGTCGATGGCCGCCCGGTGGTGATCGGCACCAGCCACGACATCACCGACCTGCGCCGCGCGCAGCGCAGCCTGCAGGGCGCGCTGGATCGCGAACGCGAGCGCGCCGACCGCATTCGTGCCTATACGCAGCGCCTCATCGACGTGATTCCTCACCCGGTCTACGTCAAGGATGCGCATAGCCGCTACTTGCTGGTCAATGATGCGTTCGTCGAAGAGCGCGGTGTGCCGCGTGAGGCCATCATCGGCGACTCGTCGATCCATCCGACTTCGGCCAAGCCCTTGAGCGAAGCGGTGGCCGAGGCGATTGCGAAGTCCGTCAGCGTGGAAGATGCCGAGGTGCTGGCTGGGCGCGTGGTGCTGAAGGAGGAGGTACGACCGCATCCTGAAACCGGGGCAGAGTTGTGCCGCATCATCTCCAAGCGCGCCTGTCTCGATGCCGAGGGGCGGCAGGTCATCGTGGGGGCGAACATCGACGTGACCTCGTGGCGGCAAGCCGAGCGCCGTGCCGAGCAGGCGAGCCGCGCGAAGTCGCTGTTCCTGGCCAGCATGAGTCACGAGATCCGCACGCCGCTGAATGGCGTGATCGGCATGCTGCGCAAAGTGATGCGCAGCCCGACATTGCCGGAGAGCGATCGCAACAGCCTTGGCGTAGGCATGCGCAGCGCGGAGTCGCTGCTGGCGATCCTCAACGACATTCTCGATTTCTCGAAGATCGAGGCCGGCGAGCTGCGTCTGGAGAGCATCGATTTCGAATTGCCGCAGCTCGTGCAGGATTGCTGCCAGCCGTTTGCCGAGTCGGCCAGTGACGGCAAGGTGTCGTTCGCCATCAGCGTCGCGCCGGGTGTGCCGGCCTGGGTGAAGGGTGACCCGACGCGGCTGCGGCAGTTGCTGCTGAACCTTGTTGGCAACGCCATGAAGTTCACGCTGCAGGGCAGCGTGGAGGTCCGCGTGATGCCACTGGCTTCGTTCGATGGGCACTCCTGGGTGCGCTTCGAGGTTGAGGACTCGGGTGTGGGCATCGCGACCAAGGCGATTCCGACGATCTTCCAGGTGTTCCAGCAGGCCGACAGTTCGACGACGCGCCGCTTTGGTGGCACAGGGTTGGGGCTGGCGATCTGCCAACAGCTGGTCGGCGCGATGGGAGGCTCGATTTCGGTGCAGAGCGTGGAAGGGCGAGGCAGCACTTTCCGCTTCGACCTGCCGATGATGCCCGGCACACCACAGAGCCTTGCTACACCCGCCACGTTTGCACAGACGCATCGTCTATCCATCCTGTGTGCCGAGGACGACGAGGTGAATCGTTTGATCATCGGCGACCTGCTGGCGGACCTGGGCCACACCGTCGAGATGGTGGGCGATGGCCTGCAGGCATTGCATGCGTTGGCGCGCACCGACTTCGACATCGTACTGATGGATGCGCGCATGCCCGTCATGGACGGTTACGACGCGACACGCGCGATTCGTGCGGGCGGTTTGCCGGGGGCGCAGGTGCTGCGGCCACAGGTGACGGTGGCGGCGCTGACGGCGAATGCCAGCGCGTCCGACCGCGAGACCTGCCTGGCTGCCGGCATGGACGAATTCCTCATCAAACCGATCGAGGAGGCAGCCCTGCACCGCGTGCTGCAGACAACCATCGACCACCTGCTGGCGGACGGCCGTTTGCTGCAGCCTCTGGCGACTTCAGCCCCGGCGTCGCAAGCTTCGTGAATCGATTGCACACGGCTGGTCTATAGCCCCGCAAATTTCTGTAACATCCCCTCGCGGGCTGTCGTCGCTGGACGACCCTGAGGATCGCCGGCAGGCGCAACCAAATTTGCGGAGGTGTTCATGAAGAAATCCATCGTTGCGCTGGCCTTGCTCAGCGTAGGTGTCGTTCAGGCCCAGGAACTGGTTGTGAAGATCGGCAGCTCGGCGCCGCTCACCGGTGCGCAGGCGCACCTTGGCAAGGACACGGAGAACGGTGTGCGTCTCGCCATCGAGGACTACAACAAGAAGGGCGTGACCATCGGCGGCAAGAAGGTCAAGTTCGAACTGGTCGGCGAAGACGACCAGGCTGACCCGAAGCAGGGCACGGCCGTGGCACAGCGCCTGGTTGATGCCGGCGTGAAGGCCGTTATCGGCCACATGAATTCCGGCACCACCATCCCCGCATCGCGCATCTACAACCAGGCTGGCGTGGTGATGATTTCGCCGTCCGCCACCAACCCGACGCTGACCCAGCAGGGCTTCGAGAACGTCTTCCGCGTCATGGCGCATGACGGCAAGCAGGGCCCCGCTGCCGCCAAGTTCGCACTCACCAAGCTGGGCAAGAAGGTTGCCGTCATCGACGACCGCTCGGCCTATGGCCAGGGCCTCGCCGACGAGTTCGAGAAGGCCGTCAAGGCCGGCGGTGGCAGCATCACCTCGCGTGAGTTCACCACCGACAAGGCCAACGACTTCATGACCATCCTGACCAAGGTGAAGTCGGCATCGCCCGACGTGATCTTCTTTGGCGGCATGGACCCGCAAGGCGGCCCGATGGCCAAGCAGATCAAGCAACTGGGCATCAAGGCGACCTTCCTGATGGGTGACGGCGGCTGTACGCCCGAGCTGATCAAGCTGGCTGGCGACGCCATCACCGAAGGCAGCGCCTACTGCACGCAACCGGGCGTGCCGCTCGATTCCATGCCCGATGCCAAGTTCAAGGACCGCTTCAAGGCGCGCTTCAACGCCGAGGTTCAGGCGTACTCGCCGTACTCCTACGACGCGACCTCGACCGTCATCGAAGCGATGAAGACCGCTGGCTCCGTCGAGCCCGCCAAGTACCTGGCCTCGTTGAAGAAGGCTTCGCACAAGGGCGTGTCGGGCGTGATCAAGTTCGACGAGAAGGGCGACCTGAAAGACGGCGTCGTGACGGTCTACACCTTCAAGGCCGGCAAATGGGTGCCCCTCAAGTAAGCTGAGGCGGCATGCAGGAACGGAAATGGCGCGGCCTTGGGTCGCGCCATTTTTTTGAGGACAGTCAATCCGGCCACAGGGCGAACTGACATTGTGCTGGCCTGCTTATTGCGAGACGAAATCCATGGAAACCCTTCTGCAGCAGATCATCAACGGCCTGGTCGTCGGCAGCATGTATGCCCTCGTGGCCTTGGGCTACACCATGGTGTACGGCATTCTTGGCCTGATCAATTTTGCGCACGGTGACGTGCTGATGGTGGGCGCGCTGGTGGCTTTGCAGGCCATACTCTTCGCGCAGAAGATGTGGCCCACGCTGGGGCCACTGCCGCTGTTGGCTTTCGGCCTGCTGGTGGCGGTGCCTGTGTCGATGGGGGTTGGCTACATCATGGAGCGCGTGGCCTATCGCCGCCTGCGCAATGCACCAAGGCTGGCGCCGCTGATCACGGCCATCGGTCTCTCATTCCTGCTGCAGACCCTGGCCATGATCATCTGGGGGCGCAACTACTACAGCTTCCCGCAACTGATTTCGACTACGCCCATGCAACCCATCGAAGGCGTGTTCATCTCGCCGGTGCAGATCATCATCATCATCGGCTCGGCCTTGCTGATGCTGGGCCTGACCCTGCTGGTGAACAAGACGCGCATTGGTCGCGCCATGCGCGCGACGGCTGAGAACCACCGCATCGCTGCGCTGATGGGCGTTAATGCAAACGGCATCATTGCGCTGACCTTCATCCTCGGCTCAGGTCTTGCTGCCGTAGCAGGCGTGATGATCGCCTCGAACTACGGCATCGCCCACAGCACCATGGGCACCATTCCGGGCCTCAAGGCGTTCACGGCGGCAGTGCTCGGTGGCATCGGCAACCTGCCGGGCGCCATGGTCGGCGGCATCGTGCTGGGCCTCATCGAGTCAATTGGTGCGGGCTACATCGAACACGCCACCTTCGGCTTCCTCAACTCCAGTTACCAGGACATTTTCGCGTTCATGATTCTGGGGGCAGTACTGATTTTCCGGCCGACGGGTCTGCTGGGTGAGCGCGTGGCGGACAGGGCATGAAAGACATCACCGACCTCATCCCCTGGCTGGGCAAGCACCACCCGGTCGCCGCAAAGTGGCTCGTGCTGGCCTTCATCTTCGCTGCGCCCTTCCTGCTGATGCTCATCGGCCCGGCCTGGGTGCGCATCGTCAATATGGCCTTGCTCTACGTGCTGCTGGCTGTCGGCCTCAACCTCGTGGTGGGCTTCGCCGGGCTGCTTGATCTGGGCTACATCGCCTTCTATGCCGTCGGCGCCTATACATGGGCTTTTCTCGCCAGTCCGCACTTCGGCGTGCATCTGCCGTTCTGGATCGTGCTGCCGCTCGGTGCGGCCTTTGCAGCGCTGGCCGGCGTCATTCTCGGCTTCCCGGTGTTGCGTTTGCGCGGGGACTACCTCGCCATCGTCACGCTGGGCTTCGGCGAGATCGTGCGCATCTTCATGAACAACCTGAACTACCCGATCAATATCACCAACGGGCCGCAGGGCATCAACATGCTCGACTCGCTCAATTTCTTCGGCTGGGATATCTCGAAGCGCGTGACGCTGGGCGAGGACTGGGTGATCAATCCGCTGATCTTCCACTTCTACGCCTTCCTCGCCTTCGTCTGGCTGTCGGTGATCCTCGTGCGGCGTCTGCAGGTGTCGCGCGTTGGCCGGGCATGGGCAGCGATACGCGACGACGATCTTGCTGCCAAGGCGGTCGGCATCAACTTGCGTAACTACAAGCTGCTGGCCTTTGCGATGGGGGCGACCTTCGGTGGCGTAGCGGGCGGCTTGTTCGGCGCCTTCCAGGGTTTCGTGAGTCCCGAGAGTTTCTCGCTGATGGAGTCCATCACCGTGCTCGCCATGGTGGTGTTCGGGGGCATGGGGAATATTGCCGGGGTCATCGTCGGTGCATTGATCCTCGCGTGGCTGCCCGAGGCGTTGCGCAGCTATGCGATCCCGATGCAGCAGGCGCTGTTCGGCAAGACGATTCTTGATCCGGAAATCCTGCGCATGCTGGTGCACGCCCTGGCGCTGATCTTCATGATGCTGCTGCGACCGGTGGGGCTGATCCCGGCGCATTCGCGTTACTCGAAGCCGGAGCTGATCAACCAGGACGCGATGAACAAGGGGACGGTGGCATGAGTCTTCTGCTCGAAGCCCGCAACATCAGCAAGCGCTTCGGCGGCGTGCAGGCGCTGCAGGACGTGTCGCTGTCGATCCGCGAAGGCGAAATCTACGGTCTCATCGGCCCCAACGGTGCTGGCAAGACAACCTTCTTCAATGTGCTCAGCGGTGCCTACACTGCCGACAGCGGCGAGTTCCTGTTCGCCGGTTCCGCTTTGCCTGCCGGCATGCCGCACGAGGTGGTACAGCGGGGCATTGCGCGCACCTTTCAGAACATTCGCCTGTTTCGCGATCTGACTGCGCTGGAGAACGTGATGGTCGGTCAGCATGCACGTACGCATGCCGGCTTGTTCGGCGTGCTGTTCCAGACGCGCAAGGTGCGGGACGAAGAGCAGGCCACGACGCAGCGTGCGTTGGAGTGGTTGCGCTACGTAGGCATCGAGCGCTTCGCCGATACCGTGTCGAAGAATCTCTCCTACGGCGACCAGCGCCGGCTGGAGATCGCGCGCGCGTTGGCGACAGGGCCGAAGCTGCTCGCCCTCGACGAGCCGGCTGCAGGCATGAACGCCACCGAGACGGCGCAGCTGCGCACGCTGATCGAGAAGATCCGTGGCGGCGGCGTGAGCGTGATGCTTATCGAACACGACGTGAAGCTCGTCATGGGGCTCTGCGATCGCGTTGCCGTGCTGAACTTCGGCCAGAAGATCGCCGAGGATGTGCCAGCAACGGTGCAGCGCGACCCCGCGGTGCAGGAAGCCTACCTGGGGAGCTCGCACCATGCAGCCTGAGGTGAAGACCCCCATGCGCGCCCCCATTCTGCAGCTCTCCGGTCTGCGTGTGTCCTACGGCCAGATCAATGCGGTCAAGGGCATCGATCTCGCCATCGAACCGGGCGAACTGGTGTCGCTGATCGGTGCCAATGGCGCTGGCAAGACCACCACGCTGAACGCCATTGCCGGCGTGTTGCCCATCGCCGGTGGCGAGCTGAGCTACGCCGGTGAGCATATCGAGACACTGCCTGCTCACTTGCGCCTGCGCCGCGGTCTCGCGTTGGTGCCGGAAGGGCGTGGCATCTTCACACGACTGACCGTCGAAGAGAACCTGCAGATGGGCGCTTACACGCGGCATGACAAGGCCGGCGTCGAGGCCGACATGCAGCGCATCTTCGAGCTGCTGCCGCGTGTGAAGGAACGCCTCTTCCAGGTCGCCGGCACGCTGTCAGGCGGTGAGCAGCAGATGCTCGCCATCGGCCGCGCGCTGTTGTCGCGCCCCAGGTTGCTACTGCTCGACGAACCCTCGATGGGTCTCGCCCCGCTGTTCGTCGAGAAGATCTTCGAAGTCGTGCAGTCCATCGTGAAGGAAGGCGTGGCCGTGCTTCTGGTCGAGCAGAACGCCAACCTCGCGCTGCAGTTTGCCCAGCGCGCCTGCGTGATGGAGGGGGGATTGATCACCCTGCGCGGTACAGGGCAGGAGTTGCTGCACGATCCGAAGGTGCGTAGCGCGTATCTCGGAGAATAGTCCGCGTAGGGTGGGCACGGTGTGCCCACGCGTCTGTCAGCCGCTTATCGCAGCGTCGCGAGTTTTATGGGCTTTTTGAGACAAGCCTGAATTCGTGCGGGAACAGGTATAAGCCACAAAACATGCAGCCCTGCGGCTCTTGAATGCATATGGTCAGGCTGACTTGCGTACCGTCATTGACGAACTCGTCAATTTCATAGCTGTTCCCAAGCATCGCCATGACGTGCGGCTTTTCATCTGCGGCAAGTGATTTTTGAATGTTGTCCCTGATGGCGAGAACGGTAACCGTATCTCCAACATTCACTTCATTTCCATCGATATCCGTCATGCGAAGGCACCCAAGGTCACATCGGCGCCGAGCCGGAATTTGCCGCGCGTCGCATTGCTTCGTGGATTTCACGCTGGCGGCGCTCCATCTCCTGACGTAGCTCGCGTCGTACCTTGGCTGAGGCGTGACGGCGCATTTCGTCGGGTGTCTGCGGTTCCAGCGGCGGCACTCTCTTGCCCTTGCCGTTTTCATCCACCGCGACCATCGTGAAGAAGCAGCTGTTGGCGTGGCGCACGCTACGGTTCTGGATGTTTTCGGTGACGACCTTGACGCCGATTTCCATCGAGGTGTTGCCGGTGAAGTTCACCGAGGCGAGGAAGGTTACGAGCTCGCCGACGTGGATGGGCTGGCGGAAGGTGACCTGGTCAACCGACATGGTGACGACGTAGCCGCCCGCGTAGCGGCTGGCGCAGGCGTAGGCGACCTGGTCGAGCAGTTTGAGTACGGCGCCGCCGTGCACGTTGCCGGAAAAGTTCGCCATGTCGGGCGTCATCAGCACGGTCATGGTGAGCTGATGTGAGGGTTGTTGATCGTCCATGCGGGTCCTGTTGCGTGGGTTCAGCGCCGCATGGCGGCGCGGATGTGTTCGACGGCGGCAGCTTCGGGCTGCAGGAACTGTGCGCCGAGTTGAAAGCCGCTGCCAGAGAGTACGGAGTAAGCGACCTTCATCTTCAGCAGCCAGGGCATGACACGACCGTCATGTTTGAGGTCGGGGACAAACAGCACGATCTGCATCATTGCGCCTGCAGGCCGGGTGTCCGGCGAAATGATGCAGGTGCCGGATTCCGAGATATTGACGATGCTGGTTGGAATCGCCTGCCAGTCGGGCAGAAGGATGAGCGCACGCCAGTGCACGCGTTTGCGTTCATTGGCGCGGCCTTCTGCCCTGCCTGCTTCACTCATGGCCTGAGATCAGCCCTGTTTCTTGACGGGGCGCTTCCAGCCGGGAACGGTGTTCTGGCGCGTACGTGAGAGTGTCAGCTCGCCGGCTGGTGCGTTGGCGGTGAGCGTGGTGCCGGCGGCAATGGTGGCGCCCTTGCCGACGGTGACGGGTGCGATCAGCTGTGTGTCGGAGCCGATGAAGGCTTCGTCTTCGATGGTGGTGCGGAACTTGTTGGCGCCGTCGTAGTTGGCGGTGATGACGCCTGCGCCAATGTTCACCTTGCTGCCCACGTCGGCATCACCCAGATAGGCGAGGTGCCCGGCCTTGCTGCCGGCGGCGATCTGGCTGTTCTTTACTTCGACAAAGTTGCCGATGTGTACGTCCTCACCCAGCTTCGTGCCGGGGCGGATGCGTGCGAAGGGGCCGATCGTGCAGTCGATGCCGATGTCGGCATTCTCGATGTGACAGAACGGCGAGAGCTCGGTGCCGGCGGCAACGGTGACGTTCTTCAGCACGCAGTGCGCGCCGATCTTCACGCCTTCGCCCAGCGTGACCTTGCCTTCGAAGACGCAGCCGACGTCGATCTCGACATCCGGCTCGCAGACCAGCTCGCCGCGCACGTCGATGCGTGCGGGGTCGATGAGGGTCACGCCGTTCTCCATCAGCGCGTTGGCGATGTTGCGCTGGTGGATGCGTTCGAGTTCGGCGAGCTGCAGCTTGTTGTTGACGCCCAGCGTTTCCCACACGGCGGCGGGCTGGCGCGCGGCGACTTCGACGCCGTCGGCAACGGCCATGGCGATGATGTCGGTGAGGTAGTACTCGCCTTGCGCGTTGTTGTTCGACAGGCGCGACAGCCAGTCGCGCAACTTTGCGACGGGCACGCAGAGGATGCCGGTGTTCACTTCCTGCACCAGGCGCTGTTCGGGCGTGGCGTCTTTCTCTTCAACGATGCTTTGCACGCTGCCATCGGCGCCGCGGATGATGCGACCATAGCCCTTGGGATCGTCCATATTGACGGTGAGCAGAGCGACGCGTTCGCCGGCGCTGGTCGTGACCAGATCCTTGAGCGTCTCGACGCGCGTCAGCGGCACGTCGCCGTAGAGGATCAGTGCCGCACCGTCGCCGGTGATGGCGGGCATGGCCTGTTGCACGGCGTGGCCAGTACCCAGCTGCTGCGCCTGTTCGGCCCATGCGAGGTCGGGATCGGTGATGGCGGCGCGCACCTGATCGCCGCCATGGCCGTAGACCACACAGATCTTCTGCGGTGCGAGCTGGCGGGCGGTGTCGATGACATGGCGCAGCATGGCTTTGGCGGCAATCGGCTGGAGCACCTTGGGCAGACGCGAACGCATGCGCTTGCCCTGACCGGCGGCGAGGATGATGACCTGCATGGAAGTCCTTCGGGAAAGTGGGTAAAAAGCCCGCTGGGCGCGACTTTCAGGGCGATTCTAGCATTCCGGTCAGGCTCACCTTGTACGCCGCGCTGGCGAGGTCGGAATGTACGGCATGCTTGATCGGCGTCATGAAAACCCGGCTGTCCGATAGCTAAGATGTATCAACACTCGGGAGAACCCTGATGAGTACGGAAGCTGACGAGACGCCCGACCTGTTGGAAAACATCACCTTCGACGAGATCAAGGTCGGTGATTCGGCGCGCCTGACGCGCACCGTGCGGCGCGAAGACATCCAGCTGTTTGCCGTGGTGTCGGGTGATGTCAATCCGTCCCACCTGGACGACGACTGGGCGCGTGACAACGCGTTCGGCGAGATCGTGGCGCACGGCATGCTCTCCGGCGCGCTCATCTCGGCTTTGCTGGGCAACGAGTTTCCGGGGCCGGGCACTGTCTATGTCAGCCAGAACCTGGATTTCGAGTCTGGTGTGCATGTGGGCGACACGCTGACCGTGACGCTCACGTGCCTCAAGAAGCTGCCGACCACCAAGCATCTGCGTATCGGCTGCGTGGTGAGTAACCAGCAGGGCAGCGTGGTGGCGCGGGGTGAAGCGGTGGTGGCTGCGCCGACTGAGAAAGTGCGGCGTCCGCGGGCGAGTTTGCCCGAGGTGATGGTCACTGATCGCCAGCGCCGCTACGAGAAGGTGATTGATGCAGCAGAAGGCTTGCCCGCGGTGCGCGTGGCGGTGGCGCATCCCTGCGATGAGGAGTCGCTCAAGGGTGCATTGCTGGCGCGCGACGAGGGACTGATCGTGCCCGTGCTGGTAGGGCCGGAGGGACGTATCCGCAGGCTTGCCGAGTCACTGGGCAGTAGCCTTGATGGCTGCGAGTTGGTGGCGACCGAGCACTCTACCGAATCCGCCGAGAGGGCCGTTGCGCTGGCGCGTGCCGGCCAGGTCGATGCCTTGATGAAAGGCAGCCTGCATACCGATGAATTCATGGCGGCCGTGGTGGACCGCGACACCGGCATCCGCACCGGGCGGCGCATCAGCCATGTGTATGTCGCCGATGTGCCGCGTTACCCGCGCACCCTGCTGGTGACGGATGCGGCAATCAACATCCAGCCCGATCTGGAGACCAAGGTGTCGATCGTGCAGAACGCGATCGACCTCGCGCATGCAATCGGCATCGCCATGCCGCGCGTGGCAATCCTGTCGGCGGTCGAGACCGTCAATGCCAAGATCCCTTCCACGCTGGATGCCGCCGCGCTGTGCAAGATGGCGGATCGCGGCCAGATCAAGGGCGGTTTGCTGGACGGGCCGCTGGCTTTCGACAATGCGATTTCAGAGTTCGCGGCCCGCACCAAAGGCATCGAGTCGGACGTGGCAGGGCGCGCTGACATTCTGGTCGTGCCTGACCTGGAATCGGGCAACATGCTGGGCAAGCAACTGGAGTACTTTGCCGGCGCCTTGCTGGCCGGCGTGGTGTTGGGTGCGCGCGTGCCCATCGTTCTGACCAGCCGGGCAGATCGCGCCGAGGCGCGTTCGGCGTCCTGCGCCATCGTCAAACGACTGGTGGCGAAGAAGGGCGAGGGGGCCCCCTGACCACGATTTGTCATTCCCGCGAAGGCGGGAATCCAGCGTCGTTTCGCCGCGATGAAGCGTTACTGGATTTGCGCTTTCGCGGCAATGATGTGCTTTTGAAGGTTGACCTGTAGTTCCGTATTTTTTGGGGGTTTCATGAAAGCGTTGTTGGTGGTGAATGCAGGTTCGTCGAGCCTGAAGTTTGCGTTGTTCGGTCTGCCGCTGATCGAAGGTGCGCAGTCCCTGTTCCGCGGCCAGATTGATGGCATCGGCGCCGACGCACAGTTCAAGCTGCGTGATGCGAACGATGCGGTCTGTCTTGACCAGCGCATCTCCGCACCGGCCGGTTCAAGCCTTGAAGAGCAGCACCAGATCTCGCTGGATGCCGTGCTGGCCTGGCTGGGCACGCAGGACATCGAGCTTGTCGGTGTGGGCCATCGCGTCGTGCACGGTGGTTCGGAATTCTCGGCGCCAGTGCGTCTCGATGCCGAAGTGCTCGCCAAGCTTGATGCGCTGTGCGCACTTGCTCCGCTGCACCAGTCGCACAACCTGCGCCCGGTGAAGGCTCTCATGAAGCGCTTCCCGACGCTGCCGCAGGTAGCTTGCTTCGACACGGCGTTCCACCGCACGCAGAGCCCGCTGGCTGAGGCCTTCGCGATTCCGCGCGCCATTTCGGCTGAAGGCGTGAAGCGCTATGGTTTCCACGGTTCGTCGTACGAATACGTGTCGCGCGAAATGCCCAAGCTGCTGGGCGACAAGGCCAAGGGCGCGGTCGTCATCGCCCACCTCGGCAACGGCGCTTCGATGGCCGCGCTGCGTGATGGCAAGAGTATCGGCACGACCATGGGCTTCACCGCAGTGGACGGTCTGATGATGGGGACGCGTACCGGTGCGCTGGACCCGGGCGTGCTGCTGTACCTCATCGATCAGCATGGCTACGACAGCAAGAAGCTGACGAACTTCCTCTACAAGGAATCGGGGCTGCTGGGCGTCTCCGGCATCAGCCAGGACATGCGCACGCTGGAAGCCAGCGACGCGCCCGAGGCGAAAGAGGCTATCGACCTGTTCTGCTATCGCGCTGCGCGCGAGATCGGCAGCCTCGCAGTCGCGGCGGGTGGACTGGATGCCGTGGTGTTCACCGGTGGTATCGGCGAGAACGCCTGCAATGTGCGCGCACGCATCCTTGGCTATCTCGCCTGGCTGGGGCTGGAAGTCGATGCGGAAGCCAACAGCCAGCGTGGCAAGGCCATGCTGATCAGCAAGCCCGGCAGTCGCGTGCTGGCGGCGGTGCTGCCGACCAACGAGGAGTGGATGATTGCGCACCACACGGTGTTGAAGATCGATGCCTGAACACAGCGGATGAGCGCAACAAAAAGGACAGCCGAGGCTGTCCTTTTTGTTTGTTGCGCAGGGCCGAATCAGGCTGCGCGGCGGCGACGCGAAGCGGCCAGGCCAGTGAGGCCCAGTGCAGCCAGCGCGAGGCCAGCGGGCTCGGGGATTTCGCTGGTCTGATCGAGCACCAGGTCGCCGACGATGATGGCGGACGAGTCCCAGTTGTAACCGGTGATCGTGAAGCTCAGAACGTCGCCAGCGCTGACGCCTGCGAAGGTGTAGCTGCCGCTGACATTGAAGCCGCCGCTGACACCGCTGTTCGGCAGCAGGGCCGTGCTCGGGCCACCCGTTTGCGATGCGGTCAGGCTGGCTTGTGCCATGTACCAGGAGTGAAAGCCGCTGAAGATGTAATCAATGGCGTAGTCGCCAGCGCTGTCAGCGACACCGCTGACCGTCCAGACGCGGGTGACGCCGTATCCCGGCTGGTCGTAATGCATGCTCCAGGTGTCAGCATCGACCTGGGTTGCGCTCGTGGTGCCCGGACCGGAGATGCTCCATTCGATCGCGGTAGCTTGTGCGGGTGTCGTGAGCAGGGCTCCGGTCGCGATCAGTGCGGTCGCTGCGAGTTGCGACATCTTGTTCATGTTGTTCATCCCTTTGAGAGTTGGTGGTTCAGGGCGTAAGTGCTGAACCCGAAGCCATCTCAGCAAAGAGGGTGCCAGATTAGAAATCCGTTACTAATCAGATGGTTGGGCGGCTGTCCTGCGAAACTTCCGAAGCTGTGTAAGAAAGTAATCGCGACAACAGAAGTCGATAGTGTTAATTAATTCACGCCAACGACGGGCATCATCGAAAAACAAATTCAAAATCAATAACTTGAAAATTCCTGGCGACTGTAAAAAACAACGACAACGATAAAAGTGACAAAAATCACGGCTTGTAGCGCGTGGGATCGGACAGTCCAGCTTCCACGAAACCTGCGCTACGCAGCCTGCAGGCATCGCACTTGCCACAGGCCCGACCGTCGTCGTCAGCCTGGTAGCACGAAACCGTAATGCCGTAGTCAACGCCGAGCCTGGAGCCGAGCTGGATGATGCCGGCCTTGCTGAGCGAGATCAGCGGAGCGTGCACCTGCAGGGGCAGGCCTTCGATGCCGACCTTGGTGGCGAGCTGGGCCAGCTTCTCGAAAGCGGCAACGAACTCGGGGCGGCAGTCGGGGTAGCCGGAGTAGTCGACGGCATTCACGCCGACGTAGATGTGCTGTGCCTGCAGCACCTCGGCCCAGCCCAGCGCAAGCGACAGCATGACGGTGTTGCGCGCCGGTACGTAGGTGACGGGGATGCCGGGCTGCACGCCGTCGGTGGGCACGGCGATGCTGGCATCGGTGAGGGCCGAGCCACCGAACTGGCCCAGGTCGACGTGAGCGACGCGGTGCTCGCGCGCACCCAGGGCTGCGGCAACGCGCTCGGCGGCCTGCAGCTCGGCAGCGTGGCGCTGGCCGTAGGCGACGGAGAGGGCGTAGGTCTCGTAACCGGCGTCGCGGGCAATGGCAAGGCAGGTGGCGGAGTCGAGACCGCCGGAGAGCAGAACAACGGCGCGTTCAGGGCGTGAAGTATTCATGTTGCGGAGTTTTGGCGGCAGAAACAGGGGAATTATCGCCGAAGCGCTCCCTGATCTGTCTCAAATCGCGGCTTTTCCTGACGCGCAGAATGGGCTGGCTGGATTTCGGAGTTCCGGCCCCGCGGGGCGGGTCAAGAAGGCAATGAGCCAAAAGGAGGGTCAGATGGAAGCACAAGAACTGCTTGAGGACATGCATCGTCGTTGCGACGACCTGCTGATGAGTCTGGATAGTTTCGTGCAGCGCGAGGCTTGGCCGGAGGCGGAGACGACTTATGGTCGCTTGCGCACCTCGATGCGTGCGCACTTCGAGGCCGAGGAAGAGGAGCTGTTTCCAGCCTTTGAGCGACAGGCTTATGTCAATGCAACATCCACTGCCATCATGCGCCGCGAACATCAGCGCATGAATGCGATGATGGATCACATGGGCGGCGCCATCGCAGTGTGCGACGTGGTGAGCTATCTCAATGAGTCGGTGCGGCTGCGCAGCTTGCTGACGCAGCACGCACGCAAGGAAGACTTCCTGATGGATGCCGTGTTTGGCGTCGCCACCCAGGCGTCAGATCGACATCTCGCCTGAGATGTAACTGGACAGTTGTTCGATGGTCTTGCGCTGCTCTTCCATGACGGCCTTGACTGCGTCGCCGATGGTGACGATGCCGACGAGCTTGCCGCGTTCGACAACCGGAAGGTGGCGGAAGCGGTTCTCGGTCATGATGCTCATGATGTCGTCGACGTTCTGGCTGGGCGAGATGGTCAGCAGGTTTTGTGTCATGACATCGCCGATCTTGAGGTCGCGCGAGGACTTGCCGCGCAGCGCGACTTTGCGGGCGTAGTCGCGCTCGGTGAAGATGCCGACGAGGCGTTCGGATTCGAGAACCAGTACTGCGCTGATGTCGGCCTTGGCCATGAGTTCCAGCGCTTCAAAGACGGTGGTCGCAGGTGTGACACCGAGAATTTCTGCCGACTTGCCGGCGAGGATTTCCTTGACGGTCGTGCTCATGGTTTCGCTCCGTGGGACGGTAACTCAGTGTGGCGACTGCACGCGCTGAGCGCAAGTAGGAATAGCCGTATGACGGGCATGTGGTGGCGCCGTTCGGGAGGGTGAGCGTTTACCGGGGCGGACCGTGTCAGCTGATGCTGCAGTGCGGAGAGGAAGATTCGGCTGCGCAGCCTTTCAGGAAGGGTTGCGATGCGCGTGGCGTGCCTGTTTCAGCAGGGTGCACAGAGGGCGCGTCAAGGTTTTCCGGCGAGCCACCGCAAGGAAAAACCGCAACCCCCTCGGGGGTGGGGACGGCTACCGAAGTGTGCCGTCACCGGGGGTACATCGCAGTCTGTGTTTCAGAGAGGCAGGGGGCTAATCTAGGTTTTTCCGCAGAGCCGCCTCAAGGAAAA
>NZ_BAABLD010000009.1:0-1414 GCF_039544165.1 Viridibacterium curvum
GATGTTGCGTGTGTTGCTGCCCGTCGTCGAACCATCATTGACCGTGAAGGTGACGGTGCGTGTGCTGGTGCTCGGGTTGTCCGAGGTGTTCTGGTAGGTGATGGAACGCAGCGCGGTCTGGTAGTTGGCGACGGTTGTGGTGCCGCTGAGTGTCAGCACGCCGGTGGTGGCGTTCCACGAACCCGTGATGCCCAGCTGGTTGGTGAAGGCCAGCACGTCCTGCGATGAGCTGTAGTTGCTGCTGATCGTGATCGTCGCGCCGGTCATGTNTGCGCTGTCGATGACCGTTGCGGCAGCGTTCTCGGTGTAGCTCAGCGTGGTGCCCGTCGTCGTGACGACCGGCGCGTCGTTGACCGCAGCGACACTGATGGCTCGCGTATTACTGCCTGTAGTGCTGCCATCATTGACGGTGAAGGTGACCGTGCGCGTGCTGGTACTCGGGTTGTCGGATGTGTTCTGGTAGGTGATCGAGCGCAGCGCGGTCTGGTAGTTGGCGACGGTAGTCGTACCGCTGAGGGTCAGCACGCCTGTGCTGGCGTTCCACGAACCCGTTATGCCCAGCTGGTTGTTGAAAGCCAGGACGTCTTCGCCTGAAGCAAAGTTGGCGCTTATCGTGACCGTGGCGCCGGTCATGTTGGTCGTGTCGGCATCTGTCACCGTGAGTGCCGAGTCGATGACCGTAGCAGAGTCGTTTTCCGTATAGGCCAGCGTGCTGCCCGTCGTTGTCACGACCGGCGCGTCGTTGACGGCAGTAACGCTGATGTTGCGTGTGTTGCTGCCCGTCGTCGAACCATCATTCACCGTGAAGGTGACGGTGCGTGTGCTGGTACTCGGGTTGTCCGAGGTGTTCTGGTAGGTGATGGAGCGCAGCGCGGTCTGGTAGTTCGCGACGGTCGTTGTGCCGCTGAGAGTCAGTACGCCGGTGGTGGCGTTCCACGAACCCGTGATGCCCAGCTGGTTGGTGAAGGCCAGCACGTCCTGCGATGAGCTGTAGTTGCTGCTGATCGTGATCGTCGCGCCGGTCATGTTGGTGGTGTCGGCGTCGGTGATCGTCAGCGCGCTGTCGATGACCGTCGCTGCGGCGTTCTCGGTGTAGCTCAGCGTGGTGCCAGTCGTCGTGACGACCGGCGCGTCGTTGACCGCAGCGACACTGATGGCTCGCGTATTACTGCCTGTAGTGCTGCCATCATTGACGGTGAAGGTGACCGTGCGCGTGCTGGTACTCGGGTTGTCGGATGTGTTCTGGTAGGTGATGGAGCGCAGCGCGGTCTGGTAGTTGGCGACGGTCGTTGTGCCGCTGAGAGTCAGTACGCCGGTGGTGGCGTTCCACGAACCCGTGATGCCCAGCTGGTTGGTGAACGCCAGGACGTCTTCGCCCGAAACAAAGTTGGCGCTTATCGTGATCGTCGCGCCG
>NZ_BAABLD010000010.1:0-174548 GCF_039544165.1 Viridibacterium curvum
CGCCACGGGCGGTGGTACCGACTACACGTCCACGCTCACCAGCGCCGCCTTCAGCAATGGCGTGACGATCTCTGGCGGCACGATCACCGTGCCGGCAGGGGTCACGAGCTTCACTGTCACTGTCCCCACCACGGCTGACACCATCGACGAGCCGAATGAAACCTATACCCTGACCGTAGGTGGCACGGCTGGCACCGGTACGATCAACGATGACGATGCCGCGCCGACCGTGCAAAGCGTCTCCTCACCGAGCACGACCGAGGGCAACAACCTCGTCTACACGGTCGCGCTCACCAACGCTTCGTCTTCAACCATCACCTTCCCGTTCAGCTTCGGCGCTGGCACCGCAACGTCGGGCACCGACTACACGGCATCACCCACCTTCTCGAATGGCGTCACGCTTGCTGCAGGCGTGCTGACGATCCCGGCCGGTGTCACGAGCTTCACCATCACGGTTCCGACCATCAACGACACGACCGACGAACCGGATGAAACCGTGCCAATCACGGTTGGCGGCGTCACCGGCACAGGCATCATCCTGGATGACGATGCAGCGCCGACGATTGCTACGGTTACCAGCAACAGCGCTACTGAAGCATCGAGCATCGTTCACACCGTGACGCTCTCGAATGCGTCGTCGGTCGCAACGACCTATGCGCTGAGCCTTGGGGGCGGTACCGCAACAGGCGGTGGCGTCGACTACACCTCCGCCCTGACCAACGCCTCGTTCTCGAATGGCGTGACGATCTCCGGCGGCACGATCACCGTGCCTGCTGGTGTCACGAGCTTCACTGTCACTGTCCCCACCACAGCTGACACCATCGATGAGCCGAACGAAACCTATACGCTGACCGTGGGCGCCGCATCTGGCACCGGTACGATCAACGATGACGATGCCGCGCCGACGATTGCCTCGGTTACCAGCAACAGCGCCACTGAAGCGTCAAACATCGTTCACACCGTGACGCTGAGCAATGCATCGAGCAGCGCCACCACTTACACCCTGTCGCTCGCCGATGTCACGGCAACCGGCGGCGATACCGACTACACGTCCGCCCTGACCAACGCCTCGTTCTCGAATGGCGTGACGATCTCGGGTGGCACGATCACTGTGCCGGCAGGGGTCACGAGCTTCACTGTCACTGTCCCCACCACGGCTGACACCATCGACGAGCCGAACGAAACCTATACCCTGACCGTAGGTGGCACGGCTGGCACCGGTACGATCAACGATGACGATGCCGCACCGACCGTGCAAAGCGTCTCCTCGCCGAGCACGACCGAGGGCAACAACCTCGTCTACACGGTAGCGCTCACCAACGCTTCGTCTTCAACCATCACCTTCCCGTTCAGCTTCGGCGCTGGCACCGCAACGTCGGGCACCGACTACACGGCATCACCCACCTTCTCGAATGGCGTCACGCTTGCTGCAGGCGTGCTGACGATCCCGGCCGGTGTCACGAGCTTCACCATCACGGTTCCGACCATCAACGACACGACCGACGAACCGGATGAAACCGTGCCAATCACGGTTGGCGGTGTCACCGGCACAGGCACCATCCTGGATGACGACGCCGCTCCGACGATTGCCTCGGTTACCAGCAACAGCGCCACTGAAGCATCGAGCATCGTTCACACCGTGACGCTCTCGAATGCGTCGTCGGTCGCAACGACCTATGCGCTGAGCCTTGGGGGCGGTACCGCAACAGGCGGTGGCGTCGACTACACCTCCGCCCTGACCAACGCCTCGTTCTCGAATGGCGTGACGATCTCCGGCGGCACGATCACCGTGCCTGCTGGTGTCACAAGCTTCACTGTCACTGTCCCCACCACGGCTGACACCATCGACGAGCCGAACGAAACCTATACGCTGACCGTGGGCGCCGCATCCGGCACCGGTACGATCAACGACGACGATGCTGCGCCGACGATACAGAGTGTGTCGTCGCCGAGTGCAACCGAAGGCTCGAACCTGGTCTACACGGTCGCACTTACCAACGCTTCGTCGTCGAGCATTACGTTCCCGTTCAATTTCGGTACCGGAACGGCAACCTCGGGCACCGACTACACCGCTTCGCCAACTTTCAGCAATGGCGTCACGCTTGCAGCAGGCGTGCTGACGATTCCGGCCGGTGTCACGAGCTTCACGATCACCGTGCCGACGGTTTCGGATACGACGGACGAGCCGGACGAGACCGTGCCGCTGACTGTCGGTGGCGTTACCGGCACGGGCACCATTCTCGACGACGATGCTGCGCCAACCATCGCCTCGGTATCGTCGAACTCCGCTACCGAAGCTTCGAACATCGTACACACCGTCACGCTGTCGAACGCATCGTCGGTCGCAACGACCTACGCTCTGAGCCTCGGTGGTGGCACTGCCACTGCCGGTGGCGTCGACTACACCTCGGCTCTCACCAATGCCGCGTTCAGCAATGGCGTGACCATCTCTGGCGGCGTCATCACCGTGCCAGCAGGCGTCACCAGCTTTACGGTCACTGTGCCGACGACGGCAGACGCCCTCGACGAGACCAATGAAACCTATACGCTGACGGTGGGCAGCACCTCAGGTACGGGCACCATCGTCGACGATGACCCCACACCTACGGTGTCGATCACCGGCCCCGCCAGCGTCAATGAAGCAGCAGGCACCGCGACCTACACCGTGGCGCTATCGGCCGCTTCGGGACAGACTGTCACCGTCAGTTACGCAACCAGCAACGGTACTGCGACAGCAGGCAGCGACTATTCGGCGACCACGGGAACACTGACGTTCCCGGCGGGCACAACTTCGCTGACGGTTACAGTTCCGATCACCAACGATACGACGATCGAGTCGACCGAGAATTTCACGATCACACTCTCTGCTCCGAGTAATGCCACACTGGGCACCGCATCGGTCACGACGTCCATCCTCGACAACGACGCTCCGCCGGTTCTCGATCTGGATGCAAATAACTCCAGCACCGCAACAGGCGCGAACTACATCACCAGTTTCACGGAAAACACCGCCGGCGCAGGTGTATCGATTGCAGATGCCGACATGACGATTACCGATGCGGACAGCACGGTACTCACGGGTGCGACCATCATCCTGACAAATCGTCAGACGGGCGACTCGCTCAATCTGGGCACCGACATCGCCGGCATTTCGGTCAACGCGAACAACCTGACAGGTTCGGTGACCATCACGCTGTCCGGATCCGCCACACTCGCGCAGTACATCCAGCGTATCCAGAACATCACGTTCACAAACAGCAGCGATGCACCGAGCACCACGCCACGCACCATCACGGTTCAGGTCACCGACGATCAGGGTCATACCAGCAATCTGGGAACGACAACCGTCAATGTCATCGCCGTGAATGACCCGCCGGAAACGACCAACATCACCGCGACAGGCAATGAAGACACCCTGATCACGGTCACCCTGGCAGGCACGGATGTGGACGGCACCGTCACCGGATACGTCATCAATACCTTGCCCGCAAACGGCACGCTGTACAGCGACGCTGCGGGCACGACAGCGATCACGGCTGGCAGTCTGGTGACAGGCCCGGTCTATTTCCGCCCCAGCACGGACTGGAATGGCTCGACCAGCTTCCAGTATTCGGCGCGCGACAACAGCGGCGCAACCGACTCCACGCCGGCTACAGCCACAATCAACGTGACAGCCGTGAATGACGGAGCCCCCCTTGCCGTGGCAGACAACTTTGTCACTTTGCTGGGATCGCCGATCACTTTGACTGCAGCGCAACTGCTCGGTAACGACACGCTGCGCGACCACGCCGCCATTTCGGGCACGGGCAGTGTGACGGGTGGAACGCTCGTGAATAACGGCAATGGCACCTACACCTTCACGCCAAGCGCTGCGGGCAATGGCAGCTTCACCTACACGCTGACCGATGACGACGGCCAGACCAGCACGGCAACGGTCTCGATCACTACCTACGCCACGCGCGATGACCTCGTGACCGTTAACGAGAGCGCCCTGACCGGCGGCACTGGTGGTGGCACGACAACATTCAGCGGCAATCTGCTCACGAATGATCCGGGCGCCACCTCGATCACGAGCGTCGGCGGCGTCACCGATGGCGGCGCAGGCGACCTCGACAGTCGTACCGGTTACATCGGCGTGCAGCATGTCGTGGGCGGCGTGAATGCCGGTGTGCTCACCGTCGACGTCTCAGGCACCGGTCTGGGCGACTACACCTACCAGCTCAATGACAACGTCAACAATAGCGCTACCGCCAACAACAACAGCATCACATCGAACATCGCCTACGTAACGAACACGGGCACAGGCAATGTCCAGGTCACCATCATGGATGACCGCCCTATCGCCTACGACAAGTCCATCGAAGTCGCCGAGGCGGTGATGCCGGTCTACAACATCGTGCTCGTGCTCGATATCTCACGCTCGATGACACTGGTTGAGGCCGGCGGTCAATTGCAGAGCGAGAACGCCGACGGCACGGTGTCGGTCAGTGATCGCCTGACATTGGCGAAGGCCGCCATGGTGGAACTGGTCAGCGCGTATTTCGACCAGGCATCCACTGTATCGGTCAAAGTCGTTACCTTTGGCCCGACCGCCACCATCCTCAATGGCAACACGGCCTATACGGACAAGGCCGCACTGATCGCCGCCATCAACGCCATCACGGTCTCGCCAACGGGCGGCACCAACTACGAGAACGCCCTGACGGCAGCCACGACCGCCTTCGGCACGCCGAGCGCTACCGCACAGGACATTGCGTACTTCATATCGGATGGCGCACCGACCGCGGGCAACACTACGACAGCGACTACGGCGTGGGACACCTTCACGAGTACCAACAGCATCAAATCTTATGCCATCGGGGTGGGCGGCGGCATCACCGCCAGCACCGCGCTCAACACCATCCACAACGTGGATGCCGACGCCAGCGGAACGCGTGACAGCGCGATCATCGTGCCTGACCTGAACGACCTCTCGGCCACCCTGACCAGCTCGGTGCCGACCGCATACGGCGGCAGCGTGGTGGGTGGCAGCAGCAGCGTGGGCAGCGCGCTCGGCGCTGATGATGGCTGGGTGCAGAGCATCACACTGCAACTGGACACGAACGCCAACGGCAGTCCTGACACCAATGTCACCTTCACCTACAACAGCGCGACCAACCAGATCAGCTGGACTGGCGGCTTCCCTGCCGGATCGCCGATCACGGGTGACAGCATTTCGCTGAGCGCCTCGCGCGGCTTTGTCTACGGCACCCTCAACTTCAATTTTGCGACGGGCGAATACACCTATTACGCAGGTGGCAGCGCTTCAAGTGGCACCACCTTCTCGATGAGCTTCATCGCGCAAGATAGTGATGGTGACGTCACCCCCAGCGCGAATCTCAATTTCACCGTGGTGGATGGCAAACCCATCGCCCGTCCTGACTTCGACACCCTGACGCCGAACAGCACCAGCTTCACGGGCAACGTCGTCACTGGCCTTGGCACTGACGACGGCTTGCCGGAGGGTACTCTGGCTACCGACTTCACTGCACTCGGAGCTGGCGCGGACACCGCGGCAGACGGGGCACGCGTGAGCAGCATCGTCTTCCAGGGGACCACCTATAACCTGACGGCTGCATCCAGCGGCTCGGCCAATGGCGGCACCTACACCATCACCGCGGCCGGCGTGCTCACCTGGACGCACGCATCGAACGGCAGCACGCTCACCTTCAACCGCGACGGCTATTACAGCTACACCCCCTCCACAGCCAATCTGCCCAACCCGCCGCTCGCTGCCGCGACAACCGTGACGCTCACCGCCGCGCCTGCCGCTGCGGCCGGTCTCACCATCACCGGGCTGGACGAGACGAATGCCAATGCCGGCGTGACCTACACAGCCGGCGCAGCCGGTGGTGTAGGCGTCACAGGTAGCGGGCTGACGTCGTCGAACGAAGACGGCGTAGCCGACAGCACACAGGTCGACAACCTGGAGACCATCGTCTTCACCTTCGACAATGCAACGCACCCTCGCGGCGTCGAAAACGTCACCATCACGCTCAATGCGGCCAACAGCAACCTTGGTTCCGGCACATCGGTGGGCGGCAGTACGTCGCTGACGTATGAGATCTATGCGGTCGACGGCCACCTGTTGGGTACGTTCGCCAGCACTTCCGAGACCACCATCACGATCCCGTCAAACTACAGCAACATCGGCAGCATCGCGATCCAGGCGTCCAGTGATGGTGAAGCCCGCATCGCGAGCATCAGCTATCAATCCGTGCTGGCAGACACCTCGACAACAGTCGTAGCCCCCGTCGAGATCAGCTACACACTGACCGACACGGACGGCGACACATCCAGCTCCACGCTCACGCTGACCTCCTACAACAACCTCGTTGCGGGCGACGGCTCGGCCAATACACTCACCGGGTCCGCCATCAACGACCAGCTCTTCGGCCTGGATGGCAATGACACACTCAGCGGTGGTGCAGGCCACGACCTTCTCTCCGGAGGCACAGGCAACGACTCGCTCTCTGGCGGTGACGGAAACGATCGTCTCTTTGGCGGGGACGGAAATGACACACTGGACGGCGGCGCAGGAGATGATCGCCTGGCTGGTGGCAGCGGCAACGACACCATGACAGGGGGCGCAGGGGCTGACACCTTCGTCTGGACGCTGGCTGATCGTGGCGCAGTCGGTTCCCCGGCTGTCGATACCATCCAGAGTTTCGACAACGCAACAGCAGCAGCGGGCGGCGACGTACTTGACCTGCGGGATCTCCTGCAAGGGGAGTATCACACGGGTACCGCTGCGGGAACGCTGGGCAACTTCCTGCACTTCGAGTCCAGTGGCGGAAACACCACCATCCAGATTTCCAGCAGCGGCGGCTTCACCTCGGGTTACAACGCCGCCTACGTCGACCAGAGCATCGTGTTGCAGGGTGTGGATCTGACGTCGGGCGGCACGCTCAACGATCAGACCATCATCCAGACCCTGCTCACGCAGGGCAAACTGCAGACGGACTGATCGACCAGCAAAAAAGAAAATGGCCGATACGTTTTGCGTATCGGCCATTTTCTCTCTGCGCCCGGATATCAGCTCTCGCGAATGATCGTCGAACGCCGCTGTTCGTCCTCAGGGAACACGCGACCCGTTTTCAGACATCCGTAGATGTGCTCGAACACCAGGCCAGGCTTGCCTTGCACTTTCCCGCTCCGGAAGTACGAGTGCCCCTTCGGAACATCATAAGAATTGTTCACATCGTCGCAGTCCACGACGTAAACATTCTTGGGCGTCATGTCCATGTTCTCCGGACCAGTGTGCCCCAAGCGACGGGATGCAATCTTGTTCTTCAGGTTCGCCGCCTTGCTGGCGCGCAGGGCCAGATCGTCTGAAGCGTAATAGACCACCACGTTCCTCGACGCATCGCAAATCAGCTTTGCTCTCTCGGTGCGATGGATGGACTCATTCTCGATGTCTGCCGCGACAAGGAAGGTATTGCGGAAAATGAGCGGCACGCCGTCGGCAAGATCGTATCTATCCCACGCGCACAGCGTCTCCCTGAGTACCCTGTTGCCCATCGAGTGAGCGAGGACGTTGATGCGTTTCAGGCAGGGATCTGTGCCAGGCGAATTCAGGTTCGACTCCCGCCACTCCAGGAACCGGCTTAACGCCCGCGACAGCGAGTAGGCACTGCCATCGGCAGACTTCTGGTCGTCCCAGTAGTCCTGGACGATGCCAAGATCGTTGTCGCACGGCCAGATGATGGGGACAACCAGAACCTCGTTCGGGTCCTGCTGATCACACAGGGCCTGAAACTCCTCGGCAGCCTCGAAGACGCTGTCGGGCAGGTTCGAGAAGCCGTGTATGTAGAGCAGGATCTGTCGGTAACTGGAGCCTTTCAGCTCCGACAGGAAGTTCATGCCGCCAACCTCCGTGAGGCTGCCGTCCGCATTCCTCCTGCAGAAAAACACCGAGTTGCTGGGCGCATTGTTCTTCAGGTCAAACTCGAATTTCCTGCCTGCTCTGGTCTGAATGGAGCCTTTCGGAAATCTATTCGTGATGAACAGCATGACGATTCCTCCGTATGGAAATTGAACGCGAGCGAATGAGGTGAGCGCCAGCCGGCATGAACTGCCAGTAGTGGCAGGTCAGGGCACACGCCAGGCAACTCAGGGGGCACCCTCAAACCTGTTGTCCCCCGCCAGCCCACCGGGTGCATTGCAGCTTACGAGCCCCCGGGATTCAACTTCCGGATATCAGCCCACCTGGGCAGTCTGGGTCGATGATCACCCTGCCACCCGTCGCGTCACCGCAGGGCCGGTCAGCCCCGAGATCTCCAGCGCCGCCAGCGCCTGCCATTCCGTCTCGGTCTCGACACGCTCGGCGATGACGGCGATGTCGAGGCTGCGTGCAATACCCGTGACGGCACTGACAAAACGACGATTGCCTTCGTGCCCATCGACGCCACTGACGAAAGCACCGTCCAGCTTGACGTAGTCGATACGCACCTCGTGCAGTCGCGGCAAGGCCGCGAAGTAGCGACCGAAGTGCTCGATACCCAGCTTGCAGCTGCGGCGGTGCGTTACCTCGCTCAGCTGCGCCAGGGCCTTCAGCCCGGCCTCATCGACAAGGATGCGTTCCGATACCTCCAGCCACACTCGTGAAGCTTCCGCCCCGATGCGGGCAAGGTGCACATCGCAGGCTGCAATGAAGCCCTCGCTCTGCAGACTGGATGGCGAGATATTGACCGCCACGTCGCCTGTTTGTGTCGCCAGTCTGGCCAGCGCCAGATCAAGCGCCAGCAAGTCCAGTTCGGCAAGGCGCCCCTGACGTTGCACGGCCGGCACGAACTGCCCTGCCACCACGCGCGTCCCGTCGTCGGCCACCAGTCGCATCATGACTTCAGCGTGCAGCAAGGCGCCGTCCGTACGCACCACGGGGTATGCCACCAGCTCGAAACTGCGATTGGCCAGCGCACGCTCGACCGTGGCCCGCCAGTCCTCACCGGACATGACACCTGCGCTGTGTTCGATGGCCAGGCCCGCCAGCGGCGGTGAAGCGGTACCCGCCTGCAGCAAAGCCGCGTCAATGCGTGTCATGACCGTCGCAACCGACTCACCGGGCTCATAAGCAGTCCAGCCAATCGTGGCGACCGGATGCAGCTCGGCAACGCCGTCACCCACCAGGGCTTCGAGCTGCGTCGAGATGACGTGAGCCAGCTCTGCGGCACGCACCATCACCGTGTCAGGCAACAACAGCGCGAACTCGGCGCCGCCAAGACGCCCCCTGATCACTTCGCATTCCGGCAAGTCCGCCGACTGCACGATACGCGCGCAGGCCTTCACCAGCGCGTCACCGCGCTCACGCCCAAGACGGTGATTGAATTCTGCGAGGTCATTGAGGCGTACCAGCAGCAGCACACCATCCGAGCTCGCCTTGTCGGCATCGAGCTGCTCGCGCAGGTTGCCCATGAAGTGATCGCGATTCGGCAAACCGCTCAGGCTGTCCTGCCGGGCCTCGGTCCGCAGACTCTCGATACGTTGGGCCTGTTCGGCAAACATGGCCTGCAAACGCACCACCATGGCATTCATGGCGCGCGACACCACCCGCAGCTCTGGCACCTGAGACTCGGGCACGGCGACGAAACGCCGCTCGCCAATCGCCTGCGCCTGTGTCACCAGCTCTTCAAGCGGCGTTCGTAGCCAGCGCATCAGACGGTTGATGACGAGCCCCAGCGACAGCCCAATGACGAGCAGGGTCACCGCCAGCTTGATGCTGCCCTGCCACAACGCACCGTAGGCGTAGCGCGTGCTGGCACGCAGTTCAACACTACCGGCCTGCTTCCAGCCATCCGACACCTGGGCTCGTCCGGCCTCGGCATGCAGCGGCCACAGCGCCATGAACCAGCCCGGCGCATCGGTGAGCTCGACCGTGTTGTGCCGCTCGACCAGAACTTTGCCGTCTACGCCCTTGAACACGATGCTCTCGAAGTGACCGGAGTCGAAGAGTGCCTGCACCTGCAGTTCCAGCATCGCAGCATCCTTGCTCTGCTGCGACATGGACAAGGCCAAGGAGGCTGCACTGTCACTGGCCTGAGCGAACAATTGTTGCGCCTGGTAATCACGCGCCATGCGCATGCTCACCACGAAGCTGCCCGCCAACGCCAGCAGCATCGCCGCCAGTGCGCAGAGCCACAATCGGGTCAATAGCGTCATTGCCTGTCCTCCTCGCCCGCACTGGAGTGCGGGGTTTTTCTGCGTTCAAGGTTCTCAAGGTTCATAGCCAGCCGCCTTCATCCTGATCAGCACATCGGTCCAACGCGTCAATCGGTCCACCGGTGAAGCCGGCCTGTCCGCTCCTGCCATCCACACCCCCTCGCCGTTGAAGCTGAAGACCGGGGTCAGGTCCGGGCGACGCCCGGCAGGCAGAATGTCGGTAATGAGGTTGTCCAGCACCAGCGGTTCAGCATCGGGCTGGGCGTAGTAGCTGAGCACCATATGGGCCTGGGTCACCGTGCTGGTGGCGGCGCCGATTCTGGCACGCACATAAGTCAGCCGCATTTTCGCTGCGGGCACGCCCAGCTCGATGAGGCTGAAATACTTGGCAATCGCGAAGTCCTCGCAGTCCCCTGCGCCGCGCCCGAGCGTTTCCAGCGGCGAAGCCCAGTAGTCGACGTTGCTCCACACCACCACGTCATCCTCGAACTGGATGCGGCGATTGAAGAACTCATTGACCCGGCGCAGCCGTTCGGGTTCGGACAGTGAAGTCATGCGCGCCAGGGCATCACGCCAGTCCATCAGGTTGCGCACGCCGCTCGCACCAAAGCGGCCATTCACGTATTGCTGCATGCGTTCAAGGTTGCTGGCCCACACACCGCACATCAGGGTCAGCCCCAGCGCGCCACGCACGAGCCAACGCGCAAAAGTGCGCCTTCGCAGTCGCCATGTGTGCAAAACCTCACCAAATGCAGGAGAAGTGCACAAAAAGTTACAGAGCGCGTTCCGCTTTGAGGTCATTGCCCGCTAAACTTCGCGCATAAATCAATAACTTGCCTCGAATTGTGCAATTCAGCAAAGCTGGCAGAGGCAACATGAAAAGCACGCACTTTCCCCAGATCTTCTGCGAAGCGTCGGGGGCCGCCCAACAGTAGAGTGCGCAGTGGGAAGCAATGGAGAACAGGATGTACAAGAAGTTGTCCGCAGCAATCTGCCTCGCACTGGCCGCGCAATACGGCCACGGTGCCACGCTCGGCGAAGTCGCCGAACGCGCCCTGGCCAACAGCCCGGAAGTCAGGGCACGACTGCATGAGTTCCTCTCCTCCAGTGAAGACCAGGATGCCGCCAAAGGCGCCCGGCTTCCCCGCGTTGACCTTGAGTCCTATTACGGCCGCGAACGCCTCGACACCAATGTCGGCAGTGTTCAGCGCTTCAACCACCCTGGCGTCAACCTGCAACTGCGCCAGCTGCTGTGGGACGGCTTTGCCACCCGCAACGAGATCCGCCGCCTCGGCCACAACAAGGCCGCCCGCTACTACGACCTGCTCGCAACCTCCGACGAAATCACGCTGGAGAGTGCCCGTGCCTACCTCGACGTACAGCGCTACCGCCAGCTCTCTCAACTCGCGCAGGACAACTGGGCGGTGCACAAGGAGACTTACGACCAGATCGAGCAAAGAGTGAAGGCCGGCGTGGGCCGGCGTGTCGACCTCGAGCAGGCTGCCGGCCGCCTGGCCCTGGCACAATCGAACTGGCTCACCGAGACCAGCAACCTGCATGACGTCAGCGCCCGCTACCAGCGCGTCGTCGGCGAACTCCCCCCGGTGCTGGCCGAATCACCCTCGGTCGCCACCAAGCTGCCTGCCGAAAAGGATGTACTGCCGGCTGCAGTCAAGCAGAACCCGACTTTCCTGTCCGCAGTGTCGGGCGTGCGCTCGGCCCGCTCGCAGACTGCCGTACGCCGCGCCGCCAACTCCCCGACCTTCGAAGCGCGCGGCAGCCACAGCCTGGAACGCAACCACGGCGGAACCCCCGGCCACTATTCCGACACGGTGGCGCAGGTGGTCATGAACTACAACCTGTTCCGCGGCGGCTCCGACCAGGCACGCATCCGCGCTGCCGAAGAACAGTTCAACACGGCCATCGCCATTCGCGACAAAACCTGCCGCGACCTGCGCCAGATTGCCGTGATTGCCAGCAACGACCTGCGCAAGCTGCGCGAACAGATCCAGTACCTCGAACAACACGCCCTGTCGACCGAGAAGGCGCGCGACGCCTACCGCCAGCAGTTCGACATCGGTCAGCGCAGCCTGCTCGACGTGCTCGACACCGAAAACGAGCTGTTTGAAGCTCGCCGGGCCCTGGAGCGAGCACGCTACGACCTCAAGCTCGCCGAATTCCGCGTACTGGCCGCCACCCACACCATCATGCCGACCCTGGGCCTGGCCCCTGGCAGCAATATCTCGCCGCTGGAAGAACAGGGCGACGAAAACGAACTCGACGGTGCGGCCAACTGCGACACCAGCATGACCCCGCCGCAAACACTCGACACGACCGCTGCCATGGCTGGCCGGCCGCCACGCACTTTCACCCTGCAGCCCGACCTGCTGGCCGCCACGGCGCCGCGCAAACCGGCAGCAGACGCCCCTGTCCCCGAGCACTGCCAGTTCGCGGCCGAAGACTGGGCAGCAGCCTGGTCTGCGAAGGACCTCAGCAAATACCTGGGTTACTACTCGCCAGGCTTTGAGCCGCTGACCCGCGCTGACCAGAAGGCCTGGAAGCAGCTGCGCGCCGAACGCCTGAACAAGGACTACATCGCGGTCAAACTGGCAGACATCAAGGTCAAGCAGATCAGCGCCAGCAGCTGCGAAGTGAGCTTCAACCAGCAGTATCGCTCCAGCGACTACAGCGACGACGTCAACAAGACCCTCGTCATCCGTCGCGAAGCAGACAGCACATGGAAGATCCAGCGCGAGATTGCCCCGCGCAAATCGAGTACCAACTGACCCCGGGTGTGACGTGCTTCCTCAAGACAACGGTCATGCCGGTCGTTGTCCGAGGATGGCCGGCATCCTCCCGAAGCCCTCAGGCAAACCGCCCCGCCACGGCGCTCACCTCGCACTGTGCGCGCTGCTGACGGCTTGCCTGGCATTTGGCAACGCTACTGCCGCCAATACCGAAGTCCGCCTCTACCGGCGCGAAGACAACGCCAGCAAACCACAGCATTCCGAACTGGTGCTGCAGGAAGCGCTGCACCGCACCGAGAAGAAATACGGCCCCGCCCGCATCGCCCACACCGGCGGCAACCTGCCACGCGAGCGCCTGCTCATCGAGATGATCAAGGGCGAGACGGTCAATGTGACCATCGTCGCCACCCAGCCCAGCTGGGAAGCCAGCACACTACCTGTATGGATACCCGTCGACCTGGGCCTGTCGAGCTACCGCATCGGCTTCGTGCGCAAGGACGGTCAGGCCCGGCTGAGCAATGTGAAATCACTGGATGACCTGCGCAAGGTGTCCATCGGCGCAGGTCTCGGCTGGTCGTCGCGCAAGATCATGGAAGCCAGCCAGTTGCGGCTGGAGACGGCTCGCGATCAGGAGGCCCTGACCAGGATGCTGTTGGCTGAACGCCTGGACTACTTTCCACGCGGCGTGAACGAGATATTCGGCGAGTACGACGCCATGTCTGATCGCCCAGCCGAACTCGCCGTAGAGAGCGACCTGCTGCTCGAGTTTCCCCTGCCCACCTATATCTTCGTGTCGCCTGCAGCGCCGGCACTGGCGCGACGCATCCACGAAGGCATGGAGAGCATGGTCAAGGACGGCAGCTTGTTGAAGATGGTGGTGCGCCATCACGCCGAGATGCTGCAACGGGCCAAACTGTGCCAGCGGCATGTCATCCACCTGCCAAACCCGCTGCTGTCGGCCGACAACCCGCTGCAACGCAAAGAGCTGTGGTTCGACCCCTTCAGCCCCGCCACGGGTCTCTGCCCGAGCACGGCTGTCACCAAGAAAAAGGGCCAGCCCCGCTAAGGTCTGGCCCTTTCTTCGGGCAGGGTGCGCAGTGCGCACCGCTTGTCACACGACGTGGTGCGCAATGCGCACCCTACCCACCCGCTTTTCTCACCACCCCCCACCCAGCGCGCGGAAGATGTCGACGCTCGCCGTCAGCGCATTGGCCTGCGCGTCGATGCGGTCCGACTCCACGCTATAGAGATTGCGCTGAGCATCCAGCACCTCCAGCCAGGGCGAAGCGCCCACGTCATAACGCTTCTGCGCGATGCGCAGCGACTCGACCAATGCCGTGGCGCGCTGTGTCTGCGCGACCTGCGTCTCGCGTGCGGCACGCAGGTTGCCCAGCGCGTCATAGGCTTCCTTGAACGCCGTCTGCACAGTGCGCACGTAACCCACTTCGGCTTGCGTGCTGCGGGCCTTGGCCGCATTCACCTGCGCATCGATGCGGTTGAGACCGAAGATCGGCTGGGTCAGGCCGGCAGCCAGACGCCAGATGAATGCCTGCGGCGAGAACAGATCGGAGAGTTGCGCACTCTCGTAACCCGCCCCACCCGTCAGGATGATCTGCGGGAAGTACTGCGCGCGCGCTTCGCTGACACGCGCCTGGCTGGCAGCCAGCGTGGCCTCGGCCTGGCGTACGTCAGGGCGGCGCATCAACAGGCTGGACGGCAGACCTTCCGGAACCGCGGGGGCATCCGGCAGCGTAGCCGCCGTGCTGCGCGACACCTTGCCCTCGATGATCTCGCGCGGTGAGGCGCCGACGAGCAGCGCAATGGCGCGCTCGGCTTGCGCCTGCGAAGCCTTCAGCGTCGGCACGGCAGCCGCAATCGCATCGCGCTCGCTCTGCGCCTGCTGCACCTGCAGGTTGTTGGCCGTGCCGCCGTTGAGACGGCGCAGTGCCAGTTGCAGAGCTTCGTTGCGCGTCACCAGGGTCTGCTGCAGGAAGTCCAGCTTGTGGTCGATGGCCAGCAGGCTGAAGTAGCTACGCGCGACTTGCGCAGCAATCGACGACTGCGCCGTCGCCAGCGCTTCACGCGTCGCGGCGAAGTCGCCCAGCGCTGCACGATTGGCACTGCGCACACGGCCCCAAAGGTCCACTTCGTAGGCCACGTCGATGCCGACCTTGAAGTCGTTCGAAAGATAGGTGCCCGCCGGGCGAGCCACGGCCCCTTTCTCGGTCGCCTTGCTGCGACTCGCATCGGCAGCGAGATCCACCGACGGAGCGTAGCCGCTGCGTGCCACGCGCAGCGCGGCAGCCGACTCCTCAACGCGCGCGGCGGCAATGCGCAGATCCGCGTTGTTGGCGAGGGCGCGCTCGACCAGCGCATCAAGCGCCGGGTCGTTGTAGCGCACCCACCACTTCGCAAGATCTTCGGTCGGCGCCTGGGCCGCTGGCAGCTCCAGCGTGGGCTTGTCGGCTTGTGGCGTCGAGGCGCAAGCACTCAGCAGCGCTAGCGCTGCCAGCATGCCCAGGTACAAGGGAGTCTTCATGGGTTGCTTGATGAGATCAGGCATCTTGCTTCTCCAGCGCGGCAGGCGTGTCATCCCCCGCATCAGGTTTGGTCGTCGGCTTGTCGCCCGTCAGATCGTTGATCAGACGGAAGAACAGCGGCACAAAGAAAATGGCGAGGAAGGTGGCGGCCAGCATGCCCGTCATCACACCGGTACCGACCGACTGGCGAGCCCCGGCGCCCGCACCCGACGAGAAGGCCAGCGGCACGACACCGAGAATGAAGGCCATTGACGTCATGATGATGGGGCGGAAGCGCAGGCGTGCTGCCTCAACTGCCGCATCCAGCGTCGACATGCCTTCGTGCCGCTTCTGCACGGCGAACTCGACGATAAGAATCGCGTTCTTCGCTGCCAGACCGATCAGTGTGACCAGACCGATCTGGAAGTACACGTCATTGGTCAGTGGTGGCGCCATGCCATGCGAGAGGATGCCGAACACCAGGTTGTGCAGCCATACACCGGCCAGCGCACCGAAGATGCCAAATGGCACGGCGAGCAGCACCGACAGCGGCAGCGACCACTTCTCGTACTGTGCGGCAAGGATCAGGAACACCATCACCACGGCCATGCCCAGCGCGAGGCCGGAAGCGCCCGAAGCACGCTTCTCCTGGTACGAGGCACCGCTCCAGTCGAGCGAGAAGTCAGGCGGCAACACTTCGGCCGCGAGCTTCTCGATCTCGGCAATCGCCTGGCCCGAACTGACGCCCGGTGCACCGGAGCCCAGCATCTTCACCGCCGGCAGGTTGTTGAAGCGATCCAGCGTGTCCGGGCCCGAGCTGTACTTCACCGTGGTGAAGGACGACATGGGCAGCATCTTGCCGGAGCTCGCCTTCACGTAGATCTTGCCGATGTCTTCCGGCTTCATGCGGTACTGCGTATCCGCCGACATCAGCACCTGCCAGGTGCGGCCGTACTTGTTGAAGTCATTCACATAGTAGGTACCCAGCGTCGCCGACAAGGTGTTGAAAGCATCATCGAGCGACACCCCCAGCGCTGCAGCCCGCTCACGGTCCACGTCAACGTAGAGCTGCGGTGACGACGCGCGCCACAAGGTCTGCACGTAGGCAAGCTTCGGGTTCTGTGCTGCCTTGGCCATGAAACCGTACACCACTTCAGCCGTGCGCTTGGGACCACCGTCGCCGCGGTTCTGGATGTAGAACTCGAAGCCACCGGCCTGACCGAGACCAAAAATGGCGGGCGGGTTGAAGGCCAGGATCAGCGCCTCCTTGATGCCGGCCGTCTTGCCATACACCTCGCCCACGAGTGCCTGCGTCGGCAGCTTGCGTTCGTCCCACGGCTTCTGCGTCACAAACAGCGTGGCCGCCGAGTTCTTGTAGCTGCCGCCAAGGAAGTCGAAGCCGGTGAAGGCGATCACGTCCTGGTTGGCATCGTTTGACATGATGATGTCCGTCACCTGCTGCACGATCTTGTCCGTGCGTTGCAGCGAGGCGCCATCCGGCAGGAACACGGCCGAGATGAACCAGCCCTGGTCTTCGTCCGGCACCAGCGAGCCCGGCGTGCTGCGCCACAAGTGGCCCGTCAGCAAGATCATGCCGCCGAACAAGACGATGCCCAGCAATGCACGACGTGCCAACCCGCCCACGAGCCAGGTGTAGCGACGTGTCAGTGCGCCGAAGAGACGGTTGAAGCCACGGAAGAAGAAGTTGTCGGCTTTGTGTTCGCTACGCAGGATCAATACGCACAATGCCGGCGTCAAGGTCAGCGCAACCAGGCCCGAGATGCTCACCGCGATGGCGATGGTCACCGCAAACTGGCGGAACAACTCACCCGTCAGGCCACCGAGGAAGGCGATCGGCACGAACACCGACACCAGCACCAGCACGATGGCAATCACAGGCCCAGTCACCTCATGCATGGCCTGGATAGCCGCCTTGCGCGCGCTCATGTGTTGCTCGTGCATGATGCGTTCAACGTTCTCCAGCACCACGATGGCATCATCCACCACGATACCGATGGCCAGCACCATGCCGAACAGCGTCAGCGTATTGATCGAGTAACCCAGCATGATCATGCCGGCGAAGGTACCCAGCAGCGATACCGGCACAGCCACGATCGGGATCAGCGTCGCGCGCCAGTTCTGCAGGAACAGGAACACCACGACGAACACCAGCAGCATTGCCTCGCCCAGCGTCTTCACCACTTCGTGGATCGACACCTTCACGAAGCGCGTGGTGTCGTAGGCCACCTTGTGCGTCAGCCCTTCCGGGAATTTCTGCGACAACTCGGCCATGGTGGCATTCACTTCATCTGCCACGCCCAGCGCGTTGGCACCCGGCTGCAGGAAGATACCGAGCAGGGTTGCCGGCTTGCCGTTGATGCGGCCAACGAAGTCGTTGTCCTTGGCGCCCAGCTCGACACGTGCCACATCCTTCAGGCGCAGCTTGCCGCCGAAGCTGTTCGAGCGAACGATGATTTCCTCGAAGGCCTTGGCGTCCGGCAGACGACCTTGCGTCGTAATCGTGTAGACCAGCTCCTGACCCGTAGCCGCCGGCATCTGGCCGATCTTGCCCGGAGCGAACTGCGCGTTCTGCGCATTCACGGCCGCCGAGATCTCGCCCACGGTCACACCCAGCTGCGCCATGCGGTCCGGCTTCAGCCAGATACGCATCGCATAGTCCTTGGCGCCAAAAATCTGCACATTGGTCGTACCCGGCACGCGCTTGATGCGGTCCAGCACGTTCAGCGTCACATAGTTGCTGATGTACAGATTGTCGTAACGGCTGTCGGGCGAATAGAAAGCGATAACCTGCAGGAAGCTGGATGAGCCCTTCTGCACCGTCACGCCCTGGCGTCGCACTTCCTGCGGCAGGCGCGATTCGACCTGCTTGACGCGGTTATTGACGTTAAGCGCAGCCTGATCGATGTCGGTACCGATGTCGAAGGTCACGGTGATGGTCACCACGCCATTCGACGCCGACGTCGAGTTCAGATACATCATGTGCTCGACGCCGTTGACCTGACTCTCGATGGGCGCTGCCACCGTCTGTTCAAGCACTTCGGCGGAAGCGCCGGGATACACCGCCGTGATCTGTACGGTGGGTGGCGCGATTTCCGGATACTGCGCAATCGGCAGCACGCGGATCGCCGCCAGCCCGGCCAGCGCGATGAAGATGGATATGACAGCCGCAAAAATCGGCCTGTCTATGAAGAAGCGTGAAAACATGTGAGCCTCGCGTTCGGGTGTGAGGCGCCAACCATCCGGTCAGCGCGCCGCGTATTTCATGTATGCCTTATTTGCCTGCGGGCGCTGCGGCGGGAGCCGATTGGGCCGAAGGCGCAGCGGGCGCGATCTCGGCGCCGGGGCGCATCATCAGTTTGGTGAGGTTGTCGAGAATCACCTGGTCACCCGAAGCGAGGCCCTTCTTGATCACCCACACGCGCGCACCGCTTTCGTCACGCGCCCACTCGCCGACTTCGACCGGACGCGGCATGGCAATCGTCTTGCCATCCTTGTCCTTGCCCGTCACGAGAACCATCTTGCCCTGCGGGCCTTCGATCACGGCAGCCTGCGGCACGGTGATCGCGTCGGGGCGCACGGCGCCGGCCAGCGACACACGCACGAACTGGCCTGCCTTCAGGTGACCATCAGCATTCGGCACTTCAGCACGCATCTCGACCGTGCCCGTCTGGTTGCTCACGCGCGAATCGGTGAAATTGAGGCGACCACCCCTGGCCAGCACGCGGCCTTCGACGTCACGCACTTCGACGCTCCAGGCGCCGCCCTTGGGCAGTTTCAGCGTGCCGGCGACGACGTCGCGATCAATGGCACTCTGCTCGTTTTCCGAAGGGCCAAAGCCCACGTACATTGGATTGAGCTGCACCAGGGTGGCGAGCAAGCTGTCCGACTGCGACACGAGGCTGCCTTCTGACTTGAGTGCGCGTCCGACCACACCCGACACCGGCGCCACGACACGCGTGTAACCGAGGTTGAGGTTGATCTCCTGCAGGCGCGCCTTGGCAGCCAGCAAGCTGGCAGCAGCGATTTGTTCGTTCGACACGGCGTTGTCATATTCCTGCTGGCTGACAGCCTTGTCGGCCAGCAAGGGCTTCAGGCGCGCGGCTTCACGGCTGGCTTGCGCGGCACGTGCCTGCGCCGTCGCCACGTCGGCCTCTGCTGCAGCGGCTTGCGCCTTCAGCGGCTTGTCGTCGAGTTCGAACAGGGTCTGGCCAGCGCCGACAGCAGCGCCTTCCGTGTAAAGACGCTTTTCGAGGATGCCGCCAACGCGTGCGCGCACTTCGACCTCCTTCGAGCCCACGGTCTGACCGGTGTAGTCGAACACGACCGGCAATTCCTTGGCCTGCACAGTCACTGCCGTCACCGGCATGGCGGGCATGGGACCACCCATGCCATGGCCACCGGCCTGACCTTCAGGGCCTTTGGAGCAAGCGGCGAGCAGCACTGACAGACTCAAGGCTGCCAATGCGGGTTTGAAAACATTGCGGTTCATTGCGGGTTCTCCGTGGAGGGAATTCAGAAAACAGGAAGACGTCGGTCAGGCTGGAATCCGGGGGCGATCTTGTGGCGCCGCAGCAAGTTGCACTGTAGGTCATCCGCATGGCAAACGAACGACTGAGCAGAACAGGTGATGCTGCGACGCACCGTAATCGATTCAACTTAACGCCATTAAACATACATCCTTGTATGTATGTCAATAGGCCTCTATAATCCACATCATTCGCAGGGATATGCAGCAGTACAGAATTGCGCGGTCGGGCTTGAACCAACCGCACCGGAGACCCCATCAATCATGGTTCGCAAGACCAAGGAAGAAGCCCAGGCCACGCGCTGCCAGCTGCTCGACGCCGCCCAGCGCGTCTTCTGCGAGCGCGGTGTGTCGCACACCTCGCTGCACGAGATCGCTACCGCCGCCGGTCTCACGCGCGGCGCCGTCTATTGGCACTTCGAGAACAAGGCGGCCCTGCTCGCCGCCCTGTGGGAGCGCGTGTCGCTGCCCATCGACGCCCTCGTTGAAGAGCTGGAACAGAAGTACGCCGACGACCCCTTGGGTGGTATCGAGAACAAGATGCTGGCGGTGCTGCGCCTGATCTCGGAGAACCAGCAGGCGCAGGAGATCACCAGCATCGTGCTCACCAAGTGTGAGTATGTTGAAGAGAACGACGCCGTACGCCAGCACTTCGTCGACATGCGTGAGCAGTGCCTCGACGAGGTCGAAGCCAAGTTCAACGCCGCCATTGCCAAAGGCCAGATTCCCGCCACCACCCCTACGCGCACGGCGGCGCTGGGGCTGTTCTCCATCTTCGACGGCGCCTGCTTTCACTGGCTCATGGACCCGGCACGCTACCCGTTGATGCCCCACGCAGAACTGCTCGTACGCGCCTACCTCAAGGGACTGCGGCAGGCCTGAAGCCCGAACCCGGACTGGACACAACAGCAAGCACGGTCAAAGCCCCTTTCCCCGCGCCATGCCAGAATCCGGCCCATGCTTGAACACGTCACCTACTGCTTTCCCGGCGGGCGCCACCGCGCCATCACGCTGAGCTACGACGACGGCAAGGTCTGGGACCGCCGTCTCGTCGAGATTCTCAACACGTACGGGCTGAAGGCCACCTTCAATCTCAACGGCGGCAAGTTCGGCCGTGACAGCCGCATCAGCGCAGATGAAGTCGCCGAGCTCTATGCCGGCCACGAAGTCGCAGCGCACAGCCTCACCCACCCCACGCTGACACGCTGCCCGCAGGAGATGCTGGTGCAGCAGATCATCGACGACCGCAAACGGCTCGAAGACCTCGTCGGCTACCCCGTGCGCGGATTCGCCTACCCCAACGGCCAGCAGAACGAGCGCCTCAGCAGCCTGCTACCCAACCTGGGCATCGCCTATGCACGCAGCACCGTGTCGACACGGCAGTTCACGCTGCCCGACGCACGCTTCGCCTGGCACCCCACCCTGCACCATCGCGAAGACCTGCTGGCGCTCGGCGAGAGCTTTCTTCACCGTGACAAGCCTCAGCACCTCGACCTGCTCTACATCTGGGGTCACAGCATCGACTTCGAGAACGAGGACAACTGGCAGGTCATTGAAACCTTCGCCCGCATGGCAGGCCGCCATGCCGATATCTGGTATGCCAGCAACATCGACGTGATCGACTACCTCGACGCACTCGAACGCCTGCAGTTCACCGCCGACAGCCGCCGCGTCCACAACCCCTCCGCGCTCAGCGTCTGGTTGCGCACCGACAGTCGTACGCCCGATGGCTACTGCCAACAGATCATCGAAGTACCGGGCGGCGCGCACATCAAGCTGGCCTGACCCCGGCCACAGGGCGGTACAGCGCAACGCATCCACCAACAGCGAGCTGGTCGGCATGCTGGCGCGTTCGTTTGCGGGCCTTCATGCCGCACTGGACGCGTACACGCTGGCCGACCTGATCGACAAGCCGAAGCCGCTGCAGAAAATCCTGCAGATCCAGCTCGTCAATTAGAGGTGCCGGGTCGACAACGACCGCAAATGAAAAGGGCCGCGTGCAGGCAGTGCCCGCAAGCAGCCCGACTCAGCGGCTGAGAGTCACTCCAGCATCGAGCGCAGCATCCACGCAGTCTTCTCGTGCAGCTGGATGCGCTGCGTGAGCAAATCAGCCGTAGCTTCGTCCGAAGCTTTCTCTGCCGCCGCGAAGATTGAGCGCGCCGTGCGCACCACGGCCTCCTGGCCTTCGACGAGCTGCTTGATCATCTCGTTGGCCTTGGGCACGCCGTCAGCCTCCTTGATTGACGACAGCTTTGCGTACTCGGAGTAGCTGCCCGGCGCGAAGTGCCCGAGCGCGCGGATGCGCTCGGCAATGAGGTCCACCGCCAGCGACAACTCGGTGTACTGCGTCTCGAACATCAGGTGCAGCGTGTTGAACATCGGCCCGGTCACGTTCCAGTGGAAGTAGTGGGTCTTCAGATACAGGGTGTAAGTGTCGGCAAGCAGGCGCGAGAGGCCTTCTGCGATCTTTGCGCGGTCGGTTTTCTTGATGCCGATATCGATTTCCATCTGGAGACTCCTCAACTGGGTTGAAACGACACTTGCATTCTGCCGCATGGCGCTGCCGGGCGAAGCCATGTTGGCGATAGGCTTTTCCAATCATCTTTGCGCTTCTGGTGCCCTGACCCGCATCGCTCGGGCTTGGTGCAAGCCCGCTCCACGGGTGGGCATCGGACGGGCACGGCAGCACAACCGTCAGACTAAACCATTGAAAACCCGAAGTCTTTGCGTGAGGCACAAAGCTTGCTTTTCAGCAGATGAAATCCGCATCGGGCAACGGCGTCTTGTGCGGGGGTGGCTGAAAACCACCTGGATTCTGATCACGCCGTTCGCGCCGTTTCTCCGGTTGCCGCAACGGCAACCCTGAAGAGAGAACATGGCTGAAGCGCTCAAACCCCTCGAAACTCGATCAACCTGCTGCTACTGCGGCGTGGGCTGCGGCGTCATCATTGAACACGATGGCAAGCAGATCACCGGCGTGCGCGGCGACCCCGAGCACCCGGCCAATTTCGGGCGGCTGTGCACCAAGGGCTCGACCCTGCATCTGACCGTGCAGCCGGATTCGCTGGCCGTGCGCGCCCTTTACCCAGAGCTGCGTACGAATCGCGAGAGCCAACGCGCGCGCACCGACTGGAACACGGCACTTGACCATGCTGCCGACCGCTTTGCGCAAGTCATCCGTGAGCACGGCCCCGATGCGGTGGCTTTCTACATCTCGGGCCAGCTGCTCACAGAGGATTACTACGTCTTCAACAAGCTGGCCAAGGGCCTGATCGGCACCAACAACGTCGACACCAACTCCCGCCTGTGCATGAGTAGCGCCGTGGTGGGCTACAAGCAGACGCTGGGCGCTGATTCGCCCCCGGCCTGCTACGACGATCTCAAGGACACGCAGTGCCTGTTCATCACCGGTAGCAACACGGCATTCGCGCATCCCATCCTGTTCCGCCGCATCGAAGATGCGCGCGCCGCCAACCCGGCGATGAAGATGATCGTCGTCGACCCGCGCCGCACCGACACCGCCGAACAGGCCGACCTGCATCTGGCCCTGCTGCCGGGCACCGACATCGCGCTCTACAACGCGATGCTGCACGTCATGCTGTGGGAAGAGTGGATCAAGCCCGACTACATCGCCGCGCACACCGAGGGCTTCGAGGCGCTGCGCAAGGTGGTGCGCGAATACACGCCGGCCATGGCCGCAGGCATCTGCGGTCTTGACAAGAAAGACATCGAAAAGGCGGCCGAATGGTTCGCCACAAGTGGCGCCACCATGTCGATGTATTGCATGGGCACCAACCAGTCGAGCCACGGCACCCACAACAACGCCGCCATCATCAACATGCACCTCGCGACCGCACAGATCGGCAAGCCGGGTGCCGGCCCCTTCTCGCTGACGGGCCAGCCGAATGCCATGGGCGGGCGCGAAGTCGGTGGCCTGTCCAACCTGCTGTCGGGCCATCGCGATCTGGGCAACGCCGAACATCGCGCCGAAGTGGCGCGCCTGTGGGGCGTGGACAGCGTGCCCGAGAAGCCCGGCCTGTCGGCTGTGGAGCTGTTCGACGCCATGGCAGAGGGCAAGGTGAAGGCCGTGTGGATCGCCTGTACCAACCCTGCGCAGTCGATGCCTGACCAGAACCTCGTGCACAAGGCGCTCGAAACCTGCGACTTCGTCGTCGTGCAGGAGGCCTACCGCAACACCGAAACCGCGCGCTACGCCGACCTGCTGCTGCCCGCCACGAGCTGGGGAGAAAAGACGGGCACCGTGACCAACTCCGAACGCCGCATCAGCCGCGTCATCCAGGCCGTGCCCGCCCCCGGCGAAGCCCGCCACGACTGGGATGCTGCAATGGACTTCGCGCGCCGCCTGGGCAACAAACTCGACAACGCGCAAACCGGCAAGCTCTTCCCCTACGCCAACGAAGAAGAGATCTGGAACGAGCACCGCGAAAGCACGCGCGGCCGCGACCTCGACATCACCGGCCTCAGCTACGCCACGCTTGAATCGCAGGGCCCGCAGCAATGGCCCTTCCCGGCCGGCGCCACGCGCGGCAAGGTGCGGCTGTACGAAGACGGCATCTTCCCGACCGCCTCGGGCAAGGCGAAGTTCGTTGTCACCGAACACAGGGAAACCGTCGAGAAAGCCGACGCGCAGTACCCCATCCGCCTCACCACCGGCCGTTTGCGCGACCAGTGGCACGGCATGAGCCGCACCGGCACGGTGGCCCGCCTGTACGCCCACGAAGCCGAACCCATGGTGCACATGAACGCCGCCGACATGGCGCGCCGCAACCTGAAAGACGGCGACATGGTGCGCGTGAAGAGCCGCCGCGGCGAAGTCGTGCTGCGCCTGCTCGAAAGCGCTTCGGTGCGCGCCGGCCAGGCCTTCATGCCCATGCACTGGGGGCGCAACGCCATGAGCGGGCTGGGCACCAATGCACTGACCATCAAGGCCTTCGACCCGTACTCGAAACAGCCCGAACTCAAACACGCCGCCGTGCAGATCGAGAAGCTCGAAGACAGCCAGGCCCTCGTCGCCATGCGCCGCGTCGGCTCGGAAGCCAATGCCCTGGCGCTGCTCGAAGTGCTGCGTCCGCAGATTGCCGAGTTGCCCCAGGCCACGCTGACGCTTGCCGGGCGCGAGACGCCCGTGGTCATCCTCAAGGCGCGCAGCGATGCCTTGTCCGCCGAAGCGCAAGCCGCGCTCGACGCCAGCCTGTCACTCGACGATGAGCTGCAGTGCCTCTCGTACCGCGACGCACGGCGTGACATCACCAAGCGCGCCCGGCTCGACGGCGACCAGCTCGCCGCGGTTCGCCTGACCGGTGAAACGAAAGCCGCCGGCTGGCTGCAGGACATGATGGCCAACGGCAGCCCCGCCACCGAAGCCCGCAAATGGCTGCTCGCGCCGCTCTCCGAACCACCCGCAGGCCAGGCCGCGCGCGGCAAGATCATCTGCAACTGCTTCAACGTGTCAGAGAACGAGATCTGCGGCGCCTTCAAGGCCGGCGAATCGCTCGAACAGCTGCAGACCCGCACGAAGTGCGGCACCAACTGTGGCTCCTGCGTGCCGGAACTCAAGCGGCTGGCCGCCTCGTCCTGAATCGGGGAGAATGGCGCCCTTTGTCATGTCCTCCGGTTCTGCCCGATGAAAATCCAGAAAGACACCGCCGTCACCCTCCGCTTCAAGCTCACCACCCCCGCTGGCCAGGCCATCGAAGAAGGCAACACCTCCTACCTGCACGGCGGCTACGACAACCTGTTCCCCAAGATCGAAGCCGCCCTCGAAGGCCAGGAAACCGGCTTCGCCACCACGGTCGACCTCGCTGTCGAAGACGCCTTTGGCGCGCGCGACGAAGCCCTCGTCACCACCATGCCCAAGGCCGAGTTCCCGCCCGGCATCAAGGTCGGTGGCCAGGTGCAACGTCCCGGCCCGGACGGCACGCCGCGTTACTACTTCGTCACCAAGATCAAGGGGCCAGTCGTGTTGCTCGACGGCAATCACCCCCTCGCCGGTCAGGCGCTGCGCTTTGCGGTGAAGGTGATGGATGTGCGTGCAGCGACCGCCGAAGAAATCGCGCACGAACACGTGCACGGCGAACACGGCCACCATCACTGAGCGCGCGTTGAAGCCTGCCCTGACACTGATGCTGTCATGTGCCGCCGCACTGAGCTGCAGCGGCGCACTGGCAGCCACCCCCAGCGCGGTCACAACACAGGAAGTCACGCAGCTTCTGGATCACCTGGGTAGCTCTGGTTGCCAGTTCAACCGCAATGGCAGCTGGTATTCCTCTGCACAGGCAAAGGATCACCTGATCAGCAAATACCGCTACCTGCTGGACAAAGGCAAGCTCACGGATAGCGAATCCTTCATCAAGCTCGCTGGCAGCGAGAGCAGTGCCAGCGGCAAGCCCTACCACGTGCAGTGCAAGGACTCCCCCGAGCTGGAGAGAGCCGCATGGCTGAGCGCTGAGCTCGCGAAGATCCGCAAGGCAAAGCCCGCGCAATGAAGGCGCGGAAGCTGCCTGCCAAGACCTCGCCAGGTGCCAGACCTGAGGATTTCGGCGTACTGGTGCGCCACCGCCAGCCCGTGCTGAGCAAGCCGCTCAGACAAGTGCTGGTCGGCACACCACATTCCGATGCGCCGGAATGCAACCCTTTCGGAAAGAGCAAAGAATGAAACCAAGCGAACCGCAGACTTCCAGCATGAAGAGCCGTGGCGGCCCCGCCCGTATCCTCAACGCGTTCCGCTACTCGCTGCAGGGTCTGGGGCATGCCCTGCGGCATGAAGCAGCGTTCAGGCAGGAGTTGCTGATCGTGGTGCCCGCACTGGTCGGGCTGTGGTTCCTCCCGGTCTCGCGCGCAGAGCAGGCCATCCTGCTCATCAGTTCCCTGCTCGTACTGATCGTCGAGCTGCTCAATTCGGCCGTCGAGGCCACGGTAGATCGCATTTCGACCGAGAGGCACCCACTGGCCGGTCGCGCCAAGGACCTGGGCAGCGCAGCAGTGCTGCTGGCAGTCCTGCAGATGCTGGCCTGCTGGGCCCTGATCGCCGGCCCCTTGCTCCTGCAGGCCCGTTGACCCCCCGCAAAGCCGTGCCGCAGCTGGCTTTTCCCGGGAGTGTTGCAGAAACATTACAATCGCCGCATTTCTTTCAACTGGCGATCAAAATGTTCGGACGTCTGATGCCCCGCGAGGGCCGTTTTTTTGAACTCTTCAACGCGCACGCCGAGCAGATGGTGCATGCGGCAAAAGAACTCGAAGCCTTGATGTCGGATGACGGCGACTCCCGCAACCACATCGAAGCGATCGACTCGCGCGAAGTGCGTGCCGACGGCCTCAACCACGAAGTCATCGCCCTGCTGCACCGGACCTTCATCACGCCGTTCGATCGCGACGAAATCCACGCCCTGATCTCGTCGATGGACGATGTGGTCGACGCCATCCAGGACGTGGCCGAGTCCGTGACGCTCTACAACGTTGATCGCTACACACCCGAAGCCCGCCAGATGGCGACGCTGTCGCTATCCTGTTGCGAGCGAGTCAAGCACGTGGTCTCCCTGCTTGACGATATGAAATCGGCGGCCGACATCATGCGCACCTGCCGTGAGATCGACCAGATCGAGGGCGAAGTCGACCGCCTGATGCGCGGGGCCATCTCCGAGCTGTTCCGCAAGGAAACCGATGCACTCAAGGTCATCAAGCTGACCGCCATCTACCAGGTGCTCGAAAAGATCACCGACTGTTGCAAGGACGTCTCCAAGCACATCGAAGCCATCGTGCTGGAAAGCGCGTAAGCAATGGAGATGTCTATCGGACTGGAGGTCGTCATCGGCCTGGTGCTGCTGGCACTGGTCTTCGACTTCCTCAACGGCTTTCACGATGCCGCCAACTCCATCGCCACGGTCGTCTCGACCGGCGTGCTCAAGCCGCAGCACGCCGTGGCCTTCGCTGCCTTCTTCAACTTCGTGGCCATCGGCGTGTTCCACCTCAAGGTCGCCGCCACCGTTGGCAAGGGCATCGTCGACCCGGCCTTCGTCGACCACTACGTGATCTTCGGTGCGCTGATGGGTGCAATTGCCTGGAACCTCATCACCTGGTTCTACGGCATCCCCTCCTCGTCCTCACACGCCCTCATCGGTGGCATCGTCGGCGCCACCATGGCGCACGCCGGCACCGGCCCACTGATCGGCTCAGGCATCGGTCGCACCGTGCTGTTCATCGTCGTCTCCCCCATGCTCGGCATGTTGCTGGGCTCGCTGATCATGCTCATCACCGCATGGCTGCTGCGACGCCAGGCACCGATGAGGGTCGACCGCTGGTTCCGCCGACTGCAACTTGTCTCGGCGGGGCTTTACAGCCTTGGGCACGGCGGCAATGACGCACAGAAGACAGTCGGCATCATCTGGCTGCTGCTGATCTCTGCCGGCATCACCGCCAAGGGCGAGCCTGTGCCGGACTGGGTGGTCATCAGTTGCTACGTCGCCATTGCCTTGGGCACCCTGTTCGGCGGCTGGCGCATCGTCAAGACCATGGGCCAGGGCATCACCAAGCTCAAGCCGGTTGGCGGCTTCTGCGCCGAAACAGGTGGCGCGATCACCTTGTTCATCGCCTCCGGCCTTGGCATTCCGGTATCGACCACTCACACCATCACCGGCGCCATCGTCGGTGTCGGTTCGGCGCACCGCGTCTCGTCGGTGCGCTGGGGGCTCGCTGGCAGCATCGTCTGGGCCTGGGTGTTCACGATCCCGGCCAGCGCACTGATTGCCGCTATCGCCTTCTACGTCGGCAAGCACGTCCTGTAACGCAAAGGGCCGATACTTCGGCCCTTTGTTTTTGCGGTAGCGTCCCGGTTGTCATGCCTAATTACTACAACAATCCGCTGATCATCCGCGCTGCCGCCCGCTACCGCCCTGCCGGAAAATCTGGCGGCGGTTGGGTACAAGGCATGGCGCGTGGCAAGCTCGCCGCCGACCCTGTGTTCTTCGGTATCCTGCGTTACGGTCTTATACCGGATGGCGCACGCGTGCTGGACCTGGGCTGCGGCAAGGCCCTTTTCGAAGCCCTGCTCTGCGCGGCCTGGGCTGATCCCGACGGCCTGCCCAACGACATCCCGCGGCTGCCGCGCTACCTGCAGTTCAACGGCCTCGAACTCGACGCCAACGACGTCGCCAGTGCAAGACGGGCAGTCGGCGATGCCGGCACCATCAACGCTGGCGACATCTGCCAGACTGCCTTTCCCGAGAGCGATCTGGTATTGATCCTCGACGTGCTGCACTACATTCCGCACGCAGCGCAGGAGCACGTTTTGCGCCGAGTACGCGATGCGTTGACGCAGAGTAGCGGTCGCTTGCTGCTGCGCGTCGGTGATGCCGACCGGGGTTTCAGGTACCGCTGGAGCCAATGGGTCGACCGGCTTGTGGTTTTCATGCGCTGTGGCAAATGGCTGCCGCTATGGGGGCGCCCACTGACCGAATGGATCAGACTGCTGCAGCGGATCGGCTTCTCGGTACGCCAGATCCCCATGAGTGAGGGCACTGGCTTTGCCAACGTGCTGCTGGTCGCCGATCTGTCAGCCCGCACAGAGATACGCTGACACAGGCACAATTGCGGCAATCGCCTGCTCCACTACTGCAGCACGCCTCTTCGAAGGAAGCCACATGACCCTGCCTACCCGCTGCATCGTGCCCGCCCTGATCTGCTTGCTGCTGGCAGCCTGCGCAATTGATTACAAGGCAAGGCCGGACTCTGCCGAGGGCATCAGGAAGGCACAGCCCGTCATCGAGAAGCTGTTGGCCTACAAGAACAAGCACGGCCTCTTTCCGGCCGCGCTGAATGACGTCGGCGAATCACGTAACGATCTGTACTACCAACCCGAGCAAGGTGGCAGCTCGTACCTGGTCAGTTTCGATTACCACATGCTGGCCGGCATGATCCGTTGCGAGCGCACCTTCACGAAGGACTGGGCCTGCGTACGGATCTGAAGCTGGAACTCAGATCACCCAGTCCGGCACCCAGCGCTCGGGCTCCGCATCCGGCGCCTTGAATACCGTCACCTGACGCGGCAGCAACCAGACTGACTCCCCACTCTTCAGGTCGAGCTCCAGGTGACGCTCTCGTGTCAGCGACACCTCGATGACCTCGCTCTCGTGCTGCAGCTCAACGCGCACCAGCGGGCCAATGGCCTGCACATGCAGCACTTTGGCCGACAGCGCGTGCTCGCGCGACGCGCGCAGAATCTCGATCTCATGCGGCCGCACGAATGCCGTCGAGCTCTCGCTCTCGCCACGCTGCACCTCGGCCCAGGGGCCGTTCAACCGGTTGTGAAATACGTTCACGTTACCGAGGAAGCTGTAGACGAAAGGAGTAGCCGGTGCGGTGTACACCTCGTCGGGCGTGCCGATCTGCTCGACATGCCCCTTGTTCATCACGACAACGCGGTCGGCTACTTCAAGTGCCTCTTCCTGATCGTGTGTCACGAACACGGATGCAATATGCATTTCGTCGTGCAGGCGCCGTAGCCAGCGGCGAAGCTCCTTGCGCACCTGCGTGTCGAGCGCACCGAAAGGTTCGTCAAGCAGCAACACCTTGGGTTCTACGGCCAGCGCACGTGCCAGCGCGATGCGCTGACGCTGCCCACCCGAGAGCTGCGAAGGGTAACGCTCAGCCAGCCAGTCGAGCTGCACGAGACCCAGCAATTTCATCACACGCTCGCGGATCTCGGCTTCGGAAGGACGCTCCCCGCGCGGTTTGACGCGCAGGCCGAAAGCCACGTTCTCGAACACGCTCATGTGGCGGAACAAGGCGTAGTGCTGGAAAACGAAGCCGACCTTGCGCTCACGCGTATGCACGTGCGTCGCGTCGTCACCCGAGAACAGCACCTGCCCTGCGTCGGACGACTCCATGCCGGCAATGATGCGCAACAAGGTTGTCTTGCCGCAGCCCGAAGGTCCCAGCAGCGCAACGAGTTCGCCGGAGGGAATGTCCAACGACACATTGTCGAGCGCGACGAAGTTGCCGAAACGCTTGGTGATGTTGCGGATCTCGATACTCATGAAGTCTTCTCGGGAGGCAGGTCAGCGGTCAGTGCTGCGATCTCGCGCGTCATGCGCCACTCGACCAGCATCTTTGCGACCAGGGTCAACAACGCCAGCAAGGCCAGCACGGAAGCTGCTGCAAAGGCGCCGACAGAGTTGTATTCGTTGTAGAGGATTTCAACATGCAGCGGCAAGGTGTTGGTCTCGCCACGAATGTGGCCACTCACCACGCTGACCGCACCGAACTCGCCCATGGCGCGTGCGTTGGCAAGGATCACGCCGTAAAGCAGCCCCCACTTGATGTTGGGCAGTGTGACGCGGCGGAACATTTGCCAGCCCGATGCGCCGAGCGACACCGCAGCCTCTTCTTCGTCCTTGCCCTGCGCCTGCATCAGCGGAATGAGTTCGCGCGCGATATAGGGAAAGGTGATGAACATGGTCGCGATGATCATGCCAGGAATGGCGAAGATGATCTTGATGTCATGCGCCTGCAGCCAGGGGCCGAACCAGCCGCGCGAACCGAAGATGAGGATGAACAGCAAACCGGCAACAACCGGACTCACCGCGAAAGGCAGATCAATCAGCGTCACCAGCAGGCTCTTGCCGCGAAAATCGAAGCGTGCAATGGCCCAGGCCGCAGCAATGCCGAAAACGATGTTGAACGGCAGCACAAACAGCGCAATGCCTATCGTCAGCCATACGGCATGCAGGGTGCCGGGGTCACGCAGGGCTTCAATATAGGCCGCGCTGCCTTGGCGGAAAGCTTCGGCAAACACGGCTGCAAGCGGCAGGCCAAGGAACAGGAACATGAACCCCAGCGCAATACCGATGAGGGCCCAGCGCACGGCACGTGATTCGGCGTTGACGCGCTTCATGCCTTCACCCCCGTCTCGACGTGGCGACCGGTATGCCGATTGGCCGTCCACCACTGCAGCAGGTTGATGGCCAGCAGCAGCACGAATGACACGATCAGCATCATGACGCCCAGCACTGTCGCGCCGACGACGTCGTACTGCTCCAGCTTGGCAATGATCAGCAGCGGCGTTATCTCGGACACCAGGGGCATGTTGCCGGCAATGAACACCACCGAACCAAACTCACCGATGGCGCGCGAGAATGCCAGTGTGAAACCCGTCAGCAAGGCCGGGAAGATGGCCGGAAAGAGTACGCGGTAAAAGGTTTGCCAGCGTGTCGCGCCCAGTGTAGCCGCGGCCTCCTCCACCTCGGCCTCGATGTCCTCGATGACAGGCTGCACAGTACGCACCACGAAGGGAATGCCAATGAAGATCAGGGCCACCACGATACCCGTCGGCGTGAACGCGATACGCCAGCCAAGCACGCCTTCGGTCCACACGCCGATCCAGCCTGTATTGGCGTACAGCGTGGTCAGCGTAATGCCCGCTACTGCCGTCGGTAGCGCAAAAGGCAGGTCGACCAGCGCGTCGATGAAACGCTTGCCGAAGAAATCGTAGCGCACGAGTACCCAGGCAATGATCAAGCCGAAAAAGCTATTGATCAGCGCCGCCGCCAGCGAACTGCCAAAGGTGACACGGTACGACGCCAGCGCCCGTTCACTGGTTGCGACCTGCCAGAACTCCTGCAGGCTGAGCGTAGTGCTCTTGGCTACGAGTGCGCCCAATGGAATGAGGATCAACAGCGAGAGATAAAGCAGCGCATAACCCAGAGACAGCTTGAAGCCGGGCAGCACGTGGTGACGTTGTGATCGGAAGAACATGTAGGGCCGATGCTTGGCAAAACCGGGAAGGACGAAGCGGCCCTGACGGGCCGCTTCCTGTGTGGCAAAAGCGCGGCTAGCTTACTTCAACTGATAGATCTGGTCGAAGCTGCCACCATCCTTGAAATGCGCCGCCGTGGCTTTCTCCCAACCGCCGAAGGTCTCATCGACACTGAAAGTCTTGATGGCCGGGAACTGTGCTGCGAATTGCTTGAAGACCTCCGGATCACGCGGACGCAGGTAGTTCTGCGCAGCGTTCTCCTGACCATCCTTGCTCCACAGGTACTCCAGATAAGCCTGCGCATATTTGCGCGTGCCACGCTTGTCGACGACCTTCTCGACGATAGCCACAGGCATTTCGGTCAGTATGGACTGGCTGGGGTAGACGACCTCGAAATTGCCTCGACCGAACTCCTTGGCGATCAGTTCGGCCTCGCACTCGAAAGTCACCAGCACATCACCCTGCCCGCGCTGCATGAAGGTCGTCGTAGCGTCGCGACCACCCGGGGCGAACAGCGGAGCGTTTTTCAACAGCGAGCCGACAAAGGCCGCCGCCGTCTTGTCATTGCCGCCAGGTTGGCGCAGGGCATAACCCCAGGCAGCGAGGTAGGTATAGCGGCCGTTGCCCGTGTTCTTGGGGTGCGGGATGATCAGACCCACGCCGGGCTTGGCGAGATCATTCCAGTCCTTGATGGCCTTGGGATTACCCTTACGCACAATGAAGATCATCGTCGAGGTGTAGGGCGCAGCGTTGTTGGGGAACTTGCTGGTCCAATCCTTGGCGACCAGCCCCTGCGCGGCCAGAAAGTTGATGTCGGTCGCCTGGTTCATGGTTACCACATCGGCTTCCAGACCATCGGCCACCTTGCGCACCTGCCCTGTAGAGCCGGCATGCGACTGCTTGATCTCCAGCGTTTCACCTGTCTTGGCTTTGTAAGCCGCGATGAAGCGCGGGTTGTAATCCTTGAACACGTCACGTGCCACGTCATAAGAGACGTTGAGCAGATCCTTGGGAGGCGTCTGCGCATAGGCTGCCTGCAGGCCGACTGCAAGGCTGAGCGCTGTCAGCAGTTTGAACAGGGTAGGACTCATGGATGGGTACTCCGGGAAGAAATCAGACCAGATTATTCCAGCTGTTGCCGGGACATTTCAGCACAAATGCGTCGTCGCTTAGAACGAAGACAGCTATGCATTCAGAACCTCAGGCTCGGATGCAAGGCGAGCTGTCTGACGCGACGGCCACCTGTTGGTTCCGGCGATGCCGGAGCGTCAATGAAAAAGGCCGCAGCAAAGCTGCGGCCTTCCCTGTTTCTACAACCTCCTGCGTCAAGCAGCCTTGCCTTGATCGCCGGTGTAACGGTGGCGATTGACGATACGCTTGTCGCGCGGGTGGGTACCCGGCACGGCGGAGATGAGCGCCTTGGTGTAGGGGTGCTCGGGTTCGCCACAGATCTTGTCAGCGAGACCGGTTTCCACCACCTGGCCCTTGTACATCACGGCCACGCGGTCGCAGAAGTAACGGATCACGCCGATATCGTGCGAAATAAGGATGAAGCTCAGGTTCAGACGCTCCTGCAGATCCAGCAGCAGGTCGAGAATCTGCGAGCGCAGCGTTACGTCCAGCGCCGAAGTCGCTTCGTCAGCGATGATAAGGCGCGGATTCAGTGCCAGTGCGCGGGCGATACCGATACGTTGACGCTGACCACCGGAGAACGCGTGCGGGTAACGTTCCATGGCTTGTGCAGGCATACCAACCATGGCCAATACTTCAGCCACGCGCTCGCGCAGAGCCGAACCCTCGCACACCTTGTTCACCAGCAAGGGTTCGCCAACGATCTGACCGATGGTCATCCGCGGGTTCAGCGAGGCAAACGGATCCTGGAAGACCATGCGGACTTCGCGGTGAACGTGCCGCAGTTCTGACTTCTTCGACTTCGCCAGATCGACGATGGAGCCGTTACCCATGCGGTAAAGCACTTCACCTTCGGTGAGGTTCAGCACGCGGATCAGGCAGTTGCCCAGCGTGGTCTTGCCGGAACCAGACTCACCCACGATACCGAGGTTCTCGCCCTCGTAGAGGTCGATGGAGACCTTGTCGAGTGCCTTGAACGGAGCACTGGCCTTGTTGCCACCCAGGAAAGTCTTGCGACCCGGGTAGATCTTCGAGACGCCACGCACTTCGAGCAGCTTGCGTTCCGAAACCTTCATGTTGCGGGCGCGGCGTGCCGAGGTTTCCAGTTTGCGCACGGAGTCGATCAACTTGCCCGTGTACTCGTGTTGTGCCGAGTAGAAGATCTGTTCGGACGGTCCGAACTCGAGCATTTTGCCGTTCAGCATCACACCGATTTCGTCAGCGATTTCGGCCACCACACCCATATCGTGGGTAATGAACAGCACGGCCATGCCGTAGGAGTTCTGCAGCTCCTTGATGAGCGCCAGGATTTCAGCCTGCGTCGTCACATCGAGTGCCGTCGTCGGTTCATCGGCGATCAGGAGCTTCGGGTTGCAAGCGAGCGCCATAGCGATCATGGCACGCTGACGCATACCGCCCGAGTACTCGAATGTGTACTTGTCGATAGCGACTGCCGGGTTGGGGATTTCAACCCGACGCAGCAACTCGATGGCACGGGCACGTGCCTCGTCCTTGTCGACCTTCTGATGCAGCAGGATGGATTCACAGATCTGATTGCCGATCGTGTGGATCGGCGACAAAGATGTCATCGGCTCCTGGAAGATCATCGCGATCTCTTTACCGCGGATGCCACGAATTTCCTTGCCGCGCGAATCGAGCTTGGCGATATCCACGCCTTGGCCGCTGTCGCCGCCGTAGTACATGATCTGACCACCTTCGATACGACCGGGGTGATCCACGATCTGCATCACGGAGCGAGCCGCCACGGTCTTGCCGGAGCCGGACTCACCCACGATGCAGAGCGTCTTACCGCGCTGGATCTGGAAGCTGATGTCATCGACGGCGCGCACGGCCTTTTCGCCCGTACCGAAATAGGTACGCAGGTTGCGGACGTCGAGAATGATGTCACTGGAATTGGTATTCACGTTATCTACCTATCTGCTGATTGCTTGTCGCTCAGTGCGTGTAGGGGTCGGCAGCATCGCGCAGACCATCACCCATGAAGTTCAGAGCCAACACGGCTATCACAACCATGGCGCCAGGAATGAAGAGCCAGGGGGCCGCAGCAATGGAGCGGATGTTCTGAGCTTCCTTCAACAACACGCCCCAGCTGATGGCAGGCGGTTGCAGGCCGAGGCCAAGGAAGGACAGCGAGGTTTCCGCCAGAATCATCATCGGGATGGCCAGCGTCACGGCAGCGATGATGTGCGAAGCCAGCGAGGGCAACATGTGACGGAAGATCACACGCGCTTCGCTACAACCATCGAGCTGCGCAGCGATGACGAACACTTCACCACGCATGGCCAGCAGACGGCCACGCACCACACGCGCCAGCTGGGTCCAGCCGATCAGCGAGATGATGACGGTCACAGCCATGTATTGGTAATGCGGCGGCCAGTCCTTCGGCAACACGGCAGCCATGGCCAACCAGATGGGGATCGTCGGCAGCGAGATGATGAACTCCACCAGACGCTGGATGAACCAGTCAATCTTGCCGCCGTAGTAACCCGAGATGCCACCGAGGATCAGACCGAGCACAACGGACAGGAACACCCCGATCAGACCTAGCGAGAGCGTGAAGCGCCCACCGTAGATCACACGGCTGAACATGTCACGACCCTGACGGTCAGAGCCGAAGAGGTAGAACACAGCCCCCTTCTCTTTGGCACCGAACAAGTGAATGTCGCTCTTGAACAGGCCGAGGAAGTTGTATTCGAACCCGCGAACGAAGAACGACAGCTCGATCTTTCGGTCGCCATCCGGCACGTAGGTCTTCTTCAGGCTGACAGGATCAACCGTTTCTTTCAGGATCTGCACATGCAGATTGAAGCCCTTGTCATCAAACAGGTGGATGGGCTGCGGCGGATGGTATGCCTTGGCCTTGATTTCGCCATTGCTCTTGAGCGCCTCCTCCGGATCAAACGGAGCGAGGAATTCAGAGAACAGGGCCATGATGTAAAGGCCCAGCACGATGTACATGCTGATGAGTGCCAGCTTGTGCTTCTTGAAGCGCAGCCACATCAGGGTCCACTGCGAAGCATGCTCGATGCCGCCCCGCAGGTTAGCCATGTTGACCTGCACGGAGGCCACGGAAGTATTTGAATCGCTCATTGTTCCAACCTAATACGCGGATCGAGAATAACCAGGAGGATGTCGGAAATCAGGGTTCCCACAACCGTCATCATGCACAGCAGGAGCAGGAAAGCACCGGAGAGGTAGATGTCCTGAGAGAGCAGCGCCGTGTAGAGCAGCGGACCCGCGGTGGGCAGGTTCAGCACGATGGACGTGATCACGGCGCCCGACACAAGGTGGGGCAGGATCATGCCGATCGTGGAAACGAACGGGTTCAGCGCGATACGCACGGGATACTTGACCAGAAGACGCACTTCGGTCAGACCCTTTGAACGAGCCGTCACGACGTAAGGCATGTACAGCTGGTCGATGAGGTTGGCGCGCATGATACGGATCAGGCTGGCCGTCGAGGACGTACCCAGAATAATCATGGGAATCCACAAGTGATCAAGAAGATCCTTGGCACGCGCCCACGACCACGGCGCATTCTGGTATTCCGCAGAGAAAAGGCCGGTCACATCAAGACTCCAGTACTTGACGGACAGGTACATGAGGATCAGTGCAATCAGGAAGGGGGGCACGGCCAGACCGATAAAACCCACCATCGTGAAGACGTAATCGCCAATCGAGTAGCGACGCACTGCAGAGTAAATGCCGATCGGCAGGGCCATGGCCCAAGTCAGGATGAGGGTCCCGATCGACAGGATCAGGGTCAGATTCATCCGCTCGCCGATAAGCTCCGACACCGGGCTATTCCATTCGAACGAATATCCGAAATCCCACTTGGTAAGGATGTTCGTGATCCAGTGGAAGTACTGAACGATGATGGGCTGATCCAGACCGTAGCGCTGCCGCATGTCGATCTGTTCGGCCAACTCCATCACTTCGCCGGACGCGGCTTTCTGCGCAACCAGGCTGTCAACGAAGTCGCCAGGGGGCAACTGGATCAGAATGAAGACCGTCAGCGATACCAGGAACATGAACGGGATCGCCGACAGGAGACGTCGGAAGATATAGGAAAGCACGGTGAATCTCGCTTGAAAGACCGCTAGGGGGAAGGGAACCCCGGACGCTGAGCGCGTCCGGGGGCACTACCAGTTCAGCGCATTACTTGGCGCTGTAGAACCATTGCTGCAGCAGGGACGGGCCCGGAGTCGGGTAAGTCCAGCCAGACGGCATGTTTTCGTACACGTTGTTCAGACGTGCGCTGCGAATTGCCGTATCGCCTGCGGGGCGGACGGTACCGATGATTTCGAACTCGTCAGCACACTCTTGCAGGATCTGCTTGAAGAGGCTGTCAGCTTCAGCTGCGGTCTTCGCCGTTTGCCATTGCTCGTACAGCTTCAGACGCTTTTCCATGCTGGGCGACGGCTTCTCGCCTTGCTTGCCATCCGACAGCGCGTACTTCGTCCACTCGAGGCTCATGCGGGACTCTTGCGGGTGCACCGCCACGAAAGCGCGCGGATTGAAGGTTGCGTCAAGACCGCCGGGGAACACGTCGATGCTGATGTCGTAGTTGTTCTGAGCAGCGCGATCGTAGAACAGGGTGCGTTCAGAAGTCTGGATCTGCAGCTCGATACCGACCTTGGCCCATTGCTTGCGCACGAGGTCCAGCGTATCAACCATCGTCGTCTGGGCGATCTGGGCGATGGCGCCGATAGAGACACGACCACCGTCCGGGTAGGTACGGAAGCCTTCAGCATCACGCTTGGTCAGACCCAGCTTGTCCAGCAGTTCGTTGGCACGCTTAGGATCGTGATTCAGGTATTGCTTGCCAAGCTTCTCGTTGTACCACTTGGATTGCGGCAGAGGACCCGATTGCCACGGCGTGGCTTGACCCAGATAAACGATGTCGTTGATTTCCTTGCGGTCCATTGCAACCGAGAGGGCTTCGCGGAAATCGTGATTGCGGATAAGGGCACGCAGTTTGGCGTTCTTGGTCGAATGATTGAGCCACAGACCAGCCGCGTTCGCGTTCATGTTCGACGAGCTGAAGATCTTGTACTTGCCCTTAGCCTGGTTTTCAGCCAGAACCGGACGGTTCTGGATGCTTGCCGTGTGACGCAACTGGAAGTCGATCTGGCCGTTGATGATGGCGAGAACGATGGTTTCCGGCTCCGAGATCACCTGCAATTGCAGACGGTCGATATAAGGCAGTTGCTTGCCTGCTGCATCGACTTGCCAGAAGTACGGGTTGCGCTCAAGCACGACCTTGGTGGCGCTACCACCATAGCCTTCCTTGATCAGCCACGGATCCAGCGTGGGACGCTCGGGGTTGTTCCAACGCGCGGAGGACTCGATGTCACCACACTTAAGACGGAACAGGGTGGGCCAATCCTTGGCCTTTTCCTTGGCGAGCAGGTCGTTGATGTTGGGGTTGTACTTGGCGTGGAACTGGCCGCAGTACTTTTTCTGCCACATCGTCGGATGCTGGGCCACGGGGGTCGACAGCTGTTCCGGGAACGAAATGTAGGGACCGGCAAACTTGAACTTGACCGTGTAGTCATCGACCTTCGTCACTTCAGGGCCCTTGCCCTTGATTTCGAACATCGAGGGCACAGCAGTAAAGAACTGCTTGTTCAGCACGAGATCGTTCATGTTGAACATCACGTCGTCAGCCGTGAAGGGGGTGCCGTCAGACCACTTGGTGCCCTTGCGCAGCTTGAAGGTGTACTCGGAGCCATCGGGGCTGACGGTGTAGCTTTCGGCAAGGTTAGGCGCAACGCTATTGAAGTCCGGCGCCCAGCGCACGAGACCCTGGTTGCCGACCAGACGGAGGATGGCGTTATAGTCACCGTTACCGCGCAGAGCGTTGCGCAGCATGCCGGGACCGCCAGCGCCGTTACCGTAGTTACCCACCTTGAAACTGCCGAGCTTCGGATCCATCTTCAGCACTTCGGGCGCTTCGGGCAGACGCTTGGCAACCGGGGGCAGCTTGCCGGCTTTCACCAACTCGGCCAAGGACGGTGCCTCAGAATAATTGAGCTTGGGCGCCGCTTGGGCGCTTGCAGCCATCGGCGTCGCGGCGGCGGCTGCCACCGCGACGACGAGTGCCAGCTGTCGGGATGAACTGAAACTCATCATTTCCTCCTAAAGTTGAAAAACAGGCTCGCTCGAAGCGCTATTGAAATTGCTTTTGAACCAATAAACGCAGCTCTGGTTTATAGCCCCGGGCATGCTACTACAGTCGCGGGCCGGATCATACAAGCCGGCAAAAAAGTCAGACAAGCTACGAAATCGCAACCGGGGCTTGCTAAAACACCCTCTTTGTCTGGGATTGTCGGAATGTAGAACTCACCCTCCCAATGTCATTTGCCAAGCGTCAAGCTTCGGCAAATTTCATACGAGTTTTCCCTAATTCCAGAAATTTTGCGATGTGCGGTGCACAATCGCAGTCTTCCCCCTCCGGCCTCGCTGGCTTAAAGTCACCCTGATGCTCTGCCGTTGTCTGGTCTGGAGGCGTAGCCTCTGTCGCGGCGCGCCCCTCCTGGCGTGGCGATGACCTGCTTGCTTCAGCCTTACCTGGATGCACTGGCGCCCCGATGAACATCGCCATCATTGACGATACCCCGGTCAACCTCGTGTTGATGAAAAGTCTCGTCCAGCGATTGGGGCTGCACGAATGCATGACCTTTGAGGATCCTCTGCTGGGGCTGAGCTGGTGCCTGGACAACCCACCTGACCTGATCATCGTGGACTACATGATGCCGGGCATGAGTGGCATCGACTTCGTGCGCCGCTGCAGGCTGGAGACAGTCCTCAGCGATCAACCTGTGATCATGGTGACGGCGGCCGCTGAAAAGGAAGTCCGCTACGCCGCGCTGGAAGCCGGCGCGACCGACTTCCTGACCAAGCCAATCGACAAGAACGAGTTCAATCCTCGTATCCGCAACATGCTCAAATTGCGGGCCAGCATGGTGGCGACCAGCCGTCGGGCGGAGGAGCTCGATCAAGCTGTGCGCCAGGCAACCTCAGATTTGCTCGCACGCGAACACGAGACGGTGATGCGGCTGGCGCGTGCAGCCGAGTTCCGCGACCCTGAAACGGGCTCGCACATTGTCAGGATGGCACGCTACTCGGCCCTGCTGGCGAACAAGCTCGGGATGTCAGCCGCTGACCAGGAAATGCTGCTGCACGCCGCACCGATGCACGACGTGGGCAAGCTGGGCACGCCGGATTTCATCCTCCTGAAACAGGGCAAGCTCACGCCCGACGAGCTGATCATCATGCGCAAGCATGCCGCCATCGGCTACGAAATCCTCAAGGACTCTGCCTCTCCGGTGTTGCGCATGGCTGCGGAGATCGCCGTCTCCCACCACGAAAAATTCGATGGCAGCGGTTACCCGCGCGGCCTCAAGGGCGATGCGATTCCTCTGGTGGGTCGTATTGTCGCTGTCGCAGACGTTTTCGATGCCCTGACGTCACAGCGCCCCTACAAACCCGCATGGCCCAACGAACAGGCGCAAGCCTTCCTTACCAGGGGACGCGGCCAGCATTTCGATCCTCAATGCGTGGATGAATTCCTGGGAGCCTGGGATGAAGTCCTCGCCATCCAGGCGCTGTATCAGGACTGAGCGCCGATGCCGAAGTCACTGCGCACGCTGCTTCCCCAGAAACTGCAGTACCAGCTTGCCGCGCTGTTCAGCCTGCTGTTCGCAGTCTTCATCCTTGCTTACACGACCCTGACTGCGGGCGAGCAGTACGCCACACTGCGCCAGACGCTGCAGGAACAAGCCATTTCCCTCACCCGCGGTCTGGCAATCTCTTCCGAACAAGCACTGGCCACTGGTGAAGTCTGGCAACTCAAGACCATTCTCAGCCAAGCCAGTCGCTTCCCCGGACTGGAGCAGATTGATCTAACCGATGCGCAAGGCGTTGTCCTCTCGAGCGTCCATGCTGCCGACATTTCCCCACCGCTCGCCATTGCACTCGATGTACCCTCGAGGCGCGAAGAAACCGTCATCGAGACGCAGGCTCGCGGGCAAGCAGGCGCCAACGTACAAGTGTGGACTCCGGTTGGAGACGAATCCGAACTAGGCTGGATCCACACCCGCTTCTCACTGAAAGTGGCGGAAAGCACCCGCTCGGACATGTATCTCAACAGCCTGTGGCTGGGTCTGGCCGCAAGCGTGCTGGCCACCTTCGTATTCATGCTTTTCCTGCGCCACCCGATCCGCAAGCTGCAAAGCGCATCGGACTTCGCAACGCGACTCGACAACCTGAGTGGTGAAACCATGTTGGCGGATGCAGGTGTTGCGGATGTGGATGATCTGGTGGCCGCCCTCAACAAGGCCTCCTTGCGCCTGCAGCAGCAACAGCAAGAGTTACGACGTACCGAGGCGCACTTCCAGAGCGTCGTCGAAGGCCTCTCGGAGCTCGTGTTCGAGACGGACGCCGAGCTTCGATGGACCTATCTCAATCGCGCCTGGCAAGACATCACGCTGTACACCGTCGAGGAAGGACTCGGTCGCCCGGTACTGGACTTCACTCCCGATGACGAAAAGCCCCGCATCGCAGAAGCCTTCAAACCACTCTACAAGGGAGAAATCAGCTTCCTGCTTGATCGCTTCCGTTATATCGCCAAAGACGGCGGCACCCGCCACCTGGAGGTTTTTGCGCGCGCGCGCCGCAACCACGACAATGTCTTTATCGGCTACAGCGGTTCCATTGTCGACATTTCGGCGCGCAAGGCCACCGAGGACGCCATGCTCGCCGCACGTGTTGCAGCGGAACATGCCAATCAGGCCAAGAGCGATTTCCTCGCCAACATGAGCCACGAAATCCGCACACCGATGAACGCCGTCATCGGCATGACCGAGCTGCTGATGGGCACACTCCTTACGCCACAACAACGTCAGTACATGGAAACGGCCAAACAGTCCGCCGATGCCCTGATGTCCATCATCGACGACGTACTGGATTTCTCGAAGATCGAGGCGGGCCACCTTGTGCTGGAACACATCGACTTCAGCCTTCGCCGCTGCGTAGGCAACGCCGTTGAGAGCCTGCGCGAGCGCGCCGAGTCACACGGCCTGGTGCTCGAGTGCCATGTCGAAGACGACATACCGGACACGCTATGTGGGGATCCGCACAGGCTACGGCAGATCCTCCTCAACCTCATCGCAAATGCAGTGAAGTTCACCAGCGCCGGCAAAGTACGGGTAGACGTCTCGCTTGACGCCTGTGGCGAAACCGACGTGTCTCTGTGCTTCCTCGTTGCAGACACCGGCATAGGCATTCCTGGCGACAAACTCGGCATGATCTTCGAGAGTTTCTCGCAAGCCGACACCTCAACCACGCGACGATTCGGTGGCACAGGCCTGGGGCTGGCCATCTGCAAACGACTGGCGAATGCCATGGGCAGCAACATCTGGGTAGATAGCGAACCCGGCGTTGGCAGCAATTTTTTCTTTACCGTGCGGCTGGACCTGTCAGCCGGCGATATCTCCGAACCTGCCACAGCGCGCATGTTGCGCACGCGACCGCTGCGCATCCTGCTGACCGAAGACAACACCGTCAATCAGGCGCTCGCCACTGGCTTGCTGGAAAGACTCGGGCACCGCGTGGTGCTGGCCGGCGATGGCGCTCAGTGCCTGCAACGCCTGGCCGAAGATCGCGCCTTCGATGTGGTGCTGATGGATTTGCAAATGCCCGTCATGGGCGGTTTGGCCGCTTGCGAACGCATCCGCGAGGACGAGCGCATATTCAACCTGCCGCACCTGCCGGTCATCGCCCTGACGGCTCACGCCATGCAAAGCGACAAGGAGCGCTGCCTCGCAATCGGCATGGATGGCTATGTATCCAAACCTGTCACGCTCAATTCACTGTCTGCGGAATTGATCCGTGTCCTGCAACTTCAAGTCCTGGAGACCAAAGACATGACGGAGCAATCAATCGAAAACGCCAAAGGCACGCCCTTGTTCGACCGTGCCTGGATGCTTCAGCAAATCGGGGGCGATGAATCCTTGATGCGCGAAGTCATCGGCATCTTCCTCGGCGACTTCACGGATGCCAGCCAGCGTCTCGCCACGGCGGTTGCCCGCGACGACGCTGCTGCCGTGCGCGAAGCAGCACACGCCGTCAAGGGCGCCATCGGCAACTTCGGAACAGGCGTTGCTTTCGAAGCGGCCCTGGCGCTGGAAACAGCCGGCAAGAATGGCGAGAACGCGCGCTTCCCCGAATTGCACACCACACTGGTGCGCTTGCTCGGCGAATTGCGCGAGATTCTGGAACGCGAAGTGGCCTCGGCCTGACTGCAAGCCCCCGACTATCCGGGAGCGTGAGAGAGCGGACGGGGTTACCTCAGCTCTCCACCATCTTCTGGATCTGTTCGCTCGCCATGTGGCGGACATCCCGCCCTTCCACCAGATAGACCACGTGCTGCGACACGTTTTTGGCGTGATCGCCGATGCGCTCCAGTGATTTGGCTGCGAACAGGATATCGATACTGCGCGAAATCGTGCGCGGGTCTTCCATCATGTAGGTAATCAGCTGGCGCATGACAGACTTGAACTCAGCGTCCACGTCCTTGTCCTGGCTCACCACTTCGGCTGCGGCGGAGATATCCAGGCGCGCCATCGAGTCGAGCGCCTTGCGCAGCAACTCGACCGCCAGATTACCCAGGTGCTGGAGCTGCACGCGCGGGGTGATTGCCACAGCGTCAGGCGTCTGGATCGTACGCGCCACCTTGGCAATCTTCTTGGCTTCATCGCCCACGCGCTCAAGGTCGGTCACGACCTTGGATACTGCCAACACAGAGCGCAAGTCGCTTGCCGCCGGCTGACGCTTGGCGATGATCTGGGTACATGCTTCGTCGAGTTCGAGTTCGAGCTCGTTGACGCGCTTGTCGTTCTCGATGACCCGCTCAATGACAGCCATGTCGCCATACAGAAAACCTTCCAGCGCCTTGACGACCTGGAGCTCGACGTAGCCGCCCATCTGAAGGACGCGCGTGCGGATGCCCTCAAGTTCAACGTCGTATTGATGCACGGTGTGTTCGGTCATTCGCACAGCTCCTAGAAATGTCCGGCAGCTCGCCGGCGTCAGCAATACTTTCCATCGCATGTGGCAGCCGGTTCAGCCACAGGAACGGTCAGCTCACTCACACGCAGGCCGACAAGTTTGCGTCAGCTTCATGACAGTAATGTTTCATTCACCCACGATCGTGCGCACACCGCCCGCCTCGCCCAGCAGCAGCACATCTGCCTTGCGCCGCGCGAACAGGCCGTTGGTTACCACGCCAACGATGTGGTTGATCTCGGTTTCCAGCTCCACCGGGTCACGTATTTCCAGACCGGCAACGTCGATGATGCAGTTGCCGTTGTCCGTCACGACGCCAGCCCGAAGCTTCGGCTGACCGCCAAGCGCAGCAAGCGCGCGCATCACCTGCGCTGAAGCCATGGGGATGACCTCGACCGGGAGCGGAAAACGGCCGAGATAGCCGACCAGCTTGCTCGCGTCGCAGATACAGACGAAACGGCGGGCAACGGCCGCCACGATCTTCTCGCGCGTCAACGCCGCACCACCGCCCTTGATCATGCACATCTGCCCGTCGATTTCATCGGCGCCATCGACGTAGACCGGCAGTTCGGTGATCTCGTTGAGATCGAACAGCGGAATGCCATGCGAACGCAGACGCGCTGCACTAGCCTCCGAACTGGCCACCGCGCCCGTGATGCGGTCCTTCATCGAGGCCAAACCGTCGATGAAGAAGTTCGCCGTCGAGCCTGTGCCGACACCGATGATCTTGCCTTCCGGCACATAGGCCAGCGCTGACATTGCAACACTACGTTTCAACTCATCCTGATTCATGAACTTTCAACCCGACTGTGCCAAGCTGCGATTGTAGTAGATCGTCCCTGTCCGCATGCCGCCTGGCGCGCCTCGGCGGACACAAAACACCCTTGGAGAGAAATGATGAGTCTTTTCGGAGATCTGGCCGGCCAAGTGCTCGGCAACGCACTGGGCAGCAACACGCAAGGCGGCAATCCCCTGCTGCAGATTGCGACCACTCTGCTGCAACAGCACGGCGGGCTGGAAGGTCTGCTCAGGCAGTTCCAGTCCTCAGGGCTGGGCGAACAGGCTGCCTCATGGGTCGGCACCGGCCCGAACAAGAGCATTGACGCAGGCCAACTGAGCGCGGCGCTCGGCAACGGCACGCTGGACGCCCTGGCTGGCAAGTTCGGTCTATCCGGCTCGCAAGTCTCCGGTGGCCTCGCCGACTTGCTACCTCAACTCATCGACAGGGCTACACCCGGCGGCACCACGCAGGGTGCTGACGACATGCTGCAACAGGGCTTTTCAGTGTTGGAAGGCCTGCTACGCAAGCCTGCCTGAGCCACCTGCACCCGCGTTCAGAGCTTGCCCGGCCCCTGGTTGGCGAGCACGAAGCCCGCCACCTCGGCCGCCGGCAGCAGCTTGTAGGCGCCAGCCGGCTTCCAGCCCGGGTCGCTGGACAGCTTCGCCCCACTGTTGCGCGCATTGAAGGCATTGACGATGTCGGCCGGCTGACCGTTGAACAGCGAGCCCTGGTCGAACAGCGCCGAGTCCGGCGTGACGTGATAGACGAGGTCCGGCACCGTCGCGCCCTCGATCTCGAAGGCGTTGTTCTGCGAATACAGCTTGGCCTGACGACCAAGCCCGAAGGCATAAGAGAAACCGCTACCCGTGCCATCGCGCTTGCCGCGGAACAGGTTGTTGTAGACATGCACCTGGCCGTAACGCGTCAGCGGCTGGCGCTGACGGATGCCATCGAAGAAATTGTGGCGGATCGTAACCTTGAGCTTGCCCTCGTCGCTGGGATAGTTGTCGCTGCCGCCAACCAGCATCAGCTTGTCGTGGTTCGAAAAGTGGTTGTGCGAAACGGTGACGTAGTTCGAGCCATTGGTGATGTCCAGTGAACCGTCGTGGTGCTGGAACTTCTGCTCGGGCTGGTTGTATGGAAAGGCGAAAGGCGACGGGAACAGCTTGTCCGGTCGCGCGCCGTCGCTGAAGCTGCAGTGGTCGATCCACACGCGCGTCGCGCCCTTGACCGAGATGAGGTCGTACTCCCCATTCCAGCGACCACCATTGCAGCGATGCGGACCGCGCGTGTCGTCAATGAAATCCGCCTGGCAACCGCTCAATGCAAAACCCTGAACAGGCGCAAAGCTGAAGGTGTCCTCGGGGTTCCACATCGGGAAGTAATCGAAAGCATCTTCGAACGCGATGTTACGAATGATGATGTTCTCGACATCGAAATTCAGGTACAGATTGCCCTTGATGATCTTTGCGTCGCTACCGATGCCGATGATCGTGGTGTTGGAAGGGATGAGCACCTGCACGACGCGCTTCTGGTTTTCGTAGGAACGCCTGCGCGCCTCCTCCAATGGCCCTGACACCTTTGGCGGACGCCCGCCAACCGTGTTCTGGCGATTCCATTTATTCGGATCGTAGGCCTTCTTATAGGCCTCGAAATCGTAGCCCGGATCCGCGTAATCCTTCTCCACCAGTTCGCGCCCCGCGTCATCGCTGCTGAGATTGATGGTGCCCTGCACGCGGATGATCTTGGGGCTGCTGCCGGAACGCTTGAGCGCATCGATGAACTGCTTGCGCGTCGTCACGGTGTAGATGTCGTCAGCACGCGCCGCTGCGCCGCCGGTCGTGCCGCCCCCCCAACCGTCCTCGGCTGGCAAGGTCTGACGGGCCACGTCGTTGGCCGGCAGGCGGGCGAAGTCGGCCGGACCAAGCCCACCGCCTGCGCAGGACAACAGCGCAGGCAAGGGCAAAGCCAGGGCCAGAAAGCGCCAGACAAGGTACGACTTGCTGCGTAACATAAGCATCTCGCCGGAAAAATGAACGCCGGATGATACCGGGCTCATGCCCAGCCCCGAATGCGGGGAAACCACACAGCACCGCCCCCGCCGTTCCATGCAAGTCAACGAATTCCTGCAAACACTGCGTACCCACGGCGCCAAGCCAGGTCACGAACAACGCATCCTTCGCGCCTGGCTCAAGGCCGCGCCGCTGGACAGCGGCCCGCGCAAACAGCAAGCCGAAAACGCCCTGCCACTGGCTCTGCGCAGCGCCCTGCCTGGCCTGCAGACCACGTTGGATGGTATTGCCCGCGTACAGTCCGAGCACCCGGGCGAAGACGGCTCCGCACGCCTGCTGATCGAACTGGCCGACAAACAAACGGTGGAGAGTGTGCTGCTGCTGCGTGATGGCTTGTGCGTCTCCACACAAGTCGGTTGCGCCGTCGGCTGCACTTTCTGCATGACTGGCCGCGAAGGACTGCAGCGCCAACTCAGCAGTGCCGAGATCCTCGCTCAGGTTGTCCTCGCCCGTGCGCGACGACACGTCAAGAAGGTCGTTTTCATGGGCATGGGCGAACCGGCCCACAACCTCGACAACGTGCTCGAAACCATCGACCTGCTGGGCCGCTACGGCGACATCGGCCACAAGAACCTGGTCTTCTCGACCGTCGGCGATCCGCGCGTCTTCGAGCGCCTGCCACAAGGCGAGGTCAAGCCCGCGCTGGCCCTGTCTCTGCACACCACACGCGCCGACCTGCGTGCCGAACTGTTGCCCCGCGCCCCGCGCATGAGCCCGGAAGAACTCGTCGAGCTCGGCGAGGACTACGCACGCCGCACGGGCTACCCGATCCAGTACCAATGGACCCTGCTCGACGGCATCAACGACAGCGTAGAGGAACTCGACGGCATCGTGCGTCTGCTGCATGGCAAGTACGCGATCATGAACATGATCCCGTACAACACCAACGAAGGCCTGCCCTACCGCCGCCCCGACCCCGAACGCGCCGCCGACATCGCCCGTCAGCTGCACCGGCGAGGCATCCTCACCAAGCTGCGCAATTCCGCCGGGCAAGACGTCGATGGCGGCTGCGGCCAGCTGCGGGCGCGCACAGCCAAAGTGGTATTCCAGCGCAAGCGCCCTGTCTGAAAAGCGTTGCACTGCAGCTGAGGGTTGACACGGATCAGCACGTCGTGGAGCCCGGCGCACAATCCTTGAGGCTGCAGACACACCACACAGACAAGAGGAGACACGGAATGCGCTTCACGCCCGACATGATCGAGGAACTGAACACCCTGCTGCGTTTCGATCTCACCACCAGCCTGCAAGGCATCAAGATCCACGCCAACGCGGACCAGTCAATCATTGCAGCCACCCGTCGTCTGCACGCTGAGGGCCTGATTACACAGGCCGATGGCGGTTACCTCACGCCACTGGGCCGTGCCGCCGCCGAGCAAGCGCAGGCTCTGTTGAGCATCCTTACCTCGCGCCCCAACGGCGCGACCACGCCAGTACATTACGAAGCAGCCTGAGCCGGTTCTACCGGCCAAACCAGGGCGCGCCGCCGGGGGAGTGACAGGCAGATGACAGCACATTGTCATCTGCCCGAACGGCTATTTTTCTGACCATGGGGAAGCGCTAAACTGGCGCATAACCCTATTCGTCGCACCCGGAGATTGTCATGCACGCACTTGTCCGCGCCCTTGCCCCTTTGCTCGTCGTCAGTCCGCTACTCGTCTCCTGCGGTGGCGGAATTGAAGACCTGGCGTTCGCGAAATCCATCAGCATCAGCAAGATGGAATGCCCGACCAGCAACTTTGGCGCCACCGTCCCGCCCGGCACCGACGCCAAGGTCAAGGCCTGGGCCACCATCGTCGGCATCAAGAACGCCGACGTCGTCTGGACCTGGGACTCGGACGGCAACGCCGTCACCTTCGGCGCCCAGACGCAGGAAGACAACACATCCAGCATCGACATCAAAGCCCCCGGCTCGCCCGCCAAGTACAAGATCAACGTACACGCCAAGGCCGAAGGCAAGGAAGGCAATGCCACCTGCGAGCTGGAAGTTAAGTAAGCGCGGACAACTCCGCAAACTCGACAGTCACTGGATTCCCGCCTTCGCGGGAATGACACGAGTGCGGCGAACCAACGCCAATCCAGTAGTCAGATCTCTCGCCTCTAAACACAAACAAAAAGCCCGAAGGCTCACGCCTCCGGGCTTTTTGTTTTTACTCCCCAACCGTCAGATTTGTGCTGGGCGCGTAGCGAGCGGGTCGAGGTTGATTCGAGAAGCGCAGCTGTACGAGGAGTACAGCGAGCATCGCCGAATCAAGATCGGCCCGCGCAGTAGCGCCCTGCGCAAATCAGGGCGTTAGCGGATTACGCGCGCACCCTTGCCCTTCATTGCGGCTTCGACTTCTTCCACGCGCACCATCGAGGTGTCGCCCGGGGTCGACATGGCCAGTGCGCCGTGTGCTGCGCCGTATTCGACGGCAGCTTGCGGGCCCTTGCCTTCCAGGAAGCCGTAGGCCAGACCGGAGGCGAAACCGTCACCACCGCCGACGCGGTCGTAGATTTCGAGGTTGTCGCGCTTCATCGATTGATACAGCTGGCCCTGGTAGTAGAGCAGCGCGGACCAGTCGTTGAAGGTAGCAGTCGTTGCCTTGCGCAGCGTGGTGGCAGCCACCTTGAAGTTGGGGAAAGCGGCCACGGCCGTTTCGATCATCTTCTTGAAGCTGTCGGTTTCGATGTTGGTCAGGTGCTCGTCGGCGCCTTCCACTTCGAAGCCCAGGCAGGCGGTGAAGTCTTCTTCGTTGCCGATCATCACGTCGACGTACTTGGCGATGTTGCGGTTGATCTTCTGTGCGCCTTCCTTGCCGCCCTGGCTCTTCCACAGCGATGCGCGGTAGTTCAGGTCGTAGGCGACGACGGTGCCGTACTTCTTGGCGACTTCAACGGCTTCGATCACGGCTTCAGCGGTGTTCGATGCAAGCGCAGCGAAGATGCCGCCGGTCTGGAACCAGCGCACGCCTTCTTCGCCGAACAGCTTTTCCCAGTTCACTTCACCTGGGCGGATTTGCGAGGCAGCCGAGTGGCCACGGTCGGAACAGCCCAGAGCCGGACGAATGCCGAAGCCCTTTTCCGTGAAGTTCAGGCCGACGCGGGTGTTCTTGCCCAGACCGTCGAAATCGCGCCAGATGACGTGCGACATGTCGACGCCGCCTTGCATGATGAAGTCTTCAACCAGCCAGCCCAGATCGTTCTTCGGCAGAGCGGTCACGACGGCAGCGCGCTTGCCCCAGCACTTGCGCATGGCGCGAGCGACGTTGTACTCGCCGCCACCTTCCCAGACCTGGAAGGAACGGGCATTGCGCACGCGACCGAAGCCCGGGTCGAAGCGCAGCATGACTTCACCGAAGGACACGCAGTCCCACTTGGTTTCGGCGGCAGATTTGATGATCAGTTCGGACGACATTTTCTGATTCCTTTTGCTTGAATGGAATTTGGTGTGGACTTGCCCTGCAGGCCAGCGTCATAGGCTGGCCCGTCAGGGTTTTCAGGGGAATTACTTGGCAGCCAGTTCAGCCTTGATCGTCTTGACCAGGGCGATGGTTTCGGCAACACGCTTCTCGATGCCGGCGTAGTCCTTGGCCTTGAGCAGTTCCTTGGTGATCAGGTTGCTGCCGACGCCGCAGGCGACGATGCCGGCGCCGAACCACTTGCGCAGCGAAGCTTCGTCCGGCTCGACACCGCCGGTGGGCATGATGCGCGTCCAGGGCATGGGACCCATGACGGCCTTGACGAAGTCGGGACCACCCACGGACGAACCCGGGAAGACCTTGACGATCTCGCAGCCCAGCTCCTGTGCGTCACCGATTTCGGTGGCCGAGCCGCAGCCGGGGCTGTAGGGGATGCCGCGACGGTTACAGACCTTGGCGACTTCGGCGTTGAGCAGCGGGCCGACGATGAACTTGGCGCCGTTGGCGATGTAGATGCCGGCAGTGGGGGCTTCGCAGATGGAGCCCACGCCCATGATGACCGACGGATCGGCCTTGGCGAAGTAACGTGTCACTTCGTAGAAAACGTGCGAGGCGAAATCGCCACGGTTGGTGAACTCGATGCACTTGGCGCCACCGTTGGCACAGGCCTGGATCACGTTCTTGCAGACTTCGACGTCCGGATCGTAGAACACGGGGATGATCGACTGGTCCATCATCGCGGCCAGGACGGCCATGCGGTCTTTTGCTGCCATGGAATTTCTCCGAGCTAATAGAGTGTGAGGGGGATCAACCGAAGGCAGGGCGCATCCTCCAGCGAGCCCGGCATTTTCGCTGAACATAAAGGGCGGATCAAGGGAATAACGGCTTTCCTTGATCCAGCGCGGCTTGTCAGTGCCTGTTTTTCACTTGTTTCCCCACCCAGGGCCTGAAACGACCGTTTGAGCGCCTTGCGCTGACCGCATCAGTGAAAATCGCGGCTGACGGTCGCGAGCTCGCCAAGCCAGGCACTGAGATCCACCAGATGTTTCGCCACCAGCAACACGACGCGGGCCTGGTCGCCCCCCTCCTCCGCTTCATGCGGCGGATCCGAAACCTGCATCTGTCCAAATACGCCTAAAAGCCCCGCATTCAGCACTTCACGGCGCTGGCGCTCAGCAAGCCAGGGATGGACGATGACGTTGACGACACCCGTTTCGTCTTCGATCGTGATGAACACGCTCTTCGCCGAACCCGGCTTCTGGCGGCAGGTCACGATGCCGGCCGCACGCCCGGCCGCCCTGTCCTGTGCCAGCAACACTTCGGCATTCGGCCGGAAACGTCTCGCTTCAAGCTTGTGACGCAGCAAAGCAACGGGGTGACGCCCAAGCGTCAGACCCAGCGTGCGATAGTCAGCGACGATACCCTGCCCTTCGCTGGGCGCGGCAAGCGCCACCGGCGCCTCGATGGCAGGTGCGATATCGAAGAGATCTCCCTGCAACTGCAGGCCGCTGACCTGCCAGGCCACCTGCCGGCGATGACCGCCCAGCGAGCGCAGGGCATCCGCCGCAGCGAGGCGCCGCATCTCGCCCGCCGAGAGCTTCGCGCGCTCCGCCAGTTCCTCCACGCTGCGAAAACCACCCTGCCCGCGCGCGACCACGATGCGCTCGGCGACGCCCTGCGAAATGCCCCGGATCTCGTGCAAGCCCAACCGTACCGCTGGGCGCGGCGCGGCGAGGTCTTCAAGATGGCAGCCCCAGCCACTACGACACACGTCGACTGGCTCGACACGCACACCATGCTTGCGTGCGTCCTGCACGAGTTGCGCGGGCTGGTAGAAACCCATGGGCTGACTGTTGAGCAAGGCACAGAGAAAGGCCTCGGGCTCGTGACACTTGAGCCAGGCCGACACATAGGCCAGCAGCGCAAAGCTCGCCGCGTGCGACTCGGGGAAACCGTATTCGCCGAAGCCTTCAATCTGGCGGCACAGTGCTTCGGCGAAAGCGTCCAGCCCTTTGGCGGACATACCCTTGCGCAGCTTGTCCTTGAATTTTTCGAGATGCCCTTTCTGCTTCCATGAAGCCATCGCGCGGCGTAGCTGGTCGGCTTCGCCCGGTGTGAAGCCGGCGGCCACCACGGCAAGCTGCATCACCTGCTCCTGGAAGATCGGCACGCCAAAGGTGCGATCCAGCACGGCATCTATCTCCGGATTGATGGATTGCACCGACCTCTGTTCGGCATGCCCCCTCAGATAGGGATGCACCATGCCGCCCTGGATGGGCCCCGGCCGCACGATCGCGACCTGCACGACAAGGTCGTAATAGTTGCGCGGCCGCAGGCGCGGCAGCATGGACATCTGCGCCCGCGATTCGATCTGGAACACGCCCACGGTATCGGCCTGACAGATCATGTCGAAGGTCGGTCGATCCTTGGCCGGAATCATCTCCATTTGCCAGTGCTCGCCGCGCCGCACCGACACCCAGCTCAGGGCACGACGGATCACGGTCAGCATGCCCAGCGCGAGCACATCGACCTTGAGCAATCCGAGAGACTCCAGATCATCCTTGTCCCATTGGATCACCGAGCGGTCCGCCATCGCCGCGTTCTCCACCGGCACCAGACGCGACAGCGGGCCCTGCGAGATGACGAAACCACCGACGTGCTGCGACAGGTGGCGCGGAAAATCCCGCAGCATTTCTGCCAGCGCCAGCCACTTCACGACGCGCGGGCTCTGCAAGCTCAGGCCAATGCCAGCGAGCCGCGCGGGTAACTGATCGCGACGGTCCCACCAGGCCAGCGAACGGGACAGCGCGGCGATCTCTGCCTCGCCGAACCCCATCGCAAAGCCTGCATCGCGCAATGCACTCTTGCGGCGATAGCGGATCACCGTCGCGGCGAGTGCGGCGCGATCGCGACCGTACTTGTTGTAGATGTACTGGATAACCTCTTCCCGTCGCTCGTGCTCGAAGTCCACGTCGATGTCTGGCGGCTCGTCACGTTCGCGCGAGATGAAGCGCTCGAACAACAGATGCGCACGAGTGGGGTCAACAGCCGTGATGCCCAGCGCGTAGCAGACTGTGGAGTTCGCTGCCGAGCCACGCCCCTGACACAGGATGCCCTCGCGTCGTGCGAACTCCACGATGTCGTAGACGGTGAGAAAGAAGGCTTCGTACCGCTTCTCGGCGATGAGCGCGAGCTCCTTCTCGACCTGGGCGCGGATCTGCTGCGGGATGCCGTCCCTGTATCGATCAAGCAGCCCCTTCTCCGTCTCCTGTCGCAGGTAAGACGTCGGCGTATGCCCCTGTGGCACGATCTCTTCCGGATACTCGTACCCCAGCGTACCCAGATCGAAGTGGCAGCGTCCGGCAATCCGCACGCTCTCATCCAGCAGCTCGCGCGGATACAGCCGCGCCAAGCGCGTACGAGCACGCAGATGCCGCTCGGCATTCGGGAACAGCGCGTAGCCCGCCTCGAACACGGTCTTGCGTAGACGGATTGCGGTCAGCGTGTCCTGCAAGGGCCGCCGGCCGCGCGCATGCATGTGCACGTCGCCGCTCGCCACGAGCGGAATGCCGGTTTCGGCACCGATTGCCCGCAGCGCCTCCAGCCGCGCTGCATCGTCGGCCCCGCACAGCAATTCCACAGCAATCCACACACGTGGCCCGACATGCCCCGTGTCGGTATCCGCCGCGTCCGGAAAGCGTTCGCGCAGCCAGCGCGCATCCTCGATGTCCGGCACTTCGCCAGGCACCCACAGTGCCAGACAATCCGTCACTGCACCACGCGGCGCAATCGCCACGAGGTCGCCACGCTGCAGGCTGTACTCGCCCTTTTCCGAGCGGCGCCGCGCCAGCGAGATCAGCGCGGACAGATTGCCGTAGCCCTCGCGGTTCTGCGCCAGCAGCACCAGCTTGAGACCGCAATCGAATGTGAACTCGCTACCAACGATCAACCGGGGCAAGGGCTGGATGACCGGCACGGGCTCACCCGCGTCCTTTGCACGCTGCACCGCTGCACAGTCTTCCGCGTGCAGATCCTTGAGTGCCTGCCAGGCCTGCACCACACCCGCCACCGAACACTCGTCGGTGATGGCAAGCGAGTGATAGCCGCGTTGGCGTGCATGCGCCATCAGCTCTACCGGATGCGAGGCCCCGCGCAGGAAACTGAAATTGCTGAGGCAATGCAGCTCGGCATAGTCAGGCAGGCTGCTCATGCAAAGACTCCGTGCAGCCACCAGCCCGCTTTGTCGCGAAAGATCCACAACCACTCGCCGGCTTCCGACACCGCGACGTAGTAATCGCGGCGCACGTCTTCACCAGCCCCCTGAGCGTGCTCGCACCACCAGCCACTCTCGATGCGCTCAGGCCCCGCCACACGACGCAGCCTGCCCTTGTAATACAGTCCCTCCTTACGCTCGGCAATCGCACGCGGCTCGGACAGAAGCCAGAATGGGCGTGGCGGTCCCGTCTGCAGATCAGCCTGCGTCCCCTGTGCAACCACGGCGCTGGCGTGCTCCGGCCGGTGATCTTCGCGCACGGTCAGCCCATGGACAGCGTCCTTGCCAAGCCGCGCACGCAAACGCTCAACGACGGGGCCCAACGCCTGCGCAGCACTCTGCGCGAACAAACCTGCCGTACTACCGGGCATGACCACGGGTGTCTTCGCCTCCAGCACCAACCAGACGACATCGGCCACCAGCGCGCAGCGGTCCAATCGTTCGCGCAGCACACGCTCCATGCGGGCGAGCTCACGCGTCGGCTCCGCAAACGCGAGCACAAGCCGTGTCGGCGAAATGCCATCCTCATGCAACAGCAGCAGGCTGCACTCACTCACACCCGAGGCGCGCACTGCCAGCCAGCCCGACAGACTGGCCAACAGCCGGCGTGCCGCGAACATCAGCATGGGCGCGAGCGACACTTTTGCCGGCAGTTCGAGCTTCTGCGTAAAGGTCTCCGGAAACACGAAAGGCGCGCGCAGATCGGGTACCTCGCCGAGAGCCTGGGCCAGCCAGGTCGGCAACTCCACACCGAAACGTCTTGCGAGGCCTGCACGTGGCAAGGCGAAGAGCCCTTCCAGATGACTGACGCCGAGCGCAGCGAGCGTGTCGTACCCGGCCTGTGACAAACCAAGCACTCCCACCGGCAAGGGCGCGAGCGCCTCCTGCAACCGCCCCGCATCGAGGCACACGCCAGACTGCCCTGCACGCGCCAGCCATTGCGCCGCACGCGGCGTCGGTGCCAACGCCATGCGCACGTCGAAACCCTGCCCGGTGATTTCCTGCTGCATGCGCTGGCATAACGGGCGCAAACCTCCGAACAAGCGCAGACAGCCGCCGATCTCGACGAGCAGTTCGTCAGCACCCGCCACATGCACATGCGGCGAAAACCCGCCTGCCCAACAAGCAAGCCCGTGCAGGGTTTCTTGTTCGCGCACCACATCGCGCTCGAACACCACCAGGCCCGGCAGCAGCGACAGCGCAGCAGCCAGGCGCATCCCCTGCACAATGCCGCCCTCCTCTGCCTGCAGATTGGCACTCAGCACCCGCTGCTGTGCGACGCACACGGCTGGCCCGCCAAGCTGTGCAAACACTTCGAGCGGCAGACGATGGCAGTGCAGGCACAGCCACAACGCATGCACGGCAGGCGCAGCACCGGCACTCATCGCGGCATCCCGCTGATGACATGCAGCCCCCGTTTGCGCGTATTGCGCGTATCGCGCGCGCCACCCCCTGCCGACGCATCACCGTCCATCCCCAGCCGCAAGGCTGCACACGCAGGATCAAGCGGCCGTTCAACCTTCAGCAGCAAGGATCGGCCACAGGGCGGACCGCGTCGCTTGAGGATGTCCAGCCGCAATCCTTCACGGCTCCCGGCAAGCCTCACCCGCAAAGGGGCCGGCGAAGCCGTGCGCGCACTCGCGGTAGGCCTGAACAGGAAGGCCAGACTGCGCCGCCCCTCCGCCGCAAGCTGCAGGCGCCGCAATACCTTGCCATCCACCTTCTCTGGCAGCCAGGCCAGCACCGCGCCCAGCCCACCACAGGCAAGCAGTTGCTCCACGCTCCAGGCAATGTCTTCACGCCGCGCCTCGACGAACAACAGTTGCGTCAGCGAAAAGCGCGCCGCCCAGGCCGGCGCCTGCGCGCAGCCGGGCAAACCCACCACCGCGACCGGCGCCTCCCGCGCCACCCCCTGCAAAACCGGCAACAACAGGGATAGCTCACCGATACCCGCTGCGTCTGCGAGCAGCTCCGTCAGCGCCCCGAGCGGCCAGCCCCCACCCGGCAATTCCGCATTGAGCACCGCAAACCCCGAAGTCGCAACATCAGTCGCAGCCAGCCGGTCGCCACGCCAGACATCGGGGCGTTGCAGCAGGGAATCCAGTGAGCGCAAGACGGCAGACATGGCGGCAATAGCCCGCCGGCCTCTGCACAAGGCAAGGGCCGGTCCGGGAAGAGCAAAGGCAGAAAGCTGTATTTTTATACAGTTATTTGCGAAGCGCCAGTCAACCTGACGCGATGGCCATGCCTAGCTCAAACATGCCGTGACCTAGCACAGCACTGAATCTGCCAAATCAGCGATTTACGACACAAACGCAAATGGCACATGTCCACAAGGGCATGTCGGGCGACGTTAACTTGCAATGCAACAAAGGCGCTCTAGCGTTAATGACAGAGGGTTATCAAACCCCGCCACCCGTAACACCCCGTTGCCGGTGAGCACCCGCAGGGAGAGTCAGAATGCATATCACCGCAACCCGGTGGCACTCGGGCGCGCTACGTCATACCCAGCGTGCCGGCTTCGCCACTTCTCCTTCGCCCCACGAGACGCCTGTGGTTCAAAACCCCAGCCGCGTATGCCATTATCATTTACCGCCAGGTCATTTAGCCGCCACCGAAGGGCTGGAAAAACATCTGCCGCCTTTCTCGTGCGCGGATGAACGCACCTGCACAACTGACTGCGGAACGCACTGATGCCCCCTCGCTCGGCAAACCCTCTCGGGAAATACCAGGCCGCTCATTCCAGCGCTGTCGGCTACCAAGGATTTCAGCACTCCCGGTCGAACAGCTACCGAAACGATATGCCCGTACACCATGGCACGGCTTGGCGATGCGCCATCGTTTGCTTTGTGCCATCCATCCCGCCTATCGCACCACCAACAGGGAGTCTTAAACATGAACCAGCATTTACGCCGGAAATTCATTTTTGCCATCAGCATCATGTTGCTGACATGCATGTCGCCAAGTCACGCCCAAGACAAAAAAGCAGATGAGAAGACCCCTGCATCTGCATCGAACAAACCACCAACCATTCCAGAGAGTGGCGCAGCGCTGAAGGTGGGAGATACCTTGAAGCTGCGTGTCGATGCGCCGATTTTTGAACCAGTCAACGCTCCTGCAAAAGCAGGCAGCAGCAAAATGACCGGGCCTGCGCACACAAAATTCCTGATTGACCGAATTGTTCCGACGGCAGACGGTCAGGACTTCGAAATCTACCTGCACGTCAGATCTGGATGGCTCGTGAACTTCCTGGACGGCGGCAGGGTATTTGGGTCTTCAAAATCGAAAGAGACACCGGATTCAACACAAAACAACACCGCAGAGGACGTCCAGTACAAACTCATGCAAAGCGAACTCAAGAACTATGGGTATCGCCGCAGTGGCACAAGCTGGGGGGCGCTCTTCGTGCCGTACAAATATCAGCTGAGCGATCACTCGTTCGCCGCGAATCCTTCAACGCTAGCCTACGTCGGCTATTCGGTCGATTGGTTTTCAACGCAAAGGACTTCAATAGTCATCGGTGGCGGGGTCGGTGCCATCACCAACAACACAGGGGACTCCGGGACACGAGCCGTGTGGTCCATGGCGACCGGCTTCACCTCAACGCTCGGTGCGGAAGACTCGCAGTTCAAGATTGCATACCTGATCGGCTATGACTGGGGCGCGGGCACGGTCACTGGCAGAAAGAACAAACCCTGGATCGCCATTTCGATGGGGATATAGCGGCGCTGAAAATCAGTGCTCTCTGACACAAACCCCAGCATGCAGCACAGAGCCAGCACTCAGCTGGCAATCAACAAACCGTCACTTCCGACAGGATGCCGGACGTGACGGCTTGAATCTGTATGGTGTCGCACAGTCGGGGCTTGTCGCTGCAGTTACCGTTCACATCTATCATCATCGTGTGCTATCTGCAGAACGTGAATGTTGCAAAAGTACGATCGTTTGGCGGCACCAGAATGCTAGCGAAGTCACAGACGTCGAGCATTACATTGACACTGCTGCCCTGAAATACTTTGTCGGCCGTAATGGCAACAGCCATCCCGGAAGGTCTGTTTAAAAGAATGACTTTTTCCACTCCAATCCGCACAGCGTGAGATATCGTCTGGCTTGCATTGCTTAGATCAGAATGCAGATCAGTAAACCTCGCCCAAGGACTCACATGAGAAAAGTCGCTCCCGCAATAATTGCCTGCGCCCTGGCATGCGCCAGCACCTTCGCACAGGCACAGAATCAGTACGGAAAATTCGTTTTGTTTACCCCTGTCGGGGTCGAGGCCCCCGAGCTATCGATGCGCTGGCAGTTCGGTCTGATGCTGAACATCGACCCGGACGGCGTCGAGTCGGTCAGGTTCTCCTGCAACCAGATGCCTGGCTCGGCGTTCACCGTCAAGATGAGCGACATGCAGCGCAAGAATGGTGGCTTCTATACCGAAGGACCGGTGACGGCGGTATCGAGCAAGAACACGCCCTGGCTGTACGCCCCCTCCTACATCTTCACAACCTGCAACGCGACGATTCACACCACCTCGAATGGCGAAGTCACGATTTCGGGCCGACTAAGTTACACAGAAGAACAGAAGGCCGAGATCCTGCAAAAACTCAAAGCCTCGCACGACAGCAAAGCCAAGAAGCCTTGATACCAACAAGACCAAAGCTTTGATACACGACATGACTTCGCCAAAGCACTTTGAGAGGCAGTGAACATCACGTTCACGCCTCCACGCGTCAGGCAGCAAAACCTGCTTGTCGCCACAAAACAAAAAAGCCCCTGCGTAAATCGCAGGGGCTTTTTACTTGCCGAACAGTTTGCAAACTGTCCCGGTACTGTGGAGATCAGTAAGCCGTCACATCCGACGGGCTCACGTCACAGTTGGCAGTGTTCCACTTTTCGCCAACCGTCGAAGAAGAGCCATTACCCTTCTGCACGCCCACGTATTCCACACACACCTTCGGGCTGCCGGATTTGTAACCCTTGATCTTGATGTTGCGCAGCGTGGCCTTGTCGCCGTAGTTGCCATTCACGCCAATCACGGTCGAGACCTTCTCCATCGTCACGTTGTTGATGTTGAAGAAGCGCGGGCCGCCATTGCCGGTGCAATCGCCACACGAACGCGAGAGCTTGCCGATCGAGCCCGTGGTGGTGAAGTCGTTGACGTTGAGCGTGGCGTTGATCCCGTTGTTCTGGAACACCTTGTCATCCGCGTTGGCGGCCGTACCACCCTTGATGTTCATGGTGGTGCCGACCTGACCGTTGCCGATCGAGGCTGCGTCTTCGCAGACTTCAACCCACTTCACGTTTTCCAGGGTGCAGGTGCCGCCTTGAACGTTGGTGCCCAGACCGCTGCCAAGGCTACCCCAGCCGCAGTGGATACCATCCGAACCGCCCCCTGCGGGGATCACAACGTTCTTGACCGTCGCGTTGATGAGGGTCAGCACGGCCGGTTGGGTTTCGCTGCTACCTGCGCAGGAAAGACCGATCGACTTACCGCCGCAATCGAGCGTGGTGTTGTGGATCAGCGCGCCGGGTTCGCAAACGTTGACCGGCCCCGTCCAGCCCGGAACTGGCGTCGAGCCGCTGCTGCTGGTCGATGATGCGACGCTGGAGGAAGCGCTGGAAACACTGGACGAAGACGACGATGCGACGGACGACGACGAGCTGGACTTGCTGGAAGACGAAGATGAGGCCACGGAAGACGAGCTGGACGCCGTGCCGCTCGGCACCGAACACTCATTCACACCGCCTGCAGTACGACCGCCAAAGGTCGCTTCGTTACACACAAAGCTCCCCGTCAGCACCTTGTAGAAAAATTTGTCGGCACGGCCGAAAGCCACATTTGTGCTCGTTGCCACCGAGCAGGTCTTGTTTTCGGTACAAATCGTGACGTAGCCACTGGGGCGGTTGGCGGCAGACGCAGCGCCCATGAACGCCAGGGCAGCAAGGCCCATGGCAAGCTTTGAAAAATGCATGCGAAGTCTCCTGGATAAAAGCAATCTGTTTGCTTCTGTTCTCGTTGTGTCGCAGCGTTATGCCCTGCGGCACACCCATACTGCAGGGTCGAATGCTAGGGCAAACGTCACACAATCTCCAATTCTTTTCATGCTGCACCGCCAAGCAGGAGACAAGCGGAGTGCGCCCTCAACGCAGCAGCCGCTGTGCCGGCATGGTGACCGAAGGCTGCCACCGCACCCACATACCGGGTCGCAAGCGCCAGCCAGACTCCCAGGACTCCCATTGCGGGTCCTGCCAGGCATGGCCCGGCCGGTCGACCAGAAGGCGCCCCGCGATCCACACAAAACGGCACTGCCGCATGGTCCAGTAGCCCGCCGCCCAGCGGTATCCGGGTTGCGCCAAGGGAACGGTCTCGGCGCGTGGCGGCGGAGGCTCGCGATCAGCGTAGACGAAACCCAGTTCCCACACCTGGCCGGGGCGAAAAGGTGGCGTCGACGAATTGAAGTCGTCGCAGAAATTGTCGTCTGCGGCAGCTGCCGCAATGAAACCGCCGAGCGCGATGGCCAGGCAGGTTTCGCGGATGTGTCGGGTCGATAGCGTCATGGGGCCTCTCGCGATGCTCCACCGTTTAACGCAGGTGGGCGCACCGCGATGACAGGCCGCATCAGACGCCTGACAGACCGGTCGGTTTGACCTTCGGCGCCAGCGTCTCGCCCTTGCGCGCACGCTTGCCACGACAGGCTTCCAGCGCCACGCCCTTGACGACAAACTCGGTCTCCTTGCCGCCACGGCCTGCACCACGTATCAGCACGGCATCGGTCGGCGGGCAGCACACGGCGGCAAGTGCCTCCTTGTCGTCGAGACCCATGATGACCATGCCACGACCACGCGGCATGACCTTGAGCTCGGCCCGCGGGAAGTACAGCAGGCGACCATTGCCCGATGCGGCAGCGATCCACTCGCCTTCGCAACGTGCGGGTACCAGCACCGTCTCCTTGTCTTCCATCGTCATGAAGGTCTTGCCGGCACGATTGCGGCTGACCAGCTCGGCGAGCTGGGCAATGAAGCCATAGCTGCCGGAGTTGGCGAACAGCCAGTAGGTGTCCGGGTTGTCGGAGAGCACCTGGGCGACACGGGCGCCGCTCTGCAGTTCGATCAGCGTCGTGATGGGCACGCCATCACCACGCCCGCCAGGGAGATCAGACACGCGTACCGAGTAGGCGCGCCCCTGCGTATCGAGCACCACCAGCGGCCAGGCCGTGCGCGACTCGATGATGGCAAAGGCCGCATCGCCCTGCTTGTAGCTGAGCGTCTGCGGATCAATGCCGTGACCCTGACGCGTACGCACCCAGCCATTCTTCGACAGGATGACCGTGACTGGCTCATCAAGCACCGGGGTCTCGACCGCAGCCACGGGCACGGCGGCCTCGATGAGCGTGCGACGGTCGTCGCCGTATTTCTTCGCGTCCTCGCTGATTTCCTTGAGGATCAACTTCGTCATCGCCGGACGCGATTCGAGCAGTTCTACGAGGCCGGCGCGTTCGTCGCGCAGCGTCGCGAGATCCTTCTCGATCTGGATGTATTCGAGACGTGCCAACTGGCGCAGGCGGATTTCGAGGATGTCTTCGGCTTGCGTGTCCGACAGACCGAAGCGCGCCATCAGCTCGGCTTTGGGTTCGTCCGACTCGCGGATCAGCCTGATGATCTCGTCGATGTGCAGCCAGGCAATCTGGCGGCCCTCGAGGATGTGGATGCGCCGCTCGACCTGATCAAGACGATGCTGCGTACGCCGTTCAACCGTGACGAAGCGATGGCCTATCCATTCGCACAACAGGTCGCGGATGCCTTTCTGTGCCGGCCGGCCATTGAGGCCGATGACCGTGAAGTTGAGCGGCACCGAGGCTTCCAGGCTGGTGTGCGCGAGCAGCACGCGCATGAATTCGTCCGGCTCCTGCGTGCGCGTCTTGGGTTCGAAGACGATGCGCACCGGCGCCTTGTCTGACGACTCGTCACGCGCCGTGTCGAGCATGCCCAACACCAGCGCCTTGGTGTTCTTCTCTTCCTGCGTCACCTCCTTCTTGCCCGCCTTGGGCTGCGGGTTGGTGACCGCTTCGATCTCGGACAGCACCTTCGCTGCCGACACCCCGTGCGGCAACTCGTCGACGATCACGCGCCAGGCGCCGCGCGCCAGTTGCTCGATGCGCCAGCGTGCGCGCATGCGGATCGAGCCGCGGCCCGATTCGTAGGCATCACGCAGCGCACTGTCGGGCGAGATGATCTGCCCGCCACCGGGGAAATCCGGCCCCGGCAGCACGGCACGAATCTCGTCCAGCGAGGCGTGCGGCTTCTTGATGAGCAGTTGTGCGGCGGCCGCCACTTCGCGCAGGTTGTGCGGCTGGCACTCGGTCGCCATGCCCACAGCGATGCCGGATGCGCCATTGAGCAGCAACATGGGCAGGCGTGCCGGGAAGAGCTTGGGCTCTTCGAACGCGCCGTCGTAGTTGGGCACAAAATCGACCGTGCCCATGTTGATCTCGCCCAGCAGCAGATCGGCGATGGGTGTGAGGCGCATCTCCGTGTAGCGCATGGCAGCCGCACCATCGCCGTCACGCGAACCGAAGTTGCCCTGACCATCAATCAAGGGGTAGCGCAGCGAGAAGTCCTGCGCCAGACGTACAGCGGCGTCGTACACCGACTGATCGCCGTGCGGGTGCAGCTTACCGATCACGTCGCCCACCACGCGCGCCGACTTCACCGGCTTGGCGCCGGGCGCGAGGCGCATCTCGCTCATGGCGTAGAGAATGCGTCGCTGCACCGGCTTCATGCCGTCTTCCACCTGCGGCAAGGCACGGCCTCGCACCACACTCATGGCGTAGGCGAGATAGGCGCGCTCGGCGAAGGCCGCGATGGGCAGGTGGTCGTCCGGCAGCTCGGCCAGCGTCGGCGCGGCGGGCGGCGGAGGCGGCTCGGCGGGCGCTGCGGGTGTGGGGACTACGGCGACGGGCTCGTCACCGAACAGATCAGGTTCGTCGTGCTCGTTGGGCAACATGAATACTCACAGCGGGGCAAAAACTGCGGCGGATTATGGCAGGTCTGCCCGGCCCCAACGAAAAACCCGGCGCGAAGCCGGGTTTCCTTGGCGAAGCGGTAACGGCTCAAGCGCTGCGACGGCGCGCCATGAAGCCGATCATGCCGAGGCCAGCCAGCAACATGGCGTAGGTTGAGGCTTCGGGTACCGGCAGCGGCACGGAAAGCGTCCAGCCCATGTCCTTCATTATCCCGGCAGTCTGGGCATCCAGGCCCTGAGTCTCACCCGGCTGGATGCCAAGATAGGTCAGCAGATTGTTGGTGTTGTTGGTATCCATATAAATGAGGGCATTGCCATTGACCGTACCGTCTGCATTCAGGGGCATCACGTTGAGCTCAAGCGGAACACCACCGTTTTGACCATTTGCGTTCGCACCTGACCAGAACACGTCGCCGGTCGTCACCGCTGCCAGACGCTGGGCGTTAGTCATGCTGGTCAGAGTCTTGCCCGTACCGTCAACCAGGAAAGTGTCGTAGATGCCCGGCATCATCTTGTAGCTATTGCTGGCGGGGTCGTACTGCTGAAAGTAGGCGCCTTGCGTTGCAGAGGCGGAACGATCGAAACGTGTGACCACACCCAGCGTGCGGGCGATGGCTCGCAGGCTGTAGCTGAAAAAATCGTACTGGTTGGCGCCCGGATTCCCGTCCAGTCCCAGATAGGTATTCACGTTCGGGTTGAACACGAGGTTGTAGTCCATCGCCGTACCGTTCAGATTGCGGCCAGCCAGATGCTCGGCCAGCGGCGCTACGTACTGGACGTTCGCCAACCCCTTGTTGTCCATCGCTGCATTGGCATAGGTCGTAGTGAGACTCGATGCGGACAAGGGGTTCAGACTGGTGCTGTTTGCATTGAAGCTCATGCCCAGGTTGATGGTTTCCCCAGCGTAACTGGCTTGCAGCAAACTGCCCCAGTATTGTCCAGCCAGCTCCACCGCAGCTCGACGCTGTGCGCCCAGCGCGGCATCGTTGAATCCAAAACCGGCTGCATCCGTGTAGTTGAAGACAAAACTCACCTGCTCGGCTTGCGCCAAGCCGGTGGAGACCGCCAATACCGCCGCTGCAAAAAATTTCATTTTCATGACTCTGCTCCATGACAACCGGTTTTAGTAGAGCGTTGATTCTGCCCTACATAAGTATTTTCCCGACGTACCCCTCGGGGTAGTTGACACACCCTTTGCGTGACTTTCTGCACAGGCGTCAACTCAAGCCAAACCAACACTTGACCGGGTAATGAGCAAGCCGTTGTCAGGGCACCGGAATGGGGCCCCGCGCGCGGCTTCCGGGCTAGAATGAACAAGCACGTGGGAGCGTGCGGACCAATGGCAAACCGACAGGACACGTGGCCTCAACCACACCGGGTTTGCTGACGATAAATAACAGGTGTCAACACAATGCGATCTCGCGACGGACTTCGCCAGAACCGGCCTGCGCCGCTTCACGGAATTTTCCGCGCTGCCGGCAATCTCACGCAGGCCTCCGCTTTCCTGCAAGGTCAGCCCGCCGAAGGCTCTGATCGCCCCCCCGCCTACATGGAACAACGCTTTCTCAGCTGCTCTACCGGTAGCCTTTTCGCCGTACTAATCACCTTCTGGTGCGGTCAAACGCTGGCTGCGGATCGGGTTCCCGGCCAGCAGGTCATGGGCGTCACCAACAGCACCGCCCCCGTCGCCGCGACACCGGGCGTCAGCAAGTCCATCCGTGTGGGCGACTCGACCATCTCGGGCAGCTTCGTGCTGCACCCCACGACTGGTGCCATCACGGGCCCAGTGGATATCCAGTGGGACAACGGTGACCGCTTCATCGGCAACCTGGTCGATGGCAAACGCAACGGGCGGGGCAAGTTCAGCTGGAAGAGCGGCCAGGTCTACGACGGCGACTGGCGCGATGACCGCCAGGAAGGTCTCGCCAATATCCTCTTCCCCAATGGCGACCGCTACGAAGGCGAGGTCACCAATGGCCTGCCGAACGGCAAGGGTGTGCGCATCACAAAGAATGGCGACCGCTACGAAGGTCGTTTCAGCGCCGGGCAGCCCGACATCGAAGGCAGCTCGCGAGACGCCAATGGCGACCGCTACGTCGGCCAGTGGAAAGCCGGCGTGCGGCACGGCAAGGGCAAGTTCGAGTGGGCCAACGGCCTGATCTACGACGGCCAGTGGCAAGAAGGCATGCCTCAGGGGCGCGGGGTCTTCATCTCGGCCAATGGTGATCGGTACGAGGGCGAGGTCCGCAATGGACAGCCACACGGCCAGGGCTCACGCGCCTTCGCAAGCTCGGGCGATCGCTACGAGGGGCAGTTCGAGTTCGGTCAGGCACATGGTCAAGGCACTTACACATGGAAAAGCGGTGACGTGTACAAAGGCCTGTGGCAAGGCGGCAAGAAGGTCGGCATGGGCCGCTATACATGGGCCAACGGCGACTACTGGGAAGGTGAATTCGAAAACGACCGTCAGAGCGAGAACGGCAAGCTTTACTTCACGCCCACCCTGAGCGCCTCGACGGTTGCTGTCGAGCAACTGGCCAAACAAACGAATGCGGCGGCTGAAACAGCGGCCGCCCAACCGCCGACACCTGCCCGACCGATTGCACCCGGGACCACCACCCCGCAAGCAGCGAGCAACCCGCCCGAGATCTCCAAGCTATTGGCCATCCCCATGATCAGCAAGGAGGTGCGCGAGTGCCAGCGCCAGAATCTCAGCGACTGCGCCAGCCGGGTGAGCCGTGAGATCATGGATGACCGATTGTTCCGGCACAAATGGCAACTGATGTCGTCCGACAAGGATGCCAAGGGTCGCGAAGTCAACTTCGAAGTTGATGCCAACTCGGAACTGGCCGAGGGAAACGTCTTCTCATGGCTGCGCACCGGCGACGCCAGCAACGCCCGCAAGATCGGCATCAAGTACGACTGTCGCGGGCAGGCGCTGACGATCCAGCTTATCTACAACTGCAGTGGCGCTGAGCTCAAGGCCTGCACACTCGACCCCAACATCGACAAATACGTCGGCCGCGTGATCCCGGCCACCGACATCCGCAAGTGGTTCGTATCGGCCTGCGAACGCTCTTGAGCAGCCCCACAGGCATGCGCCCCAAGGTGCGGCCGTGCTTGCTGCGGTAGTGCCTGACCAGATAAAGTCCGGGTTTAAACGGGATTGATGGCTCTGATGGCTGTCTGACGCGCAAACGCGCGCACCCCGACGAAAATCCGGATCAACAAGTCAGGACACACGTCAGCGAGGACGCCTGGTGGCCAACCCACAAGACAACAATACCGTCATTCTGAGCAGCGCAGCCGCCCCGCGCGGTCACCAGGGTTCGCAGAACTCCCTGCCTATCGGTACCCAGCTGGGCGAATTCGAGATCCTTGACCTCATCGGTGAAGGCGGCTTCGGCATCGTCTACCTCGCACAGGATCATTCCCTGCACCGCCGGGTCGCACTCAAGGAATACATGCCCTCGGCGCTGGCCTCGCGCTCAGAAAACGCCCAGGTCAGCGTACGCTCCGAGAAGCAGCGTGAAACTTTCGGCATCGGCCTGCGCAGCTTCGTGAACGAAGCGCGCATCCTCGCCCAGTACGACCACCCCGCCCTGATCAAGGTCTACCGCTTCTGGGAAGCCAACGGCACCGCCTACATGGCCATGCCCTTCCTTGAAGGCAAAACGCTCAAGGACGCGCTTGCCGAGCGCAACACGCCGCCGGACGAAGCCTGGATCCGCAAGGTGCTGTCGCCCGTGATGGACGCACTGGAAGCCATTCACAACGACCAGATCTTCCACCGCGACATCGCCCCTGACAACATCATGCTGCTGGCGGGCGACCGCCCCATCCTGCTCGACTTCGGCGCCGCCCGCCGCGTCATCAGTGACATGACGCAGGCCCTGACGGTGATCCTCAAGCCGGGCTACGCGCCCATCGAGCAGTACGCCGAAATGCCCGGAATGAAACAGGGCCCGTGGACTGACATCTACGCCCTCGGCGCCTCGGTCTACTTCACCATCCTTGGCCAGAAGCCGCCCCCATCGGTCGGCCGCATGATGCAGGACGCTTACGAACCGCTGGCACTGAGCGCTGCCGCTGGCAAGTACAGCGACCGCTTCCTGCAAGGCATCGATCGCTGCCTCAACGTCAAGCTCGAAGACCGCCCGCAGTCCATCGCCGCCATGCGCGAAGCCATCGGCTTCGACGGCTCTGCGCCCGCACCGATGACGCCCCCCGCGCCGGCCAAGGCGCCAGCCAAGAAGGCGCCGCCGAAAGCCGCAGCCCCGGCAATCACCCATGATGATGACGAAGCTCCTCGCAAGAAGAGCGCGATGCCGCTGATTGCGCTTGGCGCCGTAGTGACCGTGGCCGCATTCGGCGGTGCCTGGTACTACAAGACGAAGATGGCCACCCCTGTAGAGAGCGCGGCTGTCACGGCAAATGCCAGCACGTCGGCTGCTGCACCCGCCCCCTTGCGCTTCAACACCCTGACCGCCGCCATGGATGGCACGATCAAGGCCTCGGACCTCAGCTTCGGCCTCAGCGTCGATGCCCCTGCCACCGTCAACCTGCCCGGTGGCGCGCTGAGCCTCAGCCTGCAAGCCAAACGTGCCGGCTTCCTCTACCTCTATCTGTTCGATGAAGCCGAGGACAAGGTCTATCGGCTATTCCCGAACAGCGCTGATGGCGACAACGCGATTGCCGCGAACCAGAAATTCGAAGTGCCGCGCAGCAAGCTGGCCAAGCCCTGGAGTTTTACGGCCACGCCCCCGGTCGGCAACTGGAAGCTTCTCGCGCTGATCTCTGAAAAGAAGCGCGAAAGCAGCAAATCTCCGTTCACGGCAACAGGTGAATTCAGTACGACGTCGCGCAAGGATCTTGAGCAAACCCTCGCCTCCAGCGGGCTGGGCAGCCTGATTGGCGACGTAGACTGCAGCGGCAAGGCTGACTGCACAGATCGCTTCGAGGCTTTCCAGACCACGATCAGCGAAGTGGCCGCCCCTGCACCGACACCGACACCTGCCCCCACACCGAGCCCGGCGCCCGTTCCGACGCCAGCCCCCACTCCGGCCCCGACCCGGCCGGCTGCGCCAGCGCCCGCACCTGCTCCGACACAGAAAGGCAAGACCGAGCAGCCGCCCAGCAAGCAGGACCGCAGCCGCAGCGACGCCGAGCGCGAGTACATGAAGCGCCTCAACCAGGATCTGGACAAGCTGCTCGGCCAGTGAGGGCCAACAGCTGACGCAGCAGACACCATGCTCATTCGCATCTCGGTGATCCAGTTCTGCGGTGGTGCCCCAGTCGTCAATCAGGCTTACATCTTTGACGAGAGCGGCGGCAGCATCGGCCGCGAGGACGAAAACCAGCTGGTACTGCGCGACGAGTCACGCGTGCTATCGCGGGTGCAAGCGCGTATCGCTTTCGACGGCGACCACTTCGTGCTCAACGACAACGGCGGCAATCCCTCTCTGGTTAACGGCCTGCGTGTCGGCCGCGGCAACAGCAAACCCATCTATGACGGCGACATCATCGAGATGGGTGACTACAAGATGCGCGCCAAGGTCATTGGTGGCGCCGAAGGGCAGGTCACGCCGCCCGCACCGCCCTCCCCGGTTGAAGTCGTCGCCAATGATCATCACGCCGACAGCGACGCCAGCCTGCATATCGAACTGGATGGCGATTTCGAGTTCGACGGCGTATCGACCATCGTAACGGCGATGGATCTGGAACCTGTCGAACCGCCCGCAGCCGAGCCTGTAGCCTCACCACCCGCTGCGCCGGCGACACCGACAGCCCCCCAGCTCGCGGCAGCGCTGTGCAAAGGGCTCGCACTGGGTAGTTTCGAAACCCTGCCGCATGCGCTCGATCCCGATTGCATGCAGGGCGTCGGTCGCCTGCTGCAATTCACACTGCAGAAGTGCATTGACCGGCTGACAGAACACGGCGCGATGGAAACTGTCAATTCCGTCGTTTTCCAGACGCTCTTCCTGCGGACTTTGCAGGAGGAATGCGCCAGACTGTACGCAGCCCGTACAGCGCCGCCCCCATCCGAAGCCCCCTGAGCCTCATGTCCGCCACTATCCAGACCGCCCAACTGAGCCACCCCGGCCGTCGTGCCCGCAACGAGGATTCGTGCGGCTACCAGACCAGCGAGCAGAGCTGCTGCTGGATTGTCTCGGACGGTGCCGGCGGCCACGGCAGTGGCGATGTCGCTTCGCAGATGGTCGTACGCACCATCCTCGACAATTTCGTGGCGCAACTGCCCGCTACCAGCGAGACCGCAGCCGCCCTGCTGGAAGCCGCGCAGAACGCCGTCATGTCACACAAGGCAGCCCACCCAGAAGGCGACAACATGCACGCCACGGCCACGGTGCTGCTGATCGATTCGCAAACGCTCACGGCCGCCTGGGGTCACGTCGGCGATACGCGGGTATATCTGTTCCGCGAACGCCGTGTCGTCTTTCAGACGCGTGACCACAGCGTGGTGCAGCAATTCATCGACGCCGGCTACGGTGACACCAGCATCATCCGCGCGCATCCTCATCGCAGCCTGCTGACGGCCGCCATCGGCAATGCCGACGAGCTGACGATCAGCGTCTCCGGCCCTCCAGTACAACTAATCGATGGTGACGTGCTGCTGATCTGCAGCGATGGCTGGTGGGAGCTGCTCGAAGAACGCGTCATGGAAGCCATGCTCGAAGACTCGTCGTCCGTTGCCGAATGGCTCAACAGCATGGCGCGTCGCATCGAACTCAACATGGCGACCAACAGCGACAACTTCAGCGCCATCGCCGTGCAGATCGGAGAGATCGATCCGGTCATCACGCAGATCCAGACCGCGATAGTCGGCGCCTGAACGACGCCTTCACGACTCAGGCGATCTGTGTGCGCAGTCGATACAGCGCCTGTCCGGAATCGCGGTACTTTCGCTCGAACGGCGTAAGCGGATCCGGCGCTTCAAATGCCTCCGGATCTGGCGCCCGCCCAGTCAGCACACCGATCGCCAGCGCCAGTTCCTCGATATAGATGCGCCAGTTGCTACGGCATTCCAGGGTACCGCCCAGCGCCAGCAGCGTCGGGAAAACCGGGCTGCCGTGCCAGCGCTTGTGCAGCTGACCGATCTTCGGCCAGGGGTTCGGGTAGAGCAGCCAGTGCTGATCAAGACGAATGCCCGCCGCATGCAACAAACGCCAGAAGTCGACCAGATCGGCACGCGCGAAAACCAGGTTGTCCGGCATCTCGCCGGGCTTGCCGCGCGCCAGGCGATCCGCTGACTGATCCACCCCCAGCACGAAGTGCTCGGGGTTTTCACGCGCCAGACGCAAGCTGCTCCAGCCCACACCACAACCGGCATCCAGCAAGATCGGCGCACGACCATCCCAACGCGCCAGGGCCTCGTCGAAAGCCTGCTGGCTAGGCACGGTCACCGGCTTGCGGAACGGCGCGTCACGGTGGCGCTGTACCAGTTCGACCAGGCGCTCATGCGGCCCGGTCTGCGCCGTGCTGATTTCTCGGGAATTGGCGTACATCTTTACTCAGGCCGCAGTCTTCAGCAGCGGATCAACTTCCGCAATTGTTCGCAACGGGCGCACTTGCAGAAACAGCTGCCCGGCCTGCGGATAAGTCCGCTGCAGCAGGTTGAGCCACTGCTTGAGGCGGCCAGGCGCATGACGTGGCTCCACCTTGCGCTGCACGGCCTGCCAGAAATCAACCAGGACCGGCTGCAAAGCCTGCCACTCAGCATCCAGGTCGCGGCTTTCGTGACCAGCCGTCGCGTTGCGGATATGCGCCGCCAGAAAGGGGTCCGCAACCGCGCCACGCCCGATCATCACATCCTGCATGCCACTCTCTGCCTGGCAACGCCGGTAATCCCCAAGGTTCCAGATTTCGCCGTTGGCCACGACCGGGATCGGCACCCCCTCGGCCACGCGCGCAATCCAGGGCCAATGCGCTGGCGGCTTGTAACCCTCGGCCTTGGTACGAGCATGTACCACCAACATTTCCGCGCCGCCCTCGGCCAAGGCCTGCGCGGCCTCGACGGCGCGCAGCTTGTCCTGCACGCCGAGACGCATCTTGGCGGTAAAGGGCATGCGGCCGCCCACGGCAGCACTGACTTCGCGGGCGATCTGGTAGAGCAGCTCCGGTTCATCCAGTAGCACGGCGCCGCCACGGTGACGATTCACCGTCGGTGCAGGGCACCCGAAATTGAGGTCAATGCCTGCAGGCCCAAGCGCAGCAAGGCGATACGCGTTGTCCGCCATGCAGGTTGGATCCGAACCGAGCAACTGGACCCGCACCTTGACACCGGAACGGGTCCGCGAAGCATTGTGCAGCTCGGGCGCAATCCGCGTAAAACAACGCGCCGGCAACAAACTGCCCGAAACCCGGATGAACTCAGTGACCGCCCAGTCGTAAGCGGATGAACCCGTTGCCGCAAAAAATGTGTTGCGTGTCAGAACGTCGCGCAGGATTTCGTCAAGCAGCCCTTCCATGGGCGCCAGCAACAAAAGCGGGGCAGACAGTCTCGACGGGGACAGCATAGGCGCGCCATGCTATCTTCCGCTCCTTTGTTTGGGAAGCCAGCTGGCTGGCAATCGGGACTTACCGTGATCGTCGTCGACCTCATTTGCGAATACAAGCACCGTTTCGAAGGCTGGTTCGCCTCCAACGAATCGCTTGAAAGCCAGCAGGCAGCAGGCCAGATCCGCTGCCCGGTGTGTGATGCGAACAAGATCGAACGCTTGCCCTCAGCCCCGTTCGTGGGCCGTCGCAGCACCGACCGCGCACCCGATACCACGGCGCAGGAGCTCAGCAACGCCAAGGCCCTGTTGCGCACGCTTGTTCAGAAACTGGAAGATCAGGCGGCCGACGCTGAAGACGTGGGCGGTGAATTCACGCTCGAAGTCCTGCGCATCCACCACGGCGATGCCGAAGATCGGCCCCTGCGCGGCACCATGACCCATCAGGACATCGACAGCCTTCTGGAAGAAGGCATCGGCGTGCTACCGCTCCCCGTCGCCAAGGAAGACTTGCACTAAGTCTTCACCTGGCCCGCATCCGCAGGCTCAAATCGTGCGGCGGCTGACCGACGACTCGGGTACAAAACTCAAGGGAAACAGGCCATCCAGGCGGATGGCAGCCGCGCGGCGTGCGCGCTTCTGGGCGCGGCGCTGACGCCACTTCCACCCCGCAGGGTTCAGGACTCCGGGCAACACGGGTTTGAATTTCATCACCAGCTCCCTGCGCAAGCATCATTGACGCTTGAAGCATAGGCAGGCTGGATGACGTCACGCTGACAATCCTGTTGCAGGCACGTGACAGGAAAGTCGGAGCAGCGCCCCTCAGGCCAGAATCAGCGGCACCCGCATTTCACCGGCAGACATGCCACCATGCACGCCGATCATGCGGTAACCGCCTTCGCCCGGCAAACGATCTGCAACGGTCCAGTCATCACGCGGAATCAAAAGCCAGTCACCGCCACGCAGCAAGGCCTCGGCACCCGAGCCAGGACCGAACAGGCCGGCGTCGAAGGCCAGCGCGGCCGGCATCGCGAACAAGTAGTCGCCAAAACGATCAGCCACCCGCTGACCGAAACTGGCCTGGAACTCTGGCTTCACATGGCAGTACGCCACGCGCTGCTCACCCGTCAGCGGGCCGCGAAGCATGCGATAAATCTCGGGGTGATCCGACAACACGATCTGGCGATCAACCGGGTTATCGATAAAGCCATGATCAGCCGACACGACGAAGGCTGCATCGGGCAACAACTCACGCATCTTTCCGTAGACCTGATCAATCATCGCCAGCATGTGACACGACTGTTCGGACTCCATGCCGAAATCGTGCCCGCAAGCATCCAGCAGGGGCGTATAGGCATAAACGAAGCGGCCACGCCCGGTACCCGCCGCATCAAGCTCATGCGCCGCACGGAAGACACTCCAGGCCAGGCTATCCAGCGTGTCGTAAGCATGCACGCTCGCATCCTGACGATGGTGCAGGCTATAAGGTCCGCCCGCCAGATCCGGTAAGGTAACGAAGCGCGTGGCGCGCGTGGCGTGCTCCAGCATCGGCGGCGTGCTGAGAATGCGCGCCAGCAAGGCTTCGTCGGAAACGAGCGCGCCGCCACGGTGGCGCATCGGCAGCGGCGCCACGATGCTCTGGCTCTGCTCGTCACGCACGAACCAACCCAGCAGACCATGCACTGCGGCCGGCTGCGCCGTCATCAAGGTAGTGATGGCGGTCGCCGTGGTCGTGGGGAAGACCGAGCTCAGAGCCCCGACGCGATCACGCCACAGATTCGGCGCGATGCCGCGGTTACGAAACAGGAAGTCATCGCCGAGACCATCAATGAGGAAGAACACCAGCGTGTCGTGGGCATGCCATACGGACGAGGCGCGGGAGCCGTCCGGCAAAAGCAGATCCAGGTAGGAATCGGGCAAAGGCACGCCGCAGCTGCGCGCCAGCGAAACCGCCAGATTGAACAGGCCCGCGCCGGTGTAGTCTGGCCAGACTACACCGCCCTCATACCAGTTCCCCGGCAAACCGGTCAGATCGCCGGCTTCAGTGAAATGTGCTCGACTCAACATGCTGCATACCACTCATGCCGTCAGGACTGACGGCCCCCGGCAACATAGCCGGAGCACTCCGGGGATTCAAGCTGCGTTGCGGCGTAAGCAGCACAAGCCCGAAAAACAAAAAGGGTGAATCTTGCGATTCACCCTTTCATCTGGAGCGGGAGACGAGTCTCGAACTCGCGACCTCAACCTTGGCAAGGTTGCGCTCTACCAACTGAGCTACTCCCGCAAAACCTTTACTGCTTCAAACCTGGAGGCGCGGGCCGGAGTCGAACCGACCTACACGGATTTGCAATCCGGTGCATAACCGCTTTGCTACCGCGCCCTGCTTCAAACCTATTCAACTAAAAAGGGAAAGCGGCGCTTTCCCTTGGAATCTGGAGCGGGAGACGAGTCTCGAACTCGCGACCTCAACCTTGGCAAGGTTGCGCTCTACCAACTGAGCTACTCCCGCATGAGAGTCGCGCATTTTAATGCAGCATCGACATTTGTCAAGCCCGTCGTGCGCTACGCGCGCTCAGACGCGCTTGCGTAAGGCAGGTGCTGCACGGCGCAGGTAATAGACCATGGACCAGACGGTCAGGATGGCCGCGATGATGATCAGCACCGTACCCATGGCGTGGATGGGCAAACCGAACAGGTCGTTATGGAACAGCAGCATGGGAATGGCCGTCATCTGCGCAGCCGTCTTGAGCTTGCCGACGAAGCTCACCGCAACGCTTTTGTCCTCACCCACCTTGGCCATCCATTCACGCAGTGCGGAGATGGTGATTTCGCGACCGATGATGATGAAGGCAAGAAACTCGTCGCAGCGATCGAGTCGCAGCAGCGCGACGAGTGCGGCAGACACCATCAGCTTGTCGGCCACCGGATCCAGGAAAGCCCCGAAAGCCGAGGTCTGCTGCCAGCTGCGTGCAAGGTAACCGTCAAGCCAGTCAGTCAGCGCCGCAACGACGAAGACGACGCAGGCCACGATGTTCTGGTGCTCGCGACTGAGCACATCCTCCGGCAGGTAGAACACGCCGATGACGACGGGGATGAGCAGGATGCGGGCCCAGGTGAGCAGGAGGGGGACGTTGCTGAACATGTCAGGCCGCGCTAACCGCGCAGTGCGTTGTAGATCTGTTCGGCGATTTTACGATTGATCCCCTCGACGCGGCACAAATCTTCGACAGTCGCCTCTTTTACACCCGCCAGCCCGCCAAACGCTTCGATGAGCTTCTTGCGTCGGGTAGGGCCCACACCGGGAATGTCTTCGAGCTTCGAGGTCAGGCGTGTCTTGCTCCGCCGCGCCCGCATACCCGTAATCGCGAAACGGTGGGCCTCATCACGCACGACCTGGATCAGGTGCAACGCAGGGTGCTCACCGCCCAGAGCCAGCGGCGGACGACCATCCGGATAAATCAGCTGCTCAAGCCCCGCCTTGCGTTCTTCACCCTTGGCCACACCCACCATGGCGATGCTTTCCAGCCCCAGTTCGGTCAGCACTTCCCAGGCCACACCGATCTGCCCCTTGCCCCCGTCAATGAGGATCAAGTCGGGTCGCACGCCCTCACCCGCCGCAACCTTTTCATAGCGTCTCGTCAGCGCCTGGCGCATCGCCGCGTAGTCGTCGCCCCCCGTGATGCCCGCGATGTTGAAACGTCGGTACTCGGACTTCTTCATGCCCTCGCCTTCCCACACCACACACGAGGCAACAGTTGCCTCGCCCTGCGTGTGGCTGATATCGAAGCATTCGATGCGACGCGGCGCCTCGTCGATGCCCAGTGCCACACGCAAGGCTTCCAGCTGATGCTGGGCACGGCCACTTTCACGCTGACGCGTCTCGATAGCCAGATTGGCGTTGAGCAGCGCCATCTCTACCCAGGCCTTCTCACCCTGGTAGCGCGCTGCAGTGATGATGGGCGTGCGTTCCAGCACTTCGTCGAGCACGCTCCGAGCCAGCTCGGTCGACAGACCTTCGAGCACGATCTTGGCGGGCGCCGGGTGGTCACGGTAATGCTGTTCGAGAAAAGCCAGCAGCGCATCCGTCGCCGACAAGCCTTCGCTGCCATTCGGGAACTGCGGCCGGTCACCCAGATGACGCCCACCACGCACCATGGCGAGGTTCACACACACCATGCCGCCCGTCTCCAGCGCCACCAGCACATCGACGTCTTCGTCCTTGCCGGAGTCGACAAACTGCTTGTGCAACACCGTCTGCAACGCGCGGATCTGATCCCGGAAAACGGCCGCTTCTTCGAAAGCAAAGCGCTCGGATGCCGATTGCATGCGCGCAGTCAGGTTGTCGATCACGTCAGAATGCTTGCCCTCCAGGAACAGCGTTGCCACCTTCACATCGCGCGCATAGCTTTCCTTGTCGATCACATCCACACAGGGCGCGGAACAGCGCTTGATCTGGTGCAACAGGCACGGCCTCGAACGGTTGTTGAAAACCGGGTCTTCGCAGGTGCGCAGCAGGAACAGGCGCTGCAGCAACTGCACGCTCTCGCGCGCAGCCCAACCCGAGGGATAGGGGCCGAAGTAGCGCACACCTTTCTCGAAAGCGCCGCGGTAGTAGAACAGACGCGGTGATTCGTCACCCGAGATGGCAATGTAGGGGTAGCTCTTGTCGTCGCGAAAGAGGATGTTGTAGCGCGGCTTGAGCGTCTTGATGAGGTTGTTCTCGAGAATCAGCGCCTCGGCCTCGGACCGCACGACGGTGATGTCTACGCGAACAATCTTCGACACCATCATCGCAATGCGCGGACTGGGATGATTCTTCTGGAAGTAGCTCGACACCCGCCGCTTGAGCAGCTTGGCCTTGCCGACGTAGAGCACCTCGTCATCAGCGCCGATCATGCGATAGACGCCGGGGCTTTCCGGCAAACCGCGCAGGAAGCTCTTCGCATCGAAGACGGGTAACGCATCGGCCTGCCCTGCCGGCACGTCCGCGGCTGGCTTGCCGGGCTGATCGCTTGAACTGTCATTCATGCCGCGCAGTGTACCGCCGGGCGTCCTTCACGGCGCACAGTCACGGACGCTCCCGCGCATCCATCGCAGACCGGCGGAAATCCTGCGGTCCTGCGTAGCGCCTGCCGCAGAATGCGCCAACTCTGCCGTACCGCTCCCGGACCCTCCGCCATGCCCCAACCACTGAAACACCTCGCCTCCGGCCTGATCCATCATCTGCCCGCCCTGCTCCTGTGCGCTCTGTGTGCCTGTGGCGGAGGCGGCGGTGGAGGTGGGAGCAGCACGGGCTCGACCGGCGCATCATCCAGCGCGAGCAGCAGCAAGGCCAGCAGCCAATCGAGTACCGCCAGCGTTACGAGCAGCAGCAGTAGCAGCGCCTCGTCCAGCAAGTCCTCCAGCGCCAGCGTCGCTTCATCGACGAGCTCCTCAGCCGTTTCGTCAGCCGTTTCGTCAGCTGTTTCGTCAGCTGTTTCGTCAGCCAGCTCAGCGGGCAGCAGCGTCTCTTCCGGCCTGTATCTCACACAGCCAGACGTAGCAACGTGCAGCCCGGGTCAACTGAAAGACAGTGAACGCACGGCCGTACTGAACAAGCTCAACGCAGTACGCGCACGCCATGGTCTCGCAGCCGTGAGCTACGACAGCAGCTTCGACGCCGGCGCGGCAGAAGCCGCCATGTACATGGTCGCCAACAAGGCACTGACGCACAGCCCCAGCAGCGGCGGGCTCTGCTATACCGCAAACGCGGCGTCTCTGGCCGGCAGCAGCAACCTCCATCTCTCCTGGACCAGCGGCAGCACGACACAGAACATCGCCAGCAGCGATGCCATAGTCGGCTACCTCATCGACGACAACGTGAGTTCGCTGGGCCACCGCCGCTGGGTGCTCTATCCCTTCCTCGCCACTACGACCTACGGCCGCGTCGATGGTCAGCCGAGTGGCACCAGCAACAAATACATGTCATCCGTACTGAAGGTGATCGGCGGCGCAGCCAGCAGCGTCAGCATGAGCAATGACTTCGTCGCCTATCCGTACGGCAACTACCCGGCGAGCGAGTTCTCGACCAGCTGGTTCTTGTCGTTCTCGGTCGTTGCCAGCAAGACCAATGCGAATGCCAATGGCAGTGGGCAGGTGAGTTTTGCCGGCGCCACCATCACGGTTGCACGGCCCGACAACACGACACTGACGATCAGCGAACAGAGCGCGGACTACGCGGGCTACGGCCTCGCCAACAACCTGCAGTGGAAAGTGAGCGGCCTGACGACAGGTGTGACCTATACAGTCACGATCAGCAACGTGGTCGTGAATGGCAGTACGCGCAGCTTCAGCTACAACTTCACGTTGCAGTGAGCTGCTGCAGGCTGTGCCAGGCTTGCTGGTAGCGAGGTTCCACCGGCAGGGTTTCAGGGTGCATGCGCGCAGTCGGCCGCAGCCGGTCAATGCGCGCGGCGGATTCCGCCGACACCTGCGGCTGCCAGCGAGACAGCAGATCGTGAGTCAGGTCGGGGCGGTTACACACCAGAACCATGTCGCAACCTGCAGCATGCGCCGCATCGGCACGTGCAACGATGTCACCGACGACTGTGGCGCCTTCCATGGTGAGGTCATCGCTGAAGATGACGCCATTGAAGCCGATGCGGCTTCTCAGTACATCCTGCAGCCAGAAGCGCGAAAAGCCCGCCGGATTGGGATCCACATTCTCGTACACCACGTGGGCCGGCATCACGCCGCTGAGCACCAGCTTCAGTTCATGTCGATAAGGCACGATGTCTTCGCGCCAGATCTCGTCGAATTCGCGCGAATCCGTCGGCATTGCCACGTGCGAATCGGCCTCGGCAAAACCATGGCCGGGAAAATGTTTGCCGACCGAGCCCATGCCAGCCTCGCGCAGACCCAGCGATAGCGCATAGGCCAGCTCGGCTGAAACCTGCGGATCGCGGTGAAACGAACGGTCACCGATCACGCTGCTGTGACCATAGTCCAGGTCAAGCACGGGCGTGAAGGAGAGATCCACTCCTTGCGCCAGCAATTCGGCGGCCAGCACGTAGCCCGTATCCTGTGCGAGATAACGCGCATGCTGCGCGTCGAGCTGCCAGACCTCGCCGATGCGACGCATCGCCGGCAGTCTCGTGAAGCCGCTGCGGAAGCGCTGCACGCGCCCGCCTTCGTGGTCGACGGCAATGATCAATGCAGGATTGCGCAGTGCGTGAATCTCGGCGCACAGCGCAGCGAGCTGATCGGGATTGTCGTAATTGCGCGTAAAGAGGATGACGCCGCCGACGAGCGGATGCTGCAGGATTTCGCGCTCGGCATCGCTCAGGCTGTGGCCCACCACATCACACATCACGGGGCCAAGGGGTTGCTGCAAGCTCATGTCAGGTCCTGTCCAGTTGCTCGATGATGGCGAAAGCCACCACGTATTCCTTTTCATCGCTGATCGACAGCTGCGCCACCAGGCTACGCTCGCGCATCAAAGCCCCCAACGCCTCGTTGAACGAAAACGCTGGCTTGCCCAATTCATTGTGCGTCACCGCGATTGCATGCAGCGTGACGGGGGCACGCAACCCGGTGCCGAATGCCTTGGAGAAGGCCTCTTTGGCGGCGAAACGCTTGGCAAGAAAGCGTGCCGGATCCGCGGCGCGCGCCAGATCGGCATGTTCAGGCTCGGCGAGCATGGTTTCGGCGTAGCGTTCGCCGTGGCGCGCCAACCCCTCGCGGATGCGAGCCACCGACACGATGTCGGTGCCGATACCGAAAATCATGCTGTGTGTTGCCCCGGCGCGCGCAAGGCTGCTTCACGCATCAGGCGCTTCATTTCCGCCACAGCACCACGCAAGCCCATGAACACGGCACGGCTGACGATGGCGTGGCCGATGTGCAGCTCACGCACTTCGGGCAAAGCCGCCACGGGCTGCACGTTGAAATAGTTGAGCGCATGACCGGCGTTGAAACGCATGCCGAGATCGACGATGGCATGACCAGCCACGCGGATGCGGTTGAGCTCTTCAAGCACTGCCGGGCTGCGCGCATCGCGCCCCTTGGCATGAAACGCATGGGCATACGGCCCGGTGTGGATCTCGCAGACACGCGCACCGATGCGCGCAGCCGCCTCAACCTGCGCCAGATCCGCGTCGATGAAGACGCTGGTCATGATGCCTGCGTCGCGCAGGCGGCTGATGACGTCACGCAGCTCGGTTTCGTTGCCGACGATGTTCAGCCCACCCTCGGTCGTCACCTCCTGGCGACCTTCAGGCACCAGCATGGCCATCTCGGGCTTGATGTCGCAGGCAATGCCGACCATCTCGGCGGTAGCCGCCATTTCGAGATTGAGCTTGATATGGGTGAGCTCGCGCAGACGACGCACGTCCTGATCCTGGATGTGCCGACGGTCTTCGCGCAAATGCACGGTGATGCCGTCTGCTCCCCCCAGGTGCGCTTCGACAGCGGCCCACACCGGGTCCGGCTCATAGCTGCGGCGCGCCTGGCGCAGCGTGGCGACGTGGTCAATATTGACGCCCAGTTCGATCATAGTTCCTGCAACTCCATGAGAATGCGCCGGGACTCCAGCGCTTGCCCACCAAGATGATGGTGCATCAATCGCCGCATCAGGCTGCGCGCCTGTGACAAGGTGGCGGGCGCCGAGAAATCGTCGCGCGCCATGGCCAGCAATACATGACCGTCAAGCACTGGAATATCGCCCATGTCGCGGTCGGCTTCAACCACACCGCGTTCATGGATGAACACGTAACGTCGTTCCGGCCGCACGACTTCACCCGTATCAGCCTCCGCGTCCAGAGTCAGCCCGTAGCCCAGCTCGCGCAGCAAGGCCAGTTCGAAGCTGCGCAGCAAAGGCTCGGTGGGCGCATTGGCCGCCAGCGCGGCAATGGTCTGCGCATAGTGGTCGAACAGCACGGGATGCGCGTCTTCGCGCGGCAGCAAGCGAATCAGCAATTCGTTGAGGTAATAGCCGCACAGCAGTTCCCGCCCCGCCAGCAGAGCCTGACCGCCGAGCCAGGACGCTGCCGTAAGCGTTTTCAGATCGGCCTTGCCGGTCCAGCTGACCGCCAGCGGCTGGAAGGCCATCAATACGCCACGCAATTGTGATGCTGGCCGCCGCGCCCCCTTGGCCACCAGTGGCAAGCGGCCGTGATCACGCGCAAAAGTTTCAACAATCAGGCTGGTCTCGCGCCAAGGATAGGTATGCAGCACGAAAGCACTGGCTTCATCGATGCGCAGGCGTGTTGAGACCATTGCGGCCGGTCAGTCGTACCCGAGCGACTTGAGCGCACGTTCGTCGTCGGCCCATCCGCTCTTTACCTTGACCCAGACTTCGAGATAGACCTTGCCGTCGAACAGCTTTTCCATGTCGACGCGTGCCTCGGTCGAAATCCGCTTGAGGTGCTGACCCCCCTTGCCGATGACCATGGCCTTGTGCGCGGCCTTGTCGACGATGATGGCCGCAAAAATACGCCGCAAACCACCCTGCACCTCGAATTTTTCGATCTCGACCGCCATGCCGTAAGGCAGCTCTTCACCAAGCAGGCGGAACAGCTTCTCGCGGATGAATTCTGACGCCAGAAAGCGCTCTGAACGATCAGTAATGTCATCTTCGCCGAACACCGGCTCGCCCTCGGGCAGATATTTCGCCAGCGTGCGCAGCAGCTCGGGCGCATTGTTACCGCGCTGGGCACTGACCGGCACCATGTCGGCAAAGGGATACTCGGCCGCCATCTTCTCGAGAAAGGGCAACACCTCGCCTTTGTCCTCGAGCATGTCGATCTTGTTGATGACCAGCACGACCTTCGCGCCCTCGGGCAGCAAGGCCAGCACCTGGCGATCCGCCGGGCCAAATTGCCCGGCTTCGATCACCAGCGCCACCACATCCACGTCCGGCAAAACCTGCGTGACCGTGCGGTTCATCGTGCGGTTGAGCGCATTCTTGTGCCGAGTCTGGAATCCGGGTGTATCCACGAAAATGAACTGATTGTTGCCCTCGGTCAGCACGCCCGTGACGCGATGGCGCGTGGTCTGCGCCTTGCGCGAGACGATGCTGACCTTCTGCCCGACAAAGCGATTGAGCAGCGTGGACTTGCCGACATTGGGGCGGCCGACGATGGCGATGTAACCCGTATGAAATGCCTGCGGGACTTCGGGCGCGGAGTTATCAGTCATGCTGTTCCAATCTGGGCGAGCGCCTGCTGCGCTGCCGCCTGTTCCGCAATGCGACGGCTATTACCGCTGCCGCGGGTGTGAATGTTGAGGGAGGGGATCACGCAGGCCATTTCGAACTCCTGCTGATGTGCCTCCCCGCGCGTCTCGACGAGCTCGTAGTTCGGCAAAGGCAAACGACGTGCCTGCAAGAGTTCCTGCAGGGCCGTCTTCGGATCTTTGAGGCTGCGCTGTGGATCCAGCCCTTCCAGTAAGGGCATGTAGAGCTGCACGACCAGTTGCTCTGCAGCGCCAAAACCACCATCCAGAAAGACCGCACCAATCAAGGCTTCTGTTGCATCGGCAAGGATGGAGGGACGGCGATCACCGCCACTGCGCAACTCTCCCTCGCCCAATCGCAAAAGCGCCCCCAGACCAAGTCCGATCGCGATGCCGTGCAAGGCGTCCTGCCGCACCAGCTGCGCCCGCAAACGAGACAGTTCACCTTCACGCAACTGCGCAAAACGCGCATACAGCTGCGTGGCAATAACCATGTTGAGGACGGAGTCGCCGAGGAACTCGAGACGCTCGTAATGATCCGCGCTGAAGCTGCGGTGAGTCAGCGCCTGCTGCAGCAGACGCGCTTCCTTGAAGTGATACGCGATGCCGCGTTGCAGGGCATCCAGGCTCACGAACTCACAAACCTCATTTGCCTTTGGCGCCTTCCGAGGCGACCGAAAAGTCGAAATACAGGCCGCAATTGCCGAACAGCTCGACCTCACGGCGATAGTCGACGGACAGGTAAGCACGTCCGTCTTCCTTGGTGACGACAATTGTCTGCGGATCTACGGAGTTGATGTCGTTGATCTGCGCGTATTTCGCAAAGGCGTTGCGAAAAACAGTGGCGGACTGCTGGACATCCGTCGAAGAGATAATGGACTTGAATGCCCCCTTCACAGCGGAATACTCGGTAAACACCGGCACCAGCTTGAGTCCGAGCATCAATGCCGCCACGAGGAACATACCAACGATCAAGGTCGATACGAGTGTAAGACCGCTTTGCTTGCGCTTGAAACCTTGCATGAGCCTGCCCTCCCTCTCAAGAATGCTTACTTGAAACTACCAATACGACTGAAATCGATGCCCTTCGGGAAGGGCAGAATGCTGTCGATGTGGAACCAGACGAAGAATGCCTTACCCACTATATTCTCTTCCGGCACAAAGCCCCAAACACGGGAGTCGGCGCTGTTGTCCCGGTTGTCGCCCATCATGAAATAGTGGCCTGGCGGCACCGTACAGATCACGTTCTGGGCCGAACGCACACAGTTCTCGTTGTAGGGATGCGGAATGCTCATCGCATTGCGATTGTCGGCCGGGTTGTTGAGCATGGCGTGCTCGACGTCACCCAAGGTTTCCAGGAAGCGCTGGTTGGTCACCGTACCTTCCACGAAATCGCCCGCGTCCTTGACCGGCACCGCCACCCCGTTCACCGTCAGGCGCTTGTTGATGTATTCGATCTTGTCGCCAGGCAAGCCTACAACGCGCTTGATGTAGTCCTGTGTCTTGTCCTGCGGATAACGGAAGACCATCACATCACCACGCTGGGGCAGGTTCACTTCGATGATCTTCTTGTTGAGCACCGGCAAACGCACCCCGTAGGTGTACTTGTTCACCAGGATGAAGTCGCCCACCATCAAGGTCGGCACCATTGAGCCCGAAGGGATGCGGAACGGTTCGACCCAGAACGAGCGCAACAGGAAAATCGGCAGGATGACGGGAAAAAAACTGGCGCCGTACTCAACCCACCACGGGTCAGGCGAACCCTTGCTACGCAGCTTGCGGGCCTTGAACACATCGAAGAACCAGAGTGCACCGGTCACAACAGACAACAGGAACAGGATCAGGGCGAAATCCACAAGCACCTCGAATTGATTGTTTAGGGCGACGGCGCCTTACTTGCCATCGCTGACACGCAAGACGGCGAGGAAGGCTTCCTGCGGAATCTCCACATTGCCCACCTGCTTCATGCGCTTCTTGCCTTCCTTCTGCCTCTCCAGCAGTTTCTTCTTGCGCGAAATGTCGCCGCCGTAACACTTGGCCAGCACGTTCTTGCGCAGGGCCTTGATGGTTTCGCGCGAAATGATGTTCGCACCGATTGCGGCCTGGATCGCCACGTCGAACATCTGGCGCGGGATCAGTTCGCGCAGCTTGGCGGCCAGTTCGCGGCCACGGTACACGGCATTCTCGCGGTGAACGATGACAGACAGCGCATCGACCTTCTCGCTGCTCACCAGCATGTCGAGCTTGACCACGTCAGCTGCGCGATATTCCTTGAACTCGTAATCCAGCGAAGCGTAGCCACGCGACACGGATTTCAGCTTGTCGAAGAAGTCCATCACTACTTCGGCCATGGGCATCTCATAGACCAGCTTCACCTGGCGACCGTGGTAGTGCATGTCAACCTGGTTGCCGCGCTTCTGGTTGCACAGCGTGATGACCGTGCCGACGTAATCCTGCGGCAGGAAGATCGTCGCCGTGATGATGGGCTCACGGATCTCGGCGATCTTCGAGATTTCCGGCAGCTTGGATGGATTCTCGATCTTGATGATGTCGCCGTTGTTCATCACGACCTCGTACACCACAGTCGGTGCGGTCGTGATGAGATCCATGTTGAACTCGCGCTCCAGGCGTTCCTGCACGATTTCCATGTGCAGCAAACCGAGGAAGCCGCAACGGAAGCCGAAGCCCAGGGCCTGCGACACTTCCGGTTCGTACTGCAGCGACGCATCGTTGAGCTGGAGCTTTTCGAGCGAATCGCGCAGCTGGTCGTACTCGCTGGACTCCACCGGGTAGAGGCCGGCAAACACCTGTGGTTTGATTTCCTTGAAACCGTCGAGCGGCTCCGGTGCCGCCTTGTTGGCGATGGTGATGGTGTCGCCAACCTTGGCCGCCTTGAGCTCCTTGATGCCGGCGATGACGAAACCCACCTGTCCGGCCGACAGCGATTCGCGCTGCACGGACTTTGGCGAGAACACGCCAACCTGTTCGCACAGTTGCTGCGCACCGGTGCTCATGAACAGGAGTTTATCTTTGGGGCGCATGGTGCCATCCACCACACGCACCAGCATCACGACGCCAACGTAGTTGTCGAACCACGAGTCGATGATCAGCGCCTTGAGCGGCGCTTCCGGATCACCCTCTGGCGGCGGCATGCGCGTGATGACGGCTTCCAGAATGTCGTCGATACCCATGCCGGTCTTGGCGCTGCAGGGGATCGCATCGGTCGCGTCGATGCCGATCACATCTTCAACCTCTTGCCGCGCATTGTCCGGGTCCGCTGAAGGCAAGTCCATCTTGTTGAGCACGGGCACTACTTCAACGCCCTGCTCCAACGCGGTGTAGCAGTTGGCCACAGTCTGCGCTTCCACGCCCTGCGACGCATCGACGACCAGCAGCGCGCCCTCACAAGCAGCCAGCGAGCGACTCACCTCGTAGGAGAAGTCGACGTGCCCGGGTGTGTCGATGAGATTGAAGTTGTACTTTTTCCCATCACGCGCCACGTAAGTCAGCGCTGCCGTCTGCGCCTTGATGGTGATGCCGCGTTCGCGCTCCAGATCCATGGAGTCGAGCACCTGCGCCTCCATTTCACGGTCGGACAAACCGCCGCAGCGCTGGATGATGCGATCAGCCAGCGTGGACTTGCCGTGATCGATGTGGGCGATGATGGAAAAGTTGCGTATGTGCTGCATTCGACATGAAAAAGGGCGCGCTAGACGCCCTTTGGAACCCTGAATTTGCGCGACCGACGATTATAGCCGAGGGCAGTGACCGGCAGCCGCTTTCATCGCGCCGGCCGGGCTACCGCCCTGGCTGGCACACGCAGACCGACAAAATTCTGGGCATCGCCACGCTGTACACGCAGGGTGACCGCCGCGCCAGGGGCCAGCGCATTCGTCAGCTGGTTGAAATGCTCGGCCGAGCGCACCTCGACGAGCTTGCCGCGGCTCACCAGCGCGGTGACGACGTCTCCTGCACGCAACTCGGCCCGCGCCGCAACGCTGGCGGACTGCCGGATAGCCGCTCCGCCATTGAGCCCCATTTCTCGCTTCTGGGCAGGCGTCAGATCCTGCGTCACCAGCCCAAGGCTATTGGCGCCACGCAGCACCGGCTCCTTGACGGGGGTTGTTGGGGCATCAGCTTCAAGGCGGGCAAACTCGCCGACCTCGACCATCAGCTCGCGCACACTGCCTGCACGGTAGATCTGCATCGGCACCTTGCTGCCCGGCCGCACGACCCCGACGATGCGGGGCATCTCGATGGAATCGGCAACCGGCTTGCCGCCAAAAGCCAGCACGATATCCCCTGGCTCTACACCCGCCTTGATCGCTGTGCCATCCGGATCCACACCGCTGACCAGGGCCCCACGAGCTTCACTGATGCCAAAGCTGTCAGCAATCTCGCGCGTCACGTCCTGGATGATCACGCCGATACGTCCGCGCCGCACGTAGCCGTACTGACGCAGCTGAGCCTGCACATCCAGCGCCACGTCGATCGGAATGGCAAAAGAAATGCCCATGAAACCGCCCGAGCGGGAGTAGATCTGGGAATTGATGCCCACCACCTCGCCCTTGAGGTTGAACAAGGGCCCTCCCGAATTGCCCGGGTTGATGGCCACATCCGTCTGGATGAAGGGCACCAGAGTCTCGTCTGGCAAGGCACGGCCCTTGGCGCTCACGATGCCAGCCGTCACCGTACTCTCGAAACCGAAAGGTGAACCGATGGCCAGTACCCAGTCACCGACGCTGAGTGTTTCAGGCCTGCCCAGACGCGCAACGGGCAAACCGTTGGCATCCACCTTGAGCAGGGCTATGTCGCTACGCTGGTCGCGCCCGACAACGCGGGCCGGCATCTCGCGACGGTCCGACAGGCGCACCAGGATTTCGTCCGCGCCCTCCACTACGTGGGCATTGGTCAGGATGTAGCCGTCTGCGCCAATGATGAAACCCGAGCCTGTGGCCTGCTCTTCTTCGCCCGGCACCGGAGCTTCCTTGCGCGGCGAAAATCGGCGCAGCCAGTCGGGCAGAGGCGTATCGTCCCCGAGACTGCGCAAGGGGTTCTCGGCACGGCGGGAAGATTGGGTTGCGGTGATATTGACCACCACGGGTGCATTTTTCGCCACCAGCTGAGCGAATTCCGGCAACTCGCGGGCAGCAGCCGGCTGCGTTAACGCCACAACAACGAATAGAGCCAGCGCTGCGCCCGGGATGGCAGCAAAGCGGGCAGCGAGGCTGCCCGGGATGAAACGCGTCATCAGGATTCCAGTATCTCGACCAGCCGGGGACGCACACTGCGCAGCCAGGCACGAATGCGCGGCGTCCTCAGCAAAAGGATCGAACATACCAGAGCGCCAAGGCTGCTCACAATCACAAGCGGTTCGGAGGCACCACCCCAGGCAGCCGCCAGCGCGCCTGACAGCAATGCAAAGAGGGGCAAACCATAGGCCAAGATGGCCGCACGCCACGGGATGCCATCCGGCACCTCGACCAGCACCCGACTCCCCGGCACGGCACCAGCAGGATTCTCGACTTCGTATTCCCGACAACGCGGACCGAACACATCGCCCAGCATGTCGCTGCGGCAACCACCAGCTTCATGGCAGCGCCCGCAGCCGCCGTCTTGCGCTTCAACGCGGACGAAGGTCCGCAAATCGACCACGCGGGTAACCCGGGCTTGCAGCCTCACAGGGGACTCAATTCTTGCCAGCCACTGGCGGATTAGCGGGCGTTACGCCTTCGGCAATTCGCTTGAGCGCCACCGGCGGTACCTCACCCACGGCTGTGACAACCGCATCGGCGCGCGTACTTCTATACATGGAGACGGGGCCCAGGAGATTATGCGTGGGCGGCACGCTGCGGCCACCACCAGGCTCGATGAACACCGAGACGCTGGCCAGGCCGTCGGAGAAGACCGCGTGCAACGCCTCAGGCGCATCCTTGCGGATGGGACGGCGAGACAAGGAAATCTGACGGAATCCGGGCGGCAGTCCGTTGAAAGCCCAACCGGCATCCTCCGGCCGAAGGTCCACACCGCGCGCATTGATAACCTTCCAGTCCGATCCACGTGAATAGCGCGCCTTGACCCTCTCACGATCCACCTGAGGCCCGATCTGGATTTCACTGTAGGCAAACTGCTCTATCACTTCGGCGGAAGACTTGAGCATTCTCGCCTTGAGCAGCAAGCCAGTACCCACATCGGCCCACAGCTCGTGACCGTAACGCATATCGTCGCGCGGTTCCAGGCGGATGGCCTGCGCATCGCGCGATGCCACCTTGCCGGTCTCGCCCATGCGGATCACATAGAAATCGCTGAGCCCCCCCATCGTCGCCACCAGGCGCCCCGGAAAACTCCCGGTCGCCGCGCGGTCGATGACCACCAAACGCTCGCTGGGCAGAAAGGTTTTTACCTCGTCGTTGAAACGGATGACTTCGCGCTGCGCGCCGTCCAGTGACTCAAGGCGCTCCTGCTGACCGGAACCATCAGTCACGTGCGTAATGCGGGCACTCTCGCTGCGACCGCCGCTTTCATACACGTAAACACCCGCAAAATTGGTACTGCGGGAAGCCTGGTTCATGCGGTGCAACCAGGTCAGCGCATCTCCCGCAAAGGCCGGCGACATGCCGACCACACCCATCAACGCGACGAAACACAAGCTGCGCACGCCCGGCCCTCTCAACGCGAAGCGACCAACCCCTGATCAAAGGAAACCGGACGCACATAACCCGACACGCCCGCCATTTGCACACCGCGCCCATTAGCCTGATGCGCCAGCAGATAGGCACGCGTCTCATCGTCCTGCTGAGCTGGCGCACGCACCAGCGCCAGAACGTTGCGCTCAGCCGGTGCGGCCTTGGCCACTACGGCGACCTCTGCGGCGGGGCGCTGATCGGGGCGAGTGCCCAGCATGGCCCAAGCCACCACCACCACACCTGACACTGCGGCAGCAACCGGCATCCAGCGCGGCATGTTGGCCGCCGGACGCTCAGCAGCGACGACTGGCGCGGAACGTGGCGCCAGAACGGTGGGCTCGTTCTCAAGCGCCTGCATCACGCGCAGCGAGAAATCGGGTGACAGGAGCTTTTCCCGGCGCATCACATCGCCAATCAGCCACCATGCTTCGCAGGCTTCGCGCGTCGCCGCGTCGGCAGCAACCGTGCCACCCTGCAATTCGCCATCCAGCCAGGCTGAAATCCGTTCGTTCGTCATCACACACCTCACCAGCGCTTATCAGGCGCGATATCCAGCATGGGCCTGATCCTTTCGGAGATGGCCTCACGCGCCCTGAAAATCCGCGATCTCACCGTGCCGATGGGGCAATCCATGACACTGGCGATCTCTTCGTAACTCAAACCCTCAATCTCACGCAACACAATGGCTGTGCGCAACTCCTCGGGCAAAGCATCCATTGCTGCGTTCACCGTCTCGCCGATCTGGCGCGTCATCATCAGACGCTCCGGCGTGTCGATGTCACGCAACGCATCTCCATCATCCATCGACTCGGCATCTTCCGAATCGGTCGGTGTCGTCGTCGGCGCCCTGCGCCCCTGCGACACCAGGTAATTCTTGGCCGTGTTGATACCGATCCGGTACAACCACGTGTAAAACGCGCTCTCGCCACGAAACGCTGGCAAAGCCCGATACGCCTTGATGAACGCTTCCTGCGTTACATCTTCCACCTCGGCAGGGTCGCGAATCATGCGCGACAACAGCCGGGCGAGCTTGCGCTGGTACTTCGACACAAGCAAACCAAAGGCCTGCTTGTCGCCGCGTTGTACACGCTCAACCAGTTGCTGATCAATTTCCCTGTCGCTCATCAAACCCGCTGCGCCCCCGGCACGCCATGCTGGCTGGCGAGTATAACGGAAGCGCCCCCAGCGCCCTCCATCTACCCTTACCGCCCCCTACCCTGGTACTACCTGCGTGCACTCGCGACGGCCAGACATTCCCTCCTGAAGTCCCAGTTGAGCCGTCAGACAACGCAACCCGCAGCAAGTTCATGGCTGATATAGTCGCCGCGTTGCGCGCCCCGTGACGCACTCCACAAGGATTCCCGCTTGAAGCAGTTTGACGTCCTGATCCTCGGCACCGGCCTGGCCGGCCAATCGCTCGCCCTGCGTCTCGCCGACACCCTGCAGGTTGCGCTGGTCACCAAGGGCGAGCTTTCAGCCGGCGCCAGCGCCTGGGCTCAGGGCGGCATCGCCGCCGTGGTCGACCCATCAGACTCTGTTGAAGCCCACTACCAGGACACTCTGGTCGCTGGCGCCCATCTCAACGACCCCGACGCCACGCGCTTCGTGGTCGAGAACGGACGCGGCGCCATCGAATGGCTGCGCCAGCAGGGTGTCCCTTTCACGCCAGACGACGAAACCGCCTGGGGCATGCACCTCACGCGTGAAGGTGGCCACAGCCACCGCCGCATCGTCCACGTCGCCGATGCCACGGGTGCGGCCGTCCAGGAAACCCTGATCGACCGTGTCAAACGCCACCCCAACATCCACATCCTCGAACACACGATCGCCGTCGACCTCATCGTCGGCCACAAGATCGGCAAATCGACCGCAGGCTGCCTCGGCGCCTACCTGATGGATATCCGCAGCGGCCAAATCGAACCCTGTGCCGCACGCTACACCGTGCTCGCCACTGGCGGCGCCGGCAAGGTCTACCTCTACACGACCAACCCGGATACCGCGACCGGCGACGGAATTGCGATGGCCTGGCGCGCGGGCTGTCGCGTCGCCAACATGGAGTTCATCCAGTTCCATCCGACCTGTCTCTATCACCCGCAGGCCAAGTCCTTCCTGATTTCGGAAGCCGTACGGGGCGAAGGCGGACTGCTCAAACTGCCCGACGGAAAGCGCTTCATGCCGGCACACGACCCGCGTGCCGAGCTGGCACCGCGCGACATCGTGGCACGCGCCATCGACTTCGAAATGAAGAAGCGTGGCCTGGATAGCGTCTTCCTCGACATCAGCCACAAGCCCGCCGATTTCCTGCAAGAGCATTTCCCCAACATCCTGGCGCGCTGTGCCGAGCTGGGGATTGACATCACGAAGCAACCCATCCCCGTCGTGCCCGCCGCGCACTACACCTGCGGTGGCGTGATGATCGACTTGCGCGCCCGCACCGATCTGCCCGGGCTCTACGCCATTGGCGAAACGGCTTGCTCCGGGCTGCATGGCGCCAACCGCCTGGCCAGCAACTCCCTGCTCGAATGCGTCGTGTTCGCCGATGCCGCCGCGCGCGACATCCTGAGCGGACAACGCAAGCTGGTTACCGACCTGCCGGTATGGGACGCAAGCCGCGTGACCGACGCCGACGAAGAAGTCGTGATTTCGCACAACTGGGACGAACTGCGGCGCTTCATGTGGGACTACGTCGGCATCGTGCGTACCACCAAGCGCCTGCAACGCGCCCAGCACCGCATTCGCCTGCTGGAACGCGAAATCGACGAGTATTACGCCAACTTCCGCGTCAGCAACGACCTCATTGAGCTGCGCAACCTCGTCACCACGGCGGATCTCATCGTGCGCAGCGCTCTGCGCCGTAAAGAGACGCGCGGCCTGCACTTCTCTCGCGATTACCCCGAGACAGCCAAACGCGCCAAATCCACCATTCTCAGCAACCGCCGCTTCCCGCTGCGCCTCAAACGCTGGAACAGCTGACCCCCTCAGGCGTCCCGCAGAGTCCAGCGCACCCAGATCTTGAGCTGCCGCCAGGCCTCGACATCAAAACCATCACGCAACAGACAAAAGCGCTCAGCCCGACCACCAGCCTCCGGCACCCAGACCAGCACAACACAGTAACCCAGCACCAGACTGTCCGCCAGCACCCGGCCTCGTCGCGGCCGTCCCGCCACCTCCAGCACAGCGCCATCCTCGTCCGGCTTCAAGCAAGCCCCGCGCAAACGCCAACCAACGCGACAACTCAGCCACAGTATCCACGGCGTCACAACCCAGACACCTGAAGCCAGCACGCGCGGCACTTCGGCAGGCACACAAGTCAGTGCAGGCAGCACACAAAAGAAAATGGTCGCCGACCACAGGGTCGGCGACCATTCGAGTGCGATGCTGCGCGGCGCACCAGGCAAGGCGCCCGCTCCGATCAGACCTTGCGGAAGACCAGCGTGCTGTTCGTTCCGCCGAAGCCGAACGAATTGGAAATGGCTACGTCGATCTTCATCGGACGTGCTTCCAGGGGCACGTAGTCCAGATCGCAAGCCGGATCCGGGTCATGCAGGTTGGCCGTCGGCGGCGCAACCTGATTGTGGATGGCCAGCGCCGTGAAGACCGCCTCGATGCCTGCAGCACCACCCAGCAGGTGACCCGTCATCGACTTGGTCGAACTGATCGCCAGCTTGCGTGCGTAGTCACCGAATGCCAGCTTCAGCGCCAGCGTCTCCGCGATATCGCCCAAGCCCGTCGAAGTGCCGTGCGCATTGACGTAGTTCACTTCTTCCAGACTGGTACGACCATTGCGCAGTGCGTTGCGCACGGAGCGCGCAGCACCTTCGCCACCCTCGCTGGGCGCCGTGATGTGGTACGCGTCCGAGCTCATGCCGTAACCGGCGATTTCGCAATAGATCTTGGCGCCACGCTTCTTCGCGTGCTCCAGCTCTTCGAGCACGAGCACGCCAGCGCCTTCACCCAGCACAAAACCGTCGCGGCCAGCATCCCAGGGACGGCTGGCAGTTGCAGGATCGTCATTGCGCGTCGACAAGGCCTTGGCCGCGCAGAACCCCCCAAGCCCCAGGGGCGACACCGTCGACTCGGCGCCGCCAGCAATCATGATGTCGGCATCACCGTACTCGATGAGGCGCTGCGCTTCACCAATGGAGTGGTTACCCGTTGCACAGGCGCTCACCGTAGCGAAGTTCGGGCCTTTGAAACCGTAATTGATGGACAGGATGCCGGAGATCATGTTGATGATCGAACCCGGTACAAAGAAGGGCGACACCTTCTTTACTCCTGCTTCACGCGAAGCCTCGTGCGTCTCTTCGATCAGTGGCAGACCACCAATACCCGAGCCGATACACACACCCACCTGTTCAGCGTAGGGCGGATTGGCTTCGATGCCGGCGTCCTTCAACGCATCAATCGCGGCCGCGAGGCCGTAATGGATGAACGTATCGAAACGACGTGCTTCCTTGGGCGACAGGTAGTTCGCCACATCAAAATTCTTGACCTCACCTGCGATGCGCGTAGGCAAACCCGAAGCATCGAAGCGTGTGACCTGAGTGATGCCTGAGCGGGCATGCGTGATGTTGTCCCAGGCTTCAGCGAGAGAATTTCCGACAGGAGAGATGATCCCCAGCCCGGTGACGACGACTCGGCGGCGCGACAAGAGCGACTCCTTCATTTCATCCCCGTGGCTTTTACAACATGCCATCGGGGCTCAAAAAAGCATTTGGCGGCGGGCACCCTTGCGAGGGCAGCCGCCGCCATGTTCACAAACCAATCAGCCCTTGAGGTTGGCGCTGACGTAGTCGATGGCCTGTTGAACGTTGGTGATCTTCTCGGCTTCCTCGTCCGGAATTTCACACTCGAACTCTTCTTCGAGCGCCATCACCAGTTCAACGGTGTCCAGCGAGTCCGCACCCAGATCATCAACGAATGACGATTCGTTCTTGATATCAGCTTCGTTAACGCCCAGTTGTTCCGCAACAATCTTGCGAACGCGCTGTTCGATGTTCTCCATGAATTGCTCCTTGCAGTAAAAGCGTGTGTTCAGTTCAGACAAACTCAACCATTTTAGCAGAAAGAAGCGGCAACTTCCGCCATCTTCGCCGGCTTGAAATCCTGGGGCATCAGCCCATGTACATGCCGCCATTGACGTGCAACGTGACGCCAGAGACGTAACTGGCCTCGGGCGACGCCAGGAACACGACAGCGGCGGCGATTTCTTCGGGGCGCCCCAGACGGCCGACGGCAATCTGGGTTTGCAGGGCATCGCGCTGAGCATCCGGTAGCTCGCGCGTCATGTCGGTGTCGATGAAGCCCGGCGCGACGCAGTTAACCGTGATGTTGCGACTACCCAGCTCGCGCGCCAGCGCGCGGGTCATGCCGGCCACACCAGCCTTGGCGGCAGCGTAGTTGGCCTGACCGGGGTTGCCCGAGCTCCCCACCACCGAGGTGATGCTGATGATGCGACCCGCACGGGCCTTCATCATGCCGCGCATGACGAGACGCGACATGCGGAACACCGCCTTGAGATTGGTGTTGATCACCGCATCCCATTCCTCGTCCTTCATGCGCAGTGCGATGTTGTCTCGGGTAATGCCCGCATTGTTCACCAACACGCCCACTGCACCAAACTCGGCTTCGATCTGCGCCACGGCGGCCTCTGCGGCCGCCGCATCGGTGACGTCCAGCGCGAGGCCGCGGCCCTTGATGCCGGCTTCGCGCAGCGCAGCCGAGATCGACTCTGCACCCGATTCAGAGGTCGCGGTGCCAATAACCGTCGCACCCGCCTTGCCCAGCTGCTGCGCAATCGCAGCACCGATGCCACGGCTTGCGCCCGTCACCAGTGCAACTTGTCCTTCCAGATTGAACATGGAGATGTCTCCCGAAGAATTGAATCAGGCCGCAGCCAGCTGCTGCACGCCCGCTGCATCCACAAGCGCCTCGATAGTCAAGGAGCCTTCGATACGCTTCACCAGTCCCGCCAGCACCTTGCCGGGGCCGAATTCATAGACGGCCTGCACGCCATCAGCATGCATGCTGCGGATCGTTTCGATCCAGCGAACGGGGCTATAGGCTTGGCGCACCAGCGCATCACGGATAGCTGCCGGATCACTGAGGGCTGCCACATCAACGTTGTTCAGCACCGGGATCTGCGGAGCCTGAACCGAAACATCGGCGAGACGCGCCGCAAGCTTCTCGGCCGCAGGCTTCATCAGCGCGCAATGGAACGGCGCAGAGACCGGCAGCAGCACTGCGCGCTTGGCGCCACGCGACTTGCAGGCCTCCATGGCGCGCTCGACAGCCGCCGTATGGCCAGCGATCACGATCTGCCCGGTCGAATTGTAGTTGGCCGAAGAAACCACCTGCCCCTGCGCCGCTTCGGCACAGGCTGCGTCGATCACGTCTGGCTCCAGGCCCAGCACGGCAGCCATGGCGCCTTCGCCCAAAGCGACGGCTTCTTGCATGACTTGAGCGCGATAGCGCACCAGACGCACAGCATCCGCGAATTGCAGAGCACCCGCTGCGACCAGCGCCGAATACTCGCCAAGACTGTGGCCCGCCACAACAGCCGGACGTGCGCCGCCCGATGCCAGCCAGGCGCGCCACACAGCCACGCCAGCAGTCAGCATCAGCGGCTGGGTATTTACGGTCTGGTTGATCAACTCGGCAGGACCATCAGCCAGCATCTGCCACAGATCCTGATCGACGGCATCGCTCGCCTCAGCAAAGGTCGAACGGATCTCGGGCAGATCACCATAGGCCGCCATCATGCCGACCGACTGGGAGCCTTGCCCCGGGAAAACGCCTGCAAATTTCGTCACGATTGACTCCGGAAAATCAGATCGACAGCGCGCAGCACTGTCAGAAGCGCAGCAGCACTGCACCCCAGGTAAAGCCACCTCCCACGCCTTGCAGCACAACGCTGTGGCCACGCTGGATGCGGCCGTCGCGCACGGCGGTATCCAGCGCCAAGGGCACGGAAGCCGCCGAAGTGTTGCCATGGCGATCCACGGTAACAACCACCTTGTCATCTGGCACACCCAGACGTTTCGAGGTCGCTGACATGATGCGGATATTGGCTTGATGGGGAATGAGCCAGTCCAGATCAGAGACCGTCATCGACGCCTTGGTCAGCACCTCGGTCGCCACATCGCCCAACACACGTACGGCGAGCTTGAAGACAGACTGACCGTCCATCTTGAGGAACGGAGAGCCGGTGATCTCACCACGCGTGAAAGCGCCTGTCGCATTCAGAATGCCTTGCTGGCCGCCGTCTGCATGCAGAGCCGAAGCGAGAATGCCAGGCCTCTCGTCAGCCACCAGCACCACAGCGCCCGCACCATCGCCGAACAGTACGCAGGTGGAACGATCATTCCAGTCAACGATGCGCGAGAGCGTCTCGGCGCCAATCACCAGCACGCGCTTGTGATCACCGCAGCGAATGAACTTGTCAGCGGTCGCAAGCGCATAGGCAAAACCGCTGCAGACAGCCTGCACATCAAAAGCTGCCGCGCCGGCAGGGATGCCCAAGGTCTGCTGCACGATGCAGGCCGTACTGGGAAAAATCATGTCCGGCGTCGTCGTGGCCACGATCAGAAGATCAATGTCCGCTGGCGTCAGCCCGGCCATATCCAGCGCGTTACGTGCCGCGCCAGCGGCCAGATCGCTGGTCTTGAGCCCTTGCTCGGAAAGATGGCGGGCACGGATGCCGGTACGCTCGGCAATCCATTCGTCGGAGGTTTCGATCCCGCGCGAGACGAGATCATTGTTCGTGACGGGAGCGCCGGGCAGAAAACTGCCCGTCCCCGCAATACGCGAGAAGATCATGCTGTGCGAACGACCTGATTTGCTGCCTGCGCCTCGCCCGTCATGGGCAGACCGGCATCCAGTGCAGGCGAGTGCGTATTGATGTAGTCGATCATGCGTCGCTCGATGCGCTCAATGAGCTGATTGCGAACCGCTCCGGCGGAGCGCAACAGCGCCTGACCAAAAGCGAAGACGTCTGCTGAGCCATGGCTTTTGACGACAACGCCGCGCAGACCCAGCAGGACGGCACCATTATACCGGCGATGATCCGCACGACGGCGGAAACGCTTGAGGATAGGCAAGGCAGGCAGCGCACAGAGGCGAGTAAACCAGCTGCGGCGGAACTCCTCCTTGATGAAAGTCGACAGCATCAAGCCCAGCCCCTCGGAAGCCTTGAGTGCCACGTTGCCGACAAAGCCGTCGCAGACGATGACCTGACAAACACCTGTGTAGATGTCGTCCCCTTCGACGTTACCGACGAAATTCAGGCCGCTGCCACGCAGCAACTCTCCAGCTTGCTTGACGACTTCGTTCCCCTTGATCTCCTCGGTGCCGATGTTGAGCAGCCCCACTTCAGGACGCTCAATGTGCTCCACCGCCTCGACCAGCATGGCACCCATGATGCCGAACTGCAGCAGGTGGTCCGCCGTGCAATCGACATTGGCCCCGAGGTCGAGCATGTAGGTCTGACCATGCGTAGTGGGCAAAACCTGCACGATGGCCGGTCGATCAATACCAGGCAGCGTTTTGAGGACAAAACGCGAGATGGCCATCAACGCGCCGGTATTGCCGGCGGAGATGACCGCATGCGCTTCGCCGTTCTTGACGAGATCGATCGCCACGCGCATGGAAGAATCCTTCTTTGCACGCATGGCCAACGCGGGCGCCTCATCCATCGCGACGACCTCGCTGGCGTGCTGGATACGGACGCGATCGCCAAAAGCCCTCAACTCCTCGGCATGGACGCCGACAAAAGCCTCGGGCAGCCCGACGAGCACCACCCGCGCTTCAGGGTCTGATCGCAGGAACTCACAGGCAGCAGGCAGCGTGACCGAGGGGCCATGATCGCCGCCCATGCAGTCAATTGCGATTGTGACGTCCATTAAGCGCGATGACGTGACACTGAATCAGTCGGAACAACCGGGGAACGGGTGACCCCGTTCAGCAGGCGAATCACTCGCCCTTGGCCTTGAGGACCTTCTTGCCCTTGTAGTAGCCCGACGGCGACACATGGTGGCGCAGGTGTGCTTCGCCCGTGGTCGGCTCGACAGCCAGCGCCGGGGCGGTGAGGAAATCGTGCGCACGGTGCATGCCGCGCTTCGACGGGGATTTCTTGTTCTGTTGAACAGCCATTTTCTACTCCTGAAAACTCACGCGAAAATCAATTCCCGCGCTTCAATTTACCCAGTGCCGCAAACGGTGACACCACGTCCTGAACCTGCTCGACCGCCCCGCTACTGCCATTCGGTGCGGAACAATCCTGATGCATAGGGAAAGCCGGCAACGAGAGCAGAACCTCGTCTTCCAACAGACTCAAGGCATCCAGATTGCGCCCCGCATGAATCGGGTCGAAATCGTCTTCCGCGAGATCGTCTGCCAGATCATCATCGGGCAGATCTTCTCCTTCAGGCACCAGCAGGAAACGCCGCTCCACACTGACGGAACACACAACATCCGTCAGGCATCGCTGGCAAGCCAGCACCAGATCACCGGAAACCCGCAGCACCAGAAATGCGTCATCGCCCCGCCGGCAACCTTCCCAGCGATAGCTGACAGCAGCCTCAAGGCCGTCCGGCCTGACCATCTCGAGCACACGCTCAAGCTGGCGTACGGACAACTCGCCTTCCAGCACCTGACCACGCCGAGCGAACTCGAACGGGTCTGACAAACGCAAGGAAGACTCCGGCTTTTGGTGCGGCATAAACAGTCGATGATATTATTTTGGCCCCTCGCTGTCAAAGCCAGCCTAGTCCCATGCCCCGGCTCGTCCTCGCCTCCACCTCTGCTTATCGTCGGCAACTCCTTGAAAGACTTGGGCTGGCATTTGAAACAGACCGTCCCGACGTGGATGAATCCCCACTGCCGGGCGAAGCGCCCACAGTCACAGCCGAGCGGCTGTCGATTGCCAAGGCCCGGGCCGTGGCTGTGCGCCACCCGGACGCCCTGATCATCGGCAGCGACCAGGTTGCGTACCGACAAACAGAATCCGGTGGCGAACGTTTTGGCAAGCCGGGCACGATTGAGCGCGCAATAGCTCAGCTGCAGGCCATGCGCGGGCAGTCGGTGTTCTTCCACACGGGACTGTGTTTGCTAGATAGCCGCGACAACAGCCAACAGGTCGACGGCGTCAGCACCGAAGTCCGCTTCCGGCAGCTGAACGACACGGAAATCCGCCGGTATGTCGAAAAAGAGCTACCGCTGGACTGCGCGGGCAGCGCCAAATCAGAAGGTCTGGGCATCAGCCTGCTGGAATACATGCGTGGCGACGACCCCAACGCCCTCGTCGGTCTGCCGCTGATCGCGCTCTGTCGCATGCTGCGGAACGCTGGCGTGACGGTGCCATGAGCGCTGGCCGGCTGTTCCTGATCCCTGTCGGGCTGGGTCCTGGCGAGCACGCCAGTACGCATCCGCCCGAAGTGTTGCAAATACTCGGCGGCATCGAGTGTTTCATCGTCGAACGCGCAAAAACAGCCCGCGCCGAAATCAAACGCCTGGGCCACCCTGCGCCGCTGCAAAGCCTGGAGATTCACGAGCTGCCAGAACCGCCCGACACCAGCTGGATTGATGGCCGGCTGGATGCACTCGAAACCGGCCGGAATATTGGCCTGATGTCGGAAGCCGGCTGTCCAGCGGTGGCGGACCCCGGCGCTCTGGTCGTGCGCCGCGCCCATGAGCGTGGCTTAAGGGTCGCACCTCTGGTGGGCCCCTCCTCCCTGTTGCTGGCCTTGATGGCCTCGGGCCTGAATGGACAAAGCTTTGCCTTTCATGGCTATCTGCCAATCAACGCATCGGAACGCACTCAGCGCATCAAGGCATTGGAAGGCGAATCGCGCCAGTGGCAACGCACCCAGCTGTTCATCGAGACGCCTTACCGCAACGCCGCCATGCTCGATGCCCTGCTGAACCAGTGCAGCCCCGACACGCTGCTCTGCGTGGCAAGCTCCCTCAGCACGGCGGACGAAGAAATCCGCTGCCACAGCGTTGCCGACTGGCGACGCAAGCCACGTCCCGATCTGGATCGCCGCCCGAGCATCTTTCTGCTCCTCGCCGCAGCGGGTAAGACTCCGCAACGCTGATCCGAACGGGCGGCATGCAGACTTGCCCCCTCTGTCGCGACGCCCGCGGTCGGTGATGTCCGGATTCCACAGAAAAAGTCGCACGCAACAAACCTTGTAGCCTGCGCAACCAGCCTGCCCGGGCTCTCCGTCCCGCAGGCGCCTGGCGCCGGCTGGTCGACACGAGAGGAACGACCCGCTAGCCCCCCCCAGAAAACGAAGGAGTCTCAATTCGTCAGCAAAGCGAGCTAGATTGCAATCCGCAGAATCAACGAAAGCGATCGAGCACTCCCTGCACTGCGTCTTCACACAGGTCGAGTACATGCTCGAACCCATCAGGCCCGCCATAGTACGGATCAGGCACGTCCTTCTCGCTTGCCGGCGACGCAAAGCTCAGGAACATCGCGATCTTGTGATGGAGCTCGGGCGGACACTCCCGCTTCAGCCACACGTAGTGGCCACGGTCCATCGCGAGAATGAGATCGAAACGCTCGAAATCCTGCGGCACGACGGGCCGCGCGCGCAGGCGCGACAAATCGTAACCACGCTTCTTCGCCGACTTCTGCGCACGTGGATCCGGCGCTTCGCCATCGTGGTAGGCATGCGTGCCCGCTGAATCAAACTCCAGCTCGCGATCCAGACCCAGCCGCGCCGCCCAGTGACGCGCAATGCCATCAGCAGTCGGGGAGCGGCAGATATTTCCAGTACAAACAAACAGAATGCGTTTCATCGTCGGCTTCAGTGGTGGTCGGCCCCAAAAGCGCGCTGACGCAGACGAAAAAGCTCATCACGCGCCGCCGCCGCTTTCTCGAACTCAAGGTTTTTGGCCGCTTCGGTCATTTCCTTTTCGAGGCGCTTGATCTCGCGGGCCAGGGCTTTTTCGTCCATCAACGCATAGTCAGCACGGGGCTCGGCCAGGCCCGACGTGATCTTCTCTTCGTCAGACTGATAAACGCCGTCGATGATGTCCTTGATGCGCTTATTGACCGACTTCGGTGTGATGCCATGCTCTTGATTGAAGGCGATCTGTCGGGACCGGCGACGCTCTGTCTCGCCAATGGCAGCGCGCATCGAGTCCGTCATGCGGTCCGCATAGAGGATAGCCGTGCCATTAAGGTGACGCGCGGCACGGCCGATGGTCTGGATCAGGGAACGGATGGAGCGCAGGAAACCCTCCTTGTCCGCATCCAGAATCGCCACCAGTGACACTTCGGGCAAGTCGATCCCCTCGCGCAACAGGTTGATACCCACCAGCACATCAAATTCACCGAGTCGCAAGTCGCGCAGGATTTCCACACGCTCCACGGTATCGATGTCACTGTGCAGATAGCGTACGCGGATACCGTTCTCGGTCAGGTAGTCCGTCAGGTCTTCCGCCATGCGCTTGGTCAGCACGGTGATCAGCACACGCTCATTGGCCGCCACACGCTTGCGGATTTCCATCAGCACGTCATCAACCTGCGTCGTCGCCGGGCGGACTTCAACTACCGGATCAACCAAGCCCGTCGGCCGCACGAGTTGCTCAACAACCTGCCCTTGATGCTCCTCCTCATAGGTCGACGGCGTCGCCGACACGAAAACGCTCTGCGGCATCAAGCGCTCGAACTCGTCAAACTTGAGCGGCCTGTTGTCCGCCGCAGAAGGCAGGCGGAATCCATATTCGACGAGGTTGCGCTTGCGCGCCTGGTCGCCCTTGAACATGGCGCCAACTTGCGGTATCGCCACGTGCGACTCATCGACGAACATCAGCGAATCGCGTGGCAAGTAATCGATCAGAGTTGGCGGCGGATCGCCCGCTGCACGACCGGAGAGGTGGCGCGAGTAATTCTCGATACCCTTGCAGAAGCCCAGTTCGGTCAGCATCTCCAGGTCGAAACGCGTGCGCTGCTCGATACGCTGCGCTTCGACGAGCTTGCCGCCCTTCTGGTAGAACTCGATGCGTTCGCGCAGCTCTTCCTTGATCTTCTCGACGGCCCGCATCACGGTGGCGCGCGGCGTCACATAGTGGCTGGAGGGAAAAACAGTGAAGCGCCCCAGTTTCTGCTTGAGATGGCCAGTGAGCGGATCAAACAGCGTGATGTGTTCGATCTCGTCGTCGAACATCTCCACACGCACAGCCAGCTCGGCGTTCTCCGCCGGGAAGATGTCGATGATGTCGCCACGCACACGGAAGCTGCCGCGCGAGAAATCCACGTCATTGCGATCGTACTGCATGCCAACCAGGCGCTGAAGCAGATCGCGCTGCCCCATCTTCTCGCCCTCGCGCAGGTGCAGGATCATGCTGTGGTAGTCGGCCGGATCACCGATACCGTAAATGCATGAAACGGTCGCGACGATCACGACATCGCGCCGCTCCAGCAGACTCTTGGTTGCTGACAAGCGCATCTGCTCGATGTGCTCGTTGATCGCGCTGTCCTTCTCGATGAACAGGTCACGCGACGGCACATAGGCCTCGGGCTGGTAGTAGTCGTAGTAAGAGACGAAGTACTCGACCGCGTTCTCGGGGAAAAACTCGCGGAACTCGGCGTAGAGCTGTGCGGCCAGCGTCTTGTTGGGCGCCAGCACCAAGGCCGGGCGACCGGTGCGGGCGATGACGTTGGCCATCGTGTAGGTCTTGCCCGAGCCCGTCACACCCAGCAGGGTCTGGAACATCAGACCATCGCCAATCCCCTCCACCAGCTGCGCAATGGCCGACGGCTGATCACCCGCCGGCGGAAACGGTTGGTGCAGGCGAAAGGGGCTGCCATCAAACGTTACAACGGCAGGTTCGGGGGCTGCGTCTGACATGCTAAAATGTTGAGTTGTCTCGGTTTTCCGCCTGCCGTCAACGTTTGGCAAGCTGAGCCGTTGATTATTCCGCATTTACCGTCCCGATGCGAGGCGCATCGGGCTTATTCCACCGCTGGAGCATTCATGAGTTCGTCGATTTTTGCCGCCGTCGAAATGGCACCGCGCGACCCTATCCTGGGTCTGAACGAAGCGTTCAACGCTGACACCCGCAGCACCAAGGTCAACCTGGGCGTGGGCGTTTACTTCACCGACGAAGGCAAGATTCCCCTGCTCGGCGCAGTCAAGGCCGCCGAAAAAGCCCGCCTCGAAGCTGCACCGGCGCGCGGCTATCAGCCAATCGAAGGTCTGGCCGCCTACAACAACGCGGTCGCTACCCTGCTCTTCGGCAAGGATTCCGCACTGATCAGTAACGGTCAGACGCTCACCATCGAAGCACTGGGCGGAACGGGCGCCCTCAAGGTTGGCGCCGACTACCTCAAGCGCCTGCTGCCGAATGCCACGGTCTACATCTCTGATCCGAGCTGGGAAAACCATCGCGCGCTGTTCGAGTCGGCCGGCTTCCCCGTCAGCAACTACGCTTACTACGACGCCACCACGCGCGGCGTGAACTTTGAAGGCATGCTCGCCGACCTGCGCCAGATGCCCGCACAAAGCATCGTCGTGCTGCACGCCTGCTGCCACAACCCGACTGGCGCCGACATCTCCGCAGACCAGTGGAAGCAAGTCGTGGCCGCCATCAAGGAACGCAACCTCATCGCCTTCCTTGACATGGCCTACCAGGGCTTCGCCGATGGCATCAAGGAAGACGCCGTGGCGCTGGATCTGTTCGCTGCGTCCGGCCTGCAGTTCCTCGTGTCGAGCTCGTTCTCGAAGTCCTTCTCGCTGTACGGTGAGCGCGTCGGCGCGCTGACTATCGTTGCCGCCAGCAAGGACGAAGCCGGCCGCGTACTGTCGCAGGTGAAGCGCGTGGTGCGTACCAACTACTCCAACCCGCCGACCCATGGTGGGGCTGTCGTCGCAGCCGTACTCTCTTCGCCCGAACTGCGCCAGCAATGGGAAGAAGAACTGGCCGGCATGCGCGTGCGCATTCGCGAAATGCGTAGCGCCCTCGTCGAGAAGCTGAATGCTCGCGGCGTGAAGCAGGACTTCAGCTTCGTGCTGAAGCAACGCGGCATGTTCAGCTACACCGGCCTGACGGCTGAACAAGTAGAACGCATGAAGACCGAGTTCGGCGTCTACGCCGTGTCGACTGGCCGCGTCTGCATCGCTGCGCTCAACAGCAAGAACATTGACTACGTGGCCGATGCGATAGCTGCCGTGCTGAAGTAAGCAGCGCCAACACCAAAAAGCAAAAAGGCCCGCAAGGGCCTTTTTGCTTTTTGTCTGAACGACCGAACAGCTATCGCTGCCGAATCCGCTCACGCACGTTCGCAATCTGCTGCATAGCACTCTGTGTGGATGCGGAAGGTCCCGACGCACCCGGCTCTGAATACGTCTGGATCAGCCGCTCCAGCTGCGTGACATGCGGCAACATGGCACCGCAGAACATGACGCTCTCGCCGCGCTGGATCACGATGGTCGGGAAATTCTCGACATTGATGTCGCCGGCAATCTCCGGCTCATCCTCGATATCTACCCAAGCGAATTCGACGCCAGGCATCCGCACAGCCAGGGCGTCGAACGCCGGACGGTACTCACGACAACTGCCGCACCATTCTGCGCAGAGGCAGGCGACAAACAGTGACGACGAACTCATTCCTGTCCGGGAAAATCAGGGCACGACGACATCCGGAGCCTTGACCGTACCACCGAGTAACATCGAGCGGGCCTTGACCTCACCATTCGGCAGACGCAGGGAGCCAGACACCGTCCCTTGCAACTTGCCTTCAGGCGAAACCTGGAAACTTGACGAGCCTTGCAGGTTGTTGCCATCCAAACGCCGGATCGAAACCGCAGACGACTTGCCCGTCGCACCTGAGAATGAGCCTTCAAGCGTCTGGTAACGCGTCAGGCCACCACCAGCCGAGCCGGAATTGGGACGCCTGATCCCCTCCAGCAAACCGAACCGGTCAATACTGCCGGACTTTGCCGAATAGCTGCCACTGGCCGTCACCACGGCCTTCTCCAGCTCTTCCAGCGTTTTCGCCGCCGCCGAGAATTTCGCTTTGGCCGTCACCGTGCCCTGCACTGTGTGCCCGGCAAAGAATCCGCTCAGCAACTCCTGCGCCGACATCTTGTCGAGCTGGATATCGCCAGCGACAGCGAACCCGTCTGTCACGGCAATGCTGACAACGCCTTCGACAGAACCACCCAAGCCGGTTGCGCCGATCTTGTCGAACAGGATAAGGTCGTCCGTCAGACTGCCCTGCGCAACGACCTGGTCAAAACGAAGGCCAGATAGCACGCCCCACTTCCAGTTGCCCGTTTTGAAGAAGGTCACCAGCTTGCCATCAACCGGCGCAGCCTCCAGCGTGACGAGCTGTTCGATATCGATGGTGGCGCGCTTCAGCGTGCCGTCTTCGGCAAATTCCATGCGGCCTGCGGGCAAGGAAATGGAGGTATTCCCCAACAAGAGCTTGAGCTTCGCAAATTTGAGCGAAGTCACCTTGCGCGTGGTCTTGCCATCCACCGTACCAAACCGAAGAAGCGAAGACGGTTTGGCGACAATCTCGTCGACTTCCAGCTGGATGCGATTGGTCTTGCCGCCCGTGATCCACGCTGCCCAGTCGGGCGTCACCCAACCCTTGTTCATCGTCACTGGATCAGGCGTATGAACCTTGATGTCCTTGATTACCTTGGCCGGCCAGGGATGGAAACCGTAGCCGTCCTCACTGAAAGTCACCGGCAGACCCAGCCAGGACTCGGGGCTGGCCGCTTTCGTCGGAATCAGCACGGTCAGCAGCACCGCCAGCGCAAAAACGGCAAGTAAACGCGTCATGAGGGTCATCGAAGCTCCCGGAAGTAAGTCTTTGCGCCGCAAGGCGAGAATGCTGCGAACTCTAGCGCAATCAAGGCCCGAGCGCCGCTCACAGCCGCCTTGCGGTTCCTCACTCGCACCAAGCGCTTTACATTGCCAGAAGACGTGTCTATAATTCGCAGCCTCATTTGTTCCTCGATAGCTCAGTCGGTAGAGCGCCGGACTGTTAATCCGTAGGTCCCTGGTTCGAGCCCAGGTCGAGGAGCCAGAATCGAAGAGCCCGTTCGGGGAAACCTGAACGGGCTCTTTACGTTTGGGCCGATCACCCTGCCCTGGCGGCGTTTGTACAGCCCCGATTTCCTGTCGATAATGCAGACATGAAAGCTGCGCCGCACACACACGCCGTTCCGCTCTCGTCGCTGCGCCGCCCGTCCGCTGTTCCGGACTTGCCGCTTGTGGACACCTTGCGCCGTCCGCTACAGGACCTGCGCATATCCGTCACCGACCGCTGTAACTTCCGCTGCGCCTACTGCATGCCGCGCGAGCAGTTCGGCGCCGACCACCCCTTCCTCCCACGCCAATCCCTGCTCAGCTTCGAAGAAATCACCCGCGTCGCGCGCATCTTCGCCGATCTGGGCGTCACCAAGATCCGCCTCACAGGCGGCGAGCCTCTGATGCGCAAGGATCTGTACAAGCTCGTTGCCATGCTGGCGCAGCTTCCCGGCATCGATCTCACGCTGACCACCAATGGCGCCCTGCTTGCCCGCCACGCACAAGCGCTAAAGGATGCCGGCCTGCAGCGCCTGACCGTGAGTCTGGACGCGCTCGACGAAGCCACGCATGCGCGCATGAGTGACAGCAGCGTGCCACTCGCCGACGTGCTCAAGGGCATAGCAGCGGCCGAAGCCGCTGGCTTCAGGCAGCTGAAGATCAACATGGTCGTGCAGCGCGGCGTGAACGACCACGCCATCCTCGACATGCTGCGTCACTTCCGTGGCAGTGGGCACATCTTGCGCTTTATCGAATTCATGGATGTGGGCGAAACGAATCACTGGCAGATGAAAGACGTGCTTGGCGCGCGCGAAATCCTGCAACGCATCGCCAGCGAATACCCCATTGAGCCCATCGAAGCGAACTACACAGGCGAAGTTGCCAAGCGCTGGCGACTCGTCGATGGCAGCGCGGAAATCGGCGTCATCGCCTCGGTGACACAAGCCTTCTGTCGCGACTGCACGCGACTACGCCTTTCACCCGAAGGCAAGCTGTTCACCTGCCTGTTCGCAACACAAGGGCACGATCTCACGACACACTTGCGCACACTCAATGAGGACGACAGCGCAGTCGCCGCCTGGATTGCCAGCGTCTGGGCAGCACGCAAAGACCGCTATTCCGAGTTGCGTCACGCCGGCCAGGCTACGGGCGGCAAGATCGAGATGTCGTACATCGGCGGATGAATGAGCCATGAACGTCACCGGACTGATCCTCGCCGGTGGCCTCGGCACTCGCATGGGTGGCGCCGATAAAGGCTGGGTGGAGTTCGAGGGCCGCAGCCTTATTGAAAGCCTGATCGCGCAACTGCAGCCCCAGGTCGACAAACTCGTCATCAGCGCCAATCGCAATCTGGATCGCTACGCCGCGCTGGGGTTCCCGGTCGTCACCGATCTGCGCCCCGACCATGCAGGCCCGCTCGCCGGCATAGAAACCGGGCTATCCGTGTGCGAAACCGACTGGCTGCTGACCTGCCCGGTCGACACACTGAATCTGCCTGCCGACTACGCGCAGCGCATGCAGCAAGCAGCGCCATCGGTGGCCTTCGCCGGCGGTCATCTGCAACCGGTCTTCATGCTTGTCCCGCGCAGTGCGCTTGCTTCGCTGAGCGCTTCGCTAGACAGCGGCAACGGCAAGGTAAGACACTGGACCGATCAGATGGGCCTTCGGCAGGTCTCGTTCGACGACACACCCGGCGCGCTGTGCAATCTCAACGACTGGCAGGCGCTGCAACAAGCACAACAGTAACGCTCACTGGTTGTCGCTGTTTTCGAGCATCTTCGGCACATCTTCGATCTGCACCGATTCGATTTTCTCGAAGTGGCTGCTGATCTTGCGGCTGGAGATGTGCACCTCCTGCGTCTCTTCGTGCGCACGGCGAATCTGATCGGCAAGACGCTTCATGCGCTCGTCGAAACGACCGAAATCCTTGGCCAGCTTGCTGAGCGCATCCTTGATGACGTGGATCTGCTTGCGTGTCTCGACGTCCTTGAGTACCGCACGCGCCGTGTTGAGCACAGCCATCAGCGTGGTCGGCGATACGATCCACACGCGTTTTTTCTGCGCGTATTCGACAAGGTCAGGGTGGTGGGCATGGATCTCGGCGAACACCGCCTCGGCCGGCACGAACATAACGGCCCCATCCGAAGTTTCACCGGCCACGATGTACTTGTTCGCGATCGCGTCGACATGTCGCTTGATGTCCTGCTTGAACAGGCTCTGCGCCGCATTGCGCTCCACTTCGGCCAAGCCCGGTTCGAACATCCGGTGATAGTTCTCCAGCGGAAACTTGGCGTCCACCGCCACCCGACCCGTCGGCTCAGGCAGCGTCAACATGCAGTCTGCACGCACGCCAGACGAGAGCTGATGCTGGAACTGGTATGCATCGGGCGGCAAGGCGTTGCGCACCAGCGCTTCGAGCTGCACCTCACCAAACGCACCCCGCGTCTTCTTGTCGCCGAGCAGCTCCTGCAAACTCACGACATTGACGGTGAGATCACCGATCTTCTTCTGCGCTTCATCAATCGTCGCCAGACGCGCCATCACATTGGCGAAGGTTTCGTTGGTCTTCTTGAAGCCTTCGTCGAGACGCTGATTGACCACACCCGTGATCGCATCCAGTCGCTCGTTGATCGCCAGCGTCAAGGCAGCCGTGCTCTCGGTCTGCTGCAGCACGGCCTTGCGCAAACCGTCCTGCAACAACTCACGGTCGGCACGCGCCGTCTCGCCGAGCTTCTCAAGCATCTGCGTAAGCATCTCGGCCTTGGCCTGCTCCTGTTTGAGCGTCAGGGTGTGCATGGCTTCGCGCGTCGTCTTGAGTTCTTCACCCACCAGGGTGCGCAAGCGCTCGGCATTGTCGGTCTGCACGCTTTGTAGGCGGTCACCAAGACGATCCAGCCCGGCATGCATGTCGTTGAGCATGGCGCGATGCGCCGCTCCCAGCTGCGTATCGAGACTCTGCGCCAGCGTGGCAGATGCCGCGGCCGAATCACGCGACAACGCTTGCACGCGCAGTGCGAGCCAGGCCACCACCACGACCAGGATTGTCAGCAGACCCGCAAGCACGATGATCATGCCGAGCCTTGCTTGTCGCTATCGCCTGCTTTCGTCGCCCCGCTGTAGGGCGTGGCGTGCCCGGCAGGCTTCTCCGCGGCACCGCCATCACGCTGCGCGCGCTTGAGCTGATCCAGATCGCCCAGCAACTGCCAGCTCAGCTGATCCAGCCGCTTGTGCAGCGCCATGATCGACGCTTCGGCCTTGAGGTTGATGTCGAGGTCGCGCAGCATCGTCAGGCGATCACGCGCCGCCTGGCGATTCTGCGACATCATGATGATGGGTGCCTGCAAGGCTGCCAGCATGGACAGCACGAGGTTAAGGAACACGTAGGGATAGGGATCGAAGGCTTTGGCGCGCAGCAATTCCGTGTTGAGGATGGCCCAGCCGATGAGGAAGATGCCGAAGATCGAGATGAACTTCCAGGACCCCCCGAATTCCGCCACGCGATCGGCCAGACGTTCGCCGAAGGTGATGCCATCATCATTGAGCGGATTGGCGTTCGGGTCGGTGTCAGGGTCAGAGATCGAGGCCTGCATGCGGCGCGCGATGCGGTTGAGGGCGCGTCGCTCATGCGGACTCAAGTCACCCACGCCGGAATGCAGCAGATGCTCGGCCAGATGGCGGATCTGTCTTTCCTCTCTCTTCATGGCGCCTCTCCAGCTCAGGCTTCGCCCATGGGCACCGGGCGGATGTGTACCGTGTCCTGGTCGTCCGACAGCATCAGCTCGCCATCCTGCAAAGTCGCCTGCAGGCGCATGCCACGATCGGCGAAGCGCAGCAGGTCCGCACAGATCTGTTCATCGAGCTTCCAGACACGTAGCTTGTCGAGACGCGCCAGTGCCAACGCATTCTGGCGCCACCACACATCCACCGCGCGGCCATAGGCATACAGCACCACCTCATCCGACTTGCCACAAGCCCTGCGCAGCAAGCGCTCGTCGGGCTGACCGACTTCAATCCAGCGCGTCACGGCGCCAGTCAGATCGCGATCCCACAGCGCAGGCTCGTCGTCACTTGAAAGTCCCTTGCCGAACTCCAGTGTCTCGCTGGCGTGCAGGACAAATGCGAGCAGACGCACCATCAGGCGCTCGTCGGTTTCGGAAGGATGGCGCGCCAGCGTCAGGTTGTGCTGGGCGTAGTAAGAACGGTCGAGATCCGAGATGCCCAGATCTACCTTGTAAACAACGGAACGCAGGGCCAAGGCTTATTTCCGGCGGATGAGAAAGACGAACTCCGGCCCCGGGCCATCGCCGGGCGCCAACAGCTCGTGTCCGGTCTGACGTGCGAACGCTGCGAAATCCTTGACTGTGCCGGGGTCAGTTGCGACGACGCGCAAGACCTGCCCGGTCGTCATGTCGGCGAGGGCTTTCTTGGTACGCAGGATAGGCAGCGGGCACTGCAGGCCGCGCACGTCGAGTTCCTGATCGTGGGTGTGCATTGAGGCCCCGGAAAGGAGTGGCAGAAGGGCCTATTGTAGCCCGTTCGGCCGCCCCTCCCGGCGCTCCTCGCGCAGGCGGTTGCGCAGTTCGCGCAAGCGCGAATCGACGGCAGACTGCGTGTAGAAATCGCCACCGCCGCCACGCTGGGCGAGCTGCAATTGCTCGACCGCAGCAATCAGGTTGCCACGAACCACGTACAGCTCGGCCATTGCCCGCTGCTGCTCGACCACCTTGCCCTGCGCCGCATAGGCTTTGGCCTGCAGTATCCACAGACGCTCGTCGTTCGGCGTATCGACAAGCGCGTCACGCGCAAGCTGTGCTGCACGCTCCGGCTTGCCGCTCTCGGTCAGGGCCTGCACCTGGCACAGCAGCAGAAAGCGCGCGTCGGAATAGCGCGCAAATGCCTGACCGCACACCTGCTCGGCCTCGGCCGCCTTGCCCTGTCGCAACAACATGTCTGCAAGCATCGAATCCACCAACGGCGATTCGAATCGCATCGCGCGCAGATCAGCGAGGGCCTTCTGCGCCTCCGTCGCCCGGTTGTCGCGCGTATAGGCCCGCGCCAGTGCATACAGCTTCGCTGCCTGATCCTGACGCCGCGGCGCCTGTCTGGCCTGGATACGTGCCAGAGCATCCTTGGGCAGCCCAGCTTCCGCATCCAGCTTCGCCCGGATCAACACGTACTCGTTGCTGTCTGCCACCACACCCGGCACAGCCCCCTGTGCGCGCCCCTGCATGTCGGCCATACGCTCAACGCTCAAGGGGTGGGTGCGCAGATAAGCTGTTTCCGAGCGCTCAGAGCTGCGCATGGCCTTGCCAAGGCGGTCAAAGAAATTTGCCATGCCGCGCACGTCAAAACCGGATGCCGACAGGGTCTGGAAGCCTATGCGGTCGGCCTCGCGTTCGAAGTCCTGCGAATAGCTCAGCTGATTCTGGATCAACGCCGCTTGCGTGCCGGCCAGGGTGGCCTGAGCCATCGCCGAGCCACTGGGTCCGCGTCCGGCGGCCAGAATCGCCAGCAGGAATGCCGCCAGCATGGTGGCACTGGCCCCGCTCTGTTTGTCGAGCATGCGCGCGATGTGGTGCTGTTGCACGTGGCCAATTTCGTGCGCCAGCACGCCCGCCAACTCCGACTCGCTCTGACTGGCCAGCACCAGACCGGAGTGCACGCCGATGAAGCCGCCGGGCATGGCAAACGCGTTGATGGTGGGGTCACGCAGAGCAAAGAAGAGGAAGTCCTCGGGTTTAGCGTCCGTAGCCTGCACGAGACGACGACCGAGGCGATTCAGGAAGTATTCGACCTCGGCATCGTCGATATAACTTGGTTCGTACTGCCTGATCTCGCGCATCGCCGTCTCGCCGATGCTGCGCTCCTTGGCCGGCGACAGCACGGACTGCGACGCATCGCCCAGCTCGGGCAGCTGCGCCGCTACCGGATGGATGGCCAGACTGGCTGCCAGCGCGACACACAGTGCCCGCCGGGCGAGTCCGCGAAGGGAATCATGGGGAACTAGCATGGCGTTATGATAGCGCTGCCTTCGCAAGCGCCCGAGCGAAGTTGTAAGCATTCACAACCATGACCGACAAACTTACCCACTTTAACGCCTCCGGCGATGCCCACATGGTCGACGTGGGCAAAAAGGCCGAAACAGCCCGCCGCGCCGTTGCTGCCGGGAGCATCCGCATGCAGGCGGCGACGCTGCAACGCGTGCTGACAGGCACGGCAGGTAAAGGCGACGTCATTGGTGTCGCACGCGTCGCGGCCATCATGGCGGCCAAGCGCACGGGTGAGCTGATTCCGCTGTGCCACCCCCTGCCGCTGACACACGTCGATGTGCAGTTCGAGATCGACGAAGCCCGCAGCAGCGTACGCTGCACCGCCACGACCGAAACGGTCGGCCGCACTGGCGTCGAGATGGAGGCCATGACCGCCGTCAGCGTTGCGTTGCTCACGCTGTATGACATGCTCAAGGCCATGGATCGCGGCATGATCATCGAGTCAGTCCGCCTGCTGGAAAAGTCCGGCGGCAAATCCGGTCACTGGCGCGCGACAGAGTCCACACCGCAGCGCTGAACACCCACCATCGCGCTACCGGCTTCAAGCGCCACGCCTGGTGTGCTGAGTTGTCACATTTGCGCGGTAGATCGCGACCGCCCGAGCCCGGTATATTGCGCCCCCATTACAGCCGTCCCCTTCACACATGGCTCTGGAAATCGAACTCAAGCTGGCCTTCCCGCCCGGCACACAGGCGCAGATAGCCGCTCACCCGCTCTTTGCCAGCGCCGCCAAAGTCGGTCGCGCCAGTACGCTGGAGAACGTCTACTTCGACACGCCGGGCCTGTTGCTGGGTGATGCACGCATCGCCCTGCGCACGCGCCGCATCGGTAACCGCACGCTGCAGACCATCAAGTGCGCGCGGGCGTCATCAGGCGGTCTCTCCGCACGCCCGGAGTGGGAGCACCCGTTCCGTGACGCCTTCGACTTCTCACACGTCGACGACGATGCGACACGTGCGCTGCTCGAAACGCATGCTGACGAAATCACTCCGTTGTTCTCGACCGTCTTCAAACGGGAAACCCGCGAGTACGCTCCGCGGACAGGCGTGCGCATCCTGATGATGCTCGACACCGGCAGCGTACGCGCTGGCGACAAGGAACGCCCCATCGCCGAACTGGAGCTGGAACTTGTCGAAGGCAGCGGCAGTGATCTCATCGACCTCGCCATGCAACTGGCCATCGATCTGCCATTGACCCCCGAAGACACCAGCAAGGCCGAACGCGGTTACCAGCTTTTCCTCAATACGCCACCGACAGCCCTGCGCGCGCCACGCAACCGCCTGACGGCAGACATGACGCTGACCCAGGCCTTCCACCAGCTCGCCAGCGACACGCTGCGCTGCTGGCAGGGCAACATGCTCGGTGCCCTGCGGCATGACGACCCGGAATTCATCCACCAGTTGCGTGTCGCTCTGCGCCGCCTGCGCACCCTGTTGCGCGTCTTCGAGGCGCACCTGCCACTGGGCTTTGCCGGTCACTGGCAACTTGAGCTGGGCCACCTCGCCGCCTCGCTCGGCGGTGCGCGCGACATGGATGTGCTGCGCGACGCCGTACTGTCGGCACCGGGCTGCGCCACTGGCGCACCAGATTTCGCCGCACTCTATTCGCAGGTCTCCGTCACGGCCGCGCACGCCCGCACCCAGGCCCTCGGCGTGCTGGCCGCCCCGCCCAGCAGACTGCTCCTGTTGCAGTTCCTCAAGGCACTGCACGCATTGCTTGATCGCACCACGGAAAGTGTCGATGACGCCGAGCCCGCACGACTCGTCGAATTTGCTGCCGATAACCTGCGCCGTCTGCGCAAGCGCGTCGCCGCCCGCCTGACCCTGGCCGCCAGCAGCGCGGCCACCGAAGACCTGCACAGCCTGCGGATTGCCTGCAAACGCCTGCGTTACGCCAGCGACTTCTTTGCCAGCCTCTTCGATGACAAGGCCATGCGACGCTACCAGCGCGCACTGAGCGACGCCCTGGACAGTCTGGGCGAGATCAACGATGTGTCCGTCGGGTTGGAGCGACTTAAAGACTGGCAAGTCCAGCACCCGCAAACCACGGCGGCCATCGTCTGGGTGGGTGGGTGGCATGCGGCACATGCCGAAAAGCGCAGCAGCCGCGCACTCAAGCGCGTCGCAAACCTGCTGGACGAAGTGCCGCCCTGGCAAAAATCGCGTAACGCAAAGGGCGCAAAATAAGCGCCCGCTCGTAACCGTCACTCACTGACAAGAAGTCTATGGATCTTCTGCTCTGGCGCCACGCCGAAGCTGCCGACGGCAGCCCTGACGAAACCCGCCCCCTGACTGCCAAGGGCCTCAAGCAAGCGCAACGCATCGCTGCCTGGCTCGACGAGCACGCCCCGACCGACATCCGCATTCTCGTCAGCCCGGCATTGCGCACACAGCAAACCATCCTGGCTTGGACCAAGCGTTTTGAAACCTGCGAAGACGTCAGCACGCGTTCCGACGCGCCGACACTTCTGGCCGCCACAGGCTGGCCCAGTGCGGGGGGCGCCGTGATGGTCGTAGGGCATCAGCCTTCACTGGGACGCGCGGCATCTTTGCTGCTGTCCGGCGTCGATGAAGAACTGAGTTTCCGCAAGGGAGCGCTGTGGTGGTTCAAGCTGCGCGAACGCGATGAGCAAGAGCAGGTCGTGCTGCGCGCCGTCGTCTCGGCCGACATGCTCTGAGCTGCAGCCGCGGCTTGCCTGGCTCTTACTTGGCTGTATAGCGCTCGAAAGACATGGTGAAGACACTGCCACGTCCATCACGCGAGCGATGCACCAGGTTGCCCCCCAGGCGCCGCACGATGCGTTGCGCCAGCACGATTCCCAGCGCACGGTCAGGCAAGCGCTGACCGTAAGTCGAGAAAGGCTTGAACACCAGGTCCTGCAGCTCGGGCGCCACGCCACCGCTGGTGTCGCGCACCTCCAGCCACACCTGGCTACCACGGCGGCGGCAACCGATCAGCACGCCCCCTTCTTCGGTCATGCGCAGGGCATGCGAGACGAGTTTGTCGAGTGCGCGCGCCAGCTGGGCCTCGTCGGCCCACACCTTGATGCTGGTCGGAACGTAGCGCAAATGGATGGAGCGCATGTGCGCCTCGCCCAGCCACGCCGCCACCGTGCTGGTCATCAACGCACCGAGCGAGACCGGCTTGAGGTCGAAGGCAATACGGCCCGACTCGAGCTTGGCGATGGCCATCACGTCCTCGAACTGCAGCGACAGGGTCTCGGCCGCTGTCTCCATGCCCGCTACGAGTTGACGCGAATTGGGCTGCAGCTCATGTGTCGCCAGCGTTGCGGAATACAGCGACAAAGCCTGCAAGGGCTGGCGCAGGTCGTGCCCGACAACAGACAGGAAAGCCAATGCATCCTGCGAACCCGTGTCCTGATCGATCTCGGGCGCAGCGCCGGCCTCTTCGCGCGGACAGGCCATGCATTGATACACCCGCCAAAGCGCCCACAACAGGCTGCCGAGCAGGACCAGGAACCAGACGATGATGAGCGGCGATACCAGTGACAGACTCAGCATCAGACCTGCTGACGCCATCAATGCCGCGACAAGGGCGATCAGCAGTCCGCGTGCTGCGCCTGCCTCACGCATCGTCGGACGGCATCGCCAGATTGAGCGATTGGCCAACGAGGATGGCCTGCGAGCGGGTGTTCACGCCCAGCACCTGGTATACCGAGGTGAGATGCATCTTGACCGTACGCTCGGAGAGATCGAGCTTGATCGCGATCTCCTTGTTCGACAGGCCTTCCATGAGACAGCACAGCACGCGTTCCTGCTTGGGACTGAGCTTGGGGCGCGGACGGCTCTCGCCCAGTGCGCGTACCGGCTCGTCGAAGAAGCGGCGACCGGACAACAAGACGCGTACGCCTTCGACGAGGGCATTGGGTGCCATCGACTTGCTGAGGAAGCCATCGACGTCGGCCTCGCGAGCCAACTGGCGATAAATGGGCGCATCCTGACCGGAAAATACCGCCACCGGCACGCCGGGCGCTTCGCGGCGCAAGGTGCTCAGCAGACGCAGACCGTCGCTGTCGGGCAGCTTGAGGTCCAGCAGGACGAGATGGAATTTGGTCCCGCTACGCAGCGAGGCCACGGCTTCCTGCGCGGTGGATGCACAGGTGATGTGCCCCCCGGAGAGAAGCGGCTCAAGCATGGCCGACAAAGCGTGTTGCAGGAGCGCGTGGTCGTCCACGAGCAGGATGTTGCGAACAAACGGGTTCATCTTGGCTTTCTCACGTCGTACCCACATCAACGTCGCGCCCGCAACCAGTCCTGCATCGACCGCTGCGATTCCGGACCAACCAGATAGTCTTCCGGTCGTCCTGACTGCTTTCCGCGCGACCCGACGATTACTGTCGAGCCGGGATTCCGCTGTTACAAACCGTTACGAAAACCGGCATACGGCGCACAACGTTACCCTGCAGTTCGCGAAGGGTACCCCAATCTGCGACGTTTTTGCTAAAGGCGGGACATGGGGGCAGTCAGCCGGCGCGTCAGCCAGCGGATGAGAGGACCAACGAGCGGCAGCCCGGCGTAGATTTCACGCGCAGGGTCCCAGTAATCACGGTGGCTGCAGACCTTCCCCTCCGCGTCGAAAAGCAAGGCTGTCGCCCCAGGCACAACCTTCGCCTGGCCCTGCGAGACAAACTCGAAACGCCAGCGCAGCATGGCCTCGTTGTCGAGGACGAAGGCGCGCTCCACAACAAAGCGCGGCAGCTCGACCTGTCGGAACATGTGCTCAAAGATCGCGCCGATGGCAGCAACGCCGCGCACATCGTTGAAGGGGTCTATGAAGTGCGCATCCGCCGCGTAGTGCGTCGCCACCTGCGCCACGCTGTCTGGCGTCAGCGTCTCGTACCAGCGCACCAGCGCATCCAGCCGGGCTTGCGTGTTCATGCCAGCCTCCCGACGAGACGGAAGTAGGCCCATCTCGGCAGCAAGCCCAGGCATTTGAGAAAGCCGCTGAAGCGCCACGGGAAGTGGATCTCGAAACGCCCTGCACGCAGGCCGCGCAGGATGTTGTCTGCCGCCTGCGCAGCGGTGATCAGCGCGGGCATGTGGAAGTCGTTCTGCGCGGTAAGGGGCGTCTCGACGAAACCGGGACTCACGATGGTGACGGCGATGCCGCGCGGCGCGAGATCGATGTAGAGACTCTCGGCGAGATTGATGAGCGCAGCCTTGCCCGGCCCATAGGCGACAGCCTTGGGCAAACCGCCGTAACCGGCCACACTGCCGACGATGACGACGTGACCGCTGCCCCGCGCCAGCATGTCGGGCAAACACGCAGACAGCCCCCCATAGACACCCATCAGGTTGGTCTCGAAGGTCTGCCGCGCCGTCGCCAGCCCTGCAGGGGTCGCCAGATCCCAGGCACGCAGGGGGGCGTAGGTACCGGCATTGAGCACGACCACATCGATGCCACCGAGTGCGGAACGCGCCTGCGCCTCTGCCCCGGGCCAGGCGCTGGCGTCGCTGACATCCAGAGGCACGGCGACAGCGCCTGGCACGCTATCCGCTGCCGCCTGCAGGCGGGACACATTGCGCGCCGACATCACGATGCGAGCGCCTTGCGCCGACAGCCTTTCCGCAAGGGCCAGGCCGATGCCGGTGGACGCGCCGACGACCCACACGCGCTTGCCGCGCCAGTCGCTGATCTTCGGATTGAGTGCCATGTCAGCGCTTCTTGAACGACAGGGTCACTTCGCCGAGGTGGATGCCGAACTTGCTCATCGCCGAGACGTTGAGCATCACCTTGTCATCCATGAGGTACATCCAGTCGTCGAAATCCACGTTGTAGATCTTGCCGTCAACGTCGAGCGCCATCACGTAGCGCCAACGCAGTGCGTTGCCGGCCAGCTCGCCGCGCGCCTCGCCGACCACGTCGGCCGCCGTGCCGATGTAGCTGCCGTCGCTCTGGCGCTTGAGCGTCCAGATGCGCTGCTGCGTTGTGCCGTCGCTGTAGACGAAGCGCTCGTCCAATACACCAGTATCTCCCTGCCACTTGCTATCGATGACCACGGTGAAGCGCTTGACGACCTTGCCGGAGCGGTCGCGGAAGATGCCCCAGGCGTCCACCGTGCCATTGAAGTAGGTACGCAGGTCCAGCGTCGGATTTTCTTTCGCGTAGTCACCGATCTCGACGCTGGCACAGCTCATCAGCAGACCGGCCAGACACAGCAGCAACAGGTTTTTCAGATGTTTCATGTCAGTTCTCCGCAATCAGGTGACGCCCTCGCCACAGCAAGGCCGCAGAAACAAGCTTGAGCGCCGCCGGCACGGCGGCGTAGACGACTGCCAGGGCTACCAGCCCATCCGCATCGCGCTGGCCCGGTGTGTATTTCAGCGATTGCAGCAAGGGCAACGCCAGACCTGCTGCCAGTGCAAGGTTCAATTTGGTGACGAAGTTCCACCAACCAAAGCAGGCACCCGCCCCCAGGGAATCGCGCTCCACGGTGTCAGCCAGCATCGACGGTGGCAGCGCCAGGTCGGCCCCCAGCGCGAGGCCTGAGAGTGCACAGATCAACCCATACGCCACCACATCACCCGTGCCGAGTGTGCCCGCCCACACGAAGACGAGCACCGCCAGCAGCATCGCCGCGAGCCATGCGCGCAGCTTGCCGATGCGGCGCGACAACCACACCCAGCCCGGCAGGCCTGCTGCTGCGCAGACGAAGTAGATCGCCAGGAAAGCTCCCGACTTCGCTTCCGCCTGCAGCACGTCGGCAATGAAGAACAGCACCAGCGATGCAGGGATCGCCGCCGCAATGCCACTGATCGCAAACACCCACAGCAGCGCGCGAAAGCGCGCACTGCGCACAGGTTCCAGCAGGGAGCTCTGGAGCTGGGGTGCCTGTACCGCACCCACTGAACGCAGCGGCGCAAAGCCCAGGGTCAGTGCTGCACACCCGAGCAGCAGCGCGACAAATACGACAGCCAGTCGCGCCATGCCGGTCAGCGCGACATCCGACAGCAGCCCGGGCAGCACGGAAGCGAGCACCACGCCCACCAGCCCGAAGCCCTCGCGTGTCGCCGTGATGCGCGTGCGCTCGTGCGGGTCTTGGCTCAGCTCGGCGCCCCAGGCGTTGTGATTGACGCTGGCCAGCGAAAAGCCGAGATACACCAGGGCCAGCATGCTCACCAGCCAGATCGCGCCCGGCGCATCGCTCAGTGGGCGTAACAGGCCCCACAGGCCAAGTGCCAGCGCAGGCAGGGCCAGCGCAATGCTCAGCTTGCGCTGCGGCCAGCGATCGCTGACGTGGCCGATCAGCGGATCGATGAAGGCGTCCCCCAGACGCGCGATCAGCAATACGGTGCCGACCAGCGCGAGCGACATGCCGAAGGCGCTGCTGTAGAGGTGGGGCACATGCACGTAGATCGGCAAGGCCACGAAGGCCAGCGGCAGACCGAAAATGCCATACGCAAAAATCGACCGCCCGGCCAGCACCGTCACGACTTCGATCCGAGCAGGCCGGCGCGTAGCGATGGCTCACGTGTGCGCGGATCGAGCCAGATATCGAAGAAGCGCCGCGCAAGCTCAACGTCGGCAATCTCACCCGTCGGCTTGCCATCGAGATAGAACGCAGCCCCCTTGCCCGGCAGGAAGACGCCTGTGATGTGCTGCCCTTCCTTCACGTCGGGGAAAACGCGCTCAAGCGCCTTCAACCATCGTGCCGCCTGCGCAGGCTCCAGCCGCCCCTGGCGCTGCATCTCGTCGATGCTGGCTGAGGCCAGCTTGTTGCCCTCGAAGTTGCGCGCGTAGGTGAGCTTCAGGGCGAACACCTTGGTGGGATCGAAATTAAGGCTGCTGACCCACAACTCGGCGTCGTAGAGCTTCAGGCCGAACCAGCGCATTTCGCCCTGCCCTTGCGCACGCCAGCTGTCAGCGTGCGAGCGGGCCGCGTCGGGAATGGCCTGCACGCCGGACGCCATCGCCCACAGGCAGATCAGCAGCGCAAGCCGGGCCTTCATGACGCCCTCACCAGCGCAAAGTGATGCACATTGGTCGAGCCTGCGCGGAAGCCCGCCTCGCAGTAAGCGAGGTAGAACTGCCACATGCGGATGAAGCGCTCGTCAAAGCCTTGCGCCAGCACCTCGGCACGCACCGCGTTGAAGCGTTGCATCCACTCGGCCAGGGTACGGGCGTAGTCGAGTCCGAAGGGCGTATCACTGACCAGCTTGAGACCCGCGCGCGTGCCTTCGCGCTGCAGCACCTCGGGCGAAAACAGCATGCCACCGGGAAAGATGTAGCGCTGAATGAAGTCGACATCGCGGCGGTAATGCGCAAACAGATCGTTGGCGATGCTGATGCCCTGAATCACGACCTTGCCGCCGGGCAGGACGCAGTCGTGCAGCTTGCGGAAGTAGGTCGGCCAGAACTTTTCACCCACGGCCTCGATCATTTCGATCGACACGACATGGTCGAATTTTCCTTCCATGTCGCGGTAATCGCACAAATCGAGAATCACTTTGGACGAAAAACCGCCCTGCTCGGCACGCTGACGTGCCCACGCCAACTGCGACGGCGACAGGGTGATGCCGTGCACGCGACAACCAAACTCCAGACAGGCCACTTCGGCAAAACCGCCCCAACCGCAGCCCACTTCGAGAATGCGCTGACCCGGCCTGGCGTCCAGCTCGCGCAGGATGCGGCGGTACTTCTCGCGTTGCGCCTCGGCCAGCGGGGTATCAGGCGTGGCATAGCAAGCGGCCGAGTAGGTCATCGTCTCGTCCAGCCACAGGCGGTAGAAGTCGTTACCCAGGTCGTAGTGCGCCTCGATGTTGCGACGCGAACCCTTTTTCGTGTTGGCGCGCAGCGCATGCCACAGGCGGTGGAAGATCAGGCGCAGCGCATCACCATGAATGGCGCGCGACAGGGACTCACGATTCTGGGCCAGCAATGTCAGCAGATCGGCCAGATGGTCGGTCTCCCATTCACCCGCCATGAAGGACTCGCCAAAGCCGATGGAACCGCGCGTGAAGACGGCATCGAACATGCCCCAGTCATGCACGCGCAGATTGGCAACGAGATGCGCGTCGCCAATGAGCTGGCTACTGCCATCCGGCAGATGCAGATTCACGGAGCCGCCCTTGAGGTGGCCCAGCATGCCGATGACCAGCTCGGCACTGCGCGGCCATTTGCCTTGCAGGGCGACGGATTGATGCAGGGTTGTAGTCATGTTGAGCTCTCTGCGACAGGGATGGAGGAAGCTTCCGGCGCCGTGGCCGGACGACTCGAAGGACGCGCGCCGACGAAGGGCACGCGCTTGACGAGCAAGCGCAGGGCTTGCCAGTGGATGCGACCAATGACCGCAAAGGTCAGCAGCGGACTGGACAGCCACGCACGCAGCAGACTGCGCCCGGTGAGCGGCTGCAAACGCCCCGACATGCGCGTGCTGAGCACGGTCTCGCCCGCGTCGTCAGCGTGATCGATGGCGACAAACAGGAAGCCGCCACGCTCGCGGAAGCGAAAGCGATAAGTGCCTTGCACGTCGAGAAAGGGCGAAACATGGAACAGCTTGCGCGCGGCGATCTCGTCGTCCGGGCCGATGACGCGTCCGTCCGGATGCGCCACGAGATAGTTGTGGTGCCCGCCAAAGGTGTTGCTGACCTCGGCCAGCACGGCACGCAGCGCACCCTGGCTGTCGTGGCAGAACCAGAAGCTGACCGGGTTGAAGACGTAACCGAACAGACGCGGCAGCGTCTGCAGGATCACCTCGCCATCGGCAATTTCGGCAAGCCCGTTGCGTGCCAGCTGCGCGCGAATCCACGGCAGCAGGGGCGAACCATCGCGCGGGCCGTGGTCGCGTTCGTGCACCGCCATCAGTCCCCGCCGGTTGATACCCAGCAGCGGCACGCGTAGCCCGGCAAGCTGCGACAGCGGCAGGCGCAGAGTGAAATGGCGATACACGAAGCGATGCACCGCCGGCGCATGCCGCTCGTGCATCACGCTGCCTGCTGCAATCTGTGCTTGTAGGGGCTCACGCATGATGGATCCCTCGCTGCCGGCGCTCAGGCCAGCGCCTCTTCGACCTGCGGCAGGGGATTGGCACGCCAGGGCGCCACCACACCCAGCTGCGCAGCAACGTCGACCGCCGACTTGAGCCCGTCTTCATGAAAGCCATAACCCGTCCAGGCGCCGCAGAACCAGGTTCGGTTGCGCCCCTGCAGCATAGGCAGATGCGCCTGCGCGTCGATGGCGCCCTGATCGAAGACCGGGTGTTCGTAATCGAAAGACTGGATCAACGAACCAGGCGCGGGCTCATCGAACGGGTTCAGCGAAACCACCACCGGGCTGCGGAAGGGCACGGGCTGCAGGCGGTTGATGAGGTAGGACACGCTCACCGGCCGGTCATCAGCGCGGCCCGCGCCGGCGCGGTAATTCCATGCCGACCAGGCACGGTTGCGTCGCGGCAGCAGCCCCGCATCGGTGTGCAGCAGGGCGCGGTTGTACTGGTAACGTACGGCGCCCAGCACGGCCTCTTCGAGCGACGAAGCCTGCTGGCCCAGAATGCGCAGCGCCTGATCGCTGTGGCAGGCGAAGATCAGCGCATCGAAGCGCTCGCTGCCCTGTGCGGTGAGCACGCTCACCCCGGCGGCTTCACGCTCGACGGCAATGACAGGCGTGTTGAGACGAACATCGGAGAGTTGCGCGGTGATGCGGCGCACGTACTCGCGCGACCCGCCGGCCACCGTCTGCCATTGCGGGCGATCCATGATCTGCAGCAGCCCGTGGTTGTGACAGAAGCGCAGGAATGTCGCGAGCGGGTAAGCCAGCATCTGCTGCGTCGGGCAAGACCAGATGGCAGCCGCCATCGGGATCAGATACCAGTGACGGAAGGCCTCGCCGTAGCCGTTGCGGTCGAGATACTCGCCAAGCGACATCGCGGGCGCATTGTGTTCACGCGCCAGACGCGTGGTTTCGGCGTTGAAGCGCCGGATGTCGGCCAGCATGCCCCAGAAAGCCGGGCGCGCCAGATTGGCAGGTTGCGCAAACAGAGAGACGAGGTCGGTGCCGGCCCACTCGATGTCGGGTTGGGCCAGGCTCACCGAGAAGCTCATCTCGCTGTTGGCCACCGGCACCTGCAGGGTCTCGAACAGACCGCACAGATTGGGGTAAGTGCGGCGATTGAACACCAGAAAGCCCGTGTCGACCGGATGCGTGATGCCATCCACCGTCACGTCCACCGTGTTGGCATGGCCACCGGCGTAACGCCCGGCTTCAAACAGCGTGACCGCGTGGCGCTGGCTCAGCAGCCAGGCTGCCCCCAACCCGGAGATGCCGCCGCCGACCACCGCAACTTTCAGCCCCCGCGTGTCGCGTGCGTCCGGTAATTGTTCTGCTTTCATGCGAGCCCCCGCTCAGTGTGCTGCCTCGGCACCGGTCGCGTCATTGCTACCGCGAATCAGGGCGTATGCAGAGTGGTTGTGAATCGACTCGAAGTTTTCGGACTCCACCACCCAGTGCGCAATGCGCGGATCTGCCTTGAGCCGCAGCGCCACATCGCGCACCAGGTCCTCGACGAACTTGGGGTTGTCGTAGGCACGTTCGGTCACCCACTTCTCATCGGGGCGCTTGAGCAGGCCGAAAACCTCGCAAGAGGCTTCTTCTTCAGCCATACGCACCAGCGTCTCGATGGCCAGCGACTCACGGAGCGTGACACGCAGTGTGATGTGGGAACGCTGGTTGTGCGCCCCGTACTCGGAAATTTTTTTCGAACACGGACACAGACTGGTCACCGGCACCACCACGCATAGCGTGATGGCCGTCAGCCCGGCGGCATCCTTCTCGGCGCAGATTTCGGCTTCGACATCGATCAGGCTGCTGACGCCCGACACGGGGGCCGCCTTGCGGATGAAGTACGGGAAACGCATCACGATGCGCCCCGCTTCCGCCTCCAGCCGCTCCAGCATCCCCGCCAGCAGCGTTTCCACGCCGGGCAGGTCCAGCGCCTCGCGCTGCGCTTCAAGCACTTCGACGAAGCGCGACATGTGCGTGCCTTTGACCTCTGGCGGCAGACGGACGTCCATCGCGAAAGTCGCCACCGTGGCCTGCGGGCCGTCGGCGCCCAGCAGGGTCAGGGGATAACGCAGACCCTTCACACCCACATGCTGGATGGTCAGCTGGCGTTGGTCAGGCGAAGACTGTACGTCGGGCAGAAAAATGCGGTCGGGTGCGTTCATCAAGATTTCCTTAGACAAACTTCGTATTTGTCCTAGACAAATTGAAGCGATGACTTACACTAGCAACAGGCCAGCCCAAGGTCAACAACTTTGTCCTAGACAAAATGAGCGCATCACCCGAAAACCCTTCACCCAACACGCCCGCCGGCATGTCCATCGCTGCCGTCGAGCGCGACACCGGCCTCGGCAAGGACACCCTGCGCGTGTGGGAGCGCCGTTACGGCTTTCCCAACCCCCTGCGCGACCCGCACGGCGAGCGCCTCTACCCGCTCGACCAGGTCGAACGGCTGCATCGCATCAAGCGCCTGATGGATCTCGGCTGGCGACCGGGCAAGATCTTCGCCACGCCGGACGCCGAATGGGACGGCTGGCTGCAGGCCCAACCCGGCGTGGCGCCCGCCTCGCCCGTGGCCGAACTGCAAGGCAGCCTCGCCGCCATCATTGACCTCGTTCGCCTGCACAGCAACGAAGCCCTGCGCTCGGCGCTGCAACAGTGCTTGCTGCGACAAGGTCTGAACAGGTTTGTCATAGACACAATTGCGCCGCTGAACATGGCCGTCGGTGAGGCCTGGATGCGCGGCACGATCGAAATTGCCGATGAACACCTCTACACCGAACACGTACAGAACCTGCTCCGCGCTGCGATCAGCCAGCGTGGCGAAACCCGCCAGCCGCCCCGCATCCTGCTCACCACCCTGCCCGAAGAAGTGCACGGGCTGGGCCTCTTGATGGCCGAAGCCCTGATGGTGGCCGAGGGTGCGCAATGTGTCTCGCTCGGCACCCGTACGCCACTCACCGACGTCGAAAAAGCCATGCAGAGCGGAAACTTCGACATCCTCGCGCTGTCTTTCTCTGCGAGCTTTCCGCAGCGCCACGCCGTTTCTGCCCTGCAAACACTCTCTGCAGGCCTGCCGGCCGGCTGTGAGATCTGGGCCGGTGGCGGTGGTGTTGCGCAGCGCGTACTGGATATTGCGCGCGTAAAAATCCTGGGGCCTATCCAGGATATTCCTGTGGCAGTGCATCACTGGCGCAGCCAGCACGCAAACTGAACCACGCCGGCTTCGCCTGACGGCTACTGCCGATTACAATGGCGAGTCAAACGCGTTTGCGGCTGGCCATCACGGGCTTGTCACAATTGCGCAGGCGCCGCAGCGTAGAATTTGCGCCCGCCTGACTGATTGCAACCAGGCCGCCCCAGCGGCAACCAACAGGCCACCGGCCCCAACAGAGACCATCGAAAATGCTTTATCCGGAACTTTTCAAATCCCTCGAATCCGCACGCTGGAACATGGCTGACGACGTGCCCTGGGATACGTTCCAGCCCGAGCTGCTGAGTGAAGAGCAGGCCATCACCATCAAGATGAACGCCATCACTGAATGGTCCGCCCTGCCCGCCACCGAGATGTTCCTGCGCGACAACCGTCACGACTCGGACTTCTCCGCTTTCATGTCGGTCTGGTTCTACGAAGAGCAGAAGCATTCGCTGGTGCTGATGGAATACCTCAACCGCTTCCGCCCCGACCTCGTGCCCACCGAAGAAGAGCTGCACGCCGTGCGTTTCGAATTCGAACCCGCACCCGCGCTCGAGACCCTGATGCTGCACTTCTGCGGCGAAGTCCGCCTCACGCAGTGGTATCGCCGCGCCTCCGAATGGCATACCGAGCCGGTCATCAAGAAGATCTACGATCACCTCTCGCGCGACGAAGCCCGTCACGGTGGCGCCTATCTCAAGTTTATGAAGAAGGCCATCGATCAGGCTGGCGACACGGCGCGCGCCGCATTCTCCAAGGTCGGCGTGCTGATGGCATCGAGCTCGCGCTCGAGCAAGCCGCTGCACCCGACCAATCTGCACGTGAACAAGGAACTCTTCCCCAACGACACCGTGCAATCGCGCATGCCCAACCCCGACTGGCTGGAGCACTGGCTCGACAACCAGATCCAGTTCGGCAAGGAACACGAGGCGCGCGTCGTCGGTGGCATCCTGCGCAACCTGTCCAGCCTCTTCGGCCAGACCTTCGAGACCGTGACCGACCTCAACCGTTTCCGCAAGACGGTGAGCGCCGCTGCAGCCGCCGCCTGATGGAGTACGCGCGCCCCGCCTTTGAAGACAAGGTCGCCCCACCCGAGTCACTCGTTGCACGCATCGCGGCCCTGCCGCGTCCGCTGGTGTTCACCAACGGCTGTTTCGACATCCTGCACCGCGGGCATGTGACCTACCTCGCCCAGGCGCGCGCGCTGGGCGCCTCGATGATCGTGGCACTCAACACCGATGCCTCGGTCAAGCGCCTCGGCAAGGGTGACGACCGCCCGGTCAACGCCCTGCCCAACCGCGCTGCGGTCATGGCTGCACTGGGCTGCGTCGACATGGTCACCTGGTTCGACGAAGACACGCCCATCGAACGCATCCTGCAGGCGCGCCCCGACATCCTCGTCAAAGGCGGCGACTGGCCGGTCGAGAAGATCGTCGGCTACACCGAAGTGCTGGGCTGGGGCGGCAGCGTGCATAGCATCCCCTTCGAGCACCAGACTTCCACAACCGCTCTGCTCGACAAGATCCGCAAGCTCTGAGCAAGCCGCAAGCCGCGGGGCAATTTTCTGCGCGGCTGATCTGAAATCACAACATCACGCCTTATCCCCGTCAGCATGCCGTCACGCACGTTGCGTGCAGACAACAAGCGCCTTGAATTGCCGCGACAGAACTTGGCATTCCGGCAGCCCCGGCGTAGATTCTTGTTCCCGGTTCCATCCGGCAGCAAAAGCCTGCCAACCAAAGGAGAAGACACGTGAAGAAACCGATTGTGAAACTGAGCCTCGCAGTCCTCTCGGCCCTGGTGCTGGGCGCCTGCGCCACCTCGCTGGAAGGCCCTGTCGCCGCCAGCACAGCCAAGCGCCCGCAACTGACGGTCGAGAAGGCAGCTCAGCACACCATGGCCAACTACTTCGCCCAGGGCGGCATGATCGACGCGCCGACGAATGACCCGTGGGATCCGGTCAAGAACGGCATCGGCGACGTCTCGAAATTCAAGCCGACCTACACCGTCGCAGCAGACGGCAGTGGCACGCACAAGACCGTGCAGGCCGCCGTGGATGCCATCACCGCCAAGGGCGGCACCGAGCGCGTCTACGTACTGGTCAAGCCCGGCACCTACCGCGAACAGGTCTGCCTCAAGGAAACCGCGCCGGTCACGATTTACGGCGAGAGCAGTGACGCCAGCAAGGTGCTGATCGTGGGCAACATCGGCGCAGGCTCCAAGAAGGACAAGGAAGTCACTGCCAACGCCTGCGAAGGCCGCAAGGGTGCCGACACCTACGGCACCTCGGGCAGCTCCACCTTCCTCGCCTACAGCGACGGCTTCCAGGCCAAGAACATCACCGTCTCCAACGACTATGACGAGAGCCCCAGCCCCAAGAGTGGCACGCAGGCCGTAGCGCTCAACACGCGTGGCGACAAGGTGATTCTCGAGAACGTGCGCCTGCTCGGCGAGCAGGACACGGTGATGTTCAAGTCGAAAGACATGGGTCTCATCAATCGTGTCTTCGTCACCAACAGCTACATCGAAGGTGACGTCGACTTCGTCTTCGGCCGCGCGGTGGTGGTGTTCGACAAGGTCGAGTTCAAATCGCTGACCACACGCGGCGGCGCTGAAGGCGGCTTTGTGTTCGCCCCGAGCCAGCCGAACAACTTTCCCTTCGGTTACCTCGTGACCAACTCGAAGTTCACCAGCGACGGCAACAAGGCAGGCAAGACCCTGCACCTTGGCCGCTCGTGGGACGAAGGTGCAGCCCCCCTGGTGACCAAGGACGGTGGCAAGCACTACCCGAATGGCATGGTGGTGATCCGCAACTCCTACATCGGCGAGCACATCGCCAAGGAAGCGCCGTGGGCCGCTGCTGCATCGACGAATCGTCCCTTCGATTCGGAGAAAGAGCAGACCATCCAGTTCGGCAACCCGAAGGTGCCTACGGTGTATCCGGTCAATCGCATGTTCGAGTTCCGCAACTCGGGCCCGGGCGCAGCGGCAAAGTAAAGGTTGCAACATGCAAAGAGAAGGGGCCTGCGGGCCCCTTTTTCATTGCCCTGCGTCATCCCTCCAGTGTCCGACGGGGGCATAGAATGCTCACTCCGCACTGGAGAAAGCCTCACATGAAAATCGCTGCCAACGTCACCGAGCTGATCGGCAACACGCCGCTCGTCAAACTCAACCGCATTGCTGCCGGCATCGACGGCACGGTGCTCGCCAAGCTGGAGTTCTTCAACCCGGCCCACAGCGTGAAAGACCGCATCGCCAACGCAATGATCGAAGCGGCCGAGAAGGCCGGCCTCATCAAGGCGGACACCATCATCCTCGAACCCACCTCGGGCAACACCGGCATCGGCCTCGCCATGGTGTGCGCAGCGCGCGGCTACAAGTGTGCCTTCGTGATGCCGGAGACCATGAGCAAGGAACGCCGCCTGTTGCTGAAGGCCTACGGCGCCGAATTGATCCTCACCCCTGGCCCTGAAGGCATGCCCGGCGCGATCAGGAAAGCACAGGAGCTCGCAGCTGCCGACAGCCGCTATTTCATCCCGCAGCAGTTCGACAACCCGGCCAACCCGGCCATTCACCGCAACACGACGGCCGAGGAAATCTGGCGCGACACCGATGGCAGCGTCGACATCTTCGTCTCGGGCATCGGCACGGGCGGCACCATCACCGGCGTGGGCGAAGTGCTCAAGGCGAAGAAGCCCGGCGTGAAGATCGTCGCCGTCGAACCCGACGCGAGCCCCGTGCTCTCTGGCGGGCAGCGCGGCCCGCACCCCATCCAGGGCATAGGCGCAGGCTTCGTGCCGGCCATTCTCAATACGGAGATCTACGACGAAGTGGTGCGCGTCACCAACGCCAACGCCTTCGACCTCGCCCGCCGCGCTGCGACCGAAGAAGGCCTGCTGGTCGGCATCTCTTCCGGCGCCGCCATCTGGGCCGCGCTGGATGTCGCGCGCCGGCCCGAGAACGCCGGCAAGACCACCGTGGTGGTCATCCCCTCCTTCGGCGAACGCTACCTCTCGACAGCCTTGTTCGAGCACCTCGCGGGCTGATACGCAACTGCCGCCAGGTGACGCGATGACACCGGCCGATGCATTCGTGCATCGGCCGGAATTGTTTTTGCTGCCGCGCAACAAAAAATCTCTCGACACGTAAACGCCGCGTGTGACCGATCTCCGCCTATTCCAGAGGAATAAACAGCGGGAAATGCCGATTTTGCTGTTGTGCGTTGCGGATTGCGCATTTTTACTGAGTCAGCAAACTGCGCGCACTTCCTGCCGCCCACCAATGAGCGGGAAGCAATAACACTCTCTGGAGACAAGACAATGAAGCTTTCCCGCGCACTGGGCGTCGTCGCCCTGCTTGGCCTCGGCGTGTCTGCCCACGCCGCCGACTATCCCTCCGGTTACACCAAGTGCGTCCAGAACACTGGCGCCACCTGCACCATGACCGGTACCCGCTCCACCGCACTCGGCAAGAACGATGCCTTCGTCTACGCCGTCAAGACCGGCAGCTTCGTCTGCTCCAGCGCCAACTACCCCAGCAACACCTATCCTTCCTCGGCATGGTGTTCGTACAGCAACACCACGACCAGCAGCGCCAGCAGCGTCGCTTCGTCCGTTGCTTCCAGCTCCAGCAGCAAGTCGTCCTCATCCGTGGCGAGCAGCGTTGCTTCGTCCGTGGCATCCTCGTCAGTCGCCAGCTCGTCGTCCTCGACGACCACCAGCAACCAGTGCGTCGGTGGCGCAACACTCACCAACGTCACGGTCGATTGCGGCGGCAAGACCATCGGCACGGCTTGCTCGGGTGACGGCGAAGGCCAGGCTCCCGTCTTCACGCTGAACAACGCCACCATCAAGAACGTGCGCCTCGCAGCTGGCAAGGCGGGTGACGGCATCCACTGCGTGGGCGGCAACTGCCGTCTCGAAAACGTGGTGTGGGAAGACGTCTGCGAAGACGCAGCCTCCAACCTCTCCGAAGGCGGCACCATGACCGTCAGCGGCGGCGCTGCATACGAAGCCAAGGACAAGGTCTTCCAGCACAACTCGAAGAACAGCACCACCATCGTCGAGAACTTCTCGGCCACCAACATCGGCAAGCTCTGGCGCTCCTGCGGTGACTGCACCAACAACGGCGGCCCGCGCACCGCGAAGATCAGCAACGTCACCATCTACGGCAAGGTCGGTGACACCGTCGCTGGCGGCAACCGCAACTATGGCGACAAGATCACCATCCGCAACCTCAAGGTCCAGGGCTACACCGCACCGAAGCCGACCAGCAGCAATCCGAACCAGAGCTCGCCGAAGATCTGCGTGGAATACACCGGCGTGACCGACCACAACGGCTCATCGAAGAGCCTGGGTCAAACCTGGAACGGTGCAGTCTGCGACGTCAGCACGACCGACGTGACCTCGTTCTGATCGCACACTGATCACGCATTGTGATCAGGCAGGCAGCAAGTAAAAACCCGGCCTCGGCCGGGTTTTTACTTTGGTTTGTCAGGAGCACGACAGGGCCCCTGCGGCGTCGCGCCTCAGCTTTGATCAGCTGCGCAATGCACGGCGGCGTGCAAGACCGCCCAGCACCAGCAGCCCTGCGCCATACATCAGGGCGGTGGACGCTTCGGGCACAGCCGCAACGGTCGCATCGATGCGCACGCCAGCATTCAGGAAGTCGAAGAAGTGCGGCCCCTCATCAGCCCAGACATAGCTGCCGCTGCCCTGCGCGTATTGCGACATCGGCGACGACACACCGCTGCCGAAACTGGCGTAGGACGAGGTGAAGGTCGGCTTGAACGACACCCAGTACTCCCCCGCTGTCAGCGCCCAGTCGAGGCCGGACAAGCCACGCCAGGCTTCGCTGCCCGTGCCTGTCGTCAGATTGGCCGTGTAGAGGATGCTGCCCGGCAGGCTGCCGCCATCGGCGTGAATGCTGATCGCCACGCTGCCCGAATCGGTGCTGAAGAAGCCTTCGATGCTGTTGAGCACGGCGCTGCTGGTCAGATCGAACTCGCCCGCAAAGTACTGATTGGCGTTGAACATCCACATGCCGCTCTGTGTCGGCGTGCCGGTATCCACTACGTAGCTGGCGCTGGCGGGTGAGGCGGCAAGACCCAGGGAGAGGGCGAAACCGAGGACTGCGGCGAGTTGCCGGGGCTTGAACTGCATGACGATCTCCTGTGCTGCGTGTTGTTGTGTCGCGTCGGGCGCGTTTGCGACTCCGGAGCAGAGAATGTGCCAAAAGTCACAAAATCGTTACCAGACAGAAGTTTGGCAGAAAGCCGATGTCATGTGGGGCTGACTGCTGTAAAAGCAGCCGACGATCAAGGTCTGCGCAAGCCGTTCAGGCCGCCTCGGCGTGATGCCCGCCGCCCATGTACTGCCCCAGCGTCCGCACGTCGGCCTCGGCGGCGTCGACCTCGTAGACGAGCTCCCCTTCGCTGATGACAGCGATGCGGTCTGCCAGCTCCAGCAGCTCGTCGAGGTCTTCCGAGATCAGCAGGATCGCCGCCCCGCTGGCACGCGCCGCCATGATACGGGCGTGGGTCTCGGCAACCGCGCCGAAGTCCAGCCCGAACACCGGGTTGGCGACGATCAGCACCTCGACCGGGTACGACAGCTCGCGCGCCAGCACCGCACGCTGCACGTTGCCGCCAGACAGCGACGATATCGGCGCATCGACGCCTTGCGTCTTGACGCGGAAGGTCTCGACAAAGCGCCTGGCCTGCTCGCGCAGCGCGCTGCCACTCAACAGGCCCCCGCGCGAAATCGGCGCCTGGTCGTAATTGCGCAGCGCCATGTTCTCTGCGACCGACAGGGGTGCCACGCACGCATTCTTAAGCGGCTCTTCCGGCAGGCTGTAGAGTTTGCAGGCAGCGCGCTCGGCCCGTGAGCCGCCGAAGGGTTTGTCGCCCACGAGAATGCGTCCGGCCTCGCTGTCGCGCTGCCCGTTGAGCACTTCGGCCAACTCGCGCTGCCCGTTGCCCGACACCCCCGCGATGCCGAGGATTTCGCCGGGGCGGATCGCAAGGCTCAGCTGCTTCACCGCCGGCAGCCCGTTGTCGCCCAACGCCAGCAATCCCTCGATGCGCAGACGCGGCGGTGCATCCGGCGTCGGCTCGCGCTCGGCACGCTTGCGCGAGGTCTCCACCTTGTTGCCCACCATCATCTCGGCCATCTGCTCGATGGAAAGCTCCGCCACGCTGCCACCGCCGATCAGCCGGCCACGCCGCAACACCGTCACCGCATCGGCATAAGCCGTCACCTCGCGGAACTTGTGCGTGATGATCAGCGCGGTGAGCTGTTGCGATCGCGTCAGATCCTTGACCAGGCCCAGCACCTCATCGGCTTCGTCCGGCGTGAGTACCGAGGTCGGCTCATCAAGAATCAGGAAGCGACGCTTGAGATAGAGCTGCTTGATGATCTCGACTTTCTGCTTCTCGCCCGCCGCCAGCGCGCTGGCTGGTTTGTCGAGCGCGATCTTGAACGGCACGCTCTGCATGAAGGCTTCGAGCTGCGCAATCTCGCGCGCCCAGTTGATGGCAAACGGCAACTTGCCGCGTGCCGCCACCAGGTTCTCGGCTACCGTCATCGACGGCACCAGGGTGAAGTGCTGGTACACCATGCCGATGCCCAGCTGGGACGCCGTCACCGGGCTGGGGATGTCGGTCTCGCGGCCATCGATCAGAATGCTGCCGGCATCCTGCTTGTAGAAGCCGACCAGACATTTGACGAGCGTGCTCTTGCCCGCGCCGTTCTCACCCAGCAAGGCGTGAAAACTGCCGGCAGGAATGCTGCACGACACGTCGTCAAGGGCCGCAAGTGCGCCAAAGCGCTTGCCCATGCCCATGACTTCCAGCGCCATGGCGCCGGTTTGTGGTGTCACTGCCTCGACCGGGATCATGGTTGCAATCCCCCTGCACGTTGCCGTTCCCTCTCCCCAGGGAGAGGGTGCCCCGTCAGGGGCGGGTGAGGGGAAATGTCACGCAGCACGCACGCTTCCACCATTCCACCTCTCCCGGCCTTGTCAGGCCACCCTCTCCTCAAGGAGAGGGAACAGCAACGCGTGTCCATGTTCATCCCAGCGCCTCCAGCACCGCTTCACTCATCGCTGTCGCACCAAACACCCCGCCCTGCATGTGCACCATCTTGATGGCCGCTGCGTGATTGCCTGCATCGGTCGCTGCGCAGCCGTCTTCGACCAGCAGGCATTCGAAGCCGCGATCATTCGCCTCGCGCATGGTGGTGTGCACACAGACATCGGTCGTGATGCCGGTGAGGATGATGTTGCGGATGCCTTGCACACGCAGCGTCAGCTCAAGGTCGGTCGCGCAGAAGCTGCCCTTGCCCGGCTTGTCGATGATGATTTCGCCCGGCAGTGGCGCAAGTTCGGGGATGATTTCCCAACCCGGCTCGCCGCGCACGAGGATGCGCCCGCAGGGGCCGGGGTCGCCAATGCCGACGCCACCTTCGCCGATCTGCCGCGAACGCCACAGCTTGTTGGCAGGAAGATCGGAAAGATCGGGCTTATGCCCCTCGCGTGTGTGAATGATGGTGTAGCCCTTGGCGCGCATGGTGGCGAGCAGTCGGCTGATCGGGGCTATGGGGGCGCGCGTCAGCGAGATATCGTAACCCATGCGGTCTACGTAGCCACCGACGCCGCAGAAGTCGGTCTGCATGTCGATGATGATCAGTGCCGTGTTGTCGGGGCGCAGTGCGCCGTCGAAGGGCCAGGCATAGGGCGTCGACTTCAGCGTGGTCATGCTTCGGGTCCTTTGTAACGTCGCTCCGGCGGCGCAAAGCCGCAGGCGCTGCCATCCTTGTGCACCACCTCGTCCTCCCAGGGCAGGCGGTACTTGCCCGCCACCATGTCATGCATGAAGGTGTAGGGGCAATCCTGTGCGCCGCCCTTCACCGCCACGTAGCCACGATGGCCAAGCTGGTAGATGTTGTTCTCCACGCCCCAGTGGATGCGCGCCTCCCGCACCAGGTCGGGCCGCAGCTCGCAGGTGATGATCTCGTCTGGCCGGTGGCTGCCTTCCACCATCACCGTGCCGTCGAAGTTGCAGAACATGCCCTCGCCCATCGAGTCGAACGAGCCATCGCTGCCGCACAGGCACACACTGGCCGTCTGCGCGAGGTTGTGGAAGGCGTTGGTCTGGTTGGTGATCTTCCAGGTATGCCGAATGGGTGCGGTGTAGCCCGCCGTGCGGATGATGATCTCCGCGCCCTTGTAGGCGGCTTCGCGCGCCATCTCGGGGAACATGCCGTCGTGGCAGATGATCAGGCCCAGCTTCGCGCCCTTGGGGCCATCACAGACGGGAATGCCGATATTGCCCGGCTCCCAGGGCTCGACCGGAATCCAGGGGTGCAGCTTGCGGTAGTACAGGCGGATCTCGCCGGTATCGTCGATGATGATGCCGCTGTTGTAGGGATTGCCGCCGGGGTTGAGCTCCATGATCGAGAAGCAGCCCCAGATTTGGTGCTCGACGCAGGCGGCCTTGAAAGCCGCAACCTCGGGCCCGTCCAGCGTGCACATGATCTCCGGGTTGATGTCCATCGACAGGCCGTGCAGGCTGTACTCCGGGAACACCACCAGATCCATCGCCGGGTTGTTGCGGCGCGCCTTGCCCACCAGTTCGACGATGCGCGCCGTCTGCTTCGCCACATCGGCAGGCGTCACCACCCAGGGGTTCTGGATCTGCACCAGCCCGACCACGACACCATTCGGCGATTTGTTGAGACCACCCAGTCCACTCATGCTTCTAGCTCCGCGTCAGCGACAGCTCACCCGGTGCGCCTTGCAGGGCACGCTTTGGCGAACAGCTCACAATGAGGATCAGCAGGGTCAGCACATACGGCGCGGCGTTGAAGAGGTGATACCCGCTTGTCACGCCCGCCCCTTGCAGCGCTGGCCCCAGCGCGCCCGCACCGCCAAACAGCAGCGCGGCCCACACGCAGCGCATCGGCTGCCAGCGCGCGAAGATGACCAGCGCGATGGCAATCATGCCCTGCCCGCTAGACAGCGATTCGTTCCAGCTGCCGGGGTAGTAGAGCGACAGGAAGGCTCCCCCGAGACCGGCGAGCACGCCACCGAGCATGGTGGCCACGAAGCGCACTGGCAGGATGCGGTAGCCCAGCGCGCGCGCCGCGTCAGCCGAATCGCCAACGATGCGCAGGCGCATGCCCCAACCGGTGTTCTTGAAGGCCCAGTGCAGGAAGATGGCCAGCAGGATGCCGGCCGGGAACAGCGGATTGATCTCCAGCGCCGCACGTATCTGAGGTGAATCGCTCCAGAACCCGAGCGGTATCGACGGCAAGGTCGGCGCCTTGGGCTGGATGTACGGCTTGCCGAGGAAGAACGCCAGCCCGGTGCCGAACAGCATCAGCGCGATGCCGATGGCAATGTCATTGACGCGCTTGAGGCTGCACAGGATGGCATGCAGCAGGCCAAGGCAGGCCCCTGCAAAGGCTGCAGCCCAAAGACCAATCCACGGCGAGCCGGTAGCAAGCGAGGTGCCGTAGGCAGCCATCGCCCCCAACACCAGAATTCCCTCCAGGCCCAGATTGATGCGGCCCGATTTCTCGGTGATGCACTCCCCCAGACTCACCAGCATGAATGGTGTGGAAACCCGGATGGCGCCTGCCAGCACCGCCAGCGGCACGCCCCACCAACCCAGTGATTGCGCGGCTTCGTTCATGACTTACCCTTTTCCGGCGGAATCTCGATGCCCCACAAACGCGCTGCAATCTTGCGCCACGGGCTACCCATCAGCGTCTCGCTGGCGAGGATGGCGATGAAGGCCATGCCCTGCAGCACCATCACCGTCGCGTCCGGCATGTCCAGACGCCGCTGCAGCATGCCGCCCGCGGCACCGATACCCCCGATGAGCATGGCCACCGGCACCACGGCCAGCGGGTTCTGCCGTGCCATGAAGGCAATCAGGATGCCGGCGTAGCCATAGCCCGAGATCAGTGAGGCATTCGCCGACCCATGCACCGCGGCCACTTCAATCGCACCCGCCAGGCCCGCACAGGCGCCCCCCGCCGCGCAGGCGGCGATGAGCCAGACGCCGACGCGCAGCCCGGCCAGTTGCGCCGCGCGCGGGTTGCCCCCCACCACCTTGAGCGCAAAGCCCAGCGTGGTGAAGCGCAGCACCAGCCAGGCCACGACCGCCACGACGACACCGATGAGCAGTCCGATATGCACATCGAATCCCGGCGTCAGCCCCAGCATGCTGGCGGTGGGGATGGGCATGGTGGAAGGCTTGTTGAGGCTGGCCGGGTCTTTCAGTGGCCCCTCGACAAAGTGATTGAGCAGCGCGATGCCGATGTAGGCCATCAGCAGGCTGGAGATGGTCTCGTTGATGCCCCGCGCGTGGCGCATCCAGCCGCACAGTGCGATCCACCCCGCGCCCACCATGGCGCCGGCGAGCAGCATGAGGATCTGCGAGAGCAGCGTGGGGGTCTGCAGGACGTAGTTGCCGAAGATGGCGGCGGCAAGCCCGCCCAGCACCAAAGCGCCCTCGCCGCCGATGATCACCAGCCCCGCACGCGCCGGCAGCGCCACGGCCAGCCCGGTGAGAATCAGCGGCGCCGCGCGCTGCAGCGTGTTGTTCCATGAGAAGCCGCTACCGAAGCCGCCCTTGTAGATGAGCTGGAATACTTCGAGCGGCGGATAGCCCGCCATCGACACGAAGACTGCGAAGACCATCAGCGCGATGACAACCGCACCGATGGGGACGAGAAGGCGTTCTATGGATGCGTGCATTTAGGGAATCGACGGCTATCAGGCACAACTTCTTCGTCCGTCATTCCCGCGAAAGCGGGAATCCAGTGACTGCTCGAACGACGCTGGATTCCCGCTTTCGCGGGAATGACGAGACGGGAGGGGACTTTCTCCGATCTCCCACCAAGGGAACCGCGGTGTAAGGTCAAATGCCTCATTTGGTTCATGAGCCGTAGCGAGCGGGCCGAGCGCAAGGCGGACGGAGCGCAGCAACCGGAGTTGCCTGAGGGCAATGAGGATTGCGAGCACCGCCCAACGCAGCGATCGGTTCGCGCAGTAGGCTCATGGATCAAATGCTGCCGATGACGCCTTCCACGAGGTAGTTCATCCCCTCCAGCACCGGATCCTGCTGCGTCAGCGACTTGCCGGCCTCAATCACCACGGCACCCTTGTTGTCCTTGATCGGCCCCTTGAAGATCACGAACTCACCCTTGGTCATCTTGGCCTTGATGCCATCAGCAAGCGTCTTCGCCTTGGCGGGAACAGGCTTGCCGTAAGGCGAAGTCTTGACGAAGCCCTCCTTCAAACCGCCGCGCAGGAAGTTCGAGGGCTGCTTGCCCGCCTTCACCGCTTCGACAAGCAACTTGTGCGGCGTCGTCCAGTCCCATTCCGCGCCGGTCAGATAACCCTTCGGAGCGAGCGGCGCCTGACTGGCGTGATAGCCACAGGTGAAGGCGCCGCGCTTCTCGGCCGTCTCGACCACCACCTTGGGCGCATCGACGTGGCAGGTCAGCACATCCACGCCCTGGTCGATCAGGCTGTTGGTGGCCTCGGCCTCCTTGACCGGTTGCGACCAGTCACCCGTGAAGATCACGCGCGTTGTGAATGCCGGGTCAACCGACTGCGCGCCCAGCGTGAAGGCGTTGATATTGCGCAGCACCTGCGGGATGGGCTTGGCGGCCACGAAGCCAAGCTTCTTGCTCTTCGACACGTGCGCGGCCACCACGCCATTGAGGTACTGGCATTCGTCGATGTAACCGAAGAAGCTGCCCACGTTCTTGGGGTGCTTGCCTTCGGTCCACATGCCGCCGCAGTGGGCGAAGAACACCTTGGGGTACTTGGCTGCCACCTTCAGCACGTGCGGATCGAAGTAACCGAACGAGGTCGCGAAAATCAGCGAAGCGCCGTCCTGCTCGATCATCGACTCCATCACCTTCTGCACATCGGCGGTCTCGGCAACCTTCTCCTGCTCCAGCACTTTCACGCCGGGCATCTTCTTGACGATTGCAGCCGACTGCGCCTGCGCCTGGTTGTAACCGAAGTCATCGCGCGGCCCGACGTAGATGAAACCAACCACGATGGACTTGCCCTGTGCGAGCGCGACATCCGACAGCGCAGCCAGCGCACCCGAAGCCGCAGCGATTTTCAGGAAATTGCGACGATCAAAACCTTGACGAGCCATGTGTTCTTCCCCTGTCTGAGTGTCAATACCGGGCGCCCAAATATTTGTGCACCGTCTTGTATGCAAGACTAGCAAAGCACATGCCACGGCCGCTTCGACAAAGCAGGTCCAGAAAAATCAATTACTTGGCAACGCGGTGAAAAGTGATTCATCGAGCTGCGGCACGTCAATGGTGCCCCGTCGGGGGCACACAGGGCATCCTGGGGCAGCAAACTCTGCCGATCATCAACATGCGTGCGCTGTCTTTAAACCAGGACGCGATGCCACGTCATGCGGTCCCCGCAGGATGCCTTCGCCAAGCGTCACCGGCTTAGCGAATCCCCGCCTTCTTGAGACGCCCCTGCAGAGCGCTCATGTCGCTGCGGCTGAAGTTCGTGATGCGCCCATCAATCAACTCCACGAGGAGGGGAGCCGACTTGCCCTTGGCAAATACCTTGTACTCGATCCAGTCCGCAATATCGTCCTGCGAACAAAATGCTGTCACCTCGGTTTCCAGGCCCGACTTTCCCTTCAATTCCGCTTCGATGATCATCATGTAAGTATTGACGGCGTAGTGCGCAGCAACGAGATTGAGCTCGACACAACTGCCGCCAAGCGAATCCGCATGAAGGTGACACCACTCGTAGTAGTTCTTCGACCCCAAACAGTAGCGCTTGGAGTTTGGCGCCTTGGCACTGCGCGCATGCCGCCAGGCCGCAATGCCGCCCATCGCGGTATTCGTAGACTTGCTCCGCTCGCCCGGTATCGCATTGGTAACGGTCATCCGACCTGGTGACTTGGCTTTCAACCCCGCAAGCGGGTTGCTGCTGCTGGCCAGAACCTCCATCGAATCGATGGTCAAGCGCCCCTCGCGATTGAATGTGGCTGGCAGCAGGTACTCATCATCATCATCATCATCCAAGTACTTTTGCTTTTTATTGGCATCGGGCGTGGCCTCGCCCAAACCATCGTCATCGTCAGTCCCCTCGTCATCAGACTCGTTGGCCTCCGACCAGGTTCGCTTCTTGCCCTTGGCCGCACGCGTCAGCGATTTCCGGTCCCTCTGCTTGAGGTAGTCCGGAAACATCTGTGCCGTGCGTCTCCTTGTGAGGATGGGGCCATAGAGGCGCATCTCACCAGAGCATTCATCGTTACACCCGAGTTGGTGCTGGGTTTTCTGCAGATCAATGTATTCGTCGTAGTCCAGACTCACTACATCTGCGCAAACAGTACACCTGAGCTTTACCCACATGCTTTACATCCTCCGCCTGCATTCTGCGTCCCTCGACGCGCCCCCGCTAAGCGAGATGGCAAGACAAAAGTAATGCAGCTCGTCGGAGCGGACAACTGGCCGGATGTGCAGGATTCAACCATCGGGTATTGAGGCAGTTCAGGTACCGCGAGAGGAGATTCGCTTCCGCCAATTCGCGAAAAACGCGACGCAAACCAACCGCGGTCGATGCGCCAATCTTCACTCCGGTGAGACGCCCGCGCTGGCAAGCCCGCAGCCTCCTCAATTCAGCGTCATCAACTCGGTGAAGAGATTCGCAAAATGCTCCTGATTGTAAGAAGCGGGGTTGGGATAGGTCGCAATGAGTTGCGCGTAGACGCTGCCGTGAACGAAGAAGCTGACGGATGTCCGCTGACGATCTCCTCCGTCCGCAATAAGCGCGGAGTAACCGTACTCCCTCACTCTGCCGTTGCTTTCCGGCGTACCGGTCGCCAGTACCGTACCCCGCATTCTGGCAACAACGTCAGCGACCGTTTTCTCGTGCATCGCGCGCTGGTTGGTTCTCCGCAATGCCTTGACCTGGTCATCCGTGAGCTGTGCGCACATCAGCGTATAGGTTACGTCGTCAAACCTGCTCTCATAGACCACAGCCTTGAACTGACCAAGGGGTCCGGCGGTATCGAGCGTGCGGCGTGCAGGCACACCGGGCATCTGCGCAGTCAATGCGCACTCTGCGGGTGTGAAGGGCTTCAATTCAGGCTTCTTGATGCAGCCAACCAGCGTCAGGGCCAGTAGCGCACTGATTGCACAGTGCCGCATGGCGGCGCAATTCTTGTCATGCATGGTTCCCCCATTCGTCATACCGCCTGCGGGCGGGACGCCAGTATAGCGCGGAGGTTTGACGCACTTTTCGCGCACCAGATGCTTGCAACAAGCGCCAAGTGTGTCCAGGACTCAGCTCTGCCGCGCCGCCTGCAATCTGTGAATGGTGATCTTGCGCACCTCGGCCCGGCTCTCTTCGATGTGACTCTTGAGCAGCATCACGGCCTGGTCGGCGCGACGGCGCATGAGCGCCTGCAGGATCTTGCCGTGCTCTTCGTAGGTGCGTTCGACGCGATATTCCTGCGTGAAGTCGAGGCGGCGGATGATGCGGATGCGCTCGATCACGTCGTTGTGCACGCGGGCGATTTCGGGATTGTCGGCGGCGTCGACGATCGTGGTGTGGAAAGATTCGTCGAGCTCGGAGGCGCGCAGTGAATCTGTCTCGCGCTCCTCGGCCGGCACCAGCCAGGTGTTCTGCAGGGTCTCGACGCGGCTGAGATCAGAGGTGTCGCAGATCTTGCGCACGGCAGCAGTCTCCAGAACCATGCGCAGCTCGTAGAGGTTTTCGAACATCGCGAAGTCGAAGGGGCGCACGCTCCAGCCATTGCGGAAGTGCACGAAGAGGTAACCCTCGCGTTCAAGGCGATAGAGCGCTTCACGCACCGGTGTGCGGCTCACCTTGAGGCGCTCGGCGATCTGGCTTTCGGTGAAGCGGTCACCGGGCAGCAGGCGGAAGTCGAAGATGTCTTCCTTGACGCGACCATAGACATAGTCGACGCGCGATCCGGCGAGGCCCAGCCCGCTGGCTTCGTCGGCGTCCTGCTGGTCTGCCTTGTTGTATGAGGACATGCGTCTCCTTCGTACTTGTCTGCACCGCAGGTGGCGCCTTGCGGATCAGGGCGACCTGAAGCTGATGTGGGCCGACACGATACGCCATTCGCCGGCCAGACGCACCCAGGTCTGGCTCTGGCGTCCGATCTGGCCGTCGAGCTGGCGACGGAAGACGATGTTCACCACGCCGGCATCGTCGCTGAAGCTCACGACATCACGCGAAAGGTACTCACGCGCCAGCTCGTTGAGCGAGCGATTGGCGCGGAATGCGCGGATGCGGTCAATGCCACGCAACTCATCTTTCGCGGCGATGCGCATGACGCGCGCGTCGTGCCAGAAGAGCGCGTCGAGCGTCGCCGTATCGTTGGCCAGCAGTGCGGCCTCGTAACGGTCTGACGCAGCCAGCAAGCCCGCGCGCGCGACAGGGTTGTCGACGCCATCGCCCTGCCCTTGCCTGCCCATCATGCCGCTCCCCCGCTCGTATCGAATGTCAGCCCGACGGCTTCCAGCGCCGCTGCAGCAGCGAGCGCCACATCTTCGCGCCCCGGCGCAGCGATGAGCTGTACCGCAATGGGCAGACCACCTGCCGTGGGCAGCGGCACCGCCACGACGGGCAGGCCCACGAAAGAAATCGGCTGCGTCATGAGACCGATCGACGGCCGCGTCGGCACGCGCCCGGCGGGCAGGTCGAGCCACTCCTGGCCAATCCTGGTCGCCACGACAGGCGTGGCCGGTGCGATGAGCAGGTCATAGCGCTCGAAGTGCGCCTTCATCTGCTGCAGAAAGGCGAGGCGGAAGCGCTGCGCCTGCACGTACCAGCTGGCGGGCAGCAGGCTGCCGGCGAGCATGCGGTCGCGGTTGAGTGGCTCCATCAGCTCGTAGTGCTGCTGCAGCTCGCTGCGGTAGAGCTGACCCGACTCGCTGGCCGTGATGACGAAGGCACCCGCGCGCGCAGCAGCAACGTCCTGCAGCGTGAGCTCGTCCTGTGCGCCCAATGCTTTCGCAACGGTCTCGCTGGCGGCGCGTGCGTCGGGGCCGCTCCACTGGTCGAAGTAGTCCGTCAGGCGCGCTACACGTAAACCCGGCAAGCCCTGCACACCCTCGGCAAAAGCTCTCACGACAGCAGGTTCGACGGCGCTGCCTGCAGCGCGCGTACAGGCGTGATCGCGCACATCAAGGCCGCTGAGTACATCGAAGACGCGGGCCAGGTCGCGTGCGCAACGCGCGAACGGACCGACGTGGTCGATGCCATGCACGAAGGGCCGGCTGCCACCGCGCGACAGGCCACCGAATGTGGGCTTGAGGCCGAACACGCCACAGAACGACGAGGGCACGCGGATCGAGCCGTTGGTATCTGACCCCAAAGAAAACGCGCACAGATCGGCCGCCACGGCCGCGCCACAACCGCCCGACGAGCCACCAGCGACGCGCGACGGATCATGGGGATTGCGCGTCACGCCATGCAGCGAGTTCTCGGTCGTGAAGCCATAGGCATACGCGTCCATGTTGAGCGCACCGACCAGGCAAGCACCTGCTGCCGTGGCACGTTGCACGAGGGTCGCGTCCAGCGACGCAGCAGCCCCGGCACGCTCGCGATGCCCGCCCGCCAGCGTGGGCAGGCCCGTCACGTCGAACAGGTTCTTCACCGCATAGGGCACACCGGCAAGTGGCGGCAGGGCCTCGCCACGCTGCCGCCGCAGATCGATCTGCAGGGCTTCGTCGAGCGCACGCTGCGCCGTCACATCGGTGTAGGACTTGAGCTCGCCATCGCGCTGCGCCAACCGCGCCAGCGCCTGCGTCACCAGCTCGCTGGCCGTGATCTCGCCACGCACCACCAGATCCTGCATCTGCCAGGCGTGCAGCGTCTCTCCATCTCCCTTCACCACGCCGCTCATGGCTTGAACACCGGCGCAGGCTCCAGCGCCACAGGCAGCTCCAGCGCCAGCAACGGCGCAGCCACGGCAGACACCAGTTCGAGTTGCTTCACCACGCGCTCAAGCTGTGCCGCATCCAGCGCATAGCCCTGCGCGGCCGATACGGCAAGGGCGTACTGGCGCCAGTCCACAACACCCTCGGCGGCACTCTTCATGTTGCTGCCGGATTCCCTGCCTGACTGCGACGACTCCATGCTCCCTCCTTGAATACATGCCGGTAGACATGCAATTTCCGCTCCACGCGATCCAGCCGCAGCAAAGGCTGCAGCGCATGCCCCGGCAAACCCCCTGATGCGGTTTTTCGATGCTCCGCAGCCATGCACCAGCGCGGCGCATCGCGCCTGCACAGCGCTTCACCGCGAAGCACGCCCCGCGCAAGCACCCGCACGATCACACCCGAAATTACACAAGATCAGCCACTTGCAGCGTCAGGCCCGCTGTACTTCCGATGGCATGCGACTTGCAGCATACCCACTTGTATACAAGAAAGGTTGCCCATGTCACTCGCCCTGCCTCCGCTGCCAGAAAGCCCCGACCTGTCATTCAGCGCCCTGCGTGCGGCCTATGCCGCTGGCGAAACCGTCAGTGCGCGCATGCAGGACCTGCTTGACCACATCGACACCCGCGTCGACCCGCTGGCCTGGATCTACCGCCTGCCGCGCGAAGATGTCATGGCACGTGCGCGCGCACTGGACGCGGCCGATGCCACGCAGCTGCCGCTGTTCGGCATCCCCTTCGCGGTGAAGGACAATATTGATGTCGCCGGCATCCCGACCACGGCCGCCTGCCCCGAGTTCAGCTATATCCCCAAAGTCAGCGCCACCGTCGTGCAACGCCTGCTCGATGCCGGCGCCATACTCATCGGCAAGACCAATCTCGACCAGTTTGCCACCGGCCTCGTCGGCGTACGCAGCCCCTACGGCGTACCCAGCAGCGTGTTCAGCCGCGAACACGTGTCGGGCGGTTCCAGCTCGGGCTCAGCCGTCGCCGTCGCGGCCGGCGCCGTGAGCTTCTCACTGGGCACCGACACCGCAGGCTCGGGCCGTGTGCCCGCCGCCTTCAACAACATCGTTGGCTACAAGCCCACGCGCGGCATGCTCTCCGGCGCGGGCATGGTGCCAGCCTGCCGCTCGCTGGACACCGTCTCCGTCTTCGCCCTCAACTGCAGCGATGGCTGGGAAGTCATGAGCCTGGCCGCAGGCCGCGATGCGGCCGATCCCCTGTCGCGCACCGCCCTGCCCGTCGGACTGCCCAAGCGCTTGCGCATCGGCGTGCCGCGCATGGACCAACGCGAGTTCTTCGGCGACACCACGGCCGAAGTCGCCTACGCCGCCGCGCTCGACCGCCTCGCAAAAATGGGCGAGCTCGTCGAGTTCGACTTCGCCCCCTTCAGCGAGACGGCCGCGCTGCTCTACGAAGGCCCCTGGGTGGCTGAGCGGCTGGAGGCCACGCAGCAGTTGCTGCGCGACAACCCGAATGCCATCGAACCCGCCGTGCGCAGCATCGTCGAGAAGGGGCTGCGCTACAGCGCTGTCGACGCCCATCGCGGCTACACCCACCTCGCAACCCTGCGCGCCAAGGTCGCCCCCACCTGGGCCGCCTGCGACGTCATCGCCCTGCCCACTGCGCCCACGCATTACCGCATCGACGCCGTGCGCGCCGACCCCGTGCGCCTCAACAGCCACCTCGGCACCTACACCAACTTCGCCAACCTGCTCGACCTCTGCGCGCTCGCCGTGCCATCGAGCATGCGCCCCGACGGCCTTCCCTTCGGTATCACCTTCTTCGCACCCGCCTGGCATGACGCCGCGCTCGCAAAACTTGGTGATCGATACCACCGCGAAAGCGCCCTGCCCTGCGGCGGCACGCCGCACGCCCTGCCCTCCGCCTCCTCGCGCTTCGAATGGCCCGCGCAGCCGGGCAGCATCCGCCTCGCCGTCGTCGGCGCCCATCTGGATGGCATGCCGCTCAACCATGAACTCACCGAACGCGCCGGCCGCCTCGTGCGCGACTGCGAAAGCGCCCCCCAATACCGCCTCTACGCCCTGCCCGGCACCGTGCCCCCCAAGCCCGGCATGCAGCGCGTCGCCGAAGGCGGCGTCGCCCTCAAGCTGCAAGTGTGGGAACTCTCAGCCGCCGCCTTCGGCGACTTCGTCTCGCGCATCCCCGCACCGCTAGGCATAGGCAGCGTGGTGCTCGATGATGGGGAAGTCGTGAAAGGCTTTCTCTGCGAAGCCATCGCCCTGCAAGGCGCACAGGACATCAGTGAGTTTGGTGGGTGGCGGGCTTATGTGGCGAGCTTAACCTGCACATAGACTCCTCCATTGGACTTCAAGTGTAAGGCTGCGATGTGTCTAGAAAACCCGGGGCGATTCACTTACATCTGGCTAATGTGAACACGCCATAGGAAGGGCCAACCATGATGCGGGTTGGCCCTTTTTGCTACTTAACGCTTCGACGTTGGGTGGATGCCACGCAGACCAAGTGCCGCCGACAGACTCGTGGTGCTAACACGGTCCGGCTTGAGCTGCGTGTTAAGCGGCGGCGAACAGGCCTGGATGAGTTGCTCTTCGATCCGGTCTCGGTCCGCCTGCAAGGGCACAACTAAAACAAGGATGTGCGTTGCGCCCATCCGAGCCGCTTCAGGCCAACGTTCGTGGTTGTTCAAGCGATCCTTAAAGCTGATCGTTTGTCCCACGTATGAAGGTTGCCAGCCGTTTGGACCTTGCTTGGCAAAGATGTAGATACCAGCAACATCTGCCCACTGAACATCTGGCAGGTAGGCGTGGAACGTAAGTCCGTTCCAAGTGCATGTCAAAGAAGTCATGATATTGATCCTTGTATATCTATTCACTAGGCAGATATGCCTCTGTGAAGTACGCTAAGGACCAGCAAGGGCGTGCAAATGCGCTCCCTCGCTGGCTGTTGCACAGTCATCCTGGAGGCCGGGTGTTGCCCTGAGAAAACGACACCCGGTTTTCCTCTTTCCTGCCCACGGCGGATGACTACACCGCAGGCAGTGACTTTCTTCTCTTCATCGCACATACCTCCTGCTTTTAAACGACTAAATGTCGGGGTTTGCTTTCGGGCGACTACCACATCTAGTGGCTCCTGTTGTATTCATTTTAACGCCATTTTTTGGGTCACGTTTCCATCAGAGAAACTTAGCCCTCCGCTCGTCCGACGAACGTAGCCATTTAGCGCTACGGCGTTCCAATTCCAAAATATTTCAGTGCGGCGATCAGCATATTTACGCTTGTCTTCACTTGCATGCAGTCTAAGTTCAAGAATCCTCGATTCCGATAGGGCCGATGAGCGGCGATTTTTGGTGGCTTTGTTGTTTTTGGCACTCGTGGCGTTTTGCCGCCTGCTGAAGTCGCTTCAGAACCCGGCCGTGTAGGAAACACTGGGGTCAGGTCTTGAATTTCAGTGGGCACCGGGGTCAGGTCTTGCATTTCAGCATTTCGCCTCAGCGCGTAGGGCGGAGTGGTAATTCCGCCTTACGACGTCCGTACTACTAACCAAAATCGGACATACAGATCCGACCACTACAAGTCAGGCAAAGAGTGAGCTTTGAACAAGCAGCCGCCACTTTTGGTGCAGGGGCGTTGGTCTTCCTTGTTGCAGGATGCCTCCTTTGCGTTTTCTTCCCCCGCTTACCCTTTGGCTACAAAAGGCCTGTTCGCATTGCTATTGCCTGTCTGGCTGCGGGGGTGTTGCTCGTCCTGGGCAGCAGCGTATCCGCCTATACAACCGCGTCACTATTCCTTGTATGCATTTCCTCTGCCCTCGTTCTTGGCTTCCTTTCTGGACTCCTGTTCAGGTTCAGAAGTCGATACGCCAAGCTCGCGATTGCTCTCCCATTGCTAGCAATGTGTGTGTGGCAATGGCAGTGGATCGTCTTCGCTCCCATTTTCGTCATGGGGCCAGTCATACATCCAGAACTTAACGAAGAACTCACCTCCGGCCTGATCTGCAGAGTAGAGGACACAGGCCTTGGCTTTGCAGCGAGTCACCGCGCTTCGCTCATAAGACCTGTGATCCTGGGATTCGGAATAGAGGTGTTCAGCCAGTCGATAAGCTGCGACGACTCTTGCGGGCCAGCCAGCGTAGAAGAGTGCTTGGCACACTAACCTCGAGGCAACCAGTAGGATGCAATAACCTAGGGCATTGCGCCGGATGTGTTGAATGGTTTGCTTGGGCAAACATCCGGTGCGATGCGCTTTTGCTTATTGCCCCCTGCGACCCAGACAAAGACGGGCTTGGATACAAGCCTGCCTATGACGAAAACCTAGGTCGACAGGTTTAACCATGAAAACCCATTCAAAGGAATATCCATGATTTTTTCAATTTCCACTTTCGCCGCAATGGTCGTAGCTCACTTCCTTTTTGGAAGCGACATGGAGGCGCGAACAAAGATATTTTTCTGGGTTGCTTTTTTTGCGGGCGGCTTTTTGATTTCCAATCTTATTGGGGCGCCCGGACTCGCTATCGTATTTAAGTTGATCGTAATTTTCGTGTTCATGATCAAAGGGTATTCTGCAAAGCACAGCTCCTCCCTCCTATAGCAAGAAAGGCGCAGTAACTGCAGGACATTGCACTGGATGTGTTAGCGGGTCGGCATGGGCAAACAGCCGCCGCAATGCGCCGGGAGAGGTGGGATGGTGCGTGCCCAACGCAAGTAGCAATCGCAGGCACGGACCATTTCCCCTCTCCCGCCCCTGACGGGGCACCCTCCCCCGAGGGGGAGGGGACTGCTACGACTGCCTGGGAGTGCGGGCCAGCGGCCACAGCAAGCGCGATAAACCACGGGCCTCACGGCCCGTGGTTCGCCTCTTCCCCGCTGCAAAACTTCAGCGCCGCCACTTCAACGCCTCACCTCACGCTGGAATATTTCCAAGCTCAGCTTCTTCATATCGACAAAGCTCTGCGTCGACAGCGTCTCCACCGTACGCGGTCGCGGATCGTCGTACTTGAGTATCTCCGCCACCTTGGTCGGCCGCTTCGTCAGCAGCAACACTTCGTCGGCGAGATACACGGCCTCTTCCAGATCGTGTGACACCAGCATCATCGTAGTGCCGGTCTGGATGAACACTTCCTGCAGCTTTTCGCGGATGAACAGGGTCATCTCGAAGTCCAGCGCGGAGAAGGGTTCGTCGAGGAACAGCACCTCGGGGTTGGGAGCCAGCGCACGCATGATGGACGCGGTCTGCTGCTGCCCGCCGGATAGCTCATACGGGTAGCGGTTGAGGTCGAACTTGACGCTGAAGGAGGCGACGAGTTCTTCCATGCGGCGGTTGATCTCGATGGGTGATTTGCCTTCGAGCTTGAGCGGATACGCGATGTTGTCGATGGTGCGCAGCCAAGGGAACATGGCTTCGCGGTAGTTCTGAAAGACGTAGCCAATCTTGGTGTCTTTCAGCGACTTGCCGTCGAACAGGATCTCGCCGGCATCGATGGGGATGAGCCCGGCGATCATGTTGATGAGCGTGGACTTGCCGCAGCCATTGGGGCCGAACACCGAGACGATCTTGTGTTTGGGGATGTCGAGATTGAAGTTCTCGTACAGCGGCCAGCCGGCGAAGTACTTGGTGAGGCCACGGATGGTGATGTGCGTGCCGGCCGGGCCACGCACGAAGGGCTGCGCGGGCGGGGTGAGTTCGGCGATGTTGTCGATGGGGCGCATGATTACCTCCCGCTCCAGTGGACGATGCGGCGCTCGATGACGAGCGCGAGGATGTTGAGCACGTAGCCCAGCGCGCCAGCGGCGAGAATCGATGCGTACATGCTCTTGACGTTGAGCACTTGCTGCGAGTCGATGATGCGGTGACCCAGACCGGTGTCGGAGCCGATGAACATCTCGGCCACGATGACGATCACGAGGGCCATCGACACGGCCGAACGCAGGCCGACAAAGGTGGGCTGCAGGCTCTCCCAGATCAGCACGTCCTTGAAGATCTGCCAGCGCGTGGCGCCCATGACCTTGGCCGCCATGACGCGTTGCTTGCGTGCGTTCATGACGCCGTAGGCGCTGTTGAACAGCACGATGAGCAAGGCGCCGAAAGCGGCGATGGCGATCTTATTGACGTCACTCACGCCAAAGATCAGCAGGAACAGCGGGATCAGCGCCGACGAGGGCGTGGAGCGGAAGAAGTCGATGAGGAACTCGACGCTGCGGTACGCGCGCTCGTTGCTGCCGAGCAGGACCCCCAGCGGCACACCCACGATGCCGGCGATGAAGAAGGCCTGCAGCGTGCGCTTGACGGTGACGAGGAAGTCGACAAGCAGCGGGCCGCCTGCAAGCCCGGTGACGAGCGTGTTGAGCGTGGCCCAGGGCGATGGCAGCAGCACGATCTTGATGAGGCCGAAGCGCACCACGAGGTCCCAGATGAGGAACAGCACGAGCGGCCCGATGATGGGCTGCAGCGCATGCCAAGGGAATTTCCTCGGCAGTGCCACCGCCGGCGTGGCGGTGGGAACTGCCCAGGGTTTTGCCGGCGCACCTTCAGCGGCTGGCGTTTCGGTTGCGGACTCGGACATGGCTTAACCCTTGTAGAGCAGTGTGTCGACGAGCACGCGCTTCTCGAAAATGCCTTTGTCCGAGAAGAGGTCGTAGAACTTCTGGAAGTAGGCAATATCGCTGGGCTTGAAGTCGGTGGAGAACAGGTAGTCGGACATTGGCACTTCGGCGGTGAGCGCGCCTTCGATGGCGGTGTTGCCCTTGAGGTGCGGGCGCGCTTCGTCGGGCTTGGTCTTCACGAGGTCGACGCCACGCTTGTAGGCGGCGATGTATTTCTTCGTGACGTCGGGGTACTTCTTGATGAACTCGGTGGTCAGGCTCGCTGCGCCACCGTGCCAGGGGGCCATGGGGTCACCGAGGATGTACTTGGCGACGACGCCGACTTCCAGCGTGCGCGTCAGTCCGCTGAGGCGGCCAGCGGTGCCCGTGGGCTCCAGTGTGTAAACCGCGTCGACCTGCCCGGCCGCCAGTGCCGCGACGTGCTGGCCGATGGGCAGCTCGGTCACGGCAACCTGGCCCGCGCCCGCCTTCTCCAGCATCACCTTGGCCAGCGTCACGTTCTGGATGCCAGGGCCCGATGCGACCTTCTTGCCCTTGAGTTCGGCAAGGCTCTTGATCGGGCTGTCCTTGGCGACGACGAATTCGTCGAGGATGAACTTGGCATTGGTGGGGTTGGTGCAGAAGATCTTGAAGAGGCCCGGCTGTGCGATCTCGCCGATGGCCAGCACGGCCGAGGCGGTGCCGTTGGAGCTGCCTTCGGCCCGGCCCGACAGCATGGCCTCCATGACCTGCTGCGCACTGGCGAACTTGAGCGGCTCTACGTCGAGGCCGGCTTCCTTGAAATAGCCCTTCTCCACGGCGACGAAGAACGGCAACGCAGAAGCGACCGGCCAGAAACCGATGCGGATCTTCGGCGAGGCCTGGGCATTGACGATGGCTGGCGCGCCGATTGCGGCCAGCGCAGCGCCAGCCGCGCCGGCGCCAAGCAGTTTGCGGCGCGTGTCCGAGACGGGCCCGGTTACGGTTTGGGAGGCACCGTCGGCGGCGGTAGCAAGGGGCAGCGGATTGAGGGGCTTCATGAATCTCTCCAGTCAAACAGTCGTGATTTGAAAGACCCGGACCTTCGCCCGGGGCGTTACGTCGACTGCGGTACGGAAGCCAGCTGTGTGCTCGTGCAGGCCCGGCACCATTAGCGGGCCGCTCCTGCACCAACGCGACCGGAAACTACGCCTTGCCCGGCCCAGCAGCTCTGGCGCCTCGACACGTAACACAAACAAATCAATGTGTTGCGCGAAAAGCCACCGCCCGCTATCTTGTATACTAGTTGGAATACATGCACGCTCCATGCCAGCGCCGAGAGGCGTACAGCGTCAGTGCGCGGCGCACCGGATAGAATCGGCAGATCGGCGTCCCTCCTCTTGCTGCACAAACGGAGGCGCCCCTTGTGTCGTCCCCCGTGCAGCACCTTGTGTCGCCCTGCCATGCCCACCTACGACTTCGACACGCCGCCCGACCGCGGGCGCTTCCACAGCATGAAGTGGGACCGGGTCGCCGGCACTGACGTGCTGCCGATGTGGGTAGCCGACATGGATTTCGCCGCGCCAGCCGAAGTGCTGGCTGCCTTGCGCGAACACATCGACCACGGTGTGCTGGGTTACGCCCTGCCCTGGCCCGGACTGCTGGACGCCATTGTCGAAGGCCTGGCGCGCGATCATGGCTGGCGCATCGACCCGGATTGGATCGTGCTGCTGCCGGGCGTGGTGACGGGTTTCAACCTGGCCTGCGCGCTGGCCGGGGAGCCGGACGATGAAGTGCTGACGCTGACGCCGGTCTACCCGCCCATGCTTACAGCGCCGCGCAATACGAAACGCCGCCTGGTACGCAGCGACCTCGTGCATGACGGTGCGCGCTGGGTTTGCGACATGGATGATCTGCGCGCGCGTACAACGAGCCGCACACGCATGCTGATGCTGTGCTCGCCGCACAACCCGCTGGGTCGCAGCTTTTCACGCGACGAACTCGCAGCCCTCGCCGCGCATGCCGAAGCGCACGATCTGTTGATCTGCTCGGATGAAATCCACTGCGGGCTCGTGCTCGACGAATCCCGGCCGCACATCCCTGTCGCTTCGCTGAGCGAAGCTATTGCTCGTCGCACCATCACGCTGATGGCACCGAGCAAGACCTGGAACATCGCAGGCTTGTCGAGCGCTTTCGCCGTAGTCAGCGATGCGAAACTACGGGCCAGCCTCAAGCGCACCGCCGACGGCATCGTGCCCCACACGAACTCGCTGGGACTCGTCGCCACCGAGGCGGCCTATCGACACGGCCACACCTGGCGCCGGGCCCTGCTGGACTATCTGCGCGGCAATGCTGAGCGCATTCAGCAAACCGTGAGCAACATTGCGGGGATCACGACGACGCCCGTCGAAGCGACCTACCTCGCCTGGCTGGATTGTCGCGCGCTGCAGTTCGACAACCCGGTGCGCCACTTTGCCGAGCACGGAGTGCTGATGTCGGACGGTCGGGACTTCGGCGCGGCGGGTTTCCTGCGCCTCAACTTCGGCTGCAGCCGCAGCATGCTGGACGAGGCGCTGCAACGCATCTCTGCCGCAGCCAGCAAGCCTGAATCGCACTGATCACGGCATCTCAGGCGTATGGATGCGCCGCCGCACTCAGGGCGCAAGCGCTTCGGTCTGTGTCTCGCGGAACTTCAACTCGGCCGCAGTTTCGCGGTTGCGCTGGCGCAGGATTTCCATGACCTTGTCGCAGGGCATTTTCTCGGCCTCGCACAGCGCAGCCATGTCGGAATGAATGGCTCCGTCAGCGCTGCGGAAAATACGTTGGCGCATCACTGTGGGATACGCCGGGTGGTCTATCGGCACGAAGGTCCAGATCTGCCCGGCCGCGTCCTGGATGATGGTCCAGCGGTCACGGACTTCTATCTTGATGTCGCGGCGTGACAGCAATGCGCGCAAGGCGACGTGCACGGAGGGGTACTCGATGCGGGCCGTGTCAGCAGTCGCAAGACGGCCCGCCAACGACAGACACAAAAAAGCGGACAGTCGCCTGAGGCGATTGCCCGCTTTGGGGATGTGCATGCCGTGATCAGCCGCGTACGGCACCGCGGCGCTGAGTCTGCACCAGCTTCGCCTGGATGTACCCTTTGAGCTCGCGGAAAGGAATGGGCTTGTTGTAGATGATCACGTCATCCGGCAGGCCGCCTTCCTTGTCGATGTCTTCTGGCGAAAGACCGGTCACCGCAATGATGTCCATTTGAGCCAGCTTGGGCTCGCTGCGCAGCTTGCGGATCATGGCGAAGCCGTCGAGGCCGGGCATGACCAGGTCGGATATCAGCAGGTCAGGCATTTCGCGGCCGATTTCCAGCAAGCCCTCGAAGCCACTGGCAACGATCTTGACGTCGATAGGCAGCTCCCACGTAGCCAGCGTGCGCTGGTAGAGGGTCTGCATGACTACGTCATCTTCTGCAACGAGAATGCGCAGATTGCTGGTGGCCGTTGAGCCGCCACTCTGCCGCTTGCGCAGGAATGCTTCGACCGAGGTAATACGAATGCGGCGATGACCGCCGGCCGTCTTCCATGCGTCCAGCAGGCCGTTCTCGACCATCTGCTGCACGGTCCCGAGCGAAACGCTCAGCATCTGCGCGGCCTCACTGGTGCTGCAATACTCGCGATCTGCTGCTTTGCTGCCACCCTGCGACACGTCGTTCATGCTCGCTGCCTCTTGCTCTGATTATTCAAAATGGAATGTCGTCGTCGAAGTCGCCACCGAAGTTGCCACCACCGCCAGACGACGAAGGTGCGGGCGCGGGACGATTGTCGCGCGCAGGCGCGCGGCTGTTGCCACCGCCGCCATATTCGTTGTCCTGACGCATGGGGGCGTCACCGCCACCATCGCGCGCACCGCCCAGCATCTGCATCTGGTCGGCACGGATCTCGGTGGTGTACTGATCCTGACCTTCTTTGTTGGTCCACTTGCGCGTGCGCAATTGACCTTCGATGTACACCGAGCGCCCCTTCTTCAGGTACTGCCCGGCGATCTCGGCCAGGCGGCCGTTGAAGACGACGCGATGCCACTCTGTGGCTTCCTTCTTTTCGCCCGTCTGCTTGTCTTTCCAGGTGTCGGTGGTTGCCACCGTGATCGTGCAGAACGCATCACCACTCGGGGCATAACGCGTCTCGGGATCCTTCCCGAGATTGCCGACCAGAATCACTTTATTTACCGATGCCATCCGGCTCTCCTCAATTCGCGCGCAACACAGCGTCTACAGCCGACGCGCGATCTCTTTCACGTTCTTCGTCCATGTTGCCATCATCCTGCCGCCGTGACGGCAGGCGACTGCCCCACGCCAGCAGTACCCAGACGAACGCCAGTGTCACGGTCATGACATGGACGCCATTGGTTCCGGAATGTACCGCAATCCAGCCTCCGACGGCACTGCCGGATGCCACGCCAAGGGCCTGAGTGGTGTTGAAAACCCCCATTGCGGCACCCCGCAGTGATGTGGGTGCCATGCGTGACGCCATCGCCGGCAACGAAGCCTCCAATACATTGAAAGCTGCGAAAAACAACAGCAGCATGAGCACCACGACGGCGAAGTGCTTCATGCCGAAAAAGAGCCCGAGCTGGGACAGCAGCAAAACCAGAATGCTGCCCAGGAAAATGGGGCGAGTCCGGCCATGACGTTCTGCCTGCATGATGGCCGGCACAGCAAAAACGAAACTGCCCAGCACAACCGGCAGGTAGATCTGCCAGTGCGAATCCGCCGGCATCTGGTGCAGCGAGAGGAGCTCGCGCGGCACCACGAGGAACAGTGCTGTCTGCACCGCATGCAACACGAAGATACCGAAGTTGAGTCGCAGCAAACCAGCATCGCGCAGCACGCTGCGCAAAGGCAGCTGACGTACCGCCTGCGGACGCGGCACGTCTGGCACACCCCACAGCACGAGGCCAATGGCGCCCAGCGCCAGCGCAGCAATCAGCAGGAACATGCCGGGCATGCCGATCCAGCCATACAGCGCAGGTGCGCTGACGAGCGAAACCGCGAAGACCAGCCCGATACTGGAGCCGATCAGCGCCATGACCTTGGTGCGATGCTGTTCGCGCGTCAGATCGGCCGCCAATGCCATCACGGCAGCAGAAATCGCCCCTGCTCCCTGCAAGGCCCGCGCGGCGATGAGCCATTGCACGGTTGGCGCCCAGGCCGCCAGTAGGGAGCCCGCAGCAAACAGCAGCAAGCCCGCCACGATCACCGGTTTGCGGCCGAAGCGGTCTGAAGCGAGGCCCACCGGCAGGTAGAGGCAAGCCTGCACGAGCATGAAGATGCCGAACGCCCAGGCGACGCGCTGGAAGTCTTCGCCGCCAGGCAAGCCCGAGGCGTAGATCGAGAATACCGGCAGCACGAGGAAGAGGCCCAGCATGCGCAGACCGAAGATGGTCGCGAGGATGCCGCCCGCGCGCCATTCGCCGGGGGACATGCGGTCGGGGACTTGAGGGCTGGCCTGCTGGGTCATGAAGGGCTCGGGCGGGCGGCAAGCGCCGGGGACTTTTCGGAACGCCCTGCAGTTTGCCGGGCAAGTCCGTGATTTTATCAGACCCCTACCCGTACACATGGCTTGAAGTCGCATGCGCCGCTATAGTTGCGGGTTACTCAACGCGGCACAGGCGGACAGCGGTTTCATGGACTGGATCAGGATCAGGGGTGCGCGCACGCACAACCTCAAAAACGTCAACGTCGATATCCCGCGCAATCAGCTCACCGTGATCACGGGCCTGTCCGGCTCGGGCAAGAGCTCCCTGGCGTTCGACACCCTGTATGCCGAGGGTCAGCGCCGCTACGTCGAGTCCCTGTCGGCTTACGCGCGCCAGTTCCTGCAACTCATGGAAAAGCCGGATGTAGATCTCATCGAAGGTCTGTCGCCTGCCATCTCCATCGAGCAGAAAGCGACCAGCCACAACCCCCGCTCCACCGTTGGCACCGTCACCGAGATCCACGACTACCTCCGCCTGCTGTTCGCCCGAGCCGGCACGCCGCATTGCCCTGACCACCAGTTGCCACTGGAAGCGCAGACCGTCTCGCAGATGGTCGACCACGTGCTGGCCTTGCCCGAAGGCACGGGCGTGATGATCCTCGCGCCCGTCATCAGCGAACGCAAAGGCAGTCACGAAGAGCTCATCACGGAGTTGCGCGCACAAGGCTTCGTGCGTCTGCGCGTCAATGGCGAGATCGTCGAGATCGACGCCGTGCCCGCTCTCGCCAAGACCAGCAAGCACAGCATCGACGTGGTGGTTGATCGCTTGCGTGTGCGTCCCGACTCACGCCAGCGTCTTGCCGAGAGCTTCGAAACCGCGCTGTCGCACGCGGACGGTCGGGCCATTGCGCTGGAGATGGAGTCCGACAAGGAGCACCTGTTCTCCGCCAAGTACGCTTGTCCGCACTGCGGCTTTGCGGTGCAGGAGCTCGAACCCCGCCTGTTCTCATTCAACAACCCGGTCGGCGCCTGCCCGCAATGCGACGGTCTCGGCACGCTGGAGTTCTTTGATCCGGCCCGCGTCGTCGCGCACCCCGAGCTTTCCCTGGCGGCGGGCGCAATCCGCGGCTGGGACAGGCGCAACCAGTTCTACTTCCAGATGCTGCAGGGTCTGGCAACTGCCTATGACTTTGACGTCGATGCGCCCTTCGAGTCACTGACCGAAGAAGCGCGCCAGGTTGTGCTGTTCGGTTCGGGCACACGCAAGCTGGCCTTCAAGTACATGTCCGAATCCGGCCGCATGATCACCAAGGAACACAGCTTCGAAGGCATCGTCCCCAACCTCGAACGCCGCTACAAGGAGACCGACTCCGTCGTCGTGCGCGAAGAGCTCGCCAAGTACCGCAGCACGCAAGCCTGCCCCGTTTGCGCCGGTAGCCGCCTGCGCCGTGAAGCGCGCTTCGTGCGCATCGGTGAAAAGACCCTACCGGAGCTCGGCAGCCTGCCCATCGGCGAATGCCGCCACTACTTCCAGCATACAAAGCTGGAGGGCAACAAAGCCCAGGTCGCCGACAAGGTGATGAAGGAGATCGTCGCGCGCCTTCAGTTCCTCATCGACGTTGGCCTCGACTACCTCAGCCTCAACCGCAGCGCCGACACCCTGTCTGGTGGCGAAGCACAGCGCATCCGGCTCGCGTCGCAGATCGGCTCCGGCCTCACCGGCGTCATGTATGTGCTCGACGAACCCTCGATCGGCCTTCACCAGCGCGACAACGACCGCTTGCTGGGCACCTTGCAGCGCCTGCGCGACATCGGCAACACCGTAATCGTCGTTGAGCACGACGAGGACGCCATCCGCGCCGCCGACTTCGTCATCGACATGGGCCCGGGTGCCGGTGAGCACGGCGGCCAGATCGTTGCCGAAGGTCTCCCCGCCGAGGTCGCAGCCAATCCGGCCTCAGCAACCGGCGACTATCTCTCGGGACGCCGTGAAATCGCGGTACCGAAAAAGCGCAGCAAGCCGAACCCGGATCGCGTGCTCAAACTGAATGGTGCGCGCGGCAATAACCTCAAGAACGTCACGCTGGAGCTACCCGTCGGCCTCATGACCTGCATCACCGGCGTCTCGGGTTCAGGCAAATCCACGCTGATCAACGACACGCTCTACGCCATTGCTGCGCGCGAGATCAACGGTTCAAGCATCGAGCCGGCGCCCTATGAGTCCGTCGAGGGTCTGGACCACTTCGACAAGATCATCAGCGTCGACCAGTCGCCCATCGGCCGCACGCCGCGCTCCAATCCCGCGACCTACACAGGTCTGCTTACGCCGATTCGCGAACTCTTCGCCGGCACGGCGGAAGCCCGCACGCGCGGCTACGAGCCCGGCCGCTTCTCATTCAACGTCAAGGGCGGTCGGTGCGAAGCCTGTCAGGGCGACGGCATGCTGCGCGTCGAAATGCACTTCTTGCCCGACGTCTTCGTTCCCTGCGATGTCTGTCACGGCAAGCGCTACAACCGCGAAACGCTGGAAGTACGCTACAAGGCACGCAATATCGCCGACGTACTCGAAATGACCGTCGAGGAAGCCCTCGACTTCTTCGACGCCGTACCTACCATTGCTCGCAAGCTGCACACCCTGATGGAAGTGGGGCTCGGTTACATACGCCTCGGCCAGAGCGCCACAACGCTATCAGGCGGTGAAGCGCAGCGCGTCAAGCTCGCGCTGGAGCTGTCCAAGCGCGACACCGGGCGCACCCTGTTCATTCTCGACGAACCCACCACCGGTCTGCATTTCCAGGACATCGAGCTGCTGCTGACGGTACTGCACCGTCTGCGCGACCACGGCAACACCATCGTCGTCATCGAGCACAACCTGGACGTCATCAAGACGGCCGACTGGATTGTTGATCTCGGACCTGAAGGCGGCGGCGGCGGCGGGCGCATCCTCGCCTCGGGCTCTCCGGAAATGATCGCAGCCGTGCCGGAAAGCCACACTGGTCGATACCTTTCTCGCTTGTTGAGGAAGCCCGTCACGGTCTGACGCGCTGCAGCTTGCGGTTTTTGTCCACGGCACGAACAATCTTCATCGCGACCGGCCAAATCCGGCCGTCCAACAAATCAGAACGACGGAGACAAACATCATGCAAAGCAAGCTTCTGCTGGGCCTATTCCTGGCCGCTGTTATCACCAACGCAACCGCCACCAGCACGATCTCAGGCACGAAGGACTACGCCGGCGCTACTGTCGGCACCTCCTGTGACGGCCAATCCGAATCGCAGCAACCTGTTTTCGTCCTCACCGACGGCGCCACGCTCAAGAACGTGCACATCAAGAAGGGTGGAGGTGCGGATGGGGTGCACTGCCTCGGCAACTGCACACTCAACAACGTGGTCTGGGATGAGGTCTGCGAAGACGCCGCCACCATGAAGGGCGGCTCGGGCAAGACCATGTACGTCATCGGCGGCTCAGCCACCAAGGCCGACGATAAGGTCTTTCAGCACAACGGCAAGGGCAGCACCATCAACCTGTCCAACTTTCAGACCTACGACCGCATTCAGCGTCTGTGGGCTTCCTGCGGTAACTGCTCCAGCAACGGTGGCCCACGCTACCTGATCGCCAATGGCGTCAAGATCAACGGCCCGGTCGTGAAGCCGGATGGCACCACTGCCGGTTATGTCATCCGCCTGAACTACAACTACGGTGACAAGGCGACGGTTCGCAACATGAAGATCAAGAACTACAGCCTCGGCAACCCCAAGGTCTGCGTCCAAGCCATCGGCGTACAGCCCGGCGAAGCACAGGTCAACAAGGGTGAGTTCTGGAACACCGCTTACTGCGACATCAGCAAGAGCGACGTTACAAAGCTCTAAGCACCAGTCATCCGACCCGCAACCTCTGGTTGCGCAACGGAATAAGGCATCATCGCCTGGAAAAATGGCCGCCCTCGGGCGGCCATTTGCATCACCGAAACATCCACACAAAGTACGTACAAAACAAAAGCCCGCACAAGTGCGGGCTTTTGTCATAGGGAGAAGCTTTGCTTATTCAGCGACGACCTCGCCAGAAACAGCCTCGCCACCTTCCGGACGATCCAGCAGCTCGACGTAAGCCATGGGAGCATTGTCACCCACACGGAAGCCGCACTTCAGGATACGCAGATAGCCTCCGTTGCGAGCCGAAAAACGCGGACCCAATTCGTTGAAGACCTTCACAACCATATCGCGGTCGCGCAAACGATCGAAAGCCAAGCGGCGATTGGCCAGCGAAGGCTTTTTGCCGAGAGTAATGATGGGCTCAACAACGCGACGCAACTCTTTTGCCTTCGGCAGCGTGGTCTTGATGACCTCGTGACGCAGCAGCGAGTTGGTCATATTGCGCAGCATCGCCGAGCGATGGCTGCTGGTGCGGTTAAGCTTGCGGAGTCCGTTACCGTGACGCATTTTCTATTTTCCTTATGCCCTGACAGCTTGGCCGACTGAGCCTCAGCTCAGCTTTTCCAGCCCTGCGGGCGGCCAGTTTTCCAGTTTCATGCCCAGCGTGAGGCCACGCGAAGCAAGCACATCCTTGATCTCGTTGAGCGACTTGCGACCCAGGTTCGGAGTCTTCAGCAGCTCAGTCTCGGTGCGCTGGATCAGATCACCGATGTAGTAAATGTTTTCGGCCTTCAGACAGTTCGCCGAACGCACCGTCAGCTCCAGATCGTCCACCGGACGCAGCAGAATCGGGTCGATGGTCGGAGCCGTCGGCTTCACTTCAGCAACCGGCGTACCTTCGAGGTCAGCAAACACCGACAGCTGATCCATCAGCACGCGGGCAGCGTAACGGATGGCTTCTTCCGGCTCCACAGCACCGTTGGTTTCGATATCGATGACCAGACGATCCAGATCGGTACGCTGTTCGACGCGAGCGCTTTCAACCTGATAGCTGACGCGACGCACAGGGCTGAACGAAGCGTCCAGCATGACGCGACCAATCGTCTTGCTTTCAGCCGATACCGGACGGGTGTTGCCCGGCACATAACCACGGCCTTGCTCGACGCGGATCTGCATGTCCAGCTTGCCACCCGGGGCCAAATGGGCGATCACGTGATCAGGATTAACGATCTCGACGTCATGCGAGACTTCAATATCCGAGGCCTTGACCACACCTTCACCCGACTTCGACAGACGGACGATGGTATCGCTACGGCTGTGCAGCTTGAACACGACACCCTTGAGGTTCAGCAGGATGTCCACGACATCTTCGCGCACACCATCAATGGTCGAGTACTCGTGCAGCACGCCATCAATCGACACTTCAGTGGCCGCATGGCCCGGAAGCGACGACAGCAGGATGCGACGCAGCGCATTGCCCAGCGTGTGGCCGTAGCCACGCTCGAACGGCTCCATCACCACCTGGGCGTGAACCGGAGAAACGTTCTGGACGTCAATGATGCGCGGCTTCAACAGGCTGTTACTCTGCATTGCTTATCCTTCTTGAAGGAAACCTTGAGGACAAGGAAACGGGTCAGAAAACTCGCGCCAATCAGCGCGAGTAGAGTTCGACCACGAGGCTCTCGTTGATGGTTGAAGGCAGTTCCGCACGTTGCGGATAAGCCTTGAACACACCCTTGCCAGCCTTGGCATCCACTTCCAGCCATTCCGGGAAACCACGACCTTCAGCAGCTTCCAGAGCAGCCTTCACACGCAGATGACCCTTAGAGGCTTCGGCCAGCTGGACCACGTCACCGGGGCGCAACGTGTAGGAAGGAATGTTTACACGCTTGCCGTTGACCAGCACGCCATTATGGCGAACCACCTGACGAGCTTCTGCACGCGAAGCACCGAAGCCCATGCGGTATGCGACAGCATCCAGACGACCTTCCAGCAGTTGCAGCAGGTTTTCACCTGTCTGACCCTTCTTGCGGTCAGCTTCGAAATAGGTCTTGCGGAATTGACGCTCGAGCACGCCGTAAATGCGGCGGATCTTCTGCTTTTCGCGCAGTTGCTGGCCATAGCCAGACAGACGTTGGCCAGATTTTTGTCCGTGTTGGCCAGGAGCGTACGCACGACGCTCAATGGCGCACTTGTCGGTAAAGCACTTTTCGCCCTTCAGGAAGAGCTTTTCACCTTCGCGACGGCACTGACGGCACTTGGGGTCGAGATTGCGAGCCACTTGTTACTCCTTCTTAGATGCGGCGGCGCTTCGGCGGACGGCAGCCGTTGTGCGGGATCGGGGTGATATCGGTGATCGAAGTAATCTTCATCCCGAGCGCGTTGAGTGCACGGACAGCCGACTCACGGCCAGGGCCGGGACCCTTGATGCGCACTTCCAGATTCTTTACACCGCACTCCAGTGCGGCCTTGCCGGCGGCTTCGGCAGCCACCTGCGCAGCGAACGGCGTGCTCTTGCGTGAGCCCTTGAAGCCTGCGCCACCAGAAGTAGCCCAGGACAGCGCGTTGCCCTGACGATCGGTGATCGTGATGATCGTATTGTTGAAGGAAGCGTGAACGTGCGCGATGCCTTCGGCAACGTTCTTCTTGACCTTCTTGCGAACCTTCGCAGCAGTCTTTGCCATGTCTTATTCCTGATTACTTCTTGCCAGCGATCGTCTTGCGCGGGCCCTTGCGGGTACGAGCATTCGTGCGGGTACGTTGGCCACGGCAAGGCAAGCCGCGACGATGACGCAAACCCCTGTAGCAGCCCAAGTCCATCAGGCGCTTGATGTTCATGGTCACTTCCCGGCGCAGGTCGCCTTCGACCGTGAACTTACCCACTTCATCACGCAGACGTTCCATCTGCTCTTCGGTGAGGTCCTTCACTTTCGCGCTGCGCGAAACTCCTGCAGCGTCGCAAACCTTTTGTGCACGCGTGCGACCGACGCCGTAAATGGCGGTCAGTGCAATCTCAGCGTGCTTGTGGTTCGGAATGTTTACACCAGCAATCCGGGCCATGACTTTTAACCTTTCACTGGGCCTTTGAGGCCACTTTTTGCAGTTCTTGGCAGGCTGTCACCAGACCTGCCGCTTCAACGCCTCACGGCGCAAGAAGCGAAACAAACGATTTTAGCAAACAGCAGTGCCGCTATCAACCCTGACGCTGCTTGTGGCGTGGATCTTCACAAATCACACGAACCACACCTTTGCGGCGGATGATCTTGCACTTACGGCAAATTTGCTTAACCGAAGCTTGTACTCGCATTTTTCAACTCCTCAACAATCTTTCTCACTTGGCCCGGAAGGTAATCCGGCCCTTCGTGAGGTCATATGGCGTAAGCTGGACCGTCACTTTGTCTCCAGGAAGAATCCGGATGTAGTGCATCCGCATCTTTCCCGAAATGTGGCCCAACACCATGTGCCCGTTTTCCAGCTTGACCCTGAAGGTCGCGTTCGGCAGGGTTTCAGTAACCTCACCCTGCATTTCGATCACATCTTCCTTCGACATACGGTTACTTCACCGGCAGGGCCGCACCGCCCTTGAAATTTGCCTTTTTCAGCAGGCTTTCGTACTGGTGCGACATGATGTATGCCTGCACTTGGGCCATGAAATCCATGGTCACAACGACAATGATCAACAGCGAAGTGCCACCGAAGTAGAACGGTACATTCCAGCGCAGGATCAGAAATTCGGGAATCAGACACACCACCGTGATGTACACCGCTCCAGCCAGCGTGAGTCGCATCAGAATCCGGTCGATGTAGCGAGCGGTCTGCTCGCCCGGACGGATACCAGGCACGAACGCTCCAGACTTCTTCAGGTTGTCCGCTGTCTCCTTCGAGTTGAACACCAACGCGGTGTAAAAGAAGCAGAAGAAAACAATCGCCAGCGAATACAACAGGATGTAGACAGGCTGCCCAGGCGACAAGCCAGCCGCCAGATCCTTCAACCAACGCATATTGTCGGAGCTACCCACCCACTGTGCCGCCGTTGCGGGAAACAGGATGATCGAGGATGCGAAGATCGGCGGAATCACACCCGACATGTTCAGCTTCAGCGGCAGATGCGAACTCTGTCCGCCGTAAACCTTGTTACCTACCTGACGCTTTGCGTAATTCACCAGAATCTTGCGCTGACCACGCTCAACAAACACGACACCTGCCGTCACCCCGGCCACCAAGAGGCAGACGATAATGGCGACCAACGGGTGCATCGCACCGGTGTGAACCAGATCAAACAGGCCGCCTAGCGACGTCGGCAAACCCGCTGCAATGCCGCCAAAAATGATGATCGAGATACCGTTGCCAATACCGCGCTCGGTGATCTGCTCCCCCAGCCACATCAGGAACAGCGTGCCAGTCACCAGCGTCGTCACAGTAGTGATCGTGAACATCAGACCGGGATTCATCACCAGACCAGCCTGCTGCTCAAGCATCACCGAAATACTGACTGCCTGGAACAACGCCAATGCCACCGTGCCGTATCGCGTGTACTGAGTCATCTTGCGACGACCAGCCTCCCCCTCCTTCTTGAGGGCCTCCAGAGCCGGCGACGCAATCGTCAGCAGCTGCATGATGATAGATGCCGAGATGTACGGCATGATGCCTAACGCAAAGATCGTGAAGCGTGACAAGGCTCCGCCGGAGAAGAGATTAAGCACCCCGAGGATGCCACCCTTCTGCGCCTCAAACATCTTGGCAAGCACATCTGGATCAATGCCCGGCACAGGGATGTGTGCGCCGATGCGATACACCACTAGAGCGCCGAGCAGAAACAACAGACGCTTCTTCAGGTCCGCGAATTTCCCACTCTTGCCCAGCGTTGCAGTCTGGTTAGCCACGTAGCTTTTCCGAGTCCGTTATCAGGCTACAGAGCCGCCAGCCGCTTCGATAGCGGCCTTCGCGCCCTTGGTTGCTGAGACACCGCGCAACGAAACCTTGCGGGAAATGGCGCCCGACAGGATGACCTTGGCAGACAACGCATCACCCGGAACAATGCCGGCTTGCTTGAGCGACAGCAGATCGATTTCGTCGATCGGCAGATCGTTGATCTCGGACAGACGCACTTCGGCGTTGCGAGCAGCCGTCAGCGACACGAAGCCACGCTTCGGCAGACGACGTTGCATAGGCATCTGACCGCCTTCAAAACCGACCTTGTGGAAACCACCGGCACGCGATTTCTGACCCTTGTGGCCACGACCACAGGTCTTGCCCAGACCGCTACCGATGCCGCGGCCGACACGACGACGCTCACGCTTGGCGCCATCAGCGGGCTTCAGGTTATTGAGATCCATCAAGCACTCCACTTCACGAGGTAGGCGACCTTGGTGATCATGCCGCGCACAGCGGGCGTATCTTCCAGTTCAACCGTATGGTTCAGACGACGCAGGCCCAGACCGCGCACCGTTGCACGATGCGACTCCTTGGTGCCGATGATGCTCTTGACGAGCGTCACACGAATCTTCTTGTCGGCCATGATTACCCCAGAATCTCTTCCACCGTCTTGCCACGCTTTGCGGCAATCTCGGCAGGGGTGTTGATCTTGAACACACCGTCCAGCGTAGCGCGGACGACATTGTAAGGATTGGTCGAGCCCAAGCACTTGGCGATCACGTCGGTCACGCCCATCACTTCGAAGACGGCGCGCATTGCACCGCCAGCGATGATGCCGGTACCGCTCGGAGCCGGCTGAATGAGCACCACGGATGCGCCATGACGTCCGATGACGGAGTGCTGAACGGTACCGTTCTTGAGCGAAACCTTGCCCATCTTGCGACGCGCTTCGTCCATTGCCTTCTGTACAGCGACGGGCACTTCACGTGACTTACCCTTGCCCATGCCAACAGCGCCATCGCCATCACCAACGACAGTCAGTGCTGCGAAGCCGAGAATACGGCCACCCTTCACCACCTTGGTGACACGATTGATGGAAACCATCTTTTCGCGCAGGCCATCATCGCGCTCTTCTTGCGCCTGCGGTTTCTTTCTTTCTTGCTTAGCCATGAGTCTTCTCGCTTAGAACTTGAGGCCGCCTTCACGCGCCGCTTCGGCCAGAGCCTTGACGCGACCGTGATACTGGAAACCGGCACGGTCGAATGCGACCGTCTGGACGCCCGCTGCCACTGCGCGTTCGGCAATCAGCTTGCCGACGGCGGTTGCTGCTGCGACGTTGCCGCCGTTGGCCACCTGGCCACGCACCGTTGGCTCGACGGTCGAGGCCGAAGCCAGAACCTTGGAGCCGCAGTCGGAAATCACCTGCGCATAGATGTGCAGGTTGGAACGGAACACCGTCAGACGGGCAACCTTCAGCTCGGCGATACGGGCGCGAGTTTTGCGGGCCCGGCGCAAACGTGCTTCTTTCTTGTTCATGACATTCGCCCTTACTTCTTCTTGGTCTCTTTGATGACCACGACTTCGTCGGAATACCGCACGCCCTTGCCTTTGTACGGCTCAGGCGAACGATAGGCGCGCACTTCTGCGGCCACCTGACCCACTTGCTGCTTGTCGACACCCTTGATGACGATCTCGGTCTGCGTCGGCGTTTCCACCTTCACACCGGCCGGCATCTGATGCACGACAGGGTGTGAGAAACCCAGCGTCAAGTTGAGCTTGTCGCCCTGGGCTTGAGCGCGGTAACCCACGCCCACCAGGTTCAGCTTACGCTCAAAGCCCTTGCTCACACCGGTCACCATGTTGTTGATGACAGCACGCGTCGTACCGGACAGCGCGTTGGCGTTAACGGCACCGTCGACAGCCTTGATAACCAGGTTTGCACCCTCACGCGCGACCGTCACCGACGGGTGGATGCGCTGCTTCAGGGTACCCAGCGCGCCCTTGATGACGATTTCACCGGCAGCGATGGTTGCATCCACGCCCGAAGGCAGTGCAACCGGATTCTTTGCAACACGCGACATGCTTATCTCCTTACGCGACGATGCAGAGAACTTCGCCGCCAACATTCGTGGCGCGTGCGCGGCGATCGGTCATGACGCCAGACGGCGTCGACACGATGGCAACACCCAGACCGTTCATCACGCGCGGCAGCTCATCGCTACCCTTGTAAACGCGCAGGCCAGGACGGCTGACGCGTTCGATGCGCTCAATGACGGGACGACCCGCGTAGTACTTCAGAGCAATGTGCAGCTCGCTCTTGGCAGCTTCGCCGCGGACAGCGAAATCCTCGATATAACCTTCGTCCTTCAACACCTTGGCGATGGCAACCTTCAGCTTCGATGAGGGCATGACAACAGCAGCCTTCTCGGACATCTGAGCGTTGCGAATGCGCGTCAGCATATCGGCGATCGGATCGGACATACTCATTCTTCGATCTCCTTACCAGCTCGCCTTGGTCATGCCGGGGATCTCTCCACGGAATGCGGCTTCGCGAATCTTCAAACGGCACAGGCCAAACTTGCGGAACACGCCGCGGGGACGACCGGTGATTTCGCAGCGATTGCGTTGACGCGTCGGAGCGGCATTACGCGGAAGCTGCTGCAGCTTCAGACGGGCAGCATGACGCTCTTCGTCGGAACGCGAGGCATCGTTGATGACATCGTTGAGCGACTTGCGCTTGGCAGCAAACTTGTCAGCCAGCTTGCGGCGCTTCTCTTCACGATTGATCAGTGACAGTTTTGCCATGTGAGCCTCAGTTCTTGAACGGGAACTTGAACGCAGCCAGCAGCGCGCGCGCTTCGGCATCGTTCTTTGCGGTCGTCGTGATGCTGATGTTCAGCCCACGCAGCGCGTCAATCTTGTCGTATTCAATCTCGGGGAAAATGATCTGCTCTTTCACACCGAGGTTGTAGTTGCCGCGACCATCAAAACCCTTGCCCTGAATACCGCGGAAATCGCGGATACGCGGCATGGCGATAGTGATCAGGCGATCCAGGAATTCAAACATGCGGGGACCACGCAGGGTCACCATGCAGCCGATCGGATAACCCTCACGGATCTTGAAGCCAGCGATGGACTTCTTGGCCTTGGTCGTAACCGGCTTCTGGCCAGCGATCTTCGTCAGATCACCCAGAGCATGATCCAGCACCTTCTTGTCGCCAACCGCTTCACCAACACCCATGTTCAGGGTGATTTTGTCGATGCGCGGCACTTCCATGATGGACTTGTAACCAAACTGTTTGAGCAGTTCCGGCACAACCGTAGCCTTGTAATAGTCTTGCAGACGAGCCATGACAGTTCCTTAAGCGCCTACCAGCGCGCCATTCGACTTAAAGAAGCGGACCTTCTTTTCGCCCTCAAGCTTGAAGCCAACGCGATCAGCCTTTTGCGTCGCCGGATTGAACAGCGCGACGTTCGACACATGAATCGGCAGTTCCTTCTCGACAATGCCACCCACCTGACCCTTGACCGGGTTCGGCTTCACATGCTTCTTGACGCGATTGACGCCATCGACGACCACATAGTCAGCCGACACGCGGCGAGCAACCGCACCGCGCTTGCCCTTGTCCTTACCCGTCAGGACGATGACTTCGTCCCCTTTGCGGATCTTGTCCATTACCAGCTCCTCAGAGAACTTCCGGCGCCAGAGACACGATCTTCATGAAGCGCTCGCCACGCAACTCGCGCGTAACGGGCCCAAAGATACGAGTGCCAATCGGCTCCAGCTTGTTGTTGAGCAGCACAGCGGCGTTCTTGTCGAACTTGATCAGCGAACCATCAGGACGGCGCACGCCCTTGGCAGTACGCACAACCACGGCGCTGTACACATCACCCTTCTTGACACGCCCACGAGGCGCTGCATCCTTGATGCTGACTTTGATGATGTCACCAACGCCCGCATAGCGACGCTTGGACCCACCCAGCACCTTGATGCACATGACCGAACGCGCGCCGGTGTTATCGGCCACGTCGAGTATCGACTGCATTTGGATCATTTTTTAAACTCCATCCAACTTGAAGCGCTTCACAACGAAGCACCCAGTCTTGGATCCCGTCCGGGAAATTGCCCCCACGAACACCGCAGGGAAATGAGCCGGCGATTATGTCCGGCTTTTGAAACTTTTGCAAGGGGCTGTTTGCAACCCCTTGCAGATTATCAAGCGGCCTGAGCCTTCTCGACAACCTTGGTGACACGCCAGCTCTTGGTTTTGGAGATCGGACGGCACTCTTCGATCTCAACCAGGTCGCCTTCAGCAGCAATGCCGCCTTCAACGTGTGCGTGATATTTGTTGGAACGGATGATGACTTTGCCGTAGAGCGGGTGCTTCACGCGACGCTCAATGAGCACCGTGACGGTCTTGTTCATCTTGTCGCTGACGACGCGGCCCACCAGGGTGCGGCGCACGACGGCTTGATTCTGTTCTGTCATTACGGCGCCCCTTATTTGGCCGATGAGTTGGCCAGCTGACGCTGGATCGTGCGCACACGGGCGATGTCACGGCGGACACGGCCCAGTTGCGCGCTATTGCCCAGCTGCTGCGTAGCGTGCTGCATGCGCAGCGAAAACTGTTCTTTCAGCAGACCGAGCAATTCGGTCTGCAGCTCTTCGGCGCTCTTGGCGCGCAGATCACTCGCCTTCATGATCAGACTCCAACGTGCCGCGTGACGAACGCGGTTTCAAGCGGCAGCTTGGCAGCGGCCAGACGGAATGCTTCGCGAGCCAGCGTTTCATCAACGCCGTCCATTTCGTAAAGCACCTTGCCCGGCTGGATCTCTGCGACCCAGTACTCCGGATTACCCTTACCGTTACCCATACGGACTTCAGCAGGCTTCTTGGAAATCGGTTTGTCCGGGAAGATCCGGATCCAGATACGCCCACCACGCTTGATGTGACGGGTCATGGCACGACGTGCCGATTCGATCTGGCGTGCCGTCAGACGACCACGGCCGATTGCCTTGAGACCATATTCACCGAAGCTAACGGAAGCGCCGCGGGTTGCGACACCCTTGTTACGGCCCTTCTGTTCCTTGCGGTATTTCCTTCTATTCGGCTGCAGCATCGCTTGCTCCTGCGGTCTTCACGCCCGGGCTCTTGCGCACGGTACGACGTGCGGCGGGCTTGGCTTCCCCCTCGTTACGAGCGGGACGACGGCCACGACGGGCCTCGTTGTCATTCGCTTCCGGTGCGGCAGCAACTTCACCACCCTTGGCGTGCTCACCCTTGTACACCCAGACCTTGATGCCGATCAGGCCGTAGGTAGTGCGGGCTTCAGAGGTGCCGTAGTCGATATCGGCGCGCAGCGTGTGCAGCGGCACACGGCCTTCGCGATACCACTCGGTACGAGCAATTTCAGCACCGTTCAGACGGCCAGAGCTCATGATCTTGATGCCCAGGGCGCCCAGACGCATGGCGTTCTGCATCGCACGCTTCATCGCGCGGCGGAACATGATGCGCTTTTCGAGCTGCTGAGCGATCGAGTCGGCGATCAGTTGCGCGTCGACTTCCGGCTTGCGGATCTCTTCGATATTGACGTGCACCGGCACGCCCATGATCTTCTGCAGATCGCTCTTGAGCTGCTCGATGTCCTCGCCCTTCTTGCCGATCACCACACCCGGACGAGCCGAGAAAACGGTGATGCGTGCGTTCTTGGCCGGACGTTCGATCAGCACACGACCGACGGAAGCGTGCGACAGCTTCTTCGAGAGATGCTCGCGAACCTTGATGTCCTCTTGCAGCATGCGGCCGAAGTTCTGGCTATTGGCGTACCAACGCGAACTCCAGTCACGCGTGACCGCGAGGCGGAACCCGGTCGGATGAATCTTCTGTCCCATGAGTTCCCCTTATTCCCCGACAGTCACGTAAATGTGGCAGGTCTGTTTCTCGATGCGATTGCCACGACCCTTTGCGCGGGCCGTGAAACGCTTCAGCGAAGTCGCCTTTTCCACATGAATGGTCTTGATCTTCAGCGCATCGATATCAGCGCCGTCGTTGTGCTCGGCGTTGGCGATCGCAGACTCCAGAACCTTCTTGATGATCGTTGCACCCTTCTTCGGGGAGAACGCCAGAATGTTCAGGGCCTGATCCACAGGCTTGCCGCGCACGAGGTCTGCAACCAGGCGACCCTTCTGGGCCGACAAGCGCACACCACGCAAAATGGCATTGGTTTCCATGATCACCTCTTACTTCTTGGCCTTCTTGCTGGCGGCGTGACCCTTGAAGGTACGCGTCAGCGCGAATTCGCCGAGCTTGTGACCGACCATGTTTTCAGAAACATAGACGGGAATGTGTTGACGACCGTTGTGCACAGCGATCGTCAGACCGACGAACTCCGGCAGAACAGTGGAACGACGCGACCAGGTCTTGATCGGACGCTTGTCATTGGCGCTCACCGCAGCGTCCACTTTCTTCAGCAAGTGGGCGTCTACAAACGGGCCTTTTTTAATAGAACGAGCCATTGACTACCCCTTAACGCTTGTGACGACGCTGAACGATCATGGTGTCCGTACGCTTGTTGCTGCGCGTACGGTAACCCTTGGTCGGCAGACCCCACGGACTGACCGGCACACGGCCCTCACCCGTCTTGCCTTCACCACCACCGTGCGGGTGGTCGACCGGGTTCATGACCACACCACGCACCGTCGGGCGGATACCGCGCCAGCGTTGTGCGCCGGCCTTGCCGATCTTGCGGAGGTTGTTTTCTTCGTTGCCAACTTCACCGATCGTCGCGCGGCACTCAACGTGCACACGACGGATTTCGCCGGAACGCAACCGCAGCTGAGCGTACGAACCTTCACGCGCCAGCAGTTGCACCGAGGTGCCAGCCGAACGCGCCAGTTGCGCCCCCTTGCCAGGGAGGATCTCGACGCAGTGAATCGTCGTACCCACAGGGATATTACGGATCGGCAGTGCATTGCCCGACTTGATGGGGGCTTCGGAGCCGGACATGATGTCTTGGCCGACCACGGCACCCTTCGGGGCGATGATGTAGCGACGCTCACCGTCCTTGTACAGCACCAGCGCGATGTGCGCGGTACGGTTCGGATCGTATTCGAGGCGCTCGATCTTGCCCGGAATGCCATCCTTGTTGCGCTTGAAATCAACGAGGCGGTAGTGCTGCTTGTGACCACCGCCCTTGTGACGGGTAGTGATGCGGCCGTTGTTGTTACGGCCGGCGGTTTTCGACTGGCTTTCAACCAGCGAAGCCTCAGGACGACCCTTGTACAGGTTCGGGTTGACAACCTTTACGAGGCCGCGACGACCCGGGGATGTCGGTTTGACCTTGACCAGCATCAGGCGGCCCCCCCTTCAAAATTCAGTTCCTGGCCCGGCTTCAGGCACACAAACGCCTTCTTCCAGCCCTTGCGTTGACCAGTCGTACGACCAAAACGCTTGACCTTGCCCTTGACATTCAACGTCTGCACGGACTCGACCTGCACCTTGAACAACAGTTCAACAGCGGCCTTGATCTCCGGCTTGGTCGCATCAGACGCAACGCGGAAGATCACTTGCTCGTTCTTGTCGGCCACGCTGGTGGCTTTTTCCGAGATCTGCGGTGCGAGCAGCACCTGCATCAGTCGCTCTTGGCTGAAGCTCATTGCCACACCTCTTCCATCTTTGCGACCGCAGCGCGGGTAATCAGCACGCGAGGGAAGCGAACCAGAGAAACCGGATCAGCTTCGTGTGCGGCGAGCACGAGCACATTGGGCAGATTACGCGACGAGAGATACAGATTCTCGTCAACTTCGTCAGTGATCACGAGGACGGACTCAACGCCGTAGCCCTTGAGCTTCTGCGCGAAAAGTTTGGTCTTCGGTGCCTCGGGCGAAACGCTCTCGACGACAGCCAGGCGATCTTCACGCACCAACTGCGACAAGATCGACGCCATGCCAGCGCGGTACATCTTGCGATTGACCTTCTGGCTAAAGTTTTCGTCCGGACGGTTCGGGAAAATGCGGCCACCACCACGCCACAGCGGCGAGGAGCTCATACCGGCACGCGCATTGCCCGTACCCTTCTGACGGAAAGGCTTCTTGGTCGTGTGCGACACTTCGCCACGATCCTTCTGAGCACGGTTACCAGAACGCGCATTGGCTTGATAAGCCACAACGAGCTGATGAATCAGCGCCTCGTTGTATTCACGACCAAACAGCGCATCCGAAGCTTGCAGCGTCGAAGCAGCAGCGCCTTGATCATTAATCAGTTTCAGTTCCATGGCGTCTCCGATCAGCTCTTCACGGCCGGGCGAACTACGACGTCGCCACCATCCGAGCCAGGCACAGCGCCCTTGACGAGAAGCAGGCCGCGCTCAGCGTCCACGCGCACGACTTCCAGATTCTGCACCGTCGCCTTGGCCGCACCGAGATGACCCGTCATGCGCTTGCCAGGAAACACCCGACCCGGATCCTGCGCCATACCGATGGAACCCGGCACATTATGGCTGCGCGAGTTACCGTGCGTGGCGCGGTTTGACGAGAAGTTGTGACGCTTGATGGTACCGGCATAACCCTTACCAATCGACGTACCGGTGACATCCACCTTCTGACCGACAGCAAAGATTTCTACGCTGATGACATCACCCGCCTTGTAGCCACCCAACTGCTCGGTGGAGACGGCAAACTCGCGCATGACGCTACCAGCCTCAACACCCGCCTTGGCGAGATGACCAGCAAGCGCCTTGTTAACGCGAGAGGCACGACGAGTGCCGTACGCAACCTGAACAGCGGAGTATCCGTCCGTTTCAGGCGTCTTGATCTGGGTCACACGGTTGTTCGACACGTCAAGCACAGTCACCGGAACGGACGCGCCGTCCTCGGCAAAAATGCGAGTCATGCCGACCTTGCGACCGACAAGGCCTAGACTCATTTTTTTCTCCTATGACCCGGTTTCGATTGACCGGATCGCCAATAAGACAACATCAATACATGCACTCACAAACAAAGAATGCACTGAGCCCACGATTCTAGCGGGCTTTCAATACAAAAAGCAAGCTGTCTTTATTGCAGCTTGATTTCCACATCCACGCCGGCGGGCAGATCGAGCTTCATCAGGGCGTCAACCGTTTTGTCGGTCGGGTCAATGATGTCCATCAGGCGCTGGTGGGTACGAATTTCAAATTGGTCGCGCGAAGTCTTATTGACGTGCGGCGAGCGCAGGATGTTGAACCGCTCAATACGAGTCGGCAGGGGCACGGGGCCGCGAACGACGGCACCAGTACGTTTGGCGGTATCAACGATTTCGAGGGCCGACTGATCGATAAGGCGATAGTCGAAAGCCTTGAGGCGGATGCGGATTTTCTGGTTTGCCATGATTATTCCTAAAGAGCAAAAGAGCGAAAGAACGAGAAAGCGGCGGGTACTCTACACGCCCGCCGCCCTGGTACAAATTACTCGATGATCTTTGCCACGACGCCGGCGCCGACGGTACGACCGCCTTCACGGATGGCGAAGCGCAGACCCTCTTCCATGGCGATCGGAGCAATCAGCTTG
>NZ_BAABLD010000011.1:0-176903 GCF_039544165.1 Viridibacterium curvum
CCGCACGTCCCAGATCAGGCCGCCAACGCCTCACCACAGAAGCCTGAAAAGCAACCCGTTCTCGATAACTCGTCATTCCCGCGAAGGCGGGAATCCAGCGACGGTCAAGACACTGGGTTCCCGCCTTCGCGGGAACGACGACATGGACGTCTGGCGCCTGAAGGGTCGGCATGAAGGGCCGGCAAGAGGTTTCCGCACGTCCCAGATCAGGCCGCCAACGCCTCACCACAGAAGCCTGAAAAGCAACCCGTTCTCGATAACTCGTCATTCCCGCGAAGGCGGGAATCCAGCGACGGTTCAAGACACTGGGTTCCCGCCTGCGCGGGAACGACGACATGGACGTCTGGCGCCTGAAGGGTCGGCAAGAGGTTTCCACTCCCCCGATCAGGCACCCCGCCGTTCCCTCCAGCTTTATGCACGGCGCAGCCGCATGAAGCTCCCCTCTCCCGCAAGCGGGAGAGGGGTTGGGGGAGAGGGCATGGCGTAGAGGCTGGCCCGTCAGGGCCGGGAGAGGGGTCACCCCCTCAAGCAGCCACCACCACCCCACCACGCAGCGCCGCCTCCAGCTTGGCCCAGGCGCGCGGCGACAGCAGCGCACGGCATTCCGACAGCAAACCATCAAAGGCCTCGGCCGGCATGCCCGGTCGCACGGCACACAGAAAACCCGCACGCTCGCCCGCATTGGCCGCCTGCACCATCCAGGGCAGCATCAACGCTGCCTTCTCTGGCGGAATCGCACTGACCAGACGACGCTCGATGTCGAGAATCTCGTCATCGGCATAGTTCGCCCACAGCACCGCATTGTGATCGCGCTCTTCCATCGCCATGTGCTCCAGGTTCTCGGCCACGAACAGCGACAGCCGCGTGTACAGGTGGTACCCCAAAGCATCACGCGCATCGTCTGCCGCCTGCTCCAGCGCAGTCACTTCGGCATGCAGCGCGGCGATGGCCTGCTCATGCGCTACGTGCTCGCCCGCACCATGACGGGTCGAGCCCGGCTGACGCGCCTCCATCGCCACGTGGATGAACGCATTCTCGTGATGCAGATGCCCCGTCATCACCTCCAGCAGGGTGCGCACGGCAGTCAGCGTCTCGGCTGTCTCGCTGGCGTCCTGCCAGTCGCAGCTGCCCACGCCGTGCAGGGTGTGCTGCATCAGCAGACGCAGCCCCTTGTGCGGAAAGTTGTAGATGTTGAAACGCCCCGTCGCCGATTGCGTGGCGGCTATCTGTTGCGCATTGGTTTGCATGTTTGAACTCCCTTTCAGAACTGAAAATGATCACTGACATCACGATGAAGCTGCCTTTCCGCAGGCCGCCAGATGCCGCCCGCTGCAGTGATGCCAATGTAGGGAGTCGCCGCGCCACACACTCCTAAATCTTCGTTAAGCAAACCTTAAAGCAACCTTAAAGCCCTGTATGCAAAGGCCTTTTGCCCTTTGGTACGTACGGCAACCCGCTGAGGACCAAGCCACTGCCCTGCCCTCCAGCTTCATGCGCGGCACAGCCGCTCGCTGCTCCCCTCGCCCGTGTAGCGGGAGAGGGGCTGGGGGAGAGGGCATTACGAAGAGGGTGGCCCGTCAGGGCCGGGAGAAGGCAAATCCCCGCCCCCCTCGCAAGACCCGCCACGCAGCCACAAGGTATCCTTACGCCTTTCTCATCAACCCACAGGGAAGTTCCAGAAACCCTTCCGGCTAGGCGCGCCGACGCAGTTACCAAAACGCGCAGTACGTCTTGGTACGGCAAGGAGGCGCAACAACGATGGAAGCGATTCTGGGAAGCCCGCACGAGAACCCATGGCTCAATACGTAATGTCAATGCTGAAGGTGAACAAGATCGTTCCCCCGAAGCGTCAGATCATCAAGGACATCTCCCTCTCCTTCTTCCCCGGCGCCAAGATCGGCCTGCTGGGCCTCAACGGCTCCGGCAAGTCCACGGTCCTCAAGATCATGGCCGGCGTCGATAAGGAATACGACGGCGAAGTCCAGTGGCAGCCCAACATGAGCATTGGCTACCTCGCGCAAGAGCCCCAGCTCGACCCAAACAAGACCGTGCGCGAAGAAGTCGAATCCGCGCTCGGCGAAGTCATGGAAGCCAAGCAGAAGCTCGAGGAAGTCTATGCAGCGTATGCCGAGCCCGATGCCGACTTCGACAAGCTCGCCGAGCTGCAGGCCAAGTACGAGAACATCATCGCCACCAGCGGTGCCGACATCGAGACCCAACTCGAAATCGCCGCCGACGCCCTGCGCATCCCGCCGTGGGACGCCAAGATCGGCCCGCTCTCCGGCGGTGAAAAGCGCCGCGTCGCCCTGTGCAAGCTGCTGCTCAGCAAGCCCGACATGCTGCTGCTCGACGAGCCCACCAACCACCTCGACGCCGAATCGGTCGAATGGCTGGAGCAGTTCCTGGTGCGCTTCCCCGGCACCGTCGTCGCCGTCACCCACGACCGCTACTTCCTCGACAACGCCGCCGAATGGATTCTCGAACTCGACCGCGGCGAAGGCATCCCCTGGAAGGGCAACTACTCCGAATGGCTGGAGCAGAAGGAAGCCCGCCTCGCGCAGGAAGAGAAGCAGGAAAACGCCCACCGCAAGGCCATGAAGCAGGAACTCGAATGGGTGCGCCAAGGCGCCAAGGCGCGCCAGAGCAAGAGCAAGGCGCGTCTCGCCCGCTACGAAGAAATGTCCAGCGTCGAATACCAGAAGCGCAACGAAACGCAGGAAATCTTCATCCCCCCCGGCGAGCGCCTCGGCAACCAGGTCATCGAATTCAACGGCGTCAGCAAGGGCTTCGGTGATCGCCTGCTCATCGACAACCTCAGCTTCCAGATTCCCCCCGGCGCCATCGTCGGCGTCATCGGCCCCAACGGCGCCGGCAAGTCCACGCTGTTCCGCATGATCCAGGGCATGGAAAAACCGGACAGTGGCGAAATCATCACCGGCCCCACCGTCAAGATCGCCGCCGTGAATCAGACGCGCGAAGGCCTTGACGACAAGAAGACCGTCTTCGAAGCCATCGCCGAAGGCGCCGACATCCTCACGGTCGGCAAATTCGAAATGCCCAGCCGCGCCTACATCGGCCGCTTCAACTTCAAGGGCGGCGACCAGGCCAAGATCGTCGGCAACCTCTCCGGCGGTGAACGCGGCCGCCTGCACCTCGCCAAGACCCTGGTCGAAGGCGGCAACGTGCTGCTGCTCGACGAACCGTCAAACGACCTCGACGTCGAAACCCTGCGAGCCCTCGAAGACGCCCTGCTCGAATTCTCCGGCTGCGTGATGGTCACCTCACACGACCGCTGGTTCCTCGACCGCATCGCCACCCACATCCTTGCGTGTGAAGGCGACTCGCAATGGACGTTCTTTGCGGGCAACTACGCGGAGTATGAAGAGGACAAGAAGAAGAGGTTGGGTGAAGAGGCGGCCAAGCCTAAGCGGATTAGGTATAAGCCGATTTCGCGTTAAATTCACGACATCCGGTTCTACCAATATCAATCAAGTGTACAAACATGGCCAAAGCAAACATCCTCGGTGACATACGCGCTGAACATGACGGTGCGATGCTTGAAACGGTGTTTGTTGAAACACCTGATTACCGAACGCTTGTTGAAACTGACGACAAAATTGTCGTCGTTGGCAGACGCGGAACGGGCAAAAGCGCCCTCACAAACAAGCTTCATAGGCACTGGGAAAATCTCAACCAACATTCGGTGATTTTGATAGCGCCGAATGAGGAAGACGTAATTGGCATTCGGCCATCTATCGCCCAGCTAGGAGAGCAAGTTTCCCACACCCGCGCAGCAGTCAAAACCCTCTGGCAGTATGCGTTACTGATGGAAATTGTTCACAAATTTCATCAGAACTACAAATCCAGAAACTCAATCGCCTCTAGTGAATTACTTCATCGACACAACAGCGCATGGACTGGTGATAGTCCAATTTTTTTCAAACTTCGTACCAAGCTTAAGCTGCTCGAAAAGCAAGTTCCTGTTGCCGAAGAGCGCATCGCAGAACTGGCTCACTTTTTGGAAATTAAGGCGATACAGAAAGAAGTTAGTCGCATTAACAGCGAGTACCCAAGGAAGTTTTGCATTCTGATTGATCGGCTTGATGAGGGATACGAGCCAGATAAAGTCGGCGTAGGAATTGTTGACGGAGTGGTCTACGGGACGATGGATTTGATCCAAGGTCTATCCCCTAACATTCGATCCGTAGTTTTTCTACGCGACAACATCTACCGGGCCATCGAACATTGGGACCAAGACTTCTCAAGAAACATCGAAGGACAAGTGCTCCGACTGCACTGGGACTACCACTTACTCCTCAACTTGGTGGCAAGTCGCCTTCGAACCGTTCGCAAGCTAGACATAGACAACAATATTCGCGTTTGGAACAAGTGCACAGCCAATGGATTGAAAGAAAAATCTGGCTTTAGTAAATGCCTTCGGCTAACACTCTATCGCCCCCGTGACATTCTTGCGCTTTTAAACGAAGCATTCTTAAGTGCCTCTCGTCAAAACCGAGAGGAGATCGTCGATGAGGACATAGATGCAGCTGCAAAAGCGATATCTCGCCTTCGCTTGAGCGATCTCCACAAGGAATACTCTGCGGTATTCCCGGGCCTAGAGGTGGTAACACAAGCCTTCTCCGGAGGGACGTCTAGGATGTATGTGGAAGACGCTCTTTCAAGAATCGAAAATGTTCTTCAGTCTGAGATTTCGTCCTCACCTGCAGCTCAGCATCTAGAAATTCTAAAATCACCAACCGAAGTACTGCGCTCTTTATACAGCGTCGGCTTCGTCGGCCTACACGAAGACACGACAGGGAGCTACGTGTTCTGCCACGACGGCAAGCATCCAGACAAAGAGTTTGTCGCAGAAAAGCGGCTACTTATTCATCCTTGCTATGCCCCGGCCTTGAATCTTGCCGACCCAGAGTTCGAGCAAAATGAAGCTGAAGAAATATTTGATGAGTATGAAATAACAGTTTCCTCTCTCACGCCAGAGATAAGAAAAGCAAAGTTAGGTCAACAAATTGAAAAGCTTAAAAACATAGAAAGTGGCGACGAACACGCCGGCGCATTTGAGGAATGGTGCCTCGAGACGATTAGAATCGCATTTGCCAATAAGCTTAAAAACATTCAGCTTCATCCGAACAAGAACGCAACTCTACGACGAGACATAGTGGCTACAAACTACAAGGGCTCTGAACTCTGGGAACGCATTTACGATGACTACAAAAGCCGAAGCATAATCTTTGAAATAAAGAACTATGAAGACATCGGCGTATCCGAGTATCGACAAGTATTCGGCTACCTTGGCAGAGAGTATGGAAAACTTGCCTTCATAATTTGCCGAGATAGCGACCACCTCCTAAAAAAAGGGAAGGAAATGAATGCGTTTCTTGAATTTTACAAACACGAAAACAGTTCAATAATTATAAAAATAACAGCCAAGTTTTTAACGGACATACTGTCAAAGCTAAGAAATCCGCAAAAACATGATGCGGCCGACCATATGCTCAAAGGCTTGCTTGATTTGTACGTCCGGCAATACGCATCCGCTCAGCCATCAAAATAACGCGTAAGGTGGGCTCTGGGGTACTCGGTGGGTTGTCGCTTTGCTCCGAACCCACCCTACATTGCCCTCGTAGGGTGGGTTCGCGAAGCAACCCACCGTCACGGGTGGCACATGGTCGATGCCCGTTTGGCTTGCGGGCAGGGTGCATCGGGCGGGGCTGGGCGACGGGGTCAGGTCTTGCATTAACGCATTTCCTAGACCACGTCACATTGCCTCAGCCGCCGACATCATCACGGCACTCGCATCACCAATTCAACGCCTTCCCGCTTCATCACCTGCACCAGCTTCTGCCCCGGCAGATAGACCACCAACTGACTGTCTGAGCTCTCAACCAGAAAACCTTTCAGCTCAGGCAAGCCGTCTCGTTTGAACACAATGCAGCGATGTTTGAGCACGCCCGTCTCGCAGCCTTCGCTGTACTGAGTGAGTTGCGCGTTTGCGACCTTGTCGCCGGCCTCTTTGCCTAGTTGTGAAGGGAGATACAGCACCGTTCCGAACAGCAAGGGCACGTGCAGAATGAACAGACCCACCGCTGCGAAGTAGGAAGACGAGAGCCCCAGAACCAGCATCCAGCGTGGAAACCGTTTCATCCAGGCGCTTAGGGTCCGCTTGAGCACCTGGTCCTTCTCATTGAGCACTAGCATCACCATGATAAAGCAGGCTGACGCCAGGCACAGCCCCCAGAGCGCCAGCTTCCACCAGTAGGTCTTGAGATAGAGATACGCGTCGGCGATGGCGCCGATCATGACGTAGTAACCCGTCATCAGTACCCACTCGACGGGCTTGGGAAAGAGGTCGGCATCCAGCCCCCAGGCGGCGATGCGTGCCTCGTGGTAGCGGGAGCCCGCCACATGCAGGGCGAGGCCGCCGATGGTGATGAGAAAGGCGCTCCACTTGCAAAAGCGCCGGGGTCAGGTCTTGCATTAACGCATTTCGTATAAACGTCGCCACTGACCTGCAAAGTCTGCACTACAAGGCTGAATCAACCAACGCGTAAGGCGTGTTCGTGGGGCACGCGGCGGGTAGTCGCTACGCTCCGAATTCACCCTACGAGCTGGATCAGCATCATGACCTCACTGCAGTCGATCTGCATCAGGCCCTGCATTTCATCTGAGCGACAACCCGCTATGGGCAAGGCCGAATCAGATAATCCAGGGAACATCAGAAGAATCGGGTGGATGGAGTAGATGGACAACAGTGTTTTAAAGTGCCCGGAATGCCGGGGGCAGATGCGCTATATCGCCGGCGGCGGTGAGCGTCTTGAATGCCCGTATTGCAAAACGAAATGTCTGGTTTCGCCTTCCGGAGCCCTGGTGCGGCAGGAGGCCTTGAAGGAACTGGATTTTGCCGCCAGCCTCGCACCACCCAAGCCCAGGAGCGTCGCCTGTGGTGGTTGCGGCGCGAATATCGTGCTGCCGCTACAAGCCAGCTCTCTGCCTTGCCCCTATTGCCAGAACGTACTGGTCGCGCAGTCGGCCATGGCGAACAACGGAAGCGCCCCGTCGGCATTGATACCGCTGCAGGTTGATGCCGCTGAAGCACAGCATATGTTTCTCGAATGGCTCAAGAGCACGCCTGCTGATGTAGCGCAACGTCAGAAGGCAAAGCGACTCGCCCCTGTGTACTTTCCGTACTGGACTTTCGATGCCAGGGTCAGCGGTACATACTGCGTGCGGATTGAAAGGGAAGGAGAGAACGGGCGGACGGAAACGTCGACATGCACCGACTCGATCTCCAAACATTTTGATGACGTACTTGTGCCCGCCTCGGAATCGGTTCCCCATGCGTTGTTATATGGTCTTGAGCCCTGGCATCTGGACAAGCTCGAGCCCTACCGTGTCGAATTTGTCACGGGCGTTCCCATCGAAAACGCATCCTTGGATCTGTCTCGAGGGCGCCAGCTTCTTGAAGAGCGCATCAGGCAGAAGACTGAAGACGCCATCCGCAAGATTCCCGGTGTTGATGATGCAAAGATCACGTCGATGGACATCCAGCTCGACGACGTCAAGTTCAGACACATCCTGCTACCACTATGGGTTGGGTCTGTCGAGCGCGGCGACAAGGAGTATCCATTCGTTATCAACGGGCGTTCGGCAGAGGTCCGGGGTGAAGTCCCGATTGCGGCCCGCGACATCGTCTCGCTGATCGTAACCCTGCTGAAATACGCGCTGCTGATCTACCTGGGATTCAAAGTGCTCGGCTTTCTGCTTTTTCGCTGACTTTGAACTAAGGCGACGCTGCACAGGAAAAGGGGCGCTTCGTGCGCCCTTTGTTTCTTGTATTTCTGGCTTCTGGCTTCGGGGTCATGTCTTCGGGGGCAGGTCTTGCATTAACGCATTTCTCTAGGCCACGTCACATTGCCTCAGCCGCCGACATCATCACGGCACTCGCATCACCAATTCAACGCCTTCCCTCTTCATCACCTGCACCAGCTTCTGCCCCTGCAGATAGACCACCAACTGACTGTCTGAGCTCTCAACCAGAAAACCTTTCAGCTCAGGCAAGCCGTCTCGTTTGAACACAATGCAGCGATGTTTTAGCACGCCCGTCTCGCAGCCTTCGCTGTACTGAGTGAGTTGCGCGTTTGCGACCTTGTCGCCGGCCTCTTTGCCTAGTTGTGAAGGGAGATACAGCACCGTTCCGAACAGCAAGGGCACGTACAGAATGAACAGACCCACCGCTGCGAAGTAAGAAGTCGAAAGGCCTAGAGCCATCATCCAGTGTGGGCAGCGCTTCATCCAGCCGCCTACGGCTCGCTTCAGTAACTGGTCCTTCTGCTGAAGCCGGAGCATCACCATGACAAAACAGGCTATCGCCAGACACAGTGCCCAGAACGCCAACCTCCACCAGTAGGTCTTGAGGTAGAGATACGCGTCAGCGATGGCGCCGACCATGACGTAGTAGCCCGTCATCAGCACCCACTCGACGGGCTTGGGAAAGAGGTCGGCATCCAGCCCCCAGGCTGCGATGCGTGCCTCGTGATAGCGGGAGCCCGCTACATGCAGGGCCAGGCCGCCGATGGAGATGAGGAAGGCGCTCCACTTGAGCAAGGCGTCCCACGGGAACGAAGTCGCGGCTTCACTCCCTTGCAGGCTCTGCGCATCCACGGCACTCCCCATCGCCTCTGCTCCCTTCGCTCCAGCTGCGGGCCGGATTATTTGAATGGGATTCTATGCCCCCAAGCCTGCGCATTTCGCGACATTGTGCGCACCCGGGCAAACCTGCCCTTTTGGGCGCACACATTCCTGCAGGAAACTCGGACTCACGGTATCGCGTCTGCGTTAGGCTTCGGAAAAATGGCCCCGAAGCGGGCCGATAGCTCAATCACGTCGGGGGAAACGCCATGGGTTTGCAGGACAAGGCTGGTCTGTTGCTGGCGGCTGTGGAATCGGGGGCTGATGTGCCGGGAGGCGTCTTCCTGGCCAAGGCGCTACAGCAGGCGAAGCTGGACTATTCAGAGGCGAGTCTGCAGCGCATTGATGCGTTGCTGAGCCAGGTGCGCGCGAAGTTGAAGCCAGTCAAGGAGGGGTTTCTTGACGATGCCGCCCGCGAAAATTTTACGCTGACGCTGGCGTTCTACCTGGGCAGCTACGTCGCGCGGGAGCTGCAAGATGCGCTGACCTGGCATAGCCTCGAGGAGGCAGCGCAGCAGCTGCCTGAGGGTAGCCTGCCGAATGACGAATTCGTGACGCATGTGCTGGGTCTCGTGCCGGGATCCTGGCTTTTGCCCCTGGTGGTTCTTGAGGATGGTTTGTTCTCCGGGACGGGTGAGTATTCAGCTGCAGGCTGGGTGAAGCGGACTGTTGAGCGGATGCTGACCGAGGCGCAGGCAGTGACGCTCGAATGGGATATCGGCAACCTGGACCGATTCCTGCGCGGCGAGAAGCTGCGCGGAGGCGTGGCATTTGAAGAGGAGCTGCGGGCGATCCGGCTAGACTTTTCAATAGAGAGCCTGATCCAGATCGACGAGCTGCTGCGAACGATCCGCGCCCGTGAGGCGCTGGTGTATCCGGAATACATCCGCGCGGCGCGCACGGCCAACCTGTCGCGTCTGCTGGCGGTCTACATGACACGCACGGCAGCCGTACGCGCGCAATGCAGTCTGAAATGGATTGAATACGCGCAGGCGAAAGAAATGGGCATGGACTTCGAGCTGCAGTTCGAGACGACGTTCCTGGCTGCGATGGGAGATCAGACTCTATTCCCCCTGCTGGCCGTGCATGAGTTGCTGTTCAGCGAGAAGCCGACGCTGTCTTGCACGCTCTTCGCCAAAAAGGTGCTGGAACTCAAGCTGCCGCAGTTCGTGACGCTCAGGCGCGGCATGCCTGTGCCGGATAAAAAAGGGACTGGACTGTTCGGCAAGCTCAAAGCCGCGCCGACGATGGAGTGGAAAAAGGAGGTAGAACAGGCGGCGTTCGTGATGGGCTATGGCGCGTACATGGCACTGGGGGGCTCGGAAGTTCCGCCTACGGTTCTCCTGCCTTCGGCCGAAGGCAAGGGAACCCTCCTTGACCTTTCTTTCATGGGAGACGGGGAAGCAATCAGCAGACGTGCTGAGGAATTGATGCAGCACAACCCTGAGAATGTGCCCTACCAGGTCCATCTGTATGAGGGGTACAGCAACCTGCCTCACGGTCGCATGGACACACTTCTGGTGCACCTGAAGTGCTACCAGCGCCCTACCCTATCGCTGCTGATTGGTGTGCCTTATACGCTCGCGAGTGCCGGCTTCAGCCTGCGTGCGCCCATCATCCTCCAGAGCACTGCAGATCCCAGCCTCAATGCGGAGATCGCCGCAGTGTTCTTCGAGGGGCTCGACAATCACAAATCGATCAACTGGCGCGAGCATGAGGTGGTGGCATGATGTCGCACCTGACAAACGACATGCCTCACTTCTCACATGAATGAAGCATTGATCTTCTGCCTGCAGCGCGGGCAATGCCTGCAACCCCAGAGCCCCAGGTCTTGTACGGCGTCAATGACCTCAGCATCCATCATCAAACACCAACCATCAAAATGAAAACACTTCACTCATTAAAAATCTGGCTGACTTTCATCGTCTGTTCGGCCTTGTTGGCAGGCTGCGCATCAAACTCGATCGTTGAAGAGTCATTCGCACCCAACCGCGAAAGAAGCGTTACATCGATCGGATTCCTTCCATTGAACTCCCCAAAGTACCCTGACGAGATCAATTTTTCTCAGAATTCAATACTGTGGGACTTTGAGAAGTCTGCAACAAAATTGAAGATTGACTGGAAGCGGGTTTCTGTTGCGGACACAGCCGACAAAGAGCTTGTTCAGAAAGCGCTGGAAAAAGAGTCGGTTTCGCATGTCCTTACCATTCGAATCACCAAGGCGACAATTCGAACTGAGAAAAAACCAGGCCTCGAAAAAGACTGGAGCTACATTCCAGACTATGTAGCGTCGGTAGTCTTGTTGGAAAAGAGTTCGATGACCGAAATCTGGCGGGCAACACTCAAAGCCAAGTTGGGATTCGCGACCGGCGAAGAAACCAGTGGCGAGAAGATACTGAACAAGCTCAGGGAGCATCGGCTTCTCGTTGAGCCCAAGTCAGGGCAAGGCACCATTTAGCAAGCAGGTAGGGGGCGCAATGCGCACCTACTCACTGGCAGGGAGAGAAACATGAGCGAGCCCTCAGCAGATCAGACCTTCTACGAAGCGATGGTGGCGCTATCGCTATGGCGAAACGCGCATCCCGACAAGAAAATCGACTCCGAGCCGCCCGACATCGTTGCCAAACGCCATATCGTGATGACCCGGCTGTCGTCAATGCAGGAAGGCGACATCGATCCCTGGATGGGTCAGAAGATTGAGTCCCTGATCCGCAAGAGCACCCGTTACATCGTGTATCTCGACAGCCACCTGGAGGTGCAGTGGTGGTGGACGCAACGCCTCTCCAGCGAAGAGGGAATGAGCGTGATTCAGGCCAACGTCATGCGTCTGAGCTGCGCGAGCCATTTTCTGCTCGACGAGCGTAGCGACCTTCTCAAGCCGCCCTTTCCCAAACTGCGTGCGATCTTCCGCTTCATTCCGTTGTGTCGCCGCGTCACCGACGAGCAGTTGAAGGCCAACACGGAGCGGGCCCGCGACAGTGCCAAACGCATCCGTCTGCTGATTGGCGAATCGATGGCGATGGTGCTGAACGGTGTGAAGCGCGAGGAATGCGAGAAGGTGCAGGCCATGGCCGAGGACCAGATCCTGGTCGCCAAGGACCAACTTTGCCGCCCGGTGTTTTTCTGGTGGTTCGTGACTCTGTTGTTGTGTCTGGCTGGCGTGGCGGGCGGGCTGCAGGTTGCGCAGACTTACTGCGCGTCGAGCCTGCTGCACACGCTGACGAGCTGGACGCAGGCCGGGCTGGCCGGCGCCTTCGGGGCGTTGTTGTCAGTCACGACGCGCACGCGATCGCTGCGGCTTGAGCCGGAGTCCGGCAAGCGCGGGCTGCGCATCGAAGCGACCAGCCGCATGCTGATCGGTATTGGCGCAGGCATCCTGGTGCATCTGGCTTTCGAGGCCGAGATCATCCTGAAAAGCGCGCTCAGCTCGGCAGGAGATGTACGAAACGCCGCGCATCTCTTTCTGTGCATCGCTTCAGGATGGAGCGAGAAGATTTTGCCCTCGCTGCTGAGTCGCGCCGAGTCCTTTGTGGCAACACCCCAGAAAGACAAGTAGTACGCAAGCTAAGCAAGGCGAGAGGCTGGCATCAGGTGTCGCATTCACACATTACCCTCGTCATGCCTTCGACATCGAGACAACTCTAGCTTGGCAGACAAGTGCCCCTTGCCGACAATGCCAGCGAGCCATTCCGGAATGCATCACATGAGCCACCGCCTGCCGCTGTCCTACACTTCCCGTGCCGCCCTGCTGGTAACCCTATTGACTGCGCTGCTGCTTTTTGCCCTGTCCGCCAACGCGCAGCAAGTCCAGCCCTACGTCATCAAGACCGACACAGGGCTTGACGAATGCCCTCGCGCTGGAAAGAGTAGTTGTCTGGAGCGCCTGTTCAAGGGCAGCTACTCCGGTAGCTACTACCTCGCCCACGACAACGGTCTGGAAGTCGTACTGGAACGTGACCGCATCCGCACCTACATCTTTTACGTTGACACCCCGGGCAAGGCCCCATTCAACGGTCGCAATGACAAAGGCATCGGCAAGGGCAGCAACATGGACGACGTGATCCGGGCCTATGGTGCACCAGAAGAGCGTAGCGCCCCTCCCGAGCCCCCCATCCCCGGCCGCGCGCGCATCATCGAAAGCTACTTCGACTATGGCAGCCTGGGCATCACATTCAGCTTCGCTGACGAGCGCCTCATCGACATCCGCGTCTATACGGTCATTCCGCCGGGCGCTGATCCCTTCGCCGACCCGTTCGCCGATCTCAGCCAGCGCGCCGGTGGCGCACTCACCGTCGCCCGTGAGCTAGTTCAACACACCGGTCACAGCCACATCTATGCCGCGAACATCCGCAGCAGCCAGAGCTCTCAGCTCAAGAAACTCGGCGTCTCGGCCAACGTCATCACCTGCTTCAATCAGCGCCTTACACTCCCCCTCATCGAGCGTCACCTGAGCCGCGCCTTCGCCGACGAATTCACCACCGACCAGTTGCGGGAAGGCCTTACCTTCTACAAGACCGTCAGCGGCAAGCGCTTCGCAGACACCTTCCGGATCAGTACTCTGGAGCTCCTGCTGATCCCGACCGAGGAACGCCTGCCCGAGCTCAGCAAGGAGGACAGGCAGAACATCGCGGCCTTCACCCGCACTCCCGTTGGCCAGCAATCCGTCGACCCCCAGGCCAACGTCATCCGGCGTGCCGCCCCCGACATGCAGCGCGCAGTGTCTGAGCTGCTCGAGCAATGCAACACACAGAAGGCGAAACACTGACATGACGGAGCAGCCAGGGTGTGCACCGCGCACGCGGGACCTCGCATCCGCACTACGGCCTTCAAGGAGCTATCGCGACGAATGAGTCCTGGGAGTGGTGCGCAATGCGCACCCTGCGCACAGCCCTTTTGGCGATTGTCTCGCTCAGTCCTTGTGCCGGACTGTATCCTCCGGCTTCCACATTCTTGTCGCTCGTCGATGCGCCGCCTTCTGGACTCCCTTGCCGTGACTGCCCTGAGCCTGGCAGGCAGCGCCTGTGCTGCCGCAGCAGAGATCGCAGTCGACACTGGCCACACTCCCCTGCGCTACGGCGCCGTGGCACCCGACGGACGCGTGGAGTATCAATTCAACCTGACGCTCTCGACCGCTGTTGCGCGAAAGCTTGAGGCCCGCGGGCATTCTGTGTTTCGCATCTCGGCCGATGGACAGGAAGTGGCGTTGACTCAACGCACACAGCTGGCGCCCGACGCAAAGCTCTTTGCTTCGATTCACCATGACTCGATCCAGCAGGCGTGGATCGATGCGGGGCGGCGTCGCGAGTTTGCGGGCTTTTCGCTCTTCGTCTCGGAGAAGAATCCGCAATATGCCGAGAGCCTGAAATGCGCCAAGGTGGTGGGGGAGCGTCTGCTGGCGATTGGCGAGGTGCCTTCGGCATATCATGCAACGCCGATACCCGGCGAGAATCGCCCCTTCATCGACAAGCGATTGGGCATCCATCGCTTCGATGATCTGGTGGTGTTGAAAACGGCGACCATGCCTGCGCTGCTGATCGAGGCAGGCGTGATTGCCAACCCCGACGAAGCCCGGCGACTTGCCGAGGCCGAGACGGTAGAGCGACTGGCTGGCGCCATTGCAGAAGGCCTGCACGCCTGCCTCAACCATTGAAGTCACAACGGAGCAATGCAATGCAAAAATTCGCACTCGGTTTCGCAATGATCGTCGTCGCAACCAGCAGCCACGCCGCAGGTTGCGGTAAGCCGCGCAACGCTTTCGACCAGGTGTATTGCGCCGGCAATCTGTTCTCGCAGAAAGACAGCGATCTGAACAAAACCTACACGGCCTTGCGCCAACAACTGGATGCCAAACAGAAAGACGTGCTGAAGCAAGGACAGCTGGACTGGATCAAGGCCCGCGATGCAGCCTGCAGCAAGGAAGACAGCACGGGGTACTTTGTGAATCTCGATTGCGCCATCGAGAAGACCGATGCCCGCCTTGAATTCCTCAAGGAACGCGAGCGCGAATGCAAAAGCACGGGCTGCAGCACCGATAAGCTGGCGAAATAAGCTTGCTCAGGGCAAGGGGCGCAACTGCGCCCTTTGTTGCGTTGAGCCAGGCACAGATCAACGACGCCGAAAGGCCTGAGGGCGTGCGGCGGGTGTGCTGCGCTGTTCGAGGTGGCGGAAGGTGATGCGCCCTTTGCTCAGGTCGTAGGGCGACATTTCGAGCGACACCTTGTCGCCCGCGAGAATGCGGATGTGATGCTTGCGCATTTTGCCGGAGGTGTAGGCGATCAGCGGGTGTCCGTTTTCAAGCGTGACGCGAAAGCGCGAGTCGGGCAGCACTTCGGAGACGACGCCTTCCATTTCGATGAGTTCTTCTTTGGCCATGTCGGAGTGTGAAGCCTGAGTGAATGTGAGAAGCAGAAAAGCAAAGCCCGGCGGAGCCGGGCTTTGTTGCCGGCAAGACGTGGTGTCAGGCCGGGTTGATGTTCACCGCCTGCTCGCCCTTGGGGCCCTGGGTGACATCGAAGCTCACGCGCTGGCCTTCAGCGAGCGACTTGAAGCCTGAGCCCTGGATGGCCGAGAAATGCACGAAGAGGTCCTGGCCGCCGCCTTCAGGCGTGACAAAACCGAAACCCTTCGCATCGTTGAACCACTTGACTGTACCTGTTGCCATTTTTGAATCTCCAGAAAATAAGGGGACGTTCGCCCCGAAAAGGGCGATATCAAGACAACAGGGAAATCGAGGAAATACCGGGAACTGCGAGAGGTACTGCTGGACTGGACTGAATGGACTTGATGTCGCTGGGGACACTCTGCGCCTGTTCTGCCAATTCACCAAGCTTTATTTCTTTTATTTTCACAAGACCACCGCCCGATCAGCGAACCCGAAGGCAGGCCTGAGCCGAAATCCGGGGCTGGCCTTCCATGGTTTGCCTCCCGGATTCCATCAGCAGGCAGGGGGCGCAATGCGACTGCTCGGCACCTGGCTTGTCGCCGGGGTCTGGCAAGGTGCAAAGATGTTCGAGGGGCAGGCGTGCAGTTGGCGAACTCTGCAGCCCCCTGGCCCGGTTCTGCGAATGTAGACAGGTCAGACGGCCCAGAAAAAAGCCCGCCAGATGGCGGGCCTGTTTGCACGCTGCAGGCAGAGGTCACTTGAGGGGGGTGAAGTCGTAGCCCTTGCCGCGCACGCTGAGCGTGCCGATGCCGGGATTGCTGAGGTGGAAGCCCGCCACGAGCGCATTCTCGGCAATGGCGAGCCTGGCGATGCGGTGGCGGGTTTCGCGTGCTTCGTCGGCGTTCATGTCGAACATGACGGCCCAGTCGGGGTTGCGCACGAAGAGGTCGACATTGGTGGAGTCGGCCCAGTAGAGCAGCTTGCGCTTGCCACCTTCAATCATGAAAGCCGTGTGGCCCGGTGTGTGGCCGTATGCGGGAATCGAGCGCACGCCGGGCAGCACTTCCTTGCCCGGTTCGAAGCGGATCACGCTGGCCGCCATGGGCGAGAAAACGCGACGGGCGTTGGTGAAGTTGCCGCGCCCTGCTTCGGGGGTGGCGTTCATGCGGGCGTCGTCCATCCACCAGTTCCACTCCGGGGCGGGCACATAGACCTTGGCATTCGGGAAGACGAGCTGTCCGGCCTTGTTGCGCAAGCCGTTGATGTGGTCGCCGTGGAAGTGCGAGATCACGACGGCGGTGATCGACTTGGGGTCGATACCGGCCTTGCCCATATTCTCCAGCAACTTGCCGGCAGTGGCGGCGCCGAATTCGCCATTGCCGGTATCGAGCAACACACGCTGGCCACCCACATCGACGACCAGGGTATTGAAGACCACGGTCAGCTTGTCGGTGGCGAGCCCCATCTCCTTGAGCGAGGCCTGTACGTCTGCCAGCGGTGCGTTGCGCACATAGTTTGCGTCGAGCGGGCGCACGGCCGAGCCATCGCTCAGCATGGTCACGGCGACCTTGCCCAGATCAACCCGCGCGACGCCCTCAGAGACCGGCGTGGCACGCGGCAAACTGCTGGCACAGCCTGCCAGCAAAGCGCCGAACAACAAGGTTGCCAGCGCAGTACGGCTTGCAGAAAACGCTCTGCGAATCATCATGTCATGCACTCCTGAAAGGAAAGATTGAGAAACCTGAAGGGGTGAGGCCGGGTGCAGAGCACGCTCAACCCGGGCTTGGATCAACGCTCCGCGCCACGCGTTCAACAACCGGCTGGTTCGCTGGTGCCCGGCCCGAGTGCACTTTAGGCGAGGAGGCATTCCAACTTCTTCAATCCAGGTGATAGGCAAAGGCGATTGAACCAATCGCTGACTCGCACGGTCGGCGGCGCGGGCAACCATTCGCCGCCAGGCACGCAGCGGGCAGGCACAACCCGGCGGGGTCACCGTGGCACGCCTGAAACATGGGCGCGCCAGAGTCCTGCTGCCGGGTCGCCGGCGGGTTTTCCCCCGCCCCCGACCCGGCAAGCCCTTTCATCACTCAGGAGCCTCTGCCCATGTTGTGCCGTACCTCATTGCTGTTTGTGTTCAGCGCCCTCTTCTGTGCCAGCGCACAGGCCGACGACTTTGCACGTCTGGATGAAGCCCTGCCTGCGGGCATCAACATCAGTAACAACTACCCGGTGTTCGACTTTGACACGGACGGTTGCCTGCCCAGCGCAGGCATCAGCCGCACGGGCGTGCAGAACGGCGGGCTCAACCCGAGTGGTTCCATCACCGGCGGCTGCCGCGCGGGCATCTTCCTGCAGCTGTCCAACACGCTGCATCGCCATGCCTGCGTGACAAGCGGCACCGATGTGTATTGCGGCCACTTCTACGCGCTGTATTTTCTGAAGGATCAGGCCACGGTGTTCGGTGGTGGCCATCGGCATGACTGGGAGCACGCGGCGATCTGGACCCGCAACGGCGTCGTGACGCACGGCGGTTACAGCGCACACGGCAAGCTCTACAACAGCGAGATCGGCAGCCTGCCGACGCAGAACGGCCACATGAAGATCGTCTATCACAAGGATGGTGTGACCACGCATGCGCTGCGCTTTGCCAAAAGCGGCGAGGTTGCCGAGAACGCCTATGGCAGCTTTGTCACGCCGGTGATTACGAGCTGGACGACGATGAAGGGCGACGGCGTGAGCAACGCGCAGATGCGCGCCAGGCTCAACAGCTTTGACTACGGCTCGGCCACGATCCCGATGAAGGACAGCAACTTCGTCAGCAACCTCAACACCTACAAGCCCGCTGGCTACCCCAGCTTCACCGCAGCGAGTCTCGACGCGCTGCGCTGAGCGCTCGCACGTGCCAGCCTCGCTTGCGTGGCTGGCACGTCGCGGGCGGGACCGGGACTCCCGCCCCTCCGCTACAGAGCCCCTCCGCTACAGAGCCCCTCCGTTACAGAGCCCCTTCGTGTTGCAAGGCCAGCGACCGGGCGGGGCTGACCGTTCATCTTCGGTCGGCGCCTGTGCCTGGCGACGATATGCCTTCCGGGCGAGCTTCTGGCGCGATCAGCGCCCCGCGCTGTGGCGCCCGCCCGTGGTCCGCCTAGCATCTGGGCCGGTGATTCGCCCTGCAGTTTGATTGGCCAGTCACCGCAATTCGCGCCACAAGTCCAATACACACTGCACTGCTCAAGACATGACTCGCCACGCCCTCGCTCGACTGACCCACCTGCTGATCCCTGCTGCGCTTGCTTCGCTTGGCCTCATCAGTTGCGGTGGCGGCGGAGCATCGAGCGGCACGGCGGCTTCGTCGGCAGGGTCGTCAGTGGCGTCCTCGGTTTCGTCCGCCGCTTCGTCCTCGGTGAGCAGCGCCAAAAGCTCTTCGATGGCTTCGTCCAGCGCGGCAGCTTCGGCCAGCAGCGCCGCCAGCAGTTCGCAATCGACATCGTCCAGTCAGGCTTCATCTGCTTCATCGGCTTCATCGGCCACCTCGAGCAGCGCCACATCCAGCGCGCCGTCTGCTGCATGCGATGCCCTCGAAAACCGCCTGCGTGCGACCACGCTCACGGTCAGCGGCAAGGCCGCTGTCAATGACGAATACACCCCCGCCATCATCACACCGCGCGCCAATGGCAGCAGCCTGCTGGCCTGGACCGACAGCACGGCCAAGACGATTCGCCTTGCCAATCTCGCCAGCAACGACACGCTGGGCAGCAACCTGCCCAACCTCACAGGGCTTGAGGTGCATGCAGGCCTTGCCATCGGCGACGCAGTGGCACTGGCGGTTGTCGACAACGACCCCGACATCTACTCATCCAAGTACTGCCAGGGCGCCAGCACGCCGAGCAACAACGTGTGCGGCAAGATGGATCTGGTCAGGCTCGATGGCAGTGGCAACACGCTCACGCGCACAACGTTGACGAAGAAGAACAACGTCGACAGCGTCGGGGCGATCTTCACCTGGTGGTACGCCCACACCGCGCGCCTGGCCACCGACGGCAGCCGCATCGGCGTCTACTTCCGCTCGGCCGGTTCGTACGAGCGACCCGGCGTGGCGGGTGAAGTCGACATCCACGCGGGCGACACGCTGCGCTTCGTCGATGCCAGCACCGGCGCCCTGCAAAGCGGTGGCTGGGAATGGGGTTGCAGCCACAGCTGGTCGGTGCGCCTTGGCTACAACGGCAGCCGCTGGGGCGCGGCCTGTCACGGCGATGCGTATCCCAACGCGTTGCAGGTGGCTCGCCTGAGCTCGCCAACGGCGGCTTCGTCAAACCTGCAATGGCAGGGCAGCACGGATGCGACGCAGCGCGCGCTGGGCGGTCTGGTGCCTGCGAGCGATGGTTTCTGGATCAACTACGTGCAGCCCGGCAACAGCCTGCAGCTGGCCAAGGTGCCAAACAGCGGCACCGCGCTGACGCAGCAGGTAAGCATCAGCGCAGCCACAGGCATGGATGCGACCTACCCCTTCCGCCCCTACATGGCGGCCTATGGCAGCGACAAACTCCTGCTGGGCTGGAAGGCGAGCGGCAAGCTGGTGCTCGCTGTGGCCAGCGCCACCACGGGCGCGGTGCTTGAGGGCCCTGTCACGACCAACCTGAACATCGACAGGTTCCAGGACATGGTCACCGCCCCGAATGGCGACGTGGTGTGGGCCTACAGCCGTGGTGACACCCGCATCGACGTCAATCGCGTCGCAAGCTGCAAGCTCGCCAACTGAGTCGACGGCGAGTCTTGCGTTCGAGCATTCGCCTGCATGTCGCGCTTCTGCTTGCAGCCCCGGTGATGCCTGCGATGCGTCAACCGGGTTCGGGGGCAGACAGGGTTGTCGCTTCGCTGTGAAGCAGCGCGACACGCCGCTGGACAGGCATGGGGCGCAGGCGTCAGGATTCGCGGCGATGGCACGCCACCGCTATGCCATGCCTGACCCATCCCACTTCATCGCACATGCAGAGAGGACATGCCCATGAAACAACCCATCATCCTGGTTGCCCTGGCTTGGGGCTTGATCGCGCCGACAGGCGCTGGCGCCGCGGATACCTGCCCTTACACGGCGGAGTATCTCTCGGAGCAACTGGGCGTGAAGCTCAAGGTGGTGACACAGATGCGCGGCATGCTGGGCCCGGCTTGCGAGTATGCGGATGACAAACGCACGCTGAAGATTGCGGTCGACGCCGGCCCCAACCCGGCCCCGTCGGCAGAGGCCTGGCGCAAGATGTCGAGCCCGCCGAAAACCGTGTGGAAGGCGGTGCCGGGCGATGCAGACAAGGCGGTGGTGCTGGAGTCGTATCCGAATGGCGACCCGTACCCGGCCGTGAGTTATGAGCGCAAGAACTGGCTGGTGGACATCAATGTGTTGGGCGTGCGAGGTGCGGCCGCCGTGGCGCAATGGAATGGCAAGCTGCTCAAGCTCAAACGTCTGCCACAGTGAGCGCGGGGGTGCATCGGGTGATGCACCCGCAGGCCACGGCCCAAAAGCGCGCAGCCCGGTCAGCGTGTTGCGCGGCGCGTCGGTACGTTCGCCCGGTCGTTCTTGGACCAGGCTGCGGACAGGACAATCAGGAACGGAGCAGAACTTGGCAACAAGCCCGAAGGAAATCAAACAGCTTCTGGATCAGTTGATCGAGCGTAAGAGTCTGCCGTTTGACGAAGTGCTCGCTATTTTCGCGGGCAAGGGCGGCAAGCTGCGACAGGATGCGGTGCGGGAGCGCCTGAATTTTCTGTGTAACGAAAATCTGTTCGTGCTGCTCGATCAGGCCGGCTCGGCGGTGTCGTGGAACGAGGATGCGCCTTTCCAGTCGCCAGCAGCCTTCACGCTGCGCTTCGTGGGCATTGCGGGGCGTGAAGAGGTCTACGCGCGCAACTTCGCCGACATCCTTGACGCGCGGGATGTTCAGGCGGTTGTGCCGGGCTATGTCTGGGCAGGTCTTAAGCGGCGCAGTGAATTGCGCATTGTGGGTGAGCAGGCGACGGCGACGCTGCTCGCCGAGCGCTTGCGCGCGTTCACGCATCAGTTCGCCTTTCACCTCGTCACGCGGCAGCACGAGCGGATCGCTCCGCTGTTCTCGCCCAAAGCGGTGAAAGGCCAGACGCTGGAGACGCTGCTGACGCGCATCAGCAAACTGGAGACCGAGTACGGCCCCTTCGACTACTTCGATCACGTGCAGGTGATCCAGGTGCTCAATGGCGACACGTCGATGGTGAAGGATTCGGATGGCAACGTCAGGATGGATCTTCCGAAAAGCATCCCGCGCGAGGCGATCCGTGGCTGGTCGGAATTCCAGATCATCAGTGTGCGCACACCGCATGGCATGTCTGTGCATGAGATGACGGTCGCACTGAAGATCGTGGAAGAAGGGGGATTCTTCCGCATTGCCGATGCCACAGCCGGCAGCGGGTACTGAGCAAACAGTGGATGCAGGGGGCTGTACCGGTGGGCTGTGTCGGTGGGCTGTCGCAGCGCACGGAAACCGCCCTACTCCGCCGCTTGCGGGTTAATGCAGGCAACGTCATGCCTTGCGGCCAGGGCCCGCATCACCCAAACGCCCGCCAGATTGGCGGGCTTTTTTTGGCCGCTCGTCCAGAAAATCGAGAAAAGCAGCACCCGCTATCGCTCGCAGCGCCACGCGACCGCCGCATTCTCCCTTCGATCCACCGGGTCGATGGCCGCATCGGAGCCGATGCAAAAATTCTGCCTTGAAGGAGCAAGTCCCTCGGCGATAGCCGTCATGGACTCGCTGCGCAGACTATCGACATCCCCCCACGCTTCAGCCAGGAACCCCGGAATGAATTCGAACACCCGCTACGGGCCATCCGCCCTCATGTGCCTGATTTTCGCCACCACGCTTGCCGCCTGCGGCGGTGGGGGTGGCAGTGGCGGCACGAACGACAGCACGAGCAGCGTAGAAAGTGCCGACGCTGCTGCCACCGCCCTGGCCAGGAGCAGGAGCAAGAGCAGCGTGGCCAGCAGCGCAAGCAGCAGCCTCGCAGCGAGTGCCAGCAGTAGCAGTGCAGGTAGCAGTGCCAGCAGTACGGCCAGCAGCGTTGCCAGTAGTGTTACGAGTAGCGTGGGGAGCAGCAGCCTGAGCAGTGCCTCCAGCAGCACGGCGACGGCAGTAGTTGACCAGGGCACGACGACGACGGTGTGGGCGAGCACGACGCCGACCAAGCCCGCTGTCACTGCCGGTACCTGGCGCGCCGCTGGGCCAGACCCTTCGAACTCGGGCTTCAAGCTGGTGAAGGAGTCGGCGCACTTCGCTTTCTATTCGGACGAGACCGTATCCGACGCGGATCTGACGCTGGCCGCAGACACGCTGGAGAACACGGTGTGGCAGAACCTGTTCAACGCGAACCTGTTCATGCCCGAGCCCTATTACAACAAGACCGACAAGATCAAGGCGGCAGTGCACATCCATTCGGGCTGGGGCCTCACGGGCGGCGCATGGGTCGATACGGCGGGTTTGCTGCACCTGGGGATGTGGATCGGGCCGGGCGCACTGCAGGACCACTGGGGGCTCACGCACGAGTTCACGCACGGCTGGCAGTCGTGGGCTGCCAATGTCGGCGGCATGGCCTGCAACACGGCCAACACCTGCGGCTGGATCTTCGAGAGCCACGCCAACTTCACGCCGCATCAGCTGCCCGAGTACCAGAGCAACGTGCATTGCTCGGAGATGCTGGCCAACATGCCGCACCTGTATCTGGGCTCGACGCGCGACCGCTACTGCAACTGGCAGTTCATGGAGTTCCTCAAGGACAAGTACGGACCAGAGGCCGTCACCCAGATCTGGACCACGGCGGGCTCGGACCCTTTCACCAACATCCAGAAGTCACGCGGCTGGAGCATTGCGCAGCTCAACGACTTCATGGGTGACTGGGCCATGCACAACGTGGTGTGGGACTACAAGGCGACGCCGACTGCCTTCCGCAACACCTACGGCAACATCACGCTGACGGATCGGGCCGAGCGCATGCGGCGCCTGATGCCGCTGGAGGCGCTCGACAGCAACTGGACCAGCAACCGCCGCTTTGTCTCGCCGTTCTACGGCGCGCCGCAACGCTTTGGCTACAACGTCGTACGCCTGTATCCGGAGAGCGGTGCGAGCACCGTCACGGTGAAGTTCAGGGGCGACAATCCGTCAGGCTCGGATGCGGACTTCCGCTGGGGGCTGGTGGCCACCAACACAGGCTTCACCTCGGCACGCTACAGCGCGCTGCAGAAGGGGCTGGATGGCGATCTGACCTTCAAGGTGAATGCGGGCGAGCCCTTGTTCCTGGTGGTGACGGCGACGCCCTCGGTGTTCAAGACCATTGTCTGGGATCAGGACTACGCAACGATCCGGCGCTATCGCTACATGATCGAGGTGGCGAATGCATGGCCGCAGGGCTTCCAGAACGGGCAGCGCGATGCCTGCCCCTCGGGTACGGCGCGTCACAGCAACGGCGGTGGTTGCGCACCCGGCAGCACGCCTGCCACGGTGTATGTGGGCCCCTATGCCACCATTCTGCCGGGCGGCAGTGCCTCAGGCACGGCACGCATCGAAGACCAGGCGATCATCGCCAATGGCTCGGTGAGCGGTGGCACCGTGGGCGGCCTGAGCATCATCGGCATGACGGGCAGCCCCTGGGGCAACAACAGCTTCACAGTGTCGGGCGCAGCACAGGTCCGCACCACCTTCTACCCGCTGGGCTTCTTCGAGGCCAACCAGGGCGCCTCTGGCAACCTGAACCTCTACGGCGATGTGGAATACCGTGGCACCGGCCTGAACCTCGGCACCGGCAACCGCAGCGGCTTCGTCGACAGCACTTCCACAGTAGGCTCAGGCACCGACATCAACAGCAAGACGACGCTGGTCTGGCGGCCATGAGGGCAGCAACGCTTCGCTCGCTGGTCGGCAGTTACCGATAACTGCAGCCCGCAGCGAAGCAGCCCTCACCCGGCGCTTCGCGCCACCCACTCCCGCAGGGAGATGGTGGTCATGGCCCCTCTCCCGGCGGGAGAGGGGTTGGGGTGAGGGCTGGTTTGTGGCGCGCAGCGGCTGACGATCAGGGGTCAAGTGCCGCAGTGGGGGCCATCAGGCTCTCCCGCTGCCGATAGAACCAGGCGATGTCCAAGGCAGAGAGGATGCGGTACTTCTCGGAGCCGGCGTAGCGCAGCACTTCTTCATGCAACGGGCGCTGCAAGCCTTTGGCCCAGTCGTCGAATTGGCGGATGCTGTCGACGAGCCCACCGGCCGAGGCGCCGAGGATCAGGCCTTTCGAGCGTTGCGCATGATTGGCGATGAAGAACGAACCGCCCTGCCCCAGCTTCCACCATCCGGTTCTGCCATTGATGAGCACGCCAGAGGTCTGCGCCATCACGTAGTCGACGTCCACCACCCACTCGGTGCGGGAATACGCTTTAAGCAGGCGCACCCTCCAGCCGCTCGGTCCGCTGTAAGAGCACCAGACGTTCCGGTTGCTGTAATTCACGATCTTGTTGGCGATGGTGTACATGTGCTCCTCCGGTGGCTTGTCGGTCTGCTCTTATGGTTGCGGCGCGGTACGGTGACGAAGACTTGCCTACTCTCGCGCAGCCCTGTGAGCTGCGCGGTGTCGCTCAGGGTTCCAGCACGAGGGTGCTCACGCTGTAGGCCGGCATGGCGTACTGGAAGGCGTTGATCTGTGTGAGGGTGATCGTGCCGGCGGCCTGCGGCACCGATGAGGCGGCGGTAAGCTGGAACACCTTCGCACGCGCGAAGCGCCGCGTATGCCATATGCGCAGTGCGGCGGTCTGGCTGCTGGCGGTCTTGTTGATGACAACGAGCACCATGCGGTCTGCGCTGCCGGCGTCAACGCTGGCGTAGACGCTACTGTCGGCCACATTGGTGGTGCTGGCTGCGATGCTGGTATCGCCAAAGCTGCCGTTGACGCCATCGTAGTTGCGGAACATTTCGAAGGCGCCCCAGGCGAAGGAGTCGTTGCTGCCGGTGAGACTCCAGAAGGAGGCGGCGAAGACACCTTCGCGGCCGAAAATGCCCAGTGTGTCGGCCTGTGCGATGCCGCCGGAGATGTGTTGCGAGCCGCCATGGTTGTACTCCGAGATCGACAGGCGCGTGCCGGGGTAGCTGGCAGCGATCTTCTCGCGCAACCTCGGGATGAGGCGGATGGCGCCATTCCATTGCCCGATCCAGCTCTGTTCGGTGTAGCCGGCGTCCCACAGGGAGCGTGGCGCCTGCATGCGGGCGGCGTTGAGGCTGGCGTCGCTGCCGGTGGCATCGTTGGTGATGCGTGTGCCGGCAGCGTTGGTGGCTTCGGAATACCAGTGCACATCCAGCACATCAAGCAAGCGTTTGCCGGCGCTGGTATGCGCAGCAGACATCTGCTGCAGGTAGTAGGTGATGAAGTCTCGGCCTGCGGCGTCGGGGGCGTCCTGCAAGGTCACCATGCCTTGCCAACCGTAGTTGACGGGACCAAACACGATGGCCTGCGGTACCACGCTCTTGATGGCGTCCGCATACAGGGAGCTCCGCTGCACCATCTCGGCGTAGGTCGCCTTGTTGCCTGCGCTGCCGCTGGCGTCGCCACGAATGCGCGGGTGAGTGCTGGCCCACAGGTCGGGCTCGTTATCGAGCGAGTAGAAGATGGTGCGTGTGGCGTCGCTGCGCGCACCGGGAAAGCTCTTGTCGATGAAGTTCACGAACTCGTCCTGGTAGACGTAGGCGTCCGTGGTCGAAGGCGTCAGCGACAGGGCCGAGCCCTTCTTGGGCAGGCTTTGCTTGAAGCGGGTGGCGAGGTAGTTGCTGCCGGACTGGTTGACGTCACCGCCGCCACTCTTGTCAGCCGCCACGTAGCCGGCAATCGGCACGGTGATGAGCATGGCGGCGTTGTTGGCGTGGGCCGTGGTGATTGACGGCGTGACGGCTGCGCCCGGCGTGTTGCTATTCGAGAGGTAGCCGTCGTTCTGGTTGTACCAGTCGGTGCCGGCGTTGCTGGCATTGGTCTCCCAGTTGTAGGCGGTCCAGCGGTTGCCGCCAAGGCGGCTGAGGGTAAGGTTCTTCGGGTGGGCGGCAGCAAAGTCGTGGAAATTGTTGCCGTAGATGAATCGCGAGATGGGCGCGACGTTCTGGTCGCTGCGGATGGTGAAACTCACGGCGCCAGCAACGGGTGTATCGGGGGTGATGATGGCGCCCGTCACAGAACTGTTCGCGGCACTGCTGCTCGATGTGGCGGCCGCGCTGCTCACTGCGGAGGAGGATGACGAGGAGGACGTCAGGGCACTCGATGCGAAACTGGAGGCTGCAGCGCTACTGATGGCACTGCTCGCGGCGCTGGCAGCCTGGCTGCTTGCGCTCGCGCTGGCGGCCGAGCTGGTACTGGAAAACTGGTTGGGTTGCGTGCCCGTGGAGGAGCCTCCCGAGCCCCCTCCACCGCCGCAGGCCGCAAGCGAAGCACAGAGCGCCAGCAACAGGGCCGCGATGGGACGGTGAACGAGACAACGAACGTGGTGGGGCATGGCAGGACTCTCCGGGAGCGGCCGATCTTCGCCGGCGCAATACAGTGCAGCGTTCGCCTGCATTTTGCGCAATGTGCAACGGCAGTTCGTGAAGCATCGGGCGAACGGCCCATCCGGGTTTCCGGGCGCCGAGGTAGCGGGAACCATGCGCCGCCTGTCGCGGCTGAGGGGCCGCTCGTTTGGAAATCCTCTGGAATGGGTGTCCTGGTACGGCCGCCACAGAGTGCTCGAACCCACCGGAAACATCCCGCCTGCAGAAGCTGAGGCAAACTACTACAGACAGCTTGGCACTCAGCCCGTCTCGACGGACTGCCCTCTCCCCCCGCCACCGAAGCCGAGGCGATTCAAACTGCGCGACGACGGAACCTTGACAAATCATGGCCTACAAAATCCACCGGTTCAGGCCCGAACCATTAATGAGGTCGACGTGTTAGCCGTACGCATGACAAGAATGAAATTTCTTGTGGTTGTCACATTACAAGCGCTGCTGGTTTCCTGCAGCCCTTACAAATACTACGTAAAGAGCGATTTTTCTTTTTACGCGGAAGGTTTTTTGCTCGAAAGCGCGGTGCTGCGAACCGACGGGGTGTACGTTCTCGACAAGGTCTATACCCAGCGTAACGGTTATGTCACAGATCACAGCTTCAAGGGGTACGTGCACTTTTACAAATTCTTCAAGACCGGCCAGCAAATATCATATCTGGTCCCGGAAAAGGAATTCGGGGGCGACTATCTGCGGGTCGTGAAAGAGCACGCAGCGCGTGCAGAGCGAGGAAGAACCCTGTTCGAGGGCTACTACAAGCTGAAAGATGATCGGATAATTCTCGAAGGCGTCAACGCGGCGCTTGGCAACTTTCATTACTCGCACGGCAAAATCGGCGACGACCGCCTTGAGATAATTTCGACCGCCAGCGAAGGCATCAAGGACTTCGACGAAAGAAATCTCAACTACCGGGTGGTGCACATGTACGTCTTCAAGCCTTTTAACGAGCCAAGCTATCAAGAAGTGAAGGTTGACTGGTAATGTCAAAGCTGAAAATTGCTGTTCTATTTATTTTCTTATCGCTCACATCCTGCTCGGGAAAACTAGAGTTCGTTGATTTGCCCTTGCACAGCCATCAAGGCATCTACGACCGGGACGATGAAAGACGAGGGTACGGATATTACTTTCAGAGTGTACTGGTTGATAACCCGCCAGAAGACATCGACCAGCTAAAGAGAGATCTGCTTGCGTTTCATAAGCGACACCTTCACCCTGCTTTCGAAGGAAAAAAACTGAGCACTTACAGCACCACATTCTACAAACACAACAGAACAACAAAGTACTTCATTGATCATGAAGACGACCCCGGTGGCTTTTCAAGCGAGATACTTTCTGACTACTTCAACACTCACGGCATTGCGATCGTAATAACCACCAGGGTCGGGAAAGGAGACGCCTTGAAAACCGAGATCTCTTTCCCTGACAAAGAAGGCTCCGAGATCCTGGAGTCACCTCCAGCACAAACCCGAAAGACAGCCGGGACCCCGGCATCATCATGAAAAAGCTCGCGATTTTCATTTCTCTACTGTCAGTTGGCTGCGCAAATGCGGCCAATTTGAACTGGTTCTGCTTCGTCTCAAAAGATGAGGCAAAGCCGATCTACCTGGCGTTTGCATTTGCCAATAACAAAAGTACCGATGCCTTCGTGCGATACAGGAATGGAAGCGGTGTTATTTCCCTGAAGCAGAAAAGTCTGGAAAGCATCGAAATGGCCGAAGGGCGTCCATTTGAAAACACCTATGAATACATTGAAAAAACCGGTCGCGCTGATGCGGGAAGGTACACCGTCGTTGTTCAAGGTGCTGTTTTTTACGGTTTTAGCTACACGTCAACGAAAAGGGCCAAACCCTACGAGTTCGTGATGGATACAGCATCTGAGGGAGGCTCAGGTTGTAAGTGGTAACGGGCGAAGTCGTTTGGCAAAAATCAAAACAACACGGGAGCCTACGCACAATGAAAATATGCACGACTCTGCTTTTGCTGGCACTGACTCCCGCACTCACCCCTGGAATTGCTTCAGGACAGACGCCTGTGTCGTCCATCACAGATGCTACATGGGCACAGTACAAAGGCGAGTATCCGCAAAGCCCGCTTTGCAGTGCAGACGAAATCACGTTGTGGAGCTGCAAAAGCGGAAAGCACGTTTACTCGCTGTGTTCGTCGCGCACTATGACCCGTACGACGGGCTATCTGCAGTACCGCGCTTCCCTGCGCGGCAGAGTAGTACTGACCTATCCGCCCGACAAAAGACCGCCCGCGGGCGCTTTCACCTACAACTCCTTTGCTAACGGCGATGCGTCCATCGACTTCTCGAACAATGGGTACCGATACACCTTGTTTGATCCGCTGAGAGGAGGTTCGTCAATAAGCGTCTTGGCGCCAGAGCCTTCCAGAAAAAATACCGAAATAACTTGCCAGGCCGTTCAGACACTTCAGATCAACTACACAATGCGACTGATGTACGACTCTGGAACATGGAAAGTAAATTAGGCGGCAAAATCTCTATCCATACGAATCAAACGCTTACAGCCCCATCAGCACAACCGCCCCGAGGCATGAGGACTCGACACCTCCAGCCGTCTTCCCGCGTGAGTCAGCAATTATTGATCAGAACGCCGGGGGAATAGAAATCCCCAAATGCATCGTTGTAATACCTGATTATTGCCTTATTTTTGTTTTGGCTGTTTTCACACTTTACGAACCCAAAAACCGCAATCCCATCCACATCCTGATACCTGCTGAACTCCTCGCTTGAAAAACCACCAGGATCCTCCTTGCTGTCCAGGAAATAGGCGGTTCTGGAAGTATACTTGTAGACGTAAATTGTCGAATCTTTATTGTGTGAAAAATTATCAACGAGATATTTTTCAATCAGTTCTTTTGAATTCTGAATGTTTTCTGGCAGACCTTTTATTAGAACAAGATTCGATACGCTACTGGATCGAAAAAATTCCGGATTTTCACTGCATGACATCACAAACAAAGAAAATAAAGCCATCAAATAACGCACAATTTATCACACTCTATCAAAATTTGATTTTACACAAGGCTCTAAAAATCAAACAGCCAACTTAAAAAGCTTTACCACCATATATTCAAATATCATCTACCACCTGAATTTCAGACTGGATAGATAGTACATAACCCCCATAGCTCCCCCTGCTGCAACCACGGGGACCAGAGACAGAGATAGCCCTATAGCCCAGATATTGGTATATGTGCTCCACGAGGCTTCTCTCTCGTCAAAAATCAAAGTGTTGATGTATATCCAGCTAACGGTCAACACCGCCACAAAACAAACTGTTCTGGTACGCAGCCCAGGTTTTTTCCAGAGGAAAATCAGCTGCATCAGACCCCACCCGAGAACTGGCAACAGACTTGACCACAGCAGGTCAGAAAATATGTCGCAGTCAATACAGGATGACGACGGCGATTTTTTGTACTCCCACAAAGCCCAATACCCTTGAATGACTGTAAAAACCGGGATTAGAAGCACAAAATAAACAACTGGAATAAAACGTAGAGGTTTTCTCATTTCAGTACAATAAACGCAATTCCGGATCGGAGCATCGGTTCTTCGACATTCTGACTTTATTTATAATTTGAAAAAATATTTCAAAGAATTTGAGTTTAACGGAATTCTTCTGAAGTGGCCTGGATCTGCCGGCTTACTCATCTCAATCGCGCTCGTAACGGCTGGATGTTAAGGGCGCGACAAACAAGGGGGTTCAGCACTGCACCAAGAGCGACTTTTGTCGCTCCAAACTAGTCAAACCATGGGGCTTGTATCCTCCAAAGAGCGTGCCACACTGAGTCTCGTTCGGTTCAATTTTCTTCTCGTTTTCACCGCCATATCACATGACCTTCGCCCGAAAACCTTCGTTCAAAGCCATACTCATTGCCTTCTGCGCCACCGCTGCAATGGCCACGCATGCTCAGCCGTATTGGCTGCACAAAAGCGGCACCATGGTTTACGACTCATCGACCGGTTTGGTGTGGGCTCGGTGCAGCGTCGGGCAACAATGGAATGGCGACAGCTGCGCGGGGGAAGCAAAGGACTATCAGTTTGAGCAGGCTTTTGACGTTGTCAGCCGCATCAATTCAACGGGCAATTTGGGTGGCATCACAAACTGGGCCCTGCCCAATGTGCGGCAACTACAGAGCCTCCGGCAATGCACGGCTGGCTTCAGACCCAACACGAACATCGATCTGAATGACCAGCTCCCGCCTGTGCCACAGGAATGCAAACGCACAAAGGACGACCGCTACCACATTCATCCCGTCGCGTTTCCCCAGTCCGAAGCCTTGTATTGGACATCGACGCCCTTGGCTGGCAGCAAGCACCTGGCCTGGAGTGTTGGCTTCAGCAATGGCTTGCTGGAGACCATGGGGCGAAAGCTACCGTTTTATTTGCGACTGGTCCGCTCCATGCCACTGACGGGAAACCCAGCGGACGCCGGCTTCACGCAAAAACTCAATATTTTCCCCGCCAGCCCGCTCACACTCGACGGGCGCTGATCCGCAGCAACAAGACCGAGGCCCAGGTGCCTCGCGAGCGCGATGTGAGCCTGTTGCTTGGCGCGGCGGAGGCGATGCACCTTGTCACAGAGGCACTCCCGGCCAAGGGCATCCTGCCTCAGCGGGCGCGCTGAGGCCCGCGCTTGCACGCGTAATGACGCAACCCTTGACGCGAGAACGGGCAGGAACCATCTCGCCGCCCGATACTCCTACCCACCCGACGTTCCATAAAGACAGCTCATGTATCGCATACCACTCCTCCTCAGTCTTTACGCCGTTCTCAACACAGCGTGGGCCCAATCGACACCGCCCGTGAGTCTGCCGGGGTATACCGAGGGGGCCCAGGTCATCCGCGTCGCACGCGAGACCGAGCAGGTCGACAGCATCAACGGGGTGATTTACGCACAGTGGAAAGGCACGCGCTCGGTGCGCCAGATGCAGATGTCCCTGCTCGTTCCGCGCACCAACGATCTGAAGCCCGCCATCGTGTACTTCCCCGGCGGCGGCTTCACGACGGCCGAGCACGACAAGTACATTGAAATGCGCATGGCATTGGCGCAGGCAGGCTTCGTCGTGGCAGCGGTGGAGTACCGCACGGTGCCGAGCAAGTTCCCGGCACCGCTGGAAGACGCCAAGGCCGCCGTGCGCTACCTGCGCGAGCACGCCGGCGAGTACGGCATCGACGCGTCGCGCATCGGCGCACTGGGAGACTCGGCCGGCGGCTATGTCGCACAGCTGCTGGGCACCACCAACGGCGAGAAGCGCTTTGACAAAGGCGTCTTCCTCGACAAATCGTCCGATGTACAGGCCGTCGTCACGCTCTATGGCCTGTCAGATCTGAGCAATATCGGCGCGGGCTTTCCGCCGAACATCCAGGCCGTGCACGAGTCGCCCGCCGTCACCGAAGCCCTGCTCGTGAACGGGCCAGCCTTTGCAGGCTTTGCCGGAGCGTCGATCCAGAGCGTGCCCGAGCGGGCCAGGGATGCCAGTCCCATGGGGCACCTGGGTGGCAAGAAGCCACCCTTTCTGATCTTCCATGGCAGCGCTGACAACCACGTCTCTCCCGTACAGAGCGCGCAGCTCTACCGGGGCCTGATCAGCGGCGGCAACAAGGCCGAATACATCCTCGTCGAAGGCGCGGGCCACGGTGAGCTGGTGTGGTTCCAGAAGCCCATCATCGACAGGGTGGTGAATTGGTACCGGCAGACGCTGGGCGCGCCAGTCCGTGGCAAAGGCCAGGGGGCCGATTCAAACGCCAATCTCTGAGGACCGACCGTCGCCCTGCAGCCCACCGGCTTTGCCCTCACCCCCTCGGGCTTGCCCCTGCGGGTAGTGACGAGCCCAAGGATGTCGTGCCATTCTGATTCGCGATACGCCCACCGGGCGGCGCTGAGAGGAGAACGACATGGCACGCAGGGCATTGGTGATCAGTGGCGGCGCGCCCAACGCGACGCTGGTGGGCGGCGCGCTGGAGGCATTTGCCGAGCTGGGGCTGGAGTTTGATGTCGTCACCATGTCAGGCGCCGGCGCACTGCTGGGCCTGATGTATCTGGCGCCGCGCAACGGCAACCCGGTGACGACGCTGCGCGGGCTGACCGAGCTGGGGATCGCGGACGCGATCTACGAGGGCTTTCCGGTCAATTACAAGGTCTTCAACAAACCCGGTGCGCTGGCAGACGTCTATCGCCAGATGCTGGCCGGCAATCCCTTGCTGCAGCAGGTGATGGCGCAACCGGCGCGCGATCCGCTCACGCAGATGGCCAAAGATGGCTTGTCCCTCTGGCTGGCAACCGTCTGCCCATCAAGCCTGACGCCTGCCTCGACCGGGCTGTGCGCACACGTGCCGTTTGCCGACCAGATCATCGACTTTGCGCAGATCGCGAGCGTCAAGCCGGCGCTCTACCTCAATGCCTACAACCTCAGCCAGCGGCAGATGGAGAACTTCGACAAGACCGCGCTGAACCCACTGCACCTGCAGGCAGCCCTGTCCTTCCCCTTCCTCTACCCGCCGACACAGATCGGCAGCGACCTCTACATCGAGGGCGCGGCGCTGGACTGTCTGAACTTCAAGGGCCTGATGGAGAACCACCCCGAGCTCGAAGAGATCGTGGTATTCGACCTGCTGGGCGCCGAGCGCCTGCTGCGCGCGCCGCGTGACCTGTATGACGCATGGGTCATGTCCATCATCACGCCGCTGGTGGAGATTGCACGCGACGACGTGAAACTCTTCGAGCAGGTACACATGCCCAGGTACCCCAAGCTCAAACCGCTGTTCAAGGTGCCACTCGTCGACGACGTGCCGGAGAAATTCCTGCCCGACGTCTTCGATTGGTCACGCAGCAACCTCGAGCGCCTGTACCGGATGGGCTACGACACCGCGCATCGCTACGCGCAGGCAAATCTTTGAAACGCATCGCCCGCGCTCCGCGCAGGCGATGGGGCTTTCAGGCCCTCAGCGCCGCTGCGTGGTGCGCAATGTGCTCGCCGATGAAGCTGGCGATGAAGTAATAGCTGTGGTCGTAGCCGGGTTGTCGCCGCAGCGTAAACGGGTGGCCAGCAGCGTCGGCGGCGGCCTGCAGTCGCTCGGGCTGCAACTGCTTGTCGAGGAATTCGTCGGCACCTCCTTGATCGATCAACAGCGGCAGGCGTTCGCTGGCCGTCGCGATGAGCTCACAGGCATCCCAGGCTTTCCAGGTTTCGCGATCAGCACCGAGGTAAGCGCTGAAGGCTTTCTCGCCCCACGGCACCTGCGAGGGTGCGACGATGGGTGAAAACGCCGACACGCTGCGATAGCGCCCGGGATTGCGCAAGGCGAGCACCAGCGCGCCATGCCCACCCATCGAGTGGCCGAAGATGCTGCGTGCGTCACTTGCCGGGAAGTGGGCTTCGATGAGCGCGGGCAGCTCGTGCACCACGTAGTCGTGCATGCGGTAGTGCGATGCCCAGGGCGCCTCGGTGGCGTTGAGGTAGAAGCCGGCGCCCTTGCCGATGTCGTAGCCCTCCGCATCGGCCACATCGTCACCGCGCGGGCTGGTGTCGGGCGCGACGATGATCACGCCGTGCTCGGCGGCGTAGCGCTGCGCGCCGGCCTTGGTGATGAAGTTCTGCTCGGTGCAGGTGAGGCCGGAGAGCCAGTAGAGCACGGGCAGTTTTTGTACGCTGTTGCCAGCACTCGCCTGCGGCGGCAGGTAGATGCCGAAGTTCATCGTGCAGCCCAGCGTGGTGGATTCGTGCCGCCAGACGTCTTGCCAGCCACCGAAGCAGGCGCGGTGTTCGATGCGTTCCATGATTCAAATGCTCCGAATATCAAGATTCATGTTGCGCCCCCGGACGTGCCGTCATTCCCGCGAAGGCGGGAATCCAGCAACTTCAGGGAGTCAGGTAACGACACTGGATTCCCGCCTTCGCGGGAATGACGTTGAAGTGCTGTCTCATCAGAGGGCGATGCCAGATGTGCTGGCTTCATGCACAAACCGTCAAAACAGGCGCGTCACCCCGGCGAAGGCTGGCGTGAGGACGATTTTCCAGATGTCATAACAACTCCCGCACTCAGTCCTCAGAATTTAAAAGTGAATCACCGAGCGGATCGACTTGCCTTCATGCATCAGGTCAAAGGCTTCGTTGATCTTGTCGAGACCCATGGTGTGGGTGACGAAGGGGGCGAGCTCGATCTTGCCGGCCATGGCGTCTTCGACCATGCCGGGCAACTGCGTGCGGCCTTTCACGCCACCAAAGGCGGTGCCCATCCACTTGCGGCCGGTGACGAGCTGGAAGGGGCGCGTCGAAATCTCCTGCCCCGCGCCAGCGACACCGATGATCACGCTCTGGCCCCAGCCACGGTGCGCGCATTCCAGCGCCGCACGCATGACATTCACATTGCCGATGCACTCGAAGCTGTGATCGACGCCCCATCCGGTCATCTCGACGATGACTTGCTGGATGGGCTTCTCGTGATCTTTCGGATTCACGCAGTCGGTGGCGCCCATAGCCTTCGCCAGCTCGAACTTGCCGGGGTTGGTGTCGATGGCGATGATGCGGCCGGCCTTGGCCTGGCGTGCGCCCTGGATGACGGCGAGGCCGATGCCGCCGAGGCCGAAAACGGCCACCGAGTCGCCCTCTTGCACCTTGGCGGTGTTGTGCACGGCGCCGATGCCGGTGGTGACGCCGCAGCCGAGCAGGCAGACGTGCTCGGGGTTGGCGTCGGGATTGATCTTCGCGAGGGAGACTTCGGCCACCACGGTGTACTCGCTGAAGGTCGAACAGCCCATGTAGTGGTAGAGCGGCTGGCCGTTGTACGAGAAGCGCGTCGTGCCATCGGGCATCACGCCCTTGCCCTGCGTGGCGCGCACCGACACACAGAGGTTGGTCTTGCCGCTTTTACAGAACAGGCACTCGCCGCACTCGGCGGTGTAGAGCGGAATGACGTGATCGCCGGGCTTCACACTCGTGACGCCCTCGCCCACCTCCACCACCACGCCCGCGCCTTCGTGACCCAGCACGACAGGGAACAGGCCTTCGGGGTCATCGCCTGACAACGTGAAGGCGTCGGTGTGACAGACGCCGGTGTGGGTGATCTTGACGAGCACTTCGCCCTTCCTGGGCGGGGCGACGTCGATCTCGACAATCTGCAGCGGTTCTCCAGCAGCAAAGGCGACGGCAGCGCGGGATTTCATGGGGGCTCTCCTTGCGGGAATGGTTTTCAGGGCAAATGGATTTCAGGGCAATCGGCTTACTTCAGATAGGTGCGCACGAGCGTCAGCAGCTCCTGCACGGCAGCGTCGTCCGGCGTGTGGCCGGGCTGGGCGAAGCCTTCGCGGATGTGGGCTTCGAGCACTTGCGACATCAGCCCGTTCACCGCGCCACGGATCGCGGCGATCTGCTGCAGCACGGGTGCGCAATCGGCGCCCTCTTCCAGCGCGCGCTCCAGCGCCGAGCACTGGCCGGCGATGCGACGCACACGCTTGAGAACGCGCGTTTTCTCTTCGGGGGAATGGGGCATGGGCGGGCTCCGCTGATACTCCCGGGGAGTATAGCCCGAAGCGCGGCGCTTCGTCGGGCTGTTGGAGGGATACCCCCCGGAGTATCCGGCTGGCCCGCGTTCAGGCGACGCCGGCAACGTGGCCGTCTGCTGTGGCTACGTGCTCGCCCTGAAAGATGACGAGCGGAAGCGGCGGATCGCTCGTCCCGATGACATCATGGCGACATGACTGACCTGCTCCTCTTTCTCGCTGTCATTCCCCTGCTGATGATCCTGCTGCCGGTGCTGCAGTTCATCGGCATGTTCATCGGGGTGCTGCGCGTGCCATTGTGGCAACCGGTTTTCACACAACGCGATCCCTCTGCCGCCCTGCCGCCGCATCAGGCCGCGACCCTGGCGGAGATCGAAGCGCTGGGCTTTGCGTGCATCGCGGCTTACGACCAGCACAATGGTCCTTACAGCTATCCGCAATACGTGTTCCGCCACGAGTCGGGGCGCGCGTTCGCGTGGCTGAACCTGACGCCCATGCACACGGCCGCATACCCGGTGGCCTTCAGCAGCCTGCTGCAGGATGGCACGGTGCGCTCGACGCTCAACCGCGTGCTGTGGGCCTGCGAGCATGACCGGCGACCGGGCCACGACATTGAAGACGCGATGACCGACAGCCTGGCGCAACACTGGGCGGCACATCAGGAGCGGATTCGTGAGGCTGGGCTCGCCGAGCTGGACGACGCAGAAGTCATCGCCAGGCTGCTGGCGAACAGCACGGCAACCCTCGACATCATGCGCAAGCAGGGGTTGATCGTGGCAACCGGCGACCGCTTTGCCCTCGCCGCCGGCGCGGCACTGCAAACGACGATCAACTGGTTCCGTGTGCGCAAAACGCTGGCGAGGCCATTCGCCGCGGCAGTGTTCTCGGACGCGTACCGCGCCGATTTCCATGCCGAGCTGCATGCCTACCAGAAGCGGCAGCAAGCCTCGCAACCCGAGCGCCCGGCCTTGCGGCGCTGGCTGTTCGGTGTGTCCCTGCTCGCCTTTCTCGTGCTGTGGGGCCTGGTGTTCGAGTGGCAACAGGCGCTGATGCTGGTGGGGGTGATCGGGGTACACGAGGGCGGCCATGCGCTGGCCATGTGGGCCTTCGGCCATCGTGACCTGAAGATCTTCTTCGTCCCGTTTCTTGGCGCAGCGGTGACCGCGCCCGAGATGCCGCTGGCGGTGTGGAAGCGGGCCATCATCTATCTCGCCGGCCCCCTGCCCGGTTTGCTCGCCGGTCTGGCCGCGCTGCACTGGCTGGCACTCACACCTGAGCTGCCCTGGGCAGCGGTGCTGAGCGAGCTGGCCTGGATGTCGATCTGGGTGAATCTGTTCAATCTCCTGCCCGTCACACCACTCGATGGCGGTCGCCTGCTTGAGATCGCCTTGTTCGAGCGTCATCCGCGCATACGCTTCGCCTTTGCGGGCATCAGCCTGCTCGGCTTCGTCGCGCTGGCGGTGTGGAGCAAGAGTCCGCTGATGTGGGGCGTGGTGGGCTTCATCCTGCTCGGCGTCGGCGGCCAGTGGCGCGCCATGAAACTGCGTCGCAGCGTGACACAGCATCGCAGTGGCGAGCCCGATGTTGTGCAGCTGTACCGCGAGGCCGAAACGCTGGCATCCAACAAGAACTTCATGACCCTGTGGCCCATGGTGAAGGCGGCAGAGACGCAACGCCAGTCCGTCGTGGCACGCGCGTGGGAGATGGTGGCTGCGCCCTTGCTGTTGCTCGCCATCTGGGCGCTGTCGCTGACGCTCATGCTGCCGGCCTACAGCACGCTGCGCAGCACATCTGTCACCCATGCCGCGCCGCCTACGGCCGAAGAAGCTTTTGATCAGGCTTTCGACAGCTACGACGAGGGCGAGAGCGCCGCCCAGCATCGTGAAAAACTCATGCGCCTCGCGGAAAGGCTTCCCCCACAGGACGGCCGCCACATCGACATGTTCTGGATGCAGGCGGAGGCGGGACATGGACCGGCGCAACTCAACAGGATGCAGGAGATCATCGCCCTGAAGCGTGACGGGCACTTCACCTCGCGCAAGCTGATGGTCTCCCTGTACCTGCAGACCGCACACGCCACCTGGGCAAGCCAGCCGGCAACGGACCGCGTGCGCCTCTTGCAGAACGCCGTGGACGTGATGCAGCAGATCGCGCCGGATCTCCATGCCCAGACAATCGCGGGGCAGCTGCGTGTCGCCGAAGCCATGGATGCGGCTGGCGACGAAGCCGGCGCCGAAGCGCGGCTGGCGCAGATTCGCGAAGACGTCGAGGCGCGGCAGGACTGCGACTGTGAGGCCCCCACCGTCGTGCGCGCGCAGACCTGGTTCCACCTGTCACACAATCGCGCGGCGCGTGCGCTCGAAGTGCTGGAGAGCTCGCCCTACACCGACCGCTTCAAGAAGCCGCTGAACCCGCTCGGCGAAGCCCGCGCCTGGGCCCTGATGCGCAACGACCGCAACGAAGAAGCGCTGGCCCAGATGCAGATCTCGGCCTACTCACCGCCCTACGAGCCCAGCGCAAACGACAAGGCGCGCGGCGAACAAGCCAGCCCGCCATACCTCGGCAGGCCTGCGGAGCTCGCCTACGCCCTGCAACGCGCTGGCCGGGCGAACGAGGCGCGCGACCTGTTGGCGCAACGCCAGCATGGCTGGGTGTGCTGGCGTGCGGGCAAAGCGCAGGGCAACGACGCCGTCGACCCGTGGGAGCAGCAGCGCGAAGACGACGTTAACAATGCCCTGCCCCGCTTGTGCCCTGCGCAACGCTGAATCACGCCCAGGTGCCAGCTCCCACGCCTGGCCACGTGCGCACATGCCGGGCGACATCAGCCTGTGAGGCGAATGACCGCACCGACCTCAAAAATCCGTGATGCATGCCACACAGCGCGGTGCCGTGCGCGCTGAAACGATGACATATCGCACAATCACTTTAATCGTTTTTGCTGTTTTTGTTATTTCTTGACATATCCTCTGCCGCAACGTTGCACCCACAACCCCTACGACAGAGAGGCAAGCATGGCCAACAAGACCAGCAAGGTCGCATCCCTGATTTCCGGCATCTGCCTGACTGGCCTGATGGCCAGTGCGCAGGCAACCGTCATCACTGATTTCTCGGGCAGCACGCTCGACGCAAACGTGCACCTGGATGTGCCAAACAGCAGCCTGGCGTCGGTGACGCAGAGCGGCGGCAGCCTGAACTTCCATGCCAATGGCAATGTGGACATGTGGTGGTCGCGCAACAACGCCCCCTTTGCGTGGTCAGAACGTCCTGATGTGAGTCTGGGCGACAAGTGGTGGGTCGAGACCCGGGTCACGATGCCCGGCTACTCCTACGGTCGTCTGGCAGGCATCACTTTCTACGGTGACACCGACGGCAGCGGCGGCTATGTGGATGGCATGGACTTCCACTTCGCCATCGACCAGTGGGGTTCGCAACCCGTGGTGCGCCTGCAGGGCCTGGGCGACAACATGCCAGGCGACCTCGGCGGCAACCTGACGGGAACGGCGCTGAACTACAGCAGCCCCTCCGTTTTCCTGCGCACCGAGATCATCGAGAACGGTCTGGCCGACAACTACTCGTTCTTCTACAAGCTCAACGAATCCGATGCCTGGACGCTGCTGGGCGCGATGAGCTCGACGGTCGACAACTCGCGCGCTGCAATCTTCCTGAAGAGCTACCAGGCCGCTGACGCGAGCTTCGACTACTTCACCGTCGGCACGGACGCCGAGGTACCCGAACCCACCGGCCTCGCGCTGGCGGCACTGGGCATGTTCGGCATCGCCGGCATGCGTCGACGCAAAGCTGCCTGATTCACCCTTTGCACGCAGGCCTCTCATCGACAACGCCACGAACATCGTGGCGTTGTCGTTTCCGCGTACAGCGCTGCCACGCAGCGTGAGATCACGCGTGGTGGTCGATCAAAGGTCGAGCGACGCAGTGGCTTCTTGAGGCCGCCCCAAGTCCGAGCAGGGCTAAAATCCGCGCACGGCATTCCGCATCGTGACGAAGCAGGTTGCGACAGACATCCACTCACACAGTCAGCCGATTCAATCTCAAACCGGGTTGGTGCCGACGCAGGCATCTGATCCGGTTGTTGTCTCTGAGCATCTTCGGTAGATCTTCCGTCTCACGGAAGCAGAACTTGCGCGGCAGTTCGGTGTAGAGCGAACGTGGCGGTGCATTCCACTTGATGTTCTTGAATGCCACTCCGGTTTCCGGCGAGTGGTAGTAGATGCGCGAGATACCCAGCTCCTCACGCAGGAAGAAGAGCGCCGCGGACAGCATGGCTTCGTCCCAGATCTCGGCGTACGGCGCGAGTACTTCGCAGTAGTACTTCATGAACGCTGCGGGCTGCACGTCAGATCCACACCGTCTCTGCAGATAGCCAGTATGGCCTGCACTGACCGAGCTGAATGCATAACGCGCGACGCGGACCCAATCAGACTGGACTTCTTCGATGAGCGCTTCATCGGCATCGAGATCGATATCCAGCCGCGCCCAGGCGAGTGTGTAGCGCCGGTCGATAGCGTCACTCCTGAGACTGGGATGCGAGCTGTAGTTGAACGGGTCGCGACCGGAAGGCAGCTTGAGCAGGCTGCGCAGTGCGCGGTCGTGCTCGCTGGCAAAGTTGAGTTGCAGCACAAGACTGCTACCGCCGCGACTCGTCTGTGAGCCATTCCAGCTGGAGAGGGTGAGCACATGACAGCGTGGGCTGCTGTCGCCATCAGCGCTCAGCAAATGCAGGGGCGAGAGCGTTCCGTCGCAGGCTGCGAGCAGATCGCGCAGGCGCGGCTTCTGCAACAGACTGGCCACAGGGGCGCTGCGCAAAGTGTGTACGGCCGTGGGTTGGCGTACGGCATAGCGCAGGAGTTGCAGACCGTAGCGGTCTTTATAGTAGGGATAGACAGTGCGGCCTTGCGGCAGGCTGGCGCACAGGAATTCGATGTCGCGAGTGTGCATGGTGAGCCTCGGTACGTATCAGGTATCGCCGTTGGCGATGCGAATGCAGCTGTTGCAGTTCGGGTGGGATGAATGCACGCATGAGCGCGTCTCCTGGAAAATGCGTCCGCCGGATTGGCGGACGCGGGTTGATGAAAAAACTAGCCTTTGACGCAGACGACCTGGCGCACGGTGTGCAGTACTTCGACGAGATCGGTCTGCTGCGCCATCACTTCGTCAATATCCTTGTAGGCTGCAGGAATCTCGTCGACCACCCCGCCATCCTTGCGACACTCGATCCCTTCGGTTTGCGCCGCGAGGTCAAAGCGGTTGAATCGCCGCTTCGCTTCGCTGCGACTCATGCGTCGCCCCGCACCGTGAGAACACGAGCAGAAGGACTCAGCATTGCCGAGACCGCGCACGATGTAGGACTTCGCCCCCATGCTGCCGGGGATGATGCCCAAATCCCCATCACCCGCCCGGATCGCACCTTTGCGGGTGATGAAGAGCCTCTCGCCGAAGTGCTGCTCTTGTGACACGTAGTTGTGGTGGCAGTTGATCGCTTCGTTCTCCAGCTTGAAGGGCGGAAGGAACGGGCGGATCGCTTCGAGCACGAGGTTCAGCATCAGGCGACGGTTCTCCATCGCGTAGTCCTGCGCCCAGTCGACCGCGAACACGTAGTCATCGAACAGCTCTGATCCTTCGCTGAAATACGCAAGGTCACGATCCGGCAGATTGATGGCATGGCGGCGCATGTCCTTCTGGGCTGCGGCGATGAAGTAACGACCGATCACATTGCCGATGCCACGACTGCCCGAGTGCAGCATCACCCACACCTGCTGTGCTTCGTCGATGCACAGTTCGATGAAGTGATTGCCGCCCCCCAGCGTGCCGAGCTGGCACATCCAGGAGTCCCGGAACTTGCGTTGCATCTTCATGATGCCGGGATGGCGTCCGACAATCTGATCCAGTCGGTCAGAGAGACGACGTGCCTGCCGCTGCAGCGCGCTACCCTTCATCTTGCTCGCCTCGTGCTGCTCGAAGCCCACAGGTACAGCGGCTTCAATGCTGCTGCGGATGCGTGCAAGATTGTCGGGCAGCTCGCTCGCCTTGAGCGACAGCCGCACCGCGTTCATCCCGCAGCCGATGTCGACACCCACGGCCGCCGGAATGATGGCGGACGCGGTGGGAATGACGGAGCCGACAGTTGCGCCGATACCGGCATGGACGTCCGGCATGGCGGCCACGTGATGACGCACGATGGGCAGTTGCGCCACGTTGAGCAGCTGCGCAAGCGCCTCGTGCTCCAGATCGGGCGTCCATACCTTCACCGGTACGCGCCCCTTGTTCAAAGTCATGCTGATGGGCATGGCATTTCTCCCGAGAAAACAAAAAAGCCCGGGCTGTGAAGCCAGGGCTTTTGTTCCTTCAGGAACTGCTCACCTTTTACTCCTGGCCCGGGGCTGACGCCGCCGGGGGAGACACACGTGCCACCGCCAGACGCGCTCAGCGCTGAATGAAATCCTTGGCAGTCGGTACGGGCATGGGGTTCTCCTTGGAGAAGGGAGTTGAACAACGAGTGCGCAGATTAAGCGGCTTGCAGATGGAATGTCAACGTTTGGAATCCGATCGTCACGACCTGAACCACACTGACCTGGAGATCACCCCCAAACCCAGACGCTGCGTCGTTCACCGTCAGCCGTTACTCACTGACTTTGAACAGAGCAACCTTGCACAAAGGAGCGCCACAGAGCCCCTTTCCAGTTATCTATCCGAGCGCGCCGACGTTACGGCCCGATAAGTAGCAAGCGATCACCGTAGGCCAGCACGCCCGCGTCATCCGGCAACTCGAGCAGGCCTTTCAGATGCCCTGTCGTGCGCGTGGGCATTTGTTGCCAGGTCGCGCCGGCATCCACGGAGCGCAGCACGGTGCCTGTGCGGCCGGGAATCATGATGCCTTGCTTTCGCGTCACCACGGGCTTGCGCAGGGCTTGCTCTGTCCCGCTCCGGATCTGCTGCCAGCTGGCGCCTCCATCCGCAGAACGCAGCAACGTTCCTCTATCTCCGGTGGCAATCAGCACCTTGCTGGATGCGTCATAGGCAACGTAGCGGAGTACCGCATTGCTGCCTGAGTCGAGTGACTGCCAGGTCGCGCCCGAGTCGACGGAACGCAGAATCACGCCATTGGCGCCGAGGACGAAGAATGCCCCCAGCTCGCGCACGAAGCCGACACCATAAAGATGCGTAGCGACTCCACTCTTGATCGCGTCCCAGTGCTGACCGCCGTTGCGGCTGACCTGTATGACGCCATCACGCCCTGCCGCGATGAAGCTGCCGTCTGCGCTGCTGACATCGGCATCGAAGAGATGCGGATCGGTGCGAGCGTCGGTCGCCTCCCAGGTGCGCCCGCCGTCAATGGAGCGCATGACGACACCCGGACTTGCCAACGCGAGCAGCACGCCGTTCTTTGCATCGGCGAGCATCTTCTGGAAATAACCGCGCGACGCGCTGTTGACCTCCAGCGAGCGTTGCCAGGCTGTGGCATCGCCCTCCGCGCGGATAATGGTGCCGGGTGGTCCGCCAGCAACCACGGCGCCGGACACCGGATCTTTCGTTGCGCTGAGCAGGTAGACGTCCTGCCCCAAGCCAAGCGGGAGCGGCTCCCAGCTTCGGCCAAGATCCGTCGAACGCGCAACCGAACCTTGTGGTCCGACGCTGACAAGCGTCTTGCCGTCCGCTGCAAACTGTACGTCATGTACGTAAAGGCTGATCGCTTGTTGCTGCACCTGCCAGGTCGCGCCCGCATCCGTCGAGCGCATCACGGCACCAAACTGCCCCAGGCCGGTCAACGCGCCATCAGCCACAACAAGACGACTGATGCGGTCATTGGTCGGCACACTTGCCTGCATCCAGGACTTGCCACCATCGAACGAGCGGCGCACTGCACCCGGTTCGCCACTGGCAACCAGTGCGCCCTGCTTCGGCAAATAGACAAGATGTTGCAAGTAATAGCTCGTGCCGCTCGGCACGATCTGCCAGCTGCGGCCGGCATCCGTCGAGCGAACGACAGCCCCCTTGGCCGTAGCCGCAAGCAAGGCCTTGTGCTGCACATCGTAGGCCAGCGCGCTGAGGTAATCGTCCACACCTGTCGCGACACGCGTCCATCGTCGTCCGCCGTCCGCGCTGAGCAGCACGCGGCCGTCAGCACAGGCGCCGATCAGACGCCTGAGCTCCGGCACGTACTGCAAAGCCGTCACCGTGGCGGTGGTGCCTGTACGCGATGCCTGCCAGTGCAGGCCATCGTCTGTAGAGCGCAGGATGACGCCCTCCTCGCCGGCCGCGACCCAGGTACCGTCCGGCAAGGCCAATATGCCACCCAGGTTCTTTGTCGCGGGGTTGGGAATCATGTCCCAGGTTTCGTCGCCTTTTGCAGCGCGGATCAGAACGCCCTGCTCGCCCACGGCCACCCAGCTCCGGGACCTGGCGGACCAGGCCACAGCGCGCATGCGCACGGCCGATCCAAAGGGCTGCAAGGTCCAGGTCCTGCCATCGTCGGTGGAGCGCAACATCGCTGCCATAGGGCCCGCAGCCATCAATACATCGGCGGAATCGCTGGCGGCAATTTGCGTGATGGCCTGGCTGACATCCATCGTCGATGCGGCGACCCAATGCTGGCCGGCATCGGTACTGCGCAGGATGCTGCCGTCCGTGCCGCCCACCAGCAGCGTGCCCGTGCGATGCACTTGCAGGCCAGTGAACAGCGAGGCGTTGATGACCGAGCGCCCACGGAACACCGGTGTGGGCGGCACACCTTCGGCGAAGCATGCGGCAGAGAGCACTAGCGCCCATGCCATCAGGACAAATCGAGTGAGCATCGTTGCGGAACCCTTGCCGGCTCGAACCGGCGCAATGCGCGTACTGGACGCGCATGAAACAAACCCCCGTCTCCGATGATAAGGGGGTTTTGCTTGCAACCGGGGGGGGCGGGAGAACACTTTCCGCGCAGCTTCCGGCGCCGCAAGGCTGCGGCGACGCACCCCGGATCAGATACGCATCAGCACCCGGTACTTCAGCGTGGTACTGCCGTTGGCGGGCACACTGATCTTCCATTGCGCAGTGCCTGCCGCAACCTTCTCGTGCTTGTGCGACTGCTCAAGCATGCTCCAGTCACCCGGCACGGGTTCGCGCACGGTAACCGTGACAGCCTCGCTCTTTGCGTTACGCAAGACGATTTCGTAGGCGCTTTCATATACGGCGCGGCTGTTCGGCTCATGACGGCGGAAGTCAGTCTGCTTGCGGTCAGCCGTGACATCGAATGCGTCCCCCAGCTTGAGGCGCACAGTCTCATTCTTCGGTGTGTGGCCGACTCGATCTTCGCCAACAAACTGCGCGTTGCCACTGCTGTCGCGTTTATAGACGCGCACCACGCCCTTGGGCAGCGGCATGCCCAGTCCGCTGCTCTCCTTGTTGGCGAATTCGACGAAGACGCCGACCTTGAGCTTGCTACCAATCTCTCCCGCCGCACTGCTGTAGTAGTACGGCGCGCCCGTGAGCAGAAATTCCTTCTTCACCGGCACAACCGTCGCATCGAGCAGGGACACCTGCTTGCTTTGATTATTCGCGAGCGTTGTGGGGCGCTGAAGGGTGTAGAGGTGATATTCGAACAGGCTCTCCTGTGCCATCGCCGGTTTGGCTGCAGCGGGAGCCGCCACGGCACGCCGCAGCTCGTACAGGTTGGCCACCTCTTCGCGCACGCGATTCACGTCACCCGCAACCAGTTGCAGTCGGGCATTGCCGAAGCTCGTTCCGCTCCGGTTATCCAGCGTCACCCAGCCGTTCAGGTCCAGCGTGCTGTCATCCTGGCTCAGCTCGGCGACATAGTCTGCCTTCCACGACAGGCCACCGGTCAGGTAAGACAGCTCCAAGTCCTGCGCACCGGCCTGTTTGCTGCTGAGCTGCGAGACCAGCGTCGGCCGGTCGCGCAGGTTGCTGGGCACGTTGTCGAAGACGATGCGGCCAGGCACGCCCGTCTCGATGCGGTCGCCAATCTTCAGCACCACGCCTTCCGCAGCGGCAAGCACTTCTGCCGTCTCGGTCGTCTCGGCACCCGTCATCGGGTGCGTCCTGACAATGCGCACCGTGCGCCCCACTGATTTTTCCAGCAAGCGGGCCGGCGTCAGCAGGTCATAGTCGAAATTCTGCTCCAGCAAGCTCAGACCGCCGGGATTGGTGAGACTGCGCAACAAAGCCGTCTCGGGGCGAATTTGCGCACTGACATCTCGCAGCGCCAGGCGGTTGAAGCCGGAGTCCAGCGACACGCGCCGCACCTCCTTCACCAGTGCAAGGTCCTGGTTGTAGACCGTGACGGCTACTGAACGCTGATCCTCAAGCGTACTACGCCGCTCTGGCGCTTCCGCTGCAAGGCTTGCCATGCTGAAGGCCAGCAGGCTTGCAGCAAGAGGAAGAATCCGGGGCAGTGAAACAGACTGGAGCGTTTTGCGCATGATGACCTCGTTTAACTGAATGAGTGGATGGTGCCATTTCAACGATCACGCAATGAAAACGGGGTTGAACGACACTCTGGCAGCACAAGACCTGCGTACGCTGCGGCGCAGCACAGCCCGGAACACAATGTCGCCTGTTCAGCGCAGTTCGGAAAAGTTACTGCGGGCACGTTCAGAAATTCGTCGTTTGAAACAGGGAATATCGCTCATGTCTCTTGCCCGAATGGGCAGACGGCTATCTATATGGCATTCCGTCGGCCATATTGTGATGATCTCAAACGGGGAGGCGTCATCGTGGGCCAAGCTCTCAATTCCCGCTCACTTCCAGGCCTTTTGCCCGCGTTCGGACTCCCCTCCCTGGAAGTCTCCGGCTCGATCGATCACATCCTGCGTGCAGTACGCCAGCATCTTGGAATGGATGTCGCATTTGTCTCGGAGTTCATCGGCAACGAACGGATTTTCCGCCATGTCGATGCCGCCGGATGGACGCCGATCTACATGGGTGACTCGATCCCCATGGATGTGGGCTACTGCAAGCGCGTGGTCGATGGTCGCCTGCCGCGCCTGATTCCCGACACAACGCAAGAGCGCGAGGCGATGGCCTTGCCCGAAACAACGAATATTCCCATCGGCTCGCACCTGAGCGTACCGATCCGCCTCTCGGATGGCCGCATTTACGGCACTTTCTGCTGCTTCGGCTTCCACCCCGATCACTCTCTTAACCAGCGCGATCTGGGCATGATGGAAGCCTTCGCCAGTCTTGTGGCCTACCAGATCGACCTTGATCTGCTCTCAACAAGCGAACGCAACGCAAAGTTTTCACGCATTGAAGCGGCACTGGCGCAAGGTGGCCCCGAGATCGTCTTTCAGCCCATCTGTCGGCTCAGCGACGAACGTTTCGTGGGCATGGAGTGCCTGTCTCGCTTCCCGAACAGTCAGGGCAAATCTCCGGACAAGTGGTTCGCGGAAGCGGCAGAGGTGGGCCTGGGTCCTGCGCTTGAAGTCAGCGCGATCCGCAACGCATTGCGGGCTTTGCCGCGGATGCCGGAGAACACGTACCTGTCCATCAATGCCTCACCGGAAACCGTGATGAGCCGGAATTTCGATGCGGCATTTGCCGATGTCGACACCGCACGTATCGTCCTGGAGCTCACCGAACACGCTCATGTCGACGACTACGACGCGCTGCGACGCAGTTTGAGCAGTTTGCGATCCCGCGGGTTGAAGATATCCATCGACGATGCTGGCGCGGGCTACGCCAGCATGCGCCACATCCTGAATCTGCAGCCTGAAATCATCAAACTGGATATCAGCCTCACGCGCGCCATCGATCGCGATCGCTCGCGCTGTGCGCTTGCATCGGCTCTCGTGGAATTCGGCAAGCAGACCGGCAGCAGCATTCTCGCGGAAGGCGTTGAAACGGCGAATGAGCTGGAACTGTTACGCAAGCTGGGCGCGGACAATGCCCAAGGCTACTTTCTGAGCCGCCCACTGTCGCTGGAAGACGCCCTGCGCTTCATGACGCACTGACCAGCGTCACGAAAGAAGGCTGCAGGGCGGGCCGAAATGCCCCGCCAGGCAAAGACGTGCGCTCAATCCGCGTTCGCGAAACTATCCCAACGTCCGACGCCAAACTGTGTGCTCTCGACATGCGCTTCATCGAGGTAGGCCTGACGTTCGCTATCGATATCCGACGGCAGCTCGACGGGCTCTGCGGGGGCGACAACTTGACCGATATTCATGACGATCTCCTTGCAAAGGATGCTGGCGTGGAAAGCAGCTCGCTTTCAACACCACTGTAACAGAGGCTCACCCGGATTGTCGCGACGCAACACGCTTGGTCGTGATGCATTCGCGCAATTGGAGTGACACTTTTTTCTTTTCCTTATATTGCCTTAGCCGCACTCCGCGTCAATCGGGGAGATCCCCGAACCCTCTACAATTCCGCACCGCAACACGGTCGCAAACACAGGCCGGATCCAGATTCCGCACGTCTTCGCCCCGGCAAGGCTTCAGGAAGTTACCTCTGCTGCCGAAATTGTTACCGGAAACAACGCAAGCTGACACCAACCCCTCCAAATCGAAGCCACACCGCTACGGAACCCCGCACACCATGCTGTTATCCCTGCACCGCTCCTTTCTCATCGCCCTGCTCTGCCTCCCGGTCTCCGCCGCATTGGCGACTACCCAACTCGCCGGTCGCGTTGAGCCGGCATTGGCTGAACAGGCTGCCCAGGTTGATGTACGTCTCAAACTGCGCTTCGACGCAACGCCCGCAATCGGCACAGCCGGCTTCATCAAGGTATTCAGGGCTCGCGACAACAAACTGGTCGACAGCATCGATATGGCCGGCAGTGCTGCCAGTGGCGACACCCAGACCGCAATGGCACGCGCCAACACCGAAGTCGATGCACTGGCAGCAGGTGTGAACTGGGGTGGCGGCGCTCGCTACGTCTATTTCAGGCCGGTCGTGGTGCGTGGCGAGACGGCCACCATCACCTTGCACAACAACCGGCTCGAGCCCGACACCGAGTACTACGTGACGCTGGACGCTGGTGTGCTGTCGGGCAAGATTGCGGGGGGTGACTTTGCCGGTGTGACGCGCGAAGACGGCTGGCGTTTCAAGACCCGCGCAGCGCACAAACGCAGCAGCGTCACGGTAGACGACGACGGCGAAGCCGACTTCCGTTCAATACAGGGTGCGCTGAATCACATCATGAGCCTGTCGGAATCGGACGACGCCAAGGTGCCGAAGCACATCAACGTGCGCAACGGCGTGTATGAAGAACTGCTGTTCCTGCGCGGCACGCGCAACCTCACCGTGCAAGGTGAAAGCCGCGACGGCGTCGTCGTTCACTACGACAACTACGAATCCTTCAACCCGGGTACTGGCACCAGCGATGGCAGTGCAGGTAGCGGCTTTCTGCCTGGCTGCACACCTGCCAGCAAGGCCAAGTGCGGGCGTGTCTATCTCAAGGGTGGCAGGGCGGTGTGGTTGATCGAGGGCAGCGACCTGCTGACCCTGCGCAGTTTCACGCTGAAAAATTCGCACGTGAAAGTAAGCAAGGTCGGTGAAGCGACCATCGACAACCAGGCCGAAGCCATCTACTTCAACAGCGAGGGCCGTCTGCTGGCGCGCGAGATGAACTTCATCTCGGCGCAGGACACCATCCTTGTCAAAGGCTGGAGCTGGTTCCACCGCAGCCTCGTCGCCGGCGACGTCGACTTCATCTGGGGTTACCCGCGCGCTTCGCTGTTCGAGGATTGCGAGATCCGCTCGGTGAAGAACGTCACCAACAACACCGGTTATGTACTGCAGGCACGCGCCGTCGGCAACACGCCGGGCTTCGTGTTCCTGAACAGCCGGATGACGGCCGAAGAAGGCGTGCCAGAGGGCTCGGTCTATCTCGCACGCAGCGGGGGGCAATCCTGCGGCTCGCAGAACTGCGACAACATCGCCTTCGTGAACACACAGATTGGCGTGCACATCGCAGCTGCGGGCTGGCTCGACAAGCCCCTGCCCTCGCCACGCCCGGCAACTTGCAGCGACACACTCTGTGCAGGTTGGGTCGAGTTCGGCAGCAAGAAGCTGGATGGCTCACCGCTCGACATCACACAACGCTTCGATCAGGCGATCCAGATGCCGGCGGAAACACAGGCAAAGCGTTACGCAACGCGCGCCCAGGTGTTCCGCGATTTCGGTGGTGGTGAAGGCTGGAACCCGCAGCCTTGAGGCTCACCCTCAGAGCGCGTCGATCTGCGCGCGCAGGCGCGCGATGAGTCCCTCTTCGCCGCGCACCTTGAAGAGGGCGCCCGCTTCGTCGGCGTCCTCGTGCAGCACCTGACACTGCGTGAAGATGTCATGGCGCAGCTGCTGTGCCGACCACGGAAGATGCAGCTCGGCCTCAACCAGATCGCGCTGGAAAAACGCGAGAATGCGCTGGCGCAGCTGTGCCACGTCTTCGGGCCGCCGCGCGCTCATCACCACGCAGTCGGGGTACTGCGCGCGCAGGGCCGCTTCGTGCGCAGCCTGCGCCTCGGCGTCACCCACCGAATCGATCTTGTTGAACACGGTCAGACGGGGCACGTCGTGCGCATCGATTTCGGCGAGCACCTGGTTGGTCACTTCACGCTGTCGCTCGAAGCCGGGGTCACCCGCGTCGATGACGTGCAGCAACAGTTCGGCGTCCAGCGCCTCGTCGAGCGTGGACTTGAACGAAGTCACGAGTCCGTGCGGCAGGTTCTTGATGAAGCCCACCGTGTCGCTGACCAGCACGCGCGGCACGCCCTCGGGATGCAGCACGCGCACGGTGGTATCGAGCGTCGCGAACAGCTTGTTCTCGACCAGCACTTCGCTGCCGGTGAGCGCGCGCATCAGCGTCGACTTGCCCGCGTTGGTGTAACCCACAAGTGCAACGCTCGCCAGCCCCTGGCGTTGCTGACGGCGCGAACGCTGCGTGTCGCGCGTGGCGTTCATCGCCGCGATTTCGAGTTGCAGCTCGGCAATGCGGTCGCGGATCTTGCGCCGGTCAAGCTCTGTCGCCGACTCCCCCGCGCCACGACCACCCACGCCGCTGCGCTGGCGCCCCTGCGGACCGGCCGCCTTGGCCGCTTCGCGCAGACGAGGTGCCATGTAGCCCAGGCGTGCAATCTCGACCTGAGCGCGCGCCGCAGGCGTGCGTGCATTGCGGTGGAAAATCTCGAGGATGATCATCGTGCGGTCCATCACCTCGCACTCCGTCTCCAGTTCCAGCTTGCGCAGCTGCGTGGGCGAGATTTCGTGATCGACCAGCACCAGCTCGATCCCTTCCGAGCCGGATTCTTCGGAGAGCATGGCCTCATGCTCGATGTATTCGCGGATCTCCTGCCGCTTGCCCACGCCAAGGTAACCCGTCGCATCGAAGCTCGCGCGCTTCTGCACGATGGTATTGACCACCTTGAAACCCAATGTGCGCGCCAGTTCGCGCAATTCCATCAGCGAGGCTTCGAATTCAGCGTCACTCACGCTGGGCAACTGGACCGCCGCCACCAGGGCGCGGACCGGAACATCCTCTTTTTGCATCTGACCGTCTTTTCGTGCGTAAAGCCGGATGGTACCTGCAGGCAGGATTCCGGTCAGGCTGATGAGAGCCCTCGCCGGACAATCAGAGTCGCTCGCGTTCGCCCCGGCAATTGGCTTCAGCCCTTCGGGGAACTGCCGTAAGTGAATGTGATGCAACGCCCCGGAGACTCAATTGGCGTCCCTGTTGAGCCGTTTTCAAAGCTGGCTGACCAGCAACCGCATACGGGCGCGCGAGCTGGGCCTGCTGCTGTTCGCTTGCACAGGTGCGGCCGTCTGGCTCTTCATCCTGGACGCACCGGGCGCCACATACATCCTGCCTGCCGCAACCCATGTCAGCCAGCGCCCCGCGTTGATGTGGGGGTTCACGTCGCTCGCCCTCGCCCTGTTCGCATGGCGCCGTTGGCGCGAGATTGACGCCCTGCTGGAGGAGGCCGAAACCGACGTCCTGACCGGCTTGCACAACCGCCGCATGATCGAAAGCCTGCTGGAACGCGAGTTCGACCGGGCGATGCGCTACGGGCGTCCGCTGTCACTGATCCTGATCGACGTGGACCACTTCAAACGCGTGAACGACACCCACGGACACGCCGTTGGCGACAATGTGCTCGCCACCCTCGCCCGACGCGTGCAACGCCGCATGCGCATCTCCGACCACTTCGGCCGCTGGGGCGGCGAAGAATTCCTGCTGATCTGCCCGGAAACCGACACCACCGACGCGATGCTGGTCGCCGACCGATTGCGCAAGTCAATCCGCCACAAACCCATGCGACTGGTTGGCACCGTCACCGCCAGCTTCGGCGTCAGCACTTATACCGGACAAGGCGACTACACCGCCCTCATCGACGAGGCCGACCACTACCTCTACGCTGCCAAGCTGCAGGGCCGTGATCGGGTCATCAGCAAATTCACGCTCATGGCGCAGGACGCGTTGCGCCGTGAAGGACGCGCGGACGAGGCCGAACAGCCCATCCAGAGCCAGACACCATCAGACCCCGATCGCCTGAGCAGCGTGCTCTCGACCATCATGGCGCCCCTGCAACGCAAGCGCGAACGCCGCTTCGGACGCTGACGCTTCGCGCCACCACCTGACAAAATCCGTCAGAGGCCGCCGCCGCCCGTCGCACCCGACAACTGGCCGCACTGCCACACGCCGACCGCCCCCCCACCGCGACTTCACCGTTCGCACCAGGCTGCTGCACACCGGTCAGGCTATCCCAGCGGCGTACCCACGGGGGCATACGCAATGCTTGTCAACGCCACGACCCCGCCTGGCGCACACCTCATGTCCGACACGCCCCTGCACCCCGTATTCCGAACCAGCGCACGCACCTTGCGTCTGCTGCTGCTCTGCCTGCTCCCCGGCCTGCTCAACGGCTGTGCTGCACTGGCCGTCAGTCTCGCCGGTGCTGGCGCCGGTGCCGGCCTCTCGCACCAGGTCAATGGCACCGCCAGCCGTACCTTCAGCGAACCCATCGAAAAGGTCGACGACGCCGTGCGACTCGCTGCGAAGTCCATGCTGCTGAACATCGAGGACGTCAGCAGCCTCGACAACGGCATCCTTACCAAAGCCAAGGTGGCTGAGCTGGCCATCACGGTGAAGATGGAAACCCTGTCGCCCCGGCTCACCCGGGTCAGCGTGACAGCACGCAAGGACATCCTGCGCGTCGACGGCGCCACAGCACAGGAAGTGGTTGCCCAGATTGAACGCGCCATTGGCGAACTCAATGTCGCCTCGGCACGGGCTTCCCCGGGCAACGGAATCAGCGGCGCACGCTATATGCCGCCCGATACGTCACGCAAACAGGCCAAGCGCAAGAACGACATCTGAGTCAGTCCTGAAAGAAATTGGCCCGCAAATTGCGGGCCAATTTCAAACAAAAACCAATTTGCTCTCAGCGTACGCCGGGAGCCAATCCCGGAGCGAGCTTACGCACACGCTGTTTGGGCGCTACTGGCTTGGTTTGCGTCGTAGCAGTCGTGCCGGCCGGCAAGGCTGTGCTTGCCACGATGAGATTCACATCGCCCACAAAGAAAACCGTGTCTCCATCGGGGGATATAGCTGCTTGCGGACGCAGATTACAACCATATGCATCACTGCGACAGGTGGGATAGGCCGTCATGGTGCGGTAGCCCAGCACAGGCAGGTACTCCTGAAGCCCAGGCGATACGCTCGCATCCAGCACATACAGACGAGGCATATTTGTTCCGTAGACCCAATCCTGCGGATAAGCCAGCACATACACCTTGCTTCCGTCAGGCGCCACAACCCCCGACACAGCCATGTAGGTGGAGTCCGGCAAGCGCACTTTGCCAACCAATCCGAATGACTGATCTCGCACCTCATTCTGGTCGAACATCACACGACTACCATCGTCCGACATGAAGACTTGGTAGCCAAAGGTGAGATTCGCCGGATTGACCTTCAATAGAGAAGTGGTTGCGTCGAGATAGAGCAAGGGCTGGGCAGGTGAGATGCTCCCCGACTGCGTGACGATCATGCGTTCACCGTTACGCGAAGCAGACATCCACGGCCCACTGTAGAACATCGTCGACAGTTCGGGCTGCGAGGGACGTGGCTTCATTGTGAGACTACGATGATCAAAGTACCCCAAGTCATTCCAATCCCCCGTTCCCGTGGCCAACCACGACCAACCGTTGTTGGTCGTGAATATGCCCGTCGTATAGCCGCCCGCAAAATTCTGCGCCAGGGAAAATTTCGTGGACAGCGTTGTCGGATCAAGCAGGCGCAACGCGCCGGATGAGGTCACCATGATCCGCTGCCCGTCCGGCGCCATACCCACGTCGACCACTGAAGGAACGGCCACCGCATCGGTATTCCAGTTAGTTCCGTCAAAACGATGACGCGTCAACGCGTCAGTGCCTGAATTGGTAACGTACAACGCCTGGCGCAACGGATCGAGGACGACGGTACGCTTCTTACCAGCACTTGGCACCACCGCATCACCATAGACCACCGGGGCGACAGCATTCAGCGTTGCAGAGCTCGTTGCGAGCCCCAGCCCGTTTGCCACAGCCACCGGGTGCGTCGCCACACTGGAAGGCGTCGTCTTGAACGTCAGATGACCATCATCGACAAGCGTCAGATCCGCAACCGGAAGACTGCCTGCAGTGAACTGCGCGGCGAGATCAGACACCGAGTTGAAGCCCTTGCCACGCACATGCACCAGCATGGGTCTGCCCGTCACCAACGCATAGGGCCCAACGAAGTGCACCTCCGCCAACGACTTGCTCAACTGCACGGTGAAGCTCACCGGCGTCACGTTGGACAAGGCTGGGGTAATCGTCACCTTGGCCGAAGTCGATCCGAAATTGGTCATCGCCCCCAAGGCTGCGGCATCCACGGTGTAGCTCAGGCTTCCACCCGTGGTACCGCTTGCCGCCGGCAATTTGAGCCAGGGCTGATCGGCCGTGGCCGTCCAACCCATCGCGACGCCGTTACTGGTAACCGGCACGGCGCCCGACAGTGCAGCCGAAACGGTGCTATTGGTCACGGCAATGGAGATCGGCGCTGGCGTCGCCAGACCATCTCCGACCGTGAAGCTCACCGGCACGGTGACAGCAGTACCCGGTACGGACGGCGTGAATACCAGATATGCGCTATAGGTTCCCTTGCTCAGGGCTGCGGCGGAAACCGTGACATTGGCGCCTGTTTGAGTACGCACCACATTCAGCCAACCGGAACCGCTGTAGTAGCCCGTACCGATGCTGACGTCGCTAGGGCTGCCCCAGCTCGGCAGCGTAATGGCCAGAGTCTTTGTCGCTGGCGTCTGCCCCTCAACGGCACTGAAGGTCAAGCCGCCCGGCGCTACCAGCAAATCGTTCTCACCACCTGGAGGGGCACTTACGACATAACTGACAGGCAGGTTCACGACGCGCGAGCCCGCAGTCAGTTGAACTGTGGCGCCATAAGTCCCGGAGCGCCAAGGCTTTGTCTCCAGAGTGAGCGTGTTGGAGGTTTGTCCGCTGATGAAAATCTGGGGAGAGCCGCCGTACTGGGTTGCCGTAAAGCCCGAGTATCCATTTGGCAAGGTCACGTTGACTGTCGCCTTACCCGCCACGCCACTGACCGAATTGATCGTCACTGAGGTCGGCGACACCTTGAGAGTCGGCGTCACGGTCAACGTGTATTTGACCTTGAGAGGTGTACCGGGAGCATTTTTGGTGCAATAAATATCCAGGCAGACATAGATGAGGATGTCGCCCGTATAGGTACCTTCAGTCAACCCCGTTTTCGCAGACACCTGGAAGCTTGCCTGCGAATCCGAGACGACCGAAAAGTTGATGTCGTCCGCACTGGAAATTGCCGTGCCTGTCGCCTCGCCTCCGATATAAACCCCTGTGGACGGGATGTTCTTGACCGTGAGCAGGATGGACGCCGTGCTCCCCACGGTCGTACCTTCTTCGTAGGCAAGCGTAATGGCGGTCTTGTCGACCGACGCTTCTACCGGAGGTGCAGATGCAGGTGCTGCACCGCCCCCACCTCCACCCCCGCCACCACCACAAGCCGTCAAAAAGACGAGCAGACACAGGCTGACCAGCCAACTGAAACAAGCGCGCATGCGACGATCCCTCTCGATTTTTCCCGAGGAGCTTCGATGCACGTTGCAACGGCTCCTGCTCATTTTTACCGCTGCCGATTTTACGTATCTTTGCCTATTCGATTGGTATTTTTACCCACCTTTCGTTGACGCAATCTACTTGACAAGTTCGACCCCCACCCTTTTGTACGTAGCGCCATGGCGTGCATCAGAACAGCGTCGTCGCTTCGAGCCTTGACCGAATCAGATTCGTTACGCAGCGACGGCGAGAACCATGCCGTAGCGCGCGGTCTTGCCAATCCCCACCAGCAGCAGGAACAGCCAGAAGCGCACGCGCAACACACCCGCCACGAGTGTCAGCGGGTCGCCAACTACGGGCACCCATGCGAAGAGCAGGCTCAACAATCCATAGCGCTGGAATGCCTGTTCAGCGCGTGCAAGCTGCTGCGCCGATAACGGAAACCAGCGCCGCTCGCGAAAATGCAGCAGGTAGCGCCCGAGGCACCAGTTGATGACGGCGCCGAGCGTGTTGCCTGCGCTTGCCACGATCAGCAGCCCCACGGCATCGAAGCGACCGCTGACAAGCATTGCCCCCAGAAGCACTTCGGACGACACGGGGAGAACAGTAGCCGCCAGCGTGGCTGCGATGAACAGCGCGGGATAGGACAGGGATTCCATGCAGGCAATCAACGCAGAGAGAATGCCGCCGGAGCTGTCACGCGCTGGCGTCCGGTCCGCCGGCAACCGCAGACCGAGCCCGTGCGGTGCGCCGCGCAAATATCAGGATGCCTGCACCCACGCCACCGAACAGCACCACGAACAGGCTGAAGTAAGCCATCAGGCTGCCACGCAGGCTGCGGTCGATGACCGCCTCGGCAGGGTTCTGCGGATTGACCCAGATCTGCACACTCTGTCCGGCCCGCATCGCGCCTCTCAGGCGAAAGCCCAGAGTCTGCTGGAAGTCGCCTATGTTGTCGGCCGACTCGTTGATCGCAACGCGCTGTCCGATGTAGGTCTTGCCGCCGAACTGGTAGCGATAACGTGCCGTCGCCAGCCAGGTGCGGGTCCGGCTGCCACGCTGCTCAAGCCCGGCCGAGAGCAACTGCGCCTCGAGAGGATGCCAGTCCTGCATGCGGGACCAGTCCACCACACTGGCGACTATCCCCATGACGAAAAAGGCCAGGCCCACCAGCAAGAATGGGATGGCGAGCAGACTCAGGGTTCGGGGTGAGATAGAGCGCTTGGTCGGCATGAGGTCATGATGTCGGGAATGGCCTTGCCATGCTGACACGAAATACCGCCCAGACTCCGTCGCATCACTCGGGCAGCAGGGACAGCAAAAGTCTGTCCAACACACAGATAGACCTGTCCGGCTGGCCAAACAGCCGGGCGACCGGCTCACTGCTGATCAGATACGCGACGCGTTCTTGCTGATTGCGTCGATCTCGGCCAGCACAGCGGCAATCTGGCTGGTGCCGCGTGCCGCCTCGTTGAGCACGTTGGAGATCTCGTTGGTCGAGGTCTCCTGCTCGGTGATGGCATTTGAGATGCCGGCCGACAGCTCGGACACCTTCTTCATGATCTCGTCGATGCTGGCCATCGAGGCATTCACTTGACGCGTGTTGTCCTGCACGCTCCCGATCATCGAACGGATGCTGCTCGACGAGGTAACCGTGTTGACGGCCAGGGTCTTGACCTCCTGCGCCACCACGGCGAAGCCCCGGCCAGCCTCGCCTGCCCGCGCCGCTTCGATGGCGGCGTTGAGCGACAGCATGTTCGTCTGCTCGGCGATCTCGGTAATCATGCTGAGGATCTTGCTGATCTCGGTCGCCTGCCTGTTGAGCACGGCGATGTCACGCCCCGCCGCCGTCGTGAGGTTCACCGCATTTTCGATGACACTCATCACCTCGCGGATGTGGCGCGAAATGTCGGCGATGCTGCCGGCGACGCCTTCCATGGCCGATGAACCGCCCTGCACACTGACGTTGATCTTCTCGGAGTTACCCGACACCTCTGACACCTTGCTCTCCATGATGCTGAGCGTGTCTTTGAGGGTCTGGCGCAGCAAAGCGCCATACAGCGAGCTCGACAGCTGAACCTTGATGGCCTCGTAGACACTGCCATCACGTGGCCCGAAACCGAACACTGCGATGCCGATCTGCGTTTCGTTGAAATGCAACGGCAAGGCCATCAGCGACTGCCGGTTGCTGGCCATCGCCACGATGCGCGGTATGAATTCACTTGAGGCGACGCCACCCTGTCCGTTGTCCAGACGAACCTGGCCCTGCGCATTGAACGCCGTAAGCACTTTGACGCGCGACGGAATACTTTTTCGATCCCAACCGTCTTCTGCCTCGTACACGCCGAGGTAGAACGAATGGATACCCAGCTTGGGCAGGTCGCTCTGCAGGATCTTCACGATGGCTGCCGTTTCATGCGTCGTCACGAGCTTTGCGCCCAACGCGCTGATGCTGCGTTCTGTTGCAACCGACTTGAGGTTGGCGGCATCGCGCAACCGGCCAGCGTGTTCGCTAAGCATCACACGGGCTTGCGCCCATATGTCTTCAGCCTTGATCACGCTGGAACGCATGTGGATCGTCGGCAGCGCATACCGACGCAGGTGCGAGATGTAGTTGTGCAACATCTCGACGGGCAGTTTTTCAGCTGCAAAACGCTTGATGGCAAGGGTCAGGGCCGCACCGAATTCGCCGGCATTGCGCCGCCAGCGCAACTCCTTGTAGAACGCCGTGATCAACTGATCCGCCACCTCGGCCAGCACGTCGTCCTTGATATGCCCCTTGAGGCTGCTCACAACTGACGCTTTCATGGCTTGCATGGCGGCACCGCGCCGGAACATGCCGAAGCGCTGCACCACGCTTGCCACGCGATCCAGGACGCCATAGGGCTGGCCGACCGGCACCAGGCCCGACACGGCCGCCTCGACCTTGTGCGAACGACAGCCGCAAGACTGACCCACCACCAACTTGGCAGGAAGTTTCGTCATGTCGGCAGGGCGCTGACCCGACGCGGCCTGATTGACGATCTCCAGTGCCTTGACGATCTGCTCGTCACTCGGCAGCGCCACGGTAGTCACCGGAGGTGTTAAGGCGCGCGCCTCGGTCACATCGTTGCAGCCCGTTACCGCCACGTCCTCAGGCACTCGGATGCCGCGCTTTTGCAGGTCTTCGATAAGTCCGATGGCGATGTTGTCATTTACGCAAGCCACCGCGTCGAAATCCCGACCGGGTTGCATGCCCTGTTCATCCAGGAGGAAGCGCGCCATCGCCACGCCTTCATCCTTGCCCCAGGTGCAATGGCGCGACACCAGCCGCTCATCAAGCGCCAAACCATTCTCGCGCAGCACGTCGCAATAGGCCTGGTAGCGTTCGCGCGCCAACACGTGACTCTCCGGGCCACGAATGAAGACGATCTTCTTCTTGTTGTGCACCTTGATGAGATGCTCGATCACGGCACGCATGCCGGCGTAGCTGTCTGTCGCCACCACGGGGAACGGCGGGATCTGCAGGGTCAGCGTCACCACTGGCACGTCGCCATAACGCTTGTAATAACTGTTCGTAAAGGCGTCAGCATCAGACGACGCCCAGGTGATCACACCGTGGTAACTGGTATTGACCAGGTTGTAGATCGCCGAGCCCGGATCCTTGCCCAGTTGCCCGCCACGGAACACAACGAGGTGCTGGCCTTGCGCCGCTGCCTCATCGAGGATGCCTTCCAGCATCATTTCCTGCGCGCTGCCGCCGGATGCTTCGCGGATCAGGAATGCCACAGGTTTGTTCGAGAAAGCCATTGTCCCCACCTTGTCGAGTACTGGTGCTTCACGCCCGCCCACCGATTCAGGGCGCAGACGCAAAGGTCGTCTCAGGGCGTAACGGCCTTGCAGGAAAAAACTTTACGAAAGAGGTAGAGACCCAGCATTGGCGCGGCCTTCCGCGGGTCTTTCCGGACAGCCTGGCGCGCGGATCAGAACACCCGGTGGTGCCACCACAGCGACAGGGCGGCCGCCAGCGTCGCCAGTAAAGCCGCCAGGGCAGCGAAGAGCGCCGTAACTTCGGTCTGGCGCTTTTCCATCGAAATGCGGGCGTTCAGGGTCTCATAGATCTTCTTCAGATCGACGGCATTGCCGGCATAGAAGTACTCGCCCCTGGTCATCTCGGCGATCTTCTTGAGGCTCTCCTCGTCGAGGCGCACGCGCATCGACCAGCCCTCGAAGCCGATGTTGCTGCCCTCCTTGGTGCCCACACCCACCGTGTAGACCCGCACACCACGGTCAGCCACCATCTTTGCTGCCTCCAGCGGGTCGGGCCCGGTGGTGCGTTGGCCATCAGTCAGCAGGATCACCACCGCCGAGGTATAGGAGCCAGGTTCAACCGGCGTGAACTCACGCTTGGGCCCTTCGCGGCTGCCCAGCGGTGCGTTGGCATCGTTCTCGTTCGACGCATTGGCAGCGCCGTAAATGAGCCGGCTGACGTCAATACCCGCGTCGGGAAAGATCGTCGCCAGCGACACGATCAGCCCGCTGCCGATGGCGGTGCCGCGTTGAAGCTGGAAGCGGTCGATGGCCGCCACCAGATCTTCGCGCGACGAGGTAGGCGCCTGCACGACCGAGGCGGTTGCGGCGAAAGACACGATGCCGACCTTGGTCCGCGCCGGCAGCCCTTCAAGGAAGGTCTTGGCCGCCGCCTGCGCGGCCTGCAGGCGGTTAGGTTCGACATCGGTAGCACGCATGCTGCCCGAAACGTCCATGGCGAGAATCACCGCATCCTGCTGGAGCGGCAGATACACCGTCGCCACCGGGCGCGAAATCGACGCAATCATCACGGTCAACGACAACAGGAACAGCAGCGGCGGCACGTGGCGACGCCACTGATGGCCCCGCCCCAGTGCCTCCTGCACCAGGCCCAGGCTGGCATAACGCACCGCTGCGCGCTGACGCTTGCGCAAAATCAGCCAGTACAACAGCACCAGGGCCGGCACCACCAGCAGCAGCCAGAGCATCAGGGGCCATTCGAAAGTCATGTGCGAGCCTCCGTCTTGTCGCCCGTTTGCAGATGAGAGAGATGGGCTGGCATGCCACCGCCGGTCGCCGCGCGGCTGCGCAGCGCCCGCAAATCGGCAAAGCGCAGCAGCGCTTCGATCAGTTCGCCTTCGGTCGACAACTCCAGCGCATCAACACCGGCCAGCGCGAACTGCTCGCGCAAGCTCGTCTCACGCGCCTGCGCGAGTTCGGCGAAGCGCCTGCGAAAGCCCTTGTCGTGCGTGTCGACGAAGAGTTGCTCACCCGTCTCAGCGTCCTGCAACAGCAGCATGCCTATGTCAGGCAGCTCATGCTCCAGCGGGTCGGACAATTGCACAGCCACCACCTCATGCCGCTGCGCCAGCCGCCCCAGCGCCTCACCCCAACCGGGTGCGCTGATGAAGTCGGACACCACGAAGATCAACGCGCGACGCTTCACCAACTGTTCTGCGTGCGCCAGCAAGGCATCCAGCTGCGTCGGCGCGGGTTTGGTGACAGGTCGCTCCAGCATCGCGTGCAACAAATGCAGCACCTGGCGACGCCCGCTGCGCGCCGGAATCACCTTGTCCACCGCGCTGCCGTAGCACAGCGCGCCGATGCGGTTGCCATGCCGCGTCAGCAGGCGCGCCAGCACACCGACGAACTCGGCCGATACGGCCTGCTTCTTGACGCGCGCGCCGAAGTCCAGCGACGCCGAGAGATCCAGCAGGAACCAGGCTGTGAGGTCACGGTCCTCGTTGTACTCGCGCACATGCGGCACCTGGTGACGCGCCGTCACGTTCCAGTCGATGTGGCGCACGTCGTCGTGGTACTGGTACTCGCGCAGGTCAGCCAGATCGAGCCCGGGGCCACGGAAGAACGTGCGGTAATCGCCATGCAGCAGGCCGTCGAGCCGCCGGATGACGGTCCACTCCAGGCGCGTCAGCAACTGCTCCGGATCAGGTCGTTGCGACATGCTTTTCCAGCGCCTTGGCCGGTGCCGGCAGGTGTTTCATGATTTTGAAGATCAACGCGTCGGCATCCAGCCCCTCGGCCATCGCCTGATACGACAGCACGAGGCGGTGACGCAACACGTCTGGCACCAGATCGACCAGGTCTTCGGGCAGCACGTAGTCCCGACCACGCAGAAAGGCCAGCGCGCGCGCACCCTCGACCAGATGAATGCTCGCGCGCGGACTGGCGCCGAAGTTGAGGTAGGGCGCAATCTCCTTGAGACCGTACTTCTCCGGGTCGCGCGTCGCCGCGACCAGCTTCACGGCGTGCTGCATCAGCGCGGGCTCGACGAAGCCCTTGCGGCACTCGGCCTGCAAAGCCGCCAGTTCCTCGGGCGTGGTGATGGCGGCAAGCTGCGGCACCTCGCCCGTCACGCGCTGCACGATGACGAACTCCTCCTCCGGCGTCGGGTAACCGACCAGCACTTTCATCATGAAGCGGTCGACCTGCGCCTCGGGCAGCGGATACGTGCCCTCGGTCTCGATGGGGTTCTGCGTCGCCATGACGAGGAAGGGTGCGGGCAGACGGTGCGTCTCGCCGGCAATCGTCACCTGGCGCTCCTGCATCACTTCAAGCAGCGCGCTCTGCACCTTGGCCGGCGCGCGGTTGATTTCGTCGGCCAGCAGCAGGTGCGTGAACACCGGCCCCAGCGTGGTCGTGAATTCCCCCGTCTTCTGGTTGTAGATGCGGTTGCCGACGAGGTCGGCCGGCACCAGGTCGGGCGTGAACTGGATGCGCCGGAAGCCACCGTTGATGGTGTTGGCCAGCGCCTTGACGGTCAGCGTCTTGGCCAGCCCCGGCACACCTTCGACGAGCAGATGACCCTGCGCGAGGATCGCCACCATCACACGCTCCAGAAACACGTCCTGCCCGACGATGAGCTTCTTCACTTCATACAGGATGCGCTCCATCAGGGAGGCGACTTCTTCACTGCTGCCGGCTTGCATCATCAGAGCTCCTGTCAGGTCAGAAAGGCGGAACACCCACGGCCGCCGCCGCATTCTCGATAGGCACCGCAAAACCCAGGCCGACGAAGAAACGCTGGTCGACCGGATTGAGAATGGCCGTGACGATGCCGACCACGGCACCGTCCATGGTCACCAGCGGCCCGCCGGAATTGCCGGGATTGGCCGCCGCATCGAACTGGATCAGGTTGGAGAGCACATTGCCCGTCGGCGAACGGAACTCGCGCTTGAGGCCCGACACGACGCCTGACGAAGTGGATGGCCCGAAGCCGAAGGGGAAGCCGACTGCAATGACCTCATCGCCGGGCCGAAGGTCGCGTGTCGAAGCGAGCGTGGCGGGCTTCAGATCATCGGGCAAGGTGCTCGCGCGCAATACGGCAAGGTCATTGCGTGGGTCGCGACCTACCACCATTGCCTCGGATTCGGTGCCATCGGCAAACAGCACCTTGATGCGCGAGGTGCCGCTGACCACATGGAGATTGGTAAGGATGGCGCCCTGCTCGGTGATCACCACGCCGGTGCCGATGGCGGTGCCCTCCTCGCGCTCGTCGGACGACTCGTCTTCCCCGGCCTTGCCCTTGGCTGCGTCCTTCTTCGCTTTGTCGACAGCCTTGCGGACGGGCTTCACCTCATCAGCCTGTCCATAGCCATACACCCGCACAACCGAGGCACTGACGGCCTCGTAGGCCTTGGCCGCACGCGACGGCAGAGGATGCTTTTCCAGGGACTGACGCACGGCGTTGTCTATGTCGCCCTGGGTCACGCGCCAGGGCGCCGGTTGCGCGAACAGCGCCAGCACAAAGCCCAGCCCGCCACACAGCAGCAAGGCAAGCCCGGCAGAAACGCGCGGATGCCGCGATAGCCAGCCCAGCAGACGGGGACGCTTCGGAGACGGAAACGGAGAAACCGTGGATGCCGCATCCGCTGCGGTGGGCGCGGGCTCCGTCGTCACCGTTGCCACTTGCGGCAACGAGGTACGACTACTGCTGTACAAGGCAACCCGCTTCATGCGCCCCCCTTGCACCGCCCACCACAGACGGCTTCAAACCTGTGACAAGTCAGCCCGGACAAGTTCCATCACTGCCGCGATATATCAGTTCATGCTGGCACGAAATACTGGCGCCGGCCAGTGGCCAAAGCCGGCAAAACGCGGGCTTTTCGGGCCGGGGCCGCACTATTCCCTCAAGCAGCGAGAAGAACGTTGAGCTGATCGACAACGCCAGCCCAGTCGGCGTCAATGCAGATCTCGTTCTGCAGCAGTGCGCGTTGCGATGGGGTCCAGAAGTTGCCGTCCTGCAACAGGGTGCCCGGCGGCAGGGTATGGGTGCGGACGAAGCTGGCTATGGCCGCATCATCCGCGGGCAGACCGAGTTGCGCGAACAGTGCGTTCAGGGAATGCATCGGGGGTTCCATGGTCTCGACCTCCTGGATGAACCTGCGTCGGGGCAACGCGGACTTTCACGTTACCCGCCCGCCGATGACACGGCAAGCCTGCGCCTGGCTGGCGCCAGCAGCGCCTTGCGCAGGCTTCGCCTATACTCCGCCGCACCGCCACGAAGCGTGTTGAAGCGCCTTGATGTCAAGGCCGCCGGGTATTCCGTCCCCCTCGCAGGCGGCAGCTTCAATTTCTACCAGCGCGTGCGCATCAAGCAGGGGCCCCTGAGCACAGCCTACTGAGCAAAATGTCTGACGCTTACGATCGCGACAACCCCGACCTCAACCCTTGCCTCAGCTGCGGCGCCTGCTGCGTGCAGTACCGCGTGTCCTTCTACTGGGGCGAATGCGACGACGCTGGCGGCTGCGTACCCGCCGCGCTCACCGAACAACTGACACCGCACCGCCGCGCCATGCGTGGCACGCTTGTGCCCCCCGTGCGCTGCGTTGCCCTGACAGGTGAAGTGACGAAGCACATCGGCTGCAGCATCTACGACCAGCGCCCTTCACCCTGCCGCGAATTCTCGGTGTGGGAAGAAGACGGCACCCCCAACCCTCGCTGCACGCAGGCGCGCGCCAGAATCGGCTTGCCCGAGCTGGCGCCGATCCACGCGAATGCGTCCGACGACGAACGTCGCGTCAACTGACATGCCACACTCTATCGCCAGCTCCCTGCGCACGCTTGCTGCCCTGTTCATCCTGCTCGGCGCGACCGCGGCGAACGCCCAGACGCCGGAAGCCAGCGCGCCACAAACCAGCCCCGGCAATCTCGACGCGCTGCGTAGCCAGGTGCCGGCAGACTGGAACCTGCAACGCGTGCGCGAACCGATCTTCAACAGCCAGATCGTCACGCTCGAAGGCGGCCAGCCAGGCGCGCCGCTCATCTTGTTCGTGCACGGTCTTGGCGATGGCGGCATGAATGACTGGCTGCCAACCATGCGCCTGCTGGCCGAACGCTACCGCGTGCTGGCGCTTGATCTGCCGGGCTTCGGCCGTTCGGAAAGCCCGCTTGGCAAGTACTCGCCGACGCGGTACGCCGAACTGCTGAGCTGGCTGCTCGGCAAGTCGGCCAAAGGCCCTGTCACCGTGGTCGGGCATTCGATGGGCGGCGCCGTCGCGCTGCGTTTCGCCAATATGCACCCCGAACAGGTTTCGCGCCTGATCCTCGTTGATGCAGCGGGCATTCTGCATCGCACAGCCTTTGTCAAACATTCCGCCACCTTGCCGCTGAGCGTGGATGCCGCACCCGAGGCGCTCAAACCTTCCGTGGCGAGCCTGCGCAATTTCGGCGGCGTACTGGTCGAAAAGGTGCTGGGCATCCCGCTCGACCCGACCGAGGTGCTGCGTCGCAGTGACCTCGCCTGGAGTCTGTTGCTGCATTCCCGCAGCAACGTCAACGCGGCGATGGCCATGATCGACGAAAACTTCAGCCAGGCCGTCTACGAAACCCGCACGCCGACCTGGATCATCTGGGGCGAGGCCGATACCGTCACGCCGCTGCGTACAGGCCAGATGCTCGCTGCACGCCTGCCTCGCGCCAGTCTGGCCAGCATTCCCGGGGCCGCACACTCACCCATGCTGACAGCGACATCGCAGTTCATGCCCCTGTTCGAACGTGCGCTCACCGCGCCAGACAGCGAACTCCCCTCCGTAACCAAAGGCCCGGCAGCGAATGCCAAGCCCGGTACCCTGCGCTGCACGGGCGAGACCGGCAAGCTCTACACCGGCACCTGGCGCGAGATCATCATCGACGGCTGCACTGCCGTGCGTCTCGTCGATGTGCAGGCCGACCGCATCGTGCTGCGCGACGCCATTGTCGAGATGACACGCGTCAGCGTGCGTGGCGACAAGGTCGCGCTGGAAGTCACCAATGGTGACCTGCGCGCCACCGCCAGCGACTTCTCGGCCGCTACCGCCATCGTGGCCGACGGCGCACGTCTCGACTTTGCGGGCGTGCATCTGAAAGCCACGCGAGAACTCCTGCAGGCCAAACGCCACACGCGCCTGATCGCCTCCATCAGCCAGGTCGACCGCCCGGGCTGGCAAGGCTACCTGCACACCAGCGTCGAACTGGTCGATGCACCTCTTCGCCCCGACACACCCCCTGCACCGGACAAACCATGAGCGACGCCCCATTGGCCGATCTGCCCTCCCTGCCCACCGGGCGCTATCGCCACTACAAGGGCAAGGAATACGAAGTGCTGGGCGTCGTGCGCCACAGCGAGACCCTCGAAGCCCTCGTGCTCTACAGGCCGCTCTACAACGACAGCGGTCTATGGGTGCGCCCCTTCACCATGTTCTGCGAGAACGTGACGATAGAGGGCGTCGAACAACCCCGTTTCGCACGTGTGTCGGCATAACCTCCCTTTCCCCCACGTGCCCCATCCCGGCGGGTTGAGACCGGCCCTACGAAACCGGCACGACCCGGCTATGTAGGTGCGGATTGATCCGCACAACAGCACGCCAAAAACCGCCCGCGCCGCCCACGCCGCTCACGCAAGAGGCTGTCGCTATCGGCTGCATCGAACAGGCGGCAGGGCCTTTCCGCTAGAATCGGACTCCCTTTTGAGTGCCGAACACCGGAACCCCTGCCATGCCCACCGCCGCCCAAGCCCACATTGACGACGTCCGCATCCGCGAGATCAAGGAACTCGCCCCGCCCGCTCATGTGATGCGCGAGTTTCCGGCGACCGAAGCGACGGCACAGACCGCCTTCGACACGCGCAGCGCGATCCATCGCATCCTGCACGGTGCCGATGACCGCCTGCTGGTCATCATCGGCCCCTGCTCGATCCACGATCCCGATGCCGCCATCGAGTACGCCCGCAAGCTCAAGGCCGAAGCCGCCCGCGTCAAGGATGACCTGCTCGTCGTGATGCGCGTCTACTTCGAGAAGCCGCGCACCACGGTCGGCTGGAAGGGCCTCATCAACGACCCGCGCCTCGATGGCAGCTTCCAGATCAACGAAGGCCTGCGCATCGCGCGCAAACTGCTGTGGCAGATCAACGAAATGGGCGTGCCTGCCGCCACCGAATTCCTCGACATGATCACACCGCAATACATCGCCGACCTGATCAGCTGGGGCGCCATCGGCGCGCGCACCACTGAGAGCCAGGTGCACCGCGAACTGGCCTCCGGCCTGTCCTGCCCCGTTGGCTTCAAGAACGGCACCGATGGCAACATCCGCATCGCCATCGACGCCATCAAGGCTGCGCAGTCACCGCACCATTTCCTGTCGGTTACCAAGGCCGGCCACTCGGCCATCGTGTCGACGGCCGGCAACGAGGACTGCCACGTCATCCTGCGCGGGGGCAAGGAGCCCAACTACGACGCTGCCAACGTCGACCGCGCCTGCAAGGAACTCGCCTCGGCTGGCGTGCCCGCCAAGCTGATGGTGGACTTCTCGCACGCCAACAGCCGCAAGCAATACCTGCTGCAGATCGAAGTCGCCGACGACGTCGCCACCCAGCTCGCCAACGGCGAAGACCGCATCATGGGCATCATGTGCGAATCGCACCTCGTCGAAGGCCGCCAGGATCTTGCCCCAGGCAAGCCCCTCACCTACGGCCAGAGCATCACCGATGGCTGCATAGGCTGGGACGCGACGATCAACGTGCTCGACCTGCTCGCCGAGGGCGTGCGCAAGCGCCGCCAGACGCTGGCTGAGCGCGGCTGAGACTTGCTGGTTTGGCCCGGACCCTGCGCCTTGGCCAAGCCTGCACGCGATACCATTAGCGGGAAAAAAGCCTCGCGGCATCCATCACCAGCACGATCGGCGTCAGGATCTGGAATACACCATCCAGCGGTCTTGCAGGTCGAAGATTCTTTGTTCCGTGGCTCGGTCGCAGCAGCCAGCGCCCGACGAAATCACCGGAATCCTCGGCAAAAGATGTCAGCGTCTTGCACTCGCTCCAGCTGCCGCCATTCTGCAGCTGCCATGTAAATGAGGCTGTCACGAACCCATGGTCGATCAGGTCTCCGCTGACGATGATCCACTTGGGGCCGGTAAACTGCTGACCGCCGACAACGTGTCCGTCATCAAGACGCAGCAGCAATTTGCGTCCTTCCCACTCCCGGACATCCCCCTGCCTGAACACCAGCGCTGGCGCTGACTCCGCGCGATCACCCTCATACTTCTTTGCGATCCGGTCAATCAGTGTCTTTTCCCAGCCGCAACCAGCGCCAAAGCTTTGGAGGCGCTCGGGCCTGACAAGACTGGGCGACATGGCGATGGGTTCGTCCGGATGCATGTCTGTGCAGCCTTCACCGCACTCGACAAATCTTGTGTATCGGAGCCAATCCTCGAACTCCGCAGCCGCTTTGCGTGCCACCTTGCTGAAAACCGGACACGGCGCTTCATTGCTCTCGATCGAGAATTCGCGTTTGTAATCGAGAAAGCCCACAAGCTTGCCGCGATGCTGGACGTGGGCGCGGAGCACCACGAGGTAGTCGCGCTCCCGGCCATCCGGCGTGACCTCGAAACGCTGTACGCGGACGGAGATCAGATGTCGGTCCGGCTGATCTGCAGCGGGCGGTGCCAGCATGCCCTTGGCCTCTTTCTGCATGGTTGCCGGCACCACCGGCAACCAGTTGCAGCTCGCAGCCACCTCATCGGGTTGAACGCCTTCAGCAATCTCTACAACCGGCGCCAGTGCGAGCGTCGGCGGCGGCTTGCGGGAAAACGTACCGCAAGCGCTAAGGCACAGAAGACAAAGCAGGATTGCGAAACCACGCATTCACACGCCTCTCAGGATGTCGTACTCCGGGCAATCAGCGCTTGCGTCGAAGCGTCATAAGCCGACGCATCGGCTGTTCCCGCAAGCACGGCTTCGATACCCGAAGCCAGCTGCTTGCCCAGCTCCACGCCCCACTGATCGAAAGAGTTGAGGCCCCAGATCGCGCCTTGCACGAATACCTTGTGTTCGTAGAGCGCGACCAGTGCGCCGAGATGGTAGGGATCCAGCGCTTCGAGCAGCAGTGTATTGCTGGGCCGGTTGCCGGAAAAGACGCGATGCGGAATCGCAGCTTCGAGCGCATCACCGCTCATGCCGCGGGCATTCAGTTCGGCGCGCACCTCGTCGGCCGTCTTGCCGCGCATGAGCGCTGCCGACTGAGCGAAGCAACTCGCGGCCAGCGTGCGTTGGTGGTTCGGCAAGGTGCCTCGCTGACGCAGCGCGAGGATGAAGTCGACCGGAATCAGGGCCGTGCCCTGATGCAGCAACTGGAAGTAGGCGTGCTGACCGTTGATACCGGGCTCGCCCCAGATGACCGGACCCGTCGAATACGCAATGCGCTCGCCCTCACGACGCACGCCTTTGCCATTTGACTCCATGTCCAGCTGTTGCAGGAAGGCCGGCAGACGATGCAGGGTCTGGTTGTAGGGCGCGATGACCTGCGAACGTGCGCCAAGGAAATTCACATACCAGATACCCAGCACAGCCAGGAGCACCGGCAGGTTCTGCGCGAAGGGGGCCGTACGGAAGTGCTCGTCCATGTCGTACGCACCACGCAGCAGCTCGTCGAATGCCTGCGGGCCGATGGCGATCATGATGGGCAGGCCGATTGCACTCCACAGCGAATAACGGCCACCGACCCAGTCCCAGAAGCCGAACATGTTGTCCGGGTCAATGCCGAATGCGGTGACTTTCTCGCGGTTGGTCGAGACGGCCACGAAGTGCCTGGCAATTGCCGCTTCGTCACCACCGGCAGCGTCCAGCAACCATTGGCGCGCCGTGCGCGCATTGGTAAGGGTCTCGATGGTGGTGAAGGTTTTGGACGCAATGATGAACAAAGTGCGCGCTGGATCCAGACCCTTGAGCGCGCCGACGATCTGCGCGCTATCGACATTGGAGACGAAATGCAGTCGTGGCCCGTCAGCCTGCGGCTTGAGCGCTTCGCAAACCATCAGCGGGCCGAGGTCGGAACCACCGATGCCGATGTTCACGACGTCGGTGATCGTCAGCCCGGTGTAGCCCAGCCAGGCCCCACTGCGCACGCGCGTCGCAAAGTCGTAGCAGCGCTGGCGTACCTCGCGCACACCAGGCATCACATCCTGCCCATCCACCAGCACGCTGCCGTCGCCTTGCCTGCGCAGGGCAATGTGCAGGACAGCGCGGCCCTCGGTGTTGTTGAATGGCGCTCCGGCGTACATCGCGTCACGCTGCGCGGCGACCTGACAGGTCTCGGCCAGCGCGAGCAATGCCTTCAGCACTTCGTCATTGATGCGATTCTTCGAGTAATCGAGGTGGATGCCGCAGGCTTGGGTGGCGTAGCGCGTGGCGCGCTGCGGATCAACCTGGAACAGCTCGCGCATGTGGGTGCTGCCGGCATCGGCAGCCATCGAGGAAAGGGTTTGCCATGCGGGAGTCAGTGTGGGATTCATTGGTGAGAGCCCTCGGAAGTTGTGGTGATTATGCCGGCTTCAGGCACGCAGGTTCCGTGCCCAATGGGTATAAAGGCGCTCAGCTACCGTGCGCATGATGGGCAGCTTGTGTGGCAATTGCTCGAACTGGGCTCCCGGCGTCTGCACGGAAGGCGGCAGGCAACTCTCGCCTGCAAACTCGTCTCGCCATTCGCCGTTCCATTCCGTGATCAGCTCTTCGGTCATCTCGATGTGGAACTGCATGGCCAGATGCGGGCCCATGACCCAGGCCTGGTTGACGCACACCTCACCTTCGAGGATGCGCACGGCACCGGGCGGCAGCGCGAAGGTTTCGCCATGCCACTGGTACACATCGAATGGCGCCTGCCCGCCCAGCCAGCTTTGCGCCTCGGGCGTTGCCGTGGGCACAACCCTGCCCCAGCCGATTTCCTTGACCGGATTGCGCGTAACAGGCACACCCAAGGCTTTCGACATGAGTTGCCCGCCAAGACAGTGGCCAATCACAGGCATGTCCGCCGCAACGGCTGCGCGGATCAGATCGAGTTCCTGCACGATCCAGGGCAACTCGTCATTGACGCTCATCGGCCCACCCATGAAACAGAGCCCGCTGAATGCTTCAATGCTGGCAGGGAGAGAATCACCCCGGTCGATCGCAAACAGCTCGAACGGGATGCCGCGCGTCTGCAGGAAGCTGGCAAAATGCCCCGGGCGGACGTTATGACAATGCTGGACAACGGCAACTGGCTTCATGGGACCACTATAACGATGCAAACATGGCAAGCAGGACTTCGCGCCCTCATTCTATGTGCCGCAGCCACAAGCGTGCACGCCGCCGAGGTGGGACTCGTCGGCATCTTCCCCGGCAAGGCCGTCATCAGCATTGACGGGGGCGCGCCACGCATCGTCGCGGTGGGCCAGACGCTCAACGGGGTCAAGCTCGTCAGTATCTCGGGTGACACAGCCATCATCGAAGTCGGCGGCAAACAGGAGCGCATCGTGCTGGGAGCCCAACCCCTCAACGCAGGTGGCGGTGACGACGCCCAGGGCCAGCAAAGCATCACACTGATCGCCGATTCGCGCGGGCACTTCGTCACCACCGGCAGTCTCAACGGCGCCCTGACGACTTTCGTCGTCGACACCGGGGCTTCGTCGATTGCCATGGGGCCGGGCCAGGCGCGGCAGGCCGGCATCGATTACACCAAAGGTGAAGCGGCCATGGTGGGCACAGCCAACGGCGTTGCCAAAGCCTGGCGCGTTCGCATCGACCGCGTCACCGTCAATGGGCTGACCCTGCGTGACGTGGAAGGCATGGTCCTGCCGCAGGACATGCCCATCGTGCTGCTGGGCATGACCTTCCTGAATCGCATGAACATGACACGCGAAGGCAACACCATGGTGCTCAAGCGGCGCTATTGAGATGCCCGACACAGAGTTGCTGGTGCGACTGCGCGCGCTGCTGCCCGGGGCGCAGGACTTTGCCTGGTCCTCGGAACGGCAATCCGGCGAGCCGGGCCGGGCCGCGGCGGTACTGATGCCTATCCAACAGCAGGCCGATGGTCTGCACTTGCTGCTGACCCGCCGCACCGATCATCTGCATCACCACCCGGGCCAGATCAGCCTGCCCGGTGGCCGCATCGACGCGGGCGATGCCGATGCCCGTTCTGCAGCCCTGCGCGAATGCGAGGAAGAAATCGGCTTGCGGGCTGCACAAGTGGAGCTGTTGGGGCAACTGCCCGACTATGGCACCTGGTCCGGATTCCACGTCACGCCCTTCGTGGGGCTGGTGTCTGCAGACTACGTGCCCAAGCTGGACAGCTTCGAGGTTGCCGAACTGTTCAGCGTGCCGCTGGCGTTCCTGCTTGACCAGGGCAACTACCAGCACCACCGCGTGGAGCGTGACAACGCGCGCCGACACTTCTTTGCCGTGCCCTGGCAGGGCCGTTTCATCTGGGGCGTGACGGCGGGCATGCTCGCCATGCTGTCCGCGTTCGTCGCCCGTAACGGGCGCTGACAGGCCCTGTGGGAGCCGCCTGGCTTATACTGGGCGCCTGCCTGAGCCGATTTTCGCCATCCTTCCCCGCCCTCTCTCCCAAGTCATGACGCTGTTTTCACTCGTCTTCGCACTGGTTCTCGAACAGTTCCGTCCCCTCAACGCTGCCCGCCTGCTCTATCCGCCGCTGGAGGCGCTGGGCGACTTCTTCGAAAAGCGTTTCAACGATGGCGATGCGCGCCACGGCATGATTGCCTGGCTGCTGATGGTGCTGCCGCCGGTGTTGCTGTCAGCCCTGCTGTCCTTCGTCCTCTACCACGCCGTACACCCGCTCGCCGCCTTCGTCTTCAACATCGCGGTGCTGTACTACACGATGGGCTTTCGCCACGTCAGCCACTTCTTCACGCGCGTGCACGCTGCCCTGCGTGAAGGCGATCTGACCGCCGCCCGCAGCCTGATCGGCGAGTGGCGCGGCCAGCTGCACGACCAGAGCAGCACGCAGGAAATCACTCGCCTGGCGCTCGAAGGCGGCATCGTCGGCGCTCACCGCCAGGTGTTCGCCATCGTCGTGCTGTTCGTACTGCTGCCCGGCCCCAGTGGCGCCGTGCTGTACCGCATGGCCCATTTCTATCGTCAGCAATGGGGCCAGAGCAAGGCGCTGGGCATGGAGGGTTTCGGACGCTTTGCCAATCGCGCCTTCAGCATCATCGACTGGCTGCCGGCACGCGTGACCGCCATTTCCTTCGCGATCGTCGGCGACTTTGAAGATGCCGTGTATTGCTGGCGCATGCAGTCCGCCAGCTGGACCGACCCCGACGACGGCGTGCTGCTGGCCAGTGGAGCCGGCGCGCTGGGCGTACGTCTGGGCCAGCCCGTGCATCAGAACAACCTGATCGTCGAACGGCCGGAAATCGGCACTGGTGACGAAGCTGAAGTCGAGTACCTGCAGAGCTTCATCGGCCTCGTCCGGCGCGCGCTGGTGCTCTACGCGCTGGTCATGCTGATGATGGGCATCACGCGGCTGGTGAGCTGAACCCTTCCGCCAGCGCAATCACCTGCGCCACGGCATCGGCAGCCAGACTGTCGACTTCCACGTATTCCGGCCATTTGTCGCGGAACTGCCGCTGCCAGGTGATTTGCCGCTTGGCGAGCTGGCGCGTGGCGGCGATGCCCTTCTCGCGCATACCGGCAAAGTCGTCACGGCCGTCGATGTAGTCCCACATCTGGCGATAGCCCACGCAACGCATGGACGTCATGTCCGACTCCAGCCGATAGCGCTGGCGCAGACTGCGCACCTCATCCTCGAAACCCTGTTCCAGCATGCGATCGAAACGCTGCGCAATACGTTGATGCAGCACAGCGCGGTCAGACGGCGTCATGGCCACCGCCTTGAAGTCCAGGTCCGGCGGCTCGGCAGCCTTCCGCGCATAACTCTCGGCCAGTGGCCGCCCCGTCAACAAGACGATTTCCAACGCGCGCTGAATGCGCTGTGCATCGGTGCTGTGCAGGCGCGCCGCAGCGTCGGCATCCAGCGTTGCCAGCCGGGCATGCACGGCCGGCCATCCTTCGCTCGCGGCCTGCTGCTCGATCTCTTCACGCAGCCCTGCATCGGCCGACGGCATGTCTGACAGACCATCGCGGAGCGCTTTGAAATACAGCATGGTTCCGCCGATAAGAAGGGGAAAACGCCCCCTTGCGTGCACTTCGTGAATTATTCGCTGGGCATCCACGGCGAATCGCGCCGCAGAATAGGCTTCCTCCGGACTTACCACGTCGATCAGGTGATGCGGGCAAACCGCCAGCTCCTCAGGTTCCGGTTTGGCCGTGCCGATATTCATGTCACGAAAGACCAAAGCCGAGTCGACGCTGATGATTTCGACCGGCATCACACGCGCCAAGGCCAATGCAGCGGCAGTCTTGCCGCTGGCGGTGGGGCCCATCAGGAACAGGGCGCGCGGCGGGTGAGGAACATCCATGGGGTGGCTATGAAAACGGTTCTGACAAAGCTTCTGACACCAGTCCTGACAGGCATGCGGGCAGCACTGCTCATGCTCCTGCCCCTTTCCGCAACCCACGCAGGCCAACTGCCAATGTGGGAGGTGCGTGACCCGGTGTCGGGCGGCACAGTGTATCTGCTCGGCTCCATCCACGTCTGCAAGGCCAGCTGCCTCAACTTCCCGGAAGCCATCACACGCCGCTTCCGCGACAGCCAGGCGCTGGCGGTGGAACTCGACCCCGGCGCACCACACACGGTGCAAGCCATCCAGCAAGCCATGCTGCTGCCCGAGCAGCAATCGCTGTGGCAGCAACTCGATGGCAAAAAACACGACGCCCTGCAGTCTGCCCTGACCGCCGCAGGCCTGTCGCCAGAGGCCGTCGGCCGCGTTCGCCCGCCCATGCTCGCCGCGATGATGTCGGCCATGGTCTGGGAGAAACTCGGCTACAGCCAGCGCTTCGGCGTCGATCAGTGGTTCATGCAGAGCGCGCGGGACGCCGGCAAGCCCCTGCGCGAACTGGAAACCATCGAACAACAGCTCGGCGCCCTGCTCAGCGGCAGCGAGCAGGAGCAGCTGCGCGCGCTCATGCACGACGCCGACACCATCCTCAGCGGTCGCGCCGAGGCCTACCTGGGCAGGCTTGTTGCGGCCTGGCAAGCAGGTGATCTGGCTGCGCTGGACAGGCTGACGCTGGAGGAATTCGGCGACTACCCCGAGATCCACAGCGCCCTGCTGATGCGTCGCAACCGTGACATGGCAGCCAAGGTGGCGGGCTGGTTGCGACAAGGCGAAAGGGTCTTCGTCGTGGTCGGCGCAGCCCATATCGCTGGCGACCAGAACATTGCCGCCCTGCTGACCCAGGCTGGCTTTACTACGCGCCAGCTCAGCGATAGCGATTGAGCCGACGGCTGCCCGAATGAAAAAGGCCCTGCAATGCAGGGCCTTTTCTTTTTCGGCGTGCCGGATCAGCGGCGCGACGACTGGATGCTATGCACGAAGTCGTCGAAACTCTTTTCTGCGACGCGGAACCACAGCAGTTCATCGTCGCGGAATTTCTTCCACTGATCGTAGATCTTCTTCCACTTCGGATTCTTGGCCGAGTACTCGTCGTAGAGCGTGAATGCGGCCTTGCTGGCGGCGGTCATGATCTCCTTGGAGAACGGTCGCAGCTGGGTACCGGCAGCCACAAGGCGACGCAGGGCGTTCACGTTCTTGACGTCGTAGCGCGCCTGCATTTCCAGGTGGGCATAGGCGCATGCATCTTCCAGCGCTTGCTGGTACTCGCGCGGCAGCTCCTGATACTTCTTCTGGTTCACGTAAATCGACAACTGCGCGCTGCCTTCCCAGAACCCGGGGTAGTAGTAGTACTTGGCGACCTTGTTGAAACCCAGCTTCTCGTCGTCGTAGGGGCCGACCCACTCGGTCGCATCGATAGTGCCCTTTTCCAGCGCGGGGTAGATGTCGCCGCCGGCAATCTGCTGCGGCACCACGCCCAGTTTGGCCAGCACGGGGCCGCCCAGGCCACCGATACGCATCTTGAGACCTTCGAGGTCCTTCAGTGTCTTCACTTCCTTGCGATACCAGCCCCCCATCTGTGTGCCGGTGTTACCGCAGGGAATATTGTGAATGTTGTAGTCCTTGAAGAACTCGCGCAGCAGTTCCATACCGCCGCCTTCCCACAGCCAGGCGTTTTGCTGGCGACTGTTGAGGCCGAAGGGAATCGCCGCATCAAAGGCGAATGTCGGATCCTTGCCGATGAAGTAATAGCCCGCCGTATGGCAGCAATCGACCGTGCCGTCCTTGACGGCATCAACGACGCCCAGCGCCGGCACCACTTCGCCTGCAGCGAAGATCTGGATTTCGAACTTGCCACCCGTAGCCGTCTTGACGTGCTGGGCCACGACTTCGGCCGCACCGAAGATCGTGTCGAGACTCTTGGGGAAACTGGATGCCAGACGCCACTTGATCGTGGGGGCGGTCTGCGCCACGGCCGGAGCTGCCACCGCACCTGCGGCGAGTCCGACGCTTGCCTTCTTCAGAAATGAACGACGTTCCACTTGTCTTGCCTCCTCTTGGTGATCTGCATTCAACGACAACCGCTGGCGAGTATAGAAACAAACGGCCGCAAGCCACTCGCGGGTTAACCCGCAAAGTATCTGGAAAGACGCCTGTTCAGCCTCCAGCGACCGTCATGCCTTCAATGCGCAAAGAGGGCACCTGCCGACCACCACGCACCACCACGTCGTTACCGAGTTCGGTGATCTGCTTGAACATGTCTCGCAGGTTGCCGGCAATGGTGATCTCCTGAACCGGATACTGGATAACGCCGTTCTCGATCCAGTAGCCCGCCGCGCCGCGCGAATAGTCACCGGTCACGTAGTTCACACCCTGACCCAGCAACTCGGTCACCAGCAGGCCACGCGACATGCCGGCGATCAGTTGCTCCAGGCTCTTGCTGCCAGGTGCCACGATCAGGTTGTGCGCACCACCCGCGTTGCCCGTGGTCTGCATGCCCAGCTTGCGGGCGGAGTAACTCCCGAGGAAGTACCCCTGTAGCACACCATCCTTCACCACATCACGCTTCCCCGTGGCCACGCCTTCATCGTCGAACGGCGTGCTCGCCTGCCCACCCACAACGTGCGGGTCTTCGACAATCGAGATATGCGGCGCGAAAATCTGTTCGCCCAAAGCATCAAGGAGAAAGGACGAGCGGCGGTAAAGGCTGCCACCGCTGGCAGCCTGCACAAAGCTGCCAATCAGGCCACAGGCCAGCGGCGCTTCGAAAATGACCGGCACGCTGGTCGTCGGCACCCGACGCGCCCCCAGACGCGACAGTGCGCGACGGGCCGCGTAGTCACCAATCTCGGCAGGTGCCGCCAGTCGGCTCGCATCGCGACGCGAGCTGTACCAGTCATCGCGCTGCATGTCGTCGCCTTCGCCGGCAATCACCGAGCAGGAAATCGCGTGACGCGAGCTCGCAAAACCATCCATGAAGCCAGCCGAATTGGCCGAAATGAAATGCGACTCCTGGCGCGACACGGTCGCCCCTTCTGAATTCTTGATCAGCGGGCTTACGGCAAACGCAGCGGCCTCACAATCGCGCGCCAGTGCAGTCGCCTCCTCGATCGACACCGACCACGGGTGATGCAGACTCAGGTCGCGGGCCACGCTCTGCGCGCCGCGCCACAGGCGCTCAGGATCTGCCAGACCAGCGCAGGCATCCTCGGCCGTAAAGCTGGCAATCGACAGTGCGGCATCGACAGCCGCGTGAATCGCCGTCCGCGAAAAGTCCGACGAACTCGCATGCCCCTTGCGCTGCCCGAGGTAGACAGTGACGCCAAGGCCCTTGTCACGGTTGTACTCGATGGTCTCGACCTCGCCGCGCCGCACCGACACGGAGTTACCGAAACCTTCCGACACGTCGGTCTCACAAGCACTGGCGCCGCGGCTGCGGGCGTAATCCAGCACTTCACTGGCAATTTCTTCGAGCTGTTGACGGCTGAAACCGAATCCTTCTGTGTCGCGTGGCATTGTCTCGGGTCGGGGAATAAGCAAGGGCTATAATTAGACCCCAATTCACGACTCCCTGCGCGGTTTGGCCACGAGCGGCCACGCGCCCGCCATGCAAGAAAAAACCAAACCCGAATACGACGGCCCCAGCAAATCGCAGCGCAAGCGCGACATGCACTCACTCCAGGCGCTGGGCGAAGAACTGGTCAAGCTGAGTGGCGAACGCCTCGCCAAGATCGACATCGACGAACGCCTGCGCGAAGCGATCCGCGACGCCCACCGCATGCAACCGCGCACCGAGGAATTCCGCCGTCAGATGCAGTTCATCGGCCGACTCATGCGCGAAGCTGAGACCGGCCCGATCCGTGCCGCACTGGATGCCGTTAACGGCAAGTCGCGCGCCGAAACAGCCCGCATGCATCGTCTGGAAGCCCTGCGCGAACGCTTCCTTGAAGACGAGCAGGTCGCCAGCGAAATCGCAACCCAGTACCCGGGCGCCGACCTGCAACACCTGCGCCAGCTGCGCCGCAACGCCCTCAAGGAACGCGAACAGAATCGCCCGCCACGCGCCTTCCGCGAGCTTTTCAAACTGCTGCGCGAACTCGAGACGGCCGGCACCGAAGCGGCAGCTCCCGAATTCGATGAGCACGACGAGGGCGACGATGAGTGATGGCCTGCCCATCGCGGCCAGCGTCGAGCATCCATTCGTCATTGGTATCGTCTCGATCAGCGACCGTGCCTCTCAGGGGGTCTATGAAGACAAGGGCATTCCAGCCCTGCGTGACTGGTTCGGCAGCGCCATCGCCTCACCCTGGCGCGCAGAAGAGCGCCTGATTCCCGACGAGCGTCCGACCATTGAAGCGACGCTCATCGCACTGGCCGATCAGGTCCACTGTCATCTGATTGTCACAACCGGCGGCACAGGCCCCGCCCCGCGCGACGTCACGCCGGAAGCCACGCTGGCCGTTGCCGAACGCGAAATGCCCGGCTTTGGCGAAGAGATGCGCCGCATATCGCGGCACTTTGTGCCAACCGCAATACTCTCGCGGCAAACAGCGGCAGTACGCGGCAAGTCCTTGATCATCAACCTTCCGGGGCAGCCCAAAGCCATTCGCGAGACGCTGGAAGGCCTGCGCAACGATGCCGGCGAACTATTGGTCGAAGGCATTTTCAGTGCCGTGCCCTACTGCATCGACCTCATTGGTGGCCCCTATATCGAAACCCACACAGCGGTGAGCAAGGCCTTCCGCCCCAAAAGCGCGCCCCGCCCTGCCGGCTGACGAGCCTCGCGCCCACTGTTGCGCGTTTCACCTACCCGCACGGGCAGCCAACAAACCTCGTGGCAAATAATGCTTGCCAATTGCTGGAGAGCGCGCCATAGTCGCGAACACGATTTTCAAGCAGTAGTTGCGTAGTGCTTTTCTCCAGCGTCATTCACGCTCCGGTTGGCCATCCCCTCTCTTGATTGTCGTTCTCGGGTTCGCCCGGCTTTTTTTTGTTTTTTTAGGACTTATCAAACATGGCAACTGGTACCGTCAAGTGGTTCAACGATTCCAAGGGTTTCGGCTTCATTACTCCTGATGGCGGCGGTGAAGACCTCTTCGCCCATTTCTCCGCAATTCAGTCGCAAGGTTTCAAGACCCTGGCTGAAAATCAGCGCGTCTCGTTCGACATCACGCAAGGCCCGAAGGGCAAGCAAGCTTCGAACATCCGCCCGGAGTAATCTGAGCGCTTGACGAAGAAAGCCCGGCACACGCCGGGCTTTTTTTCGCCTGAAGCTTCTGCAGGAATTCCGCGATCCTTATCAGCAAAGCTGCTGATGACTGTGCAGATCAGCTGACGTGGGATATCTGTGCGGAATACTCGTCGTCCAGCGCCGCTGCATCAGGACGATGCAGTGACAGGCTCACCGTCAGGATGTCGATGACCAGCAGATGCATGATCCGCGACAGCATCGACACAAAGCGCGCGCTGTCCTCACCGTGGTCCACGGCAATCGTTACATCGGCCCGCTTCGCCAGCGGTGAAGCGCTCGACGTGATGGCAATGACCGAAGCACCGGCGCCTTGCGCCAGACTCACCGCTTCCAGCAGATCAGTCACGCGGCCTGAACTGGAGATGGCGATCACCACGTCACCCGCCTGCAGAGTCCGTGCCGACAGGCGTTGCAGGTGCGTATCCGCAAAGGCCACGCAGGGGACGCCGAAGCGGAAGAACTTGTGCTGGCCGTCCTGCGCCACGACGCCTGAATTCCCCACCCCATAGAGTTCGATACGGCGCGCATCGCGCAACAGGGCGATGGCCGCGTCGATGGCGGCCATATTGAGCGAGTCGCGCAGCCGCAGGATCGCCGATGTCGTGTTGTCGAGCACCTTGGCGCTCAGATCCGGCAAGCCATCGCTGTGACGCACCTGGCTATGGCGTATGGGCAGCGTACCGGTGAGCCCCGAAGCGAGCTTGAGCTTGAAGTCCTGCAAGCCCTCGAAGCCCAGCGAGCGACAGAAGCGGATCACCGTCGGCTGGCTGACGTCGACCTGCCTGGCAATCACAGCCACCGCGTCGCTCAGCACACTGCGAGGCTGGCGCAACACGAAGTCGGCCACCTTCTGCTCGGCACGCGACAACTGATCGCGCTCGGCGCGGATGCGCGCCAGCAGATGATTCTCACCGTGGCGCGTGCTATCGGTACGCAGCGGACAGGATGGCGGACACGCCGCTGAGCGCGGGGTGCGGCGCGTTGATGACATAGGTCGGTATGCGCGACAGGTAGTCCGCGAAGCGCCCCTTGGCTTCGAAACGCGCACGGAAGGCAGATTTGCCAAGATACGCCGCCAATCGCGGCGCAATGCCGCCCCCGATGTAGATGCCACCCACAGCACCCAGCGTCAGCGCCACATTCCCTGCGACAGACCCCAGCATCGCGCAGAAGCACTGCAAGGCCTCCTCGCACAAGGGATCTTCACCAGCCAGTGCGGCTGACACGATGCGTTGCGCATCGCGCGGCTCCTCACGCATGCCGGTATTCTCGACCAGCGCCTGATGACACAATTCCAACCCTGACCAGGAAAGCAGGCGCTCAGCCGAGACGTGCGGAAACTGCTTCCAGGCATGCCGCAGGATCACGATCTCGCGCTCGTCCGACGGCGCAAAACTGACGTGCCCCCCCTCGCTCCCCAGCGTCACCCAACGATCCTCCGTGGGAATCAGACCAGACACCCCCAAGCCCGTACCGGGGCCTATCAGGCCGATCACGGCACTCTCCTGCGCCGTGCCGCTGCCGATCTGTGTGCGCTGTGCTGCTTCGAGTCGCGGGATGCTCATCGCGAGCGCGGTGAAGTCGTTCACTACCAGCAAGGTATCCAGCGAAAGCGCCTGTCGTAGCAGTTCAATCGAGAACGACCAGCTGCGATTGGGCATACGCACTGCGTCGCCCTCCACAGGATTGGGCATCGCCAATGCGGCGTGACGTACCGCATGGCCTTCAGGCTGCAAAGCGAGGAAGGCCTGCGTCATGCTCTGCACGCCATCGTAGGCATCGCAGCGCAGGACGCTCACTTCGCTCCGCAGTCCGTTGCCGAACTCCAGCGCGAAGCGTGCAAAGGTGTTTCCGACGTCTGCCAGCAGACGCGGGGATTCGTAACGTGTCATCGGGTATTCAGCGAATCCTCTGCTCGGTCGCCGGGTCGAAGTAGACGACCTTGGAAAGATCGAACAGCAAACGCATCTTCTCGCCACTGCGCACGGCGAAATCCGGGCAGACACGGCAGGTCACCTTGGCTCCGTTGATGATCGCCAGCAATAACGTGTCCGGCCCAGTCGGCTCGGCCAGATCGATCCTAAGGCTCTGCTGCACGGCGTACTCCGCCGCACCATGCGAATCGACCACCTCGGTAATCTGTTCCGGGCGAATACCGACAATGACGTCCTGCCCCAGACGCAAAGCTTCACCGCGTATCGCTGGAAAGACGAATTGCTCGCCGTGGTTCTCCATCGCCAGACCAAGGCCGCTGCCCAACTCGACGACACGCGCCGGAATGAAGTTCATCGCCGGCGACCCCATGAAGCCAGCCACGAACAGATTCGCCGGATCACGGTAGATTTCCTGCGGCGTACCGAACTGCTGAACTTCACCCGTCTTCATCACGGCAATCTTGTCCCCCAGCGTCATGGCTTCGATCTGATCATGCGTGACATACACGATGGTCGTACCAAGACGCTGGTGCAGCAGCTTGATCTCGGTGCGCATCTCGACGCGCAGCTTCGCGTCGAGGTTGGACAAGGGCTCGTCGAACAGGAACAGCGCCGGGTTGCGCGCAATCGCGCGCCCCATCGCCACGCGCTGACGCTGCCCGCCTGACAGCTGCGAGGGGCGCCGGTCAAGCAGATGCTCGATCTGCAGAATTTTCGCCACACGCGCCACCGCCTCTTCACGCTCGGCCTGCGGCACCTTGCGGATCTCCAGTCCGAACGAGATGTTCTTGCGCACCGTCATCGACGGGTACAGCGCGTAGGACTGAAACACCATGGCGATGTCCCGATCCTTCGGCGACAGATCATTCACCTTGCGGCCGGCAATGTGCACCTCGCCCGAGGTGATGTCGTCGAGCCCGGCGATCATCGCCAGCAAGGTGGACTTGCCACAGCCTGATGGGCCAACGAGGATCAGGAACTCCCCCTGTTCCACCTCCAGGTTGATGCCCTTGAGGATTTCGTTACCCGCGTAAGACTTGCGGACGTTACGGATGGATAGAGCGCCCATTGTTCAACCCTTGACTGCACCGGCCGTAAGGCCGCGCACGAAGTATTTGCCTGCCACCACATACACAATCAGCGTCGGCAGGGCGGCAATGATCGCCGCCGCCATGTCCACGTTGTATTCCTTGACGCCCGTCGAGGTATTGACGAGGTTGTTGAGCGCCACCGTGATCGGCTGACGCTCGCCCGACGAGAACACCACGCCGAACAGGAAGTCGTTCCAGATCTGTGTGAACTGCCAGATGATGGTCACCACGATGATCGGCCCCGACAGCGGCAAGACGATCCGCCGGAAGATGGTGAAAAAGCCCGCTCCGTCTATGCGCGCAGCCTTCACCAGCTCATCCGGAATGGTCACGTAGTAATTACGGAAGAACAGCGTGGTAAAAGCGATGCCGTACACCACATGCACGAAGATCAGGCCCGGCACCGAGTTGGCGATGCCCAGCATCCCCAGTGTCTGCGCCATCGGCAGCAGGATGGCCTGGAACGGAATGAAGCAGCCCAGCATCAGCGCCATGAACAACCAGTCCGACCCACGGAAGCGCCACATCGTCAGCACGTAACCATTGAAAGCCCCCACCAGCGTCGAGATCAGGACAGCCGGCACGACGAAGGACACCGAGTTCCAGAAGTAACCCTTGAGCCCTTCGCACTGCACGCCAGTGCAGGCGCTGTCCCAAGCCTTGATCCAGGGTTCGAAAGTCACACTCTGCGGAAAGGCCATGAGATTGCCCGACTTCAACTCGTTCAGATCCTTGATCGAGTTGAACAGCATCACCGTCAGTGGCAGCAGGTAGTAAAGGCAGCAATAGGTGATGAAGGCATAGAGCGCAACGCGCCCGAGGGTGATGCCCTGTTTTGCCACGGCCTCACTCACGATTGGCACTCCTCAGCTCTGAATACATGAAGGGCACGATCACGGCGACCACAATCATCAGCATCACGGTCGCCGATGCCGCCCCCAGCCCGATCTGGTTGCGCGTAAAGGCAAACGAATACATGAAGGTCGCCGGCAGGTCGCTGGCGAAGCCCGGACCGCCGCCCGTAAGCGCCATCACAAGGTCGAAACTCTTGATCGCAATGTGCGCGAGAATCATGAAGCTGGAGAAGAACACCGGCCGCAGGCTGGGCAGGATGATGCGACGGTAGATGGTGGGCATCGAAGCGCCATCGACCTTGGCCGCCTTGATGATGCTGTCGTCGATACCGCGCAGGCCGGCAAGGAACAGCGCCATCACGAAACCCGAGGACTGCCAGATGCCTGCGATGACGACCGTGTAGATCGCCATCTCGGGATCCTTGATCCAGTCGAAGACGAAGCTCTCCCAACCCAGATCGTTGACCACTTTCTGGAAGCCGATGGAGGGATCGAGAATCCACTTCCAGGCCGTACCCGTCACGATGAATGACAGCGCCAGCGGGTACAGGAAGATTGAGCGGATGAAGCCCTCTGCACGGATGCGCTGGTCAAGCAGGATCGCCAGCAGCAGCCCCATCGCCAGACAGGCAAAGATGAACAGGCCGCCAAACGCAGCAAGATTCTTGAGTGCCAGCCACCAGCGGTCGTTGTCGAACAGGCTGATGTATTGCTCGAAGCCAACGAACTCGTAGCGCGGCAACAAGCGCGAGGGCGTCATCGACAGCACGGCTGTCCAGATGATGAAGCCGTAGAAGAACACCACGCAGACGACGAAGGTAGGCGACAGCACCAGCTTGGGCAAAAAGCCTTCAAGCGTGTCGAGCCATTGGCGACGAGCCGGTGACGAAAGTGCGGGGGTGGAGGACATGCGAGCTCTTGGAAGTCAGGACAGGCGGCCCTCCCCCGTCTGTACGGGAGAGGGAGTGCGTAGCAAGGCCCGCGCTTACTTCGTCTTCGCTGCTGCAGCCAGTTTCTTCACGGCATCCTTCGAGGACTCATTAGAGTTGAAGAAGGCCGTCACCACGTCCTGGATCGCACCGGTCGTTGCCGCCGGCACGGCCATCTGATGCGCGATGGAAGGCACCAGGCCGCCGCCCTTGGCGGTGTCGGCAAAGTCCCTGGACGACAACTTGGCACAATCGTCGAACTTGTCCATCGACACGCCACTGCGTACCGGGATCGAGCCCTTGTTCAGGTTGAACACCTCCTGGAACTCGGGGCTCATCACCGCGTTGGCAAAGTTCGCCTGAGCCTTGCCTGCATCGGCAGCGGACTGCTTGAAGACGATGAAGCTGTCGATATTGAAGGTGAAGGACTTGGCCGTGCCCGGCGCAGCGAGGCACAGGTAATCTTTGCCCGGCACCTTGCCCGCCGCCGTGAATTCACCCTTTGCCCAGTCGCCCATGAACTGCATCGCCGCCTTGCCATTGATGACCATCGCGGTCGCCAGGTTCCAGTCACGGTTGGCTGCATCCTTGTCGACGTACTTGCGCACCTGGCGGAAAGTGTCGAAAGCCTTCTCCATGGTCGGGCTACTCAGCGCCTTCTGGTCCAGCTTGACCAGCGCGTCGTTATAGAACTGCGCGCCGCCCACGCCCAGCACGACCGACTCGAACACCGTGAAGTCCTGCCAGGGCTGCCCACCGTGCGCCACGGCGATGAAGCCCGCCTTCTGGATTTTCTCTGCAGCTGCGGGGAAGTCCGCCCAAGTCTTGGGCACTTCGGCTCCGGCCTTCTTGAATACGTCCGGATTCACCCACATCCAGTTCACGCGGTGCACATTCACCGGCACCGCTACGTAGTTGCCCTTGTACTTCATCACGTTGGCCACAACGCCCGGCAGCAACCCATCCCAGTTGCCGGCCTTGGCCGTGTCGTTGAGGTTGGCGAGCACGCCCTCGGCGCCCCACTCCTGAATGCTCGGCCCCTTCACCTGCGCTGCAGTCGGCGCCTTGCCCGACACCACGCGGCTCTTCAGCACGGTCATGGCGTTTTCGCCGCCGCCACCGGCCACGGCAAAGTCCTTCCACTTGTCGCCCTTGGCCTCGATCATCTTCTTCAGCTCGGCGGCTGACTTGGCCTCGCCACCCGAAGTCCACCAATGCAGCACTTCGACCTCAGCAGCCTGTGCTCCGGCCACACCCAAGGCCAGCAAGGCCACCGCCAGCTTATTCATCCTGATCATCTTCAGTCTCCTTCGGGTTGGAATGCGTCACAGAATGCCCAGCCTTGGGCCGGACAGCCCGTACCGCTGTCGTAATACGTGCGCCAATTGTAGTAATGCTACAAACCATATTTCCGTGGGTGTTTTCCCTTATCGAACACAAGCCAATGTTTGTGACAGCCTGCGGCGCAAGGCCGGAAGCCGGTTTCAACAAACCGGCACACGCCCATAAAATGTAACTCCGCTACACACATTCAACTCCCAGCGGGAGCAACATATCGCTGGGCCGCACAGACTGCCTCCTATACTTGGCGACGACATCAGACGGCACATCACAGGATCCCGACATGAGCACCCACGAACTCAGCCCCTGGATCGCAGGCGACATTGGCGGCACCAACGCGCGCTTCGCCCGTATCGACAAGAAAGGCGGACTGTGCGACATCGCCATCCTGCGTTGCGCCGACTACGCCGGACCGACCGAGGCGTTGCAGGCCTATCTCGCCGCACATCCCGGCCCCGCACCGGTCGCCGCCACCATAGGCATCGCCAACCCGCTGGATGGCGACCGCGTGCAGATGACCAACCACAGCTGGAACTTCTCCATCGAGGCGATGCGCAGAGCCATCGGCCTCACCCGACTCGACTTCCTCAACGACTTCACCGCGCTGGCCATGTCCTTGTCCGAGCTGGGTGACAAGGACCGTAGCCAGATTGGTGGCGGCAAAGCCAAAGCACGTGCCGCCATCGGCGTGATCGGCCCCGGCACCGGACTCGGAGTCTCCGGTCTGATCCCCTGCCCCGGCGGTTACGCGCCCATAGAAGGCGAAGGCGGCCACGTATCGATTGCCGGGCAGACGGCTGAAGAACTGGCCGTCATCACTGCGCTGTACCGCATGTTTCCGCACGTCTCAGCCGAGCGTGCCGTGTCGGGCACAGGCCTGCCCTCGCTCCACCAGGCACTGGCCGAAGTACGCGGCACACGCGCCGACCCGCTCACCCCGCCTGAGATTGCAGAGCGTGCGCTCAACGAGAGCGACGCCCTGTGCGTCGCCACCATGCACATGTTCTGCTGCCTGCTCGGCACAGCTGCAGCCAATCTCGCCGTGACGTTGGGCGCGCGTGGCGGCATCTACATCGGCGGCGGCATCGTGCCCAAGCTGGGCGACTTCTTCCTGCGCTCCGGCTTCCGCCAACGCTTTGAAGACAAAGGACGCTTCTCGGCCTACCTCGCCGACATCCCGACCTGGATCATCACCTCCCCCGTAGCGGCGCTGATCGGCGCGGCAGCGCATCTGCGCCAGCATGCCGACGCGCGCTGACCTCCGGGCGCAACACAAACCCTCCCGCACGGCACGACTGCCCTTTGCCCGACTCCGCAAATAGCTGAGGCTGCAGAACGCACTGGCCAATCCCCCCGGCTGGCGCCTCGGCACTCTCCGCCATTCAAACGCACGTCTACGCACGCCTGCCGCGCCGGCTGTTCATTACCGGGACAACGGCCCCGCTCACCAGAAATCCGCCAGCACGCCCCCTGGCGCGGGTGTCAGCCCCGTCCCCGCTGCGACATCTGCCTGCGCCCGCCTACTCAAACGCGCCCAATCGAGTGACATAAAGTTTTACGGCACACGGTCGTTAGCTGCATACAGGCAAGTGCCCATCAGGCAGGCCTGTATCCGTAAACCCTAACGGGCCTCGCGCTCACGGTGGACGAACGACTGATCATGACGACATCGACCCAACGCAACGCAATACTGGCCATCGCCGCCATCAACTTTGTCCTGCTGGCCATCGTGGCCCAATCCACCTGGGTCGGGCTCTTTATCGGCGCAGGTGTTGCCGCAGCGCTGTTCACGTACAGCAAGCGACAAGAAACACCCCCTGCCACCGTGCAACCGCTGAGTATGCGCGAGCCCGAAGCACGCACCGTCGAGCGCATGCCCGAGCTGGTGGCCGAGGTCGTCCCGCTGTGGAACCGCCACGTCGCACTCGCGCAAAACCAGATCAAGGACGCCATCGACTCGCTCGCCTCTCGCTTCAGCACACTTGCCAACCGTCTCTCGCACGGGTCGGGCCAGCAGCAGAACGACGGTCAGGCCTTCGTACTGCAGACCATCCGCGAGGCTGAGGGGTCGCTGCGCGGCATCGTCGCCAAACTCAACGCAACGCAGGAATTCCGCACCACTCTGATCAGCGAGATGAACAACGTCGCCTCGCAGACCGACGGCCTGCGCCGCATGGCCGAAGAAGTGGCCGATATCGCCAAGCAGACGAACCTCTTGGCACTCAACGCCGCCATTGAGGCCGCGCGGGCTGGCGAAGCGGGTCGCGGTTTCGCCGTCGTCGCGGACGAGGTGCGCAAGCTCTCCAGCCAGTCCGGCGAGACCGGCAAGCGCATTCACGAGACGGTCAGCACGGTCAGCAGTGCCATTGCGCAAGCCCTGCAGCGCTCCGAACAGTTCGCCACCGAAGAAGCCGAGGCGATCAGCGCATCGCAAGACAGTGCCGAGCACATCATCACCAGCTTCAACCGCACCGCTTCCGAGCTGGGCGCATCCCTTGTCGCGATGCAGGAGGAACGCCGTGCCGTCGAGGCCGACGTGCACGATGTGCTGATCAACCTTCAATTCCAGGACCGTGTCCACCAGATCTTCGACCACGTCCTCAACGACATGTCACGCATGTCCCAGGCCGCGCAGCAACTCCAGCGCGATCCGAAGGCTGCAACTCCGGACACGCGCCGCTGGCTGGACGATCTGTCCAAAACCTACACCATGCTTGAACAGCGGCAAACCCATGGTGGCGACCACGCCAAGAGCGCGGCTCCGCAAACCGGCATCACCTTCTTCTGAGCCCGCCCAGCCACACCCGAAAGCGAGTCCCCCATGAGCAAGACCATCCTGATCGTTGACGATTCTTTCAGCCTGCGCCAGACCCTTGCCATCGCCCTGCGCGAGGCAGGCTACACCGTGCAGGAAGCTGTAGACGGCAAGGACGGCCTCGCCAAACTCGACGGCACCAAATACAACCTCATCATCTCCGACGTGAACATGCCGAACATGGACGGCATCAGCTTCGTCAAGGCGGCCAAGCAGCTGCCGAACTACAAGTTCACCCCGGTGATCATGCTCACCACCGAGAGTGACCCCGCCAAGATGCAGGCCGGCAAGGACGCCGGTGTCCGCGCCTGGGTGCTCAAGCCTTTCCAGCCGCCCGCACTGCTCGATGCCGTCTCCAAACTGGTCATGAACTGAGCGGAGGGCAACATGAGCGACTTCACACTCCGCCAGGACGGCAAGGGCCGCGTCGCCGCAATCGGCGACATGACGATCTTCCATGCGCACCAGATGAAGGAGGCGCTCATGACCGAGCTGGGTGCCAACGAACGACTCGAAGTCGACCTCTCGGAAGTCAGCGACATCGACACCGCCGGCCTGCAGCAACTGCTGCTGCTGCACAAGGAGGCGGCCCACGGCAACAAGCCCTTGCGCTTCCAGGGCCACAGCCCTGCCGTGCAACAGGCCGTGCAAATGCTCAAGCTCGAAGCCCTGCTGGGCCCCACCGTTTCAGTCGTCTGGAGCTGACAATGGATCTCTCTGCCGCCCGTGGTGCCCTGGTACAGGAAGCCCGCGAACTCCTCACCGCGATGGAAGCCGCCCTGCTCGAAATCGAAGCCCAGGGGCAGGACAGCGAGCGGGTCAATGCCATCTTCCGCGCTGCGCACACCATCAAAGGCTCTGCAGGCCTCTTCGGACTGGACCTCATCGTCAGCTTCACCCACGTCATGGAAAGCGTGCTGGATAAAGTGCGCGCCGACGAACTCGCACTCGATGAAGCACTCGTCTCCGTCATGCTGCGCTGTGGTGACTACCTGGGCCAGCTGATCGATGGCATCGAGCACAACGAAGACCTGGCCGACCCCGACCCCTCCACCCGCTCACACCTGCTGGATACGCTGAACGCCCTGCTCGGAGTCCCCAACAGCGCCCTCGCAGCGGCGATCAGCAACAGCGAAGAGCCGATTCATCGCGAGGACCCCGCAACCGGCGGTAGCGAGCAATGGCACCTGTCACTGCGCTTTGCACCAAGTGTGCTCACGCACGGCCTTGATCCAATGTCGTTCATCAACTATCTCTCCGGACTCGGCGAGATGACCAGCGTCTATGTCCTCACCGACGGTCTGCCCGACCCCGAGCACATGGACCCCGAGCAGTGTTATCTGGGCTTCGAAATTGATCTGAAGACCGACGCTGACAAGAAACAACTGGAGAGCGTTTTCGACTTCGTCCGCGAAGACAGCCAGATCCGCATCCTCCCGCCCAGCACCAAGGTGCAGGAGTACATCGACCTCATCGGCAGCCTGCCCGAGTCACCACAGAAACTTGGCGAGATTCTCGTCGCCGGCGGCTGTCTCACCCAGAAAGAACTGGACGAAGCACTCTCCATCCAGGCCGCCAACAAAAGCGTCGGTGCCGAGGCCGCAAAACTGGGCGAAGTGCTGATCCAGGAAAACATGGTGCAGCCCACCGTTGTGGCGGCTGCCCTCACCAAGCAAAAGCGGAATGAGGAGCGACGCAGCCAGGAACAGCGCGTCATCAAGATCGAGGCCGGCAAGCTCGATCAGCTCATCACCCTGGTCGGCGAACTTGTCATCGCAAGCGCCGGAGCCGGCATCACCGCCAACAAGCTGCGCCAGAGTGCAATGATCGAGGCCGTCAACGAAGTGAGTGGCCTCGTCGAGCAGATCCGCGACTGCGCGCTCGACCTGCGCATGATCCCGATTGGCGAAGTCTTCCAGCGCTTTCCTCGCGTCGTACGTGATGTCTCGCAAGAGCTGGGCAAACGCATCAACCTTGTCATCACAGGCGCGGATACCGAGCTCGACAAATCCATGGTCGAGAAACTTGGCGACCCGCTGCTGCACATCGTCCGCAACGCCATCGACCACGGTATCGAATCGGTGGAGCGGCGCGAAGCTGCCGGCAAGTCAGCCGAAGGGCAGATCAAGCTGCACGCCTTTCACGAATCGGGCTGCGTCGTCATCGAAGTCAGCGACGACGGCGGGGGTCTCAACACCGAGCGCATTCGCGCCAAGGCCGTCGAACGCGGCATGATCAGCGCAGACGCAGTCATGAGTGACAGCGAGATCCATCAGCTCATCTTCGCCGCCGGTTTCTCGACCGCCGAGCAAGTGACCAACCTCTCCGGCCGCGGCGTCGGCATGGATGTCGTCAAGCGCAGCATCGAGCAGCTACGCGGCGAAATCGAGATCAACAGCGTCCAGGGTCAGGGCTGCTGCCTGCGCATACGCCTGCCTCTCACGCTGGCCATCATCGATGGCTTCCAGGTTGGTGTCGGCCCGAGCACCTTTGTCATCCCGCTCGACATGATCGACGAGTGCATCGAGTTTTCTTCCGTCGAAGGTCACGACTACACCGACCTGCGCGGACAGGTGCTGCCCTTCATACGACTGCGCGAGTACTTCGAACTCCCCGCAGTCGCCACCAAGCGCGAGAACATCGTCGTCGTCAAACACGGCAGCCGCAAGTTCGGCCTCGTCGTCGACCGTCTGATGGGTGAGGCCCAGACGGTCATACGCCCGCTTTCCAAAATGTTCAGCCACGTCAAGGGAATCAGCGGGTCCAGCATTCTGGGCAGCGGTGAGGTCGCACTCATCCTGGACATCACATCAATGACGCACGAGCTGCGCAGCACAACATCTCAAGCTTGAAGCAGCCCGACTCAATACGCAAAAAGGAGTTACTCATGTTTACAGAAATGAAAGTTGGCACGCGCCTCTACCTCGGATTCGGAGTCGTACTGCTGCTTCTGATCACCCTGGGCATCACCTGCATACTGAAGCTCGCCGGGCTCAACGCTGTGATGACAGAACTTGTCGATGACAGAGCGGTGAAAGTGCACCTAGCTACGGACATGACCAAGAGAACCATCGACAACGGCCGTCAGATTCGCGCAATGATCATGAGCACAAATTCGGCCGAGATTGCACGCCGCAAAGCGCTGATGGAAGAGAACCGCAAGAAGAACAGCGAGGATATGGAACGCCTCGACAAAATGATCAGCACCGAAAAGGGACGCGCCTTATTCAAGAACGTGACAGACAAACGCGCCACGCTAAGCAAAGAGTATGACGCGATGTACGCGTTGGCCGAGGCATCAACCAACGCCGCAGGCATCGCAAAGGCGCAGCAACATCTCGAAGACAAATTCAGTCCAGCCAACCTGGCCTTCGAAGCTGCACTGAATGAAATGGTGCAGTTTCAGACAGAGCTGATGGAAAAATCCAAGCGAGACGCTGCTGAAGACTACACAAACACCCGATTGATCGTTATCGCTTTGCTCTCCATCGCGACGCTTCTAGGCGCTGCAATGGCCTTCCTGATCACCCGCAATCTACTCAAGATACTGGGCGGAGAACCTGCCTATGCCAAGGAGATTCTGGGCAAGGTCGCAGCAGGCGACCTGAGCGTCGATGTTGCAGTCAAAAATGGTGACCAGAGCAGCATGCTGTTTGCTGTACGTAACATGGTGATGAAGCTTTCACAGGTTGTCGAAGATGTGAATGGCAATGCAGAGTCCCTTGCCAGCGCATCCGAGCAAGTGAATTCGACCGCGCAGTCACTCTCGCAAGCGGCGAGCGAACAGGCTGCCGGCGTCGAGGAGACCAGCGCTTCGCTCGAACAGATGACGGCGTCGATTGCGCAGAACACCGAGAATGCCAAGGTTACCGATGGCATTGCAGGTCGCTCCTCGGGTCAGGCCGCCGAGGGTGGCGAGGCCGTCAAGGCCACGGTGGCCGCCATGAAACAGATCGCGCAGAAGATCGGCATCATTGACGACATCGCCTACCAGACCAACCTTCTGGCCCTGAATGCCGCCATCGAAGCAGCCCGTGCGGGCGAGCACGGCAAAGGCTTTGCCGTGGTCGCGGCCGAGGTCCGCAAGCTGGCCGAACGCAGCCAGATCGCCGCACAGGAGATCGGCACCGTAGCCAGCAGCAGCGTAGACCTGGCCGAACGCGCAGGGGGATTGCTGGACGAGATGGTCCCCAACATCAAACGCACATCTGACCTGGTACAGGAGATCACGGCAGCATCCGAGGAGCAAAGCTCGGGCGTAGCCCAGATCAACGCGGCTGTCATGCAGCTGAGCCAGACCACGCAACAGAATGCATCGGGCGCCGAAGAACTCGCCGCCACCGCCGAAGAGATGAGTGGTCAGGCCGAACAGCTGCAGCAGCTGATGTCGTTCTTCAAACTGGATGGCGGCAGCCGGCGCGGTGGCAACCGATCTCGCAAGCCCGGCACCAGATCAGGCAAGGCCGCAGACATCGCGCAACACAGCGGTGCCAATGAGGAAGTGGCCGAGAACGATTTCGCGCGCTTTTGACGCTGACACATCGCACTACCGGCAGTGGTAATACATGCCCCCCTCCAAGGAGTAAGCATCATGAAATGGTTTCTCAATCTCAAACTGGCGCAGAAGCTGATCACGACTTTCCTCGTGTGCTCGGTGCTGACGGCCATCGTGGGCGGGCTCAGTCTGTATCGCCTCAACCAGCTCGGCAAAACGATTCACGACATCTACTTCAACAACGTCCTGCCAGCACAGTCCATCTCCGAAGCGGCGGCGCGACTCACCGCACACTCGCGCGCGTATGTGCGGCTGCCCGCAATGAAAGATCCCGAAGTCATCAAGGACACGGTAAAACGCGCAGCGAGTCACATGGAGAAGTTCTACGCCGCGTTCAAGGAATACCGCGAGACCTCGCTGGCACCAGAAGAGGCCAAGCTGGTGGAAGAGATCGACAAGCTGATCCCGGTATACCTCCAACAATCCGACAAGGTCGCTCAGCTGGCACTCGACAAGAAGTTCGATCAGGCCGCCGAATTCAGCAATGGCGATGCACGCAAGACCATCAACCAGCTTGAAGCTGCGATGGCCAAACTCATCCAGACGCAATCTGAACAGGCCAGCACTTCGAACAAGGAAGCGGAGAGTGGACTCGCCACGACACGCATCGTCATGGTGACGGTGCTTCTGACGTCGATTGCAATCGCCGTTGCCTTGGGCTTGATGGTCACGCGCATCATCTCGCGCCAGATTGGCGGAGAGCCGGAAGATGCAGCGCGTACCTTGCACAGCATTGCCAACGGCGATCTCGGCACAGACATCCCGCTACGCCCGGGTGATGCACAGAGCATGCTGTACGCCGTCAAGCAGATGCAGGACCGTCTGCAGCGCGTTATCGAAGGCCAACGTATGCTCGTCACGGCGGCCAACGCGGGCGACTTCAGCACACGCGTCCCGCTCGAAGGGCTGCAGGGATTCCAGCACGAAATGGGCGAAGGCCTCAACAATCTGGCCGAAACAACCGGTCAGAGCATTGCCGACGTCGTGCGCGTGATGGGCGCCCTGTCCAATGGTGACCTCACACAGAGCATCGATGCCGAATACGAAGGGGCATTCGGCGAGATGCGCGAGTACGTGAACAACACCATCGCCAAGCTTGCCGAAGTGGTCGCCGAAGTGAACACCAGCGCCGAAGCGCTGGCCAGCGCCTCTGAACAGGTGAACGCAACGGCACAGAACCTGTCGCAAGCCGCCAGCGAACAGGCCGCCGGCGCTGAAGAGACCAGTTCGGCCATCGAAGAAATGACCTCCTCGATTGCTCAGAACACCGAGAACGCCAAGATCACCGACGGAATGGCCACCAAGTCGTCCGAGGAAGCGGCAGAGGGCGGTGAAGCGGTGAAGGCAACGGTGGTTGCGATGAAACAGATTGCGCAGAAGATCGGCATCATCGACGACATCGCCTACCAGACCAACCTGCTGGCGCTGAATGCTGCCATTGAAGCCGCTCGCGCCGGTGAGCACGGCAAGGGCTTCGCCGTTGTGGCCGCCGAGGTGCGCAAGCTTGCCGAGCGCAGTCAGGTGGCTGCGCAGGAAATCAGCACGGTCGCCGAGAGCAGCGTCGAGCTGGCCGAACGTGCCGGCACCCTGCTCGACCAGATCGTGCCGAACATCCGCAAGACCTCCGACCTGGTGCAGGAGATCACTGCAGCATCCGAGGAACAGTCGACAGGTGTCAGCCAGATCAATACGGCAGTGAGTCAGTTGAGCCAGACGACGCAGCAGAACGCCGCGAGCTCCGAAGAGCTTGCCGCCACCGCTGAAGAAATGAGCGGCCATGCCGAGGGACTGCAAAGGGCAATTGGCTTCTTCACCACCGCAGAACAGGCACCACGCCCGTCAGCCCGCGCGGAACGACGCAAACCCGGTAGTGCTAAGACAACTGCGCCCACAGCCAGGGCGCGCAAACCGCAGCCGGTCGAAGACGACCTCGCGCTGGACGATCACCCCGCCTTCACACGCTTCTGATTCACGATTGAAGAGGACGCCATGAGCAAACTCGTTACCACAAGCTCCGCCACTGGCCTGCCAGCCAGCGCCGGTGTGCCGACCGAACCCCTGCAATGCCTCACCTTCCAGCTGGGCAGTGAAGTATTCGGCCTGGGAATCCTGAGCATCAAGGAGATCATCGAGTACCCGAGCATCACGCAGGTACCGATGATGCCGAGCTTCGTGCGCGGCGTGATCAACCTGCGCGGCGCCGTGGTGCCGGTCGTCGACATGCAGTCGCGCTTCGGCAGAGCGCCTTCCGAGGTCACCAAGCGCAGCTGCATCGTGATCGTCGAAGTCAATGATGCGCAGCAGGACGAGCACCAGACCATCGGCGTCGTGGTCGACACCGTCAACGAGGTCATCGACATCGCCCCCGGAGACATCGAGCCACCGCCCGCGTTTGGGGCCAATGTTCAGTCTGAATTCATCCGTGGCATGGCCAAGGTCGGCGGCAGGTTCATCATCCTGCTGGATGCGGATCGGGCGCTGAATGCCGCCGAGATCACTGCCATCAGCCAGGCCACCGGCCAGAGCGCCACCGTCACACATTGATGCAGCCCGTCGGGAGTTTGTCGTGATCGGGATCTCGGATGGCGAGTTCCGCCTGTTCCAGCAGTTCATCCTCAATGCAGCCGGCATCACGCTGAGCGACGCCAAAAAGGCGCTGGTCTGCGGCCGGCTGGAGAAGCGGCTGCACGCCCACTCGCTGAACAGTTATCGAGACTACCTGTCACTGATCACCAGCGCCTCGCACAAGGCGGAGCAGCAGATCGCGATTGATCTGCTGACCACCAACGAAACCTACTTCTTCCGCGAACCCAAGCATTTCAACCTGCTCGCCAGGTGCGCATCGGAGTGCCCTGCGAGTCGGTTGTTCCGCGTCTGGAGCGCTGCAAGTTCCAGCGGCGAAGAGGCCTACAGCATGGCGATGACGCTGGCCGATTGCCGCCCGCACGGCGAGTGGGAGATTTTTGGCTCAGACATCAGCACCAGGGTGCTGGAGAAAGCCCGGCGCGGTCACTACCCGATGGAGCGCGCGAAGAACATATCACCGGATTTTCTGAAGCGATTCTGCCTCAAGGGCACGGGCCCGCAGGCAGGCACGCTACTGGTCACGCGCGAGCTGCGTGAGCGGGTGCGCTTCGGGCAGATCAATCTGAACGAAGCCCTGCCGAACATTGGCGAGTTCGATGTGATCTTCCTGCGCAACGTAATGATCTATTTCAGCAACGACACGAAGCGGCAGATCGTCTCGCGCATCGTGGGCTGTCTGCGCCGTGGCGGCTATCTGTGCATCGGTCATTCGGAAAGCCTCAACGGCATCTGCGACACCCTGCAGGCGACCGCACCGTCCATTTATCGCAAGCCGTAACGCCATGAGCGCCAACTCAGCAAGCGGAATGCACAAGACCTTCCTCCAGCCCGGCGAGTACTTCGTGGGTCACCGGCCCCATCGCGTCAGCACCCTGCTCGGCTCCTGCGTCTCCATCGTGATCTGGCATCCGCGCACGCGCGCTGGTGCCATGTCGCACTGCCTTTTGCCCACGCGTGGCAAGCGGCGCGAAGAGGATGATGTGCCCGACGCACGCTACGCTGACGAGGCCATATGGTTGATGCTGCGCGATCTGCGCCAGTACGGCGTCAGTCCCGAGCAATGCGAAGCCAAGATATTCGGCGGCGGGAACATGTTTCCAGGAGTATCCGTCCGCGAGGCCTGCAACATCGGTCGTCGCAATGGAGAAGCCGCGCAGCAACTGCTTGCCAGACACGAGTTGCGCATCGTGTCGTCCAGCCTGTACGGGCCGGGCTATCGACGCATCGTGTTTGACCTGGCGACAGGCCATGTCTGGTCGCGACAGACCTCAGTCGTGCCTCCTCAACACCTGACCGGAAACTCACCATGAGCGCCATCAAGGTCCTGATCGTCGACGACTCTGCCGTGGTGCGCCAGGTGGTCACCGGCATCCTGAAAGAGGCTCCGGGTATCGAGGTCCTGGCTTCGGTCGCCGACCCCCTGCTGGCCATGGAACGCATGAAGCAACAATGGCCCGACGTGATCCTGCTCGATGTCGAGATGCCGCGCATGGATGGCATCACCTTCCTGCGCAAGATCATGACCGAGCGCCCTACTCCCGTGATCATCTGCTCGACCCTGACCGAGAAAGGTGCGCAGACAACGCTGGAAGCGATGTCGGCCGGCGCCGTGACCATCATTGCCAAGCCCAAGCTGGGTCTCAAACAGTTCCTCAGCGAAGCGGCTACCGAACTGATCACCGCCATCAAGGAAGCAGCGGGTGCGCGGGTCAGGCGTCTCGCCGCAGCGCGCTCAGAGCCGTTGCAGGTACAGCCCAAGCTGACGGCAGACGCCATCCTGCCCGCTGGCGGCAAGGCGATGACACAGACCACCGAACGCGTGGTGGCCATCGGCACATCGACGGGAGGCACCCAGGCACTTGAAGCCGTGCTCACCGCGCTGCCTGCCAACTCGCCCGGCATCGTCATCGTGCAGCACATGCCCGAGAAGTTCACCGCTGCATTCGCGCAACGCCTCGACTCGCTCTGCCAGATCACGGTCAGGGAAGCGCAGAACAATGACCGGGTGCTGCCCGGTCGCGCCCTCATTGCGCCAGGGGGGCGGCACATGGTCGTCAAGCGCAGCGGCGCGCAGTACTACGTCGAGGTCGTGGATGGCCCGCTGGTATCGCGTCACCGACCTTCAGTGGATGTGCTGTTTCGCAGCACAGCCAAAGCAGCGGGCAAGAATGCGCTCGGCATCATCATGACCGGCATGGGTGACGATGGTGCGCGAGGCTTGAAGGAGATGCACGAGACAGGAGCCCGTACGGTAGCGCAGGACGAACAGAGCTGCGTCGTGTTCGGCATGCCAAAAGAAGCCATCAAGCTTGGCGGCGTGGACGAGCAGGCTTCGCTCGATGCGATCCCCGCCCTTATCCTGCGCTATGGACGCTGACTGACATGTACGTACTTCCTGCCTCGCTTGCCGAACGGGGGGTCATGGTCGTCGAGGACAGCGTTGTGCAACGCGCTTTCACGGTTGCACAGCTGCGCGAGCTAGGCGTTACTCAGGTCAGCGAAGCGCAAGATGGTGCCGACGCCTTGCGCAAGCTCGGCGAGCTGTCGCCGCAACCAGCGGTACTGATCATCGACCTGGAAATGCCCATCATGGACGGCGCCGAACTGATCCATCGGCTGGCAGGAATGGAGGGGTGCCCTGCCCTGATCGTCGCCAGTTCTCGCGAACGTAGACTGGTGGAGTCAGTCGTTGCGATGGTCAACGAGCTAAACATGCCGCTGCTGGGGATCATTCAGAAACCGGTTGACGGGGCTCAGCTTGGGCACTTGCTGACCGGTCTGGATAGCATCAAACCGACCACGAAGGCGGTCAAGCCGAGCAATGATCAATGCCTCACTCGGGATGAGTTGTCGAAGGCGATCGCAACACAACAGATCGTGCCGTACTTTCAACCCAAGATCAGTTTGCGCAGTGGGGCGATGACCGGAGTTGAAGCACTCGCTCGCTGGGTGACACCAGATGGTTCCATCATCACGCCAAACCGCTTTATCCCGCTGGCAGAAAAGAGCGGCCTGATGAACGAGATGACGCTCTGCATCCTGGAGCAGTCTCTGATTGCGATGCAGGACTGGGAAACGGGCGGCCTGATGCCCTCGGTGGCCATCAACCTGTCAGCATCCTCGCTGGGCGACATGGTGATGGGCAATGCCATTCTGGAGCGCATTGAGAAGGCCGGAGAACCCTATGAACGTATCGTGCTGGAGATCACCGAGAGCGTGCTCGTTGATAGCCACGAAGCGGTGCGCGACCTGATCCGTCTGCGGCTGCGCGGCTGTTGCCTGGCGATTGATGATTACGGAACGGGCTTTTCGTCGATGGCCCAACTGACACGCATACCATTCAGCGAATTGAAGCTTGATCGGTCATTCGTCAATGGCGCGGCTGAAAACCCGAGTCTGCGTGCCATGCTGGAGTCCTCGATTGCGCTGGCCCGGCAACTGGGACTGGAAACAGTTGCTGAAGGTGTGGAATGTGCGACTGACCTGGCGCTGCTGAGACGGCTGGGTTGCGATGTGGCACAAGGCTTCTTCCTTTCTCGCCCATTGCCGGCCTCCCGCATCCCGGAGTTTGCGGCATCGCTCGCAGTTACGTCCTGAGCGGCAAGGTTCGCAGACCTCAGAAGCCCACCCGGCGACTCCGCCACACTCAGTCCAGGTCCAGCGCCTCGCCCATCACGCGGCGATAGAACTCGTGAAAATGCTGCATGCCGTCTTCCATCGGAGACTGGTAGGGCCCCGCATCGCTGCGGCCTTCCTTGTACAGCGCCAGACGGCCGCGATCCATGCGCTCGCCGATTTCGTCGTCTTCGACGGCAGTTTCCATGTAGGCCGCCTGCTCGGCTTCGATGAAGTCGGGCTCGAATGCCGCGATCTCTTCGGGATAGTAGAACTCGACGACATTGAGCGTGCGGTTCACGTCCTGCGGGATGAGGTGCGAAACCACCAGCACATGCGGATACCACTCGACCATGATGTTCGGGTAGTAGGTCAGCCAGATCGCGCCTTGCGGCGGGTGCTGGTCGCCATAGATGTCGCGTACGGCCTTGTGCCAGCGCTCGTAGGTCGGGCTGCCGGGCTTCTGCAGCGAGGTGATGCCGACCTTCTGCACCGAGTACCACTCGCCGAACTGCCAGGACAGATCGTCGCAAGTGACGAAGCCGCCAAGCCCAGGGTGGAACGGTGCAACGTGGTAGTCCTCGAGATAGACCTCGATGAAGGTCTTCCAGTTGTAGTTGCACTGGTGGTGCTCGACCTTGCCCAGGACGTAGCCCGAGAAATCGAGCTGATCGGCCACCTGCATGCCTGCGAGATCGGCATTCGCCGAGCGCGGCCCCCTGAACTGCAGCCCATGCCAGGACTCCAGCGACTGGCGGTCAAGGTTCAGGCAAGGCTTTTCCGGAAAGTGCGGCGCACCGATCAACTGACCTTCGTTGCTGTAGGTCCAGCGATGAATCGGGCAAACGACATTGCGCGCGGAACCCGCGCCTTCCAGCATGATGGCCTGGCGATGGCGGCAGATATTGGACATCAGCTGAATGCCACTTTCGGTGTGCATCAGCATACGGGCGTGATCCTGCCAGCCCAGCGTGCGGTAGTTGCCGGGTTCCGGCACCATCAGCTCGTGGCCTACGTAGCCCGGCCCTGCATCGAAGAGCAGGCGCTTTTCGAGCTCGAAAAGCTTCTCGTCGAAATAGGCGGAAACCGGCAGCTGGCTTGCGGCCGGAGCAAGTCGGGAACGCGAATCGATCTGGGACATACGCCTTGGGAAACCTCCAGGACCCCCGTCCGCGGGTACAGGCCCGACAGGGTTTCTGCAATCGGACGGAGTCAGGAACGGGCTCCGGATTGCAGCCGGAAATGCAAAGCATTGAATTATAATCTGAGGCCCCGCTTTTCGTCAGCCTGATGGCCCCCCTGCCCAGTCTGGCAGACGCACCCGGAACCCTCCTCGATGAAATCCGCAGACGCAGCCGGCAAGCGCGTGAACGACGCCGACTCAAGCATTCCGTCCCGCTTCGAAGATGCCGTAGCCGAACTCGAAGCCCTCGTTGTCGCCATGGAAGGCGGCGATCTGTCGCTTGAGGACTCGCTGCGCGCGTTCGAACGCGGCAGCGTACTGTTGCGCCACTGCCGCTCAACGCTGGAATCCGCGGAACAACGCATCCGTGTCCTTGAAAACGACGCCCTGAAGGATTTCGACCCCGGGCAGAACAACAACTCATGACCGCCACACCTGCCACAAGATTTCCTGAATGGATGGCCAGCATCCAGCGTCGCACTGAAGAAGCGCTGGCGCGCCTGTTGCCTCCTGCCAGCATTGCCCCGACCCGCCTGCACGATGCCATGCGCTACGCGACGCTGGGGGGTGGCAAACGTGTCCGTCCGCTCCTGGCCTTCGCCGCTGGCGAAATCGCCGGGGCATCGCTTGAGCGAATCGACACCCTTGCCTGCGCACTCGAATGCATCCATGTCTATTCGCTGGTGCATGACGACATGCCCTGCATGGACGACGATGTCCTGCGTCGTGGCAAGCCCACTGTACATGTGCAGTACGACGACGCCACCGCCCTGCTGGTTGGCGACGCCTTGCAGACGCTGGCGTTCGAGCTGGTCAGTCAGCGCGGCCTGTTCGACGACGCGCAGCGCCAGCTGCGCGCTGCCGCCGTACTGGCCAAGGCCAGCGGCTCACGTGGCATGGCCGGTGGCCAGGCCATAGACCTTGCTTCTGTGGGTCACGCGTTGAGCCGCGAAGAGCTTGAGTTCATGCACATCCACAAGACCGGCGCCCTGATCCGGGCGGCCGTACAGCTGGGGGCACTGGCAGGTGATCTGGCGGATGCCGAACTGGAGCGCCTCGACCACTTCGGCAAGTGTATCGGCCTGCTGTTCCAGGTCGTCGACGACATCCTTGATGCTACCGCCGACACCGCCACCCTGGGCAAGACCGCAGGCAAAGACGCCGCCAACGAGAAACCCACCTACGTCAGCATCATCGGTCTGAACGCTGCGCGGGAGTTGGCAGACGAACTGGCCACCGAGGCCCGCAACACGCTCACCCCCTTTGGCAACGCCGCCAGCCGGCTGCAGGACATCACCCAGTACATCGTCAGCAGGCCCTTCTGATAACAACGACAACATATCGAACCCGACTGATGGACCGCTCACACAACGCCATGCCCACCTTCCCACTGCTCGAAGCTGTCAACTCCCCTGCTGAACTGCGTGCGCTGGAGCGCAAGCAACTACCCCAGCTTGCCGAAGAGCTGCGCGCTTTCCTGATCGAGTCCGTCTCGCGCACCGGCGGCCACCTGTCGTCCAACCTCGGCACAGTTGAACTGACCATCGCCCTGCACTACGTTTTCAACACGCCGGAAGATCGCATCGTGTGGGACGTCGGCCATCAGACTTACGGCCACAAGATCCTCACCGGTCGCCGCGAGGCCATGGCTGGGCTGCGCCAGTTCGAGGGGATTTCCGGCTTCCCCCGCCGTAGCGAAAGCGACTACGACACCTTCGGCACGGCGCACTCATCCACCTCGATCTCTGCAGCTCTGGGCATGGCTGTCGCAGCCCAGCGCAAGGGCGAAGATCGTCACGCCATTGCGGTGATCGGTGATGGTGCGATGTCTGCCGGCATGGCTTTCGAAGCCCTCAACAACGCCGGCGTCATGGACGCCAATCTGCTGGTCGTACTCAACGACAACGAGATGTCGATTTCGCCGCCGGTGGGCGCGCTCACCAACATCCTCGCTCGCCTGCTGTCCGGCAGGACCTATAACTTCGCCCGTCGTGCCGGCGAAAAAGTGCTGGGCGGCACCCTCGGCGACTTCGCCAAGCGCGTCGAAGAACATGTGAAGGGCCTGGTCACTCCCGGCACCCTGTTCGAAGAATTCGGCTTCAACTACATCGGCCCCATCGATGGCCATGACCTGGACACGCTCATCCCCACTCTGCAGAACCTGAGCGAGCTCAAGGGTCCTCAGTTCCTGCACGTCGTAACGCGCAAAGGCCAAGGCTACAAGCTTGCGGAAGCCGACCCCATCCTCTATCACGGCGTTGGCAAGTTCGATCACAGCGCCGGTATCCAGGGCGGCGGCAAGTCTTCCGGCAAGCTGAGTTACACGCAGGTATTCGGCGACTGGTTGTGCGATATGGCCAAGGCTGACGAGCGCCTTGTAGCGATTACGCCGGCCATGCGCGAAGGCTCGGGCCTCGTGCGCTTCGAACAGGAATTCCCGCAGCGCTACTTCGATGTCGGCATCGCTGAACAACACGCGTTGACTTTCGCGGCGGGTCTCGCATGCGAAGGCCTCAAACCTGTCGTCGCGATCTACTCAACCTTTCTGCAGCGCGCTTACGACCAGCTGATCCATGACATCGCGCTGCAGAACCTGCCCGTCATGCTCGCCATTGATCGCGCTGGTCTGGTTGGCGCTGACGGTGCCACGCACCACGGCGCATTCGACATTTCCTACCTGCTGTGCGTACCCAACCTTGTCATCATGGCCCCCGCTGACGAAGCTGAATGCCGCCAACTGCTCAGCACGGCATTCAAGCTCGATGCCCCGACGGCGGTGCGCTACCCGCGCGGCAGCGGCCTCGGCATCACCCCGTCCAGCGATCTCGCTACCCTGCCCGTCGGCAAGGGCGAAGTGCGTCGCCAGGGCAGGAAGGTCGCCCTGCTCGCCTTCGGCAGCATGCTGGGCGCAGCCTTGCAAGCGGCAGACCGCCTCGACGCAACGGTAGCCAACATGCGCTTCATCAAGCCACTGGATGCCGCACTGACCTGCGAACTCGCGCGCCAGCATGAGCTCATCGTCACACTGGAGGAAAACGCCGTGATCAGCGGCGCCGGCAGCGAAGTCAGCCGCGTGCTCGCCGAGGCCGGCATCCAGACGCCGGTCCTGCATATCGGCCTGCCCGACCACTTCATCGACCATGGCGACCAGCAGCAGCTGATGCAACTTATCGGGCTCGATGCGGCCCACATCACAACTGCAGTCTCCAATCGTCTCGATACCCTCGGGCAATCGGAATAATAGTTGAGCAAATTGCTCAACTATAATAGTCTGCGGACTATATGCTCCTTATCCGGATTTCACGCTGCAAAACATGACCATTACCACCGAGACCCGTCCCACGACGATGCCTGACGTTCAGGGCTTTGAAGATCGTCGCCACATCGCCATCGACAAGGTCGGCATCAAGTCGATCCGTCACCCCGTGCGCGTCAAGGATCGCTCCGAAGGTGTCCAGCACACCATCGCCACGTTCAACATGTACGTCGGACTGCCCCACAACTTCAAGGGCACCCACATGTCTCGCTTCGTCGAGATCCTCAACAGCCAGGAGCGCGAAATCTCGGTGGAGTCCTTCGAGCCCATGCTGCGCTCAATGGTCAAGCGACTCGAAGCCGAAACCGGCCTCATCGAAATGCGCTTCCCCTACTTCATCAACAAGACCGCCCCGGTTTCAGGTGTGCAAAGCCTGCTCGACTATGAAGTCACCTTTATCGGCGAGATAAAAGCCGGCGGTGTGTATGAACTCAAGGTGTCGGTGATCGTCCCTGTCACGAGCCTGTGCCCCTGCTCAAAGAAGATCTCGGACTACGGCGCGCACAATCAGCGTTCGCACGTGACGGTGACCGCCGTGCTCAACAGCCACATCTGGCTCGAAGAAATCATCCAGAAGGTTGAAGCTCAGGCATCTTGCGAGCTCTACGGTCTACTCAAGCGCCCGGACGAGAAGTACGTGACGGAACGTGCCTACGACAACCCCAAGTTCGTCGAAGACATGGTGCGTGACGTCGCTGGCGCTCTCAACGAAGAGTCGCGCATCGACGCCTATGTCGTCGAATCCGAGAACTTCGAATCCATTCACAACCACTCGGCTTACGCGCTGATCGAAAACGACAAGCGCAAGCGCTAAGTGTATTTGCTCCAACAAAAAAGCCGCAGGCATGCCTGCGGCTTTTTTGTTGCCGGCTTTGTCACACGAATACTTCGATCAGCGCACAAGCAAAGAGCCCGCATCGCTGCGGGCTCTTTACTGAAGATCGAAAACGGATTAGCGCTTCGAGAACTGCTTGCGACGACGTGCACCGTGCAAACCGACCTTCTTACGTTCGACTTCGCGTGCATCACGCGTCACGAAACCGGCCTTCTTCAGCGGCGACTTCAGCGCTGCGTCGAAGTCGATCAGGGCGCGGGTGATACCGTGGCGCACAGCACCAGCTTGACCCGACTCGCCACCACCGGTGACGTTGACCATGATGTCGAAACGATCAACATTCTGGGTCAGTTCGAGCGGCTGACGCACAATCATGCGACCAGTTTCACGCGAAAAAAATTGGTCCAGAGGCTTGCCGTTCACGACGATCTTGCCAGAACCTGCCTTGATGAAAACACGGGCAATCGCAGTTTTGCGACGACCAGTACCGTAGTTGTATTGTCCGACGGGCATCATGCGCTCCTGGTTCAGAATTCGAGGGTTTTGGGCTGCTGTGCTGCGTGCGGATGTTGACCGCCGGCATAACACTTGAGCTTCTTGAGCATGGCGTAGCCAAGCGGGCCCTTCGGCAGCATGCCCTTCACAGCCTTCTCGAGCACGCGCTCAGGATGACGCTGCTGCAGCTTGGTGAAGTTGGTTTCGTAGATGCCGCCGGGATATCCGGAGTGACGGTAATACTTCTTGTCCAGCGCCTTGTTGCCCGTCACGCGCAGCTTGTCGACGTTCACGACGATGATGAAATCACCCGTGTCAACGTGAGGCGTATAGATGGCCTTGTGCTTGCCACGCAGGCGGCGCGCGATTTCACTGGCCAGGCGGCCCAGCACCTTGTCATTTGCATCCACCACGTACCAGTCGTGAACGACCTCGTGGGGCTTTGCGGAAAACGTACCCATCATGAAATTCCTTGAGATTGAGTTTCTTGGAAACCTTGTTGTTGTCGCTTCACCAGGCGCAACCCAGATGAAGCAAAGCCACACCCCCCGCCAAGGCAGAGAGCCAAGCACTATAGAGGAAAAATGACTGGCCAGTCAAGACCTTGCGCAGACGGCCGCACCGGAAGCACAAACACCGCGTTCGCAACGGGCAAAAAAAAACGCAGCTCGGTTGGAGCTGCGCCAAGTCCACACCAAAGGAGGAGGGTGGAGGAGACACCGGTAAGATTCCTGCTAACAAACAGTTCAGCAAGAACCTGTGTACGGTTTTCATTATGCAAATCGAACTTGTGCGGCGCAAGGATTATTTGCGGCGGCGCACTCAATTCTTTCTATGCCATCATCAATGTCGCTTATACAAAGAATCGATGCTAACCATTTCACTACAAAGACATTTTCTTGACGCCGCGCATCCGTTTTGCGAAGCGCAACTCAGAGGCACCTCAAAACCAACCCAGCTATGCTGCAGCGCACACAAACGCAATCTGCTGTTTTTGTTGTATTTATTGAATTTAAGGGGAAGACAAAACCCCCTGCGGCTCAAAATGAAAATGCCCCTTTCGGGGCATTTTCGGTTTGGCGGAGTGGACGGGACTCGAACCCGCGACCCCCGGCGTGACAGGCCGGTATTCTAACCGACTGAACTACCACTCCACGCAACCAGTCTTTTTCAAGACCAGCTGCTTTGCACTACAACTTGTCGGGTCGGTTAAACCGACAAGCCATCAAAACTGGCGTCCCCACGGGGATTCGAACCCCGGTTATCGCCGTGAAAGGGCGGTGTCCTAGGCCTCTAGACGATGGGGACAGAGGCAAATCTTTACTACTTGCTTTCGTTCAGCCGTCCACCGTTTTATTGGTGGAGGTAAGCGGGATCGAACCGCTGACCTCTTGCATGCCATGCAAGCGCTCTCCCAGCTGAGCTATACCCCCGCGAACGAAGAAGCAGAATTATAGACCCCCCCCCACACTGCGTCAACATCGAATTGCAGATTTTTTGCAGAAACAGCATCACAACAACTTGCCGGGATTCATGAGATTTTCCGGGTCCATGGCGCGTTTGATCTGCTGCATGAGTTCAATCTCTACGAAACTCTTGTAATGCTTGAGCTCTTCGCGCTTGAGAATGCCAATACCATGCTCCGCAGAGATCGACCCTCCTAGTGACATGACAATATCGTACACGATGCGGTTGACCTCACGTGTTTGCGCAATGAACGCCGGATTGTCGGCGGCATCCGGTTGCGACAGGTTGTAGTGAAGATTTCCGTCACCTGCATGACCGAAACAAACGATGCGCAGTCCCGGAAAAAATTTGCGCAATGCCATGTCTGCCTGCTCTATGAATGCCGGGACTGCACCGACTGGCACCGACACATCGTGCTTGATGCTGATGCCCTCTCGCTTCTGCGCCTCCGAAATGTTTTCACGCAAGGCCCATAGCTCGCGCACCTGCGCCTCGCTGCTAGACACCACAGCATCGAGCACCCGCCCAGCCTCAAGCTCCGAAGCCAAAGCCGATCCTAATAGACCAGCAAGATCTGCGTTCGATGCGCTGTCGCTCAGCTCGACCAGAAGAGCCCAGTCACCGCATCGGGTTAGTGGGCTCCGCGCCCCCGGTATATGTCGCAGGACCAGTTCGAGCGCAGACCCTGCAATCAGTTCGAAAGCACTCAAACGCTCCCCACAGGCGTTACGCAGATGGGCAAGCAATTCGATCGCTGTCGCGGGGCCAGGAATGGAGAGCCAAGCAACCGTTCTCGACAGGGGCTGAGGAAACAATTTAAGAACCGCAGCGGTGATGATGCCCAGTGTGCCTTCCGCTCCAATGAACAACTGCTTGAGGTCGTAACCAGTGTTGTCCTTGCGCAAGCCACGCAAACCATCCCACACCTGCCCGTCGGGCAATACGACTTCCAGCCCCAACGTCAGCTCACGCATGTTGCCGTAGCGCAGGACATGCACGCCGCCTGCATTGGTCGCGAGATTGCCGCCGATCTGGCAGCTGCCTTCTGAAGCCAGTGACAGCGGGAACAGACGCTGCGACTCTGCTGCCGCTGCCTGCACAGCAACGAGCGTGCAGCCTGCCTCAGCAATCAGGGTGTTGTTGTGAGCGTCGATGGAGCGGATTCGATTCAGGCGAGAAAGGCTTACGACGACCTCCTGCCCGCCTTGCCCCGGCACGCCGCCACCAACCAGGCCAGTATTGCCGCCTTGCGGCACCATCGCCACGCCAGCAGCGTAGCAGGCCCGTACGACGGCAGACACCTCATCCGTATTTCCCGGGCGTACGACACACGCCGCTTTGCCGTGGTAGCGACCACGCCAATCCTGCACATGGGGGGCGCAATCGTTATCCGAGGTTAAAACGTATGAGCCGCCGACAATTGCAGCAAGTCGGGCGATCAGGGCCTGATTGTCAGCGCCACTCACGCCCAATCACCTCAAGCCTGCGGTGCTTCGTCGGCATACACCGGTTCGGCGTAAAGATCGTGCACATCGCAATCGGTGACACGCACGCGATAGAAACCACCGACCTCCATTTCCTGTCCGTCCGGAATCATGACGAGGCCGTCAATCTCGGGGGCATCGCCCTCACTGCGCGCAATAGCACCTTCATCGTCAACATCGTCCACTAGCACAACAATCTCTTTGCCGATCTTGGCTTCGAGGCGACGGGTACTGATGTCTTCCTGAAACTCCATGAGGCGATGCTTACGATCTTCGCGCACCTCGTCCGGCACCGCGTCGGGCAAAGCGTTGGCTGTAGCGCCTTCGACAGGCGAATAGGCAAAGCAACCAACGCGATCAAGCTGGGCCTCGCCCAGGAAGTCGAGCAGTTCGTTGAACTCGTCTTCGGTCTCGCCAGGAAACCCGGCGATGAAGGTACTGCGAATTGTCAGTTCCGGGCAGATCTCACGCCAACGTTTGATGCGCGCCAGATTGTTTTCCGAGCTTGCGGGACGTTTCATCAGCTTGAGAATGCGCGGGCTGGCGTGCTGGAAAGGCACGTCAAGGTACGGAAGGATCTTGCCCTCCGCCATCAAGGGAATCACATCATCCACACTCGGATAGGGATAGACGTAGTGCAGGCGAACCCAGACATCAAGCTCGGACAACGCATTGCACAAATCGTAGAGTTTCGTCTTGACCGGTTTGCCGTTCACGAAGCCCGTGCGGTATTTGACGTCGACGCCATAGGCACTCGTGTCCTGGGAGATGACCAGCAACTCCTTCACACCCGCATCGACCAGCGACTCGGCTTCGCGCATCACATCGTGGATTGGGCGCGAAACGAGGTCGCCGCGCAAGGATGGAATGATGCAGAAGGTGCAACGGTGATTACAGCCTTCAGAAATCTTCAGGTAAGCGAAATGGTCGGGCGTCAGTCGCACGCCCTGCGGCGGGACGAGATCCGTGAAGGGATCGTGCGGCTTGGGAAGGTGGAAATGCACCGCGTCCATGACCTCTTCGGTCGCATGCGGCCCGGTAACAGCCAGCACCTTGGGATGCACGCTTTGCACGATGCCCTGCCCTGCCGCGTCTTTTTTTGCGCCCAGGCAGCCGGTCACGATGACTTTACCGTTCTCCTTGAGCGCCTCACCAATGGCGTCGAGTGACTCCTCGACTGCTGCATCGATGAAGCCACAGGTATTCACGACCACGAGGTCAGCGCCTTCATAGCTGGCCGAAATGTCATAGCCTTCGGAACGCAGGCGGGTCAGGATATTTTCGGCGTCGGATGCTGCCTTGGGGCAACCCAGAGAAACGAAGCCAACGCGGGGAGTCTCGATCTTGCTCAATTGAACCACTCTCTGAAAGTACAAAGGCGCTGCAAGCGTGCAGCGCCATGGCTGGCATTTTAGCAGGCCAGCAAGATCCTCTCGTCAAGACAAACGGCGCCAATAGGCGCCGTAATGTCCTGCCAACCGTAACCAGCCCTTATTTCTCGCCAGGCCCCTTGCTACCGGGGAACGGAAAAGTCGAGAACATGCTGCGCGTCTGGGTCTCGATCTGTTCCTGCATCTGCGAGAACATGCGGCGGCTCTGCTCGACGTAGGCCGTCATCATGCTGTTGAGCGCCGGCCCCTGGAAGTTCAGGAACTGGGCCCAGAGATCCTTGCTCATCGGGTTGTTCTCACCGTAGAGTGACTTCGTCTGCTCCTGCAGCTTGGACTGCATGTCGGTGAAAGCATTGATGTTGTTTTCGAGGTAACGCCCCATGAAACCCTGCATGGCGTTGCCGTAGAAACGGATCATCTGCGACAGCACATCACTGGAGAACATCGGTGCGCCACCGCTCTCCTCTTCGAGAATGATCTGCAACAGGATGCTGCGGGTCAGATCTTCGCCGCTCTTGGCGTCGATTACCTGGAATTCTTCCTGCCCCAGCACCAGATCGCGTACGTCTGCGAGAGTGATGTAACAGCTCGAAGCCGTGTCATACAGCCGACGGTTCGGGTACTTCTTGATGAGTCGCGAGTGATGCTCCGCCATGTCGTCCTCCGGAGGCCTGCCGATTGTTGCGATCTGCACCCCTTGATGCGCGTGCCACCAAGCGTAACACGGGGCTGCGTCGTCTTCTGTGGTTTTGCTGCGAGTATAACAGCGCGAAAACCCGCTCCGCGCAAAGTGAAACGTCCGTCAATGCGGCACTATTTCTCGCCTCGCAACACACTCATGCTGCAGTGAATGTTGCACCACTCACTGCAGCATAGTGCAGCGATCAGCACATGTGCAGGCCACCGTTGATATTGATTGTTGCACCGGTGATATATCCCGCCTTGTCTGAGGCCAGATAGGCACACAGGTCACCGATTTCCTCGGGCTTGCCGAGACGACCGGCAGGCACTTGCGCAACGATCTGCTCACGCACTTCTTCCTTGATGGCCATGACCATGTCGGTGCCGATGTAGCCGGGAGCGATGGCATTGACGGTCACGCCCTTCTTGGCCACTTCCTGCGCCAGCGCTTTGGTCAAGCCAAGAATGCCGGCCTTCGCGGCCGAATAGTTGGCTTGGCCAAACTGGCCTTTGACGCCGTTAACCGACGAAATGTTGATGACACGACCGAAGCCACGCTCGGCCATGCCCGGCAGGATGTGGTGCGTGACGTTGAAGACGGAATCGAGGTTGGTTGCCAGCACCGCATCCCATTGCCCCTTCTCCATCTTGCGGAACATGCCGTCGCGCGTGATGCCGGCATTGTTCACGATGCAATCGATGGGGCCAAGCTCGGCCTCGATCTTCTTGACCATCGCGCCGCACTGCTCGTAGTCCGTGACGTCAGCCTCGCCGATGTGAAACTCGAAACCATCGGCCTTGGTCTTGGCCAGCCACTCGGCGGCGGGCGGAAATGCCGGCAGACAGTTGGCGACCACCGTCCAACCGTCGTTAGCCAGGGCCTTGCAGATTGCCGTGCCCAGACCACCCATGCCACCCGTTACCAACGCTACTTTTTTTGCCATGCTGCACTCTCGCTTTCTGGAACAATTTTCCGGCCGCCCTGGGGGAATGCGCGGCCGGGCTGGCGTCTCGCTTGTGGCAGGACGCGCTCAGTACATGTGCTGCCCCCCGTTGATCGAGATGTTCGCACCGGTCAGAAAGGCGGCTTCTTCCGAGGCGAGGTACGCCACCAGACCCGCTATCTCTTCGGGCTTGCCCAATCGGCTGACGGGGATCTGCGGAAGGATCTTCGACTCAAGGATCTCCTGCGGGATCGCAGTCACCATTTTTGTACCGATGTAGCCCGGCGAAATGGTGTTTACCGTCACGCCATGCTTGGCCACTTCGAGCGCCAGTGCCTTGGTGAAGCCGTGCATGCCTGCCTTGGCTGCCGAATAGTTGGTCTGACCAAAAGCCCCCTTCTGACCGTTCACCGAAGCGACATTGATGACGCGCCCCCAACGACGTTCGACCATGCCGTCCATAACCTGCTTGGTCATGTTGAAAACGGAGTCGAGGTTGGTGTGGATCACAGCGTCCCAATCGTCCTTGTTCATCTTTTTGAACGTCTTGTCACGCGTGATGCCGGCGTTATTGACCAGCACATCGACAGGTCCCATTTCCGCAACCAGCTGCTCGATACAGGCATGTGCCGAATCGAAGTCAGTGACGTCACACTTGTAGCCCTTGAAGCCATAACCGAGGTGATGCATCTTCGTCAGCCACTCGTCCGCAGTGGTGTTGCCCGGGGAGTAGGTGGTGGCCACCTTGTAGCCCAGCGCCGCCAGCTTCATGCAGATTGCCTCGCCCAGACCACCCATGCCGCCGGTTACCAGTGCATTACGTGCCATTCGTTGTCTCCAGTTTTTGTGCCCGATCAATTGATTGAGTCATACGCCGGCCGGGCTACTGGCGCGTGACAGAGGGTTCAGAGCTTTTCCTTGACGTAGCTGCCCGGGGCCGCTTCCATCTGTTTGTAAGTACGGTTGCCCAGACGCGAACGCGCGCCAATCTGCTTACCGCTGCGCGCCTTGAGCCACTCGATCCAGTTCGGCCACCAGCTTCCCTTCTGCTCTTGAGCAGACGCCAGCCATTCTTCCGAGGCCACGTCGTCAGCACTGTTAACCCAGTAACTGCGTTTGTTCTTGGCCGCAGGATTGACGACGCCCGCAATGTGACCCGATGCACCCAGCACGAAGGTGGTTTCGCCACCGAGCAGACGACGGCCAAGGTAGGAGGTTTGCCAGGGCACGATGTGGTCTTCGCGCGCGGCCATGAAATATGCGGGCGCCTTGATGCGGCCGAGATCGACTTTCTGGCCGAGCATTTCAAGCTTGCCGGGGATGCGCAGATTGTTCTCAAGGTACATGTTACGCAGATACCAGGCGGCGAACGGACCGGGCAGGTTGGTACTGTCAGAGTTCCAGTACAAAAGATCGAATGCCGGCGGCTTGTTGCCCTTGAGGTAGTTGTCGACGACGTAGTTCCAGATCAAGTCGTTGGGACGCAGGCTGGAGAACACGTTGGACAGCTCGCGGCCGTTCATGAGGCCGCTCTTGCCGATAGTGGCTTCCTTGGTTGCGACCGAGCCTTCATCGACGAGGCACTGGATCTCACCGGTATCGGAGAAATCCAGCAGCGTGGTCAGGAAGGTGACGCTGTTCACCGGATCCTCGCCACGCGCATAGGCCACGGCCAGCGCACTGGCGACCAGAGTGCCGCCAATGCAGAAGCCGAGGATGTTCGGCTTATCGACCTTGCCGATGTCACGGACGACTTCGAGGGCCTGCAGCACGCCGTCGCCAACGTAGTTGTCCCAACCCAGGGTCGACTGACCCGCCTTGGGGTTGCGCCAGGAAACGAGAAACACCGTGAAGCCCTGCTCGACGATGTAGCGAACGTAGGAGTTCTCGGCCTGCAGGTCGAGAATGTAATACTTGTTGATACACGGCGGCACGATCAGCAGCGGTACCTCGCAGACGTTCTCGGACAACGGCGAGTACTGAATCAGCTGCATCACGTCGTTTTCGTAGATCACCGAGCCCTTGGTAACGGCGAGATTGACGCCCACTTCAAAAGCGCTGTCATCGGTCATGGAGATACGGCCCTTCTCCATGTCGGAAATCATGTTCATGACCCCGGCCGTGATGCTCTCACCCTTGGTATCGAGCGCACGCTGGATGAATTCGGGATTGGTTGCGGCGAAGTTGGCTGGCGACAAGGCTTCGACGTATTGCTTGGTCATGAACTGCAGGCGACTCTTGGCCTGTTTGTCAGCGATCGGCAGCGCATCGGCCACTGCAGACAGGAACTGCGAGTTGAGGACGTAGGCCTGACGGATGTAGTCATAGAACGGACTGGCAGACCACTCCGGCGCAGAAAAACGGCGATCCTTGACCACCGCCGGCACCACAGGGTCGGCCGTTTCGTCCGGCTTGCGACCGGCAACGGAAGCCCACAGTTTTGCGTGCTGCTCAAGATGGTCGCGTTGCAAGCTGACCAGCTTTTCAGTGTCCATGCCGGGCATGACGACCGGTGCAACGGGTGCAGCGGAGATTGAGCCGGCGGCGCCCTGTGCGCCAGAAAACTGCTGGAAGAAGTTCTGCATGAAGGCCTGGCCGGCGCGCATCATGCCTTCAAGTGCTTCTCGGGACTGCTCGGGGGTCATGTTATTCATTGTCGAATCCGTTTGAAGTATTGTCTTCACGCAGCAGGCTGCGTTGTCTGTCAAGAACGTCTACGCGCAAACATTTTTGCACTGCACCAAAACCCCGTCAAGCAATCCGGCCCCTACCAAATCAGTAATTCTTATGTTTCCCATCATTGCGCTGGGCTGGCTCTACGTTGCCCTGATGCTGGCTGTTGGCTCAGGCTCCGTCGTGGCTGGCATATTTGCCTTTCTAGGCTGGGGCGTCGTGCCGGTTGGCATCCTCTGGTATCTGTTCGCGCGCAAGCCCTCAACGCGTGAGAAGCCCACCGAGGACGCCCAGACCCCGTCTCACTCGCCGCCGCCAGACTGATCCAGCCAGATCAGGCTGGCCATACGGCCGGTCACGCCGTCACGGCGATAAGAGAAGAAGCGCGCCGCATCGGTCACCGTACAGATCCCGCCACCATATATGTTTGCTGCCGCGAGGCCGCCCGCACGCAAACGTTGCCGGGCCAGCTCGAAGATATCGGCCATCAGGCGATCACCCTTTCCCGGCCTGAACGCCGCCGCGGCCTGCGCATCCTTGTCCATGAAAGCTGCGCGCACCTCCGGCCCGACTTCGAAGTGTTCCGGCCCGATGGCAGGCCCCAACCAGGCCATCACCTCTTCAGGCGGAACCGCCATCGCCTGCAATGTACGTTCCAGCACGCCGGCACAGAGCCCGCGCCACCCCGCGTGAGCCGCTGCGACCACTTGTCCCGCCCGATCCGCAAACAGCACGGGGAGACAATCTGCGGTCATGACGGTACACACCCGCCCCGTACTGCGCGTCACAGCTGCATCCGCACAGCGAGAATCCGAATCCGCGCGCCAGACATCCGTGCCATGCACCTGGTCAAGCCAGACCGGTTCCGAGGGCAGAACCGCCATCACCAGGCGACGGTTTTCCGCGACGTGAGCAGGATCGTCTCCTACCTTGCCCCCCAGATTCAAGGCAGACCACGGCGCCGCACTGACGCCGCCCAGGCGCATCGTTGAAATGGCCCGGACCCGCGCCGGTGCAGGCCACTCAGGCTCAATCAGGGCGAGACTCAACCAAGGCTCCGCAATGTATCGATCAGCACCTGCATGTCTGCCGCCATCGGAATCTCCCATTGCAGGGACTGCCGGCTGACCGGATGAATGAGACCCAGCCGGAACGCGTGCAAGGCCTGTCGCTCAAAGCCTGTTGCCCCCGGCGGCATGGCGCGCTTCGCGGCATAGACCGGGTCGCCGACCAAAGGGTGGCCGATGTGGGTCATATGAACACGAATCTGGTGGGTACGTCCGGTATCCAGCGCACATTCAATCAAGGCCGTTTTTTCGAACTGCTCGACCACCTGGTAGTGCGTACGCGCCTCCTTACCCCCCTCGACCACCGCCATTCGCGTACGCTGGGTCGGATGGCGGGCAATGGACGCCTCGATCCAGCCCGATAGCTTGGGCCGACCCAGCACCACGGCCGAATAGTTGCGTTTGACTGTACGCGCCTGCAGCTGGCGCACCAGATCAGTCTGCGCAATCAGGCTGCGCGCCACTACCATGAGACCCGAGGTGTCCTTGTCCAGGCGATGAACGATGCCGGCACGCTGCAAGCCCCGCAGTTGCTCGTCGTGCGCCAGCAAGGCGTTCTGCAGGGTGCCCGCAGGATTGCCGCTGCCCGGATGCACGACCAGCCCGGCCGGCTTATTGACCACGATGATGTGTTCGTCCTCGAACACCACGTCGAGCGGGATGTCTTCCGGCGCGTCAGCCAGTTCGGTATCGCTTTGCGCGGGACGCACCTCCAGGGCTTCGCCACCCACCACCCGATAGCGCGTGTCGGTCATCACGGCGCCATTGAGGCTCACACGCCCCTCTCGAATCCATTCCTGGAGACGGCTGCGCGAATGCTCGCTGAGGATCCTGGCCAAAGCCGCGTCGAAACGCATCCCGCCCAACTCCAGGGGCAGCAGGCAGTTCACGTTCGGGGGCTGGGGGCTTCCGCTATAATCCGCGGTCTCTAAAGTCTGTGGTGTCGGCATGTTCAATTTCACCCTTCGCAGTGTACCGGTTGTCCTCGCCCTTTGCCTGACGCTGGGCCTGACCGCCTGCGCGACGAATGAACGCCTCAAGGGCGATACGCCGCAAAAGCTGTTTGATGAAGCCAAAGAACTGCAGACCGCGGGCTCCTGGGAACAAGCGATCAAGGGCTTCGAGCAGCTGGAGTCCACCTTTCCCTTTGGCCGCCATGCCCAGCAAGCACAGCTGGAGATCGCCTACACCTATTACCGGATGCAGGAATATGCGTCCACCGTGGCGGCCTGCGACCGCTTCCTGAAGCAATACCCCAACCATGCAGCGGCGGACTATGCCTTGTATCTGAAGGGTGTAGCGACACAAATCGAGGAAGACCGTTTCTTCGCCCTGTTCTTCGAGCGTGACCTCGCAGGCCTTGATCAAGCGGCTACACGCGAAGCCTTCGAAGTCTTCAAGACTTTGGTCACGCGTTTCCCCGACAGTATTTACGCTCCCGAGTCACGCGAACGCATGGAAAAAATATCCAACGCGCTGGCCCGGGGTGATCTGAGTGTTGCCCGCTACTACTACCGGCGTGGCGCTGTGCTGGCGGCAGCCAACCGGGCCAAATCTGTCATGACTACGCACCCCGACTCGCCAGTCGTTGAAGAGGCACTGGCTATCCTGATGGCAAGCTACAAGCAGATGGGGCTTGATGACTTGCGTCGCGATGCTGAGCGCGTACTGCGACTCAACTACCCACAAAGCGCCTGGCTGTCTCGCGAGTACAAAGCGCCGAGCTGAGCCCCCCTCGTTCCACTTGCCTATTTTCACTGGCTGATTTGTGGCGCATTACGCGCCACGGGGTCCGCATGCAGATCCATCACGACATCTCATCCCTGCGCGCAGCACTGCGCACCGCTGACCGCGTCGCCTTTGCCCCCACCATGGGCAACCTGCATGCCGGGCACGTCAGCCTCATGCAGCAGGCACATGACCATGGTGATTGCGTTGTCGCCAGCATCTTCGTCAATCGACTGCAATTCGGGCCGCGCGAAGACTTCGACAAGTACCCGCGCACCTTCGAGGCCGACTGCGACAAGCTGCGCGCCGCCGGAGTCCATCACCTGTTCGCTCCGGATGAAAGGGTGCTCTACCCCAATCCGCAGCAGTATTTCGTGCAGCCTGCCCGCGCACATGACAGCATCCTTGAGGGCGCCTCGCGTCCCGGTCACTTTCAGGGCGTCGCGACCGTCGTCACCAAGCTGTTCAATATCGTGCAACCAGACGTAGTCTTGCTCGGAAAAAAGGACTATCAGCAGCTGATGGTGATCCGCCACCTCGTGCGCGAACTCAACATGCCCATCGACGTCGTTGGCTGTGACACCGTGCGCGCCGACGATGGCCTCGCACTGTCGTCGCGTAATGGCTACCTTTCCCCGGCCGCGCGCGCCGAAGCGCCGCGCCTGTATGCCCAGCTTCAGGGTATCGCCACCGCCATCAAGGCCGGTGAGCAGGATTTTGCCAAGCTTGAGAAAATGGCCTGCGATGTGCTTGCTGCACAGGGCTGGCAACCGGATTACATCAGCGTCCGCCGGCAGGTGGATCTTTTGCCACCGACTGTCGGGGATGACCTTGTCGTCGTGGCGGCAGCACGTCTCGAAACAACACGACTGATCGACAATCTGGAAATTGTCTGATCTGTGCAGAACTACACTGACAGCGGGCAATGAACCCGTTGCAATGCGAGCATCCTGAAAGTGCCAAAGTCCGGTAGATGCTAGCCGGCAGAAGAAGCGCCGACCGGGTATCGAAAAAAGGAGCGACGCTGTGCAGTACGACAGCTCGGGCATGGGCATGAGACTGGACTACCGGGAGGTGTGGGCGGCACCGCTTTGGCGCGCACTGGCGCTGGCCTGCGGCCTGATCACGTCTATCGCCCACGCACAGGGCGAGGACCTGCCGCTGGCCATTGCCCCGCATCTGGACGCTCACGCTCCGGCCGCTGGATCGGCCCCTGTCGCGCAGGCGGAACACGCCACGCCGGTCGTACTGCAGTTGAGCGCCCAACTCGCTCAACCCGTCGACAACGCCCCTCCGGCCGATAAGGTCAACCCTGTGGCAGCGCCAGCAACGCCGCCAGCACCCAGTGGGCGCGGGCTATGGACCTTCACTTTCTGGTTCGCCCTGCTGTTGCTGATAGGCATTGCCGCGCGCGACAGCATGCGCGTGATGCTGCAGATCCTCTGGCAGCCCGCGCCCCCGCGCGCGCGCCTGCCCTATGCCAGCTGGCCGAGCATTTGCCTGAGCTTCAGTGCCAACGACGCCGAGTCACTGGAGCAGACTCTGTGGCGCATTCGCGACCTCGACTACCCGCCAGAACGCTTGCTGGTCGTGGCGCTGATCGACATGGCGTCGGAGAGCGCGCTCGCCACGCTGAAGGCAGCTCGCCCACAGATGCGCAGTGAGGTCATAGCCAGCCCCCTGGACACGCAACTTGAGCCGGTACGTCAGTGTTTCGCAGCGGGCCTGCAACACGGACGCGGCGACATCGTGATGACCATTCCGGCTGGAGAGCCCATCGACAGCCAGTCACTCAAGCAAGCCGCCGAAGCTTTCCTCGATCCGACCCTCGGAGCGCTGCTTGGCTATCTGCCGCCAGGCACACCAGGCGACCAGGGCATCGCCGCGCGCCTGGGGCGGCTGCAACGTCGTGCCACCACCCAGCTGGACCTGCCCCCACCACAGAGCGTCCCACCCGGCACAGGTCTGGTCGCCATCCGGCGTGGCTGCGTCCAGTCAGCCAGCATCGACCCGACCCTGCCGAATGGCACGCTGTCCGTACTGCTCGATATCGAAGCCGCAGCGTGGCGTATCAGCCTGCAACCAGCCCAGATCGCTGCCGGCGCGCCGATGCAGGACTGGGACAGCCGTGCCAAATGGTTGCGCCGCCGCGCCCGCGCCCGCATCGAGAGCAACGCCGCCGTGCGCCTTTTCGGTCTGCTTCGCCATGGCCGTTTTGCCGGGGAACCCGGTCCCATGCTGACCCTGCTGTGGATCGCTGTGCTGCTTGCCTCTCTATTGCGCTTCTTCATGGGCGACATCTTCTCCGCCGCCATCGGTCTGGCAGCCTGCATGGCATGTGCTTTCGGCGTTGAAGCGCGCCCGGCCTCGCTGCTGGCACTGGGCATATTGCTGCGGACAACGGGACGCAACCCTGCTGCCATTCTGTCGGCATTCGCACCGGTGGTTTTCCTGCACGACCTGCAAGTCACCTTGCGACAGACCATTCGCAGTGTCATGACACGGCTGCGCCCCGGTAAAGCCACCGCCACGGCCCGAGCGTCCGAACTCGGCGCACCGTCGGTTACGACGCACTGAGGCCAGCCCATGCACGTCTCGTTCGCCTCCCTGCTGTTCGTGCCGCTGGCGCTGGCCGTATTGTTGTGCCCGCTTTGGCCCGTATGGCGGCAATGGCAATTCCCGCGTCGCGAAACCCCGCGTACAACCGAAGCGCACACCGAATGGAACGAAGACGCACTTGATGCTTTGCAAAGCACACAGATTGCCTTCGCCGAGCTGCTGGCCGTTGCGGAGCGTGACGGCGTGGTACGCGGCGCGGGCGAAGATGGCATCCCTTTCCTTGTGCTCGGCCCCAAGGATTATCTGTCTGGCCAGCTGCCGTCCAATGTCACGCGACTACGCATGCAGGTCGTCGCAGCACGTCACCTCGATGTGCCCGGCGAGCTGCTTTGTGACCGGTTGATGTTCGCGCGTAACCGCCTGAACATCGCGCACAACGCCATCGTGAAAACAGCACTTGCCGGCCGCGATGCCACCATTGGCCCCCGCGCCCGCGTGCGCCGCTGGCTGCATGCCGAGTCGCGCGTCGATGCGGCAGAAGGTGCCGTGCTGGGTGGCTGCTGCAGCGCCGGGCACGAAATCACCCTGGCTCGTCGCGTACGCTTCGAACAAGTTCTTGCGCCGACCATCCGTTTCGGCAAAACCGAGACGCCGCGCACCCCTGTCGTCCCGGTGCAATACATTCTCATGCAACCACCCGCCAACGCTTTTGTGCCCGGCGATGGACGCTGGATCATCAATGGCGACATGAGCGTTCCGCCCGGCCACCGCGTTAACGCCCATCTCGTCGTGCGCGGCAACCTGCTGGCGGGAACCGGTGCCTTCCTGCGTGGAAATGTGCGGGTCATGGGGGACTTCGTCATGCACCACGACGCCCGCTGCGGCTCGGCTGTCATCTGCGATGGCGACATGCAGACCGGTGAGTGCTGCCAGATCGGGGGGCCGCTGATTGTTGAAGGGGGATTGCAGATCGGCGCACAAAGCGAAATCGGCAGCCTCGCACAACCCAGCTCGGTCAGTGCGCGCAATCTGCGCGTCAATGAAGGTGTCGTGATTCACGGCGCCGTTCAGGCCAAGCGCCGCGGCGAAGTGGTCAACGATTCCAACCGGGGGCAACAGGCATGAGCAAGCCGCTAACGCCCCTGCCCGGCTCCTCGCGCATGCCGAATAGCCGACTCTTTTCTACACGCCGGCGACAACCACGTCCCAATAGTCAGGCACTGCCGTCACGCATCCTGCACGCTGTGCTGATGGGCTGCTTTGTCAGCCTGGTAGTGTGGCTGGCGCTGGCACCGCTGAGCCTCGCTTTTGCCGACATCGTCATCCAGGGGGCCGGGTTGCTCGACCTGCCCGCCATGCTCCAGCAGGAACCACTCAACATGGGCGGCAATGTCGTTCTGACCCGCTTCGGCCTGGCCGATGAGCCGATGGCCGTCAGCAGCTCTGACCTCATGCTCCATGTGCTGGGCATTGCCGTCCTGCTGATCGCCGGCAGCCGCCTGCGGCGCGTGCCGGTTCGCCATGCAGTGTTTGCCGTCTGCGCGCTGCACCTGCTGGGCACTGGCGTGGCATGGCTGCAGGGCGATGCCTTTCCGCACAACATGCTGACGCATACTCGCCTGGTGGCCGACACGAACCTGCTGTGGCTGGCATTAAGCCCGATCATGCTGACTCTCGGCTTCTACGTTGTCGAGCGCAGCTGGGTGAATCGCGTGTTGGCCACGGCCCTGTTTATCGGCTGGCAGATTGTGGCCCTGCCGCTCAAGGTGCTGTTGTCCGCCGTGCTGATCCAGGCGCTGACCCCCGCCGTCATTCCCTTGCTGTTCGTCGCAACAGGCCCGATGCTGGACGTGCTGTTGATGGCCGCGCTTTACGCCTGGTGCATGACCTGGCCCCTGCTGCAGCTAGACGAGCGTGGCAGACTGGCGACGCGGCCCGACCTGCAGGTCAGTCCTCCAAAGTAAGGATCGACGCGCCTTCCTCGGCCGTGCTGACCACCGCACGCAAGCTGCCGAACAATTCGCGCCCCATGCCGAACTGTGGTGCTGCGATGGCGAACGTCGCCGGTGTCCGAGCGGCGAACTCGGCAGCATCTACCTCGATACGCAGCGCACCGGTCTCGGCATCCAGTTCGATGATGTCGCCATCCCGCACGCGCGCCAAAGCACCACCCGCAGCGGCTTCGGGGCTGACGTGTATCGCTGCCGGCACCTTGCCCGACGCGCCGGACATGCGGCCGTCAGTCACCAGCGCCACCTTGAAGCCTTTGTCCTGCAAATTGGCCAGCGTCGGCGTGAGTTGGTGCAGCTCGGGCATTCCGATGGCCTTGGGGCCCTGGAAGCGCAGCACAGCGATGAAGTCGCATTCGAGCTGCTTCGCCTTGGCGGCCTTGAGGAAGTCATCCTGGCTCTCGAAAACCTTTGCCGGCGCCTTGACGTAACGGTGCTCCGGCTTGACGGCCGACACCTTGATGACCGCGCGGCCGAGGTTGCCCTGCAAGAGGCGCAGGCCGCCATCGGCACTGAACGGCTTGCTGGCCGACGACAGCACCGACTCGTCACTGCTGGTCTTGACCGGCGCCCAGTGCAGCGCCGTACCTTCGAGGGCCGGGGCCGTAGCGTAGGGACGCAGGCCCTGACCCACGACGGTCAGCACGTCTTCGTGCAGAAGACCCGCATCGAGCAGTTCGCCGATCAGATAGGCCATGCCACCTGCGGCATGGAACTGATTCACGTCGGCCTTACCGTTCGGATAGACCTTGGCGAGCAGCGGCACGACATGCGAGAGCGCCTCGAAGTCACCCCAGTCGATGAGGATGCCTGCCGCACGCGCCATGGCGACAAGGTGCAGGGTGTGATTGGTCGAGCCGCCCGTGGCGAGCAGGCCGACAATGCCGTTGACGATGGCGCGTTCATCGACAACGCGGCCGATTGGCGCGAAGTCTGGCTTGCCGACCGTGATGTCGACGACGCGCTGGGCGGCGGCACGCGTCAGCGCTTCACGCAGCGGTGTGCCGGGCGACACGAAAGCAGCCCCCGGCAGGTGCAGGCCCATGATCTCCATGAGCATCTGGTTGCTGTTGGCCGTGCCATAGAAGGTGCAGGTGCCGGGCGCATGGTATGAGGCGGCTTCGCTCTCCAGCAGTGCGTCCTGCCCCACTTCGCCCGCCGCGTACTGCTGGCGCACCTTGGCTTTCTGGTCGTTGGAGATACCGGTCGGCATGGGGCCAGCGGGCACAAAGATGAAGGGGACGTGACCGAAGCGCAGCGCACCGATGACCAGCCCCGGCACAATCTTGTCGCACACGCCGAGACAGAGCCCTGCATCGAACATGTTGTGCGACATGCCGATGGCCGTGCTCATGGCGATCACGTCGCGCGAGAACAGCGACAACTCCATGCCCGGTTGGCCCTGCGTGATGCCGTCGCACATCGCCGGTACGCCGCCAGCGACCTGCGCCGTGGCGCCAACTTCACGCGCAGCCTTCTTGATGATTTCGGGGTAGGTCTCGAACGGTTGATGCGCAGACAACATGTCGTTGTACGCCGTAACGATACCGATGTTCGGCGCCTTCACCGTCTTGATTCGGAACTTGTCCTCGGCCGGGCTGGCAGCGAAGCCGTGCGCCAGATTCGTGCAGCCGAGCTGACCACGATAGGGCGAGCCGGGAATCGCAGCGTCCAGCCGTGCCAGATAGCGCGCACGCCGCTCACGGCTGCGGTCAATGATGGCTTGGGTGGCTGCGGCTAGCTTGGCATGGACAGGCATTTAGAACCTCGACGGTAAAGGTGGCAATCATCAACGGAAGCGAAGGCTGTGCCATAGCTTACGCCTTGTGCGCGAACCTGTTGCATGGCAGCACTCCCTGATTCGACAGCCGCACGGCTGGTGGTAAATTGCCGCACCTGTCCGTCCACATCTGACGGATTCACTCACAGGCCTCGACACCATGCAATCCGCCCATTTCTCCGATCTCAAGAACAAGCGCGTCCTCATTACCGGCTCCACCATGGGCATCGGACTGGCAGCAGCCAAAGCTTTTGCCGCGCAAGGCGCCAAGGTCGGCCTGAATGGCCGCCGCGCGCCGGAAGAACTTGATGGCTTGCTCACAGGCCTGCGCGCCAATGGCGGTGATGCAGCATTCTTCGCGGCGGACCTGTCAGATTCGGCCGCTTGCGACAAGCTGGTTGCCGACTTCGTTGCGCGCTTCGGCGGCATTGATGTGCTCATCAACAACGCCGGCGGCCTCGTTGCCCGCAAGCCGCTGCCCGACATTGACGACGCGTTCTTCGACGCGGTGCACGATCTGAACATGCGCTCGGTGCTGATGACCACGCGCGCCGCACTGCCTCATCTGAGCGCGTCGGCAAAAGCGTCAGGGCAGAGCAGTGCTGTCATTTCGGTCGGCTCGATTGCCGGCCACACCGGCGGCGGCCCGGGCGCCTCGCTCTATGGCGCTGCCAAGGCCTGGCTGCATAACATCCACAAAAACTGGGTCGATTACCACACCGACGACGGCATCCGCTTCAACATCGTCTCGCCGGGCACGGTCGATACGGCGTTCCACGCTGACAAAACCGAAGAAGTGCGCCAGCGCATCAGCGCCGGCATTCCCATGGGACGCTTCGGCAAAGCCGAAGAAATGGCCCCCGCCTTCCTGTTCTTTGCCTCGCATGCCTGCAGCGGCTACATCACGGGACAGATTCTCGATGTGAATGGCGGGCAGTTCATGCCCTGATCGCCGCCTGAATGGTGCCTTCCGCCGCCGTAGCGGGCTCTCGGCCCGCACGGAATCACGGCATCGCTTCCTGGTACGGAAAATCTGCCCCGCAGACTCCGCCGCCCCGGCTCAAGCCCTGACAAAATTTTCCGGATACCAAACATGCAACGCCTCGCCCCCCTATTCCTGCTCTTGCTCGCCGCAAACGCCAGTGCCGCTGTCGGCGGTTACGCACAAGCCACCGGTGGCGGAAATGCCAAGCCGATCGTGGTCCGTGACAAGTACGAAATGCAGGACGCGATCAACGAGTACGCCGGCGCCGGCGGGCTGGTGCTGCTCTACACCGGCAAGTTCGATGCAGCCCCCATTCTGGCCGACGTCTGCAGGCAATGGCGCAAACCCACCATTGAACTGGTCATCCACGACAAGCGAGACATCACCATCCTCGGTGCAGACGGCTCCACCGCCAATTTCGGCATCCGCATCAAAGGCTTCGCCAGCAACATCATCGTGCGCAACATGAGCATCGGCCTTGTGCCGGGAGGCGCGAACAACGGCGACGCCATCGGCATCGAGGGGCGCGCGAACCACATCTGGATCGATCACAACGAGCTCTACAGCCAGCGCATCCATTGTCCCGATACGCCGGGCGACGACACGACCTTCGACGGCTTGCTCGACATCCGCGACAACGTCGACAACATCACCATCTCTTACAACTACATCCACGACCACGACAAGGTCGGCCTCAATGGTTCCAGTGATCGCGATACCCCAGACCGCCACATCACCTACGCCCACAACTGGTACCGCAACGTCGGCCAGCGCCTGCCCCTGCAACGTGGCGGTTTCGCCCACATCTACAACAACTACTACGACGGTATCGCCGAGCACGGCATCAATGTGCGCATGGGGGGCCAGGCCCTCATCGAAGGCAACTGGTTCGAGAACGCCCGTAATCCCGTTACCTCGCGCCTGAGCCCGAAAACCGGCGACTGGGAGCTGCGCGACAACAACATCGCCTCACCCGCCGACTTCGAGCGATTCAACATCACCTGGAGTCCTGTGCGCAGCGGCCCCAGCCGCGACGCCACCGACTGGGCCAGCACCATCCAGTTCCCGCAGCCCCTGCCCTATGCCTACACAGCGCAACCTTCAGCCCTGGTGAAATGTCTGGCCATGGCGACGGCGGGTCCGGGCAAGCAGTTGGCTGAGGTGGATGCCGCCCTGCCAGGCTGCAAAACCGCACGCTAAGCCCGGCCTGACACTGTCGCATTGCCTCGCTCATCAAGGGCTGGCGCGGACATCACCTGCTCGCTGCACTGCGAGATTGTCAATCCGGCTGTTCTATCCCACACTACATCAGCTTGCCCAAGGGGCGCAGACCCCGGCATGCCAATGCGCCGTCACCGCGGCGCAACAAAACCCATAGATTCAGGAGACAACCCATGAAGTCGATGCATCTCAAACATGCAGCGGTATTCGCTGCGCTTGCCGCAAGCAGTCTCGTTCACGCAGCCGTTCCCGGCTTTGCCACCGCGACCGGCGGCGGCAACGCCACTCCCGTCGTTGCCAGCAGCCTGTCTGCCATCCAGAGCGCCATTGACAGCTACTCCGGCACTGGCGGCCTCGTCATCCAGTACACCGGCACGTTCGACCCCGCTCCGATCCTCGCCAACATCTGCGGTCAATGGAGCAAGGCCAAGCAGGAAGTGTCGATCAGCGGCAAGAGCAACATCACCATCCTTGGCGCCAACGGGTCGTCGGCCAACTTCGGCATCCGCATCAAGGGTTCGTCGAGCAACATCATCGTGCGCAACATGACCATCGGACTGCTGCCCGGCGGCGCCAGCGATGGTGACGCCATCGGCATCGAAGGCACGGCCAACAACATCTGGATCGACCATAACGAGCTCTACAGCCGCAACTACAAATGCGCCGGTACGCCAGGCGACGACACGACGTTCGACGGCCTCATCGACATCAAGTCCGGCGCCACCAACATCACCGTCTCTTACAACTACATTCACGACCACGCGAAGGTCTCGCTGGGTGGCTCCAGCGACAGCGACGTCTCCACCGTTCGCCGCGTCACCTGGGCCTACAACCGCATCGAGAACATCCAGGAGCGCGGCCCCTTCAACCGTGGCGGGCTCTATCACCTGTACAACAACTACTACAACCAGATCCTGGGCAGCGGCATCAATGCGCGCGTCAACAGCAACAACCTGATCGAGGGCAATTACTTCGAGAACTCGGTCAATCCTGTGGTGGCGCGCTACAGCAGCGTCATCGGCTACTGGGATCTGCGTAACAACAACATCCTGAGCCCCTCGGACTTCGGCGCCTATGGCATTACCTGGACGGTAGACAGCGACACCAAGAAGAACGCGGACGACTGGACAACAACCAAGCCCTTCCCCATCGCCCTGCCCTATACCTACACCGTGCAACCGGCGCTGAAGGTCAAGTGCATCACGCTGGCTGCGGCGGGTGCCGGCAAAGGCCTGAAGGAAGCTGCCGACGTGGTGGGTAGCTGCGGCACGTCTTCGTCTTCCAGCAGTGCCACCTCGTCATCGTCCAGCAGCGTCGCTTCGTCCAGTAGCTCCAGCGCCGTGTCGTCATCGAGCAGCAGCTCGATATCCAGCAGCGCGCCGAGCAGCTCGTCCTCATCCAGCGTCAGCTCGACACCAACCGGCACCAACCTCGCCCTGAGCGGCAGCGCCACGGCATCCGGTCAATCGGGCAGCAGCCGCACCGCCGCCATGGCCAAGGATGGCAACGTCGCGACGCGCTGGGAAGCGAGCAACAGCAGCCCCGGCAGCTGGCTGAGCATCAACTTCAGCTCGGCCAGGACGGTGAGCAGCGTCACCCTGCGTGAGTACCTGTCGCGCGTCACTGGCCACCGCGTGGAGTACCTGAGCGGTTCAAGCTGGGTCACGCTGGGCAGCGGCTCAAGCATCGGAGCCGCCAAGAGCTACAGCTTCACGCCGGTCAGCACCACGGCCATCCGTGTCTACTTCACCGGCGCTTCGGGCCAGCCCTCGATCACCGAGTTCGAGGTGTACTGAGTCAGGCTGCAGCAGTAAAAACAAACGGCGCCCGCGGGCGCCGTTTGTTTTTGCAAGCAAAGCGATCAGGCTTTCTTGGTCCCGACTATCTCCATGGCTGCGGTAATCAGGCCCGCCATGTTGCCCATGTCAGCCGGCACGACCACGGTATTGCCTGCCTTGGCGATGTTTCCGAAAGATGAGACGTACTGCTCGGCAACCTTCAGCTGGATGGCCTTTTCACCCCCCTCGGTCTGGATGGCCGCTGCGATGGAACGGATCGCAGTGGCCGTTGCTTCCGCCACCAGCTTGATGGCTTGCGCCTCGCCCTCGGCGCGATTCACGGCCGCCTGGCGCTCACCGTCCGAAATCATCACGGCCGACTTCTGCTCACCCTCGGCCTTGTTCATGGCCTCCTGGCGCTGACCTTCCGAGCGTGCAATCAAGGCACGCTTCTCGCGCTCGGCCTTGATCTGCAGTTCCATCGCATGAAGGATGCTTTCGGGCGGCGTGATGTCCTTGACCTCGTAACGCAGCACTTTCACACCCCAGGCGCCGGACGCTTCATCGAGCGCCGACACCACGGCCTGGTTGATCTCGGTACGCGCCTCCAGCAGACGGTCCAGCTCACGCTTGCCCGCCTCCGAACGCAGCATGGTCTTGGCCAGTTGCTCGATGGCGAACTCGTAGTTGGCGGTGCCGTACGAAGCAAGCTGCGGATCCGTCACCTGGTAATACAGAATGCCGTCGATCTGCACCTGCGTGTTGTCACGGGTGATACAGGTCTGCGGTGCGACATCCATCGGCACTTCCTTGATCGAGTGCTTGTAGGCCACGCGATCAATGAAAGGCACGAGGAAATGCAGTCCCGCATCCAGTTGCTCGTTGAACTTGCCAAGGCGTTCGATGATGAACACCGTCTGCTGCGGCACGATGCGGACCGCGCGCACCACAAAGATGAAAGCGATGATCAGCAAACCGAGGGCGAGGAAGGATACATTCGTCATACGTCGTTACTCCCGTCTGTGTCAGCCTGGAAATCCGGCCCTGCTCCGGGCCATGGCGTCAGGTAGCGCCAGTCAGTTCTTCAGTGAGAGGCCGACTTCCAGCACATTGCCCTGGCGGCCCAGCACCTCAAGCTTTTCTCCCACCATGGCCGAAGTCGGGCCATTGGCATCCCACTCCGTGCCGCGCCAGCGCACGCGCAGCTTGCCCGGCACGATCACCTGCGCCACCTCGACATTGCCGCCACCCAGGTTCTGCGGCATGGCCGCAGCCGGCTCCGGTTTGAAACGGCGAACAAACAGGGCACCGAGCACGCCAACCAGCGCAGCACCAACGCATTGCCAGCTCAGATCGAAACTGTTCCAGGCCAGGGCCGCGCCAGCCGCACCTGCAATGCCGATGACCAGCAGGTACAGCGTACCCGTCATCATTTCCGCCACGATGGCGCCAACCGCCACCACCAACCAGAAAAGCGTCATGCACATCTCCTCTCGGGCAGCCGGAATGGCTGCGTGGCGGAGATTATCCCAGCGCCGTGACCGCTCGGGGGTACACTCGGGCAAATGGATGCACATGATCAATCCGCCAGCACGGATCACACCGCCTCGGCGGAACAGCCCTTCGCCTCGCTGACGCCGTCAGCCCTGCTCGATGCGATCGATAGTCTGGGCCTGCGTACCGACGGGCGTCTGCATGCGCTGAATAGTTTCGAGAACCGCGTCTACCAGGTTGGCATCGAAGCAGACGACGGATCGACAGCCCCGATGCTGATTGCCAAGTTCTATCGCCCGGGGCGCTGGAGTGATGCGGCGATACGCGAAGAGCACCGCTTTACCCACCAATTGGCTGACGCAGAAATCCAGGTTGCCGCGCCGCTGGCCTTCGGAGACGAAACCCTGCATCACGTGGGCGATTTCCGCTTTGCGCTCTATCCCCGCCTGCGTGGCCGTCCACCTGAACTCAGCGATCTCGACGCGCTCACCTGGATGGGTCGCTTCATAGGTCGCATTCATGCTGTCGGCGCACGTTCGACTTTTCGCGAACGCCCAGCGCTAAGCCTCACACGCTTTGGCGATGAACCGCTGCAATGGCTGAACACACAGGATCTGGTGCCGCCCGAGTTGCGCGAAGCCTGGCGCATCACCGCCGAACGTGCCTTGCAGGTTGCGCGGCTTCGCTTTGCCGATGCCGGCGAGCTACGCACGCTGCGCATCCATGGTGATTGTCACGCTGGCAATATCCTGTGGGCTGATGACGGCCCATGGTTCGTCGACTTCGATGACTGCTGCAGCGGTCCTGCGGTGCAGGACCTGTGGCTGCTGCTGTCAGGCGAGCGCGAAGCGATGTCACTGCAGCTAGGTGCCGTACTACGCGGCTATCGCCAGTTCCACGATTTCGATCTGCGTGAGCTGGGGCTCATCGAAGCGCTTCGCACTTTGCGCCTCATCCACTATGCGGCATGGATCGGCCGCCGCTGGCACGACCCTGCCTTTCCGATTGCGTTTCCATGGTTTGGCTCGGCACGCTACTGGCAAGACCGCATCCTTGAACTCAAGGAGCAGATTGCCGCAATGGAAGAAGAGCCGCTGCAGCCGGCGGATCCGGCATGAAAACCAGCAAGGCAGCGAAACCATTGCCTTGCCCCTGTGGCAGCGTGAGCTATGCAGACTGCTGCGGCCGCTATCACGCCGGCGACGCAGCGCCGAGCGCCGAGGCCCTGATGCGCTCGCGTTACAGCGCTTACGTGCTGCGGCTGTCGCCCTATCTCATGGCTACCTGGCATCCGGACACCCGGCCTGCGTCGCTGGATCTTGATGAAGACGCCTGCCAGTGGATCGGTCTTCAGGTGCTCTCACATGCGCGGCAGGATGACAGCCGTGCAACCGTTGCCTTCGTCGCCCGATATCGCATCAATGGCCGCGCCCATCGGCTCAGCGAGCTCAGCCGATTCGTGAGGCAGGATGGGCGCTGGCTCTACGTCGACGGGGATACGGGCAGCTGAGTCGGAAAGCTGCTTCGGACGGCTGGGCCGCGCGGGCTGAAGTCCCCTCCGGGAACACCCTCATTGCAGTGCACCATCCGCAGACCATACTGAAAAATCGTCCCAACCGAGGCATACCCATGGGTTCAAGCAGCGCCTTGCCGCGGGCCTACCTGCGTCACCCTGCGGACATCCCGATCGAGATCCGTGCCCAACCCATTCTTGAAGCCGCCCCCCGTCGCCTCAAGGATGTCGGCATGGGCGGCCTGGCTTGTCGCTCGGACAAGGCACTGGAGGTCGGCACGCCGGTCGAAGTCAGCATTGAACTCGTCACGCCCCCCTTCACCGCCGAGGGACGTGTTGCCTGGTGCAAGCGCTGCGGCACGCATCATGAAGTCGGCATCCAGTTCACGAATGCCGACGACGCATTTGCGGCGCGCATGGTGGAGCAGGTCTGCCACATCGAGCAGTACCGGCAAGATGCCCTGCGTTGCGAGGGGCGGGTGATCGACGGACGCACGGCTGCTCTGGAGTGGATAGACCAGCACGCCGCAAATTTTCCGTCCGTGTCGGAATTCAAATACGACTAGCGCCGCCTCAGCGTGCGGGCCCCGCGCTCAGACCTTGAACTGATGCACGGTCTCGTTCAGTGCATTCATGGCCGAGCGGGTCTGTTCGATCAGTCGGTCAAGCGACTCCGCATCATGGCTGGCCTCATGCACATCCCGGCTGACTTGCTCGATGATGCGCGCAACCTCGTTCTGCGTACTGCGCTGAGCCGCAAGTGCATCGCGAATACCGTGCATGCCGGCAACCACGTTGGCTGCCGCCACGGGGATCTCAGCCACTGAGCGCGCCGAGCTGGAAGCACGCTCTATCCCTGCCGTGACCGAACTGACACCGTTCTCGACACCACGAACGGCGTTTTCGCTTGCAGCACGTATTTGCTCGATGCGAGAGAAAATCTGATCCGTCGAGTTGCTGGTGCGCTCGGCAAGCTTGCGTACTTCGTCAGCCACCACGGCGAAGCCACGGCCCTGCTCGCCCGCACGCGCCGCTTCGATGGCAGCGTTGAGCGCCAGCAGGTTGGTCTGGTCGGCAATGTCACGAATCGCCGAGGCAACGCCGGAGATCTCGTTCGCCTCATGGGCCAGCGAGGTGATGATTGCGGCGATCTCTTTGACCGTATGTGCGAGGCTGTCGAACTCGCGGGTGCTGTTCGTCACGTCCTGCGCGCCAATCTGCGAGATCTTGCCGGCCTGCTCGGCGGCGCTGGCCGCCTCCGAAGCGTTTTCAGCGATCACGTTGATGCTCTCGGCGGATTCTTCAAAGCCGGCCATCGCACGTTGCATCAGGCTGCTCTGTGCGCCAGCGTTCGTGCGGACACGACCGGAAAGCGCACCGAGCTCCTGCATGTGCTTGTAGATGGTGCCTGCCGTACTGTGCGACTGCGACACGACAGCGCGCTGCCGCACGATAAGCTGGTTGAAGGCGTTAGCTACCTGCTGCACTTCCTCGCAGCCCACCTCGCCAAGCGTGATGGAAAGATTGCCGTCACGCGCGATACGCGTCGTATCCGCAGCCATACGCTGCAACGGCGGCACACTGGTCTGATAGACGCGCCAAGCCACCAGGCTGAGGATGCCCAGCGCGACGACCGCTCCCAGCCAGATCACGAAGCGTGCCTGGCTGACGGCCGATGCATTGGCCTGACTCTCGCTGGCCGCATAGGCCTCAATGGCCTTCGTCAGATCGCCGAGTCTGATCTCCAGCGCTTCAAAGTCATTCTGGAAGCGCTCCAGCTCCGCCGCGCTGTCTTTGTCCGGATTGGCCACGATGCGGCGTGCGGCCTCGAAGTAGCGCTGCAAGGTTGGCTTGGTGTCATTGGCGAGCTTGCGTGCTTCGGGAGGCAGGCGTTCAAGGTTGTCGTTGAACAGTTTTTCGAGGTCGCCCGCGTGCTCGTCCAGATCCTTGCGAGCCGCAGCAACGCCTTCCGGATTGCCTTGCTTGACAAAGAGGAGAACGGCCAGCACATCGGCACGTACGGCGTCGTGGTTCATGTCGACGTCCGCCTGTTGCTGCGTGATTCGGCCGGTATCGAGCAGCTTGTCGTTGGCGTCCAGCAGGCGCGAAATGTTGATCTGCGCAAGCACCGCAAGGACGAGAATGCCGCTCAGGGCACATATGGCAATCGTCAGCAACAGGCTGCGCAGCGAGAGGCTGGAACGGGTAGGCATGGAGCGATCCTCCTCCATAAGGGTTCAACTGCACTTAACGGCCAGGATGCCGATACCCTTAGCTATAGCCGACCGATATCGCCCACGTCCGGAACCGCCAGTGCCTCGGGCTGTCTGTGCGGGACCTGCCCGGTGCTATCCTCGCTGCCTCGCAGCTCCCCCCGTTCCTTCCGGATCCCGCCATGCATCTCCTGCGTATTCCGTTTGCCGGCAAACTTGCCGCCCTCTTGCTGACTTTCTGCTGTCTCTCCGCCCAGGCGGCTGACGACAGGAGCATCGTCGAACAACGCATCCAGGCCATGAACGGCAAGCTCGCCAACGAGCACCCCCGGCTACTGATCCGCCCGGCCGACATCCCTGCCCTGCGCAAATCCCTGCTGGAGACACTGCCTGCACAGCCTGACACGGCCGCCCTGGCAAAACTCGCGCTGGCGCCCCTCGACAACAAGCCCTTGCCCCCTCAACCCCTCGCGGTTTCCAACGGCACCGATGAAGGCAGCAAAGCCTGGCGCGAGGGCTACCAGACGGCCAGCGACACCGGCAACCAGGCCTGGCGCTATGCCTTGGGCTGGCAGCTGAAGAATGACGCCCAGTACGGCCGCGAAGCGGCCCGCTGGTTGCTTCACCTGGCCAGCTGGAAGATTGACCGCGAAGTGCTGCGCACCAACGACGAGCTGTTCATCCAGCACCTGCGCCCGATGATCTTTGCCTACGACTGGGCCTACGACGCACTGACGCCGGAGGAGCGCACTACCGTGCGCACAGCCCTCGAAGCGCGGCTCAAGCTGCTCGCCGAACACATCCAGCCGAAGTTCTCGCTGACTCAGCCGACTTCGCCCGACAACTCGCTGAGCCACCCCATGCGTTTCATCTCGACGCTGGGCCTGGGTGGTCTCGCGCTGTATCACGACACACCCGCCGCGCCAGGCTGGGTGGCATGGGCGTACGAGTACTACAACCGCCAGTTCCCGGTATGGGGCGGCGATGCCGGCGGCTGGGCTGAAGGGCTCAACTATTGGGCGACCGGCATGACGCAGCACATGCGCTTCCTCGAAGCCATGCAGCTGCAAGGTTTCGACGAGCCGCTGGCACGCCCCTTCTTCCGCAACACGCCCTGGTTCGCCACCTACTTCCAGATGCCCTATGGCGGCAGCTCGTTCGGCGACCTCACCAACATCATGGCGCCCACGCCCAGCATGGCGTTGCTGCTCGAAAAATTCGCCCTGCTGCAACAGGACCCCTACCTGCTGCAAGCCGGCCGCCTGTTTTCCAGCAAGCTGCCGACCGCATTCAACTATTACGACTACGGTGCCATCGACGCACTGCTGCATCTCTTCCGCCGTGGTCAGTCGAAACTGGTGGAAGCCGAGCTGTACCAGCTGCCACGCGCGCGCCTTTTCGACGACATCGGCTGGGTCGCCATGCACGGCAAACTCGGCGACAAAGCCACCGACGTGATGATGGGCTTCAAGTCCAGCCCCTTCGGCTCAGCCAGCCACAGCTTCGCCGACCAGAACAGCTTCGTCATCAATGCCTTTGGCGAGCCGCTGGCAATCAGCTCCGGCTACCGCGAGTACTACGACAGCCCACACCACAAAGGCTGGACACGTACCACCGCGGCCAAAAACGCCATCCTCGTCGGCGGTGAGGGGCAACCGATCAAGCAAGCCAGTGCAAAAGGCCGCATCGCCCGTTTCCTGGCAGGCGACCAGGCAACCTACGTTCTGGGTGATGCGCGCGAAGCCTATGCCGGCAAACTGTCGCAAGCGCTGCGCCACGTGCTTTTTGTGGACAAGCGCTACTGGGTGATGCTCGACGAGCTTGCGGCCGACGAGGCTCGCAACTTCCAGTGGCTGTTACACGCCCGCGAGAAGATGCAGATCGACGAAAGCCGTAATTTCGTGCAGATCGCCAAGGGTGCTGCGCGCCTTGACGTGTATTTCCTGTCGCCGGCGCTGGGGCAGCTCGCCTTCCGCCAGACCAACCAGTTTGCGGTACCGGTCGCCAATGGTTACGAAAAACGAATGCCCGACGAATGGCATATGACCGCAGAGACGAAGAAAGAAGCACGCAGCCAGAGCATTCTCTCGGTGCTGTTCCCCCGCCGTGACGGTTACACCGGCGACGAAGCCAGTGTGCGGGCACTGCCGGCACGCAGCGGTTTTGCCGCGGCAGTCACCCATGACGCCGGTGTGGACCGCATTTACATTGCACGCGACAAGGACCGCAGCATCCGGGCCGATGGCATCAACGCTGATGCACGGGCCGCCTGGCTCGGCGAGCGCGGTGAAGACACCCGCCTGCTCCTGGTCGATGTCCGTCGCTTCAACGAAAAGAAGGTGTTTTTTGAGGCCAGCAAGACGCTCAGCATGGAAGGCTATTTCAACTGGTCTGTCTTCAACGTGCGCTTCCTCGAACCGCCGCCGGAAGGCACCACGATCCAGTTCCGTATCGGTCTGCCGCCGCGGACGCTGACCGGTGTGCCAAAGAACGACTGGATCTATGACGAAGACAACAAAACACTGGACATCAAACTGCGCCCTTCGACAAGCCTGCTGCGCATCGTCCCCGCACGCCCCTTCGACGAAGAAGAAAACCCCAATCCCCTGCTGCGCTGATGGCAGACGACTTCTCCCTGCTTGCCCACCGCCCCTTCCGTAACTACTGGTTGGGGCGCGTCAGCAGCGTGATGAGCAACAACATCCTGGCCGTCGCCATCGGCTTGCAGATGTATGACCTGACCAGCAGTGCCATGGATCTGGGCCTGGTCGGCCTGTTTCAGTTCCTGCCCGCCCTGCTGTTCACACTGGTGGTCGGCCAGGTTGCCGACCGCTTCGACCGCCGGCGCCTGCTGGGCCTCTGCCTGCTCCTTCAGGTGCTGGTCGTCGGCGCCCTGTTCGCCGGCACACTCGGACACTGGCTGACACGTGAAGTCCTGTTCATCGCCTCGTTCCTGATCGGCACCGCGAAGGCCTTCCAGATGCCGACGCAGCAAGCACTCGCCCCTCTGGTCGTACCGCCCGAGGTATTGCCGCGCGCGCTCGCAACAAGCTCATCCGGCGTGCAATTCGCCATCATCACCAGCCCGGCTCTGGGCGGCTGGCTCTGCGTGGCAGGGGCCGAGTTTGCGTACGCCTTCTGCGCAGCACTGGGGCTGCTCTCCATCATCGCCTTCCAGCGCGTCGAGGCACGACCACAGGTCGTGCTGCGCGAACCCGTCAGCCTGCGCAACCTGTTTGCCGGCGTGGATTTCATCTGGCACCGCAAAGCCGTGCTGGGTGCGATTTCGCTGGACCTGTTTGCCGTGCTGCTTGGCGGTGCCACGGCACTGTTGCCAATCTTTGCACGCGACATCCTGCTCGTCGGCCCGTTGGGGCTGGGCCTGCTGCGTAGCGCCCCCGCTGCAGGGGCCTTGCTGACCTCGCTGTGGCTCGCCCGCCACCCCGTGAAGCGCCGCGCCGGCAAGATCATGTTCGCCTCGGTTGCGGTCTATGGCATCGCCACGCTCGTATTCGCCTTCTCGGAGTCTTTTATGTTGTCCCTGGTGGCCCTCGCCATCAGTGGGGCGGGCGACATGGTCAGCGTGGTCATCCGTCAATCGCTTGTGCAGCTCGAAACGCCAGACGACATGCGTGGCCGCGTCAGCGCCGTCAATTCGATCTTCATCGGCGCCTCCAACCAGCTTGGCGAATTCGAATCCGGCGTTACCGCGCACTGGTGGGGGGCCGTCACCTCAGTCGCCGTGGGTAGCGTCGGCACCCTGCTGGTGGTCGCCACCTGGATGGGGGCTTTCCCCGAATTGCGCAAGCGCGAGACCCTGCAAGGCGGTCAGACCGGTCAGACCTGACGGCCAGGCATCGGCAACCAAGGCTGGGGGGCCATTGCACCGCAGGGGACTACCCACCTTTACGGCAAATCCCTCTATGATTTGTCGCAAGCATAACTAGACAAGGCGACAGCAGCGCCGACCACCCCTGTGACCACCCGGCTCCTGAAACTCATCCACTGGCTCAACCGCATCGCTCGTCCGATCGCTGCGGTACTCGGTGTCGGCCTTCTCATCCTGATTGCCGTGCTTGATGCCGTCACCGGTCCGACCCTGGCGCTCTCCATCCTCTACCTGGGCCCCATCGCCCTGATTGCCTGGCGACTCGAACGCAACGCCGCCATCTCCATGGCCATCTTCGCCGGCATCGTGCATGCGCTGCTCAACCCGCACAGCATCCGCTCGGACAGCAGTACGCTCATTGCCATCTGGAACGTGATGATCCTGTGCGCAATCTTCGCTGTGTTCGCAGTCATCATCTACGAGCTGAACCGTCTGCTGGAGAAGGAACGCGATCTCGCCCGCACCGATTTCCTGACCGGCACGCGCAACCGCATGGCGTTCCTCAAGGAAGTCGACCAGGAAATCCTGCGCGCCGTGCGCCATGGACAACCGATCTCCCTGGTGTATGTCGACCTCGACAACTTCAAGGCCATCAACGACCGCCTCGGCCATCGCGAGGGCGACCGCCTGCTGCTGGCCGTCGGCCAGACCCTGATGCAAACGATTCGCGGCATCGACACGGTGTCACGCCTGGGTGGCGACGAATTTGTCATCCTGCTGCCCAACGCCGACTCTGACGCTGCGGCCACCGTGGCGCCGCGCATCCGCCAAGCCCTGCTGGCGCGCATGAAGCAAGACCTGTGGCCGGTCACCTTCAGCATCGGTGTGCTCACCTGCCCGATCCCCCCTGGCTCGGCAGAACAGCTCATTCACCGCGCCGATGAGCTGATGTATCGCGCCAAGCTGCAGGGCAAGGACAGACTGGTGTTTTCGGTGCAGAGCGCCTGAGCGCTGCGAAACTGCTCAGCAATCGCTGCGCGGGACCGACTTGATCGGCCGCAGGCCGACCGGGCTGTCTTCTGTCTGCTCGTAGAGCTCTAGGCGGCAACCCTGCTGTACCAGCTCGTAGGCCAGATAGTATTTCTTGCCGGCTTCGAGCTTCTCTGCCGCGAATCGTCCAGAACAGGAATACGTGTAGTTGTAGTCGCTGCCCACAGTCTTGGTAACAACAAAGTTCAGCTTGCGCCCTACCGGGAACGGGCGGTTTTCGATGCCCGCCCCAGCCACGACCAGATAGCGCTTGTCGTCCATGCAGAACAGCACGCTACCCGTCGATCTCAGATTGATGATGGCGGTCGGCTCCCCGTTCTCGGGCGCCCAGGGCAAACCACAGCCGCTCAGCGATGCAGCCAGACCGAGGCCACACAAAAGTTTCCTGATGTTCATTTCTGCGCCTCGATTTCTTCCCATTTTTTGAGAATGGGTGCTGCCTCAAGCGCCCCCGGAGCGGGCTCATCCAGAAACAGGACGTAGGCATAGGCCCCCGGTTTGATGCCAATCACATACGAACTTGGCGTCTTGGCGGTCACTCCGAAGTGCGCCTGCCAGATGGATTGATACATCAGGAAGTAGGGCTTCTTGGCAGTGATCGCAAGCTCCGCTATGCGACGCACCGTATTCTCCTTGACCCGCTCTTCTGAGGTAAACCCGTTGCCGAAGAACTCGACTTTGGTCAGCTTCCCGTAGCCTTCCGAGTGAGTGTAACCACCGGAAATGCTCAGGGCAGCGTTCTGATAGCCCGTCGCACACGCGCTCAGGCCCAACACAACAATGAATGCAAAGCAGTTTTTCATGTTTTGACATTACCGGGCGTATGAAGCGCCCGGCTCCCCGGCACGGATTGTGCCAGAAAGGCCAGGCCGGAGATCGTCTGGCCTGAGGCTGCAGCGCCTATCCCGCCTCGGCCTCCATCGTGATCGCCCCGCACGGACACTCCTCCGCGCAGATTCCACATCCCTTGCAATAGTCATAGTTGAACTCGAACTTCTGACCGGGACCAAGTTTCAGCACGGCATTGTCGGGACACACACCGTAGCAGTTGTCGCACTCGAAGCAATTACCGCAGGAGAGGCAGCGCCGCGCTTCGAACAGCGCATTGCTCTCGTCCAGCCCGCCCTGCACTTCATCGAACGTACTCTGGCGACGGATGATGTCGAGCATGGGGCGCAGGGTCTTCGAGGCGTCGGTGTAGTACCAGGTATTGAGCTTGTCGAAGCTGGCAATCTCGCCAGCTACTGGTGGTACGTATTGCGTGTCACGCAGCCAGGCGTCGATGTGGCGTGCGGCGAGCTTGCCGTGACCAACGCCGACCGTCACCGTGCGCTCCGAGGGCACCATGTCGCCCCCCGCGAAGATGCCGGGATAACCCGTCATCATGTTGCCACCAACCTCGACCACCCCGTCACTGAAGCTCAGGCCCGGCACACCGTTGAGCAGCGACAGGTCAACGTCCTGCCCCAGCGCCAGCACCACCGAGTCGGCCTCAAGCGTCTCGAACTCGCCCGTCGGCACCGGCTTGCCCGCTTCGTCGAGCACGACCTTTTCCACCGTGATTTCGCCCTCGCCCACTTCCTTGATGGTGGAGAGCCACTTCATCATCACGCCTTCCTGCAACGCCTCTTCGACCTCAAAGTCATGCGCAGGCATTTTTTCGCGTGTTCGGCGATAGACGATGATGGCCTCCGACGCACCGAGACGCTTTGCGGTACGTGCGACGTCGATAGCGGTGTTGCCGCCGCCATAGACCACAACGCGACGACCCAGCATGGGCTTGTCTTCGCCTTCCATGCTGCGCAGCACCTGCACGGCATCGAGGATGCGTGCCGAAGCACCGGCCGGAATGTTGGTGCGCTTGGCGATGTGTGCGCCGACGGCGAGGAAGGTGGCGTCAAAGCCCTGCTTCATCGCGTCGAGCACGCTATCGACCTTGGTGTTGAGTTCCAGCTTCACGCCCATGTCGAGAATGCGCTGCACCTCGGCTTCGAGCACTTCGCGCGGCAGGCGGTACTTGGGAATGCCGAAACGCATCATGCCGCCCGACAGAGGGCCTGCCTCACGAATCGTCACCTTGTGGCCGAGGCGTCGCAGGTGATAGGCCGCAGCCAGACCCGTGGGGCCGGCGCCGACGACCAGTACATGCTTGCCGGATTCCTGCGCCGGCTGCGCGAACTTCCAGCCCCGCTTGATGGCTTCGTCACCGAGAAAGCGCTCGACCGAATTGATGCCTACCGCCGCATCAAGCTGTCCGCGGTTACAGGCCCGCTCGCAAGGGTGGTAACAGACGCGGCCCATCACGGCGGGCATGGGGTTCTCGGCGGTGAGTACGCGCCAGGCCGTCTCGTAGTCACCACTCTCGGCGTGGTAGAGCCAGCCTTGCGTATCCTCACCGGCCGGACAGGCGTTGTTACAGGGCGGCAGACGCTTGAGATAGACCGGCTTGAAGGTGCGCCAGCTACCGGTCTTGTTGACGCGTGAAGAACCGGGGTCCAGCGTGATGGCGAATGGTTTCTGTTCCATTGTTCAATCTCCTCAGACCGGTTCGCCGCCGGCGTAGTGATAGACGGTCTCATCCTGCAGCAGCCCGAAGCGCCGGATGTTGTGGTCGGCAATCTCCTGGTAGCGCGCGAGGATGTCGATGCGCGGGTTCTTGCCAAACAGATGCGCAAAGCGCTTCTGCAGGCGCAGGTAGTCGTCGACGGGAATCTTGCGGCGAATCTTCGAGACATGCGTGACGCTGCCGTACTCGGCTTCGAAGACGGGGAACAGACCGGTCTCCTTGGCCATGCGGGCGAGCTTGATGGTGTCGTGCGAGGCCGCGCCCCAGCCCAGCGGACAGGGCACGAAGATGTGGATGTAGCGCGCACCGCGCACCGACATGGCCTTGGCCACCTTGTGTTCCAGGTCGTGAAGGTCAGCCACCGTCGCCGTCGCCACATAGGGAATGTGGTGTGCCATCGCAATCAGCGGCAGGTTCTTGCCCTGACCGAAAACGTTGCCCGGTTCATTCGGCACCGGCACGGTGGTCGCCGTGCGTGCAGCCGGTGGCGTGGCACTCGAGCGTTGCACACCCGTGTTCATGTAGGCCTGGTTGTCGTAGCAGATGTACAGCACGTCGTCATTGCGCTCGAACATGCCGGACAGGCAGCCAAAGCCGATGTCCGTCGTGCCGCCGTCCCCGCCCTGCGCGACGACGCGCACATCTTTGTTCTTCACCTTCATCGCCGCCGCAATGCCGGTGGCCACCGCCGCCGTATTGCCGAACAGCGAGTGAATCCAGGGAATCTGCCACGAGGTCTCGGGATAAGGCGTCGAGAACACTTCGAGGCAACCCGTCGCGTTGGCCGCAATCATCTGTTTGTTGGTCACGCGCATCGCAGCGTCGATGGCGTAACGCGCGCCGAGTGCTTCACCACAGCCCTGACAGGCACGGTGCCCGGAGTCGAGCGAGTTTGTGCGGTCGACCGCCGACTGCACCGAGCGCAGCTCGGGCGGCAGCAGACGGTTGCCGACGGTGAAGGTGCCGGTCTGGTAGAACTTGAGTTCCTGGTGTGCCATGTCTGTGCTCCTCAGGCGCGCGAAGTGGAAGGAGATTGAGCAAGGCCGCGATCACGCAGGATGTTTTCGGCAATCGGCCCGGAACGACGTGCGCTGCGCTCGCGTTCGAGTTCCTTGTTCACGATGTTCCAGTCGAGGTCGAGGAAGTGCAGCGATTCGAGCTGGTCATGCATGGCCAGGCGCAACATGCGATGCAGGGAAGCGCGCGTGATCGGCCGGCCACCGAGGCCCGCGACGACGGTGTAGACGCGGTGGTCAAGCCCGTCGAGCGCGAGACGCACATCGGTCGCGACGATGCCGCCAATGCCCACGGCGAGGCTCTTCTCCAGCACCACGATGCGCCGCGCATGAGACAGCGCACGGCGCACGGCCGCGATCGGGAAGGGGCGGAAACTGTTGATGCCCAGCACGCCGATGCGCATGCCGTCGGCGCGCATCTCGTCGATCGTGTCCTTGATCGTGCCGAGCACCGAGCCCAGTGCGATCACCACGGTATCGGCGTCGTCCAGACAGTAGGGACGCACCAGCCCGCCGGCCTCACGGCCAAAGATGTCCTGGAAGTCCGACGCGATGCGCGGAATCAGATCCAGCGCCTGCATCTGCTTGGCATGCGCGAGGTAACGCACCTCCGAGAAGGCATCCGGGCCGACCATCGCTCCGATCGACACCGGGCTCGCCGGGTCGAGCACCTGGCGCGGCGAGTACGGCGGCAGGTAGGCATCGACCTGCTCCTGCGTGGGCACGTCGATGCGCTCGTAGGCGTGGGTGAGGATGAATCCGTCCATGCACACCATCACCGGCAGCGACAGCTCTTCGCCGAGCCTGAATGCCTGGATGTGCAGGTCGGCCGCTTCCTGGTTGGTTTCGGCGAACAGCTGGATCCAGCCGCAGTCGCGCTGGCTCATCGAGTCCGTGTGATCGTTCCAGATGTTGATGGGCGCCCCGATGGCACGGTTGGCCACCGTCATCACGATGGGCAGGCCCAGGCCGGAGGCGTTGTAGACCGCCTCGGCCATGAACAGCAGGCCTTGCGAAGCCGTTGCCGTGTAGGTGCGCGCACCGGCCGCCGACGATCCGATACAGGCCGACATGGCGGCGAACTCGGATTCGACGTTGATGAATTCGCAGGTCTCGATATCCCCTGAGCGCACCATCTCGCCAAGGCCTTCGACGATGTGGGTTTGCGGTGAGATCGGGTAAGCGCAGATGACTTCGGGACGACAGAGGCCAACTGCTTCGGCAATGGCGTGCGAACCTTCTACCTGCTTAAGCATGGCTGGCCTCCTTGAGGGTAAGTTCATAGGCTTCCGTGGCCGCGGCAATGTTTCCCTCGGCGACCTTGCCACTGAATTTGTCGCGAATGGCGGACGCCACCGACTCCAGCGAGATGAGCCCCGATGCGGCGGCAAATGCGCCCAGCAAGGGCACGTTGGGCACGGCACGGCCCACGTGCTTCAATGCCAGATCCGTCGCGGCAATCGCGACGAGGCGCTCCGGGCGCATGCGGCGGACGAGGTCTTCCAGACCCAGTTCCTCGAATGTGCGCTGCGTGTTGAGCACGACGTAGCCATCGCTCTTGAGGCCGGCGAAGACATCGACCTGATGCAGCAGCGTCGCGTCCTGGATGATCAGCGCGTCGGGCTGCATGATCGGCTCGCGCAGGCGGATCTCCTTGTCAGCGATGCGACAGAACGCGATGACCGGCGCACCGGTGCGCTCCGAACCAAAGCTGGGAAAGGCCTGGGCGTGGCGGCCTTCGAGAAAGGCCGCGATCGAGAGCATCTCGGCCCCCGTCACCACCCCCTGCCCGCCACGGCCGTGAATGCGTACCTGGAACATGGCTGTCTCCTGTTGAGCTTCCCCTGCGGGACACAGCGCGACAGTAGGGCCACAGTGGCGGATAGGTTCTGCTTATGGTCAAGAAGCGCCGAGAATGCCGCCACACGTCCGACGCCACGCCGCGCGTCGTATCGACCGATAAAATCCGAAAACTTTATGTGCTGATCCCGGTCAAGCCTCAGTCAGCGCGCCTGCATGCCGTAGACATCACCAGTTTCCCTCACCCACCGACACGATGAACGCACCCCTCACTCCTGCCATCAGCACTCCCGCTCAGGCCAGCGCGCTCGCCCACCGCATCCTCGACCAGCTCGGCCAGATCGTGCTCGGCAAGCCGCAGGTACTGCGCCTCGCCCTGACCTGCCTGCTGGCACGCGGCCATTTGCTCATCGAAGACCAGCCCGGCGTTGGCAAGACCACGCTGGCGCATGCGCTGGCTGTCGCACTGGGGCTGAAATTCCAGCGCGTGCAATTCACGAGCGACCTGCTACCGGCAGATCTCATCGGCGTATCGATCTTCGATGCACGAGAGCAGTTGTTCCGCTTCCACCCCGGTCCGGTGTTCTCGCAGGTACTGCTCGCTGACGAGATCAACCGCACGACGCCCAAGACACAGAGCGCGCTGCTGGAAGCCATGGAAGAGCACCAGGTCACCGTCGATGGCAAAGCACACGCGCTGCCCGATCCCTTCTTCGTCATCGCGACACAGAACCCCTCACACCAGATCGGCACCTTTCCGCTGCCGGAGTCGCAGCTCGACCGCTTTCTGATGCGCCTTTCGATCGGCCTGCCTGACGCCGTGGCTGAACGTGCGCTGCTTTCGGGGCAGGATCGGCGCGAAATGCTGCAGCAGCTGCCGGCGCAGACCGATCCGGCCAGCCTCAGCGCTCTGCAGGCCATTGCTGCGAGCATTCATGTCAGTGACCGCCTGCTCGACTACGTGCAGGCTCTGCTGACCGCCAGCCGCAGCATGAGCGGCGTTGCCCATGGCCTCTCGCCGCGCAGCGGCATCGGCCTGCTGGCTGCCGCGCGCGCCTGGGCGCTGCTGGCCGGGCGTGACCACGTGCTGCCCGAGGACGTACAAGCCGTACTGCCCAGCGTGGCGGGACATCGCCTGCACGGCGGCGGCACTGTAGGCGCCGGCGAAAGCCTGGTACGCAGCCTGATCGAAGCCGTCCACGTTGCCTGATCCCACTACATGCTGAGCGCTCCCCTGCGTTCGCTCCGCCAGCAGATGCGTCGCTGGATGCAGCGCGTCGCCGGCCCCGAACCGCAACCCATCCTGCTGCCGCAACGGCGTGTCTATGTGCTGCCCACGGCGGCCGGGTTGGGCGTGCTCCTCATGCTGTGCCTGATGCTGCTGGCGGCGGTGAACTACAACCTGTCACTGGCCTACGCCTTCACCTTTCTCATCGCCGGCAGCGGCGTTGCCCACATCCTCGCCACCTGGCGCAATCTGGTCGGCCTGCGCATCGCAGTGCAGGCCGATGGCGAATGCTTCGCCGGCGATAGTGCACGTTTCCGTGTCACGCTGGATAGTCCGCGCCCCGGCGACAGGCATGCCATACACATACTCGACGAGAGCGGCTCACCCATGCTGGAAGCCGACGATATCAGCCATGCTGCACGCCACGACGCCCTGCAAAGGCCAGCAGGCAAGCGCGGCCTCATGCCGATTGGCCGGCTCACGCTTGAGACCCGTTACCCGCTGGGTTGGGTGCGGGCCTGGAGCTACATCGAGCCGGATGCACGGACTCTGGTCTACCCCAGACCCGCCGGGGACCTGCCACGCAGCGATGCACGCAGCTCACGCGGGACGCAGGAGCAAACACTGATCGGTGGGGGCGAAGAGGAGTTCGCAGGCTTGCGCGAACGCCGACCGAGCGATCCCCCCTCGCGCATCGCATGGCGACGCACGGCACGCGATGGCGAACTGCTGGTGAAGGATTTCCATGCCCTGGCAGCTGAAGAAGGTCTCATCGACTGGCATGCCCTGCCTGCATGGATGGACACCGAAGCACGCCTCTCCCAGCTCACCCAATGGCTACTGCAGGCACAGACCCAGCATGCACGCCTGACGCTGCGCCTGCCCGACGGCACGCTGGGCCCGGACAACTCGCCACAGCACTATCGAGCCTGCCTGGCTCGCCTCGCCCTGTTCGGCCTTGATGACGCAGGGGCTGCGCGATGACCGCCGCCACGCCTACGCCGCGCATACCGCGCCGCCTCGCCCTGCAGCTGTGCGTGCTATGCGCCGTCTGCCTGTGGCCCTACGTCCTCTTCCAGCCCTGGTTCCTGAGTACCGTGTCCGCCTTGCTGCTGGTCTGGCGTGTGGTGCTGGCCTGGCAAGACCGGCCGGCCCCACCACAATGGCTGACGCTGCTCTTCGGCATCGGCTGCGCCGCCCTGGTGTTCTACGCGTATGGCATTCCTGTCGGCCGCCAGCCGGGGCTGTCGGCACTGTGTCTGCTCATGCCGCTCAAGTTGCTCGAAACACGCCGCATGCGCGACGTTCGTGCCACGCTACTGCTGGCTTTCTTCCTGGTCGTCGGCATGTTCGCGCACGAGCAGTCGGCACTCATCGCTGCGGCTGCGGCGCTGGCCACACTGACCTCGCTGACCGTCGCTGCGCTGGCGCAACGGCCACGCGCTTCCGTGCGCTCGGCAGTCAAAGTTGCGGCCGGCCTGCTGGGCATGGGCATCCCTCTGATGCTTGTACTGTTCTTCCTGTTCCCGCGCATCGACGGCCCCCTGTGGGGCATGCCACTCGACGCCTACAAAACGACAGGCTTGTCGAACCGTATGCGACCCGGCAGCATCAGCCAGCTTATCCAGTCCGGCGAGATTGCGTTTCGCGCCGCATTCAACGGCAAGGTTCCCGCCCCCTCGGAACGCTATTGGCGCGGCCCCGTGCTGACGCATTACGACGGCAGCGAGTGGTTGCCACAGACCCTGCCACGCGAAAACGAACAGTTCGCCGACACCGGGCGCGAATGGCAATACACGGTTACGCTGGAGCCGCACAACCTGCGGTGGTTGCTGGCGCTCGACTACCCGGTCGACAGCAATGTGAGCAACACGCGCACCGACAATTCGCTGATATCGCGCGAACCCATACGACAGCGCATCCGTTACAGCGTCACCTCCCGCCCTGACCTGCAGATCGGCATCGACGAAGACATGGCGACACGACGCATCGCCATGTGGCTGCCACGCAACTTCGATCCGCGCACGCTGGCCGAGGGGCGCCGCATTGCCAGCGAGTACAAGGACGACATCACGCGCATGCAGGCCGCTCTGCAGTTCATGCGTGATCGGCGCCTGCAATACACGCTGGATCCGCCTCCGCTGGGACGTAACAGCGTCGACGACTTCCTGTTCGTGACCGGACGCGGATTCTGCGAACACTTTTCGTCCGCCTTCGTCGTGCTGATGCGCGCAGCCGGGGTACCCGCACGCGTCGTCACCGGCTACCAGGGGGGCGAGATCAATCCTATCGACGGAACACTGGTCGTACGCCAGTCCGATGCGCACGCCTGGGCCGAGGTGTGGCTGCAGGGGCGTGGCTGGCGACGTATCGATCCGACCGCGGCCAGCTTCCCGCAACGCATCGACGAGAACGGCCTGCAAGCCAGCCTGCCCCCGGGCGAGACCCTCTCCGTCCCCTTCGTCGTGCGCACCGACCTCGCCTGGCTTCGTGACCTGCGTTACCGCTGGGAGGCCGTGGGCAACGCGTGGAACCAGTGGGTGCTGGGCTACAACGCACAGCGTCAGGCCGAGCTGTTCAAACGCCTGGGCCTGCCCGATGCCGACTGGCGCACTCTCGTCAGTCTGATGGCCGTTGCCGGAGGGCTCTGGCTGGGTTGGCTGGGCTGGCGCTACCGCGCCCGGCGTCCGCAACGCGATGCGCTCGACAAGCTCTGGCAAGGCTTCTGCCAACGTCTTGCTCGTGCTGGCGTGCCTCGCCTCGACTGGGAAGGCGCACAGGACTACATCCGTCGTGCCAGCACGCACTGGCCAGCACAAGCTGATACCCTGCAAGGCATTGCCGACCACTACACGCGCATGCGTTACGGCCCCGGCATCCCTGATGCAGAACGCATGCAGCAACTCCGACAACTCATCGACCGATTCCGTCCATGATCACACGCCCCCAGTTGCGCTACCTCACACTCAGCCTCGCCCTGCTGCCCGCAGCGAGCATGGCCCAGAACATCCCTCAGACTATCCCCATGGCTCCCGCGACAGACGCGAGCGCCGCCGCTCCAACCGCAATCTCCCCCGCAGCCAGCAGTGCGGCGGCGGCCTCTGCACCCCTCTCAACACCGGCAGCCGCACCGATCAGCACCACACCTGCAACCGGCTACCTCGCCCGTCGAGAGGTGCAGGACTTCGTGGCCAACCTCACCCAGCGCCTCGGCGTACCGCGCGCCACAGTCGAACAGGCGCTCGCCGAAGCGCAGCCCACGCCGCAAGTCATCGAGCTCATCAAGCCCCCAGCCAATCCTCTCGTGCGCAGCTGGCAGCGCTACCGCGCGCGCTTCCTCGACAACGCCCGCATCAGCGGCGGTCAGGCTTTCATGCGCGAACACGCCGAAGCACTCGCCACTGCGGAAACGGCTTACGGCGTACCCAAGGAAATCATCACTGCCATCATCGGCGTGGAGACGGTCTACGGTCGCAACACCGGCAACTTCCGTGCGCTCGATGCGCTGACCACCCTGGCCTTCGACTATCCACCGCGTGCTGAACTGTTCCGCAAGGAGCTCGAAGCGCTATTCCTGCTGGCTCACGAACGCAAGGAAGACGTGCGCAGCTACAAGGGCTCCTACGCAGGCGCCATCGGCCTGCCGCAGTTCCTGCCCAGCAGCATCCGCGCCTTCGCGACCGACTTCGACGGTGACGGCCACATCGACCTGCGTGGCAGCCCACGCGACGCCATCGGCAGCGTCGCCCGCTACCTTGCCGAGAACGGCTGGAAGCAAGGCGAACGCATCGCTATTCCTGCAAAGCTCGGTGAGCGTACCGACCTCGACAAGCTGCTCGCCGCCGGCTTCATCCCCAGCCTCGGCACCGAACAGCTGAGCCAGAGCGGCGTCAGCAGCAGCCTCGGCGCCAACGAAAAGGCCACGCTGATCGACCTCGTCACGCCAGGCGAAGCCACCGAATACTGGCTGGGGCTGCAGAATTTCTACGTCATCACGCGTTACAACAAATCGAGCTTCTACGCGATGGCGGTGAAGGATCTGGCAGAAGCTTTCAGCCAACCAGCCGTTGTCAACAAGCAGCCACGTCGCAAAACTGCTTCTGCACTTCGCAAGCCAAGACGGCGCTGATGGTCGAAGCAAGTCGTTCGATACGCCGCCGAGCGATCCTGCCAACATCGCTGCTCATCGCGCTTGTGGGACTACTGACTTACGCAGCGTCGGGCGCCCCCTATCAGCTGCGCTTTGCATTCGCCCCACTCAACTACTGGATAGTGGCCGGCATGACAGTGGCGCTGCCCGCATTGCTGCTATGGCTAGCTTGGCTGATCCCGGGGAAAAAGCCGAGACTTTCCGGTATCGCCCTTGCATGCCTCGTCGCCCTGCCCTGCGTGGTCTTTGCCTTGCTGGCGCTGATGGTCAGTCCGGATCTGACCGGCAAGGATCAAAGTTTTGAACTGATCAGCGAAACACAGGCCAACGGTACCCACTATCGGCTCTACCGCAGCGACTGTGGCGCTACGTGCGACACGGGATTGGTCTTGCGTCAGGAACTTGATTTGTCCGGGGGGCTTCGGATCGTCAAGAAGGTGTGGGCGCAATATCACGCACATGAAGGCACCGTCCAGACATCAGGGGCTGTCGTGCAAGTGGTCGATAGCGACGGGATTCTCGCAAGTCTGCCCACGCGATGAGCTTCATGCCAAAGCCATAAAACAATGCCCGCAATTGCGGGCATTGTTTTATCTGTTACTCGGCCACTCTCACTTATGCGAAAGCCTTTTCCACCGTGTCAGCAATGCTGCGTGCGAGACGCTCCACCTTCTCGCCATCGCTGCCCTCGACCATCACACGCAACAACGGCTCGGTACCCGAGGGACGCAGCAGCACGCGGCCGCTGTCCGCCAGTTCGGCTTCGGCCTGCTCACGCGCCGTGCGGATGGCGACATTGCTTGCCCAGTCAAAACCAGCAGGCATGCGCACGTTGATGAGACGCTGCGGATAGAAAACGAGATCTTCGCAAGCCTGTGCAAGCGTCTGGCCAGTCTGGCGCAGGGAAGCGAGTACCTGCAGTGCAGAGATGATGCCGTCTCCGGTTGTATGACGATCGAGGCAGATGATGTGGCCGGAGTTTTCTCCACCGAGGTTGATGCCCTGAGCGCTCATCATCTCCAGCACATAACGATCACCCACTTTGGCGCGATGGAATGCGGCACCGAGACGACGGATCGCATGTTCAAAGCCCAGATTGCTCATCAGTGTACCCACCACACCATCGAGCTTGCCCTGTGCATGCAACGCCTTGGCAATCACGTAGAGCAGCTTGTCGCCGTCGTACACCTCACCATTGGCATCGCACATCATCACACGGTCGGCATCGCCGTCGAGCGAGATACCCAGATCGGCACCACTCTTCAGCACGGCTGCACTGAGATTGGACGGCACGGTAGCGCCAACGCCATCGTTGATATTGCGGCCGTTCGGCTCCACACCCACGGGCACAACGTCAGCACCCAACTCATGGAAGACCTTTGGCGCAATGTTGTAAGCGGCGCCGTTGGCGCAATCGAGCGCGATCTTCAGGCCACGCAAGTCGAGATCGTTGGGGAAGGTGCTCTTGCAGAACTCGATATAGCGACCTGCTGCATCGTCGATGCGCTTTGCACGGCCCAGATCAGCGGAGTCGGCGCAGCCCATGGGCTCGTCCAGGTAGGCCTCGATCTGCAGCTCGACCGCGTCGGGCAGCTTTGTACCTCCGGCCGAGAAAAACTTGATGCCGTTATCGTAGTAAGGATTGTGCGAGGCGGAGATCACCACACCGGCCTGCAGGCGCAAGGCACGCGTGAGGTAGGCCACGGCCGGCGTCGGAATCGGGCCGGCGAGGATGACGTCGACACCCGCCGCAGCGAAGCCGGCTTCCAGCGCGGCTTCGAGCATGTAGCCCGAGATGCGTGTGTCCTTGCCGATGAGTACGCCAGGGTGGTCGCCGGGGCGCAACGTCTTGCCCGCAACGAGGGCCTTGCCGGCGGCGTAGCCGAGGCGCATGACGAAATCGGGGGTGATCGGCGCTTCACCTACACGTCCGCGCACGCCATCGGTGCCGAAGTATTTACGGGCCATTACTTGCTCCTTCATTGTTGTTCGTTGCGGTGTGCGCATGTTGCCAACCGCGCCCACACGGTGATGTCTGATTTCAATCCAGCTGTTCCAGCACAGCCAGCGCATCGCGCGTGGCCGCCACGTCATGCACACGCAACACGGCGGCGCCCTTCTGTGCGGCCAGCAGCGCCGCAGCAGCACTCGCGGCGACACGCTCTGGCGCGGGGCGACCGACGATGTCGCCCAGCATGGTCTTGCGCGACACGCCCACCAGCAAGGGACCAAGAGCGGCGAGGCGCGGCAGGGCGCGAAACAGCGACTGGTTGTGCGCAAAACGCTTGCCGAAGCCGAAGCCGGGATCCAGCAGGATACGCTCCCGTGCTACCCCCGCTGCGTGCAATCGCTCACTCTGTTGCCGCAAAAACGCTTCCACTTCGTTGACTGCATCATCGTAGGCGGGTGCGGCCTGCATGGTACGCGGCTCCCCCTGCATGTGCATCACGCATACCCCGACGTCGGTAGCCACCACAGCCTCAAGTGCGCCCTCGGCCCGCAGGGCGTTGATGTCATTGATCAACGAGGCTCCCGCACGGATCGCGGCCGACATCAGCTCAGGTTTGACGGTGTCGATCGAAAGGGGCACGCCACAATCGCGCAGCGCCTCGACGATGGGCAGTACGCGGTCCATCTCTTCCTGCAGGCTCACCGACGCGGCTCCGGGTCGCGAGGACTCCCCGCCAATGTCGAGCAATGCAGCTCCCTCGCGCAGCGCCAGCTCGGCCTGGGCGAGGCATTGATCGCGTCGCCCTAGCAGGCCGTCTCCGGAAAACGAATCCGGTGTGACGTTGAGGATGGCCATGATCAGGGGCTTGTCGAGCGACAGCCTGAAGCGGCCGCAGTGGAAGATGTTCGACATGAAAGGAAAGCACCAATGAAAACGGCCCCGCTGCGGGGCCGTTCAATCGTGGAAACCGGGATCAGGCCGGTGCGGCGGCGTTCGGCTCGGCACCAGGTGAATTGTCCGAGCGCGGTGGCGTGCTGCCCGCCGAAGGCTTCGGCGGACGCGGCGGACGCCCGTCCATGATGTCCTTGATCTGGTCCGCGTCGATGGTTTCCCAATCCATCAGCGCAGCCGTCATGGTCTCGACCTTGTCGCGATTCTCTTCGAGGATGCGCTGGGCTACGGCGTACTGCTCGTCGATGATGCGACGGATTTCGGCGTCGACCTGCTGCATCGTCGTTTCCGACACGTTCTTCTGCGTCGTCACCGAGCGGCCAAGGAAGACCTCTCCCTCGTTCTCGCCATACACCATCGGGCCCATCTTCTCGGACATGCCGTAACGCGTCACCATGTCACGCGCCATGGCCGTCGCACGCTCGAAGTCGTTCGAGGCACCGGTAGAGATGCGGTGGATGAACAGGTCTTCGGCAATTCGGCCACCGAACAGGATGGAGATGCGCGACAGCATCTGGTCCTTGTACAGGCTGAATGTGTCGCGTTCCGGCAGTTGCCAGGTCAGACCCAGCGCGCGGCCGCGCGGCATGATGGTGACCTTGTGAACCGGATCGGTGCCCGGCAGCATTGCCGCCACGATGGCGTGACCAGACTCGTGATAAGCCGTGGCCTGGCGCTCTTCTTCGGTGAGCACCATTGAGCGACGCTCTGGACCCATGAAGATCTTGTCCTTGGCCTTTTCGAAATCGTCCATGTCGACAAGGCGCTTGTTGGCCCGTGCTGCGAACAGCGCCGCCTCGTTGACGAGGTTGGCCAAGTCAGCACCGGACATGCCCGGCGTACCGCGTGCCAGCACCATTGCATCGACATCGGGCGCAATCGGCACCTTGCGCATGTGCACCTTGAGGATCTGTTCACGACCACGGATGTCGGGCAGCGGCACGACAACCTGACGGTCGAAGCGGCCCGGACGCATCAGCGCAGGATCGAGCACGTCCGGACGGTTCGACGCAGCAATGACGATCACACCGGTCTGGCCTTCGAAGCCATCCATTTCGACGAGCAGTTGGTTGAGGGTTTGCTCGCGCTCATCATTGCCACCACCAAGACCAGCGCCACGCTGACGACCCACCGCATCGATTTCGTCGATGAAGATGATGCAGGGCGCATGCTTCTTGGCGTTCTCGAACATGTCGCGCACACGGGCTGCGCCCACGCCAACAAACATCTCGACAAAGTCGGAACCCGAGATGCTGAAGAACGGCACCTTGGCCTCGCCGGCAATCGCCTTGGCGAGCAAAGTCTTACCGGTACCCGGCGAACCGACCATCAGAACACCCTTGGGGATGCGGCCGCCGAGCTTCTGGAACTTGGAAGGGTCGCGCAGGAAATCCACCAGTTCAGAGACTTCTTCCTTGGCTTCGTCGCAACCGGCGACGTCGGCAAAGGTGATGGAGTTGGCTGATTCGTCGAGCATGCGCGCGCGGCTCTTGCCGAACGAGAAGGCGCCACCACGGCCACCGCCCTGCATCTGGCGCATGAAGAAGATCCACACACCGATCAGCAGCAGCATCGGGAACCAGGAAATCAGGGCACTGACGAGCCAGTTCTGTTCTTCACGAGCTTTGACGTCGAACGGCGTCTTGTACTTGACGATAAGGTCTTCCATCAACCCACGGTCGAGGTAAGTACCCGTCGTCGTCACGCGGCGCCCATCGGTGCGCTCAGCCACAATTTCAAGCGAGCGTCCGCCCTCGTGGATTTCCACCGACTTGAACTGGCCGGCATGCAGGCTATCGATGAATTCGGAATAGGTGACGTCTTGCGCGCCGCCATTGCCACTGCCGGAAATGCGCGTAATGACGGTCATGATGACCACGCCGATCACCAACCACACCGCAAGATTCTTGAAGAGATTGTTCAAGTTGATTCCTCGCTGCCCGCCTTTGCGGGCCTACTTGTCTGCCACCGGGGCCTGCGCCCGGAATGCAGACCCATTCTAAGCCGCTTCGTTCCGTCGATTCAAACCTGTACGGGCGGAATTACCCTGATTTCTTCAAGCCCAGCAGATAAACCTCCGCCGAACGGTCTCGCGAAGCCTCCGGCTTGCGGGACAGCACGCTGCCGAACATCTGTTGCATGGCCTTTCGGTAATCCATGAATCCTGCCCCCTGGAACAACTTGATCAGCATGTTGCCTCCGGGCCGCAAGTGATTGGCAGCAAAGTCCAGGGCAAGTTCCGCCAGATGCATCATGCGTCCGTCGTCGCTGACGGACACTCCCGAGATATTGGGGGCCATGTCTGATAAAACAAGGTCCACCGTCCGCCCGTCCAGCAAACGCTCGAACTCGGCCAGTACGGTGTCCTCCCGGAAGTCACCCTGCAGAAAGCTCACGCCGGGCACCGGATCCATGGGAAGGATGTCAAGCGCCAGCAGCAAGCCGCCGGGCTGGATGCGTTTGACCGCCACCTGGCACCATGACCCGGGCGCAGCGCCCAGGTCGACAACGACCATGCCCGGTTTGAGCAGGTGATCCTTGTCATCGATCTCCATCAGCTTGTAGGCCGCGCGGGCACGATAGCCCTCCGCCCTGGCCTTCTGCACCCACGGGTCGTTGAGATGTTCCTTCATCCAGCCTTTGCTGGTCTTGCTGGGCTTCATAACTTAAAATGCTGCTTCAATCTGCTCCCCGGCCTGCATTGCCAGGCCAGAAATCCCTCCGGGGAGCCGGGAAAGTCCTGTGGATGTTCTCGAAGACACGTCACCGACGTGTCGCTTTCCTGATCACGAAAGATACCAATGACTGCACTGACCCAAGCCCAGCGCCGCGACCTGCGCGCCCGCGCCCATCACCTTGACCCCGTCGTGAGCATCGCCGGCAACGGCCTGACCGAGAGCGTACTCAAGGAAATCGACGTCGCACTCAAGGCACACGAACTCATCAAGATACGCGTCTACGGTGACGACCGCGAGGCGCGCATCGCCTATCTGCAGGCTATCTGCAAGGATCTGGGTTGCGAAGCCGTGCAAAGCATCGGCAAGCTGCTGGTCGTTTTCCGCGCCAACCCCAAGGTCGCAGCAGCACCAAAAGCCGCCGCGACCGGCAAAAGCTCGGCTCAACCCCGTACACCGTCCCGCGCTACCACCAAAGCCCCGCCCCGCGCCAAGCTGCGTGGCGTGTCGGAACGCGTTCGCAAAGCTCCGCTGGGCAGCTCTCGCCCCAAGAAAAGCGCCCGCTGAAGCCAGCGCCCGATCCATGATCGGGCTCAACGCTTGAACAGCTGCGTCACCAGCACCAGACCCATCGCGGCTTCGATCAGGTAGACCAGACTCGATACACCGTGCCAGGCGAGGAAGCGACTGCGAAACGCACTGGCCAGCACCTCATGCGGCAAGGCGTCGGCGCGCAGCTGGCTGAGGATGGGCGTGATACCGAAGTGGGCGGCCACGGTGAGCAGCAGCATCAGCAGCATCAGCCAGAACACCAGTGTTTTCATGATGCCCGCCCCGCTCTGCCGGAACAGGTAGATCAGCCCGTACACGCCGGCAAGCATCCCCAGCCAGGCGACAGCCGCGAACAATTGACCGGCCAGATTGCCTGCCAGCGTTCTGTCCGCGAGCTGCTTCTGGAGGAGTGCGGCCGCAAAACCGAACGCCCACAGGCTACCGACCCACAGCGTGATGAGGATGGTGAAAAGGTAGGTGCCGAATTGGCGCACTGATCGAGCCTCAAACCAACCCGTCATTCCCGCGAAAGCGGGAATCCAGTGACTTCCTGCAGCAAAGGCAAAGACGCTGGATTCCCGCTTTCGCGGGAGTGACGGCTTTTTAGATGTACTTGACGTCGAGAATCTCGTACTCGCGCACGCCGCCCGGCGCCTGCACTTCGGCGACGTCGCCAGCAAACTTGCCGATCAGTGCGCGCGCGATAGGCGACGACACGGAGATCTTGCCCGCCTTCAGATCGGCCTCGTCTTCTCCAACGATCTGATAAGTCACGCTTTCACCCGAACCGAGATCTTCGAGATCCAGTGTCGCGCCGAATACCACGCGACCATCGGCGTCCAACAGTTGGGGATCGATGATCTGGGCGGAAGAGAGCTTGCCTTCGACCTCCTTGATACGCCCCTCGATGAAGCCCTGGCGTTCCTTGGCCGCATCGTATTCGGCGTTTTCCGACAGATCGCCGTGCGAACGTGCCTCGGCAATCGCCTCAATGACGCGCGGACGTTCGACGGTCTTCAGTTGATGCAGCTCGGCGCGCAACAGTTCAGCGCCCTTGACGGTCAGCGGTACCTTGTTCATGTCAGTCCGTTCGATTCGTTCAGGCTTCCGCCAGTTCGGTGTGCAGTTGCTGGACCGAATACACCTCCAGCCCGGCGAGATGACGCATGCCCATACAGGCGGCACGCGCCCCTTCGATGGTCGTAAACACCGGCACCTTGGCGGCAAGCGCGCTGGTACGGATCGAGCGGGAATCCAGGATGGCCTGGCGCTTCTCTTCCACGGTGTTGATGACCAACACGATCTCGTTGTTCTTGATCATGTCGACGATGTGCGGACGGCCTTCCATGACCTTGTTCACCGGTGTGACGGCGGTGAGTCCTGCTTCCTGCAGATGCGTTGCCGTGCCCTTGGTGGCCACAACCTTGAAGCCCAGATCCAGCAGCTCACGCGCCACCTCAACGGACTTCGGACGATCCGACTGCTTGACACTGATGAAGGCGGTTCCCGACGCAGGCAGACGCGTGCCGGCGGCGAGCTGGCTCTTCACGAAGGCTTCGGCAAAAGTGCGGCCAACGCCCATGACCTCACCGGTCGACTTCATTTCCGGCCCGAGGATGGTATCTACGCCCGGGAACTTGTTGAACGGGAAAACGGCTTCCTTGACCGAGTAGTACGGCGGCACAACTTCAGCCGTCACGCCCTGAGAGGCAAGGCTCTGGCCGGCCATGCATCGCGCGGCGATCTTGGCCAGCGGCAGCGAGCAGGCCTTGGACACGAACGGCACGGTGCGCGAGGCACGCGGGTTCACTTCGAGCACATACACCGTCTCGCCCTGAATGGCGAACTGCACGTTCATCAGGCCAACCACATTGAGCGCCTTGGCCATCAGCTCGGTCTGGCGACGCAACTCATCCTGCAGCGCGGCCGACAGCGTGTAAGGCGGCAGCGAGCAGGCCGAGTCGCCCGAGTGCACGCCGGCCTGTTCGATGTGCTGCATGATGCCGCCGATGATGACCTGCTTGCCGTCGGACAGCGCGTCGACGTCGACTTCGGTCGCGTCGTTGAGGAAGCGGTCGAGCAGCACGGGCGAATCGTTAGAGACCTTGATGGCGTCGCGCATGTAGCGTTCGAGATCCTTCTGCTCGTGCACGATTTCCATCGCGCGGCCACCCAGCACGTAGCTCGGACGCACCACCAGCGGATAACCGATTTCACCCGCCAGACGGATCGCATCCGATTCGGTACGTGCCGTGCGGTTGGGCGGCTGCTTGAGGCCCAGGTCGTTGATGAGCTTCTGGAAGCGCTCGCGGTCCTCGGCGGCGTCGATCATGTCCGGCGAGGTGCCGATGATGGGCACACCGTTGGCTTCGAGATCGCGCGCGAGCTTGAGCGGCGTCTGGCCACCAAACTGCACGATCACACCGACCGGCTTCTCGATGGCGACGATTTCCAGCACGTCTTCGAGCGTAAGCGGTTCGAAGTACAGGCGATCCGAGGTGTCATAGTCGGTCGACACGGTCTCGGGGTTGCAGTTGACCATGATTGTCTCGTAACCGTCTTCGCGCAGTGCCAGCGCGGCATGCACGCAGCAGTAGTCGAACTCGATACCCTGACCGATGCGGTTCGGGCCACCACCCAGCACCATGATCTTCTTCTTGTCGGTGGGCTGTGCTTCGCACTCTTCCTCGTAGGTCGAGTACATGTAGGCCGTGCTCGATGCAAACTCGGCAGCACAGGTATCCACACGCTTGTAGACCGGGCGCACGCCCAGTGCCTGACGTCGCGCACGCAGGGTCGACTCATCGATCTTCAGCAGCTTGGCCAGGCGACGGTCGGAGAACCCCTTGCGCTTGAGGCTGCGCAGCTCGGCCGCGTCGATTGAACCCAGCGAGCGGTCATCCAGCTCCATCTCGTGATCGACGATATCCTTGATCTGTGCGAGGAACCACGGATCGATCTTGGTGAGGCTGTGCACTTCTTCGAGCGTCATGCCGCTTTCGAAAGCATCGCCGACATACCAGATACGCTCGGGGCCGGGCTCGCCCAACTCCTTCTCGATTTCTTCGCGGTCGTTCGTCTTCTTGTTGAGACCATCAACGCCTACTTCCAGGCCACGCATGGCTTTCTGGAAAGACTCCTGGAAGGTGCGGCCCATGGCCATCACTTCGCCCACCGACTTCATCTGCGTCGTCAGGCGGTTGTTGGCCGTCGGGAATTTCTCGAAGGCGAAACGCGGCACCTTGGTGACGATGTAGTCGATCGAGGGCTCGAACGAAGCCGGCGTGGCTCCGCCTGTGATGTCGTTCTTGAGTTCGTCGAGCGTGAAGCCAACGGCGAGCTTGGCGGCGATCTTGGCAATCGGGAAACCCGTGGCCTTGGAAGCCAGCGCCGAAGAGCGCGAAACGCGCGGGTTCATCTCGATGACGATCAGGCGGCCATCCTTGGGATTGACGGCGAACTGCACGTTCGAGCCGCCCGTATCCACACCGATCTCGCGCAGCACCGCCACCGAGGCGTTGCGCATGATCTGGTATTCCTTGTCGGTCAGCGTCTGGGCCGGGGCGATGGTGATCGAGTCGCCGGTGTGCACGCCCATCGGGTCGAGATTCTCGATGGAGCAGACAATGATGCAGTTATCGTTGCGGTCACGCACGACCTCCATCTCGAACTCTTTCCAGCCCAGCAGCGACTCTTCGATGAGCAGCTCATTGGTCGGCGACAGGTCCAGACCGCGCGTGCAGATCTCGACGAATTCTTCGATGTTGTAGGCGATACCGCCACCGCTACCACCCATGGTGAAGGACGGACGGATGATGGCCGGGAAGCCCATTTTGGCTTGCACGGCCAAGGCCTCTTCCATACTGTGGGCGATGCCCGAGCGCGCAGATTCGAGACCGATCCTGGTCATCGCATCCTTGAACTTGAGGCGATCTTCGGCCTTGTCGATGGCTTCAGGCGTCGCACCAATGAGCTCAACCTTGTACTTGTCGAGCACGCCATTGCGCCACAAGTCCAGCGCGCAGTTCAGCGCGGTCTGCCCCCCCATCGTGGGCAGCACGGCATCGGGACGCTCCTTCTCGATGATGCGCTCGACCACCTGCCAGGTGATGGGCTCGATGTAGGTCACATCGGCCATGTTCGGGTCGGTCATGATCGTGGCCGGATTGCTGTTGACCAGGATGACCTTGTAACCCTCGTCACGCAGCGCCTTGCAGGCCTGGGCGCCGGAGTAGTCGAATTCGCAGGCCTGACCGATGATGATCGGGCCGGCGCCGATGATGAGGATGGATTGGATGTCTGTCCGCTTGGGCATATCAACACCTGAAGTGCATTGCTTGTTGGAACGCAGCCAGCTGGCTGCGCCCGGAATACTTTGTTACTTGGCCGCGGCCATCATCTCGATGAAGCGGTCGAACAGGTAGGCCACGTCGTGCGGGCCCGGGCTCGCTTCCGGGTGCCCCTGAAAACACAGGGCCGGACGATCGGTCCACACCAGCCCCTGAAGGCTGCCGTCGAACAGCGAGACGTGACTGGTGCGTACGTTGGCCGGCAGCGTCGCGGCATCAACCGCGAAACCGTGGTTCTGGCTGGTGATCAGCACGCGCCCCGAATCCAGATCCTTTACCGGGTGGTTGGCACCGTGGTGGCCGAACTTCATCTTGAGCGTCTTCGCGCCTGCTGCGAGACCCATGATCTGGTGACCCAGGCAGATGCCGAAAGTCGGCAGCTTGCGGGCCAAGAATTCGCGCGCAGCGGCAATAGCGTAATCACAGGGTTCCGGATCACCAGGGCCATTGGACAGGAACACGCCGTCAGGATTGAGTGCCAGTACGTCCGCCGCACTGGTCTGAGCCGGCACGACGGTCAGCTTGCAACCACGCTCGGCAAGCATGTGCAGGATGTTCTGTTTCACACCGAAGTCATAGGCCACGACGTGGTAGCTGGCCGCCGCTTGCTCGACAAAGCCCTTGCCGAGCTGCCACTCGCCTGAAGTCCAGGCGTAGGACTTGCCGGTCGTCACGACCTTGGCGAGGTCCATGCCGGCCAGACCCGGAAAGCCGCGCGCTTCGGCAATTGCCGCCTCGGCGTCAAGCGATTCGATCGTTGCAGCGGTGACCAGGCAGCCAGCCTGCGCACCCTTTTCCCGCAAGATGCGGGTGAGCTTGCGCGTGTCGATGCCGGCGATACCTACGGCACCTTCGGCCTTCATGTAGGCATCGAGGTCCTGTTCAGCGCGGAAATTCGAGACCCGCAGAGGCAGGTCGCGAATGATCAGACCGGCCGCATAGACCTTGCCCGCTTCGCTATCTTCCCTGTTGACGCCCACGTTGCCGATGTGGGGATGCGTCAGGGTAACGATCTGGCGCGTGTAGGAAGGATCGGTAAGGATTTCCTGGTAGCCGGTGATGGCGGTGTTGAACACCACCTCGCCGACGGTCTTGCCGACGATGCCGAAACCCTGACCACGGAACACGGTTCCATCGGCGAGGGCTAGCAGGGCGTGCAGGCGTGCAGGCGCTTGAAGGGACACTGAAAACTCCTGAATGGCAACGCGGGGAAGCGCAGCGGCGGCGGTCCTGCAACGTCAAACCCCGGGGAGCGTTTGACGTAAAAAACGGGACGGTCCCCGATCAGTTTCCTGGGCCCATCCCGTGATTGCGCTGCTGCAGCAAATTTTCGGAATCGTAACATTTTGGCCGTATCTCGGCAACGCCGAAGGCGCGCCAAGACGCCGGGCCGGTCCGGAAATGCCGATCCACAACCCCGTCAGCCGCTCAGCTCCGGCCGGTATTGCGTCCGCAGGAAATCAGCCAGTCGATTGAGCTCGCCAAGAAGGGGCGAGGCCAGTGCCACGGCCGTCGATGCGTCGCCACTACGGCCTGCCATCTCGACCTTGAGCGCCGCTTCGGCTGCCGGAACGGCGCCAAACACGCCGACCGACGACTTGACCGAGTGCGCCACGGCCCCCAGCGCCTTGGCGTCGGCTTTCTGCAGAGCAACCTGCAGTTTCTGGCAGGTATTGCCCACATCGCTGAGGAAAACACCGATCAGGGCTTGCACCGCCCCTTCATCGCCTTCGAGCAGGCTGCGCGTCTGGTCAAGGTCGGCCAGCGGGCTGGCGCCCACGCCCTGCCCCAGGAACTCTTCCGGCGTGGCATCCCCCTCGGCATCCGTGCTGATGTCACGTGCACTGACGCGTTCAATGGCGGCAAACAATTCGGAAGGCTGGATGGGCTTGGAGACGTAATCATCCATGCCTGCATCGAGACAGCGCTCGCGATCACCGGCCATGACGTGCGCCGTCATGGCGATGATGGGGACCGACTCCCAGCGACCAGACATGGCCCAGCTGCGCCGGGCTTCACGCGCACGGATGGCCTTGGTTGCATCCAACCCACCCAGAACAGGCATCTGCACATCCATGAGAATGATGTCGAACCGCTGCTTCTCGAACCACTCGATGGCCTCCTGCCCGTCGCCTGCCACAGTCACCCGGAAACCAGCGCGCTCCAGGATCTTGGTCGCGACCGTCTGATTCACCGGATTGTCTTCGACCAGCAGGATGTCGCGGCGCCGCACCTGTGTGCCGGCTTCAGCAAGCGCGTCATCGACCCGGAACTCGTCCAGCGTCATGCTCGGCTCGACATTTGCCACCAGCGCCAGGCGGATTGCGTCGAGCAACTCGGTCGGCGCCATGGGCTTGACGACGTGGGCACGCACGCCCAGCTGGCGGCAGCGCGCCGCATCGTTACGCTGCGAATCGGTCGTCAGCATCATGATGATGCGATCGCATGGAGCGCCCTCGGCGTGAAAGCGCGACGGCAGCTCGAATCCGCCAGGCTCCGGCATGCGCGCATCGACCAGCATCAGATCGAAGGCTTCGCCAGATTTCTGTGCCACCTTGAGTGCCATGTTGGCCTCTTCACCGCTTGCCGCGATGGCTGCCGCCATACCCCAACGACGCATGGTTTCAGCAATCTCACGCGCAGCCGTCGCATTGTCGTCGACGACCAGCACGCGCAAACCATTGAGCCGCTTCTCGACGCGTTCGGCAGCTGCCTCCTCACGCACCACTTCGACCTCGGCTGTGAAATGGAAGCAACTGCCCTTGCCTAACTCACTCTCCAGCCACAAACGGCCGCGCATCAGCTCGACAAGGCGACGGCAAATGGCCAACCCGAGACCGGTGCCGCCGTAACGCCGCGTGGTCGACGTATCGGCTTGGGAAAACACACCGAAAACTTCTTCCTGCTTGTCTGCTGCGATACCGATGCCCGTGTCACGAACGGAAATCTGGATCGTTGCCGTACGTCCGCGGTGCGACACCTGACGCACCGACACTTCAATCTCGCCCTTCTCGGTGAACTTGATGGCGTTGCCCAGCAAGTTGATGATCACCTGCCGCAGCCGGTTGGGGTCGCCACGCAACACCTGTGGCGTCCCGGGCTGCATGCCATACACCAGCTCCAACCCTTTCTGGTGGCCGCGCAGAGCCATCGATTTGTAGGCATCGGCGAGCAATGCCGGGAGCGAGAATTCGATGTTTTCGAGCTCCAGACGCCCCGCCTCGATCTTCGAGAAGTCGAGAATGTCGTTAATGATCGAGAGCAGTGATTCGGCCGACGACTTCACCGTCTGCAGGTAACCGCGCTGCTCGGGATCAAGCTGTGTATCGAGCGCCAGTTCGGTCATGCCGATGATGCCGTTCATTGGCGTACGGATTTCATGACTCATGTTGGCAAGGAAGTCGCCCTTGGCACGACTCGCCGACTCGGCAATTTCCTTCGCCCGCAATAGCTCAGCTTCGAAGCGCTTGCGCTCTGAAACGTTGCGATGCACGCCGACCACTCGCAAAGGAGCTCCGGCCGCATCGCGCTCGATCACCCGACCGTAACTTGCCACCCAGTGCCAATTGTCGTCCGCAAAGCGCAGGCGGTACTCCGCCTCGAAGCCCGGCGCACCACCGGACAGATGCTTCTCCATGCGTGCCATGGCTCCGGCGAAATCATCGGGGTGAATACGCTCCTGCCAGGCAGCAATGCCCTTGCCGCGGTCCGCTTCCGAAAAACCCACGTCCTGGCGCCACTGCGGGCTCAGGTAACCACCATTGGTGACAACGTCCCACTCCCACAGTCCGTCGTGCGCGCTGTCCAGCGCCAGCTCGATGCGGGTCTTCTCGCCCAGCTCGGCCTCCAGTAGCGCTTTCAGGCGCCAAGCCAGCTCATCGGGCGCGTCGTTGCAGCCTTCGAAATAACCGGAACGCCCTACACGCGCCGCGAGAATCTCCAGCTCGCGGCGCAACTCGGATTGAGACAAGGTAGGCGGCACGGTCATCGTTTCAGGCAGGCATCCGTGGCAAAAAAAGGGACCGGCGATCAGCCGGCGGTCAGCGCAGCGCAGGCCGCTTCGAGCCGGCGCAAGCCTTCATCCAGCTCATCATCTGTGATCGTCAGCGAAGTCGCAATGCGCAGGACATTGGGGCCTGCCTGTAGCGCCAGCACACCATGGGCCGCCGCTTTGCCGATCAGCTCGCCCGCGCGGTTTGCAAAACGCTCACTCAGCTCGCAACCGATCCATAAACCCTGGTAGCGGATCTCGGAGAAACAGCCCAGGCGCGCGCCCATGTCACGCAGACGGCCCGCTGTCCGTTCTGCCTTGTCACGCACGCTGGCCAGCAGCGCGGGATCGCGAATCGCATCGAACGCTGCCTCGGCCACTGCGCAGGCAAGCGGATTGCCGCCAAAGGTCGAGCCATGGCTACCCGGCTTGAAGTGATTGCCCACAGCCGCCGTCGTCAGCATCACGCCGATCGGAAAACCACCGCCGATACCTTTGGCTGTCGTCAGGATGTCCGGCACGACATCGCCGTTCATATAGGCATACAAGGCGCCGGTTCGGCCGTTACCGGACTGGATCTCGTCGTAGATCAGCACCGCATCGTTGGCCGTACACAGCTCGCGCAAAGCCTTGAGGAATTCTGGTTTGGCCGGGATGATGCCGCCCTCCCCGACCACCGGCTCCACGATGACCGCGCAGGTCTTCGCCCCGATGACGCGCCGTGCCGCCTCGATGTCATTGTAATCAACATGCACGATGCCAGCCGGGTTCGGCCCCATGCCCGACGAATACTTGGGCTGACCACCGACCGACACTGTGAAGAAGGTGCGACCGTGGAACGAGCCGTTGAAGGCCACGATCTCGATCTTGTCGGGCGAGATATCCACGCCGCGCTTGCGAGCGAGTTTCAGCGCAGCCTCGTTGGCCTCGGCACCCGAGTTGCAGAAGAACACCTGCTCGGCAAAAGTCGCCTCGCACAGCTTCTTCGCCAGACGCAGCGCGGGCTCGTTGGTGTAGTAGTTCGACACATGCCACAGCTTGGCGGCCTGATCCTGCAGCGCCTTGAGCAGCACGGGATTGCCATGGCCCAGCGAAGTCACCGCCACGCCGGCGCCAAAGTCGATGTAGTCACGCCCCTGCTGATCCCACAGGCGCGAACCCTCACCTCGCACGAAGATCATCTCGAGCGGGCTGAAGACAGGCACCATGTACCGATCGAAATCGGCGCGTTGGACAGCGGTGGTCACTGGCGTTCCTTTCATTGAACGTGGAGGGAATTCCCGATATTACTACCTGAATGCCCGGCTGCAAGAAGGCACGGGCCCGGTTGCAGCATTCCCCCTCTCCCGGCCTTCGGCCACCCTCCCCTCAGGGGGAGGGAACTGCAGAGCACATCACCCAAAGAGTCTCCGATTGGCCAAGTACAAAAGCAAAACCCCGCCGGAGCGGGGTTTGATAGAAGCAGACAGGAATAAGTTGTTGATTGCCGTAGGGAGCGAGTCAAGGTCGCTTCGAGAAGCGCAGACGTACTTGGGTACGTCGAGCATCGCCGAAGCGAGATTGGCCCGCGCAGTAGGCAAGCGACTTCTTATTCAGCCGAAGCGGCCTGTTATGTAGTCCTCGGTTTCCTTGCGCTGAGGCTTCACGAAGATCTTGTCGGTCTCACCAAACTCGATCAGCTCGCCCAGGTACATGTAGGCCGTGTAATCCGAGATGCGCGCAGCCTGCTGCATGTTGTGGGTCACAATGACGATGGTGAATTCGTTCTTCAGCTCGTCGATCAGCTCTTCGATACGCATGGTCGAGATCGGGTCCAGCGCCGAGGTCGGCTCATCAAGCAGCAGGACTTTGGGCTTGACCGCCACACCACGCGCAATGCACAGACGCTGCTGCTGACCACCGGAGAGGCCGGTGCCGCTCTGGTGCAGTTTGTCCTTCACTTCGTCCCACAACGCAGCCTTGCGCAGCGCCCATTCGACACGCTCTTCCATCTCGGCGCGGCTGAGCTTTTCGTGCAGCTTCACGCCGAAGGCGATGTTGTCAAAGATCGACATCGGGAAAGGCGTCGGCTTCTGGAACACCATGCCGACTTTGGCGCGCAGCACGCTGACATCGATGTCCTTGCCCAGCAGGTTCTTGCCTTCCAGCAGCAGCTCGCCGTCGGCTGATTGCTCGGGATACAGATCGAACATGCGGTTGATGGTACGCAGCAGGGTGGACTTGCCACAACCCGATGGACCAATGAAAGCGGTGACCTTGCTCTTGGCGATGGACAGGTTGATGTCCTTCAGCGCACGGTACTTGCCGTAGTAGAAGTTGAAGTTCTTGAACTCGATTTGCGGGACAAGCGTAGTCATGTTTTCTCTCTCGTTGCCGGCGCCGGGCGCCAGACACATGTCAATGTTTCTGGCGGAAGAAGACGCGCGCCACGATGTTGAGGGTCAGGACACCGAAGGTGATGAGCAGCACGCCCACCCAGGCCAGGCGCTGCAGGTTCTCATCGGGATTCATCGCGAAGTCGAGGATCACCTTGGGCAGGCTGGCAATGGGTTTGCCCAGATCGACGCTCCAGAACTGGTTGGACAGCGAGGTGAAGATCAGCGGTGCGGTCTCACCGGCGATACGCGCCACAGCCAGCAGCACGCCGGTGACAACGCCAGCGCGGGCTGCACGCAGCGTGACACTGAGGATCACCGAGTACTTCGGCGCGCCCAGCGCAAACGCGGCTTCACGCAATGAGTTGGGCACCAGCTGCAGCATGTTCTCGGTTGTACGTACCACCACGGGCACGACGATCAGTGCCAGCGCCACGATGCCCGCCCAACCGGAGTAACCACCGGTATTGGCCACCACCACGGTCCACACGAACAGGCCGATAACGATGGATGGTGCCGACAGCAGCAGGTCATTGACGTAGCGGATCGCATCACCCAGCCAGGAGTGACGGCCGTACTCGGCAAGGTAGATGCCGGCCAGAATGCCCAGCGGCGTACCGACGAGCGTTGCCAGACCGACCAGCATGCTGCTGCCGACGATGGCATTCAGCAAGCCACCGCCTTCCGCCCCGGGGGGCGGCGTCATCTGGGTAAAGATGTCCAGCGACAGACCGCCAAGGCCCAGCTGGAGCACCGTAATCAGGATCCACATCAACCAGAAAAGGCCGAAGCTCATGGCGAGCATCGACATGGTCAAGGCGACTTTATTGATGAGTTTGCGACGCGCGAGCAGTTCCATGTATCCCTCTGATCAGCTCTTTGCGCCTTCGCTACGCGCCAGGCGTGCGAGGAACAGTTTGGAAATCACCAGCACGATCAGCGTGATGATGAAGAGCAGCAGACCCAGCTCCATCAGGGCTGCCGTATGCAGGCCCGGAGCCGCTTCCGAGAATTCGTTGGCGAGTGCCGAGGTGATGCTGTTGCCCGGCATGAAGAGCGATGCCGAGCTAAGGAAATTGGTGTTGCCGATGACGAAGGTAACCGCCATGGTTTCGCCCAGGGCGCGGCCCAAGCCCAGCATGACACCGCCGACCACCCCGGTCTTGGAGTGCGGCAGCACGACGTTCCAGACAACTTCCCAGGTTGTACAGCCCAAGCCGTAAGCCGACTCCTTGACCATCGCCGGCGTCACTTCAAAGACGTCGCGCATGACGGAGGCAATGAAGGGAATGATCATGATCGCGAGGATCACACCGGCAGTCAGCAAGCCAATGCCCAGCGGTGCGCCCGAGAACAACGCGCCGATCAAAGGGATCTTGCCCAGCGTACTGGCGAGCAGCGGCTGCACGTACTTGGCGAACAGCGGGGCAAACACCAGCAGCCCCCACATGCCATAAACGATGCTGGGAATGGCGGCCAACAGCTCGACAGCGGTACCAAGGGGGCGACGCAGCCAGGCCGGCGACAATTCGGTGAGGAACAATGCAATACCGAAGCTGACCGGCACTGCGATGATCAGGGCAATGATCGAGGTCACCAGCGTGCCGTAAATCGGAATCAGCGCCCCGTAACGATCCATCGGAGGATTCCACTCCGATGTGAACAGGAAGCTGATGTTGAAAGCCTTGATTGAAGGCCACGCCGCGTAGCAGAGGGCCAGAACGATGCCGACCATTGTCACGAGCACAAACAGTGCGACGCCCGTAGTCAGCCAGGAAAAGATCTGATCGCGCGTGTCGCGACGGGGTTTTTCTGAGGTACTCATTGTGGCTTCATGTCCCGGTGACAAAACATCCGGGACCAGAGTGGTCCCGGACGAGGTCCCGGCTGCAGTGGCGGCGGGGAGAGACATGATGTTACTTCACCGAATGCACGGGTTTGCCTGAAGCGTCCTTGATCTTTGCCCACGAGGCAAAAATCAGCTTCACGGTGTCGTCAGGCAGCGGCACGAACTCCAGCTCGGTCGCAGTCTTGTCACCGTTCTTGTATGCCCACTCGAAGAACTTCAGCACTTCGGCACCTTGAGCCGGCTTGTCCTGGGTGGCATGCATCACGATCCAGGTCGCAGCGGTGATGGGCCACGCATTGGCGCCCGGTTGGTCGGTCAGGATCTCGTAGAAACCCTTGCTCCAGTCAGCCTTGGCGGCTGCAGCCTTGAAGGTTTCGTCGTCAGGTGCCGGATAAGCCTTGTCCTTGTTCTGCACCAGGGCGTAGGAGAGCTTGTTCTTCTTGGCATACACATACTCGACGTAACCGATCGAGCCCGGCAGGCGCTGCACAAAAGCGGCGACGCCTTCGTTGCCCTTGCCACCCAGACCCACCGGCCATTGCGGAGCCGTGCCTTCACCGACCTTGGTCTTCCATTCCGGCGAGACCTTGGACAGGTAGTTGGTGAACACGAACGAGGTACCCGAACCATCAGCGCGACGCACGACGCCGATGTCCGAATCCGGCAGGTTGGTCGTTGGGTTCAGTTCCTTGATGGCCTTGTCGTTCCACTTGGTGATCTTGCCCAGGTAGATGTCAGCCAGCACAGCACCGGTCAGCTTGAGCTGGCCAGACTGGATGCCCGGCAGGTTGAAGACGGGCACCACGCCACCGATCACGGTGGGGAACTGCACGAGTCCGTCCTTGGCCTGCTGTTCGACGGTCAGGGGAGCGTCCGAAGCGCCGAAATCGACGGTCTTGGCTGCAATCTGCTTCAAACCAGCGCCCGATCCGACAGACTGATAGTTGATCTTGTTGCCGGTGGCCTTGTTGTAGGCATCGGCCCAAGCCGTGTAGATCGCGTTGGGGAAGGAGGCGCCGGCGCCGGTGACTTCAGCAGCGGCAGCAGACAGGGAGACGCTGGCCAGGACGGCGGCAGCGAGGGAGGACACGAAATACTTGCGCATGGCGGTGTTCCTTGGGTTACGGAAACTGAAGAGCCGCCAGCGTATTGCGGGAAAGTTACAGAAATATTGCACACACAAAAGTACCTGCCCGCCACCCGGAAAAACAAACGCTACCTCGCAAGGTGGCGTTTTGCTTGGTGAAACCGCCGGGGTCAGACCGACATGTTCATGATGTCCTGGTAGGCCGTGACGAGCTTGTTACGGACCTGCACCATCTGCTGGAAAGACAGGTTGGCCTTCTGCAGGTTGACCATCACATCCTGCAGATTGACGTTCGGATCGCCAGCGGAGAAGTTCTGCGCCATCTGCTGAGCCGACTGCTGAGCCTCGCTGACCTGCGCCAGCGCGCCCTGCAGGGCCTGGGCGAAATCGGCACCACCCGCTGCGGGTGCAGATGACGTGGACTTGCCCGCGGCGAGATCTGCCGTGGCACGAAGCTGTCCGATCATCTGTTCAATACCGCGAGTGTCCATGAGGTTTGCCGGTTTCCGGGAAAAGTGGGTGATCTACGAGCTTTTTAGCAAGTACCGCGCCTAGATATCGGTGACGCCCTCTTCGCGGTACTGCTGAAGCTTGTAACGCAAGGTCCGTTCCGAGATGCCGAGCTTCTCGACGGCCTTCTTGCGTGATCCGCCAACCGCTTTGAGCGTCTCCAGGATGTGCTGCTTTTCCAGGTCGCGCATGCTGGTCGGACTGCCAACCGGCTGATTTGATGGAAGATTACCGCCACCTGCGCTACCGAAGGCTTCGACCCTTGGCGCGCCGGCTGGCGGCGAAACACGCGAGGCGTCGGGCAGACACAGTCGCACATCGTCAGCCTGGATGGTGTCTCCCGTAGCGACGATCAGAGCGCGCTGAACGGTGTTTTCCAGCTCCCGTACATTGCCGGGCCATTGCCAGGCGGCAAGAATTGCCGCCGCCTCGTCGGCAATTCTTGCCGTTTTGCCGATCCGCTCGCCATGCCGCTCGATGAAATGCCGGGCCAGCGGCACGATGTCGGCGGGTCTGTCGCGCAGACTGGGAATCTCCAGCGGGAACACGTTGAGGCGATAGAAAAGGTCTTCGCGGAATCGCCCGGCTTGCACCTCGCGCATCATGTCGCGGTTGCTGGTCGAGAGCACGCGGATATCGAGCGACACCGGCTTCTTGCCCCCCACCCGCTCCACTTCGCGCTCCTGCAGGACGCGCAGCATCTTGGCCTGCAGGCCCAGCGGCATTTCGGAGATTTCATCAAGGAGGATGGTGCCGCCCTGCGCCTGTTCGAACTTGCCGGCCTGGGAGGTCTGCGCCCCGGTGAAACTGCCCTTTTCGTACCCGAACAGCGTGGCCTCCAGCAGGTTTTCCGGAATGGCTGCACAGTTGATAGCGACGAAGGGGCCAGCACGGCGGCGCGAATGCTGGTGGATGTAGCGGGCGAAAACCTCTTTACCCGTGCCGGACTCGCCGGTCAGCAAGATAGTGGCGTCGGTCTCGGCGACCTTGGCCGCCAGCGCCAGTGCGTTGCGGGTACGCGGGTCTTGCGCAATGGTGTCGTCCTGCCCCGGCGCCACCGTCGCGTGACGTCGTACGTTCTCCAGCAGAACGTCCGGCTCGAACGGCTTCATCAGAAAGTCACAGGCGCCCCCGCGCATGGCGGCCACGGCTTTATCGACGTCGCCAAACGCTGTCATCAGCAAAACCGGCAGCTGTGCGTATTTGGCGCGGATGTTGGCGAGCAGCGTCAGGCCGTCCATGGGGTCCATGCGCAGATCCGAAACGACCAGGTTGAAGCTGACGGACTCCAGCGCGGTCAATGCCTCGGGGCCACTGGCGGCCAGCGTGACGTGATGTCCGGTGGATTCGAGAATCATGCTGATGGCGTCGCGCAGCGCGGCGTCATCGTCGACGACAAGAATGTTGAGTGACTCGATCATGATGAGACTTCCTGATACGTCATTGACGAGAGAGGTTTGGCAGGCGCCGTCGTGCCCACACCCTGCACGCGTGGCAGCCGGAGGCTGAACTCCGTCCCCTGCGCGGCAGACGAAACCAGCGAAATGTCGCCGCCATGAGCCCGAGCCACACCACGCGCGATGGCGAGCCCGAGGCCTGTACCGTTGGCCCGCGTGGTGTAGAAGGGCTCGAACAGGCGTGCCTGCAGTTCGGCCGGAATCCCCTGGCCGCTGTCATGCACACGCAAGACCACCTGCTCGCCATCGAGCCCGGCCGAGAGGCGCAGCCGGCCGGCCGTTCCCAGCGCTTGCAGAGCGTTCTCAAGCAGGTTGATGAGGGCCCCGGCAATCTCCTTGCGGTTGCCGAAGATCTGTTCGCCGGGCACAGCGCAATCGCTCTGGAACTCCGTGCCCTGCCCTTGCGCGACTGGCTCGATAGTGGCAGCCAGTTCGGCGAGCAGATCACAGACACCAAACTGCTCACGCCCCAAGGCTTCGCCGCGCGCAAAGATGAGCATGTCATCAATGAGCTTCTGCAAGTGGCGCAAACGCTCCAGCGCTTTGTCGGCCACACTGCCACGCTGCTCGGCAGCAAGACTGGCATTCGCAAGATGGCCCGTATAGAGCAGCGCCGCCGCCAGCGGCGTACGCAGCTGGTGGGCCAATGAGGCGACCATTTCACCCATGGCTGCCAGGCGTTCATTCCGCGACGATGCGACGCGCATGCGCCAGGCTTCGGTCACGTCATGAATCAGCACGATGCGTCCGCCTGACGCGGTCTGAGCGGTGGCCGCAATCGAGACGCGACGTATCAGTGCCGGATCAACCGGCAGAGGCAGCAAGGCCCATTCCCCCGGGGTGTCGGTGGATTCAAACAACCGTGCCGCCAGCTCCTGCCAGTCACATCCCGTCAGCCCTTCACCCAACATGCTTGAGGCCGCGCGGTTGCACTGCTCGACGCGTCCGGCCTGATCCACAACCACCACACCTGCCGGCAAGGCCGCGAGCAAGAGATCCAGTCGCTCCGTCAGCACACCGACCTGCAATTGCAGGCCACTGTAGGCAACAGTGAGCTCGTCCGAGGCGCGCGCAAAAGCCTGGAATGCCTCGGCGAGGCGAGCGGCATCCAGCGGCTGATCGAGGTTTGCGAAGGGGGTGGAATCCATGACGAACGGGCTATGAGTACGCATCGCACTCTAGTCTCCGCGTCGGCGGCAACGCTGCAGGAGAAGCCGGTAAAACTTGCCGCTTATCGGCAACATGCGCAACCAGCGTCGCGCGCAGAATCCGGCCATCACAAATGGGCTACGTGTCCCTCAACAGACTGAAAAATGGCCGCTGAAGACGCCCTCCCGCAACCTGCCGCATCACCACTGGCAGCCATTGCAGACAACCTCGCAAAACTCACGGCGCAGCAGAAGATTGCAGCGGGGGTTCTGCTGGCCGTTGCTGTCGCGTTGGTCGTTGGCGTGTGGATGTGGAGCAGTCAGCCCAGTTACGCCATCCTGTTCTCGAACATCGCAGAAAAGGATGGCGGCGCCATCATTACCTCCCTGCAACAACAGAACGTGCCGTACAGGGTCGAGAACGGTGGCGCCACGATCCTCGTGCCATCCACGCGCGCGAACGAACTTCGCTTGCTACTGGCCTCGCAAGGCCTGCCAAAAGGTGGACTGGTTGGTTTCGAGTTGCTGGAGACGCAGAAAATCGGCGTTTCGCAGTTCAACGAGCAGATCAACTATCAGCGTGGTCTTGAAGGTGAACTGGCGAGAACGATCCAGTCGCTGGCCGCCGTCACCGGAGCGCGCGTGCATCTTGCCATTCCGAAGCAATCGGCTTTCCTGCGCGACGGTCAGAAGCCCACGGCATCCGTTGTGTTGAACCTCACGCCAGGCCGTCGCCTGGAGCCACAGCAAGTCGCTGGCATCCTGCATCTTGTCGCGGCCAGCGTGCCGGAGCTGGCCACCAGCCAGGTCAGCATCATCGACCAGAACGGCAACCTGCTGACACGTGCAGGCAATGGTCGCGCCAGCGGGCTCGACTCGAGCCAGCTCGGTTACGTGGAAGAGGTCGAAGGCAGCTACATCAAGCGTATAGAGAGCATCCTCATTCCCATTCTGGGTGCGGGAAACTTCCGCGCACAGGTGACTGCCGACATCGACTTCGACGCCACCGAGCAGACGTCAGAGACCTACAAGCCCAACCCTCCCCCCGGCACCGCCATCCGCAGCCAGCAGATGGCCGAGAACATCAACGCACAGCAACCCGCCACGGGGGTGCCCGGTGCGCTCTCCAACCAACCTCCTGTGCCCGCGTCAGCGCCGTTGACGACCCCTCCAGTGCCCGGGGCGTCCGCAACCAGCAACACGACGCCGATCAACACCAACAAGAGCTCGACGGTCAATTACGAAGTCGACAAGACGGTGCAGCACATCAAGCGTGCGCTCGGCTCGGTCAAGCGTCTCTCTGTAGCAATGGTGGTGAACAACCGCATCGAAAAGAACGCCAAGGGTGAGAGCAAATCCATACCGCGTACCGAAGACGAAATGAAGCAGATCAACGATCTCGTACGCGAGGCCGTTGGCCTGAGCAAAGATCGGGGCGATACGCTCAACCTTGTTAACACGGCATTCGCCGAGGCCGCACGCGAAGACGTTGCAGATCTGCCGGTCTGGAAAGATCCGGAGATGCTGGCCTGGGGCAAGGACATCCTGCGTTGGCTGGCGCTGGTCGTCGTCGTCGTTGTCATCTTCCGCACGGTCATACGTCCTTTGCTCAGCACCGTCATGCCGCCCAAGCCTGCGGAAGATGCCGACGAAGAAGGCGCAGCCCCCACGGCGGCCGAGATGGCTGCGACGCTGGAGGCCGAGCAGAACTCCGATCTCGAAGTGCCGCCGGAAGTGCTGGAGGCCGAAATCGCGAAGATGAGCTTCGAGAAGAAGGTGGCTCGTGCCCGCGAAATCGCTGCCAAAGAGCCGAAGATGGTCGCGCAGATGCTGAAGGAATGGCTGGGAGGAGGAGCGACCAGTGGCGGACACTAACGAAGCGCTGGAAAACTGCGCGATGCTGCTGCTCACGCTGGGCCCCGATCACGCGTCGGAAGTGCTCAAGCATATGTCACCCCGGGAGGTGCAGAAGCTCGGTGCAGCCATGGCCAAACTTCCGCCACAGCCACGTGAGCGCGTCGAAAAACTGGTTGAAAAACTTCAGCTCCATGCAGCACAGGCTTCGACCATCCAGCCCGACGAAGAGACGATCCGCATCATGCTCACCAAGGCCCTCGGTGATGAGCGTGCAGCCAATCTCATTTCGCGCGTACTGCAAGGTTCTGACACTGCAGGTATCGAATCACTGAAGTGGATGGACGCGGCAACTGCAGCCGATCTCATCAAGAACGAACATCCGCAGATTATTGCGACCATTCTCGTCCACCTGGAGTACGACCATGCTGGCGAGATTCTCAAGCACTTCACCGAACGCCTACGCAACGACGTTTTGCTACGCATCGCAACGCTCGACGGCGTCCAACCCACGGCGCTCAAAGAACTCAACGAAGCACTGACCCGCGTCCTGTCCGGTTCGAGCAATACACTGAAGAAGACCGCCATGGGCGGCACGCGGCATGCCGCTGAAATCCTCAACTTCGTCGGCAATGCCGCCGAGACCGCCATTCTCGACAACGTGCGTGAATACGATCCCGATCTGGCACAGCGCATCCTCGACGAAATGTTTGTCTTCGAGAACCTCATGGATGTCGATGATCGCGGCATACAGGTTGTCCTGCGTGAAGTGCAATCCGATCAGCTGGTGCTGGCACTCAAGGGCGCGAATCCCGAGATGCGTGAAAAGATATTCCGCAACATGTCGTCCCGCGCAGCCGAGATGATGCGCGAGGACCTCGAATCGAAAGGCCCGGTACGCCTCTCGGAAGTCGAAGGCGCGCAGAAGGAAATCCTCAAGGTGGCACGGCGGCTCTCGGAAGAAGGCCAGATTGCGCTGGGCGGCAAGGGCGGCGACGACGCCTTCGTCTGATAGCGGAGAACTGCGATGGCCATCATCCAGAGCAACCAGGCATCCGGCGCGTACAAGCGAGCCGAGTTCGTCAGTTTCGACTCTCCATCTGCTCCTCAAACCACATATGTCGAGACGGCAGAGCCTCCAACCGAACAGCGTGTCGAACTGGCGCCGGGCGTGGCCTTGCCGACCGCAGACGAAATTGAAAAACTCCATCATGAGGCTTGGAAAGACGGCTACGCCGCGGGCTACGAAGAAGGCAGTGCACGCGGTCGCCTGGAGGCGGCCGAACTACACCAGTTATTACAAGCCTTTAACGACGCTCTCTCCGGCTTCGATCAGGAGGTTGCCGAGGAATTGCAGGCGCTGGCTATTGAAATCGCCCGTCAGGTTGTGCGCGACACACTGCAGTCACAGCCCGAGATCGTGACGGCAGTGATTCGCGAAGCCTTGCCCCAGCTACCACAACAAGGGGCCACGATTCATGTTCACCCCGAGGACTCTGCACTGATCAAGCAATACCTGGGGGACCAACTGAGTGCCAACGCGCATCGCCTGCTCGAGGACGAAAGTGTCACACGTGGAGGCTGCCTTATCGATTCTGCCGGCGGTCAGATAGACGCCCAGATCGCGACTCGCTGGCGCCGGGTTGTCGAGAACATCTCGCGCAGCGCAGCGCAGTTCAGCGAAGAATAGGCGCATGGAACACTTCGGCCCTACCTGGCGTGCGTTTCTCAAAGACTGTCGCAAGCTTTCGCGGGCAGCGCCTCCCTATCAACTCTCAGGTCGTCTCACGCGCATCAATGGCCTCGTGATGGAGGCTGCCGGCCTGAAACTCCCACTGGGCTCGGGTTGCCGCATCCTCGTACCTGGTGGCGGTGGTGTCGAAGCCGAAGTCGTCGGTTTCTCCGGCGACAAGCTGTTCATGATGCCAACCGACGACGTATTCGGACTTGCCCCCGGCGCCCAGGTGATTCCCAACGAACCCGTGCAGCCGATCGCCAGTGCGGCTGAACGCGTCGAGCCGCGGCGCCGTGCATCCGATCGCGCCAAACACCTGCCTGTCGGAGACGAACTACTCGGACGTGTGCTCGACGGCGCGGGTCGCCCCCTTGACAGTCTCGGACCACTTCAGACGATACACACCCGCTCCCTGCAAAGTCGCCCCATCAACCCACTCGCCCGGGCGCCAATTGCTCGCAGCCTTGACGTTGGCATACGCGCGGTCAATGCACTGCTGACCGTTGGCCGCGGACAGCGTCTCGGCTTGTTCGCAGGCTCCGGCGTCGGCAAATCCGTGCTCATCGGCATGATGGCGCGCTACACCGCGGCCGACGTCATCGTCGTCGGGCTGATTGGCGAACGGGGGCGCGAGGTCAAGGAGTTCATCGAGCACAATCTTGGCCCCGAGGGTCTAGCGCGCTCGGTGGTCGTCGCTGCACCGGCAGACACAAGCCCACTGATGCGCTTGCAAGGTGCGGCGTACGCAACCACCGTTGCCGAGTACTTCCGCGATCAAGGCAAACAAGTGCTGCTGATCATGGATTCGCTCACCCGCTACGCCATGGCACAACGGGAAATCGCCTTGGCCATTGGCGAGCCGCCAGTAACACGCGGTTATCCACCATCCGTTTTCGCGCGCCTCCCCGCTCTCGTGGAGCGTGCCGGTAACGGTCCGGAAGGAGGTGGCTCAATCACCGCGTTCTACACAGTTCTCGCCGAAGGCGATGACCAGCAGGACCCCATCGCAGACTCTGCGCGAGCCATTCTTGACGGACACTTCGTATTGACGCGTGCGCTGGCCGACCAAGGCCACTATCCAGCCATCGACATCGAACAATCGATCTCGCGCGCAATGCACGGACTCATCCGGCCTTCCCATTTCGAGCTAGTACGCCGCTTCAAGCAACTGTTTTCCCGCTATCAGCGCTCACGTGACCTTATTGCAGTCGGCGCCTATCAAGCCGGGGCTGACCCGTTGCTCGACGAAGCCGTCAGGATGTATCCCGCACTTGAATCGTTCCTGCAACAGAAAATCCAGGAGCAAGCAGATTTCGAACAAAGCCTCGGCGGGCTGCACCATCTTTTCGGGGTTGAACGCTGATGAACAAAGACCCTATCAAGATGCTGCTGGAGCACGCACACGTCAAACTCGACAACGCCGGCGTACGACTGGGAGAGTTGTTGGCATCGGAAGCCATGGCTAGCAAGCGACTTGAGCTTCTCGAAAACTACCGGAAGGAGTATCGCGACAAGTTCATGTCAGCGGCAAAAGAAGGGATTGGCCCGGATGCCTGGCGAAACTACAGCAGTTTCCTCGGAAAACTGGATGAAGCGATCGCGCATCAACAGCAAATCGTCACCCAATCGAAGCATCAAACAGCCCTAGGTCAGGCGTCGTGGTTACACGAGCGCAGTCGGATGAAGGCATTTGACACGTTACACCAGCGTCAGGTTTCGGCGTTGGGTCGTCGTGATCAACTTCGTGAACAGAAGGGCAACGATGACAGGAGCAGTTCGAAGAAGCCGGAGGATATGGAGGAGTAGTTATGAGGAATGTCGTCAGAAACGCCAACGCCCCTGCAGCATTGAGCTGAGGGGCGTTGTGTTGTGGGGAGTCTGACGATGACCTACTTTCACGCGGGCAATCCGCACTATCATCGGCGCGACTTCGT